>NZ_BSFQ01000012.1 GCF_027922425.1 Pseudonocardia halophobica | reverse complement strand
CTCCTCAGAAGCCACCAACGACAAGAACCGATCAGCCACACCCTGCCGTCGCGGGCGTCCGGAACACCTCGTCCCGAACATCAACAACCTTACGGAGCACCGATGACCGCCCCCATGACCGCACCCCAGCCCCTTCCCGGTCCCACGGCCGAACGCAACGGCGTCACGGTCGCCGTCGACGGCACCGACGCGGGCCTGCGGGCGGTCCGCTGGGCGGCCGCCGAGGCCGCCGTCCGCCGTGCGGGGCTCACGCTCCTGCACGCGGCGCCCTACGCAGCGGGGTCGACGGGGTCCCTGCACGCCCACGCGTGGCGGATCCTCGCCCGTGCCTACACCGTCGCCCACCGGCACGCTCCGCACGTGCAGGCCCGGACGGTCCTGGTGGCGGACGAACCACTCGCCGCCCTGGTCGCGACGTCGCGGGACACGGGCCGGCTGGGCGGGCTCCTCGTCGTCGGGCTCGCCGGGTCCGGGCACCCGACGGACGCACTCGTCGGGTCGCTCGCCCTGGACCTCGCCTCGCGGGCGGGCGGGCCCGTCGTGGTCGTGCCCCGGACGGGGACGCCGCGCGGCCCGGTCGTCGCGGCCGTGGGCGATCCCGCCGCCGACGTCGTCGTGCTCCGGCAGGCCCGGCGGGCCGCGGCCCGGCACGGCGTCGGGCTCGAGGTGCTGCACGCGGCCCGCAACCCCGGCGGCGCCGCGGAGGCGCGCGACGCCCTCGAACGCCTCCTGCACACCCTCGAGGCCTCCCGACCCGGCGTGCCGACGACCCTGCGGGTGGTGCGCGAGCCGAAGTACGAGGCCGTGGTCGAGAGGTCGGACCGGGCGAGCCTGCTCGTCGTCGGGGCCGGGCGGGGGCGGCGGCACCTGCTCGGGTCCACCACCCGCACCGCGATCCGGCTCGCGGGCTGCCCGGTGCTCGTCGCCGTGCCCGAGCCGGAGGACCCGTCGGGAGATCGGGACTCCTAGGGACGGAGGGCCGCCGAGGGCTCTCCGTTCGACCCTGGTGACCAGGGCGGAGCCGGACGATCGTGGAGGCGTCCGGCACCTCGACGCCCCCCGGGAGCGACCATGCCCACCGCCTCCACCGCGATCGTCGTCGACGACAGCGGCGTCCGCATCGGGACCGTGGACGGGAACGGGCAGGTGCGCGACTTCGCCCGCGTCCGCATCGGATCCACCCGGGCCGACGGCGTCGCCGTCGACTTCGCCGGGCGCCGGCTCGGCCGCGTCGTCCCCTGACCGGGCCCGTCATGTCCACGGACGTCACCGCCGGCCTGCTGGAGCGGGCCGTCCAGCTCGCGCTCCGGGCACCCTCGGTGCACAACACCCAGCCCTGGCGCTGGCGGCTGCGCGCACGTGAGGTCGAACTGCACGCCGATCCCGCGCGGCACCTGCCGGGCACGGACCCGGACCGCCGGGACCTCGTGATCAGCTGCGGCGCGGCCCTCCACCACCTGCGGGTGGCCGCCGCGGGGTTCGGCGGCGCCGTCGAGATCGACCGGTTCCCCGATCCCGACCACCTCTGGCACCTGGCCACGGTCCGGCTCGTCGACGGGCAACCGGACCGGGCCGCGGCCGCCCTGTTCGGCCAGCTCGCGCGGCGGCACACCGACCGGCGCCGGTACTCCCCGGAGCCCGTGCCCGCGGCACACGTGGCGGCGCTCGTCGAACGCGCCGGTGAGCTGGGCGTCGTGGCGGTGCCGGTGACCGATTCCGCCGTCCTCACCCGGATGACCGACGTCCTGGGCCGGGCCGCTCGCGAGCAGCGCCACGAGCCGGGCTACCTCGCCGAGCTGCTGATGTGGACCCGCCGCTACGCCGACGCCGCCGACGGGGTGCCGCCCACCGCGGTGCCCGTCCGGACCGGGCAGTGGGACGAGCCGGAGCTGCAGCGCTTCCCGTCCGGCACCCTGTCCCCCGGCCGGGGTCTCGGCCCCGACGGCGGCCTGCTGATGGTGCTGGCGACGCCGGAGGACGACCTCGCGGCGCGGCTGGCGGCCGGGGAGGCGACCAGCGCAGTGCTGCTCACCGCGACCCGCGGCGGCCTCGCCACCGACCCCCTCAGCCAGGCCGTCGAGATGCCGACGGCGCGGGAAGGCCTGCGCTCGGCGCTGAGGATCGCGGAGCACCCGCAGCTCGTGATCCGGCTGGGCTTCCCCGCGCCGGGGGCGCCGCCGCTGGAGCCCACGCCGCGCCGCCCGCTGCGGTCGGTCCTGCTGCACCCGTGAGCTGCGGGGCTGGGATCAGGAGCCGCTGGGCTCGCGGTGCTCGAGGGCCGCGCGGACGCGCTCGTGCTCGGCGACGTCGATCTCCCCCATCGCCAGCCGCTCGTCGAGGATGCGGCGGGCCCGGTCGGGATCGATGTCGTCGGCGGTGATCCCGCGCCGCGCCACGAGGGCCGCGCCCGCGGCGGCCCCCACGGCGGCGGCGACCAGCACGAGGATCACGGCGACCAGCCAGATCGTCGTCATGCCCCCGACCCCCCACATCATCGGACCGCTCCCGCCGGCGGGACCGACGGCTCGGCCGCCTCGTCGCCCGGGACGGCGGGCTCCGTGGCGCCCTGGTCGAGGCGGAACGGCGGGTAGGCGTCCGTCAGCAGGGCCGCGTAGGCCGCGACGCGCAGCACCCAGCGGTCGAAGCCGACCACGAGGTCGAACAGCCCGCGCGGGTAGCGCCCCGTGACCAGCAGCGCCAGGACGGCGACGAGGACGAGCACGGTCAGCAGGCCGCCGTCGAACTGGGTCGGGGCGGTGGTGCCGACCCGCCACACGACCGTGCCGCCGCCCCCGACCAGGAAGAACAGCACGAGGTAGTGCGGCAGCGCCAGCAGCCACCACTTCACCAGCACGAGTCCGCGGGACAGCCGCTCGGGCGGGTCGATCTCCAGCCGGGCCGGGTAGTCGGGGCGGTCGGCGAGCGTGAACGGCGGATAGCGGTCGGTGCCGTTGGCGCCGTAGCCGTAGTACGCGACCCGCCACCCCCAGCGCAGCACTCCGACGGAGAACTCGAAGAGCGCCCGCGGATACCGGCCGGACACGAGGATCGCGACGAACGCGACCACGGTGACCACCCAGCACGCGAACACCAGCACGGCCAGCACGATCACGTGCGGCACGAGCAGCAGCCACTTGACCAGCCAGAGCCAGCGCGACGGCTCGCCCTCGAGCTGCCCTGTGACCCGGACCGGGTACGCGGTGTCCGTCATGCCGGCCAGCGTCGGCGCGGTGCGGGTGCCCCGGCAGGGACCGCGGACCCGGCTCGCGGGGCCGGAGGACCCGGCCCGTCGGGGTGAGGCCACCACCACCCGGCACCGAAGGCTGGCCGCACAAGATCGACGAGTTGGCGCCCTGGGTCCGCGGTCCTGCTTCGGACAGTGTGATCACGAACCCGCGACACCCTCCGGACCAGGGAGAACCCATCATGACCAGCACCCTCGCCGCCCCCGCGACCGCCCGCACCACCGGCTGGGGGTGGGCCGGCATCGTCGCGGCGCTGACGGCGGGCGGCGCCACGGCGTTCCTCGCGCAGGGCCCCGGCACCTTCACCGACCAGGAGGTCAAGCCCGGGGCCTTCATCGTCGAGAACATGAACCCGGAGCTGCTGATCCGGCTCGGCGCCGGGCTCGGCCTGGTCGCCGTGATCGCGACGACGCTGTTCACCCTCGGCCTCTGCCGCCGGGCCGCCGCGACGGCGTCGGCGCGCCCGGGCTGGGTGGAGGCGCTGCGCTGGTCGTCGATCGCCCTGCTGGCGACCACGACGGTCGGGGTGCTCATGCGCTACGTGGCCGCGGGCGGCGCCCCGGGCGCCATGGACCAGTCCATGTACACGACCGAGGCCAGCGCCACCGCCGCGGTCCTCGCCGACCAGATCTCCACCGGCACCTACCTGCCCGCGCTGGGCGTGATGGCCGCGGCCGGCGTGCTGTCCCTGCGCGGCGCGCTGCTGCCCAAGGCGGTCGGGATCGTCGGCCTGGTCCTGGCCGGGGCCTCGCTCGTCGCCACCCTGGCGATCGGCCTGCCCTACAGCAGCGCCCTGGTCTTCCCGCTCTTCGCGCTGGTCGCCGGGATCGCCGCCGTCGCCCGGCGGGCCTGAGCACCGTCCGTCAGCGGCTGGCCGGCTCAGACCGCGTCGCGGGCCTCGGCGAGGGGGATGACCCGCGCCGTCGCGGTGGCCGTGGCCACGGTCGTGCCGTCCGGGTCGTGCAGGGAGCCCTCCAGGTGGGCGACGTCCCCGCGCCGGTGCGCGACCCGGCCGCGGCCGGTCAGCCGGCCCGGCCGGACCGGGCGCAGGAAGTGCACGCCGAGTTCGAGGGTCGACTGGAACTCGTCGGGCTCCAGGGTGGCGAGCAGGGCGGGCCCGACGACGTCGTAGAGCATCGCCGCGACGAACGCGCCGAGGACGTTGCCGGCCGGGTTGGTCCAGTCCTCGACCGCCTCGAACGACAGCTCGACCGGCTACTGGGCCGCCGCGGCCTGCGACTCGGTCAGTCCGCCGCCGGTCCACTCCCACATGGTCCAGCGGTAGCTCCCGTCCTCCTCGACCTCGTACTCGATCACGTCCGCGACCTCGCCGAGCCGTCCGAGCTTCTCCGACCTCGTCTGCGCGGTACCGAAGACGCCGAAGCTCGCCTTGTAGCCCGGGCCCGTCGGCCGGCCCACTCCGCCGCCGACCCAGTCGACGAGATCACCGGCCGGCGACATCATCAGGACGTGGCCCTCGCCGTAGAGGACCCCGCCGCGCCGGATCGTCTGGCGGTAGGTCCCGGTGTCCGTGATCTCCTGGCCCAGCAGGTTCCCGCGGCCCTGGAAGGACACCTCGAGCCAGACCTGCTCCCCCTCCGAGGGGAGGATGCGGACGCTCGTGATCTTGCCGGCGGACTCGCCCAGTCGATCACCCAGCATGGTGCGCCTCCTCGTGGTGCATCCGTGGCCCCGGTCGGCCGGCCGGGGCGCACCGGACAGGATGGGCGCGCCCCGCACCCCACCCAATACGGAGAGGTACGTACAGGGACCGGTGCCGGCGTCGCTCCTCGACGGCGTGGGCGGAAGTCGGGACGACCCGGGTCTTCCCGTAGGGAGCGACGACGAGCGGTCGTCCCTCCGAAGCCCTGCTCGAGAGGTGTTGAGACCACGCGGTGAAAGGTCGCTGATCTGCGGCGATTGACCAGTGTTCGAACATCGGTTCGAGTATGATCAGGGCATGGACGCAGGGCCCGTCGGCACCGCGCGCGAGCGCCTCCAGCAGGCCATCGCGCAGCTGACCGATACCGCCGGACCCAGCGCCGCACCGGACGACCTCATCGCCGCGCTGGTCGCCTACGAGGAAGCCCGACGCTTCCTGGACCGGGCCGTGGTCGACGCCACCGCCGATCTCCAGCGGCGCGGTGTGTTCGCCGAGCGCGGCTACCGCTCGCCCACCGGCGCACTCTCCGATCTGCTCGGCTGGGAACGCTTCGAGGCCCGCCGCCGCGTGATCGCCGCCGAGAACGTCTGCGAACAGATCGGGCTCGACGGCGTTCCGCTGCCGGCCCGACTTCCTGCCACCGCGACCGTGTTCGCCTCCGGCGAGGCCGGGCTCCGCCACGTCGAGGTGATCGCCCGGCTGCTGGACAGCGGCCCCGCCCGCCGACTCGCCCCCGAGACCTGGGCCGGCGCCGAAGTCCAACTCGCCGCCAACGCCGCGATCTACACACCCTCCGAGCTACACACCTGGGGCACCCAGCTCCTCGAGATTCTCGACCAGGACGGGCCCGAACCCGACGACACCCCACCCGCGCAGCTCAACGAGCTGCGGCTCTCGCGCTTCCGCACCCGCCCCGGCGGCAAGCTCACCGGCCGCTACGACGACGCCGCACTGTTCGACGCCATCGCCGCCGCGGTGGATGCCGGCGCCGCCCCGCGCGACGCCGACGACCAGCGCAGCGCGGCCGAGCGGCAGGCCGAGGCGCTGGCCGAGGTGTGCGCGCAGGTGCTGTCTCGCGGGCGGCTGCCCGAAACCGGCGGCCGTCGCCCGCAGTTGACCGTCACCGTCCGACTCGAGGACCTCGAGCGGCGGCCGGCGAGCGCATCGCTGGAGTTCGGCGGCCAGCTCACCCCGCAGACCCTGCGCCAGTTGGCGTGTGACGCGGCGGTCATCCCGGTGGTGCTCGACGGCACCGGGGTTCCGCTCGACGTCGGGCGGGTCTCCCGCACCGTCCCGGACGGGCTGCGCCGGGCGGTCACGGTTCGTGACAGCGGCTGCGCGTTTCCCGGCTGCGACCGCCCACCGTCCTGGTGCGAGATCCACCACGTGCGCGAATGGCAACACGGCGGCCCGACCAGCCTGGGCAACCTCGTCATGCTCTGCACCGTCCACCACCGGCTGATCCACCACTCCCACTGGGAAGTCCGGATGGTCGATGGGCTGCCCGAGTTCCTCCCGCCGAGCTGGATCGACCGCACCAGAACACCCCGACGACGACCACCACCGGTACTCACGCCCGTGGGATGAACGGCTGTCGTCCGGGCAGGGCGCCAACTCTGCTGGCCGAGATGCCGCCGAGTCCTTCCTGCCCGCACTCGGTGGCGCCGCTACGCACCCGCTCATTCAGCTCGACTCTGAGCGTTCGCGCTGGTCGAGCAGCACGCCCCCGACCCCACAGCGGCCGTCGCCGAATCGGGAGCGTTGCGGCATCCTGGCCGACACCGCCTGCCGTCTGCTGCCGCTCTGACGGTCCGCCTCACCTCAGGTGCCGGGCGAAGAACCGGGTCGCGTCGTCGCCCTCGAAGTGCGGGACGCCGGTGTGCCCGCCCATATTGGCGTGCAGCGTCTTCTCCTTGGCGCCGAAGGCGTCGAACAGGTCCAGGGCCATCTGCCGGTCGTTTCCTTCGTCGTCCCACTGCAACAGGACCTGCAACGGGATGGTGACCTGCCGGGCCTCCTCGAACATCCTGCGGGGCACGTAACTCCCGGCGAACAGAAGGGCGGCCGAGATGCGCGGCTCGACCACCGCCAGCCGAATTCCGATGGCGATCACCCCTCCCGAGTACCCGACCGGGCCGCCGATCTCGGGCAGCGAAAGGAGGGCGTCCAGGGCGGCCCGCCATTCCGGGACCGCCTTCTCGACCAGCGGGAGGACGAGCCGGTCGACGATCTCGTCGTCCACCGGCTCGCCGGCCGCCAGCGCCCGGCGCAGGTCGGCGCGGGCCTCCTCGGCGGCGGCGGAGCGGGGCCGGTCACCGCTCCCGGGGAGCTCGAGGGTGGCCGCGGCGAAGCCCTCCGCGGCGGAGTGTCGGGCCCGGGCGACCAGTCGGGGGTACATCCTGTGCAGTCCGCCAGGGTGGCCGAGCAGGATCAGCGGGGCCGGTGCGGATACGGACCCGGGCGTCCACAGGATGCCGGGGATCTCACCGAGGGTGAATTCGCGTTCGAGAACGCCGTCGTCGAGGCGCTGCTCGGAGGTGAATCGCATGGTCGTGCCTTTCGGGAGTGCGCGTGAACGGCGCTCCCGGACGACCTATCGCCCGACCGTGACCCCGGAGGGGAGCACCCATGTCGATACAGCGTTCACGGGTACCACCTCCTCGTTCTCTCGCACGGCCTCCGAGAAGTTAGCAGTGCTGGCCGCGATCGCCGAACGGGTTTCGGCGGAGGCTTCCTGACGGATGCCACGGGCTGTAGAGAAGGCGCTCTGCCTGTACCCAGTGCGTAGCACCTGTTCACCGATCCCGAGGCTGCCGTCCCAGGACGCAGAGCCCGCGTGCTCGCCTTCCCCGACGACAACTGATCACCACCGCCTCACCGTCCGCAGGCGGTGATCCCGCCCCACGGCATGCCGGCCGCGGTGCGATCACCGTCGCGCCGGCGCCTTCAACCCGGCTCCGACGACGATCGCAGGCCGGCCGTGACCGTCGGCACGGGCGAGGCTAGGGGCGGCGGTCGAAGAGCCGGGTCCGCAGCTCGGCCTGGCGCTTGTCGATCCCCTCGACGTACTGGTCGAGCTGCTCGGCGCGACCGGTGAGCGGTTGGTCCCAGACAACGTGGAACGGCCCGAATTCGGACAGCTCGGCGAGGGTCGTCTCGACGGTCCGGCGACGCTGGGCGACCCAGTCGAAGAGCCGCCGGTTCAGTGAGGACGCGAATTCGACGACACCGTCCCCCGGAGATTCCTGCGCGAGTGCGCGGCGGGTTTCCGCGCGGAGGACACTTTCCGCGTCCTTCTCCAGCGCGCCGTCGAGCATCGGTCCGGCGGGCGCGGCGAGAACCGTCCCGAGGGGCAGCATGCCGCGGCCGAGTTCCAGTTCCAGTTGGAGGACGTACAACGGGTAGGGACCGTAGTCCCGACGGATCGCGAAGGCCGGGAGTTCGAGGACCACCGGCACGCGCGCGACGGCGTGGGCGGGAACCGCGTCAGCGACGTCCACACGGAGATCGAAGACCGGATCCTCGCGGGGATGCGGGAGGGTCGCCGCCCCGACGACGACGCCCTGACCAGCGCCTATCGGTCCGATCTGCGGTGGAGCGGCGGGCTCTCCGGTGCCAGGGACCCACGGCAGTCCGTACAGCAGCAGGAGCGCGCTCGCCGGGCAGGCGACCCGCAGCCCGGTGATCCTCCGAGGGCGGTCCGCGGTGTTCCGCAGGGTCAGGGTGAGGTGCAGCCGGAATTCACGGTGCTCGGCGGGTCCACGGGGATCGGGTTCCGGCGGGAAGGCCCTACCCGTCTTTTCTTCCCACCGCATATCGAGACCGGCGACCTCGACCGTCGCGACGCGCCGCCGGGTACGGAGCGGAAAGACGGAATTCAGCAGACCGCCGACGGACCTGACGACGGCCGCATTCACGCCGCGAGATTAGCACCGGACTCCGAACGGCCGCCCGACACCTCATTTCCGTACCTCATTCTGATGACGGCAGGGAAGAACCGCGACGTGCGGTCCACGAACGACGACCGGCCGGGTTCTCCAGCCCGCGCCCGACGACGAGCGCGAGCGCCGCGACGAGGACGACGGCGACCGACGGGGCCAGTACGACGTGCGGGGCGGCGAAGAGGAACTCCCGCCCCTCGGCGACCATCGCGCCCCATTCCGGCGTCGGCGGCTGGATGCCCAGGCCGAGGAACGACAGACCGGAGACGGTGAGCAGCGTCCCGGCGAAGCGCACGCAGCCGTGGGCGACGAGCGGGCCGGCGACGTTGCGCAGCACGTGCCCGCCGAGCACGCGGGCGCGCCCGGCCCCGAGCGCGGCCGCGCCCTCGACGTAGCCCTGTCCGACCTCCCGCACGGTCAACTGGTAGGCCTGCCTCGCGAAGGGCGTCCACCCGACGACGACCACCGCGACCAGCAACGAGCCCGGGCCGGATCCGAGGACGACCGCGGCGAGCAGCCCGAACAGCACCGTCGGGAGCGCCGCGAGCAGATCGGTCAGGCGCAGCACCGCCCGTCCCCCACGTCCGCCCGCGTAGCCGCACGTCAGCCCGACCGCGACCCCGACGGCCCCGGTGACCAGGACGGCACCGGCCGAGAGACCGAGCGTGAGCCGGCCCCCGACGAGCAGCCGTGCGGCGACGTCGCGGCCGAGCTGGTCGGTGCCCAGCAGGTGGGCGGTCGACGGCGGGCGCAGGATCGCCGCGAAGTCCGTGGCCACCGGGTCGGGCAGCAGCAGGGGCCCGAGGCCGACCAGGAGCACGAGCCCGGCCGCGGCCCCGACGACCCACCTCACCGGTCGGCCTCCCGGTCGTGGGCGACCGGGTCGAGGGCGAGCTGCACGACCTCGGCGACCATCCCGGCGACCATCGCCACGGCGACGAGGACGAGCGTGCCGGCCTGGACCACGGGCAGGTCCCGGGCCAGGACGGCGTCGAGCAGCAGCCGCCCCACCCCGGGGATCCCGAACACGGTCTCCACCACGACGGCTCCGCCGAGGAGGCCGGCCACGAACATCCCGGACAGCGAGGTCACCGAGGTCAGCGCGAGCCGGGCGGCGTGCCGCCAGAGCACCCGACGCTCCGGCAGCCCCTTCGCCCGGGCCAGGCGGACGTGGTCGCGGCCGAGCACGTCGATCGTCTCGGCCCGCACGAGCTGCGCCGCCAGCGCGGCCGGGTAGGCCGCGAGCGTGAGCACCGGGAGCACCAGGTGCTGCGGGCCGCCCCAGCCGATCGCCGGGAGCACCCCCGCGCCCACCGCGAACACCAGGACCAGCCACGGCGCCAGGACGAACTCCGGCACGGCGATCCCCGCGACGCCGGCGGCGGACAGCCCGCGGTCGAGCAGGCCACCGGGACACCGCGCGGCGAGCACCCCGGCCGGGATCCCCAGGACCGCCGCGAGCCCGAGCGCGGCGCCGGTGAGCAGCCCCGATACGCCGAGCGCCGAGCCGAGCTGGTCGATCACCGGGGTGCGCGCGACGAACCCGATCCCGAGGTCGCCCCGCAGCACGGCGCCGAGCCACCGCACGTACTGCCCGACGACCGGGCCGTCGAGCCCGAGCTCCGCCGTGACCCGGGCCGTCACCTCGGGGCCCGGCGCGTCGGAGGCGACCCGGGCGCGGAGCACGGCCCGGGTGACGTCGCCGCCGATCATCCGGGGCAGCGCGAACGCCACGACCGACGCGGCCAGCAGGACCAGCGGGAGCGGCAGCAGCCGCCGCAGCAGCGGACCGAGCACTCAGGCGTCGGTGCGCGACAGCGGCGGCAGGACGGGCCGCACCCCGAGCGGGTCCGGCCTGAAGCCGCTCACCCCGCGCGAGCCCGCGGTGTTGAGCGGGTGCACGACCATCACGCCGACGGCGTCGGCGGTCAGCAACCTGGCCGCCTCGGCGAACAGCTGCCGGCGCTCGGCCGTGTCGGTGACCGTCGGCAGCCGGTCGATCAGCGCGTCGTAGGCCGCCGAGCAGTAGTGGTCGATGTTGTAGCTGCCGCCGCAGGTGTAGTCCGAGGTCAGCGTGCTCGTCGCGTCCGCGTGGTCGGACAGGTAGCTGCGGGAGTTGAGGTACATGTCGAACCGCCCCGCGAGCACCTCCGGCTCCTGCGCGGCGTAGTCCCCGACGGTCACCTCCACCCCGATCCCGGCCCGGGCCAGCATCGACTGGATCGCGCCCGCCAGGACGGGCATCTCGGGGCGGTTCGGGAAGGTCCACAGACGTACCTGCAGCGGCCGGCCGGGGCCGTACCCGGCCTCGGCGAGCAGGGCCTTCGCGCCGTCGACGTCGGCACCCGGCGGCGGGGCGGTCTCGCCCCACGGCACCGCCGCGCCGAACAGATCCGCCGCCGGCGCCGCCGCGCCGCTCAGCACCTGCGCGGCCAGCACCGGCCGGTCGATCGCCTTCGTCACGGCCTGTCGCACCCGCAGGTCCGAGAAGGGCGCCGCGGACTGGTTGAGCAGCAGCTCGATCGTGCGGGCGCCCGGGTACTCCGCGACGTCGACGCCGGCCGAGCGCAGCTGGTCGAGCGACGCGACGGGCAGCCCCTCGGCGAACTGGACGTCGCCGGCCTGCAGGGCCAGCGCCCGGCTCTGCGGGTCGGGCACGTACCGCACGGTCACCCGCGCGGCGCCGGCCTTCGTGCCCCAGTAGTCCTCGTTGCGCACCAGGACCGCGGAGTCGGTGCCGTTCACCGTGTCCAGCACGTACGGGCCGGTGCCCGTCCGGATCACGCTCGGCTGCGCCTCCCCGGCGTACGCGGCGGGCGCGAGGATCCCCAGGTTCCCGCTGCTCATCCGCAAGGGAACCACCGGGTCCGGCTCCGCCGTCGTGATCCGTACGGCGTCCGCGCCGTCCGCGGCGATCTCGAACCCGATCCCGCGGATCGACCGCGGCGGCGCCGTGACGCCGGCGATGTGGCCGAGCGCCGTGACGACGGCGTCCGGGGTCAGCGGGCTGCCGTCGTGGAAGGTCACGCCCTGCCGGAGCACGAACCGCCAGGTCCGCGGGTCCGCGGTCTGCTCCCACGAGGTCGCCAGGCCCGGGGCGGGCTGCACCGCGTCGTCGACCGTCGTCAACGTCTCGGCCACGCCGAGGCTCTGCAGCCGGGCGCCGTCGTCGGCGTCGAAGGCGTACGCGGCGCGGGGCGGGAACTGCAGCGCGACGGTCAGCTCGCCGTCCGTCCCGGCCGCTCCGGTCCTGCCGCCCTGCCCTGCGCATGCCGCCAGCACGACCACCCCGGCCATCGCGGCCACCAGTCGCGCCACCCGCCGTCGTGGCATCCGGCGTCACCTCGTTCCCGTCCGCGCCTCCCCGGGCGGGGCGACCGGATGCATCATCTGTGCAACTGTTCAGATCAGTCAACGTGACCTCGGCCCGACCCGAGTTGCGCGGTGGAAACAACTGGAACCGGTGGCTCAGCTCACCCTGAACCATCTGTCGTCTTTTCGACTGTCTCGTCGAGATCGGGGTTGGATCGCCCTGCCTGCCGGGTTACGGTCCCCCGGACCCTCGCGGTCCCGTTCACGCGTCGCCCGCCGGGCGTGCCCTCCCGACGCCGCGCGTGCCGGGCGGCGCCCCTCGCGCAGCCGCGACGGTCGAACCAGGCGCCTGCCACGATGCCCACCCCTCCGGCCTCGCGGCAGGCGCCCGCTTCGTCACCGCAGGGGCACGTCACCGGCGGGCGCATCACCAACCGTCGCCGGTTCACCTCCGTGAGGTGATGGCGCCCGCCCGCAGGTCCGGAGCATTGGTCGCCGCCTCGGGGAGCCCGACGCGGCTCCCGCGGCCCACGGCCGACCACACGGCCGTCCACACCGCAGACCAGACGCCTGGAGCGAGCCCATGGGAACCACCGTCCCGACGACCGGCGGGGACGCGATCCGCCCGTTCACGATCGACGTCCCCGAGGAGCAGCTCACCGACCTGCGCAGACGTGTCGCAGCGACGAAGTGGCCCGACCGGGAACCGGACGACTCCCAGGGGGTGCAGCTCGAGACGATCCAGGCGCTCGCCGACTACTGGGCGACGGAGTACGACTGGCGCCGGTTCGAGGAGCGGTTCGCGGCCCTCCCCCACTTCGTCACCGAGATCGACGGCGTCGACATCCACTTCATCCACGTCCGCTCCGAGCACGAGGACGCCCTGCCGCTCCTCGTCACGCACGGCTGGCCGGGCTCGACGGTCGAGCAGCTGAAGATCATCGACCCGCTCACCCGGCCCACGGAGCACGGCGCGAGCGCCGCAGACGCGTTCCACCTCGTCATCCCCTCGCTGCCGGGGTACGGGTTCTCGGGGAAGCCGACCGAGACCGGCTGGGACCCCGTCCGCGTCGCCCGCGCCTGGGTCGAGCTGATGAGCCGGCTCGGCTACCGGCGGTACGTCGCGCAGGGCGGCGACTGGGGCAACGCCGTCACGGAGCGGATGGCCCTGCTCGAGCCCCCCGGCCTGCTCGGCATCCACACCAACATGCCGGCGACGGTTCCCGCCGACATCTCGAAGGCCCTCCAGCTCGGCGACCCGCCGCCCGCCGGCCTCTCCGCCGCCGAGAAGACGGCCTACGAGACGCTGGCCGACTTCTTCAGGACCGGCGTCGGCTACGCGATCGAGATGGCCAACCGGCCCCAGACCCTCTACGGCATCGTCGACTCCCCCGTCGGCCTCGCGGCGTGGATGATCGATCACGACGTCCGCAGCTACCAGCTCATCGCGCGCGCCTTCGCCGGCCGGCCCGGCGGCCTGTCCCGCGACGACGTCCTCGACAACGTCACCCACTACTGGCTGACGAACACCGCGATCTCCTCCGCGCGCCTCTACTGGGAGAACACGGGTGCCTTCTTCGACGCCCGGGGCGTCGAGATCCCGGTCGGCGTGACCGTCTTCCCCGACGAGCTCTACCCGGCCCCGCGGAGCTGGGCGGAGCGGGCCTACCCGAAGCTCGTCCACTTCAACGAGGTCGAGGAAGGGGGCCACTTCGCCGCCTGGGAGCAGCCGCAGACGTTCTCGGCGGAGGTCCGGGCGACCTTCAGGTCGCTGCGGTGACCGCGACGGCGGAGCTGCCCGTCGAGGGCGAGCTCCCGGAGCTCGCCGGCGCCACGGCCTGGCTGAACTCCGCCCCGCTGACGCCGGCCGGGCTGCGCGGGCGGGTCGTCGTGGTCCAGTTCTGCACCTTCTCCTGCATCAACTGGCTGCGCACGGTGCCCTACGTTCGGGCGTGGGCCGCGAAGTACCGCGACGCCGGGCTGGTCCTGATCGGGGCGCACTCGCCGGAGTTCCCGTTCGAGCACGATCTGGCGAAGATCCGGGCCGCCCTCGGCGACCTGGGGATCGAGCACCCGGTGGCGGTCGACAACGACTTCGTGGTGTGGCGTGCCTTCGACAACGCCTACTGGCCCGCCCTCTACTTCGTCGACGCCGGGGGGCGCATCCGCCACCACCACTTCGGCGAGGAGGACTACGAGCGGTCCGAGCGGGTGATCCAGCAACTGCTGGCCGAGGCCGGGCACGACGGCGTCGCCGACGACCTCGTGGCCGTCGAGCCCGACGGCGTGTTCCGCGCCGCCGACTGGGACCGGCTCGGCTCGCCCGAGACCTACGTCGGCTACGCCCGGGCCACCGGCTTCGCCTCCCCGGGCGGCATCTCCCCCGACCGCGGCCGGGTCTACGCCGAGCCGCCGCGGCTCGCGCTCAACCAGTGGGCCCTCTCGGGCGACTGGACGGTGGGGAGCCAGAGCGCGACGCTCGGCGAGCCCGACGGGCGGATCCTGCACCGCTTCCGCGGGCGGGACCTCAACCTCGTGCTGGGCTCCCGCACGGAGGCGCCGGTGCACTTCCGCGTGCGGGTCGACGGGCGGCCGCCGGACGGCTCCGCCGGGCTCGACGTCGACGGGCGCGGCGCCGGGACCGTCACCGAGGACCGGCTGTACCAGCTGGTCCGCCAGGACGGCCCGGTCGCCGACCGCACCGTCGAGATCACCTTCCTCGACGCCGGCGCCCAGGCCTACGTCTTCACCTTCGGCTGACGCGACGCCGCCCCGCGGGCCGATGAGTTCCGGGCCGGGGGGCGGTCCACCGGGCATGCCGAGTCACGTGCTGGAGACACCCGAGGTCGCTCTCGCCTACGACGTCGAGGGACCGCTGCCGACCGCCGACGGCCGCCCGCCGCTGCTGCTGATCGGCCAGCCGATGGACGCCGGCGGGTTCCGGGCGCTCGCCGCCCGGTTCCCCGACCGGACGGTCGTCACCTACGACCCGCGGGGGCTGGGCCGCAGCGTCCGCAAGGACGGCCGGGTGGACCAGACCCCGGAGGCCCAGGCCGCGGACGTCCACGCGCTCGTCGAGCACCTGGGCGCCGGCCCGGTCGAACTGTTCGCCAGCAGCGGCGGTGCCGTCACCGCGCTGGCCCTGGTCGCGGCGCATCCCGGCGACGTGACCACCCTCGTCGCGCACGAGCCGCCGATCCTCTCCGTGCTGCCCGACGCCGCGGCCGCCGAGCGCGCCCGGGCCGCCGTCCGGGACGTCTACGAGGCCAGGGGATGGGGCGCCGGCATGGCCGCGTTCATCGCGATGACCTCGTGGCAGGGTGAGTTCACCGAGGAGTTCCTCGCCCGCCCGGCTCCCGATCCCGCACAGTTCGGGATGCCGGCCGGCGACGACGGCTCGCGCGACGACCCCCTGCTCTCGGACCGGGCATGGGCGATCAGCAGCTACCGCCCGGACGTCGAGGCCCTGGCCGCCGCGCCCACCCGCGTGGTGGTCGCCTTCGGCGAGGAGTCGGCGGGCACGGTCACCGCGCGCACCGCGGAGGTGTCCGCCGCCCTGCTCGGCGGGCGGGCGGTCGTCTTCCCCAGCCACCACGGCGGCTTCCTCGACGGCGAGTTCGGCTACGCCGGCAAGCCGGACGAGTTCGCCGCGACCCTGCGGACGGTGCTCGACGGGTGAGCCCCTACACGACCGCCGTCTCGCCCCAGATGTCCTCGAGGTAGCGGTCGCTCGCCCGCAGGCCCGCGAGCCAGGCCTCGCCGTCGGACTCGCCGGCCCCGGTCTTGGCGCGGAACACCGCGACGAGGGCGGCGCGGACACCGGGAGCCATGGTCGAGGCGTTGCCGCACACGAGGACGACGGCCTCGTCCTGCAGTGCCTCCCACACCTGGTCGGCCGACGCCTCGAGGGCGTGCTGGACGTAGCGGTGCGGGTAGCCCTTCACCCGCGAGCACGCCGGGATCAGGGTCGCGACGCCGTCGGCCTCGTAGCCCTTGAGCTCGTCGGCGTAGAGCAGGTCGTCCTCGGGGTCCCGGCAGCCGAGGAACAGCAGCGACCTGGCGATCGGGACGCCGCGGGCCCGCAACGACTCCCGCTCCTGGAGGAACCCGCGGAACGGGGCCATCCCGGTGCCGGCGCCTATCATGATCATCGGCACGTGCGGGTTCTCCGGTGGCCGGAAGGCGATGCTCGGCTGCCGGACGAAGGTGAACACGGTGCCGCCCTCGGGCACCGCGCTCAGGTGCCCGGAGCAGACCCCGCGGAACGTCGAGCCGTCCCCGCTGCGCGCCGGGCCCTCGAGCACGCCGACGGTCACCGCGGCGGCGGAGCTCATCGTCGGCGACGACGAGATGGAGTAGTAGCGCGGTCGCAGCGGCGGCAGGAGGTCGAGGTACTCCGCGAACGGGAGGTCGCACTCCGGGTGCTCCTCGAGCACGTCGAGCAGCGTGCGCCGCGGGACCGCGATCTTCTCGCGGTAGCGGGCCTTCGACCCGTCGTCGGTCCCGGCGAGGTCGGCCAGCTCGTCGCGGAAGGGCCCCTCCGGCATGTGGGCCGCCATCGCCGCCAGGCCCGCCCGGCTCGCGACGTCCTGCAGCTCGACGCAGCCCGCCAGGATCCCCAGCAGCGGGTAGGGCTCGCCGATCGGCAGGTGGGTCGGGCTCGCCCCGGACGCGGTGAGCGTGGCGTACTGGCCACCGTCGAGGCCGAAGCGGGCGATCACCCGGTTGACGACCGCCATGTCGTTGCGCGGCAGCACCCCCAGGTGGTCGCCGGCGGCGTAGGTCGTGCCCGCGGGCAGCGCGATCTCCAGGTGCCGCACCGAGCGCCCGCCCGGGGTGCCCGCCCGGGCGGTGAGCTCACGGTTGACCCGGACCGTCGCGGCCTGCCCGCGGTAGGACTGCAGGATCGGGCTGGCGGTGCGGCGCTGCTCCAGCTCCACGGCCAGCCGCGGGCCGCCGCCGGCCGCCTCCGCCGCCCCGGCCTCCAGGCCCAGGGCCGACCCGAGCGCGTCCCACAGCCCGGCGTACCAGGCCTCGAACTGCCCGTCGAAGTCGCCGCGGGCGTCGCCCTCCCCCCGCGGGTACACGCGGGTCGCGCCGCGGGCCTCGAGCGCGGCGTCGACGCGGGTGGGCACCGCCTGGTAGGTCGCGGCCCAGTCGCGGTTGCCGCAGCCGAAGACCGTGTAGCGCACGCCCTCCGCCGAGGTGGCGGCGTCGTCGGCCCACGTGCAGAACTTCCCGGCGTTGTCCGGCGGCTGCCCGTTGTACGACGAGGTGACGACGACGACCGCGCCGTCCGTGGGCAGCTCCCCGACCGCGTCGTCGAGCCCGGCGGTGCGCGCCGTGTAGCCCCGGTCCGTCGCGTCCCGGGCGATCCGCGAGGCGAGGTCCTCCGACGCCCCGAGGTTCGACCCGAACAGCACCAGCAGGGGGGTCCCGTGCCGGTCGGCCGGCGCGACGGCGAGGGCCGGGGACCGCGGGATCGAGACGACCTCCGCCTGCCGCGACGACGCGCCCCAGGTCCGGCCGCTGCGCGGGCGGATGGTGATCGTCAGGCCCTCGGGCTTGAGGGTCAGCGACTCCTTGATCTTCAGCTGGTAGTTCGCGTGGTCGATCAGCTCGAAGCGCTGCAGGACCATGCCGAGCACCAGGGTCGCCTCCTGCAGCGCGAACTGCCGCCCGATGCACGCCCGCTGGCCGGAACCGAAGGGCCGGAAGGCGTTGGGGGGCAGGGCGTCGAGACGCTCGGGCGCGACGTGGTCCGGGTTGAACTCCTCCGCGTCGGGCCCCCACACCTCGGTCAGCCGGTGCAGCATCGGCGTCAGCGCGATGACCGCCTGTCCGGGCTCGAAGGGCCCCCACCCGCCCACGGTGGTCGCCCGGCGGGTCTGGCGGGTGAACGCCGGCGCGGTCGGCCAGAGCCGCAGCGTCTCGTCGAGGATCTGCCGGACGTACCCCAGCTGCTGGACCTGCGCCACGGTGGGCGGCACCGACGGGTCGGTGCCCAGCACGCGGTCGACCTCCTCGTGCGCCCGCGTGACGACCTCGGGGTGCTTGAGCAGGTAGGAGATGGCGAACGACAGCAGCCCGCTCGTCGTCTCGTGGCCGGCGACCAGGAAGGTCTGGCACTGGGCGACGATGTTGTGGTCGGGCAGCCTGTTCCCCTCCTTGTCCGTGCCGACGAGCATGTGCCCCAGCAGGTCGTTCCCGGGGTCCCCGGACGCCTTCCGCTCGGCGAGGATCTTCCCCACCGTGTCGTCCATGAACCTGCTGTCGGCCTCGAGCTGTCGCTGGGCCCCGCGGCGCACCTTGATCGCCACCGGGAGCAGGCGCTGCCGGGCCTGGGTCTCGTGCAGCGCCCCCATCATCGCCGCGACGAACGGGTGCTGGCCCTCGCGGTAGAAGGAGTTGAACCGGTAGCTGAACCCGCACAGCGCGATGGTGTCCAGCGTCAGCCGCGTCATGTCGGCGGTGACGTCGATCGGCTCGTCGGTGTTCAGCCGCTCCCACTTGAGGCACAGCTGCTCGGCGATGTCGATCATCGGGTCGAGGTAGCCCTTCATCGCCCAGGTGCTGAAGCTGGGCAGCAGGATGTCGTGCGCGGACTTCCACAGCGGGTCGTCGGTGTCCGCGGTGAACAGCCCCGCGCTCTCGTGCGTCTTGCGCAACTCCCGCTGGCTCAGCCCGACGAGCTTGTCGAACCGGGTGTCGTCGCACAGGTCGTTCACCATCTCCAGGCCGGAGGCGACGTAGAGCGGCCCGTTGGGGGTGGTGAGCCTGAGCATCGGCCCCCACTCGCGCACGAGCTTCATCAGGTCCTGGATCATCGTGGCCTGGCGGATCTCGAACATGTTGCCGATGAACGGCACGCCCTTGGGTCCGGGGATGTCGTCGACGGTCTTCGAGGTGACGGGCGTGACGGAGGCGGTCATGGCTGGTCACTCCTGAGGCTCGGGCTGGTGGTGTCGAGGGGCGCGGCGGGCGCCGGAGGCCCGGTGTCGGGCTCGGGCGCCGGCGCGGCCGCGCGGCGGGCGTGGCGCAGCAGGAAGATCGAGATCAGCACGACCCACGCCGGGAAGACGAGGACGGCCGCGGGGTTGCTGGTCACGGCGAGCAGCAGGAACGCGGCGAGCAGGTACGCGATCACGGCCGGGACGATCGGGAGCACCTTCGCGTTGCGCAGCAGGGTCGTGGTGGTCAGCGCGAACATGCCGGCCCCGCGCACGCCGAAGATGAACACGAGGCCGTAGCCGACGCCGGTGAGCGCCCGCGCCGTCTGGGGGTCCTCGGCGGGCGAGTGGCCGAAGTAGACCCCGAACGCGACCGCGCCGACCGCGGCGGTCCCGGCGAACAGGAGCGTCACGAAGATGGCCCCGGCCAGCAGGTTCAGCCCGTGCGCCATGGTCGACGGCTGCGGGGTCAGGGTGTCCAGCACGGCGCGCATCGCGGTCATGTGCCAGAGGAACGCGATGCCCGCGAAGGGGACGAGGTAGAGCCCGACGGCCACGAACAGCTGGTCGCCGCCGTTGGCGTAGAAGCCCGCGTACGCCGAGTCGGGGTCGGCGAGCGTCGGGGCGCGGTGCACCAGGACCAGGGCCACGACGAACAGGACCGCGAACACGATCCCGCTGACGGCTGCGATGCGCGCCGCGGGCCCCGATCCCGACGACGCCGACGGGGCCGCCTCGCTCGCCGGGGCCGCGTCGCTCGCCGGGGCCGCGTCGTTCACCGGGGCCGCCGCGGTGCCGCGCCGTCGTCCCGGTCGCCGGGCGGTTCCAGGTCCTCGAGGATCCGCAGCAGGTCGAGCGTGCCGGAGAACGCGAGTTCCCGGCCGGAGTCTGTCGTCACGGTGCCCCCCAGTCGCCCGTCGGCGGTGCGGAGAAGCTCGACCGTCAGGTGCATGACCTCCCCCTGTCACCGCGGACACGGTGGCAGGGGGTGCGGCCGGCGGACCACGGTCGGACCTTCCAGCCGGCCTTCCAGTTGACTCCCCCGTCCCGGCCGGACGCGGTCCGTGACCGGACCGCGGAGCGGGATCGGCCGGGCGGCTCCGGGGTCCGCCGCCGTTCGGAGCAGGAGCACGGCGCGTCGTTCCACAGTGGGCGTGTGAGCTCCGGCGCGCCTCGTCCTCACCGCCTTCCGCCGTCCCGGGGAGGGCGGTAGGAACGGGTGTCATGACCGGAGGCCGACCCCGCCGTATCGCGCTCGCCTGCCAGGGCGGAGGGAGCCACACGGCCTTCACCGCGGGCGTGCTCGCCCGCCTGCTGCGCGCCGACGCGCTGCGCGACCACGAGATCGTCGGGCTGTCCGGCACCTCGGGCGGGGCGATCTGTGCCCTGCTCGCCTGGGTCGGGCTGCGGGACGGCGACCGGGAGCGGGCGGCCAGGCTGCTGGAGGAGTTCTGGCGCGACAACTCGGCGCGCTCCCCGATCGCGCGCCTGCAGAACGTCGGCATGGTCGCGGCGGGTGCGCTGCAGGGGCTCGGGCTGGCCCCCGGGATCAGCCCCTACGCGATCCCGCGCGCGCTCGGCGGGATGGACCAGTTCCGGGCGTTGCTCTCGCGGCACGTCGACTTCGGCGCGCTGACCGTCGACAGCGCGGGCGAGCACCCGATGCTGCTGCTCGGGGCCGTCGACGTCCTCTCCGGCCGCTTCCGCGCCTTCAACAGCCGCCAGGACCGCATCACCGCCGACGCGGTGATCGCCTCCGCCGCGATCCCCACCCTGTTCCGCGCCGTGCGCACCCACGGCGGCACGTACTGGGACGGGCTGTTCTCGCAGAACCCGCCGGTGCGCGACCTGCTGGCCACCCGGCCGGACGAGCTGTGGGTCGTCCAGATCAACGCGCCGGCCATCGAGCGGGAGCCGCGGACCCTGATCGAGATCGGCGACCGGCGCAACGGGCTGGCCGGCAACCTGTCGCTGCACCAGGAGCTCGGGTTCATCGAGACGATCGACCGGATGCTCGCCGACGGCGACCTGCTCCCCGACCGCGGCTACATCCACACGACGGTCCGGATCGTCGAGATGCCGTCGACCGTCCTGCCCCGCCTGATCGGCTCGGCGTCGAAGCTCAACCGCGACGTCCTGTTCCTCGACGGCCTGCAGGCCAAGGGCCGGGAGCAGGCGGACCGCTTCCTCGCCGCGCTCGCCTTCGAGCACGCCGTCGACGCCCGGGACGCCGACGCCGTCCGCGCCGCCACCACCGAGGAGGCCCGGCTGGTGTCCGTCGCCCCGTTCCGGGACCGCGCCGACGAACCCCTGCGCGGGCACATCCCCGCCCTGCTCGACGGCACGTTCACCATCGACCCCACCCGCAAGCAGGTGGCCGGCGACCGGGCCACGTGGACCCTGCGGCTGCACGACGGGCCGGCGGCGGCCGGGCAGGCCGAGGCCGAGTTCACCGACGGCCGGGTGTCGGGACTGCGGCTCGGCCCGGTCCCCGCCGAGAGGTGACCGTCGCCCGGCTCAGTCCCGGGTGAGGTCGAGCGGCTGGTCGTGGCGGCGCAGGAGCAGCGCGGCCAGCACCCCGACCACCCCGGAGGCGATGCCGAGCACGGCCAGCGCGGCCTGCAGCCCGCCGGCGCCGGCGCCGACCGCGGCGAGGATCAGCGGGCAGAGGAACTCGCCGAGGAACAGCGCGCCCGTCCAGAGCCCGGTGCCGCGGCCGCGCTGGTCGAAGGTGAGCCGGTTGACCGCCCAGGTCAGCAGGGTCGGCAGCAGCATGCCGGTGCCGAGGCCGGTGAGGACGGCGCCGACCGTGATCACGACGGGCGACGTCGTGGCGAACACGAGCAGCAGGCCGGCGGCCGAGAGCCCGAACTCGACCGGCAGCAGCGCCCGCGGGGTCCGGCCCGACAGCCGGCCGAAGACGACCGCGCCGGCCGCGGTGGCGAGCGACATGACCGCGCTGATCGCGCCGATGGTGCCGGTGGCGGTGATCCCCACGCCGGCCAGCACGAACGACAGCTCCACGATCAGGGCGTAGAACACGATGCCGCCGAACAGCGTGACCACGCACGGCACGAGCAGCTGCCGCCACGGCAGCGGCGCCCGGGTCCCGGAGGCGACGGCGGGTCGCGCGGGCTGCCAGATCGCCAACGCCATCGGCACCGCGAGCAGCGCGGCCACGGCGTAGAGCCAGAACGGGGTGCGCCACCCGGCCGCACCGAGCACGCCGCCGAGCGCGAGGAAGACGGTGGCGGACAGCGTGGCCACCAGCGTCTGCAGGCCCAGGTACCGCGCCCGCCGGGCCCCGGACCAGTAGTCGCCGATCAGCGTGGTGCAGCAGGTCAT
Source organism: Pseudonocardia halophobica (assembly GCF_027922425.1). GTDB lineage: Bacteria > Actinomycetota > Actinomycetes > Mycobacteriales > Pseudonocardiaceae > Pseudonocardia > Pseudonocardia halophobica. The sequence goes on along the minus strand of NZ_BSFQ01000012.1, from coordinate 163,252 downwards.
GATCGCGCCCTCGCACAACCCGACCAGCACCCGGCTCGCCACGATCGCGCCGAGCGAGTCCAGGTAGAGCGGGGCGGTGCCGAACACGGCGTAGGCGAGCATCGCGACCAGCAGCAGCCGCTTGCGGTCGATCCGGTCGACGACCACCCCCGCGAACGGGGCGGTGAGTCCGATCAGCAGCGCAGGTGCGGTGAGCACCACGGGGACCAGGACGTCGACGCCGGGCGTCCCGGCGAACGCCTGCGTCATCTACCTTCTCGCGAAGTGCGGTATCGACCCCGTGGATGGGCGCTACACCCGGCCCGCCACGCGGGTCAGGAGGTCGCGCAGGTACCGGTGCTCCGGGTCGTCGTCGTACATGGGGTGCCACCAGATCGCCTCGACGAGCGGGGTGACGTCGACGGGACAGGGCAGCGCGCGCACCCCGAACTCCGCGGGGATCCGGTCGACGAGGCGGCGCTGCAGCAGCGCAACGCGGTCGGAGCCCGCGACCAGCCCGGGGACGGTCAGGAAGTTCTCGGTGACGACCTGGACGTCGGGCTCGATCCCGAGCATCCGCATCTGCCGCACGGCCGGGGTCGACGCGGTGGGGCCGTGGTAGGTGACGACCCACGGCAGGCTCCGGAGCTGCTCGACCGTCACCTCCTCGCCGACGGCCGGGTTGCCGGTGGCGACCAGGCAGACCCAGTCGTCGAGGTAGAGGTCGGTGTGCGGGAGCGCGTCGATGAAGCCGTGCGGCATGAGCAGCAGGTCGGCGTTGGTCAGGGTCTGCATGACGTTGTCGACCACCTGCGGGGTGTTGGCCGTGAACCGCAGGCGGGCACCGGGCGCCTCCTCCCGCAGGCACGCCACGAGCTCCGGCCCCAGCACGGCGACGGCGTAGTCGGTCATGATCAGCGCGAACTCGCGGGTGGTGGTGGCGGGGTCGAAGTCCGGTTCGGCGGCGAAGACCCGCTCGACCCCGGACAGGGCGGTGCGCACCCGGTGGCGCAGCTGCACCGCGAGGGGCGTGAGCCGGTACTGGTTGCCGAAGCGGGCCAGCAGGTCGTCGCCGAAGTGCCGGCGCAGCCGCGCGAGCTGGGCGGACACGGCCGGCTGGCTGAGCCCCATCTGCTCGGCGGCCCGGCTGACGCTGCGGTGCTCGAGCAACGCGTCGAGCGTCACGAGCAGGTTGAGGTCCAGGCTCGCCAGGTTCACGAGGCGGCAGCGTATCCACCGCACTGATATCCCGCATCACCTATTTCGTCTTCCCTGATGCGCGCGGATCGCCGACCGTGGACGGCGTCGCTCGAGGAGGAACCGACATGCTGGACCGCACCGATCCCGAGGGGGCCATCGCCGCCGCGGCGAAGCGCTGCTCGAACTGGGGCCGCTGGGGCGCCGACGACGTGCTGGGCACCCTGAACTTCCTGGACGAGGCCAAGCGCCGCGAGGGCGCCGCCCTGATCCGCCGCGGCGTGAGCTTCCCGCTGGCCCAGCGCTTCGACGCCGACGGCCCGCAGAAGGGCTGGCGGCGCCGGACCAACCCGGTGCACACCATGCTCGACACCGGCCTGGAGGCCGAGCGCGGCACGCAGGGCTTCCCGCATGGCCTCGGCGGTGCGGACGACGTGGTGTTCATGCCGCTGCAGGCCTCGACCCAGTGGGACGGGCTCGGCCACATCTTCGACCACGGCGTCGCGTGGAACGGCCGCCGCGCCGGCGACGTCGTGACCAGCGAGGGCGACCGGGTCACCGGCATCGAGACCGCGTCGGGCCGGATCACCGGCCGCGGGGTGCTGCTCGACGTCGGCCGCGCGATCGGCCCCTCCCTCGGCACCGACGGGGAGCTGCCCGACGGGTTCGCCATCACGACCGAGCACCTCGAGGCGACCGTCGCGGCGCAGGGCGACACCGCGCGCGTCGGCCGCGGCGACCTGCTCCTGGTGCGCACCGGGCGCCTGGCCCGGGCCCGCCGGGAGATCGCGGAGGGGAAGGGCTGGGGCGACTACGCCGGAGGCCCCGCCCCCGGCCTGTCGTTCACCACCGCGGACTGGCTGCACGGCACCGAGATCGCCGCGATCGCCACCGACACCTGGGGCTTCGAGGTCCGGCCCAACGAGTTCGACGAGGCCTTCCAGCCCCTGCACCAGGTCGCGATTCCGCACATCGGGCTGTTCCTCGGCGAGATGTGGGATCTCGACGCCCTCGCCGCCGACTGCGCCGCCGACGGGACCTACGAGTTCTTCCTGACCGCCGACCCGCTGCCCGTGACCGGCGCGGTCGGCGCTCCGGTCGCGCCCGTCGCCGTCAAATAGCACCCGCCCCGCGGACGAAGGAGTCCCCATGCCCGCCGTCAACACCGTCCTCGTGGTCGGCAGCGGCCTCGCCGGCACCGCGACCGCGATCCACCTGGCCGACCGCGGGGTCGCGGTCGACCTGGTCGAGATCACCCCCGACGTCGCGGCCGTCGGATCCGGGATCACGTTGCAGGGCAACGCCCTGCGCGAGCTGCGGAACCTCGGTGTCTGGGACCGCGTGCAGGAGAAGGGCTACGGCTTCGACAGCCTCGGCCTGCGCGCCCCCGACCCCTCCGGGACCCTGCTGGTCGAGATCCCCGACGCCCGCACGGGCGGCCCGGACCTGCCGGCCACCCTGGGCATGCCGCGCCCCGACCTCGCCCGGATCCTGCACGACCGCGCCGACGAGGCCGGCGCGAAGATCCGCTTCGGGATCACCGTCACGGAACTCCGCCAGGACGGTGCCGGCGTCGACGTCGAGTTCTCCGACGGCACCTCCGCCCGCTACGACCTGCTGGTGGGCGCGGACGGGATCCGCTCGTCGGTCCGGCGCATGCTCGGCGTCGAGCTGGAGACCCGCCCCACCGGGATGGGCATCTGGCGCGCCTTCGGCCCGCGGCCGGCGTCGGTGACCCGCACCGACCTGTTCTACGGCGGACCCTGCTACATCGCGGGCTACTGCCCGACCGGCGAGGACTCGCTCTACGCCTACGTCGTCGAGGACGCGCAGGACCGCAGCGCGTTGTCCCCGGCGGAGCGGCTGGCCACCATGCGGGAGCTCGCCTCGGCCTACCACGGCCCGTGGGACGACATCCTCGCCACGCTCGACGACCCCGCCCGCGTCAACTACACCTGGTTCGAGACCCACGTGCTGCCCGCGCCGTGGAACCGCGGCCGCGTGGTCCTGATCGGCGACGCCGCGCACTCCTGTCCGCCGACCCTGGCCCAGGGCGGGGCGCAGGCGCTCGAGGACGCCGCGGTGCTCGCCGAGCTCCTGCTCGCCGCCGACGCGCTCGACGACGACCTCTGGGACACCTTCACCGCGCGCCGGCACGCCCGCGCCGCCGCCGTCGTCGAGGCCTCCGTCCAGCTCGGGCAGTGGCTGCTCGACCACGAGCAGGGCGACGTCCCCGGCCTCATGGGCCGCATCGCCGCGCTCGTCACCGAACCCGCCTGAGGAGACAGAAGTGACCGACCGACTCATCACGCACCTGCGGCACGTCGACCTCGCCGTGCCGGACCTGGCGCGCCAGCAGGACTTCTACACCGGCGCGTGGGGTCTCACCACCGAGCACACCGACACCGGGATCGCCTTCCTCGCCGCCGAGGGCTCCCCCGAGCAGTACGTGGTGCGGCTGCGCCAGGCCGCCGACAAGCGCATCGACCTCATCGCCTTCGGCGCGGCGACCCCCGTCGACGTCGACACCCTCGCCGCCCGCCTGGCCACCGCCGGCGTGCAGCTCGTCCGCGAGCCCGGCGTGCTCGGCACCCCCGGCGGCGGCTACGGGTTCCGGTTCTTCGACAACGAGGGCCGCACCGTCGAGGTCAGCGCCGACGTCGCGATCCGTACGCACCGCACCGTCGAGGCCGGCGAGTCGATCCCCGTGCGCCTGTCGCACGTCGTGATCAACTCGGCGGACCCCGAGGGCACGCGGGCCTTCTACGAGCGCCACCTCGGGTTCCGCCTGTCCGACACGCTCATGCACCCGCGGATGGGCGAGATGATGTGGTTCCTGCGGATCAACTCCTGGCACCACAGCATGGCCATCGCCCGCGGCCCGCACCCGTCGCTGCACCACGCGTCGTTCGAGCTGCGCGGGATCGACGAGTACATGCGCGGCACCGGCCGGCTGCTGCGCGCGGGCGTCGAGAAGATCTGGGGTCCCGGCCGGCACCTGGCCGGCGACAACACCTTCAGCTACTTCCTCGACCCGCACGGCAACACCGTCGAGTACACGACGGAGCTGGAGCAGATCGACGAGGACACCTGGCACCCGCACCTCTACGACTTCACCCGGCCCGAGGTGTCCGACCAGTGGGGCACGGCCAACGCGATGAACGAGTTCGTGGCCTCCCGGTCGTTCAACGACGTCGACAAGGGCCTGTTCGTGGCCCCGCCGGTCTGAGGGGGCCGCGATGAGGTTCGCGACCTACATCCACGACGGCAGCGCCCACGAGAGCGCCGTTCGCGCCGGTGTCGTCGCCGAGGGGACGGTGCACCCCCTGCCGCAGGGCACCACGGTCCTCGACCTCGTCCGTGCCGGGCTGCCGGCGGCGATCGGGGCGGGCGCAGCGGCGCTCGACGGGCCGGCCGTCCCGCTCGACGAGGTCCGGCTGCTGCCACCGCTGGACCCGCCGACCGTGCGGGACTTCGTCGCGTTCGAGGAGCACGTCGAGGGCGTCGTGGAGTCCGTCGGCGACGGGGCCGGCGTCGTGCCGGAGTGGTACGAGGCCCCGACCTTCTACTTCACCAACCCGTACGCGCTGGTCGGGGCGCACGACGACGTCCCGGTCCCGCCCGGCTCGCAGCTGTTCGACTTCGAGCTCGAGGTGGCCGCGGTGGTGGGCCGCGACGCGGAGTCCCCGGCGCCGGAGGACGTGGAGATCTTCGGCTACACGATCCTCAACGACTGGTCGGCCCGCGACCTGCAGCGCCGCGAGATGAAGGTCGGTCTCGGCCCGGCCAAGGGCAAGGACTCCGCGACCACCCTCGGGCCGTGGCTGGTCACCGCCGACGAGTTGGAGCCCTACCGGGACGCGGAAGGGTTCCTGGCCCTGGACATGCGGGTCGCGGTCAACGGTGTGGAGATCGGCCAGGACCTGCTGTCCGACATGGGGTGGCCGTTCGAGGAGCTCGTCGCCTACGCGGGGCGCGGCACCCGCGTCCGCGCCGGGGACGTCCTCGGATCGGGGACCTGCGGCAACGGCGGGTGCCTGGCGGAGCTGTGGGGCCGGCGCGGCACGCAGGACCCGCCCCCGCTGCGCCCCGGCGACGTCGTCGAGATGACCGTCGAAGGCATCGGGACGATCCGCAACACCGTCGTCGCCGGCCTCGATCTGCCGCCGGTGCGACCGGCCCGCGCCCGGCCACGGACCCGGAAGCGCCCGTCGTGAGGGTCGCGGGAAAGGTCGTGATCGTGACCGGCGCCGGGCAGGGGCAGGGCGCCGCCGAGGCCCGGCTCCTCGCCGCCGGGGGCGCCACCGTGATCGGCGTGGATCTGGAACCCACGCCGGCCGAGGAGCTGCCCGGGGTGGACTACCGGCAGCTCGACGTCACCGACGCCGACGGCTGGGCCGCGCTGACCGCCGGGCTCGACCGGGTCGACGGGCTGGTGGCCAACGCCGGGATCACCTGGCGGGCCCGGCTCACCGAGCTCGACGCGGCCGACCTCGCCCGCGTGCACGAGGTCAACGTGACCGGCACGCTCCTGGGCATCCAGGCCGTCGCGCCGCGGATGCCCGTGGGCGGGTCGATCGTGATCGTCGGCTCGGTCGCCGCGCTGACCGGCCACTACCCGGCCGCCTACACCGCCAGCAAGTGGGCCCTGCGCGGGCTCGCGAAGGCAGCCTGCCTGGAGCTCGGCCCGCGGGGGATCCGGGTGAACACCGTGCACCCCGGCTACATCGAGACCCCGATGACCGCGTCGGCCGCGCCCGCCTTCCGCGCCGCGAACGTCGCCGAGACACCGCTCGGCCGCACCGGCACGGTCGACGAGGTCGCCCCGCTCGTCGCCTTCCTGATCGGCGACGACGCCTCCTTCGTCACAGGCGCCGAGATCCCCGTCGACGGCGGCCTGACCGCCCACGGCGGCGTGAAGTCGATCAGCGACGCCGTCCGGACCCCCTGAGAGGACCTGCAGTGTTCGAGTACTTCCCCGGCAACTACGTGTGGAACCTGGGCGTGGTCGCCGCGCTCAACTCCGGCGGCCTGATCGACGAGATCGACCGCGCGTGCCGCCCGATCCGCGAGGCCGCGGCGCAGGGCTCCGACGCCGGCACCCCGGACTTCCTGCGCGCCTGGACGGCGCTCACCGACCAGCTCGTCGCGCAGGCGGAGGCCGCTGAGAAGGCCGGACACACCCGCGCCGCAGGGCAGCTGTACTTCCGCGCCACCAACTACCTCTGCCAGGCCGAGCGCATGCTCGCGCACTCCGATCCGAACCGCGTCCCGACCTACCGCCGGGTGCTGGAACTGGCGCAGAAGTCGTTCGACCTGCGCGACCCACGGATCAGCCGGGTCGCGATCCCGTACGAGGGCACCACCCTGCCGGGCTACCTCAGCGCCGCCCCGGCCACGGACGACGGCCCCGCCCCGGTGATCGTGCTGGTCAACGGCCTGGACTCGACCAAGGAGCACATGTACGGCTCCGCGCACTGGGAGGAGCTCGCCGCCCGCGGCATCTCCTGCCTGATGCTCGACCAGCCCGGGACCGGTGAGGCCCTGCGGCTGCAGGGCCTCACCGCCCGCATCGACACCGAGGCCTGGGCGGGCGCCGCCGTCGACTGGCTCGAGCAGCGCGCGGACGTCGACGCCTCCCGGATCGGGATCGTCGGCTGGTCGCTGGGCGGCTACTACGCCCCGCGGGCCGCGGCGTTCGAGAAGCGGTTCGCGCTCTGCGTGGCCTGGGGCGCCAACCACGACTGGGGCGCGGTGCAGCGCCGCCGGCTCGAGCGCGAGGGCGAGCGCCCCGTGCCGCACTACTGGGAGCACGTCCTGTGGGTGTGGGGGCACGAGGACCTCGACACCTTCATCGCCTTCGCCGACGACGTGCACCTCGACGGCGTCGTCGAGAAGATCACCGTGCCCTTCCTGGTCGCCCACGGCGCGAACGACCGGCAGATCCCGCTGGAGTACGCCCACCGGTCCTACGAGCAGGCGGTGAACTCCCCCAGGCGGGAGCTGCGCGTCTTCACCCCGGAGGAGGGCGCCACCGAGCACATCGGCCTCGATCACCTGCCCCACGTCAGCACCTACATCGCCGACTGGGTGGCCGACGCCTTCGCCGCGCCGGGGGCGCCCCGCACTCAGTAGGTGATCAGCGGCTCAGTAGGTGATCAGCGGCTTGATCACCCCGTCCCGCAGGGCCTCGCCGGGGCCGGCGGCCGGGATCGCGCGCTCGACGAGCCCGATCCGGCCCTCGCCGAGGAAGGCGAGTCCGCGCATGGAGCTGCTCATGGTGGGTCCTCTCGAGGTGTCGGTCAGGCGGGTCCGTCGAGGAGCTCGCCGAGGTGTCGGTCGATCTGTGGCATGTAGGTGGGGGCCACGCCGAACAGGCCGAGGTGGCCGTGGACGTCCTCGACCACCCGCAGCTCGGAGTTCTTGATGCGCTCCTGCTCGGGGCGGCAGTCCCGGACGGGGAAGAACATGTCCTCGTCGATCGGCATCACGAAGGTCCGCGCGGTGACGCGGGCCAGCGCGGCGTCGAGGTCGCCGCCGGTGTGCCGGGCGACGTCGCCGCGCTGCCACTTCCAGGCCATGCACAGCAGGTCGTTGGGGTCCATCGCGGTGAAGTACGGCTCGAGGAAGCCCTCGAGGAACGCCTCCTTGCTCTCGAACTCCAGGGCCCGCCAGGCCTCCTGCTTCCAGAACTCGGTGGAGAGGCCCATGACCGCCCAGATCCCGGCGTGCCGCTCGAGCCCGGCGACGACCTCGGCGTTCGAGGTGTACTCGCCGTCGGCGAAGCCGGGATCGGAGGTGATCGCCTCGTTGAGGGCCTTGGTGAACAGGAAGTCGTGCGGGGTGTTCTGCGCGGTGCCGGCGATCGCCGCGGCCCGTCCGACCTTCTCGGGGAAGCGGACCGCCCACTCGTAGACCTGCTGGGCGCCCATCGACCCGCCGACGACCGCGTGCAGGGTCTCGACGCCGAAGTGCTCGCGCAGCAGCCGCTCCTGGGCGACGACGTCGTCGCCGATCCGGACGTGCGGGAACGCCGACATGGCGATGCCGGCGTTCTCGCCGGCGGCGTTGTGCGGGGAGGTCGACAGGCCGGACCCGATCTGGTCGACCACCACGATGAAGTACCGGTCGGGGTTCAGCGCGTGGTCGGGGCCGATGTAGACGTCGCGCCAGATCTGGTGGCTGCCGGAGTACCAGGTCGTCACCAGGATCGCGTTGTCCCGGGCCTCGTTGAGCTCGCCGAAGGTGGCGACGGCGAGCCGGCAGTCGGGGATGCTGCCGCCCTCCTCCAGGTCGAGCCGGCCTATCGGGACCAGGTCGTAGTCGCCGTGGAACTCGTGCGAGTAGAACGGGTTGTCGATCATGTCCAGCTCCTCGTCGAGGGACGTGCCGTCCCACTGTCGACGGTGTCCCGCGACCCGCCGTGTCCCGAATTGGGACACGCCACGCCCTTGCCCGGAGGCGCACGATGTGAGGTGGGACACGAGGAGGTGCTCGCGGGATGGACGACGTGCCCGACCGCCGCCTGCTGCTCGCGAGCGCCCGGGCGGACCTGCTGGAGGGCGGGGGCGCCCCGGAGCGCCGCGGGGTGCCCGACCACGTGGCGGCCTCGTGGCGGCGCAGCGTGGCGGGCGGGGTGGCGCCGGACTCGGTGGAGAGCCAGTACTTCACCGGGCTCGACCTCGCGTCCCGCCTGGTGCGGTGCGCCCGGCCGGTGATCGACCAGCTCTCGGAGCAGATCGCGGACGTCCCGATGTGCGTCGCGCTCACCGACGACCGGGCCCGGATCCTGGCCCGCAGGGACAGCAGCCGGTGGATCGGACGGATCCTCGACCGCGTCTACTTCGCGCAGGGCTTCGGCTATGCGGAGGGCACGGTGGGCACCAACGGCGTGGGCACCGTCCTGGAGTTCGGCGAGTCCGTGCACATCGTCGGCGCCGAGCACTTCGTCGGCACGCTGCAGTCCTTCGCCTGCGCCGGCGCCCCGGTCCGCGACCCCTTCACCGGTCGGATCGAGGGCGTCCTGGACATCAGCTGCCTGGCCGACCACTCGACACCGCTCATGCACTCGCTGGTCCGCGCCGCGGCCCGGCGCATCGAGCACAACCTGGTCCAGGACCGCGACCAGGCCCAGCAGGCGCTGTTCGACGTCTACTCGCGGGTCGACGCCCGCACGCGTGGCGCGGTCGTCGCGGTCGGGCCGCGGGTGGTCGTGGCCAACACGTCGATGCAGACCCTGGTCGCCGCCGGCGACCAGGAGGCCCTGCACGACCACCTCCGCTTCCTCGCGGGCCGACACACCTCCGTCGACCACCGGGTCGACCTGCCCTCCGGAGCGCGGGTGCGGCTCCGCGGCTCGACCGTCGCGGTCGGTGACGACGTCGCAGGCATGATCGGCGTCGTCACGCTCCTCGACGAGGTCGACACCCACCCTGCTCCCACGGCGACGCTCGGTGTCGTCGGGCCGCGGGGCACCGCCTCGTCACCGGCGTGGTGCGCCGCGGCCACCGCCGCGCGGGCCGAACTGGACGCCGGCCACCCCGTCCTCGTGCTCGGCGAGCCCGGCGCCGGCCGGTTCAGCCTGCTGAGCGGCCTGCACCTGCAGGGGAACCCGCACGGCCGGGTCACCCGGGTCGCCGCCCGGACGATCGAGGCCGACCCCCGGGAGGTCGCCAGGGCCGTCGCGGAGGCCGGGGACGGGACCCTGACGGTGCTCTGCGACGTCGACCGGCTCCCGCCGGCGTCCGTGGAGCTGCTGGTGGACGCGCTCGGCGAGCACGCCGACGCCCTGCCCCGGCTCGCCGCGACCGCCGCGCCCGCGGCCGGACCGGTCCCCTCCGTGCACCGCTCGCTCCTGGCGGTCCTGCGCGGTTGCGTCACGGTGCCACCACTTCGGCATCGCACCGCCGACATCCCGGGGCTGGCCCGGGGGATCCTCGACGAGCTGGCGCCCCACCGCGACGTCCGGCTCTCGGCCGAGGCCGTCCGCCTGCTGTCCCGCTACCGATGGCCCGGGAACGTCCGCGAGCTCCGGGAGGTCCTGGCCGCGGCGGTGGCCCGGCGTCCGGTGGGCGTGCTCGAGGCCCAGGACCTGCCCGCCCACTGCCAGAGCACCCCGCGCAGCGCGCTGCGCCCGGTCGACGAGATCGAGCGGGACGCGATCGTCTCGGCGCTGCGCACGGCGGCCGGGAACCGCAAGGCCGCGGCCGCCGCGCTCGGGATCGCCCGCTCGACGATGTACCGCAAGATCCGCCAGTACGGAATCACCGACTGACGTCGGCACGTGTCCGTTGTTGGGACACGTCCGGTGGATGGGACACCGCCCACGATGTCCGGGCCACCCAGGCAGGACACACGGAAGAGGTCGATGACGATGACGTCCGCACCCGACACCGCACCGCCGGCCGACGGTTCCCCGGCCCCGCTGGAACTCGACGCGGTGGTCCTCGGCGCCGGCGTCGCCGGGCTCTACCAGCTCCACCAGCTCCGCGAACAGGGGCTGCGCGTGCGGGCCTACGAGGCCGGCAGCGACGTGGGCGGGACCTGGTACTGGAACCGCTACCCCGGCGCGCGGTTCGACTCCGAGGGCTACATCTACCAGTACCTGTTCTCCGAGCAGCTCTACACGGACTGGAGCTGGAGCGAGAAGTTCCCCGGCCAGCCCGAGGTCGAGCAGTGGCTGCGGTACGTCACGGAGCGGCTGGGCCTGCGCGAGGACATCCAGTTCTCGACGCGGATCGTGAGTGCCCACTACGACGAGGACCGCGGCCGCTGGACCGTCCGCACCGACCGCGGCGACACGATCGACACGCAGTTCTTCGTCACCTGCGGCGGCATGCTCTCCGCGCCCATGGAGGCCCTGTTCGAGGGCCAGGACACCTTCCGCGGACCGATCTTCCACACCTCGCGCTGGCCGAAGGAGGAGGTCGACCTCGCCGGCAGGCGGGTCGGCGTCGTCGGGATCGGGGCCACCGGCATCCAGGTCATCCAGACGATCGCGAGCGAGGTCGAGCACCTCACGGTCTTCGCCCGCACCCCGCAGTACGTGCTGCCGATGAAGAACCCGAAGTACGGCGAGGCCGAGCAGCGCTGGTACAAGAGCCGCTTCGACGAGCTGCGCACGACCATCCCGCACACGTTCACCGGGTTCGAGTACGACTTCGAGCACGCCTGGGCCGACTGCACCCCCGAGCAGCGGCAGGAGATCCTCGAGGAGATCTACCAGGACGGGTCGCTCAAGCTGTGGCTGGCGAGCTTCGGCGAGATGTTCTTCGTCGAGGAGGTCAGCGAGGCCGTCTCGGAGTTCGTCCGGGACAAGATGCGCGCGCGGCTCAAGGACCAGCAGCTGATCGACGTCCTCGTGCCCACGGACTACGGCTTCGGCACCCACCGGGTCCCGCTCGAGACCAACTACCTCGAGGTCTACCACCGGGAGAACGTCGAGCTGGTCGGGGTGAAGGACAACCCGATCGCCCGGATCCGGCCCGAGGGCGTCGAGCTCGCCGACGGCAGCGTCCACGAGCTCGACGTGATCATCCTGGCCACCGGGTTCGACGCCGGCACCGGCGCGCTGACCCGCATCGACGTCCGAGGCCGCGGCGGGCGGTCACTGACGGAGGACTGGGGCCGCGACATCCGCACCACGATGGGGCTGATGGTCCACGGCTACCCCAACATGCTCACCACGGCCGTGCCGCTCGCCCCGTCCGCGGCGCTGTGCAACATGACGACCTGCCTGCAGCAGCAGACCGAGTGGATCACCGCCGCGATCCGCGACCTGCGCGAGCGGGGCGCGACCGTGATCGAGCCGACGGAAGCCGGCGAGGAGGCCTGGGTGGCCCACCACGAGGAGATCGCCTCCGCGACCCTGGTCCCGAAGACGCACTCCTGGTACCTGGGCTCCAACGTCCCCGGCAAGCCCCGCCGGCTGCTGTCCTACATCGGCGGCGTGGGGCAGTACCGGCAGAAGTGCGACGAGGAGGCGGCCGCCGGGTACCCGGCGTTCGACCGCCGCTGACGGCCGCTCCCGGGCCGCGGCCCCGCCGCTGCGGCGGGGCCGGGCCGGGCCTTCCGCGAGCGTCAGACGACGACGGTGTCGATCGTCTCGTGGTGCTTGCCGAACTCCACGTACTCGTCCTCCATGATCGCCCGCGGGTTGAAGAGCGGGTCGGCGAGGATGCCGTGCACGCGGCGCCGCTGCATGCCCATGTTGCCGCCGTCGTAGATGGGCAGCACGGAGGCCTCGCGGAGGATCTTGCCGAAGCCCGCCTTCCGCTCCAGGCTGTTCACGCCGACGATCTGCATGCACTTGTACACGCAGTCGAACATCATCTCGGTGACCTGGATCTTGTTCATCGCGCCGACCAGCTCGGCGTGCTGGTCGTGCTTGTCGAGGTAGTCCGCCGCCCGCCAGGAGAAGTAGCGGCCCATCTCGATCTTCGCCGCGACGTCGCCGAGGACGTACCCGACGTTCTGGAAGCCGATGATCGGCTTCAGCGCACCGGCCGTGTTACCCCGCGCGAACTCGAGGGCCATCTCGTAGGCGGCGCGGGCCATGCCGACCGCCGCGATCGCCGCGATCGGGCCGGACCAGGCGAAGTTGCGGTTGATGACGAGGTCGCCGTTGCCCTCCGCCCCGGGCAGCAGGTTCGTGGCCGGGATGCGGGCGTCCTCGAAGACGATCTCCGCGTTCGAGGCGAGGCGGTGGCCGGTCTTGTCGAGGGTGTGATAGGTGACGCCCGGGGTGTCCCGCTCCAGGACCAGCGCGGACAGGCCCTCGGTGCCGCCCTTGTCCGGGTCGCTGCGGACGATGAGCGTGCCGGCGTTGACGCCCCGCTCGTCCCAGCCCGCCGACGACGGCCAGTACTTGCGGCCGTTGACGACGAAGTGGTCGCCGTCCCGCTCCGCGATCAGGCCGACACCGGCGGGACGCGGCAGCGGGATGTCGAAGTTCGCGGTGCCGGCCGGGTTGCCGGGCGGCTCGCTCGCCGTCCACCCGCCGAGGTACTCCCCCGTCGGGTCCGAGGTCGCCGCCCGCAGGAACCGGTCCTTCTGCTCGTCCGAGCCGTACCAGGCGATCGGCATCAGGCCGAGGCCGTTGCACAGGACCGTGCAGGCGAACCCGGGGTCGACCACGCAGAGCTCCTCGGCCGCGATCGTCAGGTCGACGCACGACACACCACCTCCGCCGTACGCCTTCGGCAGCATGCACATCGCGATCCCGGCCTTGTACGCCTCGACGTAGGCCGGCTTCGTCATCTGGAAGCCCTTGAGCGGGTCCGGCTCCGCGTCGGCCGCGGCGACGACCGGCTTGAGGACGTTCTCGGCGAAGGCCCGCACCTCGTGCTGCAGCTTCTTCTGTTCGTCGGACATCGTGAAGTTGATGGTCATCGGAACTCCGAGTGGCATCGGCGATCTTCAGTTGGCGTGGTGGTTCTGGAGTGGTGGTTCTGGAGTGGTGGTCGCCCGCTCCCGTGAGCTGGGCGGCGAACGACGGTACGCCGGTGGCGCCGCCGTGCCTATCCGTCGTTCCGGGTCGCTCGCGCCGCGACCGCGGCGACCACGCCCTCGCGGTGGCCGCGGCGTCGACGTCGGCCGGGGTGCCCGGGCACGGCCGCGACGACCTGACCGGTGGCCGGGTTCACGAGGCTTACCTCATGTCACCGGGCGGTGGGCGGCCACCGCGTCCGCGCCCCGGACGTCGCCGACGTCGCGGAGACCCTCGACGACGCCGTCGATGTCCGCCGCGGGGCGGTTCTGACTGAGCTTGAACTTGGCGTCGACCCGCTCGATGCGGACCTCGACGCCCACGATTGCACGCAGCTGGCCGCGGAAGAACTTCTCCGGAGCGTCGTCGACGCGCCACGGGGCCGGCCGGTCCGCCTCGTGCAGATCGGTCAGCCGCCGCACGACGTCGGCGAGCCAGTCGACGTCGTCGTGCACGGTCACGGTGCCGTGGACGTGCGCGGTCACGTAGTTCCAGGTGGGGACGACGCGCCCGTGCTCGGCCTTGGAGGCGTACCAGGTCGGGCTGACGTACGAGTCCGGACCGCGGACGATCACCAGGCCCTGCTGCCCGTCGGCCCGCCGCCAGTGGTCGTTGTTGCGGGCGAGGTGGCCCAGCAGCGTGCCCCGCTCGCGGTCGTGGACGAACGGAAGCATCGTCGCCTCCAGACCCTCCGGGCCGGCGGTGACCAGGTCCGCCGCGCCATGCTGGTCCAGCAGCTGCTGCACGTCCTCGTCCGCGGGGGCGAAGTGGGTCGGCACGTACACGGTCGCTCCTTGCATCGGTTCCGGCGACACCAGCATGCACGCACCCGGCGGCCTTCTTCGACGGCCGATCCGCCGTCATCTCGGAAGGCCATTCCCAGTGCGATCGACGCGGCGCCGACGTGCGCCGTGCCGGAGGTCAGCGGGTCAGGATGGTGCGCAGGACGTCGGCGAGAGGCTCGGGGTGCAGCTGCACGCCGAGGTGGCTTGTGGCGATCTCGTGCACGTCGAACGGGTTGTCCGGGGTGAGGGCGTCCGCCTCGGCGATGTAGCGGTCCTGCAGCGCGGGCGGCAGCGCCCGGTCCGCGGTGAGTCGGACGTAGCTGCGCGGGACCCGGCCCCAGGTGGCGGCCTCGGCACGGACGCGGTCCTCGTCGATCAGCAGCGTCTCGTCCGGGTCCTGCGTGTGCAGGTAGGCGAGCAGCTCGTCCCGGGTGCCGTCGGCGAGCAGGGCGGCCTGCAGGGCGTCGAGCATCGCCGGGTCCGCGGTACGCCAGTTGAGCCGCAGCGCCCCGACGGCGGCGGGGTCGGCGCAGATCAGGCCGGCCACCGAGCCCAACAGGCTCTCCGCGTTCTCCGGCGACGCGTCGTACTCGGCCGGGCCCGCCTGCACCGGGCAGTGCGCGGACACGTACACCAGCCGGTCCACCAGCTCGGGCGCCGCGTTGCCGACGGCGGTCAGGGTCAGCCCGCCCCGGCTCACCCCGACGAGCACGGTCGGCCCGTGCTCGCGGGCCCGCCGCAGCACGTCGACGACGGCGGCCACGTCGTCCGCCGTGCCGATCCCCTGCATCCCGCTGGGCTCGGCGGCCAGCGCCGCCGGGTCCTGCGGCCCGAGGTAGCCGCGCGGGACCCGGGCGGAGAACCCGTGCCCGGGCAGGTCGACGGCGAGCACGCGGTGCCCGCGCAGGGCGAGCTCGCACACCACCGGGGTCCAGGACGCGGCGTTGCAGCCCATTCCGTGCACGAGGACGACGGTCGGATCACTCACGGCCCCGCAGTCTGCCGGGCCGCCCGCACCCGGCCGGCGGGACCCCGACGGCGCCGGATCAGTCGCGGATCAGTCGTCGCGCAGGCGCCGGATCAGTCGTCGCGCAGGACGACGCGGCGGTCGATCCGCCACCCGGCCGGGGTGCGGACCAGGTCGTCCACGACGGTCGTCAGGCGGTGCAGCCGCGAGGCCTCACCGGTCGGGGTGCCGACGATCTGCAGATAGGCCCGCGACGTCAGGGTGTCCGGCCCGCCCGGGATCACCTCGACCGTGCTGACGACGTGCCGCAGCACCTCGCCGGAGTCGACGCAGCCCGCGTGGAAGCGCTCGGCGAACGCCGTCAGCTCGGCGGCCCCGATGGCCGGGTCGGGATAGCTGGGCGAGTGGAACTCCCCGTCCGCCGTGAAGGTCGCGGCCCAGTCGGCGGCCCTGCCCGAGTCGATCGCATGGCTCTGCCGCCCGTAGAGCTGGTGGACGGCGAGCACGTCCTCGGCCGAGATGTCCATGGCCACATGCTCGGCCGTGATCGACGAACGTTTCACCGTCCGGCAGCGGCCCGGACCGGCCGGGCTCCGGCTCGACGCGCCGTCAGCCCGGCTGGGGCACGATCCGGATGTACGGACGCGGTGCCTCCCAGCCGTCCGGGTAGGTCCGGCGCGCCTCCTCGTCCGACACCGAGCCGGCGATGATCACGTCCTCGCCCTGCCGCCAGTTCACCGGTGTGGCGACCTTGTGCCGCGCGGTCAGCTGCAGCGAGTCGATCACCCGCAGGACCTCGTCGAAGTTGCGGCCGGTGGTCATCGGGTAGGCCAGGACCAGCTTGACCTTCTTGTCCGGCCCGATGACGAAGACGTTGCGCACCGTCTGGTTGTCCGCCGGCGTGCGGGCGCCCGCGTCGCCGCTGGTCTCGGCCGGCAGCATCCCGTAGAGCTTGGACACGGCGAAGTCGGCGTCGCCGATCACCGGGTAGTTCGGCGCGTGCCCCTGGGTCTCGGCGATGTCGGAGGCCCACTTGGCGTGGCTGTCCACCGGGTCCACCGACAGGCCGAGGATCTTCACGTCGCGGCGGTCGAACTCGGGCTTGATCCTGGCCATGTAGCCCAGCTCGGTGGTGCACACCGGGGTGAAGTCCTTCGGGTGCGAGAACATCACCGCCCACGAACCGCCCATCCAGTCGTGGAACCGGATTCGGCCCTCCGTCGTCTCGGCCTCGAAGTCGGGCGCCTCGTCGTTGATCTTGAGCGTCACGGCGGTCTCCCCTCACGGCCGGCGGCGCGTCACCCTCCGCGTGCCCGCGGAGTCCCGGCCGGCCTCCTCCGGCCGGGCCCGGACCGAGCCGTCGCGCGTCGCCGGGTCCCCGAAGGTACGCACGCGCCACCGCCCGTCAATCCGCCGGCCGGCCCGTGCGGCTGCCCCGGAAGGGCGGTTCGTCCCGCCCGTGCCGTGTCAGGCCCGGCGGCGCCGCAGGTCAGCTCGGCGGGGGCTCGCCGCCGGTGTGCGCGAACAGCTTCGCCACGATCGTCCACTCCCCGTCGATCCGGGCCAGCGAGAAGTAGTCGACGAACGACACGGTCCCCCAGTAGCCCTCCTCGGCCACCGTCGCGACCGCGGCGTCGCCGGTCTGCTGGACCGCGAGGATCCGCGAGCGGTACCGCCCGGTGTCGGCGGGCGCGCTCGCGGCGAGGGCGAACAGCTCCTCGATCGGCACGTCGTAGCGCTCACCCGCGAGCGAGCCGAACATCCGGGCGTCGGCGTGGAAGGCCCGGCGCAGCTTGTCGACGTCGCCCTCGGCCTCCCCCTCGAGGCAGAGCCGGACGGTGCGGCAGATCGCGTCGTAGTCCTCGACCGAGCTCCCGGCCCGGTCCTGGATCACTTCCGTCACGATGGCCTCCCCACGGTCTCGTCCGCGTTCCGAGCACGTCGTCCGTGCTCCGAGCACGCAGGGTCCCGCCGCGACCCGCCGCGGTCTGTACGTACTTCGCGTCCCCTTGCCGGCCTTGATCTCAGATCCGACCTCAGGCCTCCGGGCTGCCCGGGACGAGCGGGACGAAGCTGACGTCGGCCAGCTCCTCGGTCCGGCCGTCGCGGTAGCGGACCAGGGTGCCGACGCGCTGGTCGCCGACCGGGCAGACGATCGTCCCGCCCGGGGCCAGCTGGTCGAGCAGGTCGGGCGGGATCTCCCCCGGGGCCAGGGCGGTGACCACGATCCCGTCGAACGGCGCCCGGTCCGGGGCGCCGCGCATCCCGTCCCCGGTCCGGACCTCCACGTTCGGGGCGAGCTCGGCGAGCACCTCGCGGGCCCGCGCGGCGAGCGTCGGGTCGCGCTCGACGGTCACGACCTCGCCGACGCACCGGGACAGCACCGCGGCCGCGTAGCCGGACCCGGTCCCGATCTCCAGCACCCGCGCCGTCGGCGGCTGCTCCAGCGCGACCACGCTGAACGCCACGATCCAGGGCGCCGAGATCGTCTGCCCGCGGCCGATGTCGAGCGGGTGGTCGCCGTAGGCGTCGCCGGCGAGCTCCGGCCGCACGAACCGCTCCCGCGGCACCTCCCCCATCGCGGCGAGCACCCGCGAGTTCGTGATCCCCGCGCCCCGGAGCCTCGCCACCATCGCCTCGCGCGCGTTCCCGGTCCCCGTCATCGGACCTCCTCCCGCCGCGGCCTACCCGCTCCCGACCCACCCATGTCGTGCCGGGCCCCGTGGGTGGCCGTCAGTGCTCCGGCTGCTCCTTGGTGAGGTGGAGCAGCCAGTCCTCGCCGGTGCGGATCAGGGCGTAGCGCCGGGAGCCGGTGCGCCCGTGCAGGGTGAACACGATCCGCCGCTCGTCCCGGTCGTGCTCCTCCCACCAGCCCGTGTCGGCGATGGTCTTGTGCTCGTCGGTGTAGCCCAGGTGGTCGAGGCCGTGGTCGGGGACGCCGACGGCGAGCCGGTTGCGCCGCGGGTCGTCGGGCAGCCCGCGGGGCACGGCCCAGGACCGGAGCACCCCGTCCTCCTCCAGCCGCAGGTCGAAGTGCGGCCGCGGCCGGCGGTGGTCGTGCAGCACGAAGGCGGGGCGCTCCATCCACCCAGTGTGGCGCGCCGTCGATCGGGCGGCAGCGGTGTCGGTGTCACCGGGGCGACGCCGTGGTGGCGCGTCGGCGTCCCAGGACCGCGCGGGTGCCGCGGGCGATCTCGAGGTCTTCGCGCGCCGGGACGACGAGGGTGCGCACGGCGGCCCCGGCGGCGCTGATCTCGCCCTCGCCGGCCTCGTTGCGGGGCGGGTCGACGGCCACGCCGAGGAACGCCAGCCGCTCGGCGGTCCGGGCCCGCACCTCGGCCTCGTGCTCGCCGACCCCGCCGGTGAAGGCCAGGGCCTCCAACCCCCCGGTCGCCGCGGCCATCGCGGCGATGCCGGCCGCCAGCCGGTGGACGTAGACGTCCAGGGCCAGCCGGGCCGCCTCGTCGTCCCGGCCGAGGATCTCCCGCATGTCGGCCGTGCCGGCCAGTGCCGCCAGCCCCGACCGCTTCTCCAGCGTCTCGGCGACCTCGTGCGGGGCGAGGTGCTCGTGCTCCTCCAGCCACAGCACCAGGCCGGGGTCGACGGTGCCGGAGCGGGTCGCCATGACCAGGCCCTCCAACGGGGTGAACCCCATCGTGGTGTCCACGCTGCGCCCGTCGAGGACGGCGGCGAGCGACGCCCCCGCCCCGAGGTGTGCCGTGACGATCCGGCGGGCGCCGGTCAGCTCCGCCACGCGGGCGGAGCACCAGGCGTGGGACAGGCCGTGGAAGCCGTAGCGGCGGATCGCGTACCGCTCGCGCCACTCCTCCGGCACGGCGTAGGTCGCGGCCGCCTCCGGGATCGAGGTGTGGAAGGCGGTGTCGAAGCAGGCCACGGCGGGGACGCCGGGCAGCAGCGCCGTGACGGCGTCGAGCCCGGCCAGCGACTTGGGCTGGTGCAGCGGGGCCAGCGCGGTGAGGTGCCCCAGCTCCGCGCGCACGTCCGCGTCGATCACCACGGGATCGGTGAACCGGGTGCCGCCGTGCACCACCCGGTGGCCGACGGCGTCGGGCGTGGGCCACCCGTGCAGGACGTCGTCCAGGTCCGCCCCGGGTTCGGTGTCCGCGCTCTCCTCCACCTCGTCGTCGGGCCCGAGGAGGCGGAGCTTGAGGCTCGACGACCCGGCGTTGACCACCAGCACCCTCATGCCCACCGCCAGTCCGCGATCTCCGGGTCGTCCTCCCCGTGCTCGCGGGTGTAGGAGCGGGCCGCGATGCGGCGGTCGGCCATCTTCTGCCGCAGGGTCGCCGCCCGACTGCCGAGCGACGGCACCCGGTCGATCACGTCCATGACCAGGTGGAAGCGGTCCAGGTCGTTGAGCATGACCATGTCGAAGGGCGTGGTCGTGGTGCCCTCCTCGATGTACCCGCGCACGTGCAGGTTGCGGTGCCCGTTGCGGGAGTAGGTGAGCCGGTGGATCAGCCACGGGTAGCCGTGGAAGGCGAAGATCACCGGCCGGTCCACGGTGAACAGGGCGTCGAACTCGGGATCCGACAGGCCGTGCGGGTGCTCGCGGTCGGGCTGCAGCCGCATCAGGTCCACGACGTTGACGACGCGGACCTTCAGCTCGGGCAGGTGCTCGCGCAGCAGCGCCGCCGCCGCGAGCGTCTCCAGGGTCGGGATGTCGCCGCAGCAGGCCAGCACGACGTCCGGCTCCTCGGCGCCGTCGGAGCAGTGCGTCGACGCCCAGTCCCAGATGCCGAGGCCGCGGGTGCAGTGCGCGATCGCCTCGTCCATCGTCAGGTGGTTCAGCTGCGGCTGCTTCCCGGCGACGATCACGTTGACGTAGTGGCGGCTGCGCAGGCAGTGGTCGGCCACCGACAGGAGCGTGTTGGTGTCCGGCGGCAGGTAGACCCGGGTGATCTCGGCCTTCTTGTTCACGACGTGGTCGAGGAAGCCGGGGTCCTGGTGCGAGAAGCCGTTGTGGTCCTGCCGCCAGACGTGGCTGGACAGCAGGTAGTTCAGCGACGCGATCGGCGCCCGCCACGGGATGGCCCGGGTCGTCTTGAGCCACTTGGCGTGCTGGTTGAGCATCGAGTCGACGATGTGGATGAACGCCTCGTAGCTGGTGAACAGGCCGTGGCGCCCGGTCAGCAGGTAGCCCTCGAGCCAGCCCTGACACAGGTGTTCGGAGAGGACCTCCATGACCCGCCCGTCCGGGGCCAGGTGCTCGTCGCCGGGTTCGATGCGGGCGTTCCACGCCCGGTCGGTCTCGTCGAACACCGCCTGCAGCCGGTTCGACGCCACCTCGTCCGGCCCGAAGAGCCGGAACCGGTCGGGATTGCGGTGCACGAGGTCGCGCAGGAAGTCCCCCAGCACCCGGGTCGCCTCGCTCAGCTCCGCCGCGGGCCGGTCGACGGGCACGGCGTAGCGGCGGAAGTCCGGCATCGCCAGGTCCCGCAGCACCAGCCCGCCGTTGCTGTGCGGGTTCGCGCTCATCCGCCGCTCGCCCTTCGGCGCGAGGGCACGGATCTTGTCGACGAGCCGGCCGCTCTCGTCGAACAGATCCTCGGGCCGGTAGCTGCGCATCCACTCCTCGAGCTGCGCGCGGTGGCGCTCGTCGGTGCGGGTGCCGGCGAGCGGCACCTGGTGGGCCCGGAAGGTGCCCTCGACCGGCTTCCCGTCGACCTCCCGCGGCCCGGTCCAGCCCTTCGGCGTGCGCAGCACGATCATCGGCCAGGCCGGGCGGTCGGCGGGCGGGTCCGCCTTGATCGCCGCGATCTCGTCCAGCGTGGCGTCGAGCGTCGCGGCGACCTCCTCGTGCACGGCCGCGTGGTCGGTGTCGGGCCCGGCGGTGACGAACCGGGGCGTGTAGCCGTAGCCCCGCATCAGCGCGGCGAGCTCCTCCTCGGGGATCCGGGCCAGCACCGTCGGATTGGCGATCTTGTAGCCGTTGAGGTGCAGGACCGGCAGCACGACCCCGTCCCGGCGCGGGTCGAGGAACTTGTTCGAGTGCCAGCTCGCGGCGAGCGGACCGGTCTCGGCCTCGCCGTCGCCGACCACGCAGAGCGCCAGCAGGTCGGGATTGTCGAACACCGCACCGTAGGCGTGGACCAGGGCGTAGCCGAGCTCGCCGCCCTCGTGGATCGACCCCGGCGTCTCCGGGGCGACGTGGCTGGGCACCCCGCCGGGGAACGAGAACTGCCGGAACAGCGCCCGCAGCCCGTCGACGTCCTCGCCGATCCCCGGGTAGATCTCGCTGTAGGTGCCCTCGAGGTAGGCGTTGGCCACCAGGCCGGGGCCCCCGTGGCCGGGCCCGGTCACGTACAACGCGTTCAGGTCGCGGGCCGTGATCGCCCGGTTCATGTGCGCGTAGAGCAGGTTCAGCCCGGGCGTGGTGCCCCAGTGCCCCAGCAGCCGCGGCTTCACGTGCTCCGCCGCCAGGGGCTCGCGCAGCAACGGGTTGTCGAGCAGGTAGATCTGCCCCACGGACAGGTAGTTCGCGGCGCGCCACCAGGCGTCGAGCAGTGTCAGGTCGGACGGGGCGGAGGACACGGGCGGCTCCGGGGCGTCGGCACTGGATCGATACGCGGTCGGGGCCGACTCTGCCGCGCCGCCCGGTGTTCGGCCAGCGCTGCGCACCCGGTGTTCAGAGGGACTTCACGTCGACGGTCCGTTCGTCCACGTCGTGGCCGAGGTGGTCGACCACGTCGACGACTCCCTCCAGCCGGCGGGTCAGGGCGACGGCGACGACGGCGTCGGCGTGCGTGGACACCCGGCCCTCGAGCGTCACGACCCCGCCGGCGGCCGTGACCGTCACCTGCCCGGGATCCAGCAGCAGGATGCGGCCGAGGACCTCGTCGCGGACCTCGCGCGCCAGGTCGTCGTCCGGCCGTTCGAACACGCGCAGCAGGTCCGCGCGGCCCACCACGCCGCGCAGGCGCGGCGGCCGCTCGGCGAGGTCCGCCGCGGGCTCGTCGACGACGGGGAGCCACCCCAGCCGGTGCGCCGCCATCGTCCGGGCCGCCTCGGCCACGCCGGTCCCGGGGTCCACGGCGACGACCTCCGTCGTCATCAGGTCGCGCGCCCGCGTGTGCGGCGGGACCTCGGGCCGGTGCTGCCACCGGCGGCGCCGGTGGACCACCGGCGGCTCGACGTCGTCGTGCTCGGCGAGGCGGAGCACGTCGGCCTCGGAGACCACCCCGAGCAGGAGCTCCCCGTCGACCACGGGCAGCGCGCGGACCCCGCGGCGGCGGAGGGCGGCGACGACCTGGGCGACGGACGCGTCCGGACCGACCGCCTCGACGTCCGTCGTCATGACCTCGCCGACGAGGGTGCGGCGCAGCGTGGTCACCGCGTCGCCTCCGCCGCATCGGCGGGGGGCCGCGTGTCCTCGTCCGCGCGGCCCGGCGAAGGCACGACGGTCACCGAGCAGGGGGCGTGCAGCACGCAGTGCAGCCCGACCGACCCCAGCAGCAGGCTCGCGGCGGCCCCGCGCCCGCGGGAGCCGACGACGAGCAGGTCCGCGCCCGCCGCGGCCCCGCTGAGCACCTGCCCCGGCTCGCCCGGGACGGCCCGGACCGCCACCTCCGGTGTCGCGTCGCCCGGCTCGGCGCGCACCTCCTCGGCCGCCGCGCGGGCACGGCCCCGCAGCTCGCGCTCGACCTCGACGGCCAGGTCGCGGGAGGTCGGCACCTGCGGCGCGCCGTACCGAACCGGCCAGGGCGCGGGCACGGCGAAGGCGGACACCACCTCGACCCGCACCCCGCGGCGGGCGGCGTCGGCCAGCGCGGACCGGAGCGCCGCGGCGGCGCCCGGCGACCCGTCGTCGCCCACGACGACCCGGCCGCGGGTGCCTGCCGGTCGCGCCGGGCGCTCCGGCAGTCCGCGCCGGCGCCGCACCTCGTCCGCGCCGCGCTCGCCCCGGGCGACCACCCGCAGGACGTCCCGCCGGGTGACGATCCCGACCAGGTCGCCGTCGTCGACGATCGGGACCGACCGCACGTGCGAGTCGAGCATCAGGGACACGACGTCGGTGAGCTCGTCCTCGGGGCGCATCGCCAGCGGCGTGCGGGACATGACCTCGTCGACGGTCCGCGGCTCGCGGCCCTCGAGGCGGAACCGGTCACGGACCAGGTCGGCCTCGGTCACGACGCCGAGCAGCCGCCCGTCCGCGTCGACCACCGGCGCGGCGGTGAACCCGTGCGCGGCCAGCAGCGCTGCCGCGGGGGCGATCGGGGTGTCCGCCGGCACGGTGACGACCGGGCTCGTCATGACGTCGTCGGCCCGCAGCGGGAGCCCCGACCCCGTGATCATCGGCCGTCCCGCCAGCGCGGCTCGACCTCGTCCCACTCCCGTTCCCACTCGGCGGCGCGCAGCCGGGCGACCCCGCCCGCGGCGAGGTGCGCGAGGGCGGCCACGACGAACCCGCCGATCACCAGCACCGCGCCCGCGCTCGCCACGGTGACGAACACGATCTCGGTGCCGGTCAGCGGGGCGCGCACGAGCCGCCCGTCCGCGGTCACCCAGGCGTCGACCGGGTCGCCGGCCCGCCGCGGCCCGGCGACCTCCGTGCGGCCGACGTGCTCGACGCCGGTCCGGTCGGTCCAGCGGACGTCCGCCGGGACGCGGTTGCGGCCCTCGGGCAGGACCGGCACGTCCTCGGTGAGGACCGCCGTGATCGGGGTGCGGTCCCGCGCCTCGACGGCCGCCCGGTCCGTCAGGTCGCCGTGGACCTCCAGGCCGACCAGCACCGACGCCCCGAGCAGCACGAGGACCGTCGCGCTGACCAGCCACGCGACCAGGTCGGCGACCCGGTCGGAGCGGCGTCGGCCGTCCTGCCGGCGGGGCCGCGACGGGCGGGCGTGCTCACCGGCGAGCATCGCGGCCTTCCTCCTCCGGGGCATCGACCTGCGGGTCGAAGGCGCTCGGTACGCCGGGCAGACGGGTGTCGGTGGTGTCGGGGCTGTCGGTCGTGTCGCCGGTGTCGGTCGTGCCGGGTGTGTCGATGTCGGCCTCGTCGCCGTAGAGGGCAGCGAGGACGTGCTGCTCCTCGTCGGCGTCGGGCAGGGTCGACGATGCGCTCATGACGGCCACGCTCCGGCCGTTCCCCCGGGACGGGCAGTGCCGAAGGTCCGTCGGGGGGTCGCGGTCACGGGCTCATCCGCCCCGCACGGCCGGCTGGTTGACCCGCTCCAGGTCGTCGGCGGCGATCCCGAGCAACCGGTGGGTGAGCTCCGACAGCGCCCGCGCGGCCGCGAGCTCGTCGCCGATCTCGGGCACGTCGCGGTCCGCCGGGTTCAACCGCGCCAGGCCGACCCCCATCACCGACTGGGTCTCGTCCGGGTGGAGCCGGGCCACCGCTCGGGTCCGGCCCTCGTGCTCGTCGATGTCGATCGACACGGTCCAGCGCTTCGACTCGTGCACGGCGCTCTCCTCCTCGCGTCCCCGCGCGACCGTCCCCCGCCCGCGGCGCGGTGAGGAGGGCCGTCGTACCCGCTCCGTGCAGGTCGTGAGCCCCGACCTCCCGTCCGGCGACGGCCGGGGAGACCGCTCAGGAGCGGGGCCCGGCGGCCGGCTCGGTGAGTTGCCCGTCCCGGTCGTCGACCAGGTCGCCGCGGACCGCGACGACCCCTTCCAGCCTGGCCACCAACGCCGTCGCCAGCCGGGCGCGGCCGGAGCGCGGCAGACGGCCCGACAACGTCACGACGCCTCGCTCGACCTCGACGGACACGGCGTCGGCGTCCTCGGCGAGGACGGGCCGCAGCACGCCGTCGACGATCTCGGCCCGCAGCTCCGCGTCGTCCCGCAGGAAGACGGTCAGCACGTCCGTGCGGCCGAGGACGCCGACCACGTGCTCGGCGGCGCCGTGGAACTCGGTCACCGCCAGCCACCCCACGCCGTGCTCCCGCATCCGCCGCGCGGCCTCCGCCACCGACGCGTCCGGCCGGACGGTCACCACCGCCGTGCTCATCAGGGCGCGCGCCGTGGCCGGCCGCGCCGGGTCGGCCCGGCGGAAGCGCTCGTACGACGCCGCCGGGTCGCCGAACTCGGCCGTCCGCAGCAGGTCCGCCTCGGAGACGACCCCGAGCAGCCTGCTGCCCTCGAGCACCGGGACGGCGCGGACCGCGTTGCGGGTCAGGACCACGGCGACCTCGTCGAAGTCCGCCTCGGGCGGGACGGACACCACCCGTGTCGTCATGACGTCGCGGACCAGGGTCCGGCGCAGCGGCGCGGTCACGGCGTGTCCCCGGCCGGCGCGGGTGCGGCCCGCGGTGGGCGGACCACCGTGACCCGGCAGGGCGCGTGCAGCACGCACTGCAGGCCCACCGACCCGAGCACCGTGCTCGCCAGGCCGCCCCGGCCGCGGTGCCCCACGACCAGGTCGTCGGCCTCCCCGGCCTGTGCCAGCAGAACGGCGGCCGGGGAGCCGGGCAGGGCGAGAACGTCGACCGGCACGTCCGCGACCTCGTCGCCCAGGTCCGCGCGCGCCTCGGCGACCGCCTCGCGCAGGCTGCTCTCGAGGGTGCGGGTGATCTCGGCGGCCGTCGGCGGTCCGCCCGTCCGGCCGAACTCCGGCCAGAAGTCGGGCGCCTCGAAGGCCATGACGACCCGCACCCGGGCCCTCCGCCGCGCCGCGTCGCGGAGCGCGTGGCCGAGAGCGGTGCGCGACCCCGCGGACCCGTCCACCCCCACGACGATCGTCGGTGTCCCCACGGCTCCTCCCTCGTCGGTCCCTGCGCGGCAGGGTGACCCGGGAGGAACCGTCGGAGGCACCGTCGCCGGTCCCGGAGCGACGGGCCGGTCGGCCCTCGGTGCCCGCGACTCAGCGCCGCAGCGCGGTCTCCTGCTCCATGTGCGAGAGCTTCTGCGGGTTGCGCACGGCGTAGAGCCCGGTCACGAGGCCCTCCTCGATGCGCAGGGCCACGACGCTGTCGAGCTCGCCGTCGAGCCGGAGGATCAGCGCCGGGTGGCCGTTGACCTGCACCGACTGCAACGACGCTGCGCCGGCGACCCGGCCCAGCCCGGCGGTCAGCACGCGGGCCACCTTGTCCGCGCCCACGATGGGCCGCAGCACCGCCTGCTTGACGCCGCCGCCGTCGCCGACGAGGACGACGTCCGGGGCGAGGATGTCGAGCAGGCCCTGCAGGTCGCCGGTCTCGACCGCCCGGCGGAACGCGTCGAGCGCATCCCGGGTCTCGGCCGGGGAGACGATCCCGCGGGGGCGGCGCGCGGCGACGTGCTCCCGCGCCCGGTGCGCGATCTGACGGACCGCGGCGGAACTCTTGTCGACGGCCTCCGCGATCTCGTCGTACCCGAGGTCGAACACGTCGCGCAGCACGAACACCGCCCGCTCGGTCGGAGTCAGGGTCTCGAGCACCAGCAGCATCGCCATCGACACGCTGTCGGCCAGCTCGACGTCCTCCGCCACGTCCGGTGAGGTCAGCAACGGCTCGGGCAGCCAGGATCCGACGTAGGACTCCTTGCGCCGGCCCAGCGTCCGCAGCCGGGTGAGCGCCTGTCGCGTGGTGATCCGCACGAGGTACGCGCGGCGGTCCCGCACCGTGTCGAGGTCGACGTTCGCCCAGCGCAGCCAGGTCTCCTGGAGGACGTCCTCCGCGTCGGCGGCCGAGCCGAGCATCTCGTAGGCCACGGTGAAGAGCAGGTTGCGGTGGGCGAGGAACGTCTCGGTGGCGGGGTTCGCGGTGGCGGCCGGGTCCTGGTGCTCCGTCGACATGGGTGCTCCTCCTCGCTCGCGGTGTCCCGCACCAGACGCCGCGGCTCGCCGTTCCGTGACACAAGACAGGGGTCGATCTCCATGGCGCACGTCACATCCTGGCCCCGTCACGGGGACCCGCCCGCCGGCATCTGGTGTCCGTCCAGTGCAGCAGCACACGCCACCACGAGTGAGGACGAGGTCATGGACGCCCGCATCAACCTGTTCGAGAACGAGATCGCCGCCGCCTTCGGCAAGCGCTTCGCCAACGCCGCCCTGGTGATCCACCGGTCGTCGCTGCCGAAGGCCACCCAGGAGCTGGTGTCCCTGCGCGCCAGCCAGATCAACGGCTGCGGCTTCTGCACCGACATGCACACCAAGGACGCCACGGCCGCCGGCGAGACCGCGGTCCGGCTCAACCTGGTCGCCGCCTGGCGCGAGGCCACCGTGTTCACCGAGGCGGAGCGGGCGGCACTGGCGCTCGCCGAGGAGGGCACCCGGCTCGCCGACGCCCACCAGGGCGTGTCCGACGAGACCTGGGCCCAGGTCCGGAAGCACTACGACGAGGACCAGACCGCCGCGCTCGTCTCCCTCGTCGCCCTGGTCAACGCGGCCAACCGGATCAACGTCATCGCGCGCACCCCGGCCGGCTCCTACGAGCCCGGCATGTTCGACGCGATGACGAGCTGAGCGGGCCCCGGCCCGGGATCCTCCGGTCCCGGGCCGGCCGCCACCGGGCGTCGAACCGTCGACGGGTCCGCGCCGGTCAGGCCCTCGGCAGCCCGACGGAGAACGGACCGCGCCTGCCGTCGGTCGTCTCGGCCCGGATCGCCGGGATCTCCGCGGGGTCGAGCAGCCCGATCGACGCCGCGTGCTCGGCGATCTCGGTGCTGTCGTCCACGGCCAGCATCGGCACACCCAGCGCGGTCACCCGCTCCGCCAGCGCCCGGACCTCGGCGTCCCGGCGCAGGGTGCGCCCCGGGGGACGGCGCACGTAGATCGCGCGGATCCGGTCCGGGCGCGCCTCCGCGACCGCCGCGTAGATCTCCGGGTCGAGCTGGCCCGTGTCGCCGACGAGGACCAGCCCGAGCCCCGGGTGCTCGTCCAGGATCCGGGTGATCAGCCCGGTCTTGTGCTCGCGCGCGCCGATGCGGAACAGGTTGCCGTGCCCCGGACCCCAGTCCGTGAGCAGCAGCGGGCCGAGCGGGAAGGCCCGCAGCGCGATGAACTCCAGCAGCGTGCCGTGCAGGTTCCACGGGCTGGTCGACACGTAGAAGACCGGCCGGCACACCCCTGACGGCGGCGCCACCAGCGCCCGGTACAGCGCCGCCGAGCCGGGCAGCGGGGCGCGGTCCGCGGTCTCGGTCAGCAGGGTCGCCCGCAGGAACGCGAGGCCCCGCGTCAGGCCGGTCTCGAGGATGGTGTCGTCCACGTCGCTGACCAGGGCCACGTCCGCCCGCGGATCGACGACCAGGACCTTCGCCCGCGCGGCCGTCCCGGCCTCGAGGGTCAGCTCGGCCTCGTGCCAGCCCGGCTCCAGACCCGGCTGCTCGACGACGGCGTCCACGTACCCCTCGACGTCCGCCCGGACGTGCCGGACCCCGGCCGGCGTACTGATCGCGACGCGCGCCCCGGGCAGCTCGATCGTGAAGAAGCGGCTGAGGCTCGCCAGCAACACCTGCCGCCGCGAGCGCGGGCCGGGTGCGAGGTCGTCCTCCGTGACGGCGTCGGGGTGCCCCATCGCCACGCGCGCCCCGATCCGGACGCGTTCGGTGGACCCGTGCCCGATGAACGGCAGGACGAGCGGCCGGCGCCGCCCCCGGATCACCACCACGACCATGACGACCCGGCCCAGCACCCGTTCCGCCGCGACGGCCAGCCGGACGAGGGCGGCCTTGGCCTGCGCACGGTTCACGACGTCAGGGTGTCGTGGAGACGATCAGCGCGCCACCCGGAGCCCCCGGTCCTCGGACCGTGTCCCGAAGTGGGACGCGGGCACTCGACCTCGCGCTGGGAAGATTCGCCCCGTACGTTCGTCGGCGGACGGGCCGACGTGGGAGGGGCGGGCGCTGGATGTCCCCGGATGCCGCAGCAGACGCGCCGCTCGCAGGTGTGCAGGTCGTGGACCTGACGACCACGTTCATGGGCCCGTACTGCACGCTGCTGCTGGCGCAGATGGGCGCCGACGTCGTCAAGGTCGAGGCCCCCGCCGGTGACGTCCTCCGCTACGTCGGGGACGAGCGGGGCACGGGTATGGGCCCGGTGTTCCTCAACGCCAACCGGGGCAAGCGCAGCATCGCGCTGGACCTCAAACGGCCGGAAGGGCGTCGCGCGCTGCTGCGCCTGGTCGGCAGGGCCGACGTGTTCGTGCACAACATGCGGCCGGAGGCGGTGACGCGGCTCGGGCTGCACGCCGAGGACGTGCACGCCGCCAACCCGCACACGGTCTACTGCGTGGTCCGCGGCTTCTCCAGCGCCGGCCCGTACCGGGACAAGGCCGCGTACGACGACGTCATCCAGGCCTCGTCCGGGCTCGCCGCCGTGCAGGGCGGACCCGACGGACCGACGTACATCCGCACTCCGGTCGCCGACAAGGCGACCGGTCTGATGGCGGTCGGGGCGATCGCCGCCGCGCTGTACCGGCGGGAGCGCACCGGGCGGGGACTCGCCATCGAGGTGCCCATGCTCGAGACGATGGTCGCGTTCACCCTGCTCGACCAGCAGGGCGGCTACGTCTTCGACCCGCCGCGCGGGCCTGCCGGCTACGCCCGGTTGAACTCCCCGTACCGCAGGCCGTACCGGACCGCCGACGGGCACGTCGGCGTCATGGTCTACACGGACCCGCAGTGGCGCGCGTTCTTCGAGCTCGTGGGCAGGCCCGAACTCGCCGCCGATCCCCGCTTCCGCACGATCACCGCCCGGACGCTGCACGTCGACGAGCTGTACCGGTTGCTCGAGGAGGAGCTGCGGAAGCGCCCCACCGCGGAGTGGCTGGCCGCGTTCGACGCGCGCGGCATCGCGGCGATGCCGGTCCTCACCGTGCCCGACCTGTTCTCCGACGAGCACCTGCGCGCCACGGGCATGTTCGAGGACGTGGTGCATCCGAGCGAGGGACCGCTGCGCTTCGCCCGCTTCCCCGTCGACTTCTCCGGAGCCGCCCCCGTGGACCTGCGCCCGGCGCCCCGGCTCGGGGAGCACGGACCGGAGATCCTGGCCGAGCTGGGCTACGTCCCGGAAGAGATCCGCGCCCTCGGCCTCACGGACGGCCACGCACCGGACGTCACGCTCCGGCATCGCGAGGACGTCTGACAGCTCCCGGCCCGACCCCTGTGCTCAGTCCCATCGGGCGTCGCGATGGGCGGCGGCGAATCGCTCGATGGTCGCGAGGCAGACGTCGCGCGGCTGGAAGGTGCCCGCCGCCCAGGTCTGCAGCCACGCCCCGAGCCCGAACACCGGCGTCCGCCGGTAGAGCGGCCAGGCGTCGGCGGGCCGACGGCCGAGGGCGTCGAGGTAGCCGGCCAGCAGCGCACGCTCGTGCTCGCGCCGGTCGGCGACGGTGAGGCTGGACGCGAGGAAGTAGCCGACGTCGTGGACCCAGCTGCCGGAGCGGACCAGCTGCCAGTCGTAGAAGCCGACGGTGTCGCCGACCGTGTACGTGTTGCCGGGGTGCGGGTCGCCGTGCAGCAGCGTCTGCGGGCCGGTGGCGGCGATGCGTGCCCACCCCCGGAACCCGCGCTCGATCTCCCCGGCGCCGATGTCGAGGGGGTGCCCGGCTCGTCGCAGCTTCTGCAGCGCATGGACGAACCCGGCCCGGGCGACGGGGGCCCAGGCCGGACCGAGCCGCCACGGACGCACGAAGGCCGGCAGCGGAGCGTCCCAGAACATCGCGTGCAGGCGGGCCAGTTCGCCCAGCCCGGCGGCGACCTGCTCGACGGTCAGCGGCGCGAGCGCGGAGTTCGGGCGCCCGCCGCGCAGCGTGACGTCCTCCATGACGACCACGGCGGCGAGGCGACGGCGGTCGGTCGCCGCGGCGTGGAACGCGGGGTGTTCCAGCGGCAGGACCGGACCCTGCCGGACGAGGTCGGCCTCGGCCTCGCGCGCCCCGAGTGCGGTCAGGGCCACCCGGTTCAGCAGACGACCCTCCCGCTTGACGAACACCCGCGCCGGCCCGGCGGGACCCGCGTACTCCAGCTCGACGACCGCCCGGGAGTTCGTGCCGTCGACGACGTCGGCGACGCGGGCGTGCGTGACGCTCCGGCCCAGGGCGACGCTCATCCACGTCGGCGTCAGCTCGGACCAGTTCCGGGGCACCGGCAGCACACGGGAGATCATCGCGGCTGCTCGGTGACGAAGATCGGCGGGGCCGGACGACACTGGTCGCACGTCGACCACCACAGCGCTCTCGCCCTGTTCGACGCCTTCGCCTCGGCGGAGGAGACGCTGCACGCCAACCCGGGCGATCACCGGACCATCCGCTGGGTCGGCGTCGACAAGGAGTTCCTGGCCCGGCATCTCGGTGCGGCAGCGGGCTGAGCGGCTCGCCCTGCTCCCGGTCACGGACCTTCACGAGCGTGCGCCCGCCGGTCCGCGAGGTCGTGCGCCGCCCGTCCGTCCGAGGAGCGTGGCCGGGAGCAGGGCGGGCGCGGTGAGCGCGAGGCTCCACCAGAACGTCGAGCCGTAGGCGGCCGCCGTCGCACCCGTGCCGGCCAGCTGCTGCTGCAGCACCGTCGTGAGGACGGCCGCCCCGAGCGGGGCCCCGATCCGCTGCCCGATCTGCAGCGCGCTCGTCGCCCGCGGAACCTGCGCCGGTGCGACGTCGCGGTAGGCGGCGGTCATCAGGGTCACCGACGCCGCCCCCACGCCGATCCCGCGGACGAACAGCGCGACGGCCAGCAGGACGGCGCCGGGCCCGTGGCCGGCCTGGGTGAACGGCACGGTGCCGAGCACCGCGACGAGCACCCCGCCCAGGACGACGTCACGAGCGGGGAGCCGGTCGGCGAGCCGGCCCACGAAGGGCAGCGCCACCAGCGTGCCGGCGAACTGCGGCACCAGCGCCAGGCCGGCGGCCAGTGCACCCGCGCCCCACACCTGCTGGACGTACAGCGGGACGATCACCATCGACCCGAACAGCGACGCGCTGAGCAGGAAGAGCATGGTGGTCCCGCCCGCGAACGACGGCCGCGCAAAGAGCCGCACGTCGATCAGCGGAGTGCCCGAGGTGCGCAGGGAATGCCCGACGAAGACGGCGAGCAGCACGATCCCGGCCGCGAGCGTCCCGACGACGAGCCGGTCGCCGAAGCCTGCCGAGCCGGCTCGGGACAGCCCGTAGGTGAGTGCCCCCAGCGCGGGCCCGAGCAGGGCCAGCCCGCGGGCGTCGAGACGCTCGGTCGGTTGCCCGGGGACCTCGGGCACGACACGGCGGGCGAGCACGACGGCGAACAGGCACACCGGCACGTTGACGAGAAAGCACCAGCGCCAGCTCAGCGGCTCGACGATCAGCCCGCCGAGCAGCAGGCCGGCGATCGGGGTGATCTGCGCCGGTACCGACACCGCCGCGGTCACCCGGCCGAGCCGCTGCGGCCCGGCGGCCCGCATGAGCAGGGCTGCGCCGACCGGGAGGATCGCTCCTCCTCCGGCGCCCTGCAGGATCCGGAACGCGATCAGGCTGCCCGCCGACCAGGCCGTCCCGGCCAGCACCGAGCCGAGACCGAAGGCGACGACCGACCAGATCCACACCCGTCGGGCGCCGAACCGGTCCATCGCCCACCCCGTCGCCGGGACGACCATCGCCATGGCGAGCAGGTAGCCGCTGATCACCCACTGGATCGTGCTGACGTCGGCGCCGAACGTGCGGCTCAGCGTGCCCAGGGCGACCGAGACGATCGTCGTGTCGAGCAGTGGGGCCACGGAGCCGATCACGACGACGACGCAGAGCCGGATCACGGCGGGATCGAGCCGGTCCGATTCGGCCGAGCCCGCCGTGGCACCACGCCGTACCCCGACGGCTACGCCCGGACCAGCGTCGACGCCGTGGCCCGGGAGGCCGGGGTCTCCAAGCGCACCGTGTACGACTACTACGGCGACAAGCGCACCCTCTTCCTCGACGTCGTGACGCGGACTCAGGCGGGCCACGAGGCGCGCTTCCGCGAACTGCTCGACGAGACCCTGCCCCCCGACCCGCCCGACCTCGAGGCCGCGCTCACGGCGTTCGGCCGCGCCTTCGCGTCCGGTGTGGTCCAGACCCGGGAGCGCAGCGCGATGGTCCGCCTCGTCGTGGCGGAGGCCGCCCACTTCCCGGACCTGCTCGAGCGCTGGCGGGAGGTCGGTCCACAACAGCAGATGCTCGCGGACCGGCTCGCGCACCTCGCCGAACGCGGACTGCTCGACATTCCCGATCCCGTCGAGGCGGCGGCCTACCTCGGTATCCTGGTGACCGCGCAGGTCAACAACCGCACGCTCTACGGCACGCTCCCGATCTCCCCCGAGGAGTTGGCCGACCTCGTGGCGAGCGGAATCCGCGTCTTCCTCCGCGCCTACCGCCCGACGGCCGACTGACAGGCTGATCCGGGCGGGCACCTGCCCCTTCAGTTGTAGTGGATCACCCCACGGATGTTCTTGCCCGCGTGCATGTCCTCGTAGCCCTGGTCGACCTCGTCGAGGGTGTAGGTCGTGGTGACGAGCTCGTCGAGCTTGAGTGCGCCGGTGCGGTAGAGCTCGAGCTGGCGCGGGATGTCGAAGCTGGGGGCGGACTCGCCGAACAGCGAGCCCTGCAGCCGCTTCTGGAACAGAGTGAGCTCGCCGAGCGGGATGTTCACCCCGGTGTCGGTGATGTTGCCCAGCCCGGTGACCACGCAGGTGCCCTGCTTGCGCACGGTGGCGAAAGCGGCGGCCACGTGGTCGCCGGTCGTCACCCCGACGGTCACGATGGCCGAGTCCGCGCCCTGTCCGTTGGTGAACGAGCGGGCCAGCTCGCCGGCCTCCTCGATCGACCCGACGGCGTGGGTGGCGCCGAACTGCTGGGCCTTCTCCCGCTTGAACGGCACCGGATCGACCGCGATGACCTGGGAGGCGCCGGCGTGCACGGCACCCTGGACGGCGTTGGCGCCGATCCCGCCGATGCCCATGACGATCACGGTGTGCCCGGGCTGGACGGCCGCGGAGTTGACCGCGGAGCCCCAGCCGGTGCCGACCGCGCAGCCGGTCAGGCAGGCGACCTCGAGCGGGATGTCCTTCGGGATCTTGATCGCCGAGTACACCGAGACGGTGGTGTCTTCGCAGAACGTCGAGATGCCCGCGATCTGCCCCACCGGGGCGCCGTCGAGGGAGAGCCGGAAGCTGGTCGGGTCGTCCGGGCGGCAGCCGGCCAGCAGGAACTGGCCGAGGTCGCACAGGTTCTGGTGGCCGGTGGCGCACCAGCGGCAGCGCCCGCAGCCGGGCAGGAAGGAGAAGACGACGTGGTCGCCCTCGGAGAAGCCGGGGGTGTTCGGGCCGACCTTGGTCACCACCCCGGCGCCCTCGTGGCCGCCGGCCATGGGGAAGATGCCGGCGGGAAGGTCGCCGGTGGCGACATGGTCGTCGGAGTGGCAGAGACCGGAGGCGGCCAGCTCGACCTGGATCTCGCCGGCGCGGGGGTCGTCGAGCTCGAGCTCCACGACCTCGTACTTGCCAGGAGCCTTGCGGAGTACGGCACCGCGTGTTCGCATCCGAATCGTCCCTCCCTGCTCGCCGAGCGCAGGACGCTCCCGCCGCACCACGGCGATTCCCTCACCCGCTCCGGGTGGTTCTCTCGCGCTCGTCCCGAATCGGCACTCACGTCAATCACGAGGGTCATCCACTCCGGAACGAGCGCCGGCCCGCCACCGAGGGCGCTCGGTGGCGGGCCGGGCCGCCCACCCCACCTCTCCCCCGCGTGCAGTGGAGCGGGCTCCCCCTCTTGACGCTTCGATCTCGCCGGATGTGACAGCCGGTCCGATTCGCTCCGACAAGGATGCGCGTGGGCGGCGTGCCGGCCGTCGCTCTTCAGTGCGGCGGCGCCGTCCTTGGTGAGGGCATGCAGCGCCAGAGTACGAAGAGCATGTCGACCTGCGCACCCTTCTAACGGGGTAGTCGGGGACCCGTCGGGTTCCGGATAGGCGTAGGCGTAGGCGCGCCCTCCTCGCCACCACCGGGCCAACCGCAGCTGGACAGCTCGTTGGAGTAGCCCTCGACCCTCACCCAGTCCCCGCAGTTCGGCGCCCCTCCCGGGTGCGCGCACCCACAGCACGCTCCTTCCGTCGGCGTCGCGCCGCGGCTACGGATTCGGCGAGGCGGTCCGTTGCTTGGCCACGGTGAGGAGGACGGAGGAGTCCTCGAGTGCCTCCAGCGTGTGTCGGACCGCCGGCACGGCGATCAGGTCTCCGCGCCGCCCCTCCCAGGACGTGCTGCCGGCGCAGAGGCGCACCCGGCCGTGCAGGACGTGCACCGTCGCCTCGCCGGGGCTCTCGTGCTCCGCGAGGGCGGATCCTGCGGTGAGTGCCACGACGGTCTGCCGCAGCACGTGCTCGTGCCCGCCGTACACGGTCTGCGCACTGCGGCCGGCCGAACCGGTGGCCGCGCTCTTCAGCTGTTCACGCGCCACCGCATCCAGGCTGATCTTGTTCGTCATCGCGTCTCCCCTGTCGGCCCACGGCGCTCATGGCGGAGCCGACGGTGGCGACGGCCAGCATCAGGACGCCTGATGCTCCGCCGGGCGAGGGTGCGCGTGCGCCTTCCGTCGCGAGCAGAGGCGATGGTCCCCCCAGGAGGGACCATCGACCGAAGTCCGCCCGGGCCGGGAGCTGCGAAGGTCGGCGTCATGGGTTCGTCTGCACGGAGGTACCGGTGAGCCACGACGTCGGTGACGGGCCCGAGCGGACGTCGGCACGATTCCCTGCCCGGCCGATGACGGGTCCCGGGTGATCGCCGTGCGGGTGGAGCTACGGGAGATCACCGACGCCAACCGGAAGGCCGTGCGCGCGCTCCGCGTCCGGCGCGACCAGCGGCGGTTCGTCGCCTCCGTGGCCGAGTCGCTCAAGGACGCGGCCGCGGAGCCGGAGGCCCGTCCCTGGGCCCGGGCCGTGTATCTCGACGAGGAACCGGTCGGCTTCGTGATGCTGTCGTGGAACGCGCCGAACAGTCCGCCGGACGAGCGGTACTTCCTGTGGCGGCTGCTCGTCGACCGGCGCCACCAGCGGCGCGGCATCGGCCGGGAGGTGCTCACCACGATCTCGGACCTGGTACGGGCGGAGGGCGGCGACGTGCTGCTGACCAGCTACGAGCCGGGCCCGGGCGACCCGGGGCCGTTCTACCGGCGGTTCGGCTTCGAGCCGACCGGGGAGATCGACGACGACGGCGAGATCGTCCTGCGCCTCCGCCTGTGACCTTCCGCGTGGTGCGACCCGGGACCCGCGACCCGGGCCGCCGTCCGTCGAAGTCGCACGTCGCGTCATCGCAGCTCAGAGGTCGTAGTAGAGCATGAACTCCCAGGGGTGCGGCCGCTGACGGATCTGGTCGAGCTCCTTGGTCCGCTTGTAGTCGACCCAGGTCTCGATCAGGTCCTCGGTGAAGACGCCGCCGTCGAGCAGGAAGTCGTGATCCTCCTCCAGGGCCACCAGGACGGCCTCGAGCGACGCCGGCACCTGGCGGATCGCCGTCATCTCCTCCGGCGCGAGCTCGTAGAGGTCCTTGTCGATCGGCTCGGGCGGCTCGATCTTGTTCCGGATCCCGTCGAGGCCCGCCTGCAGCATGGCGGAGAAGGCGAGATAGGGATTCGCGGTGGGATCGGGAGAGCGGTACTCCAGCCGCTTGGCCTTGGCGCTCTGCACGTACATCGGAATGCGGACGCACGCCGATCGGTTGCGCTGCGAGTACACGAGGTTGATCGGCGCCTCGAAGCCCGGGACCAGGCGGCGGTAGCTGTTGGTCGTCGGGGCGCAGAACGCCAACAACGCGGGGGAATGCTGCAGCAGTCCGCCGATGTAGTACCGGCCCAGGTCGCTGAGCCCGGCATACCCGGCCTCGCTGTAGAAGACGTTCTGCCCGTTCTTCCACAGCGACTGGTGGACGTGCATGCCCGAGCCGTTGTCGGCGAACACCGGCTTGGGCATGAACGTGGCGGTCTTGCCCGCCCGCCAGGCGACGTTCTTGACGACGTACTTGTAGTTCATGACGTTGTCCGCCATGTGCAGCAGGGACGAGAAGCGCATGTCCATCTCGGCCTGGCCGGCGGTGCCCACCTCGTGGTGCTGGACCTCGACGGGGATGCCCAGGTCGATGAGGGTCAGCGCCATCTCGCTGCGCAGGTCCTGGTGCTGGTCCATGGGCGGCACCGGGAAGTACCCCTCCTTGTACCGGGGGCGGTAGCCGCGGCTGCCCGGCTGTCCGGACGCCCAGACGCCCTCCACCGACTCCACGTGGTAGTAGCCCTCGTGCTGGTTCTGATCGAAGCGCGCCCCGTCGAAGATGTAGAACTCCAGTTCGGGGCCCCAGTAGGAGACGTCGGCGAAGTCGGTCGCCTGCAGGTGCGCCTCCGCCTTCTCGGCGACATGGCGCGGATCCCGCGAATAGCTCGTCCGCGTGATGGGGTCGGCGACGAAGCAATGGATCTGCAGCGTCGGCACGTCGCGGAACGGGTCCATCACCGCCGTCGTCGGATCCGGCATCAACAACATGTCGGATTCGTGGATCTCCTGGAAGCCCCGGATCGAGGAGCCGTCGAAGCCGTAACCCGCCTCCATCGCTTCCTCGGTCAGCTCCTCCACGGGGACGGAGAAGTGCTGCATCAGCCCGGGGAGGTCGCAGAAGCGAAGATCCACCATCCGGGCGCCACGGTCCTGTGCGAGAGCAAGGACATCGTGAGGGGTGTCAGGCATTTCCGACTCCTCGTTGAATCTCGCCTTGGCTCGAGAACTCGTCCGAGGTCGGTGGCCCGCCTTCGCGCTTGGGCGGCGCGCCGCCCAAGCGACGTCGACGCCTGCGGGACGCGGCCTGCGACCACGGCTGCCGAGGCGCGCACGTCTTCCGCACGCTGCTGGTCGCGGCTCGACGTCGTCCGACGCCGTGGCAGGCGACAACGGTACCGGCGGGGCCTCGCCGAGCACCAGGCAGACGGTCCAGGCCGCGCAGCCGCGCCTGCGCGCCCCCGGCCGGGGGACAGCAGGCGGGCGGGCCGCGCAATGTGGATCCGCCCACATGTGGGTCCGCCCGACTGGTCGGCCTTCCGTTGTTGCAGCGTGCAAAGCAGTTCACAGTGAAACGGTCAGCACGGACGGCGACGGGGCGCCGCCACCGCCGCGCCGCACGGTCCGCAGAGGACGACACCCGGACGGTCACCTGCGCGGGCCCCGGCACGACCGGGCCCGGCCGGGGTGTGGGCGCACACCGGCTCCCGCGCCGCCCGGGCCGTGAGCCCACGCCGGCAGCGACGCCGGCACGACCCGAGGACACCCATGTCGCTCACCGCAGCCATGCCTCCGATGCGCCTGTTCGCAGGCCGCAGGGGGCTGATGCTCGTCAGCATCCTGCTCCTCAACTTCGTCGTCTGGCTCGACAGCGCGAAGTTCAGCCTGCTCAACCCGTTCTGGTCCGCCGATCTCCACCTCACGCCCGCGCAGATCTCCGGTGCCACGGCGAGCTACCTGCTCGGGTACTTCCCGCTGCTGCTGCTCGCCGGGATCATGGCCGACCGCATCGGCGCGAAA
This sequence comes from Pseudonocardia halophobica, assembly GCF_027922425.1. Lineage (GTDB taxonomy): Bacteria > Actinomycetota > Actinomycetes > Mycobacteriales > Pseudonocardiaceae > Pseudonocardia > Pseudonocardia halophobica. The sequence goes on along the minus strand of NZ_BSFQ01000012.1, from coordinate 124,404 downwards.
CTGATGCTCGTCATCTGCATCGTGGGGGTGACGGTGCTGTCGGCGACGATGGCGTTCGTCCACACCTACGAGGAGATGTGGTGGCGCAACTTCTTCTTCGGCATCTTCTTCGGGTTCCTCTGGGCACCGTCGCAACGGCTGCTCGCGGTCTGGTTCCCGGGAGCGCTCAACGCCCGGGCCACGTCCGTCTGGATGAGCTCCTGCCTGGTGGCCGGCGTGATCGCACCGGCGATCGCGCTGCCGCTCGCCAACCACCTGTCCTGGCGTGACGCGTTCCTGATCGTCGCCGCGCTCGGCATCCCGGCGCTGATCATGCTCGTGCTGTTCACCTCCAACAAGCCCGAGAAGCTGCGCGGCATCAGCGCCGAGGAGATCGCCCTCATCCAGCAGGAGCACCGCGGCGCGACCGTGCGGGAGAAGCTGACCTTCCGCGAGCTCCTGACGGCGTTGAAGAACCGCAGCGTGCTCACCATGATCATCGCCACGGCCTTCGCGACCACCCCGACCTGGCTCTCCGGGCCGTGGCTCCCCTACGGCCTGATCACCCTCGAGAAGGTCAACCCCGACACCGTCGCCTGGGTGAGCCCGCTGATCGCCGCCGTCCCCGTGCTGTTCGGGCTGGTCAACGGCACGCTGGTGGCCCGGTTCTTCGGCGGCCGGACACGGCCGTGGCTGGTCCTCGGCCCGGCCTGCGGGGCGATCGGCTTCGCGCTCGGTGTGGTGCTCCACGACTCCAGCTGGGTCCTGTGGGGCTTCTTCATCGGCGCCTTCGCCTTCCTCTGCGACCCGATGTTCTGGGGCACGGTGAACAGCTACTGGTCCGGCATCGCCCGTCCGGAGGTCACCGGCACGCTCAACGGCGCCTCGGCGGCGATGCAGGTCGCGGTGGGCTGGATCCTGACCGACCAGAGCGGCAAGTGGATCAACTCGGCGGCGGAGGGGCGCGCCCAGCTCGACACCGTGTGGATCGTGGGCGCGGTCGTGTTCGCGCTCGCGATCATCCCGGTCCTCCTCTCCCGCGAGGTGCGGGTGCACCAGGCCGTCGCGGCCGAGGCTGCGCCGGCCACGGAGCCGTCGAGGACCACTGGCGGGGCCGTCGAGACCCGTCCCTGACGTCGCACGGCGTCACCCGGCCTCGGCCCGGGTGACGCCGGCCGGGTCGGGGGACGCGGACGAGCTGGTCCGCCGTCAGCGGCCGCTCGTGCCGGCGCCGTGCGCAGCGGCGAGGTCGGCGAGGTCGTCGCGGCTGGGGCCCTGCGGTACCGGTGGGCGCCAACCGCTCGCGTAGATCTCCGCGGCTCGTGGTCGCGCGGCGTCCAGGCTCGCCGGAAGGGCCCGCATCCCGAGATAGGGCCCGATGAGGGGGAACAGCCCAGGGTCGGCCTGGGCGGCCGCGACGACCAGGTCGGAGGGCAGCGGCCGGGTCAGGTCGATGTCGGCGCCGGCCCATCGACGGATCAGCTCGGCATCCCAGTAGAGGTGGTCCTCGAACCACGGCGCGATGGTGTCGGAGCACCAGGCGTCGAAGGCGAGGCCGAGACCGACGAGGTCGTGCGCGTCGTCGTCGAGCAGGTGGAGGAGCTGCCGGGCCTGCAGCAACGAGGTGGTGATGCCCCGTCCGACAGCAGGGTTCGTGGTGCACACGGCGTCGCCGACGAACACCAGCCCGGGCAGGGCCACGGCGCCGGTGTCGTCGAGCTGGCCCTGGTAGGTGTTGCGCAGGCGCCCGCCCGGCAGGACCGGTGTGAACGGGAGCGCCCGGCCGGGGTCGGTCCAGGCGGCCAGCGCCGGGATGGCCGCGGCGGCGGCCTCGAACACCTCGGTCAGGCGCAGGGCGGCCAGGGCCCGATCGTCGCTGGAGCGGGCGATGACGGTGGAGAAGATCCCGTTGTCGTGCAGGAACACGATGGACTGGTAGCCCGGGTAGACGTCGGTCTGGCCGAGCGGGAAGTTCATCGGCCCCGGCTGCGCCCCCGGGTGCAGGCGGTACTGGCGGGAGACGTAGGCGATGCCGCAGTCCCCGCCCCGTGCCGGGGCGCGCCGGTCCTGGCCGAGCCGGCCGGCGCGACCGGTGGCCGCGATCACCAGATCGGCGTCGAGGATCGCGCCGTCGGTGCGGACACCGGTGGCCCGGCCGCGAGAGGTGCACACCTCGTCGACGTGCCCGGTTCGGAGGTCCAGTCCCGGCCGGCGCTCGGCGGCCGCCCGCAGGACCTGCTCGAAGGTCGACCGGCGGCACCGCACCGCCATCAACGTCCGGGCCCCGTCCGCGCCTTCGACGGTCACGGGTTCCGCGCCCGCGGCGAGGAGCTCCTCCCACACGTCGGGCAGTTCCGCCTGCAGTGCCTCGGCCACCTGGGCGCGCAGGGCGTGCGGGTGGTGGAACTGCATCACCCCGCGCCGGGGCCACGACCCGTCCGGCCGAGGACCGGTGTCCCGATCGACCACGGTGACCCGATGACCGCGCCCGGCCAGCGCCATGGCGGTGAACAGCCCTGTCGGCCCGGCTCCCACGACAGCCACATGCATGACGGTCCCCCACGACTCGACACCATCGGCAGTGTCCCGTCGGGAAGGAGCAACCGCCACGCCCCGGTGATTCGGCAACGTCTCCGCGCAGCTACTCCCCTCGCCCCTCAGCCCGCCTCGGTGAGCACTCCGGCGAAGAAGGCGTCGAGTCCGGCATGGTCGTCGAGCCCGAGCACGTGGGCGACGTACTGATCCGGGCGCACCACGACGACGCAGCCCGCGTCGCGGTCGACACCGCGCAGGTCGAAGACGTCCTCGGCGTTCGGGTCGGGGCAGAACGCCTTCTCGTGGTCGACGAGGGCGAACCGGCCCTTGCGGGGCAGCAGGACCACCGGCAGGTCGGTGACCTCCAGGTCGTGGTGGTGCTGCTGGAACACCGCCCGGACGTCGATCACCGAGTCCGGCTCGGCGCCCTCCGCGGTGTACCTGCGCAGGGGCGACGCGACCGAGGCCAGGTGGTCGCAGAGGCGCCGCATCGGGGTGTCCGTCCGGCCGGGGTGCCGCCGGTCGGCGAAGAGGTAGAGGCGCCACGCGCCGTCGGCGCGCGCCACGTGCCCGAGGTGGAGCGGCTTGGCGTCGGCCAGGCGGACCACCGGCGCCGAGTGGAACCGCGTGCCCACCTCGAAGCCCCGCGCGAGGTGCTGGGCCGGCTCCGCCGCGATGATCATCGACGGCGGGTACCGGACCGCGACCCCCGCGGTGAACCGGCCCTGCTCGCGGAAGTAGCGCTGGAACTTCTCGGGGTCGGGGTCGCCGCCGGACGAGCCGGACGCGGCGCTGAACGAGGCGGCGAACTCACGGTCGAAGTCGATCAGCTGCTGCGCGACCTGCTGTCGCTCCGCGGAGTAGGTGTGCAGGAGCTCGGGGCGGGCGGTCCCCCGCAGCACGGCGCCGAGCTTCCACCCGAGGTTCCAGGTGTCGGCCATCGAGACGTTCATGCCCTGCCCGGCCTTCGCGCTGTGGGTGTGGCAGGCGTCGCCCGCGATGAACACCCGCGGCAGCCGGCCCGGTCCGTCGGGCACGTCGTCGAAGCGGGTGCACAGGCGCTGGCCGATCGTGTAGACCGACCACCACCCGACGTCGCGCACGTCGAGTGTGTAGGGGTGCAGGATGCGGTTGGCGACCGCGGTCAGTTTCTCGGGGGTCACGCTGCGCCCGTGCAGCATCTCCCGGTCGCGCACGTTGTCGAGCTCGATGTAGAGCCGCACCAGGTAGCCGCCCTCGCGGGGGATGATCAGGATGCTGCCCTCGCCCGCGGACCGGATGGCGCACTTGCGCCGGATGTCGGGGAAGTCGGTGACCGCCAGGACGTCCATCACGCCCCACGACGAGTCGGTCGGGTCGCCGACGAGCTCGCGCCCGAGAGCGGCCCGGGTGCTGCTGCGCGCGCCGTCGCACCCGACGACGTAGCGGGCGCGGACCGTGGAGGAAGCGCCGGTCTCCTCGCCGCCGGCGACGTGCGCGAGGGTGACCGTCACCGGGTACTCCGCCGTGCGGCTGGTGTCGATCTCGATCCCGCTCAGGTGCAGGCCGTAGTACGGCTCGAGGCGGCGGGGCGAGCGCGCCATGTGGTCGCGCAGGTAGGCGAGCATCCGCGCCTGGTTCACGATCATGTGCGGCATCTCGGACAGCCCGTCCTCGACGTCCGGGATGCGGCCCGTTCGCGTGATCCGCCCGGGGTCCGCCGGGTCGGGGCGCCAGAAGCTGACCTCGTTGACCTGGTAGCCCTCGCCGATCAGCCGGTCGGCCAGCCCGAACGCCTCGAACATCTCCACGGTGCGGCAGGCGACGCCGTCGGCCTGCCCCACCTCGAGCGGCCCGTCCCGGCGGTCGACGACGACCGTGTCGATGTCCGGGAAGTTCGCCAGCTGCGCCGCCAGCACGAGCCCGGCCGGACCGCAGCCGACGACCAGGACGTCGGTGGTCTCCGGCACCGACGGCGGGCGCTCGGCGACCGCGGGGTGCGGCGGGGAGACGAACGGGTCTCCCGGCGCGTAGCCGTCGACGTAGAACTGGGCCATCCGACTCTCCTCGCTCGGCGCGTCCCTCTCGCCGCGGGACGCTACCGCCGTTCTGCACAGAGCATCGCTACTCTTCCGCTGTGAAGAACAGACCGGTCTACGGCATCCAGTCGGTGGACCACGCCCTGCGCCTCGCGGCGTTGCTGGCGCAGGAGGGGCCGCTGCGGCTCAGCGAGGCCGCGGAGCGGCTGGGGGTGGCCCGGTCGACCGCGCACCGCCTCCTCGCGATGCTGGTCTACCGCGACTTCGCCGAGCAGCGCGAGGACCGCCGCTACGTCGCCGGCCCGGTGCTGCGGCGGGTCGAGGCCCCCGAACCGGTCACCGAGCTGCGCCGGATCGCGCTGCCGCACCTGCAGGCCCTCACCGAGGCGATCGACGAGACCACGAACCTGATCGTCGTGGTGGGCGACCAGGCACGGTTCGTGGCGTCGGCCGAGGGCACCCAGGTACTGCGGGTCGGCGACCGGGCCGGACGGGTACTGCCCGCGCACCTGGCGTCGGGCGGCCGGGCCGTGCTAGCGACCCTGGACGAGGACCGGGTGCGCGCGCTCTACGGGCGCGCGGGCTCACCCGTCGCCGACGTCGACGCCCTCCTGCGCGACCTGCGCCGGGTCCGCCGGCGGGGCTTCGCGGTCAACGACCGAAAGACCGAGACGGGGGTGACCGCGATCGGCGCCGCGATCCCCGCGCCGACCGCCGGCGGAGTCGCCGCCCGTGCCGCCCTGTCGATCGCGCTGCCCACCGCGCGCTACCGCCGCGACCGGCTCCCCGAGTGGGTCGCCCGGCTGACCACCACAGCCGAGCGCATCGCACACGAGCTCGTCGACGACCAAGCCTGAGGAGCCGGGACCCCGCGCAGGCGGCGGGCGCCCGCCGGGAGCCGGCGTGGCCCCGGAACCGGTCGATCTCGGGCACGTCGCGAGAGAACGCCACGACCTCGGCAGCCGACGGGTCTGGCGGGCCATCCGGACCTACATGCCGGGCCGGTCGCTGCGGGGCGGTTCGTGCCGCATGAAGACGCGGGCGTCGACCCGCAGCCCGTGGCGCGCCTCGGCGGCCCGGATCGCCTCCATGCCCGGGCTCCACTCGTCCCGACGAAGATCACGGAAGCCGTTGCGGCGATAGAACGGCCCGTTCCACGGAACGCCGCGTTCCAGGATTGTCGACACGTCCGCCTTCGATTGCAGGCTCAACCACAACGTGCGTTGCGGACCGCACGAGCCTGACCTGGCGACATCCGGCCGGTCGAGATCGCTGCGGTCGAACTGTCGGTCAACGGCAGGTAACGCCGCATCCGTGGATGCGACCCGACCGCGACGGCCTCGTGCCCTGGGGCCGTCACCCGGTGGCCGGTCCGCGAGAACCCCCTCCACGCGGGCCGGCCGCCCCGAAGGTCGGCTCCGAGTGCGCCCGGGCCCCCCGGGTGTCACACGGTCCTGTGGTGCACGGCACATCAGGAGGGTCTATCGCCTTCTGTCGAAGGCGTGCACTCAAGGGCGACAGTGAGCTGGTCCCACATCGTGGTGGGGCGCTGAGGAGGCTCTTGATGTACGCGCGGGTCAACACCATCTTCGGGTTGCGGGCCAAGGTCGGTTCCGGCGTCGCCCGCATCGAGGAGTCCGATCGGAGTGCGGTCGAGGCGGTGGACGGAAATCGGGGCCTGACGACGCTCGTCGACCGGGAGGGCGGCGTCATCGTCGCGGTGTCCTACTGGGACGACCCGCAGCGATCCTCGGAGGTCGTCCTGACCCGGGCCCGTGAGAGCGCCGCGGTGGCGGCGGGTGGTGAGCTGGTCGCCGAGAGCTTCGAGGTCGTCGGCGCCGAACGACCCGCGGTTCCCGATCCGGGTGCGGCGGTGCGGATGACCCGTGTGCAGCTCGAGCCGGCGAGGATCGACGCCGGGCTGGCCTTCGTCCGGGACGAGCTCCTGCACCGTATGGTCGCCGGCTCCGGTCTCTGCAGCTCCGAGATGCTCGTCGATCGGGAGAGCGGCAGCCTGCTGCTCGTGACCACCTGGACGGACGAGGATGCGGCGGACCGCGCGGACGCCCTCCTCGAGGAACTGCCGGCGGACGCCGCGGTACGAGCCGGAACGACCGTTCCTCGGTCCGAGTCGTACGTGCTGGTCCGGCAGTCGGCACGCTCCGACTGACCTCCCGCCGCAATCCGCGACAGTGAACGCGCACGTCGTCGCACGGAAGGAGGAAGACGATCGTGATCGAGGAGCTGCGGATACAGATCACGGCGGCCCAGGAGCGCCTCGTCGCCGCCGTCGAAGCCGATCAGCCGTACGAGGCGGCGCGGCACCGGGCGCGCCTGGAGGACCTCATCGAGATGGCTGCCCGGCACGGCATCGACGTCAGCGCCTGGGTGGATCAGACCCGGCTGCGTGGCTGACCCTCTGCCGGGCGGAACCGTACGACGCACACCGCCAGGACGACCCCCATCGCGGCGAGGACGCGTCCCGGACCTGACATGCGCTGCTCCGACACCGAGGAACAGGGGGACGGAGTGTTGCTCGACGGGATCAACCACATCGCCTGGATCTCCGAGGACGTCGAACGCCTGGGACGCTTCTACTCCGAGGTCTTCGACGCCGAGGTCGGCGCGACCCGCCCGCACGGCGAGGACGGCCGCGAGACGATGACCGTCATCCGCATCGGCCCCCACACCGAGCTGAACATCTTCGTCATCCCCGGGAACACCGAGGCCCGGCGCCAGACACCGATGTGGGGCCGCGGCCGTATCGATCACGTCGGCCTCCAGGCGGCCTCACCCGAGGCGTTCGCGACGATCCGCCGGCGACTCGTCGACGCCGGAGCGAGCGACGGCACCGTCAACGACTTCGGTCGGGTCCACAGCCTCTTCTTCCGCGACCCGGACGGGCTCGAGGGCGAGGTGCTGGTCGCCAAGGACTCGACGAAGTAGGGCGAGGACGCTCCTCGGCCGGCCTGGGGTCGCTCAGCCGGGCATCACCTCGCGGATCTCCTCGCGCAGCTCGTCGAGGGCCCGCTCCGGAACGAACGGCAGCGCGCGTCGGACCTCCGCGAGCCCCATCACGGCGAGCACGCCGGCGGCCGCGGCGAGAACGACCGTCACGACCGCGGCCGCCATCGTCGGGGGGAGAACCTTCTCCAGCATCCGCGTGATCAGCACCGTGGACGTGCCGGCGGCCAGGGCCCCGAGCACCACGGCGGCGCCGAGGAACAGCACCCCCTCGAAGGCCGTACGCGCCTTGCCGGCCAACTCCTCCTGCGCGGTGCGCAGCTCGTGCTGGAGCAGCTCGCGCATCTCGTCGACGAAACCGCGGATCGCCTCGGTGTTGGAGCCCGCGGTGCGCAGCTCCTGCTGGAACAGCTCGCGCACGTCGTCGACGACGCCGCGGATCGCCTCGGCGCCGGAGTTCTCGGCTCCGGAGTCCGTGGGTCGATCAGAACCTGCGGCTGTGCGGCCCACCGATCCGGACGGTCGTGACGTCGGCATGAGAATCTCCTCGATCCTTGCGTCGGCGGGTCCCGGCCGGGCCGTGTACGGACGCGCATGAAGGTACCCGCGTCGGCCGCCGGCGAACCTGGTCATCGCCGCTCCGCCGCACGCGGGTTCGCGTGGTCCTGCAGGTGCGTGACCTTGCCGTTCCGACGCGTGATGAACCAGATGTAGTCCAGAGTCACGGGTGCTCCGTCGAGGCGCCTGTGGTGACCGGTGGCCCGAACGACGGCGTCGTCCGGGGCGAACATGGCCAGCCAACCGTTGAGGTCGCCGTCCGCAAGGGCGCCGATCGCCGCGGCGAGCCATTCCGGAAGTGTCGCGTCCTCCCTCACGGCGCCATCACGTGAACGGGCCGCTACTCGGCAGCGAGCGCCTCGATGCGCTCACTGTGGAATCGAATGGCCCGCGAGTGATAGCGGATCAGCTCCTCCCGGGTGCGACCTCCCGGACCCTCGACAGGCTCCTCGTCGCGCGAAGCAAGGCCGTAGAGGACTAGATCGGTGAACCTGTCGGCGATCTCGTCCGGACTCAGCGACCCGGACGACCGGTACCATTTCCACAACCAGTTGCACATACCGTCGATCGCGAAGACCGTGATGTTCTCGTCACTGCTGACGAATTCGCCATTGCGCATGCCCTCGCGAATGATCTCCTGGACCACGAGATCGCTCTCCCGCTTGAACTTGCGGAACTCCGCACGCACCTCGTCGGGCAGTTCGGACTCGGCGCTGAAGGACAAGCCGTAGAGCTCGATGTTCTCGGTGAGGCAGGAGATGTGGTGCCGGACGTAGAGCCGCAGCCTCTCCCGCGTCGTCCCCGGCGCGGAGGTGACGGCGTCGAGTTTCTCGATGTCGCGTTTGAGCCAGTCGCCGAAGACGTGCCGCAGGAGATCGTCCCGGTTCGTGAAGTAGTGGTAGAGGGCCGCCTTCGTCAGGCCGACCTCGTCGGCGATCTCCTGCAGGGTGACCGCTCGGATACCGCGGGCCTGGAACAGCCTCGTCGCGGCCTTCGTCAGCTCTTCCTGCATCACGGCGCCCTTGGGCATGACGTCCCCCTCCGGTGGAGTCACAGCGTGCGATCAGCGTGGGATCAGCGCGGAACTTCGATGAACTCGAGCTGCACCCCGGCCATGTCCCGCGGGTGGGTGAAGTTCACCGCGGCGTGACCCTCACCGCGGGCGGGCTCCCCCAGGACGGGGGTCAGTCCGCTCTCCTGCAGTTCACGAGTCGCCACATCGACATCCTGCACTCCGACCGACACGAGGAAGACGCCCTCCCCGCGCCGCTCCAGGAAGCGGCTCACCGACGTGCCCTCGTCCACACTGGCGATGAGGTTGAGCTGGAAGCCGCCGATGTCGAAGTTCGAGCCCCGCAGCCCGGGGAACGCGAAGCCACTCTCGTCGACCGGCTTCGCCTCGAGTCCGAAGATCTCCTCGTACCGGCGGGTCCACTGGTCGAGGTCCTTGACGGCGATGTTGATGCCGTGGATTCCGTTGACCTGCATGCACTTCTCCAAGTGTGAGTCGGTAAGCGTCAGGTGATCGACATGCCGCCGTCGACGACGATCGTCTGGCCGGTGACGAAGCCGCCCGAGGACGAGGCCAGCCACACGCCCACGCCGGCGATCTCCGCCGGGACGCCGAACCGTCCCAGCAGGAGGCGGGGTGCGAGGACGGTGTCGACGTAGTCGGGGTGGTACTGCTCGGTCATCTCGGTCTCGAAGAATCCGGGCGCGATGGCGTTGACCCGGATGCCTTTCCGCGGGCCCCACTGCTGGGCGAGGTCGCGGGTGAGCCCGATCAGTCCGGCCTTGCTCGCGGTGTACGCGGCCTGCGGGAGCGCGGCGGTGGTGAGAGCGAGGACGCTGGAGATGTTGATGATCGAGCTGCCCGCCGGCATCACCGTCGCGCAGGCCTGGGCCATCCAGTACGCGCCGGACAGGTTGACGTCGACGACCGAGCGGAACTCCTCGGGCGTCTCCCGCGTGGCGGGCACCGCGGTCCCGACCCCTGCGTTGTTGACCAGGATGTCGACACCGCCCAGCCGGTCACACGCGTGCTCGACGGCGGCCCGGCACTGCCCGGGGTCGCTGACGTCGGCCCGGACCGCGATCGCCTCTCCGCCCGCGCCCTCGATGTCGGCGACCGTCCGGTCGAGCAGCGCCGTCCGCCGGGCGGCGACGACGACGCGGGCGCCGGCCGCGGCGAAGGCTCGCGCGAAGGCGACGCCGAGCCCGGAGGACGCCCCGGTCACGACGGCCACGCGGCCGTCGAGGCGGAACAGGGCCTCCGGGGAGAGATCCGTCTGCGCCGGCACCGTCAACGCAGGTCCAGGAGCCGCTTGACCTTGCCCTCGCCGCCCAGTCCGGTCCGGGAGGCCAGTGAGCCCGACGGGACGATCTCCACGTCGACGGCGACGCCGAAGGCGGTGTGCAGCTTCTTCACCATGTCGGCCCGGATCGCGGACTCCTGCCCGCCGCGCGTCTCGATCTGCACACGCATCCGCTCCCGGGACGCCAGCCCCTGCCCCACCGTCTCGACGATGCAGAGGAACTCGCCGGTCGTGCGGGCGTCGCCCTGGATGACGTCCTGCGCCGAGCGCGGGTACACGCTGGTCGCGCGGAGCTTGACCATCTCGTCGGACCGACCCAGGAAACCGGACAGCTTCGTGGTGCGCAGGCCACAGCCGCAGGCCTCGCGGGCGCTCACCCGCATGAGGTCCTTGAGGTCGTAGCGGATGATCGGCGGGACGGAGCGGTGCAGGCTCGTGACGACGAGGTTCCCCGGCTCGCCGGCGCCGACGACGTCCCCCGTCCCGCGGTCGGCGATCTCGAGGACGGCGGTGTCGTCGTTGACGTGCAGGCCGTCGTGGGACCGGCACTCGAACCCGACCAGGCCCACCTCGTGGGTCCCATAGTTGTCGAACACCTTGCAGCCCCACGCGTCGGACAGCAGCTTGCGGAGATGGCCCTCGACGTCCACGCCGAGGTAGGTGTGGACGAACTTCGTGCGCAGGTCCTTCTGCAGGTCGACGCCCTCGCGCACGGCCGTCTCGGCCAGGATCTTCAGGTACTCGCCGAACGCGACCCAGCCCGCCGTGCCCCACTCGCGGGCGAGCTCCAGCTGCCGCTTCGAGGGGGTCACCACGCCCGAGCCGGTCGTGAGCGGGACCATCCCGCACCAGTTCATCGCCGCCGTGGACGAGCACCAGGCCGTGTTCGCCAGGCTGTTCGTCAGCGTGATCTGCAGGATGTCCCCCACCCGGCCGCCCTGGGCGTGGAAGGCGCGCGCGAACTGGACCGCCTGGGCCTCCCACGCCACCGGGTCGAAGAGGGTCGGCCGCGGCAGCCCGGACGTCCCGCCGCTCGACTGGATCTTGAGCGGCGAGGCCATCGCCTTCAGCGCGAAGTTCTGGTGCGACCCGAAGGGCGGCTCGTCCTCGATGCTCTGCTTGAGGTCCCCGCTGGTGAACGTGGGGATCTTCGCGATGTCGTCCAGTCCGCGGACGTCTCCGGGCTCCAGCCCGGCCGCGCGCCAGCGGTCGTTGTAGAACGGCACGTTCCAGGCCTCGCGGACGCGCTCGCGGAACCGCTGGTCCTGCAGCTCGCGGAGCCCCTCGTCCGAGAGCGAGGCCATGGCGCCGGTGAACGCCGGCGGCGGGGGGTAGTCCTCGACGAACCGGGGCCAGTCGACGCTCGACCAGTAGTAGGGGATGGCGTGTTCGGTCATTCGTTCTCCCTGGTCACAGGCACTGCGGGTCGAGGTCGAGGGTCGTCCTGTCGTGGCGGGCCACCAGGTCGAGCCGACTGCTCGCCGCGGGCAGTTCGTAGCGGTAGAAGTAGCGGGCGGCGGCGCGCTTGCCGTCGTAGAACGCGCCGTCCTTCCCGTGCGCGGCAATCACCAGGTCCAGCCAGGTCCAGGCGAGGGCGACGTGGCCGAACGCCTCCAGGTAGGGCGAGGCGTTGGCCAGGCCGACCGCGGCGTGCTCCGGCTCGGTGATCAACGCGGTGACGCGTTCCAGCTCGCCGAGCACGCGGCTGAGCGGCTGCGTGAACTCCGCCAACCCGTCCGCCCGCGCGAGGGTGGCGTGCACGGCGTCGGTGAACGCGCGGAACGCCGCACCGTCGCTCATGACGACTTTGCGCCCCACCAGATCGAGGGCCTGGATCCCGTGGGTGCCCTCGTGGATGGGGTTCAGCCGGTTGTCGCGGTAGTGCTGCTCCACGTCGAACTCGCGGCTGTAGCCGTATCCGCCGTGCACCTGGATGGCCAGCGAGTTCGCCTCGAGACACCACTGTGAAGGCCAGCTCTTCGCAACGGGCGTGAGGATCTCCAGAAGCTGGCGCACGTCCTCGTCGTCCGCCGTCTTGAGCCGGTCCACGAGGTGGGCGCAGCGCAGCACGAGGGCCAGCGAACCCTCCACGTAGGACTTCTGCGCCAGCAGCATCCGGCGGACGTCCGGGTGCGCGACGAGGGCGACCGGCCGGGAGTCCGTCCTCCGCGCGGTGAGGAGCCGCCCCTGGGTCCGCACGGTCGCGTACTCGAGGGACTTCCGGTACCCGGCCTGCCCCACGGCGGCGGCGACCAGCCCCACGCCGATCCGCGCCTCGTTCATCATGTGGAACATGTACTGGAGGCCGCGGTGCTCGTCACCGATCAGATAGCCGACCGCCCCTTCGAAGCTGAGCAGTGTGTTCGTGGTCCCCCGGGTGCCCATCTTGTGGTTGAGCCCCACGAGCGCGACGTCGTTGCGCCGCCCGTCCGCCAGGACCTTCGGCACCGCGAACAGCGAGAGACCCTTGACGCCGGGTGGCCCGCCGGGGGTCCTGGCCAGCACGAGATGGACGATGTTCCCGAGCTCGTGGTCGCCCGCGGAGATCCACATCTTGGTGCCGGTCACCCGGTACGTGCCGTCCGACGCGCGGGCAGCTCGGGTCGCGACGTCGGCGAGCGACGAGCCGGCCTCGGGCTCGGACAGGCACATCGTCCCGAAGAGCTGCCCGGCGAGCATCGGGCGCACCCACGCGTCGACCTGTTCGGGGCTCCCGTGCGCCGTCAGCAGGTTGGCGGCGGCGATGGTGAGGAAGGCGTACCCGGTCGTCGCGGTGTTGGCCGACTGGAACCACGCCATGCAGGCCTGGAACACCGACAGCGGCAGCTGCATCCCGCCCACGGACTCGTCGAACTGCGCCGCGATCAGGTCGGCCTTCGCGAAGGCCGAGACCGCCGCCCCCACCTCGTCCGGGAGGACGACCCGGCCGTCCTCCCCGACTCGCGGTTCGCACTCGTCGCCGAGGCGGTTGTGCGGGGCGAAGTAGTCTCCTGCCAGCCTCTCACTGAGCTCCAGGAGGCCGGTGAAGGTCTCCGCGGAGTGCTCGGCGAAGTACGGGTGCTCGGTGAGCGACACGACGTCGAGCCACTCGAACAACAGGAACTGCAGATCCCGACGCATGACGAACTCCTTCCCAGGTCTCAGAGCCGCTCGATGACCATGGCCATCCCCTGACCGCCGCCGACGCACATCGTCTCCAGGCCGATCTGCCCGCCGTGCCGCTCCAGGTTGTTGAGCAGCGAGGCGGTGATCCGGGCCCCGGTCATGCCGAAAGGGTGGCCCAGCGCGATCGCACCGCCGGACACGTTGAGCTTGTCCTCGTCGATGCCCAGCTCACGGGCGGACCCGAGCACCTGCACGGCGAAGGCCTCGTTGATCTCGACCAGGTCGACGTCGTCGATCGTCATGCCGGCCAGGGCGAGGGCCCGCCGCGACGCCTCGATCGGGCCGAGGCCCATGATCTCCGGCGACAGCCCGGACACCCCCGTCGAGACGATCCTCGCCAGCGGCCGAAGACCGAGCTCCCGGGCCCGCTCGTCCGACATGATCACCAGTGCCGCCGCACCGTCGTTGAGGGGGCAGGCGTTGCCGGCCGTGACGGTCCCGTCCACGCGGAAGACCGGCTTCAGGCCGGAGACCTTCTCCAGGGTGGTGCCCGCGCGGGGGCCGTCGTCCGTGGTGACGACGGTGCCGTCCGGCGTCGTGACCGGGGTGATCTCGCGGGCGAAGTGGCCCTCGGCGATCGCCTGCTCGGCACGGTTCTGCGAGCGGACGGCCCACCGGTCCTGCTCCTCGCGAGTGATCCCCGTGGCGTGCGCGACGTTCTCGGCGGTCTGGCCCATGGCGATGTAGGCGTCCGGCAGCAGGCTCTCCTCCCGCGGGTCGCTCCAGGGGGCGTCCGTCTCGGCCCGCCGCGCGGTGCGCTCCTGCGCCGCGTCGAACAGCGGGTTCTGCGTGTCCGGCAAGGAGTCCGACGTGCCCTTGACGTAGCGGGAGACGGTCTCGACGCCCGCAGAGACGAACGCGTGCCCCTCCCCCGCCTTGATCGCGTGGAAGGCCATCCGGGTCGTCTGCAGCGACGAGGCGCAGTAGCGCGTGACCGTGGTGCCCGGCAGGTGGTCGAAGCCCATCTGCACCGCGACGATGCGCGCCATGTTGAAGCCCTGCTCGCCGCCGGGGTTGCCGCAGCCGAGGATGAGATCGTCGACCTGCGCCGGGTCGAGCTCGGGCACCGCGTCCAGCGCCGCGCGCACCATCTGGGCCGCGAGGTCGTCCGGGCGCATGCTCGCCAGGGAGCCCTTGCCCGCGCGGCCGATGGGCGACCGAGCGGCGGAGACGATGACTGCGTCCGTCATGTGATCAGCTCTCTGTGGGGAGGAAGCGGTACCCGTCGCCGTCCGGCACGATGTGGCCGCCGCTCGGGCCGCTGAAGTGGGTGCCGAGGACCAACGTCTCGGACCCGGCGACCGCGCGGAGGAAGGCGGTGCGCGTCTCGGCGGACTGGGCCCGGTCGCTGTCGCCGCGGGAGCTCCAGGCCGGGCGCGCGATCTGGATCGGGTGGTGGATGAAGTCACCGGTGACGAGGCCGATGCGGCCCTGCGACTCCACTGTGACGCTGTGGTGCCCGGTGGTGTGCCCCGGCGTCGCGGTGTACCGCACACCGGGTGTGACCTCGTGGTTCGAATCGACGAGATCGACGAGCCCGGCGTCCACACAGGGCTGGATCGACTCCGCGAACACGAGCCGGGTCTGCGAGTGGATGTCCGGGTCGGCGCCCTGGTAGACGACGGCGTGAGCGAGGTCGTCGGTCGCTGCCGCACCCTCCTCGAGACCCCTGTGGTAGTCGAACTCGTCCCGGACGTAGGTGTAGCGGGCGTTCGGGAAGGTCGGGCGCCACTTGTCCCCGTCGAGCACGGTGTTCCAGCCGACGTGGTCGAGGTGCAGGTGCGTCGCGAGGACGTAGTCGATGTCCTCCGGCTGGTACCCGGCCTCGGCGAGCCGCTCGAGGAACGGGTTGTCCAGGCCGCCCCAGTTCGGCAGCAGCGGAACGGTCTTGTGGTTGCCGCAGCCCGCGTCGACGAGGACCCGGTGCGTCGGGGTCTCGACGACGTACGCGTGCAGGCTCCACAGGGTCTGCCCGGCGTCGTTGGCGTAGTTCGGGTACAGCCACTCGACCGAGCGCACCGCCTCGGGTGTGGCCTCCTCGATCAGACCGTCGAGCTCGCCGGGCTCGACCGGCATCTCGAGGATCTGACTGACCTTGATGTCTCCGATTTGCCAGGTCGTGGGCATGTGCGACTCCTTCGTCGGTGGGTCGTGGGGAATCAGACGGCGCGGCCGGTCGTCTCGCCCTCGTAGATGGCCTCGTCGACCTTCCGAGGGGCGACACAGTCGCCGACCTGCGTGAACGGGAGGCGACCGCGGAGCTGCCCGGCCAGCGAGCACTCGGGGTCCCGCATCGCCACCGTCACGACGGAGTCGACGGGGACGACGCGGGTCCGGCCGTCCCAGATGCGGCCGACCACCGCTCCCTCCGGGGTGACCTGGAAGACCGCGTGCTGCGGGCTCAACGTGACGCCCGCCGCGTGCAGCCGCGGGTAGAGGTGCGCCAGGTCGAGGTAGAGCACCGTGTTGTCCCCCAGGAACATCCGCGTGCTGACGACCTCCACCTCGCGGCCGTCGGCCGCCAGCCTCTCGGCCAGCCCGAGCGCCAGGTACTCGCCGGTCTCGTCGATGACCAGCACCCGCTTGCCCGCCCGCTCCGGCTCCTCGATCGCGGTGATCGGGTCGAGGACCGTCGTGTGCTCCAGCCCCGGGATGCCGCCGTGGTTGCCGACGGCGGCCAGGTACCCGTCCGTACGCCAGGACGACCCGGTGGCCAGCACGACGTGGTGGGGGTCCTCCGCGGCGATGGTCTCGACCGTCGCCGCGGTGCCGAGCCGGACGTCGACCTTGAACTTGTCGAGGGTGCGCTCCATGTCGGAGACCATCGCGGCCCACCGGCCGCGGGTGGGGAGCTTGGCGGCGTAGCGGATCTGGCCACCCAGCTCGTCGCTCTGCTCGAACAGCACGACCCGGTGCCCCCGGGATGCGGCCGTCTCCGCAGCGCGCATGCCGGCCGGCCCGCCCCCGACCACGACGATCGTCCGTGGCTCGGTGACGTGCTCCAGGGTGCCCAGACCCAGCTCGGCCTCGCGGCCGGCGGCGGGGTTCTGCGTGCACGTCAGCGACCAGCCCTTGGCCATCCGCGAGAAGCAGCCCTGGTTGCCGCCCACACAGTGCCGGATCTCGTCCTCGCGACCGGTCTGCGCCTTGCTGACCAGGTGCGGGTCGGCGATGTGCGCGCGGGTCATCGCGACGAGGTCGGCGTCGCCGCGCTCGACGATGCCGTTCGCCGTCTCCAGGTCGGCGATGCCGTTGGCGGTGAGGATCGGCTTGTCGACGATCTTCTTGGCGCGCATCGCCAGGTCGACCAGCGGGGTGCCGGGGATGCTCATCGGGGAGACGGTCCGGTGGAAGGTGAGCGCGGCCCCGCCGCTGACGCTGAAGTAGTCGAACAGGCCGGACTCGTCCATCGTCCGGAGGATTCGCTCGCCCTCGTCCGGCTCGATCCCGCCGGCCACGAACTCGTCGAGCGACAGGCGGACGCCCACGGCGAACTCCCCCGCGGGCATCTCCTTCCGCACGGCCTGCGCGCACTCGATGACGATCCGGCAGCGGTTCTCGGTGGAACCGCCGTAGGCGTCCGTACGGCGGTTGGTCAGCGGGGACAGGAAGCTGCAGAGCAGATAGCCGTGCGCGGCGTGGACCTCGGCGCCGTCCATGCCGGCGACGGCGGCGTTGCGCGCGCTCCGTCCGAACCCGGCCACGAGCTCGGCGATGTCCTCCTCGGTCATCGGCCGCGGAATCTCGCCGTAGGTCGGTGACGGAAGGCCCGACGCGCTCCAGAGTGACCGCCAGTTGTCCAGGTGCATCGTGTTGTTGTCCTCGGCACCGAAGTGCGAGAGGTCGACGAACACCTTGGCGCCGTGCTTGTGGACGGCCTTCGCGAGCCGCTCGTACACAGGGATGACCTCGGTGGGCCAGCTCTGCAGCGTGCGAAGCATCATCCCGCGGCTCGACGGATGCACGACCTGCGCCTCGGTGAGGATCAGCCCGGCGCCACCCTTCGCGCGCTCCTCGTAGTAGTCGACGCTCTGCTGGGTCATCAGGTTGTCGCGCCCGTAGGCCAGCGCGTGCGGGGTCACCACGACCCGGTTCTTGAGCGAGACGGGGCCGACCTGCAAGGGCTGCCAAAGGGCATCGTGATCGCGCATCGTCGCGCTCCTCAGTGTCGAAGTGGTGGCTGAGGTACCGCTCATCGACTCCAAGGTTGGAAATTCGACTATACGGTAACTCGTCGGAGGTTAGGAGTGCCCGACGGGCATGTCAAGACGAGACTCAACCTTAGAGTCAGTAAATCAACCGATGAGTAGAGAACCGGACGACTGTCGGTGCGCGCTCGGTCGATCGGGGGACAGCAGGACCCTCCGGCCAAGGGCCCGGTCGACCGACGGTGCGAGCGGGCGGTCGCCCCCACCCTTCAGCCCGCGGGGAAATGCCCCGGGAATCAAGGAGGGAAGATCCGATGGACGCTGCCACCACCGCCACTGTCGACAACACCACGACCAGCCACGAAGCCGAGCTCGACGCCACCACGACCGGTGTCGGCGACCTCGTCCGCATCCGTGAGCTCGGCTCCGGCGACGGCGACGTCGTCGACGTGGTCTTCGCCGGACTGTCCCCACACAGCCGCTATCTGCGCTTCCAAGCCCCGATCGCCGAGCTCTCGGCAGCCACCCGCCGCAGCTTGACCGCGCTCGACGGCCGTACTCACCTCGCGCTTGCGGCCTTCATCCAGGGCTGTCCGATCGGCATCGTGCGGATCATGGACCTCGGTGACGGGCGCGGGGAGCTCGCCGTCGAGGTCGTGGACCGCTGGCAGGGGTGTGCCGTCGGCACCCGGCTGCTGCAGGCCGCCCGGAACAGGGCTGCCGAACTGGGTTACCGCGAGCTCGTCGGCGAGATGCTCGTGGTGAACGCGGCCGCCTACGCAGCCGTGCGCCGCGCCTTCCCCGTCACGCAGGTGCGTCGCCACGGTTCGGAGCTGACGATGTCGATGGCCGTCGAGGGCGAGCCTGCGGCGGCGAGCCCCACGCAGGGACTCGTCGCGTAGGAAGACCCACCGTTCGGTCCGCGCCGACCGGACGCCACGTCCGAGGCGGTCCGCCGGCGAAGGCAGCCCTTCAGAAGCCGTTCCGACACCACAGGCCCAGTTCGCGTCACTCCACGAGCTGGGCCGCTTCCCGTACCGAGAAGCCCAACCGCTGTTCGCGGCGGCTCCTGCCCCCTGACGAACCCCGCGGATGTGTTCGGACATTTGCCGCCCCGACCGAAAGGACCGGTCAATCGATCAGCGCGGTCCCGACGGCGGTGGCGACGCCCGCGAGCGTCTCGGCGGGCATCCCGACGCGGCAGCGGACGGACATCGGCAGGGCGGGGACGGGTGGTAGGTCGTCGCGGCGGACCAGGCCCTCGGGGGTGGTGTCCATGGTCGCCAGCAGGGCGACCCCCAGCCCGGCGCGGGCGGCCGCGAGCACCCCGGCGAGGTAGGCGGCCTCGCAGGCCACAGTGACCGGACGCGCGGCCGCGGCGAGGGTGGTCAGCGCACGGTCGCGCACGGCGCAGGGTTCGTCGAGCGCGACGAGCGGGAGCGCGCCCTCCGGTGGCCGCCACCCCGGCGCGGCGAACCAGTGCAGGTCGAGCTCGCCCGCGTCGGCGGAGCGGTCGTCGAGGGCCTCGCCCATGACCAGCGCCAGGTCCAGGTCGCCGCGGTCCAGCGCGGCGCGCAGGTTCACGCCGCGATCGAGGCGGTAGCGCACGTTGCCCCCGAGCACCCCGGTCAGGCGCGGCAGCAGCAGGTCCGCGGCGTGCTCGGTGGAGCCGAGGGTCAGCGACGTCGGAGCCGGGGCCGAAAGGCGGGCGAGCACCTGGTCGTGCAGCGCGAGCATCCGGCGTGCCTCGGACAGCAGCACCTCCCCGGCGGCGGTGAGCCGCGATGCCCGTCCCACCTTGCGGAACAGGGTCTGGCCGCAGGCGGCCTCCAACCGCCGGACGTGGTGACTCACAGTCGGCTGGCTGACGTGCAGGACCTCGGCGGCGCGGTGGAAGCCGCCGTGGTCGCAGACCGCGACGAAGCTCCGCAGCGCGACGACGTCGAGCGTCCGGTTCGGGGCGGTCACGGCACGAGTCACCGCGCCAGTGCAGCACGACCGATAGAAATCTTCTATCGACTGTGATCGGATTCCCGAGTTGGACGTTCCGCGCAGCGGAGTGTCACGATCCCTGGCGTGACGACGGACGAGCAGTGCGTGGCGCACCCCTGTATGGGTGGTGTCCCTGCCGTCCCGTCTCTCGATGTCACTGCCACCTTCCGTGTCGGGGCCCCCGGGCTGACGCGCCGGCTCGCGGTCGACCTCGGCCGCACCTCGACCGCGACGTGTCGTCGCGGGCCGTTCTGCGCCTGATCGCAGACCCCGCTCCACCCCTCGGCCCCGCCGTGCTCCGCGGCGGACGGCTCTGATCCGCGCGCCCGCCACCTCGTCGTCCCCGCCTCCCGAGGACACGGTCGGTCCGTGCGCGCTCCACCGTGTGAGAGGACCGACCCATGGGTCGACAGTTGAAGCTCGGCGCCGTGCTGATGGGCGTCGGGGGTCCCGGCCAGCACGACGTCTGGCGTCATCCCGAGATCCCGGGGGATGCCAGCGTCGACATCCGCTGGTACATCGCCCGCGCTCGGCAGGCCGAGGACGCGTTGTTCGACCTGGTGTTCATCGTGGACAGCCAGTTCATCACGCCGGACTCGCCGCCCCACTACCTGAACCGGCTCGAGCCGCTGACCCTGCTGTCCGCGGTGGCGGTGTCGACCACGCACATCGGGTTGGTCGGCACGCTCACCACCAGCTACAACACTCCGTTCAACCTCGCCCGGCGGCTCGCCTCGCTGGACCTGATCAGCGGCGGTCGCGCCGGCTGGAACGTGGTGGCCACCGGGGACGGCGGCACCGCCGCCAACTACAGCCGCGACGAGCACTACGACTACCCCTCCCGCTACGGCCGCGCGCTGGAGTCCGTGCAGGTCTGCCAGGGGCTGTGGAACTCCTACGAGGAGGACGCCTTCCCGCGCGACCCGGAGACCGGCGTGTTCGTGGACCCGACCCGCCAGCACCGGCTCGACCACGTCGGCGAGCACTTCCACGTCCGTGGCCCGCTGAACATCGTCCGGTCGCCGCAGGGCCAGCCGGTGATCTTCCAGGCCGGCGACTCCGACGAGGGCCGCGACCTGGGGGCGGCCCTCGGGGAGGGGATCTTCACCCACTCCGCGACGGTCGAGCAGGGGGTGGCGTTCGCCCGGGACATCCGCAGCCGGGCGCGGGCCAAGGGCCGCAACCCCGACGAGATCGTGATCATGCCGGGGATCACCCCGGTCATCGCGGACACCGACGCCGAGGCCCGGGCGATCGAGCAGGACACCCGGCTGAACAAGGACTTCGCGAAGACCCTGGCGCAGTTCGGCCGCCCCTTCGGCTGGCACGACTTCAGCCGCTACGACCTCGACGCACCGTTCCCCGAGCTCGGCGACCTCGGCAACGACAGCTTCCGGACCCAGGCGGACCGGATCAAGCAGGTCGCGCACGCGGAGGGCCTGACCCTGCGCGAGACCGTGCACCGGTTCAGCACCTCGACGCCGGCACCGTTCGTCGGGTCCCCGGTGACGGTGGCGGACCGGATCCAGGAGTGGTTCGAGGCCGGTGCCCTGGACGGGCTGAACGTCCACGTGACCGTGCCGAGCGAGTTCGCCCGCTTCACCGACGAGGTCCTGCCGATCCTGCGCGACCGCGGAATCGTCCGGTCCTCCTACGAGGCCACCACCCTGCGCGGCAACCTCGGCCTGCCGATCCCCCGCAACATCCATGCCGTCGCGCGAGAGCGCGCAGACGACCCCGCGCGCGAGCGGGCCTCCGTTCGCGTCCCCGCCTGATCCCGGAGACCCACACCCATGTCCCGCCTCATCCGGCTCGCTGCCGCCCTCGCCGTCCTGGTCGTCACCCTGGCCGGCTGCGCGGGCGCGAACGCCGGCGCCTCATCGCAGACCCTCAAGTGGGGCTTCAACCTGCCCACCAGCTGGGATCCGGTCACGTCCAGCACCGGCAACGACATCAACACCATCAGCCTCGTCTACGCGTCGCTGACCCAGCTCGACGAGAAGGGGACGGCCGGGCCCGGCCTGGCCGAGTCCTGGACCTACAACGCGGACGGCACCGCGGTGACGTTCGTGCTGCGGCCCGGGCTGACGTTCACCGACGGCACCCCGCTCGACGCCGACGCCGTTCGGCAGAGCCTGCTCCGCGGCAAGACGCAGGAGAACTCGCTGCTCAAGGACCAGCTGGCGACGATCTCCGACGTCACCGCCGACGATCCGACACACGTCACGCTGCACCTCGCCGCGCCGGACTACCAGGTCCCGAACCTGTTGGCGGGCAAGACCGGCGCGATCGTCAGCCCAGCCGCGTTCACGAAGGATCCCGGCGCGATCCCGACCGCGCCGGTCGGAGCCGGCCCGTTCAAGTTCGAGAGCTTCGTCCCCGAGTCCAAGGCCACCCTGGTCAAGAACCCCGACTACTGGGACGCGGGCGACGTCGAGATCGAGCGGCTCGAGCTCACCGCCGGGACCGACCCGACCTCCGTCATCGCCGCGGTGCAGTCCGGCGCGCTGGACGTCGCGACGATCACCGGCAGGCAGGTCGAACAGGCCAAGGCGGCCGGTCTGGAGGTCGACGTCGTCGACTCGTTCACCGTCAACCAGGTCGACGTGCACTCCGGGCTGGCACCGCTGACCGACCGCCGCGTCGTCGACGCCCTCAAGTACGCCGTCGACCGGCAGGCGATCCTCGACGTCACCAACGGGGGCATCGGGAACGTCACGTACCAGCCGTTCCCGCAGGGCTACGTCGCCTACAACAAGGCTCTCGACCAGGCGTACGCCTACGACCCGGCGAAGGCGAAGGCGATGCTCGCGGCGGCGGGCTACGCGCCGGGCAGCCTCTCCCTGACCGTCACCGTGAACTCGGTCGCGCAGTCCACCGCCGAACTGGTCCAGCAACAGCTGCAGGCCGTCGGGGTGAACGCCACGATCAAGGTCGTGCCGCCGGGCTCGTCGACCTGGCAGCAGGAGGTCTACCTGGGCCGCAAGGCGCAGTTCGCCCTCGACGGCACCGTCGGGCGCGAGTCGCCGGTGCAGAACCTGGGCGTGGTCTACGGGCCGCAGGGGCTGATGAACACCTCGAAGGAGGCGTCGCCGGAGTTCCTCGCCGCGCTCGACGAGGTCCGCAGGACGCCGCTGGACGACCCGCGCTACCCCGAGGTCCTGCAGAACGCCGTCAAGCTCGGCGTCGAGATGTCCCCCAGCTTCTCGCTGGGCACCAGCCCGCGGATCGCCGTGCGCAACCCGCGCGTGTCGCCCCTGCCGCACTTCCTCTCGCAGTACCGCTGGGAGGGCGTGACGGTGGCCGCGCCCGGGAGCCGGGCATGACGGTTCAGCTGACCGAACCGCTCACCGCCGAGCCGACCCCCACGACCCCGGTCGCGCCGCAGGCACCGGTGCGCCGGCGGCCGGGTCTCGCTCTCCTCGCCTGGCTCGGCCGGACGCTGGCCGTCACCGTCCCGGTGTTCCTGCTCGCCACCCTGGTGACCTTCCTGCTCGGCGCGTTCAGCGGGCTGAGCCCGGCCGGGCAGCTGCTCGGGGACGCCGCCACGCCGGAGGACGTGGCCCGGGTGAACGCGCAGCTCGGCCTGGACCGGCCGGTGCTCGTGCAGTACGTCGACTGGCTCGGCCACGTCGTCCGCGGGGACCTCGGGACCTCCTGGCTCAACGGCGTCGGTGTGGCCGAGCAGATCGGCCAGCGACTCGAGGTCTCCTTGTCGGTCGCCGGATTCGCCCTGGTCATCGGCATCGTCGTCGGCACTGCGCTGGGTGTGCTCGCCGCCGTGCGCCAGGGCAGCTGGGTCGACCGGGCCGTGACCGCCTTCTGCACACTGATCTCCACCCTGCCCCCGTTCGTCGTGTCGATCGGGCTGATCGTGGTGTTCTGCGTGCTCTTCCCGCTGTTCCCGTCGGCCGGCTACGTCTCGCCGACGGAGGACCCGAGCGCGTGGCTCACCCTGATCACCCTGCCCGCGATCGCGCTCTCGCTGGACGCGGTGTCCGACATCGCCCGCCAGCTCCGCACGGGGCTCGTGGCCGCACAGCGGGAGAACTACGTCGTCGGGCTGGTCGTCCGCGGCCTCCCGGCGCGGCGGATCCTGCTGCGCCACGTGCTGCGCAACGGCTCCGGGCCCGCCCTCTCCGTCCTCGGTCTGCGCGTCCCGATGCTGATCGGCGGGGCCGTGGTCACCGAGAGCATCTTCGGGATGGCCGGGTTCGGCCGGTTCGCCGCGGACGGCGCCGTCCGCGGGGACGTCCCGGTCGTGCAGGGCACGCTGGTCGTGGCGATCGTCGTCGTGCTGCTGTTCAACCTGCTGGTCAACGCCGCACTCGTCCGGCTGCGGCCCGCCGCTCAGCGGGGGTCGTGATGAGGCCTCGAGTCAGCACCGTGCTGCGCCACCGCATCGGCGCCGTGTCCGTGACGTTCCTGGTGCTCGTGGCCCTCCTCGCGGTGTTCGGCCCGCTGCTCGCGCCGTACGACCCGCTGCAGCAGAACCAGGACGCCCTGCTGCAGGGCCCCTCTGCACAGCACCTGCTCGGAACCGACAACCTCGGGCGCGACGAGCTGTCCCGGCTGCTCGCGGGGTCGCGGCTGTCGCTGCTCGCGGCGCTGGAGGCGGTCGTCGTCGGGCTGGTGCTCGGCACGGTCCCGGGCCTGCTGTCGGTCTACCTCGGGCGTGCGTTCGAGTGGACGACCCTGCGGGTCATGGACGCGTTCGTGACGCTGCCGTTCCTCGTCTTCGCCGTCGCCATGACCGCGCTGCTGGGCAACGGGCTGACCCAGGCGATGCTCGCCGTCGGGATCCTCGTGTCGCCGGCGTTCTACCGGGTCACCCGGGCCGCGGCGTTCCCGGTGGCGGGCTCGCAGTACGTCGAGGCCGCCCGGCTGACCGGAGCGTCCGCCTGGTTCGTGCTGCGCCGCCACGTCTGGCCCAAGGTGCTGCCCGCCGTCGCCGTGACCACCGCGACGACCCTGGGCAGCAGCCTGGTCATCGTGTCCTCGCTGACCTTCCTGGGGATCGGAATCCGGCCACCGGAGCCCACCTGGGGCGGGATGCTGGCCACCTCGCTGGAGTACCTGTTCCCGCGGCCGACGGCGCCGTTGGCCCCCGCCCTGCTGGTGATCCTCACGGTCGGGGCCTGCAACGGGCTGGCCGACACGCTCCGGGACGTGACCGGGGTGTCGGCACGATCGTCGCGGAAGGAGAAGGTCCGTGCCGCTGCTTGAGGTCCGGAACCTCACCATCAGCCTCGATCCGGGGCACCTCGACGCGCCGCTGGTCTCCGGCGTCGATCTCACGCTGCACCGCGGCGGCACCCTCGGCATCGTCGGGGAGTCCGGCAGCGGCAAGTCGCTGACCTGTCGCTCCGTGCTCGGCATCCTCCCGCCTGAGCTGTACACCGGCCCTGAGACCTCGATCCGGTTCGACCGCGTCGAGCTCACCGAGCTGGACACCGCGGGCTGGCTGCCCTACCGCGCCGACCGCATCGGGGCGGTCTTCCAGGACCCCGGCTCGTACCTCGACCCCTCCGTTCCCGTCGGGCGCCAGCTCGCCGAGGTGCTGCGCGTCCGCGGCGGGCTGCGCAAGCGGGAAGCCCGGGACCGGGCCGTCGAGCTGTTCACCGAGGTCGGGCTGCGCGAGCCCGGCCGGGTCGCCGGCCAGTACCCGTTCGAACTGTCCGGCGGCATGCTGCAGCGCGTGCTGATCGCCATCGCGATCTGCCGGGACCCGGACCTGCTGATCGCCGACGAGGCGACCACCGCACTGGACGTCACCGTCCAGGCCGAGGTGCTCGACCTGCTCGCCGACCTGCGGGAACGGCACGGGCTCGCGCTCGTGCTCGTCTCCCACGACCTCGCCGTCGTCGCGCAGGTGTGCGAGGAGGTGGTGGTCATGCGCTCCGGGCGGATCGTCGAGCGTGGCACCGCGGAGCAGGTCCTGCGCGCGCCACAGCACGAGTACACCCGCTCGCTCGTCGAGGCGCACGCCCGCTTCGGCATCGAGCACGTCCGGGAGGCCCACCGTGTCTGACCTGGTCGAGGTCCGCGATCTCGCCGTGTCCCTCGGCCGCGGGCGAGCCCGTCGGGAGATCCTGCACGGGGTCGATCTCACCGTCCGGCCCGGCGAGATCGTCGGGCTGATCGGCGAGACCGGGTCCGGGAAGACCACGCTGGCCCGCAGCCTGCTCGGGCTGAACCGTATCGACCGCGGCACCGTCTCGGTCACCGGCACGGACGTCGGCGGCCTCCGCGGCGGGGCCCTGCGGGCGTTCCGGCGAGCCGGCTCCGTGCAGTACGTCTTCCAGGACCCGCTGCAGAGCCTGGACCCCGACCTGCCCCTCGGTCGCTCCGTCGGCGAGGCCCTCGAGGTGCGCGGCTCGTCGCAGATCGCGGACCGCGTCGCCGAGGCGCTGGCGCGGGTGGGGCTCGATCCCGCACTCGCGGCCCGGCGCCCCGCCGAGGTGTCCGGCGGCCAGCGCCAACGCGCCGCGATCGCCCGCGCGATGATCACCGAACCGCGCCTGCTGATCTGCGACGAGCCGGTCAGCGCGCTGGACGCGAGCAGCCGCACCGCGGTCCTGGAGCTGCTCCTGCGGCTGCGGGACCCCCACCGGGGGACGGCAGCCGGCGAAGCCGGCAGGGTGGGTGGGCACCGCACGGGACAGCTGTTCATCTCCCACGACCTCGGATCCGTCGCCGGCGTGACCGACCGGATCGCCGTGCTCTACCACGGCCGCATCGTCGAAGCGGGAGCCACCGCGCAAATCATCGGCGACCCCACCCATCCCTACACCCGGCTGCTCGTCGGCTCCGCCCCGACGCTCGACGGCGCCGGACTCGACCGCGCCGCCCGGGCCGTCCTGCGTGCCCAGCTCGTCTGAGAGGAACAACCATGGCCGTCTCCCCCGCCGCGGTGCCCGTCGTCGCCTCCTGGCGCGAGCCTGAGGCCGTGGCCACGCGCGGCACCGTCCTCGTCGTCCCCGGTCGCGGCGAGCACGCCGGCGTCTACGAGCGCTTCGGGCGCCGGATCGCCGCCGACGGCTACCGGGTCTGGGCCGTCGCCGACCCGACGACCGACCCCGGCCGCACCGAGTACCAGGTCCGGGCGCTGCTGGAGTCCGAAGCGGACTCCGACACCGGCCCGCACCCGCGCGTCCTGGTCGGCTCGGACGCCGGCGCGCTCTTCGCCGCCGGGCTCGCGGCCGACCTGCCCGGTGTGGCCGGGCTGGTCCTGGCCGGTCTCGCCCTCGGCCGAGGTCCCGTACCCGAGGACGAGATCACTGCGCGCACCGCCTGCCCGGTCCACCAGGCCCGGCTCCGCGGCGACGACGGTGTGCGGCACGGCGCCCTGGCCACACCACCGCCCGCCGAGTGGATCGGCCGGGCGGATCCGGCTCGCGTCCACGTCCCGGTGCTGGGACTGCACGGCGAGGCGGACACGATCGCCCTGCTCGACGACGTCCGCGGCTGGTACTCCGGCCTGGAGGACGTCGAACTGGTCACCGTGTCGGGCGGACGGCACGACGCGCTCAACGACGCCACCCACCGCAGTGCCGCAGCGATCCTCGTCCTGTTCCTGGAGCGACTCCGCGCCGGCGTCCCCGCCCTCACACGTCGGGAGGTGCTCTGACCGTCGGCCGAGGCGCAGCGGTTCAAGCCCACGCAACGACCTGAAGCCGATCATCCTCGACCACCTGCACTGGTGCTGGCCCGTCCGCGCCCGCACATGGAGCGGCGGGGCTTGATCGTGGTTCAGGCCGGACGGGCCAGCGCGACGCGTCGGTCGATCGGGGGACAGCAGGACCCTCCGGCCAGGGGTCCGGTCGACCGACGGTGCGAGCGCACAGCGGCGCCCATCCTTCAAGCGACCGGGGAGACGCCCCGGGAACCGAGGAGGAAAGATCCGATGGACGCAGCCACAACCCGCACCGACAACAGCACCACGACCAGCGTCGATGCCGAGCTCGACGCCGCCACTACCGCTGCGGGCTCCCTCACCGTCATGGCCGACCAGAGCACGGGTGAGCCCACCCGCAGCGGGGACGTCTTCGGGCACGAGCAGCGGGAGCACCGCGACGCACGGGATCGCGAGCGGGCGGAACAGCGCGAGCGCCAGCACCGGGAGCGGGAGCGCGAGGAGCACCGCCAGCGCGAACACCGCGAGCGCGAGCGTGAGGAGCGCCGGGAGGAGCGCGAGCGCAAGGAGCACCGGGAGGAGCGCATGCGCGAGCGCGGGGAGCACCGCGAGCGCGGGGAGCACCGCGAGCGCGGGGAGCACCGCGAGCGGGAGGAGCACCGGGACCGCGAGGGCGGATACCGCCGGCACGAGGAGGGCCGCGGGCGCGAGGAGCACCGCGAGGGGTACCGGGACGAGCACCGCGGGCGCGAGGAGGGTCGCGGGCGCGAGGAGTACCGCGGACGCGAGGAGCACCGCGGGTGGGACGAGCACCGCGAGGGGTACCGGGACGAGCACCGCGGGCGCGAGGAGGGCCGCGGGCGCGAGGAGTACCGCGGACGCGAGGAGCACCGCGGGTGGGACGAGCACCGCGGGCGCGAGGAGGGCCGCGGGCGCGAGGAGCACCGCGAGGGGTACCGGGACGAGCACCACGACCGCAGCGAGCGGGGCCGGCACTTCGAGGGCACCCGGCGTGACGGCGACGAACACCGCGACCGCAACCGGGGCGAGCAGCGGGACCGGACCGAGCGCCGCGACGACCAGAACCGCGACCAGCACCGCGACGACCAGCACCGCGACGACCAGCACCGCGTCGACCAGCACCGCGTCGACCAGCACCTGTACGAGCACCAGGACGTCCGCTTCGAGCACGTCGACCGCTTCGACCAGGGCCGGACCGAGGACCACGGTCACGAGGAGCACCGCGTCATGGAGGGGTCGCACGACGTCGGGACCGAGCACGTCTGATCGATGACCCGGGAGGCGCGGTTCACGACCGCGCCTCCCGGTCGGCCGGGGTCGGCGGCCGGGCGGGGGGAAGCATGCTCCAGCAGCAGGGACCGAGCGCCGCGGCGCGTTACGCCCGCGAAACCGTGGACCTGGCGATGGAGGGCGCCGACGCAAACCGCCGGGACGATCGCGCCGGGCGGCTCCGCGGCGCCCGGGACCCGCTGTCCGGATCCGGCCTCACCGGCTCCGTCGTCGAGGGCGCCGGTTGGTTGCCCGACGACCCGCGTCCGCTGACGCGCCGCCGTCGGTTCACCGCTACGACGGCCTCTTCCTGGTCGAGAAGGCGTGGCGGGAACGGGCCGCAGCGGCCATCGCATCTGCCGGTTCCGAATGGTCAGTGCCGAAACGCCCGTCACCGCGGTGCGCGATGTCGAGACCCCGACTGCCGAGGTTCCACGGCAGTGCCGCGCCCGGACGGCGCGCGTCGACCAGTCAGCGGCTCGTCCCCGGTTCCGGCGCTCGCCGATCTGGTGAATGAGACGGACCCGCACGGCCTCGGCCTCACGACGAGCGTCGGAACCCGCCGGCACGGTCTCGAGAAATGAACCCGCGTAGCCAGTTTGGAAGGCAACGGATCTACGTCCGCCAACGCTTCTACCAGCGCCAACAGTCTCCGCAGAGGGTGCTCAGGTGTCCCTGAGTGCCCTTCTCGACGCAAGTTCGTGCCACATCTCGTTCCACGCCCCCGGCCCGTCGTCGGGCCCGTACCGCGGTGCCGCGACTACGATGGCAGACAGTCCCGCAGCCCGTCCTGAGCGAGCATCGTGTCCACCCAGCCCGGGCCCTCGCCCTCTCCGAAGCCGCCCGGCATCACCGTCGACGACCTCTTCGCCGCCGCAGCGCCGATCCGTACGGGGGACGATCTCGCCCACGACGGCGTGTTCGACGACGACGAGCTCGACGCGTTCCTCACCGACCTTCAGAAGATGCGCCGCTCGGACATCGCCTGACGGCCGACGGATCATCCTCGACACCGACGTCGCCTCACTCGGCATCAAAGACCGCCTCCCCGCACCTGCAGTTCCTGCTCGCCGCCGGCCTACGGCCGGCCGCCGCCCGGCGTGGTCGGCGTACCAGCCTGCTGCGCGCCGACTTCCCGATCTCGACGGCTGCCTCCGCGAGCCGCTTATCCATCTGGCGGGTGACAAGCGCGGCGAGCGGTGTCGTCCGCCCGATCTCCCGCGCGAGCGCCCGCAGGAGATCGGCGCGCAGCGGCGGCCGGGTGAATCCCAGGCTCGGGCCGCCGCGCTCATCGCGGCAGGCGCGGCCTCCAGCGCGGCGTCGTCGTGCGCGGGGCGGTCGACGAGCGAGCCACCCGCGGGATCGGCGGTCTCCATGAGGATGGTCAGGTATCCACCCGGTCGGGCGTGCGGGCCTCTCCGGTGGTGCTGGCGGCGGACCCGACCCGCCGGGCCAGCACGAGGCCGCAGGCCAGGGTGACTGCCAGGATCGCCACGACGTAGACCGAGACGGAGGTGGACGTCCCGGTCGCGCCGAGAAGCAGGGTGGCCACCGTCGGGCTGATTGCGCTGCCCAGGACGGTGGCGAGCTGGTAGCCGAGACCCATGCCGGAGTACCGAACCGAGGTGTCGAAGGCGTCGGAGAACAGCGCGGGCAGCACTCCGACGCCTGCGGCGAAGAAGACCCCCCAACCGAGGACGTAGGCGAGCACGACCAGCCCGGTCCGTCCATTTGAGACGGCGCCGAACATCAGCGAGACGGCTGTTGCGGTCCCCGCGGCGCCGATGCCGAGCAGGAGGGTGCGCCCGATCCGGTCGGACAGCCAGCCGGACAGCGGCGTCGTGACGAGCTGGACCGCGGTGGCGACGGTGATAGCGGTCAGCAGGGTGCCCGCCGGAACCCCGCCCGCGGTGCGGGCGTAGCCGACCATGTAGGTGATGGCAAGAATGCTGGCTGCGCTGAAGCCGGTGAAGGTGCCGGCGACGAGCAGGACCTCGCAGCGGTGATGGCGCAGCAGTGAGACGAACGGCGACCGGACGATCGCGTTGTCCCGCCGGGCCGCTCGGAACGACGGCGTTTCGGTGACCTTCAGCCGGATGACCAGGCCGACAGCCACCAGCACGACCGACGCCAGGAACGGCACGCGCCAGCCCCAGGTGAGCAGCTGCCCCTCCGGCAGGCCGCCGACCAGGGCGAAGGCGGCACTGCCGAGCAGGACACCCACGGACTGACCGGTGTGCGGCAGGCTGGCGAACAACCCGCGGCGGCCCTCGGGGGCGAACTCGAAGGCCATGATGATCGCCCCGCCGTACTCCCCGCCGAAGGCGAAGCCCTGGACCAGCCGGAGGACGAGCAGCAGGATCGGCGCGGCGACGCCAATCTGCGCGTAGCCGGGCAGCAGCCCGATCGCCAGGGTCGCACCGCCCATGAGCAGGACGGTCAGGACGAGCATCCGCTTGCGCCCGACGGTGTCGCCGAAATGCCCGATCACGATTCCACCCAGGGGCCGCGCGAGATAGCCGGCGCCGAAGGTGAGAAAGGCGGACAGGGCCCCGAGCACCGGCGTCATCTCGGGGAAGAACACGTGCGGGAAGACGAGTGCGGCGGCAGTTCCGTAGATGAAGAAGTCGTAGTACTCGACGGAGGTGCCCGCCGTGCTGGCGCCGACGACCTGCCAGGCGGATCGAGTGGTGGGGGCTGAGCGCATGGTGGGACTCCTTCGTCCTGGGCGGCTCGTGGAGGGGGCGGCGGATACGAACGCGCTCCCCATAAGGTGCTAGCGAGTGCTGCGACGTGCACATAGAGTGCGCCCTATGGATGAGTCGATCACGTTGCGACGCTTGTCCGTGTTCTGCCTGGTCGTGGACGCGGGTGGGGTGACGCGGGCAGCTGAGCAGTTGCTGGTGGCACAGCCGAGCGTGTCTGGTCAACTGCGGTCGTTGGAGCGCTCGTTGGGAGCCACTCTGTTCGTCCGGTCCGGTAGCGGCCTCGTGCTGACCGAGGCGGGCGAGCGGGTGTACCAATGGGCCAAGGAAGTGCTGGCGAGCAGCGTCCAGGTCCAGCGGGACGTCGACGACCTGGTCGCCGGGACCGCCGGATCGCTCGTCGCGGCCGCGAGCATGGCCATCGGCACGTACCTGCTACCCCCGGTCATGACCGCGTTGCGGGCCGAGCGGACCGGTGCCGACATCACGGTGCAGATCAGCGAACCGGAGATCGCCCTCCGCGCGACCCAGAGGGGCACCGTCGACCTCGCCGTGACCAGCTGGATCGAGGGCGAGACGCCTGACGCGCTGGTCGGCGAGAAGCTCTGGGAGGAGCCGATCGTGGTGTGCGCCAGCCCGAACGGCCCGCCCCACTCGGACTCGGTGACCCTCGCCGAGCTGGCGGGACTCCCGCTCGTCGGGGTCCCGACCGGCGTCTCCTACCACCGGATGCTGGTGGAGCAGCTCCGCGCGCACGGCGTCCCCGAACTTCCGGCTGTGATCCGGCTGGGCCACGCCGAGGCCATCAAGGAGGCTGTGGCGGCGAACGGCTGGGTCAGTCTGTCGGTCGGGTACACGATGCGCGCGGACCTGGAATCCGGACGGCTGCGAGCCGTCCGGATCCGGGACGCGCACCTGGTCGAGGGCATCGGGCTCTACCACCGCGAGGCGAAGTACTTCTCGCCCCTGCAGTCGGCGGCGATCGAGGCGCTGCGCGAGCTCGGGCGCTCACGATGCGCCGTCACCCCCGGACCGTGATGGCCCTGGCCGGGCAGTCCGCCGCGGCCTCCCGCACGGCGAGGCGGTCGACCTCGCGCGGTCGGCCGGGCCGCAGGAAGGCGATGCCGGTGTCGGTGTGGAGGTCGAACACCTCCGGCGCCGCCACCAGGCAGTTGCCGTAGCCACAGCAGGCGGTCTCGTCGATCTCGACGTCGGTCATGTCTCCTCCTCGAAGAGCAGCGGTAGGTGGGTGAGGCCGAGATGGTTGCCGCCCTGAAGGCTGCTCCAGACCGGCGGGCCGGCCGCGCACAACGGCGGTCGCGCCGCCAACTCCTCGAGCAGCAGGACCAGCTCGGTGCGTGCCAGCGGTGCACCGATGCACTGGTGGATGCCCCAGCCGAAGGCGAGGTGCCCGCGGGCGTCGCGGTCGGGGTCGAACCGGTCCGGGTCCGGGAAACGCTCCGGATCGCGGTTGGCCGCAGCGAGGGACAGCAGCACCGCATCGCCCTCCGCCACTGCGGTCCCGCCGACCCGCGCCGGGCACGTGGTCCGCCGGGCGAAGTTCTGCGCCGGGCTGCGGTGGCGCAGCATCTCCTCCACGAACGCCCGGGCGCGCGTGGGATCGGCCCGCAGCGCCGCCTGGGCCTCGGGATGTTCCACCAGCAGCCACGCCAGGGTGGCTGCCGCGTTCATCGTCGTCTCGTGACCCGCGACGGCGAAGGTCGCCAGGATCCCGACCTGCTCGTCCTCCCGGATCGGACGTCCCTCGATCTCCGCATGCAGCAGCGAGCCGAGGAAGTCGTCCCGAGGTCGGGCACGATGGTCGGCGAGCTCGGCACGCATCAGCTCCCACAGCCGCCGGTGGGACTCCGCGGGATCGACGTCGACGTACCGGCTCCACAGCTCCTCGGTCAGTGTGCGGAACTGCGCCACCGTCTCCCCGGAGAATCCGACCAGTTCGGTCAGCACCTGCAGCGGGAGCGGCAGGGCGACTGCGGAGACGAAGTCCCCTCCTCCCGCTGCGGCGAAGTCGTCGACGAGACGGGTCACGACTTCGGCGAGGAAGGGACGTAGCGCCCGGACCCGTGCAGGGGACAGGGCCTCGGCCATCAGCGCCCGGTAGGCGGTGTGCAGGGGCGGGTCGAAGTCGATCGGTATTGCCCGCCTGCTCCCGTCGGTGGGGATGCGGTGCCCGGACGCCGAGGAGAACGTGGCCGGATCGCGCAGTGCCGTCCGGACCTCGTCGTAACTCGTGACCAGCCAGAACCCGTCGCGGTCCGGTGCGCGCACCGCGCCACCGAGATTCTGTGCGGCGCGATAACGGTTCCAGACGGCCGGCTCGGTCAGCTCCGGATCGTAGGGATCGAAACCGAACCCGGTGGGGTCGGCGACGGTGCTCACGTTCCGGCCTCGCGCGGCCCGACGAACCCGGTCTGCCCCTCCTCCGAGCCCAGGGCGAGCACCGGCCCGTCCAGCTGCTCCTGCCACACCAGCGACTCCATGCCGATGTGCAACGGGTGGTCCTGGACTGTGTAGACGCCGAGCCCTTCGGGGCCCTGGTAATGGGCGTGCTCGAGCCAGCCCGGCGCCGAGAGCAGCAGGTCGCCTGCCTCCCACTCGATCGTCCGGCCGTCGACGACGCTCTCTCCTCGACCCGCGAAGTGGTAGTTGATCGCCACGGAGGAGTGCCGGTGGCCGCGCCCGCGACGGCGCGGCGGCGCCCCCGGGGGCATGAACGAAGCGGTGACGAAGAAGCTGTGGGTCGCACCCTGTCGCCGCTGGGTCGCCGGGTTGTACAGCGCCATGATCGTGCGCCTGCCGTCCCCCGGTTCCCGGGAGAGGTGCTGTCCGACCTCGG
This sequence comes from Pseudonocardia halophobica, assembly GCF_027922425.1. Classification (GTDB taxonomy): domain Bacteria; phylum Actinomycetota; class Actinomycetes; order Mycobacteriales; family Pseudonocardiaceae; genus Pseudonocardia; species Pseudonocardia halophobica. Next base: position 90,242 of record NZ_BSFQ01000012.1, on the reverse strand, counting down.
CCCACGGCCAGTGGAGCGCCCGGGACTCGACCACCTCGATGTCCACGAGGAACTCGTAGCCGCGCAGCCGAGCGCCCTCGTCGCCGATGGCGATGTCCGGCGCGGTACCCCGGGTGTAGGTGGCCGGTGCGTCGGAGGTCCTCGGCTTGGGCTCCCACGACTCGGGCAGGTCCTCGGCGTAGTGCACGCCGAGCTTCTCCAGCAGCGGGGCGTTGGAGTAGCTCAGCCGGGCCCACACGTCATCGCCGTCGTTGCGGAACCGGAAGCCCTGCATGGACGGGATGTTGGCGACGTCGAGGTGCGCGAGCGCGATCTCGTCGCCCTGCACGGTGATCCGGCCGCTGCCGCGGATGCCGATCTCGACGCGGTGTGCGTTCTCCCGCAGGGGCGCGGTCTCCTCGCCCGGCTTGAGGACCTCGATCGTCACGGACACCCCGGGCGCGAGGCCCAGCCCGGGGGCCGTGGCCGCGGGGTGCACGATGCGGCTCGCCCGCCGGCCGTTGGCGGGGCGGGGCGCGGCGGCGAGCCGGTCGATCTCCGACTCGATCCGGGCACGCGGGATTTTGATCGGGTCCCAGGGCTGGGGCGTGGCGGCAGGCCGGTCGCTCACGTCGACCAGGCGCGCGGCGGTGTCGAGACGGTCGTCGGTGAGGCTCATGAGGAGTTCCCTTCGAGTTGTCGGCTGGCCGTCGCCGGGGCGACGGCCGGATGGGGACTGCGCAGCGTGACGACGCACAACAGGGTCAGCAGCCCGAGGAACACGAGGTAGGCCGACACCGCCGTGGCGGCTCCGGTGGCCCCGTACAGGACGGTCGCGACGATCGGGGACAGTGCGCCTCCGAGGACACCGCCGATCGCGTAGGCGACCGAGGATCCGCTGTAGCGGACGGCGACGGGATAGGCCTCGGTGACGAAGGCGCCGTAGGGCCCGGTGGCCAGCCCGATCCCGATGCCGGAGACCACGCATGCCAGCGTGGACGCGCCGACCGAGCCGGTGTCGAGTAGCCAGAAGTAGGGGAACGCCCAGACCGTCAGCAGGCCGGAGCCGACGATCAGGAGGGTCCGTCTGCCGTACCGCTCGGCCAGCACTGCCGACACGGTGATGGCGGCGGCCCAGGCCAGTGCAGTACCGATGGAGATCGCCAGCATGGCCGAGGGGGGCACCAGCTGCTCCGCGGCGACGTAGCTCAGCGTGAAGACGAGAACGACGTTGCCCAGCCCGGAGCCGATCAGGTTGAGCCCGGAGGCGGGCAGCAGCACCCGAGGGGCCCGAAGGACCTCGGCCAGCGGCGCCCGGCGGACCTCCTGCCGGGTGCGGACCTGGCGGAACTCCGGGCTCTCGTCCAGCTTCAGCCGAAGGACCAGGCCGAACGCGACCAGCACGGCGGAGGCGAGGAACGGGATCCGCCATCCCCAGGCGGCGAAGCCGGCCTCGGGCAGCGTGACTCGGGTCAGGAGGAACACCAGACTCGCGAGCACGACCCCGAGCGGTAGGCCGAGCTGGGGGAAGGAGCTGAAGACGACGCGACGGTTCGGCGGTGCGTGTTCGAGGGCGAGCAGTGTGGCGCCGCCCCACTCCCCACCGACGCCGAGACCCTGGGCGAACCGGAGGACGACGAGCAGGATCGGCGCGGCGATCCCGATCGAGGCGTAGGTCGGCAGGACACCGATCAACGCCGTGCCCACACCCATGATCAGCAGCGACAGGACGAGCATGCTGCGTCGCCCGATCCGGTCCCCGAAGTGCCCCATCACCGCTCCCCCGACCGGCCGGGCGACGAACCCGACGGCGTAGGTGGACAGTGCGGCGATGGTCCCGGCGACCGGCGAGGCACCCGGGAAGAACTGCGGCGCGAACACCAACGCGGCCGCGGTGCCGTAGATGAAGAAGTCGTACCACTCGATGGTGGTGCCGACGAGGCCGGCGAGCGCGACCCGGCGAGCGCTCGGGGAGGTCCGTGTGGCTGCGGTCATCGCGCACCGAACCGCACGGGCAGCGACGTCAAGGACGGGAAGATGAGGGACGGGTGACGCTCGGCCTTCCCATCGAGGTCGATCGCACTCACCCGGTCGGCCAGACCGGCGAGCGTCTCTGCGAGTTGGATCCGGGCGAGCGGCGCGCCGAGGCAGTGGTGCAGGCCCATACCGAAGGCGAGATGGCGGGAGGCGTTCGGCCGGTCCGGGTCCATCCGGTACGGGTCCCGGAACGCCCGTTCGTCGGTGTTGGCCGCGCCGACCACGACCAGGACCTGCTCGCCGGCGGGGAGCACGCTGCCGTCGGAGGTCACGACGTCCTCGGCGGGTATGCGGTTCGCCACCTGCACCGGTGCGCGCAGCCGCAGCAGCTCCTCACGGATGCCGAGGCGGGTCGTGGGGGCGCGCCGAGCGACTTCGAGGAGCTCCGGACGCGCGGCGAGGTACTCCACCAGGTTGCTGAGGGACGTGCGGGTCGTCTCGAAGCCCGCGTCGAGCACGGTGTGCATCAGCGAGAGCACCTCGTCCCGGCTCAGCCGGCCCTCGGACTCGGCGGTGAGCAGCCGCTCGACCAGCGGAGTGGGTCGGGTGGTGCGGCCGAGGAAGCCGTCGAAGTAGTCGAAGTAGAACTGGGAGACCTCGTCGAGCCGGGCCTGCTGTGCGGACTCCAGCGGGAAGGGCGAGAAGATCATCAGGAAATCGACCTGGGTGTCGAGCATGAGCGCCCAGTCCTCGTCCGGCATCCCGATGAGCAGCCGCAGCACCCCGCGGGGGATGCGTGCGGCGAGCTCCGCGACGGCGTCGAACGGCCGCCCGTCGACCAGGACCCGGTCCAGCTCGGCGGCCACCTCGGCGGCCGCGGCCGCTCGCAGCTCCTCCGAGCGGCGTGCGGTGAACAGCGGCGCGACGGTCCCGCGGAGCCGCCGGTGCACCTCGCCGTCCGTCTGCACCATGTTGGCGCGCAGCCGGCGGGCCGCGGGCCCGGCCGGGAACCAGGCGGGAAGGTCCGTGCCGGGCACCTGCATGCGCCCGGTGGGATCGCGCAGCACGGTCTCGGCGTCGGCGTGTCGCGAGACGATGCGGGTGGGGCCGGCCTGCAGGACCGGGAAGTCGTCCCGGAGCGTGCGGTAGACCTCGGTCCGGTCACCGGCCAGCCAGTCGGGATCGGCGAACGCGGTGAGCAGGTCGGGGGCGGTGGTGGGGGCGGTCGTCATCGTCGGCTCCCTGGGGACCGGTCAGCAGGTGTCGAGCAGGTGCGCGCCCTGGTCGAGCAGGACGCGGACCCGGGGCTCGCCCGCGGGCGAGAGCGGCAGCAGCGGCGGTCGGACGTGGGCGGACGCGATCCGGCCGTGCCGCTGGAGGACCCACTTGGCCGGGGCCGGGTTGGTCTCCACGAACAGCAGGTCGACGAGCGGATGCAGGCCGTAGTGCAGCTCGCGGGCCCTCTCCTGGTCGCCTGCCTCCCAGGCCTGGTACATCTTCGCGACCGCGACCGGGGCGAGGTTGGCGACGGCACTGATGAACCCCGCACCGCCCAGAGCGAGCAGCGGCAGCCCGAGCAGCTCGATCCCGGACCAGACGAGCAGCTCTCTGCCGCACAGATGCAGCACGCGGGAGAAGTGCTCGAAGTCCTTCGTCGTCTCCTTGATCCCGACCAGGTTGTCGTGCTCGGCGAACAGCCGCGCGACCGTCTCCGGCGCGACGTCCACCGCCGTCCGGGAGGGCACGTTGTAGATCACGATCGGCAGGTCCGGGAACTCGCGGGCGATCGTCGCGTACCACGTGAGCAGCGCGTCCTGGGTCGGACGGGCGTAGTACGGGGTGATCACGAGCGCGGCGTCCGCACCCGCGTCCCGCGCCGCCCCGGTGATCTCCAGCGTCTCGTCCAGCTTCGCCGAACCGGTACCGGGCAGGAAGGGGACGGCGTCGTCCACCTCCTCGGCCACCGCGCGGATCGCGGCGATCCGCTCCGCGACGGTCTGGGCTGCCGGCTCCCCGGTCGAGCCCCCGATCGAGACGCCGTGCGAGCCGGACTCCAGCTGCCAGCGGACGAGCCGCCGCAAGGAGTCGAGGTCGAGGTCCCCGTCTTCGGTGAACGGCGTGATCACCGGTGCGATCGACCCCCGGATCCGTGCCGGGTCGCTGCGGAACTTCACCGGGCACCGCCCACGAGCACTCGCGCCACCGCCAGATCGGACAGCCCCATCCCCATCCCCTTGAACACCGTGCAGCGCGGCCGCTCCGGCCGCGTGACCTTGCCGACGACGACGTCGCCGAGCGTGTGCACGGCCGCCCAGTCCTCGCCGTAGAACTCCCGCAGCTCACGCGAGCCGCGCCGCGCGTTGGGCTCGCTGTCGACGACGGTCAGCGCCGACGCCGCGAGCACGTCCGACCCGAACTCCGCGTTGCCGGGCAGGATCGCGCCGACCGCGTTGAGGTGCGCTCCGGGGGCCAGGTGACCGGCGCGGAGGAAGGGTTCGGTCGCGCGGGTGATCAGTGTGACGATCGGGCAGTCGGTGGTTGCCGCGGCCACGTCCGGCGCCACGACGGCATCGAGCCCCAACTGCGCCCGCACCTGGTCGGCCAGCGCCTCCGCCTTCTCCCGCGTGCGGTTCCACACCCGGACCCGACGCAGCTCCCGAACCATGGACACGCTCTCCACCTGCCGGAACGCCTGGCGTCCCGCGCCGAGCACGGCGAGCTCGTCCGCCGCGGGATCGGCGAGGAACCGGGTGGCGATCCCCGAGATCGCCGCGGTGCGCAACGCACCCGCCGCGCCCGCCTCGGCCACACCGAGGGTGCGTCCGTCCGTGGCCGAGAAGAGTGTCATCAGCGCGCTCGCCCCGGCCGGGGTGTTCACCCAGGTCTTGAACAGCGCCAGATCGGACTCCAGATCCACGGCGCCGAGGGCGTGGGCGCTGCCCGCCGTCGGTTCGGCGGGCCAGGTCGCCATCGTCTTGTCGATGTTCCAGGCGCCGCCACGGGACTCGTGGCTCAGCACCTCGGTCAGCGAGTCGATGACCGCCCGCACCCCGATCTCCGCCCGGACCTCCTGTTCGGACCAGACCCTCATCGTGCTCCTCCCACCTCGGCCGCCACCGGTTCGTCGACGACCCCGTGGCGCAGCACGCCCACCCCGTGGACCTCGACCTCCAGCTGGTCACCCGGCCGCAGGAACCGGGGTGGCCGTCGGCGCAGGCCGATGCCCTTCGGCGTCCCGGTCGCGATGACGTCGCCCGCGCGGAGCGGTGTGAAGGTGCTGACGTAGGCCACCAGCCGCGGGACGTCGAAGACCAGGTTCGCGGTGGTGTCGTCCTGGGCCTGCTCGCCGTTGAGCCGGGTGGTCACCCGCCACGGCCCTCGGCCGATCTCGTCCAACGTCGTCAGCCAGGGGCCGAGGGCCCCGCTGCCCGCCCAGTTCTTGCCCGCCGTGGCCTGCACCGAGTGCGCCTGCCAGTCCCGGACGCTGTTCTCGGCCATGCAGGTCACGCCGGCGACGTGCGACCAGGCCTGGCCCTCGGCGATCCGTCGCCCCGACCGGCCGATGACGATCGCGGCCTCGCCCTCCCAGTCCAGGCTCTCCTCACCCGCGGGTCGGACGACCGGAGTACCCGCGCCCACGACGGAGTCCGGGAACCGGGTGAACAACGTGGGCCGGGCCGGCACCTCACGACCGGACTCTCGGGCGTGCGCTGCGTAGTTCATGCCGACGCAGAGGATCTTGGCGTGCTCGCGCATCGGAGGCTCCCAGGTGACCTGGTCGACCGGGATCCGCTCGTCCGCGGGATGTGCGCCGACGGGATCACCGAGGAGCGCCTCGAATGACGAGATCCGGCGATCGAGCCGCGCCACGACCTCGCCCTCGACCACGCCGAACGCGGGGGCGCCGGTGGGCAGGCGGAAGCGAGCGAGCCTCACGGCGCGGTCACCGGGGCCCGCAGGCCGGCCTTCTCCAGCCGGGGCAGGACGTCGCGGACGAAGTCGGCGATACCGGCGTCGTAGTCCACCCAGGTCAACAGCGCGCCGTCGATGCCCGCGGCGCTGAGCATCTCCAGCCGTTCGGCGATCGTCTCCGCGGTGCCGACGAGTGGGAAGCCGCCCGCGCCCGCGGCGAACCGCTGCCGCATCATCGCCAGGATCTCCGGTGGCATGAGCTGGGTGTTCGCGCCCTGCAGGCGCATCCAGGCGTCGACGCTCTCGGTGTCCTCGTACTCGACCGAGAAGCGCCGCAGGTAGGCCTCGGCCGCGGCCTGGTCGTCCCGCTGGACGACCACCGTATGGGTCCAGACCTGCACCTCGCGGCCGAAGTCCTCTCGGGCCATGCGCTTGTAGTCCGCGACCTGCTTGCGCACCCCCGCCTCGTCCTCGGACTGCACGATCACGAAGCACAGGTCGGCGTACTCGGCGGCGAACCGCATGCCCCGCGGCGACCCGCCGGCGTTCATGATCGGAATCCGGGGCTGTGCCGGCTTGGGCAGCGAGACCCCACCCAGGACGTCGAAGAACCGGCCGTGGAAGTCGAACTCCTCGGTCTCAGTCCACAGCCGCCGGATCACCTCGAGCCACTCCTGCAGGTGGTCGTAGCGCTCGTCGTGCTCGCGCAGCGGTGCGCCGAACATCTCCAGCTCCGGCTTGTTCCACCCGCCGACGACGTTGAGCGCGAAGCGCCCGCCGGAGATCAGATCCACCGTGGCCGCCTGCTTGGCGGCGACGATCGGATGGACCGTCGGGGCGTGGGAGGTCGCAAAGACCCCGATCCGCTCCGTCGCCGCGGCGATCCCCGCGGCCCACGTGAACGGGTCCATCACGGCCCCGGACGAGTGCTGCGGCCGGTTCTCCGGGTAGCCCTTCCACCTCGCAAAGGGGACCACCGCCTCGAATCCCGCCGCGTCCGCCGCCCGGGCGGTGCGGAGCGAGAAGTCCCAGCTGGCCGTGTGGGCCTCGGGGACCAGGGTCTGGGAGGCACCACGCCCGTTCGTGCAGAACAACCCCAGCTTGAGGGCATTGTCGCCCAGCAGCGGATTCATCGGCGAACCTCCTCGTCCGGCATGGCGACGACACTAGGAAGTCCGCGCGCCATCAGTCCAAGACGAACTTTCCGAGGAGGCCATAAGGGATTGCCTATTTCGACGGACCGAGCTGACTCTGTCGTGCGGCCGTGATCCCCAGCTCGTCCCTTGCGCACGAGCTGGGGCAGCGAGCGGCGACACGACCTGGACCGGCGCACCCCCACGAGCACGCACGCGACGGCCAGGCTCGGGTAAGTGACGAGAACCAAACTCCGGTATAGGTCACGTTCGTCCCGCGAAATGGTTCCACGGCGATCTTCAACTGATCTTCGTCGGAACGTCGTCGCAGGTCAGAGGTGGAGCGGGCGACGGGAATCGAACCCGCGTAGCCAGTTTGGAAGACTGGGGCTCTACCATTGAGCTACGCCCGCGTGCCCCCGGATCCCTCCGCGGACCCGGCAAGGATAGCCGATCAGCGGCCGACCCTCGCCAGCCTCCCCACCACATCACGCCAGGCGTCCGTCACGTCGGCCGGGCCTCCGCGTCCCGCCTCGGTGGTCACGGACGTCGGGCCCGGCCGGGTGGCCTAGACTCCCTCGCGACGGGGTGTGGCGCAGCTTGGTAGCGCACTCGCTTTGGGAGCGAGGGGCCGTGGGTTCAAATCCCGCCACCCCGACCACGTCGGGCCGGGTGTGGTCGTTCCGGGCGCACCCGGCCGGTCACACCCGGTCGAGGTTCATGACCTTGACCCACGCCGCCACGAAGTCCCGCACGAACTTCTCCCCCGCGTCGTCGGCGGCGTAGACCTCCGCGAGCGCCCGCAGCTCCGAGTTCGCGCCGAACACGAGGTCGACGCGGCTCGCGGTCCACCGGGTCTCGCCGGTGGCGCGGTCGCGGCCCTCGAAGACCTGCCCCGAGCGCGTCGGCGTCCACTCCGTGTCCATGTCGAGCAGGTTCACGAAGAAGTCCGTGGTCAGCGCCCCGGGCCGGGCGGTCAGCACGCCCAGCGGGGACCGCCCGACGTTGGCGTTCAGCACCCGCAGGCCCCCCACCAGCACGGTCATCTCGGGCGCGCTGAGGGTGAGCAGCTGGGCGCGGTCGACCAGCTGGTGTTCCGGCGCGACCAGGTCCGCCCGGCCGACGTAGTTGCGGAAGCCGTCCGCGGCGGGCTCCAGTGCGGCGAACGACCCGACGTCGGTCTGCTCCTGCGACGCGTCCGTGCGGCCCGGCGTGAAGGGGACCTCGACGGCGTACCCGGCCCGTTGCGCGGCCCGCTCCACGGCCGCACACCCGCCGAGCACGATCAGGTCGGCCAGGGAGATCCGCGTGCCGTCGCTCCGCGAGCGGTGGAACGACTCCCGGATCACCTCCAGGGCGCCCAGCACGACCTCGAGGCCGTCGGGCTCGTTGACCTCCCAGCGGCGCTGTGGCTCCAGGCGGATCCGCGCCCCGTTCGCCCCGCCGCGGCGGTCGCTCACGCGGAAGGTCGACGCCGACGCCCAGGCGGTGGCGACGAGCTGGGCCGCCGACAGCCCCGAATCGAGGATCTCGCGCTTGAGCCGGGCGACGTCCTCGGGACCGACGAGCTCGTGGTCGACGTCCGGGACCGGGTCCTGCCAGATCAGTGTCTCGATGGGGACCAGCGGCCCGCGGTAGCGCCGGACCGGGCCCATGTCGAAGTGCGTGAGCTTGAACCAGGCCCGGGCGAACGCGGCGGCCAGCAGGTCCGGGTCGTCCCGGAACCGTCGCGAGATCGGCGCGTAGCCCGGGTCGAAGCGCAGCGCCAGGTCCGTGGTGAGGAACGTCGGCGTGTGGGTCCTCGACGGGTCGTGGGCGTCGGGGACGGTGCCGGCCCCGGCCCCGCCCGACGGGACCCACTGCCAGGCGCCGGCCGGGCTCAGGACCGCGTCCCACTCGTAGTCGTACAGATTCGTGAGGAAGCTGCCGTCCCACCTCGTCGGGGTGGGTGTCCAGGTGCCCTCCAGGCCGCTGGTGATCGCGTCCGCGCCCCGGCCGCTGCCGAAGCTGCTCCGCCAGCCGAGGCCCTGCTCCTCCAGCGGGGCGGCCTCGGGTTCGGGGCCGAGATGGTCCTGGCGGGCCGCGCCGTGCGTCTTGCCGAACGTGTGGCCGCCGACGATCAGCGCGACGGTCTCCTCGTCGTCGAACCCCATGCGCCGGAAGGTCTCCCGCATGTCGCGCGCCGCGAGGAGCGGGTCCGGGACGCGGTGCGGGCCCTCCGGGTCGACGTAGATCAGGCCCATCTCGGAGGCGGCCAGCGGGCTCTGCAGCTCGCGGACGTGGGTGTGGCGGCCGTCGGTGAGCCAGGTGCGCTCGGGACCCCAGTAGACGTCGCCGTCGGACTCCCAGACGTCCGCCCGGCCGCCGCCGAAGCCGAGGGTCGTGAAGCCCATCGACTCCAGGGCCACGTTCCCGGCGAAGATCGTGAGGTCGGCCCAGGAGAGCTTGCGGCCGTACTTCCGCTTGACCGGCCACAGCAGGCGGCGCGCCTTGTCCAGGCTCTTGTTGTCCGGCCAGCTGTTCAACGGGGCGAAGCGCAGCATGCCGGTGCCGGCACCGCCACGGCCGTCCTGGATCCGGTACGTGCCGGCCGCGTGCCAGGCCATCCGCACCATGAGCGGGCCGTAGTGGCCGTGGTCGGCGGGCCACCAGTCCTGCGAGGTCGTGAGGACCGCCTCGATGTCCCGGCGCACCGCGTCCAGGTCCAGGGTCTCGAACTCGGCAGCGTAGTCGAACCCCTCGCCCATCGGATCGGCGACGGCGGGGTTCTTGGCGAGGATCCTGAGGTTCAGCCGGTCCGGCCACCACGTGCGGTTGGACTCGCCCCGCGTCGGGTGCGGCGCGTTCCCGCCCTTCTGCTTCTTCCTCTTGACGACGATGTCGTAGGTGAGCGACACGGGACTTCCCTCGAGACGTGATCAGGACGGGGGCGCGGCGCAGCGGCCCGGCCCGGGCCCCGGGAGCTGACCTCTGCATGTGCTCGGCATGACTGCCCAGCATGCGCCCGCCACCTGCGGCGAACAAGTGGTCGACCACGATTCCGGCCGCGCCCGCCGTTCGTCCGCCGGACCCCGCCGTTCGTGCCCGGATCGGGCCCGGCTTGCGGGCCGGTCCGTGCCCCGGCCAGCATCGCGGGGTGGTCGACGCGCAGGAGCTGGGACGGGAGCTGCTCGGCGATCCGGCGACGGGCTGGAGCATGGGACCGCCGGGCGCGATCGCGGAGTTCGCCCGGGACCCGGGCGAGGTGGTCGACGGCGACGGGAGCACGGTCGTCACTGCCCGTGGCGGGATCCGGCTCGAGCCGCCGCCGACGGTCCTCCCGGTGGCCTACGAGACGCCGGCGGGGTCGGGACTGCACTGGACCCAGGCCGTCGCGTTCTGCCTGCCGCACGCCGAGGCGCGGCGCGCGGGCCGGACGACGGTCACGCAGCTGGGGCCCGACGCCGACGCCCTGCGCGCCGACGACCGCGGGGCCGTACTCGTCGACCTCGGGCTCGGCACCCCGACCGTCGACGCCTGCGTCCGGACCGACGACGCCGAGCTGCTGGCTCTGGTCGGCGCCCACGCCGGGCAGCCCCTGTTCGCCACGTCCCTGGGCGCGGAGCTGGTCGCCCGCAGCCCGCACCGGGTGTTCCTGACGGCCGTCGGCCGGGTCGAGGTGTACGCCCCGATCCCCGGACCGGACGGGCGCTCGCCGCTCGGCCCGCACACCCACCTGCTCCCGCACCTGATCGGCCGCGGGCCCGCGCCGACCGTGCCGATCCGGGCCGGGCAGGTGGCCGTCGCGCACGCCTATCCCGCGCACCCGGCGGCCGACCACCTCGGGCGGCCCCACCCCTTCGACGCGGACCGGCTCGCCGAATTCGACGCGGTGCTCGACGTCGCCGGCGACCCGTTGCTGCGGGCGCTCAAGGAGTCCGTGCGGGACGCGGTGCGCGCCGGCCGGGTACCCGTCGACCTGCCGGAGGATCCCGTGGGGCGAGCGGTCGTCGCCGTCACGCTGCGGCAGCTCGCCCGCACGGACGGCCCGACGCCCGACGCCTGGCGGCCGCACCGGGACCTGCCCGCGGAGCTGCTCGACCCCGCGGGCGACCCGAACGCGGGTTAGGTCAGGCGGCCTCGCCGGCCCGGTCGTCCCAGAACCACTGGGCCGTCATGGGGCTCCGGCAGTCGGGGCAGCCGATGTCGAAGCCCTCGGACTCCTCGGCGGGCAGTTCGGCGTAGGAGCCGCAGGCGGCGCAGCTCCACCAGAGGGTGTCGCTCATGGCGCCGAGGGTAATCACATCGCTGTCATTCGCAAGCCCCGGCCTCCGGTGCCCGCCGCCAGCGCGGTCGGGTCTATACGACCACGGGGCTCCGCGTGATCACCAGACCGCGCGGCTCCAGTTCCTCCGTCGTCATCTCGGGACCTGGACCGGTGCGCCCCGCGGACAGCTCGGCGACCACCGGCGCGACCAGGGTTTCCGTGTAGTGCTCGTACGCGGCCCTGGACTCCCAGACCTCGAGGACCTCGAAGCCGTCGGAGGTCGGCAGGCCGACGTGGACCAGGAGTCCGTCGACCGCTCCCCCCGTCCGCCGCACCACCTCGGCGTGGACGGCGTCGTACAGCTCGACGGGCGCGGAGACACGGGTCCGGATGGCGACGCTCATGCCGACCTCCTCGGTCGCACAGCTGATCGGAAGGACCACCGAGAATAGTCAGAGAGACTGACCAAGTCCAGCGGACCACCGATAGGTGCACGCCGCCGTGGCGGAAACTACGTATCGTCCCGGCGTCCACCCCGCTGCGACGCTGCGCGCGCACGATGACGCCGTCGTCGGCGACCGGAGGGAGAGCGTCATGGCGGGCATGGACAAGCGGAGCCTCGACGAGCCGGACGAGTCGCGCCGCCCCGACAAGACCGTCCTCGACGTCGTCAGCCTGCCCGGCGCGACCGTCGGCCGGATCCGCCTGCAGCCGGGATGGCGCTGGTCGGAGTGCATCAAGCCGATCGCGGGGACGGCGAGCTGCCAGACGCCGCACCTCGGCTACGTGATCGCGGGACGACTCCACCTGCGCGACGACTCCGGCGCCGAGCTCGACATCGGCCCCGGCGACGCGTACCAGGTGGCGCCCGGACACGACGCCTGGGTCGTGGGCGAGGAGCAGTTCGTGGCGCTCGAGTTCGACAGCAAGACCGCGGAGACCTACGCCACGGGCTGACCGCCGCCCGCCGCTCCGGCCCGCCGCGGCGGGCCGGTCCTCCGCGCTGGTCAGCCGCGTCCGGGCGCATCGCGCGGGCGCGCCCGGCCTCGTCCGAACGCGGGTCGACAGTCACGTGACGTCGCGTAACGCGGCGGATGAACCAGCCGAGTCATCTCCCGGGGCGCGCCGCCGGTTCGATCTTCCGATCGGGCGCGGGCGTGCACGCCGACCCAGCGGCCGGGAGAACCCCTCCCTCACCGGCCGCCGGTCCACGCCGGTGGTGCCCGCCGGCGTGGACCACCCGGTCTCCCGGCCGGCTAGATCTCGTCCACGAGCTCGGCGATCGACCCGATGACGCGTGTCGGCCGGTACGGATAGCGGTCGACGGCCGCCGCCCGCATGATCCCGGACAGCACGAGCACCGTCCGCATCCCGGCCTCCATGCCGGCCACCACGTCCGTGTCCATCCGGTCGCCGATCATGACGGTGGTCTCGGAGTGCGCCTCGAGCCGGTTCAGCGCCGCGCGCATCATCAGCGGGTTCGGCTTGCCCACGAAGTAGGGGTCGACGCCGGTGGCGCGGGTGATCAGCGCCGCGACCGAGCCCGTGGCGGGCAGGCTCCCCTCGTTCGACGGCCCGGTCGGGTCGGGGTTGGTCGCCACGAACCGGGCACCGCGCTCGACGAGCCGGATCGCCGTCGTCACCGCCTCGAAGCTGTAGGTCCGCGTCTCGCCCAGCACCACGTAGTCCGGGTCCGACTCGGTGAGCACGTACCCGATCTCGTGCAGGGCGGTGGTCAGGCCGGCCTCGCCGACCACGTACGCCGACCCGCCGGGCCGCTGGTTGTCGAGGAACGCCGCCGTGGCCAGCGCGGAGGTCCAGATGGACTCGACCGGCACCTCGATCCCCGTGTTGCGCAGCCGGAACTGCAGATCCCGCGGCGTGTAGATCGAGTTGTTGGTGAGGACCAGGAACGGGGTGCCCGTCTCGCGGAGGCGGTTCACGAACGCGTCCGCACCGGGGATGATGCTCCCCTCATGGACGAGCACGCCGTCCATGTCGGTCATCCAGGCCTCGACCGGTTTGCTGTCCGCCACGGGCACGAGCCTAGTCGCGGGAACGTTCGTGCCGGTCTGTCCGTTGTCGGTGTGCACAACCCGCCTACAAGGAGAATCCGTGGACCTCGTGACCATCGTCCTGCTGCTCGCCGTGGTGGCGGGCGTCGTCTGGCTGGTCCGCAACCGGAACGCCGGCCAGGCCCGCGAGCTCGAGGACGCCAAGGCCGACGCGCGCCGCTGGGTCGAGCGCCTCGGCGGCCAGGTGCTCAATCTCGTCGGCACCAACGAGGCGGCCAAGCAGGCCCTCGCCGACGCGTCCGAGCGCTACAACGCGGCCGGCTCCCAGCTCGACCAGGCCCGCACACCCGCCCAGGCCCGGGGCGTCACCGAGACCGCCTACGAGGGCCTCTACTACGTCCGCGCGGCGCGCACCGCGATGGACCTCGACCCCGGTCCCGAGCTGCCGCCGCTGCCCGGCCAGGCGCGCGCGGGCGCGGTGACCGAGGAGCGCGAGGTCGACGTCGAGGGCCAGCACTACAGCGCCTCGCCGAACCCCTCGGAGCGCAACGCGCACTACTACCCCGGCGGCAACGTCGCGGGCCGGCCGGTGCCCGCCGGCTGGTACAGCCAGCCCTGGTGGAAGCCGGCGCTGGTCGCCGGTGCCTGGGGAGTCGGCTCGGCCCTGCTGTTCAGCGCGATGTTCTCCGGCATGGCCGGTAGCGCCTACGCCGACGGCTACTCCGACGCGATGGCCGCTGACATGGCCGCGGGCGGTGACGGCTCCGGCGACGCCGGCGGCGACATGGGGGGCGACGTGGGCGGCGACGCCGGGGGCGACTTCGGCGGGGACATGGGCGGCGACTTCGGCGGGGACTTCGGCGGCGGAGGTTTCGACTTCTGACCACCGGGGTAACTCCCTGTCAACGACGACGTCGGCCGGCTCGACCGGCCCTGCGACACTGACCGGCCCGGAGCGCTACGTCCCGGGCCGGTCGTGCATTTCCGGGTCCTTCTCCCGTATCTCCCGCGCCCGCCGTGCCCTCTCCTGCGTGTCGACGACAGGAGGTCCAGATGGTCGCCCCGACGACAGCGAGCACGACCCAGAGCACGACCGACGGCACGGCACCGGCCCCGGTGGTCGACCCGGCCGCCCGACTCTCCCGCCTGGCGGACGGCTACCTCGTCACCGCCGCGCTGCATGTCGCGGCGGAGTTCGGGGTGGCCGACGTCCTGGCCCGAGGCGCCTGCGACGCCACGCAGCTGGCCGCCGAGGTCGGCGCCCGGCCCGGGCCGCTGCGCCGGGTGCTGCGGCTGCTGGTCGCGGAGGGCGTGCTCGCGGAGTTCCCCGACGGGACGTTCTCGCTGACCCCCAGCGGGCGGCTGCTGCGGTCCGACGTCCCGGGCTCGCTGCGCGGCGCGGTCCGCGCCCGCGGCGGCCTGTACGCGACCGCCGCACCGGCGCTGCCCGACGCGGTCCGTGACGGCGCGGTGGCCTTCGAGCGGGCCCGGGGGAAGCCGTTCTTCGACCACATCGCGGCCCGCCCGGCCGAGCTGGCCGCGTTCCAGGCCTCGCAGCAGGACCGGTCGGCCCGCGAGGCGGCCGACGTCGTCGCCGCCTACGACTTCGGCCGGTTCCGCAGGCTGGTCGACGTCGGCGGCAGCACCGGGGTGCTGCTGTCCGCCGTCCTCGCCGCCACGCCCGCGCTGTCGGGCGTGCTGTTCGACCGGCCCGAGGTGGTGACCGACGCCGACGTGCCCGAGGGCACCGAGGTCGTCGCGGGCGACTTCTTCACCGGTGTCCCGGCGGGCGGCGACGCCTACCTGCTCTCCCGGACCCTCCACGACTGGGACGACGCCGACGCGCGCCGCCTCCTGTCCCGCTGCCGGGAGGCGATGGGGCCGGACGCGACGCTGCTGGTGGTCGACGCGATGCTGCCGGAGCGGGCCGCGGACGGGCCGGCGGTGATCCGCATGGACGCGACGATGCTGCTCCTCGCCACCGGGTGCGAACGGACCGCGCGGGAGTTCGGCGAGCTCTTCGCCTCGGCCGGGTTCGCGCTGCGCCGGATCGTGCCGACTCCGTCCCCGGTCGGCCTGGTCGTGCTCGAGGCGACCCCGATCTGACTCAGCCCGCCTGGCAGGTCGGGCACCAGAAGAGGTTCCGGGCCAGGTGGGTGGCGCGGGCGATCGGTGTGCCGCAGACCAGGCAGGGCTGCCCGCCGCGACGGTAGGTGTAGACGACGCTCGCGCACACCGAACCGCGATCGGGCGGGGCCAGCAGGGCCGGGTCGTGCTCGGGCCGCAGGGTCTCGATCCGGCCGCGCCGCTCGCCGTCGCGCAGCATCGCGGTGAGGTCCGCCCACAGCTCCTCCCACCGCTCCCGGCCCAGCTCGCGGCCGGGCAGCTGCGGTGGGAGGCGGCAGCGGAAGAGCGCCTCGGCGCGGAAGACGTTGCCGACGCCGGCGATCACGCTCTGGTCCATCAGCAGGGTGGCCAGCGGGGCGCGGGAGCGGGAGACGCGGGCCCAGGCCTCGTCGGGATCGACGTCCGTACGCAGCGGGTCGGCCCCGAGCCGGGAGCGCAGCGCCTTGACCTCGACGTCCGTGAGCAGCTCGCAGGCCGACGGGCCGCTGAGGTCGGCGTAGTGGGTGCGCCCGACCATCCGCATCCGTATCTGCCCGCGGGGCGGCTGCACCGGGACCCGGCGGTTCGGGAAGCGGCCCCACAGCCCGAGGTGGACGTGCACGACGAGGTCGGGGCCGTAGTGCTGGAACAGGTGCTTGCCGTGGGCGTCCGTGGACTCGAGGACCCGCCCGTCGACGAGCTCGGCGTCGGCGGCGAAGCGGCCCTGCGGGCTGCCCACCGCGACCGGCGCCCCACCGAACCGTCGCTGCTGCAACCGCGCCATGCGGTGCACGGTGTGGCCTTCGGGCATGTCCTCGACCCTGCCCCGCCCGGCCCGATCCCGCGCGTCGAACCCGTGAGTGGCGATAGTCGCTATAGCGACTATCGCCACTCACAGCCGAGTCAGGCCTGGCAGGTCGGGCACCAGAAGAGGTTGCGGGCGGCGTGCGTGGAGGTGCGGACCTCGGTGCCGCAGACCAGGCAGGGCATGCCGGCGCGGCGGTAGACGTACACCTCGCCGCCGTGCCGGTCCTTCCGCGCGGCCTGCCCCTTGCGCCGCGGGTCGTGCTCGGGCCGGACGGTGTCGATCCGGCCGCGCCGCACGCCGTCCCGCATCAGGGCGACGAGGTCCGGGGCCATCGCGTCCCAAGTGCCGCGGTCGAGCGCCCGGCCGGGGATCTGCGGGTCCAGCCCGTGCCGGAAGAGCAGCTCGGCGCGGTAGACGTTGCCGACGCCGGCGAGCACCTTCTGGTCCATCAGCAGGGTGGCGAGCGGGGAGGCGGACCGCGAGATCCGCTCCCACACCCGTTCCGCGTCGAAGTCCCGCCGAAGGGGGTCCGGACCGAGCCGCTCGCGGATGGCCCTCACCTCGGCGCGCGTGAGCAGCTCGCACGCCGTGGGACCGCGCAGGTCGGCGAAGTGCGTCTCGCCGACGTACCGCAGGCGCAGCTGGCCGCGCGGCTCCGGCGCGGGCAGCTCGCTGTCGTCGAACGTCCCGTACAGACCGAGGTGCACGTGCACCACCAGATCCGGGCCGAAGCGGTGGAACAGGTGCTTGCCGTGCGCCTCGGCGCGGGTCATCACCTGGCCGTCGAGCAGCGCGGCGGAGTCGGCGAACCGGCCCTGCGGGCTGCTCACCGCCACCGGCCGCTTCGCGAACAGCGCCTGGTGGCGCCGCGCCAGCCGGTGCAGCGTGTGCCCTTCGGGCATCAGGCCTGCTCGGCGCTCGCGCCCGTCTGCTCGTACGCGGCGAGCTGGTCGATGCGGCGCTGGTGCCGCTCGCCCTGCGAGAACGGGGTGGCGAGGAAGGCGTCGACGATCGCGAGCGCCTCCTCCTCGCTGTGCTGGCGGGCCCCGATCCCGACGACCTGGGCGTCGTTGTGCTCGCGGGCGAGCTTCGCGGTCTCGGTGCTCCAGGCCAGGGCGGCCCGGATGCCCTTCACCTTGTTCGCCGCGATCTGCTCGCCGTTGCCCGAGCCGCCGATGACGACGCCGAGGCTGCCGGGGTCGCCGGCGACCCGGCGGGCGGTGTCGATGCAGAAGGCCGGGTAGTCGTCGTCCGGGTCGTAGGTCAGGGCGCCGACGTCGACGACGTCGTGGCCCGCACCCTGGAGGTGCTCGGAGAGCCGGGCCTTCAGCTCGAAGCCGGCGTGGTCGCTGCCGAGGTAGACGCGCACGGCGAGAATCCTGCCTCATGAGCGGGATCGCCGGGGTGGACGGGGTGCCCGGGGGCTGGGTCGTGGTGCTGCTCCGCGGGCGCGCACCCCGCTGGACCGTGCGCTGGGCCGTGGTCGCGAGCGCCGCCGAGGTGGTCGAGCTGACCGCGGGCTGCGCGGCCGTCGGGGTCGACATCCCGCTCGCGCTGCCGGTCGACGGCACGCCCCGGGCGTGCGACGCGCTGTGCGCCGCCCGGCTCGGCCGCGCGCGGTCCTCGGTGTTCCCGGCCCCGCCGCGGGAGGTGCTGCTCGAGCCGACGCACGAGGCGGCCGTGCGTCGCGCGCGGGAGATGACCGGGCGCGGCATCAGCATCCAGACCTACAACATCCGCCGGCAGATCCTGTCCTGGGACGCCGTGCACCCGTTGCCGGACAACGTGATCGAGGTGCACCCCGAGCTGGCCGTCCGCGGGCTGGCGCCCGGGACGGAGTTCGCGTCGAAGAAGACGGCCCGGGGGGCGGGCCAGCGCATCGCGGCGCTGACCCGCTGGGTGGACCCGGCCCGGGCGCTGGCCGACCTCCCCGAGGGCGCCCGCCTCGACGACTGTCTCGACGCCCTCGCGGCCACCTGGTCGGCCGCCCGCTGGGCCGCCGGTACGGCCGACGTCCTCGGCGGCGAGGAGGGCGCCCGGGGCCGGGTCATGCGGGTGGCGGTCTGACACCGACTCGCGCTGCAAGAACTCCCGACTCGCGCTGCCGGAACTCCCGACTCGCGCTGCCGGAACTCCCGACTCGCGCTGCCGGAACTCCCGACTCGCGGTCCCGGTCAGGCGGGGACCTTGTCGAGGAAGCCCACCACCAGGGCGATCCGGCCGTCGGGGGCGAGGGTGACGGCGTCGGCGCCGATCACCGGCGGCTCGCCCGCGCCGTCGGGGCCCAGCCCCCACCGGAACCGGACGACGTCGTGGTGCGCGTCGGCCTCCCCCACCGGCCCGAACACGAAGCCGGGGAATTGGGTGTGCACGCCGCCGATCAGCGCGGTGATGGCCTCGTGCCCGGTGACGTCGGCGAGCGGGTCGACGTAGCGGGCGTCCTCGGTGAACACCTCGGCGACGGCCGTCGCGCGGGCGTCGGCGTCGGTCGTGTTCCAGGCGGTCAGGTAGCGGTCAACGATGTCCGTCATGGCTGTGAGCCTGCTGCCCGCGGCGCCGACGGTCGACGACGTCGGAGGTAAAGCGGTGGCGGCCCGGACCGGCGGTAGGGTCCGGCCCGTGGCTGCGGCGGGGATCGTGCTGGCCGGCGGGCGCTCGTCCCGGATGGGCCGGTCGAAGGCGTGGCTCGACTGGGACGGGACCACGCTGCTGGACCGCGTGTGCGGGGTCGTGGGCGCGGCCGTCGACGGGCCGGTGGTCGTGGTGCGGGCGCCCGGCCAGGAGCTGCCCCCGCTGCCGGACGGCGTCGAGACGGCCGAGGACCCGGTCGAGGGCCGCGGGCCGCTGCAGGGGATCGCCGTCGGGCTCGCAGCCGTAGTGACCCGGGCGGAGACCGCCTTCGTGGCCTCGGTCGACCTGCCCTTCCTGCACGAGGCCTACGTCCGGCGGGTGCTGGACCTGCTCGGGGAGCACGCCGTCCTGCTGCCGGTCGCGCACGGGCACCACCAGCCGCTCGCCGCGGCGTACCGGACCGCGCTCGCGCCCGTCGTCGCGGCGCTGATCGCGGAGGGCCGCAGCCGGCCGCCGGACCTGTTCGCGGCCGTCGACGTGTATCGCGCGGACGAGGCGGAGCTGCTGGCCGACCCCGCGCTGCGCGAGCACGACCCCGAGCTGCGCGCCCTCGTGAACGTCAACACGCCCGAGGAGTACGCCTCGGCGAGGGCCCAGGGGCGGTGACCTGGATCGAGGTGGGGGACGGCGTGCTGGCCCGCCGGCACGCCGAGCTCGACCTCACCACCGGGCTGGTCCTCGGCGCCGAGCGCGCGCTGGTGATCGACACCCGGGGCGACCGGGAGCAGGGCGCCGAGCTCGCCGCCGCAGTGCGTGCGGTGACCGCGCTGCCGCTGACCGTCGTGCTGACCCACGCCCACTTCGACCACTGCTTCGGCACGGCCGCGTTCCTGCCCGCCCCCGTACTCGCCCATCCGGGCTGCCGGGCCGCCCTGGAGCGCACGGCCGCCGACCAACGCGAGCACTGGGCCGTGCACTACCGCGAGGAGGGCGACGAGGCGACGGCCGCGGCGCTGGAGGCGACCGAGCCGGTACCCCCGGACCCCGCACCCCCGTCGGTCGACCTCGGCGGACGGGAGGTCGTGCTGGTCGCGCCCGGGCCCGGACACACCGACCACGACCTGGCCGTGCACGTACCCGACGCGGACGTGCTGTTCGCCGGCGACCTCCTGGAGTCCGGCGCCCCGCCGGACTACGAGGACGCCCACCCGCTCGCCTGGGCCGACGCCGTCGCCGCGCTGCTCGCCCTCGACGCCGGCACGTACGTCCCGGGACACGGCCACCCGATGACCCCCGCCCAGGCCCGGGCCCAGCACGGCGAGCTGGCGGCGGTGGCCGCGCTCGCCCGCGCCGTCGCCGCCGGGGAGCTCGACGGGACCGAGGCGGAGGCACGCTCGCCCCACCCCGGCGTCCCCTGGCCCGAGGAGCCCTAGGGTCGGCGAGCGTGAGCTTTTCGCAGGAGTTGCGCGAGTCCGGCCGGGAGACCTGGGAGGCCGCCGTCGGCCACCGGTTCGTCGAGGAGCTGTGGGCCGGGACCGTCGCACCCGACGTGCTGCGCCGCTACCTCGTGCAGGACTTCCAGTTCTGCGACGCCTTCCTGGCCCTGATGGGTGCCGCCGTCGCCACCTGCGACGATCCCGCCGCACGGGTGGTGCACGCCCGCCAGGTCGGGCTGGTCGCCGGCGACGAGCACGACTACTTCCACCGCTCCTTCGACCTCCTCGGCGTCGCCGACGCCGACCGGACGGCCCCGGAGCGGGCGGCCCCGACGCAGGGCTTCATCGACCTCATGGACGGCACCCGTGCGGACGCGAGCTACCCCGAGATCGTCACAGTGCTCGTCGTGGCGGAATGGCTCTACCTCGACTGGGCATCCCGCCCCCGTGGACCGCTGCCGACCGACCCGATCGCCCGCGGCTGGATCGACCTGCACCGCGGCCCCGCGTTCGAGGCCTGGGTCGCCTTTCTGCGCGCCGAGCTGGACCGCGTCGCGCCGCAGGCCCGGGACCCGCGCCGGCTCGCCCGCTTCTTCGCCGAGGCCGTGGACCTCGAGCTCGCCTTCTTCGAGGCCGCCTACACCGGCTGAGCCCCGGGGAGGCGGGCACGGAGGCGGGCACGGACGTGAGCAGGGCCCCGCCCTCAGGAGATCCGCCCGTAACAATCGGCCCCTAGCGTCACCCGCATGAGTGGCGCCGGGAAACCCCTTCTCGGGGTCGAGGAGGAGTTCCACGTCGTGGACCTCGAGACGCGGCAGGCCGCGCCCGAGGTCGACTCCCTCCTCCCCGAGCTCGACGGGGCCGAGTTCGCCCGGGAGCTGCAGCGCTCGCTGGTCGAGACGAACACGCCGGTCTGCGAGACCCTCGACGAGCTGGGTGCGCACCTGCGGCGGCTGCGCCGGAGGCTGGAGAGCGTCGCCGAGCCGCACGGGCTGGGGATCGTCGCCGCGGGCACCGTCCCGCTCGTCGACCTGACCGGCGACGACATCTCCGCCGGGGCCCGCTACGAGAAGATGCAGCACGAGTACCAGATGCTCGTGCGGGAGCAGCACATCTGCGGCGCGCAGGTGCACGTCGACGTGCCGGACCGGGACACCGCGGTGCAGGTCGTCCGGCGGGTGGCCCCCTACCTGCACATCCTGCTCGCCCTCTCGGCCAGCTCGCCGTACTGGCGCGGCAACGACACCGGCTACGCGAGCTACCGCAGCATGGTCTGGTCGCGCTGGCCGACCTCCGGGCCGCCGGCGACGGTCGAGACCGCCGCGGAGTACGACGCGATGGTCCAGGAGCTGATCGCCTCGGGCACGATCAGCGACCCCGGGATGCTCTACTTCGACATCCGGCCGAGCGCGCACGTGCCGACCGTCGAGCTGCGGGTGTGCGACGCCTGCACGGAGGTCGACGACGTCGTCCTCATCGCCGGGCTGTTCCGCGCCCTGGTGTGCAAGGCCGGCGAGGACCTGGCCAAGGGCCTCCCGCTGCCGACGAGCCGGCAGGAGCTGCTGCGCTCGGCGAACTGGCGGGCCGCGCGCTCGGGGCTCGAGGGCGACCTCGTCGACCTGGTCGGCCCCTCGCTGGTCTCGCCCCCGCTGCTGGTCGGGCAGCTCGTCGACATGCTGCGCCCGCAGCTGGAGGAGCTGGGCGACTGGGAGCAGGTCCTCGCGCTGTCGCAGGCCACCCTGGAGCGCGGGAGCGCCGCCGCCCGGCAGCGCCGGATGTTCGGCCGCCGCGGCCGGCTGACGGACGTCGTCGACGCCCTCGTCGCCAACACCCAGGGCCGGCTGCTCTCGATCGAGCCCCCGGTCGAGGTGCCGCTCGCCCGGGAACTGCTCGCCGACTACCGGCCGGGCACGTTCGACGAGGCGGTCAGCAACGGCGGCACCGTCCTGCCGCAGTACGGCTGGATGTTCCGGGCGCTGGAACGCCTCGGGCCGCGCGGGATGGTCGCCGCGGAGTCGGCGCTCGAGACCGAGCAGCGGGCGCGCGGGGTGACGTTCGGGCCCGAGGACGGCACGGCCGAGGCCCGGCTCTTCCCGCTGGACCTGGTGCCGCGGATCGTGAGCGCCGAGGACTGGCACGTCCTCGAGGCGGGGCTCGCGCAGCGGGTCCGGGCGCTGGAGCTGTTCGTCCGGGACGTCTACGGCGAGCGCCGCATCCTGCACGACGGCGTCGTCCCCGCGGCGGTGGTCGACGCCGCACCCGGCCGCAACCGCGAGGGCGAGATCGTGCCCGGCGACGTCGTGCGGATCGCCGTGGCCGGGATCGACCTGGTCCGCGACGCGCCGGACCGCTGGCTCGTGCTCGAGGACAACCTGCGCGTCCCGTCCGGCATCGGCTACTCGATCATGAGCCGGCGCCTGGTCCGCAGCGTGATGAGCGACCTGGAGCCGCCGACGGGCGTCGTCGGGCTCGAGGACGTGCCCGGACGGCTGCGGGCCGCGCTGCTCTCGGCGACCGACTCGGGCAGCCCGGGCGCCGACGAGGTGGCGCTGCTGTCGTCGGGCCCCTCCGACTCGGCCTTCTTCGAGCACAGGCTGCTCGCCGACCGGATGGGTGTGCCGGTGGTGACGCCGCGGGACCTGCAGGTCACCGAGGACGGCGTCTACCTGGTGACGACGGGCGGGAAGCGGCGACTGTCCGCGCTCTACCGTCGGATGGACGAGAAGGACCTGATGAACGCCCGGGGCGCCGACATGCGGCCGCTCGGGCGGGCGCTGGCGAGCGCGGTGTCCCGGGGCCGGGTCGCGCTGCTCAACGCATTGGGCAACGGCGTGGCCGACGACAAGCTCGTCTACGCCTACGTCCCCGACATGATCGCCTACTACCTCGACGAGACCCCGCTGCTGGACATCGTCCCGACCTACCCCTGCGTCGACGACGAGCGGCGCGCGGAGGTGCTCGACCGGCTCGACGAGCTCGTGCTCAAGCCCGTCGACGGCTACGGCGGCAGCGGGATCGTGATCGGCCCGCACGCCGAGCGCTCGGAGCTCACCGAGGTGGAGAAGCTGATCCGGGCCGAGCCGGCCATGTGGGTGGCCCAGGACATGGTGTCGCTGTCCACCCACCCGACCTTCTCCGGGAACCGGCTGGAGCCGCGGGCGGTCGACCTGCGGGCCTTCGTGTTCCAGAGCCAGTACGGGGGCCGGGCGCACCTCGACGTCGTCCCGGCGGCGCTGTCGCGGGTCGCGCCGTCCGGCAGCCTCATCGTCAACTCGTCGCGGGGCGGCGGCGCCAAGGACACCTGGATCCTGCGGTAGTCAGCAGTTGGAGGTAGCCACATGTGCGGAATCGCCGGTGAGATGCGGTTCGACGGCAGCTCGGCCGATCCGGCCGTCGTCGCCCGGATCGTCAAGGCGATGGAGCGCCGCGGCCCGGACGGGACCGGGGTGCACGCGGCCGGCCCGGTGGCGCTGGGCCACCGGCGTCTCAAGATCATCGACCTGTCCGAGCGGGGCGCCCAGCCGATGGTCGACTCCGCGCTCGGGCTCGCCGTGGTGTTCAACGGCTGCATCTACAACTACCAGGACCTGCGTCGCGAGCTCGAGGCGGCCGGCTACGCGTTCTTCTCCGACTCCGACACCGAGACGGTGCTCAAGGCCTACGCGCACTGGGGCCCGGAGTGCGTGGAGCACTTCTACGGGATGTTCGCGTTCGCCGTGGCCGAGCGGGACAGCGGCCGGCTCGTCCTGGGCCGCGACCGGCTGGGGATCAAGCCGCTGTACCTGACCGAAGGGGCGGGCGTCCTGCGGTTCGCCTCGTCACTGCCCGCGCTGCTGGAGGCCGGCGGCGTCGACACCTCGATCGACCCGGTGGCGCTGCACCACTACATGACGTTCCACTCGGTGGTCCCGGCGCCGCGGACGATCCTCGCGGGCGTCGGCAAGCTGCCGCCGGCGACCGTCCGCGTCTACGAGCCCGACGGCCGCCACTCCGACCGCGTGTACTGGACGCCGGTCCACGAGCGCCGCCCCGAGCTGGGGATCACGGACTGGAAGGAGGCCGTGCTCGACGGCCTGCGCACGGCCGTGCGCCGCCGGATGGTCGCCGACGTGCCGGTCGGCGTGCTGCTCTCGGGCGGGCTGGACTCGTCACTGATCGTGGCGCTGCTGGCGCAGGAGGGGCAGACGGGGCTGAAGACCTTCTCCGTCGGCTTCCACGCCGCCGGCGGCGAGCGGGGCGACGAGTTCGAGTTCTCGGACATCGTGGCCAAGGAGTTCGGGACCGACCACCAGCAGATCCTGGTGGACCCGGCGCGGATGCTCCCGGCCGTCGACGAGGCGATCACGGCGATGGCCGAGCCGATGGTCAGCCACGACTGCGTGGCCTTCTACCTGCTGTCCGAGCAGGTGTCGAAGTCCGTGACCGTGGTGCAGTCCGGCCAGGGCGCCGACGAGGTGTTCGCGGGCTATGACTGGTACCCGCCGCTGCGCGACACCCCCCGCGACCAGGCCGTCGAGGCTTACCAGGCGGTGTTCACCGACCGCCCCCACGGCGAGCTGGCCGACATCCTCGAGCCCGAGTGGCTCCTCGACCACGACCCCAGCCGGGCCTTCATCGCCGAGCACTTCGGAACGCCGGGTGCCGACGAGACGTTGGACGCCGCACTGAGGCTGGACAGCACGATCATGCTCGTGGACGATCCGGTCAAGCGCGTCGACAACATGACGATGGCCTGGGGACTCGAGGCCCGCGTACCGTTCCTGGACCACGAGCTCGTCGAGCTCGCGGCGGCGTGCCCACCAGAACTGAAGCTCGCGCTCGGCGGCAAGGGCATCCTCAAGGAGGCGGCCCGCGGCGTCGTCCCGGACGAGGTGATCGACCGGCCCAAGGGGTATTTCCCGGTGCCCGCCATCCGTCACCTGGAAGGACCGTTCCTCGAGCGGGTGCGCGACGCCGTGACCGACCCGGTGGCCAAGGCGCGGGGCCTTGTCCGGGGCGACTGGCTCGACCGTATGCTCGCGGATCCGAACACCCAGCGCACCAACCTGGGGTCGAACGCGTTGTGGCAGGTAGCGCTGCTGGAGATGTGGTTACAGGAGAGGGGGATCTAGCTCATGACCGGTGTCAACGTGGATACCTTCACCGACCGGCGCCGCGCGCAGCTGGCCGGTGAGCTGGACGAGCACCTCTTCACCCCCGCCTACCGCTCCGCGCTCCCCTCCCCGGACGGCACCCTGCTGGCCTGGGTCTCCGACCGGGACGGGCGGCCGCGCGCCTACGTCGGCCCCATGCCGGCGGGCGAGCGGCCGGTCGAGCAGCCCGCCACGCCGCTGGACACCGAGGTGGACCCGGTCGTGGCGTGCGACGTCAAGGCGCTGAGCTGGTGCCCGGACGGCTCCTTCGTGGCCTGCGAGGTCGCCCCCGGTGGCGGGGAGCGGACCCGGGTCCTGCTGCTCTCCCCCGACGGGACCGAGCGGCGCGAGATCGCCGCCGGCTCCTCGGCCGTCACGCTCGGGGCCTGGTCGCCCACCGGGCGCCAGCTCGGCGTCACCATCTACTCGGACCGCGCCTCCGGTGGCGACGGGTCCGGCACGGCCTGCCTCGTCGACGTCCGGGACGGCTCCTCGATCGTCCTCGGCTCCGGGCCGGCCGCCGTGGTGTGCGCGGTCAGTCGCGACGGCCGTCGGGCCGTCCTGCGCACCGGGCGCCGCGGCGCCCGCACCCTCGAGCTCATCGACCTGTGGACCGGCCGCCGCACCGACCTGCTCCCCGGGCACGACGCCACCGTGGCCGACGGGCGCTTCGGCGTCACCGGCGCGGTGCTCTACCTGCACACGGACGCCGGGCGGGACCGCCCCGCGCTGCTTGCCTGCTCCATCGGCGACGACGCGTCCGGCGGGGAGGTCTCCCTCGCGTGGGAGGTCGCCTGCAGAGGACACGACGACCTCGACCAGGTCGCCCTCGACCCGGCCGGGGCCCGCGCCGCGCTCGTCTGGAACGTCGACGGCCGCTCGGAGCTCGAGCTCGTCGACCTGCGCACCGGCCTCACCGACCCGGTGCCCGATCACCCCGGCGACGTCGTGACGGGGCTGGCGTTCACCCGCGACGGCCAGGCGCTGCTCGTCGGCAGCGAGGGGCCTGCGGTCGCGCCGCACGTCGCCCGGATCGCGCTCGACGTCCCCCTCGCCGAGCCCACCCCGCTGCTCCCCGACAGCTTCGACGCGCTCGAGCAGCTCGTCGACCCCACGCTCCACGAGTTCCGCGCCGAGGACGGGCTCACGCTCACCGGGTGGCTGTTCCGGCCCCGCGGCGGGTTCGGCGCCGCCCCGACCCTGGTGTGGCTGCACGGCGGGCCGGAGGCGCAGGAACGCCCCGTCTTCCAGCCGCTGTTCCAGGCGCTGGTCGCCTCCGGTGTGCAGGTCTTCGCGCCCAACGTCCGCGGCTCGGCCGGGTTCGGGCGCGTGTTCTCGCAGGCGGACGACCTGGACCGCCGCTTCACCGCGATCACGGACGTGCGTGCCGCGGTCGGCTTCCTCACGTCGTCCGGCCTCGCCGACCCGGACCGCATCGGGGTGTCCGGGCGCTCCTACGGCGGCTACCTCACCCTCGTCGCGCTCGCGTGGTTCCCCGAGCTGTTCGCGGTGGGCGTCGACGTGTGCGGCATGTCCGACCTGCAGACCTTCTACTCCGACACCGAGCCGTGGATCGCCGCCGCCGCGACCACCAAGTACGGCGACCCGGAGCGGGACGGGGAGATGCTGCGCGCGCTCTCCCCCATCCACAGCGCCGACCGGATCAGCGCACCGCTCATGGTGGTGCACGGGGCGTACGACACCAACGTCCCGCTGGGCGAGGCCGAGCGGATCGTCGAGGCGCTGCGGGCCCGCGGCGCGGCCCCCCACTTCCTCCTGTTCGACGACGAGGGCCACGAGACCCACGCCGTCGCCAACCGCGCCGAGTTCACCGCCGAGGTGGTGCGGTGGGTGACGGGCCACCTCACGGAGCCTGCCTCGCAGACCGCGTGACCAGGCGCGTCATGGATCCATAACGTTGTCAGGGGTCTTCTTCTGGCGCGTTATGGATCCATAACGCTGTCAGGGGTCTTCCTTTGACGCGTTATGGTTCCATAGCGCTGCCGGGGACGGGGTCAGGCGCGGGAGAAGGACTGGATGAGCTGGTTGCCGTCGCTGCCCGTGCCGACCCGGAAGGTGTAGGGCTCGCTGCTGGTGGAGCCGTCGTTGCGGGTGAAGACGATCGTGCCCGAGACCTGGCCCTGCCCGGTGGAGCGGGCGTTCTGGATCTCGACCTCGCTCATGCCGCCGTAGAAGTTCCGGAAGCCGTCGAGGCCGCCCGAGGCCGCCTGCGCCTGCGAGCCGAGCAGCGCGAAGGCGGCGTCGGGGTCGTCGGGCAGGAGGCTGTAGTAGCGCTGCACGAAGGACACCGCGTCGGTGTCCGAGGCCGCGCTCGACGGCGTGGGCGACGGGGTGGTCGTGCGCGGGGTCGTCGTGGGCGGGGTGGTCCTGGTCGGCGACGGGCTGGTCGTGGGCGCCGCGACGGGAGGCGGCGTGACCGCGCCGCTCGAGCCGTTGTCGGCCGAGCGCATGGCACCGATCGCGACGCCGACGCCCACCACGAGCAGCACGACGGCGGCGATGACGAACGGCAGCAGCCGCCGCCCGCGCGACTTCCCCGCGGGGGCCGGCGGCCGCTCCGCCGCCGGCGGTACGACGACCGGCGGCGCCGGCATGTCCGTGAGCGTGCGCGGGCCGGACTTGGCCGGGGCCTGCTGCGGCCCCGGCAGCACGCGCGTGGTGACCGGCGCGGTGGCGGCGGCCGCTCCGGAGGCCGACGCGCTGCCCGAGATCGCGGTCAGCGCGTCCCGCGCCTGGGCGGCGGTGGGACGGTCCGTGGGCTCGTTGGACAGCAGGCGCATGAGCAGCGCGGTGAGCGGACCCGCGTTCTCCGGCGGCCGGACCGCGCCGGTGGCGACCTTGTGGAGCAGGGCGTAGGCGTTGTCGTCGAGGCCGAAGGGCGGCTCGCCCTCGACCGCGGCGTAGAGCGTGGCGCCGAGCGCGAAGACGTCCGACGCCGAGGTCGGCTCCTGCCCGCGCGCCACCTCCGGCGCGAGGAAGGCCGGGGTGCCGGCGATCATGCCCGTGCGGGTGAGCTGGACGTCGTCGACCGCGCGCGAGACGCCGAAGTCGGTGATCTTGGCGCGGCCGTCCTCGGCGATCAGGACGTTGCCGGGCTTGATGTCGCGGTGCACCACGCCCGCGGCGTGGGCGGCCGCGAGCCCGTCGGCGACCTGACGGCCGATCGCCGCGACCTCGCGCGGCTCCATCGGCCCCTTCTCCCCCAGCACCACCGCGAGCGAGCGGGAGGGGAGGTACTCCATGACCAGCCACGGCCGGTCGTCGTGCACCACGACGTCGAACATGCTGATGACGTGCGCGTGCTGCAGCCGCGCCCCGATCCGGCCCTCGCGCAGCAGGCGCTGGCGGGACTCCTCGGCGGCGTCGGCCCCGTTGCCGCTGACCGGCGCGGCCGCGGCGATCAGCTCCTTGACGGCGACGGTCCGGTTCAGCAGTTCGTCGGTTCCCCGCCACACGGCACCCATCGCCCCGACACCGATGCGTTCCTCGAGCCGGTAGCGGTTCCCGATACGCGGGGCGTCGGGCTCGGGCGGGGTCATGACCGTCAAGGGTAGGCACTCCGCGCGCGCGAGGTTCCGGGAGGTCGGGTCGGACGGGGCTCCCCTGCCAGGGTGACACGTGACGACGGGTGATCGCCCGGCGGGTCGCGCCGGCCCCCGCCGCGGGCCCCGGGGCCGCGCGGCCGGGTGATCGGCAGGGAGATCATCGCGGCAGGCCGAGCTTGCGGGCGCACGCGGGCCAGGAGCCGTAGCCGCCGCGCCGGTCCCGCACCTTCTCGGCGATCTCGATCTGCTGCTCCCTGGTGGCCTGGTCGGCGCGCGGGGCGTAGCGGGTGCCGCCGAAGTCGGACCAGGTGGCGGAGTCGAACTGGAGGCCGCCGTAGTAGCCGTTGCCGGTGTTGATGGCCCAGTTCCCCGAGGACTCGCAGGCCGCCAGGCTGTCCCAGGCGCCCGAGCTCGCCGGCGCGGGCTTCTCCGACCCGGCGGGCTTCTCCGGCCCGGCGGGCTTCTCGGGCCCGGCGGGCTTCTCGGGCTCGTCCGGCTCGGGCTCCGCGCGCTTCTCCGGCTCGGCCGGCTCCTCCGGCTTCTCCGGCTCCTCGGGTGGGGCGGCCTCCTCGGGCCGGTCCTGTCCCCTCTCGTGATCCTCCGCCTCGCCGCTCGACCGGCGGTCCGCCCGCTCCTGCTCGGGCTGGTCGGCGTCGCCGTGTCCGCCGGCCCGCGGTCGCTCGTGGCCGGAGGCGCCGTCGGCCTCACGGTCGGTCTCGCTGGAGGTCTCACCGCTGGTCTCGCCGGCGGGCTCAGCGTCGCCGGCCCCGGAGAGCGTCGCGGAGCCGGGGTCGTCGAGGACCTCGGTGCCGGGCGCGCCGTAGCCCGCGGCCTCGTCGTCGAGCACGAGGACCCAGTCCCGCTCGTCGCCCGTCCCGGCGGGGGCCTCGAAGGCGGCGACGCCGGTCGCCTCGACCGACTCCGCGACCTCCAGCACCTCGCCCGTCCGCGGGTCGACCCAGGACGCCCGGACCCGGTCCGCGGCGAGCATGTCGAGGTCGACGGTCACGTCCTCGCCCTCGGGCGTGTAGGCGACGAGGAACGAGCCGTCCGAGGCGACGGCCGCGGAGATCCGGGTGTCGCCCGCGGAGCCGGTACCGGCCAGCGCCCCGTCGGCGGGTTCCAGGAGGCGGTACGGGCGCGACTCCAGCACCCGCCTGAGCACGCCGAGCTGGGCGCCGCCGTCGGTCTCGACGGCCGCGGTCCAGCCCGGCTCGAAGTCGGAGACCGTGGAGTCCGCGTAGGTCGCCCCGCTCGCGCCGCCGAGTGCGGCGCGCCAGGCCTCCGCCCGGACGTCGTGGTCGGTCGTGGTGCCGGTGGCGCCGACGCAGTCCTCGCCCTCGGTGAGCGGCGTGGCGTCGAGCAGCGGTTTGCCGGTGCCCGTCGCCGCGGCCCGGGCGTCGGCCCGCGAGGCCGACGACGCACAGCTGCCGCTGGCCGCGGAGCTCACGTCAGCCGAGCTCTCGGCGTCCTGCGAGCCGTCGCCGAGCTCGCCACCCACCTCGCCCTCGGCACCCTCGCCCGACCCGGCGCCGGTCCGGTCGCCGAGCTCACCGGACGCGGCGAGGTCACCGCCCGACCCGGCCCCGCCGGGAGCACCGTCCGCCTCGAGATGGCCCACAGCGCCCGGGTCGAGGCCGTCGTCGCCGCCGAGGTCGGAGTCGATCTCGTCACCCTCGTCGGGGTCGGCCACGTCGAGGTCGGCACCCTCCGCAGCCTCGCTCGAACCCGCACCGCCTGCACCGTCCCCTCCGCCGGAGGGCGTCTCCTCCACCCCGCGCGGCAGGTGCGCGACCGGCGCGTCGCTCCCGCCCTCCCGCAACCCCTCGACCAGCTCGGCCCAGATCCCGTCGTGCCCGCCCCCGCCGTCGTCGCCGCCCGTCAGCCACACGACGGACGCGTCCCCGTACCGTGCGCCGAGGAAGCTCCCGTACTCCCGGGCGTTGCGCTCCGTGACCAGGCTCCCGGCGAGCCCGTCGCTCCACACCGGCGCCAGGGCCAGGGTGATGCCCTCCGCCGCGGCGGCCTGGACGAGCCCGTCGACGTGCTGCCAGTACGCCTCGGTCGGCGCGCCCAGGTGCCCCGCGAAGGCCACCGCGCCGTCCCGGTCGCGCTGCGCGCCGGGCCGCACGAGCGCGGTCCGCACCACGGTGAAGCCCTGGTCGGCACGGGTGCCGAGGTAGTCGGCGGCCTCGTCGCCATCGAGCGCGGTGACGAGGCCCCACGCCGTGTCGGCGAGCCAGTAGAAGGGCGTGCCGTCGGGCCGGGAGAACCACCGCCCGTCGACCCGGACCCCACCCTCCGGCGCCTCCCGCACCACGGCCGCGACGAGCACCCCCGCCAGCACGACGACCACCGCCAGCGCCGCACCCAGCGCCCGTCCGTAACCACCCACGGGCCGCACGCTCGCAGCGCGCCCCGCCCGCCCGGGCCGGAACGGATCATCCCGTCACGATCGTGAACGGGACCGTCCGTCACCGCCCGGGCCCCGCTCCGCCGGACCAGTGATCTTTCGCATCGTTTCGTGCTGAAATCGAGGCTGCGGGAGCAGAATGAACGACGTCCGAGAACTGCGGCGGAGGGACTGGCGATGAAGATTGCGGACATCCTCGACGCGAAAGGCCGGACCGTGCACACGATCCTGCCCTGGGCGACGGTCGCGGACGCCGTGGCCCGGCTCGAGCGTCTGGGGGTCGGCGCCCTCGTGGTGTGCGACGCGGACCAGCGCATGGTCGGGATCCTGTCCGAGCGCGACCTGATCAGGGAGCTCGCGCACCGGGGGACGGATCTGCTCGAGCGGCGGGTCGACGAGGTCATGACCAGGAAGGTCGCGACGTCGCGGCTCGACGAGCCGATCGCCAGTGCCATGGCCCGGATGACCCGCGACCGCTACCGGCACCTCCCGGTGATCGACGGCGGCAGACTCGTCGGCATGGTCTCGATCGGCGACCTCGTCAAGGCCCGGCTGCGCGACATGGAGCTCGAGACGGGCGTGCTGCGGGACATGTTCATCGCCGCCCACTGATTTCCGCCGAATGACACGAACGGCACTTCCGTGCGGATCTTCCGCGCAGAAGTGCCGTTCGGGTGAAAAGGATCAGTAGTCGAAGTCCGGGTCCTCGGTACGGGTCCGCTTCAGCTCGAAGAAGTGCGGCCAGCCGGCGAGCAGGCGGGCGCCGTCGAAGACCTTCCCGGCCTCCTCGCCGTGCGGCACCTTGCTGATCACGGGACCGAAGAAGGCGACGTCGTTCACGTGGATGACCGGCGTGCCGACGTCCATGCCCACCGGGTCCATGCCCGCGTGGTGACTGGTCTTCAGCTTCTCGTCGTACTCGGTCGAGGAGGCGGCCTCGGCCAGCGACGCGGGCAGGTCCAGCTCCGCCAGCGCCTCCTTGATCACGACGTCGAAGTCCTTGTTCCCCTGGTTGTGGATGCGCTCGCCCATCGCCGTGTACAGCGGGCGCAGGACCTCCGGGCCCTTCAGCTCGGCCGCGGCGATGCACACGCGGACCGGGCCCCAGCCCTTCTCCATCATCGCCTGGTACTGCTCCGGCAGGTCACGGCCGGAGTTGAGCACCGACAGGCTCATCACGTGGAAGTTCAGCTCGATGTCGCGGACCTTCTCGACCTCGAGGATCCACCGCGAGGTCAGCCACGCCCACGGACACAGCGGGTCGAACCAGAGGTCCACCTTCGCCTTGTCCGTCTCCGTGCTGGTCATGGGCACTCCGTTCGTCCGGGGAGGGACTCTTCCGTCGGTCACAACCGCGAGGGGTGGACGACGTGTTCCCGGATACCCCGCAGTCCCGGCCGCAATGACGGGGCGACCACTGCGGCCACGTGATTGGATGCCCCCACGCCCCAACCCTCCGGAAGGACCGCGCTGCGCTCATGGCCCCGCCCAACCTGACCCGGACCGACGCCGAGCGCCGGGCCGCCCTGCTCGCCGTCTCCGGCTACGTCGTCGACCTCGACCTCACCGACGGCCGCGGCGGCCCGGGCGAGAAGACCTTCGCCACCACCACGACGGTCCGCTTCTCCTGCGCCGAGCCCGGCGCGGACAGCTGGATCGACTTCGTCGGCGCCGCGGTCGAGAGCGCCACGCTCAACGGCACCACGCTCGACGTCTCCGGCTACCGCGAGGACGACGGCATCGCCCTGCCCGGCCTGGCCGCCGAGAACGAGCTGACCGTCCGCGCGACCGGCACCTACATGAACACCGGCGAGGGGCTGCACCGCTTCGTCGACCCGGTCGACGGCGGCGTCTACCTCTACTCGCAGTTCGAGACGGCCGACTGCAAGCGCCTGTTCGCCTGCTTCGACCAGCCGGACCTGAAGGCCCGCTACACGATCACGGTCACGGCGC
This sequence comes from Pseudonocardia halophobica, assembly GCF_027922425.1. GTDB lineage: Bacteria > Actinomycetota > Actinomycetes > Mycobacteriales > Pseudonocardiaceae > Pseudonocardia > Pseudonocardia halophobica. Next base: position 56,995 of record NZ_BSFQ01000012.1, on the reverse strand, counting down.
CGGACGACTGGAAGGTCGTGTCCAACGCCCTCGCGGAGACCGAGAAGGCCGGACCCGCGACCGTCCACCGCTTCGCCGAGTCCGAGGTCATGTCGACCTACCTGGTCGCGCTGGTCGCGGGCCCCTACGCGTCCTGGCACGAGGAGCACGACGGGATCCCCCTGGGGATCTACTGCCGCGCGAGCCTGGCGCCGCACATGGACCACGAGCGGATCTTCACGGAGACGCGGCAGGGCTTCGACTTCTACCACCGCAACTTCGGGATCCGGTACCCGTTCGGCAAGTACGACCAGCTGTTCGTCCCGGAGTTCAACGCGGGCGCGATGGAGAACGCCGGCGCGGTCACCTTCCTCGAGGACTACGTCTTCCGGTCCCGGGTCACGCGGTTCCTCTACGAGCGGCGCGCCGAGACGATCCTGCACGAGATGGCGCACATGTGGTTCGGCGACCTCGTGACCATGCGCTGGTGGGACGATCTGTGGCTCAACGAGTCGTTCGCCACCTGGGCATCCGTGCTCTGCCAGGCCGAGGCCACCGAGTACGCGCAAGCGTGGACGACGTTCGCGAACGTCGAGAAGTCCTGGGCCTACCGCCAGGACCAGCTGCCCTCGACGCACCCGATCGCCGCGGACATCCCGGACCTGCAGGCCGTCGAGGTCAACTTCGACGGGATCACCTACGCCAAGGGCGCGTCGGTGCTCAAGCAGCTGGTCGCGTACGTCGGGCTGGAGCCGTTCATGGCCGGCCTGCGCGCGTACTTCGAGGCCCACCAGTGGGGCAACGCCACGTTCGACGACCTGCTGGGCGCGCTGGAGAAGTCCTCCGGCCGGGACCTGAGCGACTGGGGCGCGCAATGGCTGCGCACCACCGGGCTCAACCTGCTGCGCCCGCAGTTCGACCTCGACGACGAGGGCCGGTTCACCTCCTTCGAGGTCGTGCAGGGTGGCGCGCGGCCGGGCGCCGGCGAGCTGCGCACCCACCGGGTCGCCGTCGGCGTGTACGACGACGACGCCGAGGGCCGGCTCGTGCGGACCCACCGGGTCGAGGTCGACGTCACCGGCGAGCGCACACCCGTCGGAGAGCTGGTCGGCGTCCCGCGCGGGAAGCTCGTCCTGGTCAACGACGACGACCTCACCTACTGCGCGCTGCGGCTCGACCCGGGCTCGCTGACCACCCTGATCGACCGGATCGGCGACATCGCCGAGCCGCTCCCCCGCACCCTGTGCTGGTCGGCGGCCTGGGAGATGACGCGGGAGGCCGAGCTCAAGGCGCGGGACTTCACCACGCTGGTGGCCGGCGGCTTCGGCCGGGAGACCGAGATCGGCGTCGTGCAGCGGCTGCTGCTGCAGGTACAGACCGCGGTGGCCTCGTACGCCGACGAGTCGTGGGCCACCGACACGGGCTGGCCGCTGCTCACCGACGCCCTGTCCGCGCAGCTCGACGCGGCCGAGCCCGGCTCGGACGCCCAGCTCGCCGTGGTCAACGCGCTGTCCGGCAGCGTGCTGCCCGCCTCCACGCTGGACCGCTTCGCCGCGTGGCTCGAGGGCCGGGACGTCCCGGAGGGGCTGACCGTCGACACCGACCTGCGGTGGCGGCTGCTGCACGCCCTGGTCGCGCACGGCAGGGCCGGCGAGGAGGCGATCGAGGCCGAGCACCGCCGCGACCCCACCGCGGCCGGCGAGCGGCAGGCCGAGCGCGCCCGCTCCCTCGTCCCGACCGCCGAGGCCAAGGCGAAGGCGTGGGACCGCGCGGTGCACGACGACGAGCTGCCCAACGCCGTCAACGAGGCGATCATCGGCGGCTTCAGCCACCCGGGTCAGCGGGCCCTGCTCGCGCCCTACGTGGAGAAGTACTTCGCCGAGGTGGCGGACGTGTGGGCGCGGCGGACGTCGGAGCGCGCGCAGAGCGTGGTGCTCGGGCTGTTCCCGTCCTGGGCCGTGGAGAAGTCGACGGTCGACGCCGCCGACGCCTGGCTGGCCGACGAGAGCCACCCGCCGGCCCTGCGCCGGCTGGTGTCCGAGGGCCGGGCGGGCATCGTCCGCGCCCTGGCCGCGCGGGAGTTCGACCGCAGCTGAACCGCACTATGGATCCATAACGCGCCTCGGCACCCTTTCTGGACGCGTTATGGATCCAAACTGCGCCTCGACGGCCGGCGCAGAGGCGTTATGGATCCACAATGCGCCACGGCCCGTCGCTGGTCAGTGACACCGAGCGAGAAGGTTGCTCGGCGTTCGGGTGAATGTCGACTGCTCCTGTCGGCACTGCCATACTCCGCATCTCACCGAGGGTGATCCGCGCTCCCCCGACTTGCGGCGCCCCCGACCCGCCGGAGTCCGCGCATGCGCCTCACGTCCGCGCTCTACCCCGTCCTGCTGGCGTGCCTCGTGGTCGTCGCGGGCTGCGGCAACCCGAGCGCCGACCAGGCGGCACTCGTCAGCACCGGTCCGGCCACGGCCGAGCCCGCCCACGAGCCCGCGGCGATGCCCGTCCCGGGTGCCCCGTCGGTCCTGCAGGCGGCCATCGACGCCAGCCGGAACCTGCCGAAGCCCACGCCCGCCCCGTCGTCGGCCGCCGCGGCACCCGGCTCGCGCGCCGGCGGAGGCGGGGGCGGGGGCGGTGGCGGCGCCGCCACGGGCCGCGCGGGCCGGACGGCGAACACCGAGGTGACCTTCTACGGCGCCTTCGACAACGACCCGCCGGGGAGTGCGGCGATCGCCTACCCGGTGAAGCACTCCGAGGCCGGCGGGACCGGCACCTACGCGGACCCGATCACCTTCGCCGCCGACCCGGACTACATGGCCGTGGGCACGCTCGTCTACTACGCGCCGCTGCGGAAGTACTTCGTCATGGAGGACCTCTGCGCGCCCTGCCAGGACGAGTACCAGGCGAACCGGCACCCCCACATCGACTTCTACACGGGCGGCTTCGACAGCGGTGTCACCGCCTGCCAGGCCTCGCTCACCCCGTCGGGCCTGGTCGCGGTCGAGGTCTCGCCGCCGCCGGGCCGCGCGGTCGACACCACGCCGCTCTACTCGAACGGGCGATGTATCTCCGGTTGATCACGGGGAACTCTGGAGATCGTGACGAGCGCAGGTCCGCCCGCCCCTCCGGCCCTGCCCGCGTACCTGCGCCGGCCCGCCGCCGTCGCGGTCGGGCTGGCCACGGTCGTGTTCGCCCTGCTCGGGACCCGGTACGCCGGGGAGAGCGGCTCCGGCCGGATCGACGGGCACGCCGAGAACCTGGTCGACTCGGTGACGTCGGCCCACGTCTGGATCCTGCAACGGCTGAGTGAGCTCGGGTCGCCCCCGCTGGTGGTGTTCGCCGCGTTCGCCCTCTGCGGGCTCTGCCTGGCGCTGGGGCGGCGCCGCCTCGCCGTCGTCGCGATCGTGGGGCCGGGGCTGACCGGCGTCGCCACGACCTTCCTCAAGCCCGCGATCGGGCGGACGATGGAGTTCGGTGGCTTCGCCTACCCCAGCGGCCACACCGGCGGCGCCACGTCGATCGCCCTGGTCGCGGCGCTGCTGCTGGTGAGCCTGGTGCGACCGGGGCGGATCACGGGCATCGCCCTGGTCGTCACGATCGCGCTCGTCGCCGGCGGCACGATCGGGACGGCGATGGTCGCGACCGGCGCCCACTACCCCACCGACACCGTGGGCGGCTTCTGCGCCGCGGTCGCGTTCGTGCTGGGCACGGCACTGCTGCTGGAGTTCGTCGCCGCCCGGTGGCACGCGCGCCGGGCCTGATCCGGACACGACGAGGGCCCCGCCGGACGTCCGGCGGAGCCCTCGGTGGTCCGTGCTGTCGGGTGCCGGGTCAGCGGCCCAGCAGGCGACCCAGCAGCCCCTTCTTCTTCCCGCTGCCGTCCGCCGGCGTGTAGTGACCGCAGGCGGCGGCACCGCAGGCACCGCAGTCGTCGCCGGGCCGGTAGTGCTCGTGCGCCTCGGCCTCGTGCCCGCACACGCACACCCCCGCCGGGGCCGGGGCCTGCGGCGGCGGCGCGACCGGCGGTGCGGTCGGGGCGCCGGCCTCGGTCCCGTACTCGGGGCCGGTCCGCTGGGCGGGCACCGCGACGTCCGGCGCCGCGAGATCGTCCACCGCCGGCAGCCCCGTGGGCGGGGTCAGCACCGACGAGGAGGATCCCTGCACACCACGACGCGCCGTGGTCCGGTTGCGCGGACGGGCGTTGTCCGACTCACCCATTCGGGATCCCACCTTTCTTCCGACCGGCCTCGGGGGGCCGGATGCGCCACAGTATGCAACCGATCGACCCCTGCGGGGAATCACCAGGTGAGGTGAGACGCCCGACGGTGTCCGCAGTTGCCTTACCGCGCGACGGTGTCGGTGGCCGGTCGATTCGCGTCGACGGCCGGAAGAGTGACCGTCGCGGCACAGCCGCGCGGACCGTCCACCGTCCGCAGGGTCAGGGACCCTCCCTGGCCCTCCACGAGCTCCCTGCTGATGTGGAGCCCCAGTCCGGAACCGCCGGCGCGGGCGTCGTGCACACCCCGTCCGAGAACCTCGCGCTCCTTCCCCGGGGGGAGGCCCGGTCCGTGGTCCCTGACCTCGATTACCACGTCGTCATGTTCGGAAAACGCCGTCACCGTGACGGGGGTTCCCGGGGCGTGGCGTTCACAGTTGGCCAACAGGTTCGTGACGATCTGGGCCGCCACCGCGGGGTCCCCGGTCGCGGCGAGCCCGTCGGCCACCTCGAGGCACACGTCCCGGCCCCGCGCCCGCTGCAGCGCCACCAGGCCCGCGAGCATCGGCTCGACCTCGTAGGAGCCCGGGGCGTCGACCTCGGCGAGGTCCTCCTCGAGCTCCAGCGGGTCCGCCGAGCGTTCGAGGATGGTGTGCAGGCGGCCGAGCTCGGCGAGGACGGCACTGCGCAGCCGCTCGTGGTCGGGTCCCTCGCCCTCGGCGGAGAGCAGGTGGGTGATGCCGGCGAGCCCCGCCAGGCCGTTGCGCAGCTCGTGGTTGCGCTCGGCCGTGTGCGCGGCGGCGCGCTCCATGTGCAGCGCGGCGACGGCGAGCTCCTCCTGCTGCTCGAAGTTCTCCTCCTGCAGCGAGCGCAGGCCCCGCTGGACGAGCTGGAGCAGGCCGAGCAGCAGCACGGCCATCGCGACGAGCCGCAGCGCCGGGAACACGAGGTCCGGCACGGGCGGCCCCATGGGGGTGGTCAGCCGGTAGAGCTGCGCGCCGGCCAGGACCACGAGGCCGAGCCCGACCCGCAGCCGGGTGGTGCTCTGCCGGCGCGCCGCGTCGATCACCGCGAGCACCGCGGCGCCGCCCCAGCCCGCGACGACGACCACCGAGCTGACCGGGCCCGCGACCAGCCGGGTCACCGGCCCGAGGTCCGGCACCAGGAACAGGGCGAGCACGGCGAGGACCGCACCGCCGAGCATGATCACCCAGCCGCCCCAGGTGCCCATCCGCCGTGGCGACCGGAGCGCGAAGACCAGCAGCACCAACGCCGTGGCGTGGGCGAGGAGCCGCGAGACCTGGGTCGCGGACGAGATGGTGCCCGCCGGCGCGGAGACGCCCCACGGCAGCACGACGAGGCAGTAGAGGACGAGTGCGGCCGCCAGCCAGGCGAGCCGGGCCTCGTTGAGCAGCCGCGAGGCCACCAGGGCCAGGATCGCGGCGGCCGCGCCGACACCGGCGCCGACCAGCGTGATGATGTCCGACGCGGTCTCCTCGTGGAGCCACTCGAGCACGCGCGGGCTCGAGGCCAGCACGACGACCCCGGCGCAGAGCGCGAGCAGCGCACCCACGTCGACGGCCAGGCGCGAGGTGAAGCGCGCACGCCGCAGCCGCCCCACCGCGCTCGTCACACCGGTCGCCATGACCCCGAGGACCCCCTCCCCGGGCGCGCTCCGGGCGCGCCGTTCATCCATCTTAGGTATGCGGGGACCCCGGTACGCGGCGGACGATGGACCTCAGCCGAACGGCGGTCAGGCGTTCGCCCGACACGCGTGCCCGCGGCCGGCCGCGACAGCGGATCAGGCCCCGGTCGCCCGGCGGTAGAGGGCCACGGCCTCGAGCTGCGAGCTCACCTCGAGCTTGGTGAGCACGGCGCGGATCTGCGTGCGGACGGTCGCCAGCGACACCACGAAGTGATCGGCCACGGCCTGGGCGCGTTTGCCGCGGGCCAGCTCGGCCAGCACCTCCCGCTCCCGCTGGGTGAGCCTGCCGAGCTTCTCGGACAGGTCGCGGCGTTCGGCCTGTCTGCGGCGGTAGAGGTCGATGAACTTGCGCCGCCGGTCGTCGGACATCACCGGACGCCCGGCGACGGCCTCGCGCACGGCCGCGAGCAGCGTCGGGAACGGCGCGTTCTTCGGCACCCAGGCCAGCGCGCCGGCGTCGAGCGCGGAGCCGACGCGGGCCGGGTCGGCGCTGCCGGAGAGGACGAGGACCTGCCAGCCGGCGCCCAGCAGCGGGCCGACCAGCTCCACGCCGTCGATCCGGTTGCCCTCCGCGTCCCGGCCCAGGTCCAGGTCCAGCAGGACGAGCCCGGGCTCGAGCTTGGCGGCCTCGGCGAGGATCCCGCGCTCGGCGGCCGGGCGGATGCGCGACGCGTCGATGCCCTCGGAGCGCAGGCTGAGCACGAGCGAGGTCGCGACGAGCTCGTGGTCGTCGACGACCACGACGGGAGTGCCGACGCCCGGGGGCTTCCGCCCGGGGTCGTGCCGTGTCGGTTCGCTCATGGACTACGACGGTGGCTTTCGCTGTGGGTCCGACGGACGGTACTCAGACGGCACCGATTCGCCCACCAGGTCCGCGCTACGACCCGGGGCGTGGGGGAATCCGTACGCCTTGCCCACATGATTGCACCATATGGCTGACGAGCCCTACCCATCACGCACGATTGCGTGATGGCGGTGTGGCACGGCCCGCTCCCGGGCCGTGCTCACTCTTCCGTCAGCGGCGCGGACCGGCCTGGTCGGCGAGCATGCGCAGGCCGCTGAGCAGCCCGCCCAGCAGGTCGCTCTCCTTGAACGAGGCCACCATGCTCATGACGGCGAGCTTGGCGCCCCGGTCCGGCAGCCGCAGCTTCGCCTCGGAACCGGTGATGACCTCGACGACGCGCTGGCCCGGGCTCACCGCGACCAGCACGGACTCCGGGGCACGCTCGAGCGAGGCCTGCAGCTCGGCCGCGCGCGTCTCCGGCTTGGGGCCGAGGTCGCCCAGGAAGATCGCGAAGAGCAGGCCGGACTCGCGGCTGGCGAGGGTCAGCGCCTCGTCGAGCCGGGACAGCTGCGGGGTCGTGAAGGGGACCTGGCCGGACGTGTCCGGCTCGGTGAAGATCTCGGCGGCCGACACCCGGCCGGAGCCGGTGACGACCGCGCCCTCCGGCAGGCTGTCCGGGTCGATGGTGGCGACGGCACCGTGGCCGTGCCCGCCGTGCTCACCAGTGGCCACGGGCACCCCCGGTCGTCGCGACCCCGTCGGCCGGCTCGATGTGCTCGACGTGCGCGGGAAGGTGCGCCCCCTGGGGGTTCGCCGTCCACAGCACGGGCTCGTAGTCCCACTTCTCACCCGTGCGGTACTTCGGCCGCTTCGCGGTCTTCCGGGCGACCGTCAGCAGGGCGACGACCGCGTAGATGACCAGGGGCGGCAGCACGAAGACCAGCACCGTCTGCACCACGCTCACGGCTGCACAACCTAGCTCATGACGTGGGGTCCGGGCATGTCAGGCGGGTGGACCTGCCTCACACCCCGGGCTCGCACGGCAGGACCCCGCGGCGGATCGCGCCGGTCAGCTCGTCGAAGTCCCGTTCGGTTTGGTCGGCGTAGGCGCGGGCGAAGCGGCCCATGGCCTGCCGCATCTTGCCGCCACCGCCGATGTAGCCGCTGATCATCGATGCGCCGCTGGTCCGGGCGTGCCCCTTGGCCAGCAGCCGGCCGCAGACGGCGGCGTAGTCGGCGAGGGTGGCCGCGTCGATCCCGTCGAGGACGATCGCGCCCTTCATGTCGCGGAACTGCCGGACGTAGTACTGCCGGTCGCCGACGGTCGTCCAGCCGAGGAGCGGGTCGGACACGGTCTGCAGGGCCTGCTGGTACTCGACGACGCGCTGGCCCTGATGGGCGTGCCAGGCGTCGTCGCCGTGCACGTAGGGGGCGACGACCGACCGGCGGGCCTGCTTGAGCTGCAGGAACAGGACGTCGTCGGCGCCGGAGCCCTCGCACAGCGCGATGTAGGCGCGCAGCCCGACCGACCCGACGCCCACGACCTTGTGCGCCACGTCGACCACCCGGTACCCGCCGACCACGCGCGCCCAGTGCGGCGGCAGGGTCCGCAGGTACTCGTCGAGGGCGGCGAGGATCCGCTCGTACTGGGCGGGATCCGGGCGGGTGATCAGCGGCGGTTCGGTCACCAGGCTGCGCTCCGCCCCGTCACGTTGCGTGAAGCGGGGCAGCGCGCGGTCGCTGGTGCGGCGCCGGGCCTTGCGCGCGGCGGACTTGACCGCCTTGCGGCTGCTCTTGCGCGGCGCCCCCGCGTGCAGCTCCTGGGCGCCGATCCGCTCGAAGGAGCGGGCCAGCAGGGGTTCCTCGGCCAGCCGCTCGAGGTGGCGGCGGTAGGCGTCGACGCACTGCGCGACCGCCGTCCGGCACTGCTCCTCGGTGGCGGAGTTGTCCCGGCCGGCCACCCAGATGCTCGCCGTCAGCCGGCGCAGGTCCCACTCCCAGGCGCCGGGGTGGGCCTCGTCGAAGTCGTTGAGGTCGAAGACGAGCTCGCGCTCCGGCGAGGCGTAGAAGCCGAAGTTGCCGAGGTGTGCGTCGCCGCAGATCACCGGTCGGATCCCGGTGGCGGGCAAGGTCGCGAAGTCCGCGGTGTGCAGGGCGGCGGCACCGCGCAGGAAGGCGTACGGACTGGCGCTCATCCGCCCGATCCGCACCGGGACCAGCCGTGAGACCCGGCCCTCGTTCGTCGCGATCACCGACTCGACGGCCCCGATGCGCCGGTTGCTCGGCGACCACGCCGCGAGCGCGGACCGCGGCACCCCCTGACGCAGGCTGCGCCCCAACGCGTACCGCTCCGGGCGGGGCACCGCGGGCGCGGAGAGCAGCGCGAAGCCGTCGCGGTCGCGCGGACCGAGCGAGGCGAGGACGGCGTGCGGTTGCATGGACAGGTGATACCCGACGGGCGGTCCCGGCGCCGGGCCCGATGGCGGGCCGGGCGATTCGTCCGTCCGTCGGCCGGGGGCACGACGGTTGGCCGCACGGATACACCCGGTGATCTCCTCGTCACCCGCTCGGGTTGTTCGGCCGTCCCGACCCGACCACGATGGGCCGCATGCACTTCCGGCGGGCGGCCCTGGCCCTGGTCGCGGCAGCGGGCCTCGCCGGGCTCGCGGGCTGCGCGACCTCGGGCCCGACCCCGCTGTGCGACCAGGCGCGCGGGCTCGTCGACGAGGGCCAGCTCGCGCAGGCCGCGGAGCTGTTCGCGCGGGCCCAGGTGCGCAACGAGGGCGCGTGCGCGGACGACGGGCTCACCGAGGTCGGCGACCGCTACACGATGGCCTACACCGACGCCGCCCGCGGCTCCGCCGCCGAGATCGAGGGCCGCACCGACCTCGCCCGCTCCGCCTACGAGTCCGCGCTCCGGCTCGACGCGGGCAACCAGGCGGCGTCCAACGGCCTGGTCCGCCTCGGCCTCCCACCCGCCGAGCGCAGCGCCCCGCTCCCCCTGCCCGCGGTCGCGCCCTACCCGCAGGCGTCGTGGTGGACGGGGTGGCAGCTCGCGCTCCCCGCGCTGGTGCTCGCCGTGCTCGCCGTCGTCGGAGTGGCGTTGCTGTGGCGACGGGGCGGGATCGGCCCGCGGTCCGCTTCCTCCGACCGTCCCGAGTCCGGTGACGGGGGTGGCCGGCCCGCCGCCTTCCGGGAGTGGCGCGGGCGCGGATGGCGCCGGAGCAGGGCGCGGGAGGACGACGACCTCGAGCCGCTGCGCCCGGGTCCGGAGGACGAGCGGGGCGTCCGCTCTACCGACCTGGGGGTGCCGCCGGGCGACGGTCGGGAGTGGAGCCGTGGCGTCGGAGTGGGCACTGGCCGGGCCGATCGCGGCTCCGAGACCGCGGGTGAGACGAGCGGCGGTGAGACGAGCGGCGGTGAGACGAGCGGCGGCGAGACGAGCGGCGGCGAGACGAGCGGCGGCGAGACGAGCGGCGGCGAGACGAGCGGCGGCGGGACCGGCGGCGGGGGCTTCGGTAACGCAGGAGCTGCTGCGGCAGCGGCCGGCGGCGCGGCGGCCGCCGGCGCAGCACTCGGCGGCGCGGCACTCGGCGGCGGAGGAGCCGGCAGCGCAGATGCCGGGGCCGCAGGTGGCCCATCAGCCCGCCGCGCAGACTCCGACCGCACAGGACCTGGCGGGGCGGCCGGCAGCGCCGGATCCCGCAGCGCAGAAGCCGGAGCACCCGGCAGGGCGGCGACCGGCGGCAGGGCGCCGGAGGGCTCTGCCGGCCGAGGCGACCTCGACCGCGCCGACCGGCCGACGGGCGCCGAGGCACCGAAGGCTCGGAAGGAGAGGTCCTGGCTGACGCGCGGCCGGGACCTCGGTCGCGGGAAGGCGAAGCGAGGGCGCCGCACGCAGCAGGAGGCCGACGCCCGCTGGGCCCGCATGCGCGAGGAAGCCGAGCCCGAGCCGACCGAGGTGCTCCCGCCCGACTCCCGCCCCCTCCCCGCCGCCTCGAGCGCCGCCACGGCCGCCGGAGTGCTCGCCGCGGGCGAGGTCGCAGCCGAGCGCCAGGAGGCCGATCCCACCCCCCGCGAGGTCGAACCGTCGCCACGACGCGAGGCCGAACCGTCTCCTCGCAGCGAGGCCCGGCCCTCCAGCCGCGACGACGCCGGCACGCCCGATCGCAGCGAAGCCGAGCCGACCGCCCGCGGCGGGACCGACTCGGCGGAGCAGCGGGACGCGCCGGCGCCCGGAACAGCAGGACCTGATCGGAGCGGAACAGAGCCGTCGGATCGCGGAGGGGACGGACCATCCGGCGGCACCGGAGCCGGGGCGTCGGTCGCCGGCGCCGAGCCGGCGGAGCGGCAGGTCGGGCCGGCGTCGGAGCGCGGCGGCGCGCGGCCTGGTGGGAGCGAAGCAGAACCGTCGGATCGGATCGGGGACGAGTCGCCCGGCCGCGGCGGGGCCGAGTCGGCGGAGCGATCGAACGCAGAGGCGTCGGGCGAGCCCGGGGGCGCGCCGTCCAGTCGCGGCGGCGACCAGGCATCGGACCGTGGCGAGGGGGAGCCGGTCGACGACGGGGAAGCACTGGCGTCCGGGGCGATCACCACCGCAGCCCACCTCGGCGAGGCTCAACCGTCCGATCGCAGCGAGGAACAACCCGGTGAGAAGCGGGAAGCGCCGTCGGCGGCCACGGCTGAGGCCGCTCCTCCCGCCGCCCCCGAGAGCGAGTCGACGCAGCAGGACCAGCCCGGACCCGAGCAGCGGGAGCCGCAGACCGCGCCGGCCGGCGTCGCGCCGCTGGCCTCGGGAGACGCCGGAGCTACCGCCTCGACCGACGCGGCCTCGGCCGAAGCTCAGGAAACCGCCTCGGAGCGCCACGCGGCGGCGCAGCCGTCCTCGGCGGGAGCTGTGTCAGCTGGGATCGGAGCCGTCGCGGCGCAGGCGAGCGCAGGTCGAGACAGGCCCGCGGCGGACACGCAGCCGTCCGACACCGACGAGCCCTCGACCGCGGAAGCCGAGCCCACCGCGCCCACCAGCCCCGACCAGCCGACCGAAGCAGCAGAAACACGGGCGGGGGGCCCGACCGACTCGAAGCAGCCGGCCCACGCCGACGAGCCACCGGCGACACCCACCGTGACAGCAGCGGCGGCCGAGCCGACCGACCGCCCGAGGCGCACCGTCGTCGAGGAGATCCCGGAGCCCACCACCCCGTCGGACGACGAACTGTTCGAGGAGCGTGCCGCCGCGGAAGCACCGACCGTCCCCGAGGCTGCCGCAGGTACGGCGGTCGCAGCAGCCGCCGCACAGGCCGCCGGACCAGCCCAAACCGGAACACCCGCCGCGAAGGCCGAGACACCCGACCCGGCCCTCCGCTCCCAGCTCGCCACCCTCGACCTGGAGCTCGGTCAGCTCCAACGCCTCCTCAACCGCTCGCTCCGAACCGACCGCGACGGCGGCCCGCCCCGCTTCTTCGCGGCCCGCGAGCCCGTGAAGGGCTCGGCCGTCGCCGTCACGCTGGAGATCGTGTCCTTGCAGCTCACGGGCGGCGACCACATCGGGAACACGGTCTGCGTGCGCCGCACGGTGTTCGCCGAGCGGCCGCCGGGCCCCTGGGTGCCGGCGGACCCCGACAACCGCTGGCAGGACGTCGCCGAGGAGGTCGACCACCGCGCGACCGGCAGTATCCGCGACTCCGACGGCCGCATGTGGATCACGCCCGGCCGCGAGGACCTCCGCGGCACCCTGCTCGATCTCGACCGCGTCCGGCCTGCCTGGCTCCCCCTGCTGCTCGGCGACGGACCGAGCGCCTCGCTCCCCCTCATCCCGCCGCCGTCGGACCAGGTCACCGGGCTCAAGGCAGCACTCGACGGGGCGCAACCCGTGGTGAGCCCCCAACCCCGTCCCTCGGGCGTCCGGCTGCTCGCGATCGTCGACGCGCTGCTCGCCGGTCCCGCCCTCACCAACGTCCGCGTCGACGCCGTCGCCAACGAGGTCCTCGCCCTCGCCGCCGCCGAGTCCGTGGAGCACGAACTCGACCGCCATCTGGTCCCCCTCGGCCGCTGATCCCGGGCATCGGTACCGAAGCGCCCGAGCCCTTCCGAACCATGATCATGAGTCGCGGACCAGAGCGGTCGATTCCCGACCCTCCGCGTCCACCGGCGGTGATCACCCTGCCTCGGGCGGCCTTACCGGTACACCGGCAGGATCCCCTGCTCCTTCGCCTCGGCGAGGGTGGGCGCGTCCCGGTCCTTGTCGGACAGGACCAACTCGAGATCCGACGGCCACGGCAGCCCCAGCTCCGGGTCCAGCGGCGAGATGCCGTGCTCGGCGGAGGGGTTGTAGGGCGTCGAGCACAGGTAGGCCATCACCGTCGCCTCCTCCAGCGCGACGAACGCGTGCCCCAACCCCTCGGCGATGTAGACCGCCCGCATGGACCCTGAGTCAGAACCGTCGTCCAGCTCCACGGCCTCCCACCGCCCGAAGGTCGGCGACCCCACCCGCACGTCCACGATCACGTCGAGCAGCCGCCCCGACGGGCACGACACGTACTTCGCCTGCCCCGGCGGCACGTCCGCGAAATGCACGCCCCGCACCACCCCGAGCCGCGACACCGAGTGGTTCGTCTGCCCGACGTCCAGGTCGAAGCCCAGCGCCTCGCGGAACACCGGCCCCTGGAACGGTGCCACGAACACCCCACGCCGGTCCGGGAACACCGGCGGCTCGAACACCCACGCCCCCGAGATCCCCAGCTCCCGGTACTTCACGAGACCACCCCGCTCTTCAGCGGCTCCCACCACTGCCGGTTGTCCCGGTACCACTGCACCGTCTCGGCCAGCCCCACCTCGAACGACACCCGCGGCTCGTACCCCAGCTCGGCCCGGATCTTCGACCAGTCCACCGAGTACCGCCGGTCGTGCCCCTTGCGGTCGGTCACCGGCTCCACCCGCGACCAGTCCGCCCCGACCGCCGCCAGCAGCCGCGCGGTCAGCTCCCGGTTCGCCAGCTCCGTCCCGCCGCCGATGTTGTAGACCTCCCCCGCCCGGCCCGAGGCCGCGACCAGCGCGATCCCCCGGCAGTGGTCGTCGACGTGCAGCCAGTCCCGCACGTTGAGCCCGTCGCCGTACAACGGCACCGTGCCCCCGTCGAGCAGGTTCGTCACGAACAGCGGGATCACCTTCTCCGGGAACTGGTACGGCCCGTAGTTGTTGCTGCACCGCGTGATCGACACGTCCAGCCCGTGCGTCCGGTGATACGACCGCGCCAGCAGGTCGCTGCCCGCCTTCGACGCCGAGTACGGCGAGTTCGGCTCCAGCACGTGGTCCTCCGACCACGACCCCGACTCGATCGACCCGTACACCTCGTCCGTCGACACGTGCACGAACTTCCCGACCCCGCCGTCCAGCGCCGCCTGCAACATCACCTGCGTACCAACCACGTTCGTCGACACGAAGTCCGCCGCCCCCGCGATCGACCGGTCCACGTGCGACTCCGCCGCGAAGTGCACCACCACGTCGCAGCCGCGCACGGCAGCCGCAGCCGTCGCAGGATCCCGGATGTCCCCGACCACCAGCTCGACGTCGACGCCCGCCAGGTTCTCCCGCCGCCCCGCGTACGTCAGCAGGTCCAACACCCGCACCGAACCCGCGAGCCCCGGGTACGCGCCAGAAACCAGCGACCGCACGAAGTGCGACCCGATGAACCCCGCCCCACCCGTGACCAGAACGCGCACCCGGCGAGGGTAGCGACGGGCCGCTCGGCAGAATGCCCCCGTGCGCGCCCTCGTCCTCGGAGCGGGCGGCCAGCTGGGGAAGGCGCTGGCCGCGGCCCTGCCGACCGCGCGGGCGCTGACCCGTGCCGAGCTGGACCTGACCGACCCGGCCGCGCTCGCGGCCGTAGACTGGTCGGCCTTCGACACGGTCCTCAACGCCGCCGCCTACACCAAGGTCGACGCCGCCGAGACGCCCGAGGGCCGCCGGCAGGCCTGGGCCGCCAACGCCCTCGCCCCTGCCGCGCTCGCCCGCCTCGCCACCGAGCACGACCTGCGCCTGGTGCACATCTCCACCGAGTACGTCTTCGACGGCATGCACGAGGGCCCGATCCCCGAGAGCGCCCAGATCGCGCCGCTCAGCGCCTACGGCGCCTCCAAGGCCGCCGGCGACGCCGCCGTCGCGACCACCCCGAAGCACTGGATCGTCCGCCCGACCTGGGTGATCGGCGACGGCGCCAACTTCGCCCGCACCATGCGCACGCTGGCGCATCAGGGCGTCAGCCCGGCCGTCGTCGCAGATCAACGGGGTAGGCCCACGCTGGCGGCCGACCTCGCCGCAGGAATCCTCGGGCTCCTCGAGGCCGAGCCGGGCACCTACCACCTGACCAACGACGGCGAGCCGGCGAGCTGGGCAGACGTCGCCCGGCTCGTCTTCGCGGCATCCGGCCGGAACACCCACGACGTCACGGACACCACCACCGCCGCGTACTTCGCCGACAAGCCCGGGGCCGCCCGCCGGCCGTTGAACAGCGTCCTCGACCTGACGAAGGCCGCGAAGGCGGGCGTCACGCTGCCGGACTGGCGACAGAGCCTGGAGAGGTACCTGGCATGAAGGGCATCGTCCTCGCCGGCGGCACCGGCACCCGGCTGCACCCGATCACCCGCGGCGTCTCCAAGCAGCTGCTGCCGGTGTTCGACAAGCCGATGATCTACTACCCGCTCTCGACCCTGATGCTGGCCGGCGTCCGCGAGATCCTCGTGATCACCACGCCCGAGGACGCCCCGAGCTTCCACCGCCTGCTCGCCGACGGCAGCGAGCTGGGCCTCGACCTCACCTACGCCACCCAGGCCGAGCCCAACGGCATCGCCGAGGCCTTCCTCATCGGCGAGGACCACATCGCGGGCGAGAACGTCGCGCTCGTGCTCGGCGACAACATCTTCCACGGCCCCCGCTTCTCCGGGATGCTCCGCGACGCCCGGGACGGCCTCGGTCCCGACGGCGACGGATGCGTCCTGTTCGGCTACCCCGTCAAGGACCCGCAGCGCTACGGCGTCGGCGAGGCCGACGACCAGGGCCGGTTGATCTCGATCGAGGAGAAGCCCGAGAAGCCGCGCTCCGACCGCGCCATCACCGGCCTCTACCTCTACGACGGCCAGGCCGCCGAGCTGGCCAAGCAGCTTCGGCCGTCGGCCCGGGGCGAGCTGGAGATCACCGACCTCAACCGCACGTACATGGAGCAGGGGCGCGCCCGGCTCGTCGACCTCGGCCGTGGCTTCGCCTGGCTCGACACCGGTACGCACGAGTCGTTGATCGAGGCCGGGCACTACGTGCAGGTCCTCGAGAACCGGCAGGGCATCCGCATCGCCTGCCTCGAGGAGGTCGCGCTGCGGATGGGCTTCATCGACGCCGACGCCTGCTACGCCCTCGGCGAGAAGCAGGCCAGGAACGGCTACGGGCAGTACGTCATGAATGTCGCGAAGTCCTTCAGCGCGACACGATGAGCGAGCCGACCGTGATGTCCCAGGACTCGTCCCTGGCGCCGTAGAGGTCGATCGGGAGCCGACCGTCAGGCGACGACGATCTCGGAGACCGCGATCGTGTCGTTCGCGGCCTGCCCGTTCTGGGCGGTTCCGGCGGCGCTGTCCAGCACGGTGATCGTCAACCGGCTCGTGACCGTCGCGCTCAGAGCGGTCCATTGGAGCCCGCGCCGCCCGACCGACGGGTCCAGCGCGATGGTGACCCAGCGGCCGTCGTCGGTCGTCAGACGGACGGCGGTGAGGCGCCGGTTCTGGGCGTAGCGGTCGGTGCCGTCGGCCGGGTCGATCTTCGCGAGGCCGGGCACGATCCCGACCGAGCCGACGCGGATGGGCGCGGCGAAGGTCAGCGTGAGGCTCTCCCCCACCCCGTCGCCGGTGCACCGCCAGGCGGTCGCGAGCACGCCGTCGACCGCCTGCGACGGCTCGTAGCTCGTCGGCACGCCGGCCGCGTCGGTGCTGTCCGGGCGGACGCAGGTCGCCGACGCCGTCATCGCGGTGGTGACGGGCGTGGTCGCGACGGGCACGACCGGGGTCGCGGGCGTGACCCGCGGCGACCACAACAGCAGCGTGAGCAGCACCCCGAGGACCAGCAGCCCGGCGATCACCGTGATCACGACCGGCCAGACACTCCACTGCGGCCCGACGACGGCGACCGGCGCTCCCGGCAGCCCCCTGTTCCCGCGAGTCGGCACTCCCGGGGCATCGAAACGCACATCCCGGGAGGTCCCACACGTCCCGCAGAAGCGCGCCCCCGCCGTGATTCCCGTTCCGCAGTACCCGCACCGCCCCGTCGCGATGCTCTGGATCGTCATGTTCGCCCCCCGTCGTCCCCCGACTGTCGCCCGAGCCGTCGGCGTGGATCACGGACGCGCTACGCCCCGGGTCGCGCTATGGACAGAATTGGGTACTGCGCCGTTCGGAGCAGTGCTTGCGCGGCTTGCGAGACTCGCCGGGTGGAACTGCTCGTCGCCCGGAACCCGGACCCGGACAGCTCGCTGCCGTACCTGATCCGCGTGCCGCTCGCCGGCGGACTCGTCTTCCGCGCGAAGGACACGTGGCCGCGCACCAAGGCGATCTACTGCCACCCCGTCTCCGACGACGAGTGGCCCGCCGACGCCGAGATCGTCGAGCGGGTGGCGCTCAAGTCCTGCGTCCGGCGCGGGGCCGCGATCGACGTCGTCGCCGACCGTGGGCGCGAGCAGCGCTCGCAGATCGTCTTCACCCGCGCCCGTGGGCGGGAGATGGTGTTCTGGCAGTCGCCGCGGACCCGGAAGCAGGCGCGGCCCGACGTCCGGCTCCCGACCGCCCGCGCCTCCGGCATCGCCGGGCTCGAGATCGTGGTCGACGCCCACGAGCGGTACCCGTACTCGTTCCCCGGCCAGCAGGTGACCACCACCAGGCGCGGCCTGAGCTGCGGGGACTACGCGGTCCTCGGTCCGGGCGGCGCGGTGGTCGCGGCCGTCGAGCGCAAGGCGCTGTCCGACCTGGTGGGCAGCGTGTCCGACGGCCGGCTGCGCTTCGCCCTCACCGAGCTGGCCACCCTGCCGCGGGCGGCGGTCGTCGTGGAGGAGCGGTACTCGTCGATCTTCAAGCAGACGTACGTCCGTCCGGCCACGATCGCCGACGGCCTCGCCGAGCTCCAGGTCCGCTGGCCCGCGATCCCGATCGTCTTCTGCGACACCCGCGCGCTCGCCGAGGAGTGGACCTACCGATTCCTCGCCGCCGCCCGCTCCTGGGCCGAGACCGAGGCCGTCGCGGCGGAACGGATCGGTGGCGACTCCGCGCTGGCCGACGCCCCGGCCGCACCCCCGCCGTCGACCGCCGAGGTCCGGCGCTGGGCCCGGGAGAACGGCATCGCCGTCCCGGACAAGGGACGCCTGCGGCCCGAGGTGCACGAGGCCTGGCGGGCGGCCCACCGCGCCTGAGAGTCGGCCTGTGCCGCCCGGGCCAACTCGTGGGGCCGGCCGGAGCAACTTCGGTCGGGGAACGTGTCCGTGCGCGTCACAGGGCCATCTCTGCCGCAGATGGTCACGACACAGCTTCAGGGACACGCATCCGACGGAAGTGGTGCCACGAGCAGACGGCACGCTTCACCGACCCCGTGCAGGCAGTCGTGGACCGGCGGGCGGACCGACGGCACGGGGAGGCCGGATGCACGGACAGGAGGAGAGCCCGCGGGTGGCTCCGACGGTGTCGGTGGTCGTGCCGACGCTGAACGAGAGCCACAACATCGGCCGCCTGCTCGCCGCCGTCGACCCGTCGTACGAGGTCGTCGTCTCCGACGGAGGCTCTGTCGACGGCACCCCGGAGGCGGCGCACGCGGCCCGTCCGTCCTGCCGGGTGGTCAGGCAGTCCGGCCGGGGCCGGGGCAACAGCCTGCTCACCGGCCTGCGCAGCGCCACGGGCGACGTCCTGGTCACGCTCGACGCCGACGGCTCGGCCGGCCCGCACGAGGTGCCGCGTGCGGTCGCGGCGCTCGCGTCGGGCGCCGACCTGGCGAAGGGCTCGCGCATCCGCGCCCACAGGACGTTCGGCGGAACCGGCCGGACCCTCGCCGACCTGGTGTTGGCCTCGACCGCAGCCGCACTGCTGGGCACCGCCTTCGCCGACATCTGCTGTGGCCTCACGGCGATGCGGCGCTCGGTCCTCCCGCGACTCGGGCTGCCCGACGACCGGCGGCGCCCCACGGATCCTTCCGTCCTCGGCGACGGCGTGGAGTTCGACGTCGTACTCGCCTTCCGGGCGGTCGACGCCGGACTGTCCATCCAGGAGATACCGGGCGTACAAAACGCACAGTGGTACGAATGCCGCGCAGATCCTGCCTTTTCGGATCGGGCACGCATTCTTCGGGCGCTGCTGTTGGAGCGCCGAAGAGCCGCGCGGGTGCACCGGGCCCGCCTCGCCCTACCCCTTCGCACAGCGCCCGCCGGGAGGTTGTCCGCGACCGGCGTCCGCCGCATGACGGACGGCGACTGAGTCCCGTTCTTCGCAGGTCAGCAGGAGGGAGCCGTCAGCAGGGTCCTGTCAGGGAGCCGCGCGAGAACACCGGCGGGAGCCGGCCGCACGAAAACGTCCGAAGGAGACACACCGTGTGGGCCGACACCGCTGTTCGAACGTGCACGAAGAAATTCAACGGCCGCCCGCGGGACGTCACACGCTCGGCGCGACACCCTTTCCGACGTGACCTATGCTGGCGGCCGTTTGCTTCGCGTACACGCCGTGTTCATCCATTCGAAATGATCATTCCGGCCTCCGAACCCCGACGAGGAGTCACCGTGGTGGAACTGCCCGCCCCGCTGGAGCGGGTCGTCGGCGAGGTGCGCCGCCAGCTGCGCAACATGAAGCTGGACCGGACCGTGCGACGCCTGCCGGGCAACGAGGTCGTGGCGCTGCGGGACTTCCTCGGTCCCCAGGCCGACCGCATCCTCTCCCGGTTCGGGCTGATCCCGGAGACCGTGCGCCGCCGACGCGCCCGTCGGTTCGAGGAGGACCTCCGCCTGCTCAACGACGTGCTGGCGGGCACCGCGTTCGGCGAGCGCTACTGGGTGTGGGGCGGCATGCTGCTGGGCTGGGCCCGGGAGGGCCGCCTGCTGCCGCACGACATCGGCGACGCCGACTTCTGCTACGACGCGGCCGACGACGAGCTCCTGGACCGGGCCGAACCCGCGCTGCTCGCGGCCGGCTTCCGGCGCTGGTACTCGTTCCTGGACAACACCGGCACGCGGACCGAGCGCATCTTCATCCGGCACGGGGCCTTGTTCGAGTTCTTCCGGCTCCACCCCGCCGAGCAGGACATGCAGGAGTACCACCTCTACGGCACCGGCCCGACCGGTCTGGTCGAGGCCGTCGGGCTCCTGCCCCGCCTCGACCTCGAACCCTTCGACTTCCTCGGGCGCACGTGGCGGAAGCCCGTCGACCACGAGAAGGTCCTGGAGCTCCACTACGGGGACTGGCGCACGCCGGACCCCACCTGGGGCTACCTGGACGACAACGCCATCGTGCGGACCCGCGAGTGGCGCCCGGTAGGAGCACGGTGACCCGCCGCACCCCCACCGCGAACCCCGTCGCCAGGACGAAAGGGGATCCTCTGATGCCCGACCCTCTGCTGCCCACCGAGCTCGACGATCCCGAGCTCCAGCACCCCGGGCTCGACCGTCCCGGTCTGCCCCGGCCCCGGCTCGACGCCGAGCCACCTGCGCCCCGCTCCCGCGCCGCCGCCCTGCGGCGGATGGTGCTGTCCGACGAGCTCGAGTTCCTGATGGAGGCGCACAACGGCCTCTCGGCCCGGATCGTGCGGGAGGCCGGGTTCGGCGGGATCTGGGCGTCGGGACTGGCCATGTCGGCCCAGCTCGGCGTCCGGGACAACAACGAGGCGAGCTGGACGCAGATCGTCGACGTCGTCGAGTTCATGGCCGACGCCAGCGACCTGCCGATCCTGCTCGACGGGGACACCGGCTTCGGCAACTTCAACAACGTCCGCCGGCTGGTGCGCAAGCTGGAGCAGCGTGGTGTTGCGGGGGTCTGCATCGAGGACAAGCAGTTCCCCAAGACCAACAGCTTCATCGACGGCGACCGGCAGCCGCTGGCCGAGGTCGAGGAGTTCTGCGGCCGCATCAAGGCGGGCAAGGACTCGCAGCTCGACGAGGACTTCGTCCTGGTCGCCCGGGTCGAGGCGATGATCGCCGGCTGGGGTGTGGACGAGGCGCTGCACCGCGCCACGGCCTACCACGAGGCCGGGGCGGACGCGATCCTGATCCACAGCGCCAGGTCGCGCCCGGACGAGATCCTCGAGTTCGCCGCGCAATGGCGGAACCGGGCCCCGCTGGTGATCGTGCCGACCAAGTACTACAGCACGCCCACCACGGTGTTCCGCGAGGCCGGGATCAGCGTGGTGATCTGGGCGAACCACCTGGTGCGAGCCGCGACCTCGGCGATGCAGTCCGTCGCCCGGGAGATCCACGACAGCCGCACCCTGGTCAACGTGGAGGACCGGGTTGCACCCGTCGGAGAGATCTTCCGGCTGCAGGGCGCGGAGGAGTACGCGGCCGCGGAACGCCGCTACCTGTCGATCGCGCACCAGGCCCCGGCCGCCGTCGTCCTGGCCGCCACCCGCGGCCGCGGGCTCGAGGCCGTCACCGAGGACCGTCCGAAGGTCATGCTGCCGATCGCCGGCAAGCCGCTGCTGCGCTGGCTCGTCGACACCTTCAAGTCCCAGGGCATGAACGACATCACCGTGGTCGGCGGTTACCGGGCGGACGCGATCGACACCTCCGGCCTGAAGCTGGAGGTCAACGAGCGGCACGAGGAGACCGGCGAGCTGGAGTCGCTGCGGCACGCCCTGCCGGCGATGACCCGCGACAGCGTGATCTCCTACGGCGACCTGATGCTGCGGGGCTACATCCTGCGCGACCTGCTCGAGGTCACGGCGGATTTCGCGGTGGTCGTCGACTCCGCCGCCCCGACGGACGACGACGCCGGCAGCACGAACGACTTCGTGCAGTGCTCGGAGCCGGACGACCGGTCCCTCTTCGGCCGCCAGGTGCGGCTGCGGCGCGTCACCGGCGAGGCCGGCAGCGCCGACGGCCGGTGGATCGGCATGCTCGCGGTGCGGGGGGACGGCGTCGAACGGCTGACCGCGATGCTGGAACGCCTGGCGCAGCGGCCGGACTTCGACCACCTGGACATGCCGGACCTGCTCAACGCGCTCGTCGACGACGGTGAGACAGTCGAGGTCCTGTACATCCACGGCCACTGGCGCGGCATCAACGACCTGTACGACTTCGACCGCGCCGGCGAGTTCGCCCGGCCGTGAGTCCCGACCCCGACGGGAGCACCGCGTGATCGCCGCCGAGACCTTCGTCGACGAGGCCCGGGCGCGCGGGTTCGCCTGGTACACCGGCGTGCCCTGCTCGTACCTCACCCCGTTCATCAACTACGTGCTGCAGGCCGACCGGCTGCAGTACCTGTCCGCCGCCAACGAGGGCGACGCCGTGGCGATCTCCGCCGGCGTGACCCTCGGCGGCGGGCGCGCGGTGACGATGCTGCAGAACTCCGGGCTGGGCAACGCGGTCAGCCCCCTGACCTCGCTGACCTGGACCTTCCGTCTCCCGCAGCTGCTGATCGTGACCTGGCGTGGCGAGCCCGGGAACCCGGACGAGCCGCAGCACGAGCTGATGGGGCGGATCACCCCGCAGATGCTCGAGACGATGGAGATCCCGTGGGCGGACTTCCCGTCCGAGGACGCGGCCGTCGGCCCGGCGCTCGACGCCGCCGTGGCGCACATGGACAGCACCGGGCGCCCCTACGCGCTGGTGATGCACAAGGGGACCGTCGCCCCGTACGCGTTGCGCGACGGGGTGCGCCCGCCGGGCGTGCCCGGCGCCGCCCCGGCACCGGAGGCGGCCTGCGCTCCCGCCGGAGCCCTGCCGACCCGGCGGGAGGCACTGCAGCGGGTGATCGACCGGACGCCCGAGGACTCGACCGTGGTGCTGGCCTCCACGGGCTACTGCGGCCGCGAGCTCTACGCGCTCGCCGACCGGCCCCACCAGCTCTACATGGTCGGCTCGATGGGCTGTGTGGCGCTGCTCGCCCTCGGCCTGGCCCTGGCTCGGCCGGACGTGCACGTGGTCGCCCTCGACGGGGACGGCGCCGCCCTGATGCGGATGGGCGCGTTCGCCACGCTCGGCACGTACGGCCCGCCCAACCTCACCCACCTGCTGCTGGACAACGGCGCGCACGAGTCGACGGGCGGCCAGGCCACCGTGTCACCGAACGTGTCGTTCGCCGGCGTCGCCGCCGCCTGCGGCTACCCCGTGGCCCTGGAGGGGGACGATCCCGGCCTGGTCGACGCCCTGCTCGAGGCGCCCGCGGCCGAGGGGCCCCGCTTCGCGCGCCTGCGGATCGGGACCGGGACGCCGAAGGACCTCCCCCGGCCGACGGTCACGCCCCCCGAGGTCGCCCGCCGCCTGATGTCCCACCTCGCCGAGCGGGTCGCGGAGCCGTCCGCGGCGGAGCCGGGCCGGTGATGCCGGAGGCCCCGGCTCCGCACCTCCTCGCGCGCCTGCCCCGCCCGGTGGCCCGGCTGGCGCAGACCGCCGCACCCAACCAGGCCCTCGTCGCCCTCACGAGCCTGGCCGTCGTCGTGCTCGCGTCGCGCTCCCTGCCACCGGCGGCGTTCGGCCTGTTCGCCTCGGCGCAGCTGGCCGTGCTGTTCTGCGTCGGCGTCGCGCAGGCCACCGTCCTCACCCCCATCGTCGCGGACCGCACGGTCGACCCGACCCGCCCGGTCGCGGAGGTGCGCCGGCTGGAGCTGCTCTTCGGGGCCGGGGCGCTGCTCGTCGGGCTGCTGGGAGCCCTGCTCCTCTCCGGGGAGCTGCGGACCGTCGTCCTGGGCACCGGCCTCGTCCTGCCGGGGTGCCTGTACTGGGACGCCGTACGAATGCACTACCAGGGACGCTCCGCCTACCTGCGGCTCCTGCCCGGGGACCTCGTCGCCGGTGTGGTGACCATCGGCTGGGTCGGGACCGCGCTGGCCCTGGGCCTCGGTCCGCTGGTGACCATCCTCGGGCTCGGCGCGGGGCCGTGGGCCGCCTGCCTCGTCGTCCTGCCTCCGTGGTCGTCGCGGTGGACCAGCTGGCGCCGGCCGTGGCCGCGACGGGTCAGCGCCAACCTCGCCGGCGACTACGTGATCTCGACCGGCCTCGACCAGCTCCTCACCCTGCTCACCGCGGTGTTCCTGTCTGCCCAGGCGCTCGGCGGCCTCCGCCTCGCCCAGTCGGCACTGGGTCCGATCAGCACGCTCGCGATCGCGCTGAGCATGACGGTGCTCCCGAAGATGCGCGACCTCCCGCTCACGCCCGCGCGGAAGGTCTGGTGGGCGGCCCGCCCGTTCGGCGCCGTCGCCGGGCTCGCCCTCGCGATCGGGCTGGCCCTGACGTTCGTGCCGGTCCCGGTGGGCCAGGCCCTCGTCGGCGACTCCTGGGCGATCGCGGCCCCGGTCGCACTCGCGGTCGCGGTGTACGCCGCGGCGTCCGCGTTGGGGCGGGCGGCCACGCTGACCATGCTGACCTCGGGGGCCAGCGGGCTGCTGGTGACGGTCCGCGCGGTGTCGGCCCCGGTCGTCGCCGTCGTGTGCGTGCTCGTGCTGACCCGGCACGAGCTGATCCTCTACGCGTGGACCGCGGCCGGGCTCCTGGTCCTGTCCACCGCGGTCCTGTTCGTCATGGCCGCCCGCAGCGGCACCCGTACCCCCGGAGGTGTCCGTGAGGACGAGTGAGCCCGACGACGTGAAGCGAGCGGTGATCCTCGCCGCCGGCCGCGGGCAGCGGCTCGACGTCGAGACCCGGCCCGGGCCGAAGTGCCTGCTGGAGTTCGGCGGCATGACGCTGCTCGAACGTCAGCTCCGCGAGCTGAAGGCCTGCGGGGTGCCGGAGGTGGTGGTCGCGACGGGGTTCGCCCACGAGGAGATCGAGCGCGAGGTCGACCGCCTCGACCTGCCGCGGCCCACGCTCGTCGTGAACGAGCGCTACGAGCTCGGCAGCATGCTCACCGTCGACGTGGTGGGGCCGCAGCTCACCGCGGGCGGGTCCGTCCTGCTCATGGACGCGGACGTGCTGTGCGACGCGCGCGTCCTGGCCCCTCTCGTCCACGCGCCGTCGGCGAACGCCCTGCTCGTCGACCGGGACTTCGAGCCCGGCGAGGAACCGGTCAAGGTGCTGCTGCGGGACGGGGTGCCCGTCGACCTCGCCAAACAGCCGGATCCCGACCTGCCGCACGACACCGTCGGCGAGTCCGTCGGCTTCTTCCGCCTCGGCGAGGCGGCCGCCGCCGCGCTCGCCGGGATCGTGCGGGCGAGCGTCGTGGCCGGCGGCGCGGCGCTGCCGCACGAGGACGCGGTGCGGGACCTGCTGCGGGCGGGCGAGCACCTGTTCGCCGCGGTCGACGTCACCGGCGCCCCCTGGACCGAGATCGACTTCCCGCACGACGTCGAGCGCGCCCGCGCGGACGTGCTCCCCCGCCTGAGCCTCGAGGTGTGACCGTGTTCCTGCTGAACCCCGGCCCCGTCACGCTGTCGCCGCGCGTGCGGGAGAGCCTGCTCGGACCCGACCTCTGCCACCGTGAGCCCGAGTTCTTCGACCTGCAGGACGCGGCCCGGGCCGGGCTGCTCGCGGTCTACGACCTGGATCCCGCGGAGTGGGCCGCCGTGCTGCTCACCGGATCGGGCACCGCGGCGGTGGAGAGCATGGTCGCGTCCGTGGTGCCGGCGGACGGCCGGCTGCTGGTGCTGGAGAACGGGGTCTACGGCGAGCGGATGACCGCGATCGCGGAGTGCCACGGGATCGCCCACGAGACGCTGGCCGGGGACTGGCTCGCGGGGCCCGATCTCGACGCCCTCGCGGCGCGGCTGGCCGGGTCCCCGGCGGTGACGCACGTCGCCGTCGTCCAGCACGAGACCACGACCGGCCGGCTCACGGATCTCGCCGCGATCGGCGCGGTGTGTCGGGCGCACGGCGTGCGGCTGCTCGTCGACGGGGTCAGCAGCTTCGGCGGCGAGGAGATCGACTTCGGCCTGCCGATCGACGCCGTCGCCGGCACGGCCAACAAGTGCCTGCACGGTGTCCCCGGCATCGCGTTCGCCGTGGTGCGGCGCGCGGCGCTCGCCTCGGCGGCGCAGCGGGCCTACTACCTGGACCTGACCCGGCTGGCCACGCTGCAGGACCAGCGGAACACGCCCTTCACCCCGGCCGTGCAGAGCCTGTACGCGCTGGTCGAGGCGCTGGCGGAGCTGCGGGAGGAAGGCGGGTGGCGCGAGCGGCACGCGCGCTACGCCCGCTACGCCGACGCCGCGGGCGAGGGCCTGCGGCGGGTCGGCGTCGCGCCCCTGCTGCCGGCCGGCACGAGCTCGGTCGTCCTGCGCTCGTACCGGCTGCCCGACAGCGTCACCTACACCGACCTCCACGACGGGCTCAAGGACGAGGGCTTCGTGATCTACGCCGGTCAGGGCAAGCTCGCCAAGTCGATCTTCCGGATCTCGACCATGGGGGACCTGCACGACGCGGACGTCGAGCGCTTGGTCGGAGCCCTGACGAAGACGTTCTCGTGACGCCTCGCGTCACCTCCCCGGTGCCGACCACGCTGTGGCGGTCGGTGCTCGAGACGGACGAGGCGGCCGTCGTCGGGCAGTCGTTGCCGTGGCGGGAGGCCGTCCTCGCCGACGGCCGCTTCGCGGACGCGAGTGTGCACTACGCCTTTCCGTCCGGACGGCAGGTCGTGCTCCCCCTGGTCCGGCGACGCCGGTCGGCGGCGGCCGCGAGGGTGGTCTCGAGCTGGCCGCAGATCTGGGGCACGGGCGGTCCGATCAGCACGGACGGCCGGATCACGGTCGACGAGGCGGAGTTCGTGTGGCGGGACGCCGCCCACCGCGGGACGTTGTCGACCGAGGTGACGCTGCGCCCGGAGGCCGACCCGGCCTGGCTCTCCGCGGCATCCCGTGCCGGGTACGCCGTGGAGGCGGGTGGCAGCTACCTGCTGGACCTCGCCGGCGGGTTCGACGAGGTGTGGTCGCGGCGCTTCCGCGGGACGGCACGGACGGCGATGCGCAAGGCCGAGAAGCTCGGCGTCGAGGTGGAGGTCGACCGCACCGGCCGGCTCGCCCACGTCTACGACGAGCTGCACGAGCGCTCGGTCCACCGCCGCGCCGCGACCGAGGGTGAGCCGGTGTGGCTCAGCCGGTGGCGGATGAGCCGGGTCAGCTCCACCCCGGCGCAGGTCGCGCTCGTCGCCGCCGCGTTCGGCAAGGACTGCGCGACCTGGGTCGCCCGCCGGGACGGCGAACCGGTCGCGGTGATCATCGTGCTGAGCGCGGGCGGGCACGCGAAGTACTGGCGCGGCGCGATGGACAAGGACGTCGCGACCCCGCTGCGGGCCAACGACCTGCTGCACCGCCTCGCGATCGAGGACGCCTGCGACCAGGGGCGCCACTGGTACGACATGGGCGGCGCGCACCCGGACTCCGCGCTCGCGGCCTTCAAGACCAAGCTCGGCGCCACGCTCCACCACACCCACGAGCTGCGCGCCCGTCGCCTGCCCGCCCGCCTTGGTCACGAAGCCCGCATCCGAGCGGAGGCGCTGGTCAAGCGGGTGGCAGGGCTCGGCGAGATGTGAGGCTGGTCCGCTGCGCGCCGTTCGCCGGTTTACAGAAGTGGACCTTGTGTAACGCGTGTCGCTTCGGCGTCGATAGGCGCGATACGGGTCGGTGCGACGTCACCGTCCCTGCGCCCGTGGCGGTCGGGCGCTGCCGACGTGGGGAGTGACGACATGCACGGTTCGGGCACTGCGCGGCCGGCGGTCTCGGTGGTCGTCCCGACGCTCAACGAGCGCCGCAACGTCGAACGCCTCCTCACGGAGCTGGACCCCGGGTACGAGGTGGTGGTCTCCGACGGCGGCTCGGTCGACGACACGCTCGACACCGTCCGCCGCGTCCGGCCGGACTCCCGGGTCGTCACGCAGGGGTGGAACCGCGGGACCAGCATGGTCGCGGGTATGCACGCGGCCCGCGGCGACGCGCTCGTCCTGCTCGACGCCGACGGGTCCACCTGCCCGACCGAGGTCCCCCGGATGGTCATGGCCCTCGACGACTTCGACGTGGCCAGGGGCTCGCGCCCCGCCCGGCGTTCGGTGGCCGACGCCGCCCTCGCGGCCGTCGCCTCCGCCCGTCTCGGCACGCGCGTCACGGATCCGTGGTGCGGCGTGACGGCCCTCCGTCGCTCGACCCTTCCCCGGCTCGGGCTACCCGACCTCACCCGGCACGCCGCCGGCTTCGAGCTCCTCCTGGCCGCCCGTGCGGCCCAGGAGGGACTGGCCGTGTACGAGGTCCCGGGCATCCGGGCGGCGCCGTGGCACCAGCCGTACCCGACGAACTCGCTGGCCGAGAACTCGCGGCTGGTCAGGGCGTTGTTCGCGGAGCGCCGGTCCGCCCCCGCTGGAACCGTGCCCGCACCCCGCTCGTCGGTCGACGGCGTCGTCAGGCAGGCCTACGACCGCTCCTGACCCGAGTCAGCTCCGCTCCCGCCGCACGGCGGCGAGCACCATCTGCATGAGCTGCTCGGGTGTGTCCGCCCACCCGTCGGCCCCGTGCTGCACCGCCTCGTCGAAGCGCTCCGGCCGCCCGGTCGGGGCATAGACGATGAACGGGGTGTGCACACCCGACGACCGCAGCTTCTGCAGCAGGTCGTAGCCCGCCTGCGGGTGCTGCAGGCGCTCCATATCAGAGACGATCACGTCGTACCGGTTGCGCTGTGTGCGCTCCAGGGCGTCCTCGGTCGACGGGCTGAGCTCGACGTCGATGCCGACGGCCTCCAGCGCCGTCGCCTCGTGCCGGTTGCCGCTGGGATGGTCGTCGACCCACAGCAACCGGGCCCGGCCCCCGACGTCCTGCAACGTCCGCGCGGCGTCGTCGACGCGGTCCAGTGCCGCCTTCTGGTCCATCGGCGGCGCCCCCTTGGCCACCGTGGCCTGGGTCAGCGCGGTCGCGGCCTGCTGCCTGCTCGACGCCGAGATCTCCAGCCCGCCCGGCCCCTTCACCGTCAGCGACCCGGACAGGAGGTTGGTCAGCGGCTTCCGGAACAGCACGACCACGACGAGCACGAGCGCCGGCCAGATCAACACCCCGATCAGCCCGGTGATGTCCGCGAGCACGGCGCCTCCTCTCCCGGCCCGGAATTCGCCGACGGTGAGCAGTCCGTTACGCGTACGCAGTTCTGCGCAGCGACAGGACGCCCGGCGAGGAGGACCCTGGTCTCCCCTGCGAGACGAGGTGCTGACGATGGACGACGTGCAGCTGGTCCGGAACGAGTTCGAGGCCTGGAACAGCCGGAATCTCGACGGCTGGCTGGCACACTACTCGGACAAGTCGGTCTTCGACGTCCCTGGCGGCGTGCACCTCGAGGGCCTCGACGGCGCCCACATGTTCTGGGGCGGCTACCAGAACGGATTCCCCGACAACCGCGTCGTCGAGCGCCGACTCTTCGGTCAGAACGGTCAGGTCCTCCTCGAGGCGGTCTTCGAGGGCACCCACACCGGCCCCCTCCCGACACCCGACGGGCAGATGATCGAGGCCACGGGCAAGCCGGTCCGTGTCCCCTTCTGCGGGCTCTACCTCGTGGAGAACGGCGTGATCACGGGCCACACCCTCTACTTCGACCAGCTGGACATGCTGACCCAGCTCGGCCTCATGAGCTGACGCGCGGGGAGTGATCACGCCCGGGATGCACGGGGCAGCTGCGCCTGACCGTGCTGCTCGACCCGCATGGTCCGTGGGCCGTAACGATGGCCGGATGGAAGCCGAGACTCCCGACATCGCTCGCTGTTGAGGTGCATGGGATGAATTGCCGCTTCTGTCGACACACCACGGGAGAAGTCATCCTCGACGCCGGTCGTCAACCCGCGAGCGACTCCTTCCCGCTCGTCTCCGACCCCGGACCCGATGTCCTTCATCCGCTGTCCCTCTGGCTTTGTGGAAACTGTCGCCTCGCACAGCTCGTCGAAGACTCGACGACCGCGGAGGAGCCCCGCGGGCAGGAGCCAGAGGCACTGGCGCGGCAGGCCGAAGAGGCGGTCGGGGCGCTCTCCACGGCCGGCTTCCTCACGGGTGCACGGTTGATGCGCGAGTTCGGGAGTCCTCACGGTGGCAGGTGGGAGGACCTCCTGCGGGGACACGGACTCCAGGTCGCGGCTGCCGGGGAGCCAGCAGACGTTGTGATCGACAACATCGGGATGATGCACGAGCCGGATCAGGCCGCAGCGTTACGCCGACGGGTGGAGAGCCTCGCTCCGGACGGCACACTCTTCTTCCAGTACCACTCGTTCGCAACGATCCTTCACCGTGGCCAGTGGAACGCTCTGCGCCACGGCCACTTCGCCTACTACTCCACCTCTGCACTGATCGGCATGCTGCGCTCGGTCGGCCTCGTTCCGGTCACCGCCCGTCAGTATCCCCTCTATGGAGGAACGGTGCTGCTCGGAGCCACGCGTGCCGGTGCGCCGGACCGCTCGGTGGAGGAGATCGTCCAAGACGAGATCCGTGTAGGGGCACTCGACCCGCAGCGTGCTCGTAGCCTGCAGCTCGCGTACGTCACCTCATCCGAGGCGCTGAGCACCTTCCTACGCCGGGAGAGGGATATGGGCCGGCAGGTCGTGGGCTACAGCGCGGCCTCCCGGGCCGTCGCGCTCCTGTGTCGTGCCGGCATCGGCCCCGACCTGCTGACGATGGTCGGCGATGCATCCCCAGCGAAGGAGGGTCGGCGGATGCCCGGCAGCGGAATCGCGATCGTCGCGCCCTCGACGCTGATCGAGTCGAGGCCGGACACGGTCGTCCTGTTCGTTCCGGATCTTCTCGACGAGGTCAGACGGTCGATGCCGCAGATCGAGGCGGCAGGCGGTCGTTGGGTGGTGGCCGAGGACCTCGCCGCGTGAAGAAGGAGCGCGCCCTCAGGCAAAGCGCCGGAAGACCGGCTTGACCGGTCTTCCCGCGTACTTCTCCGGCCCGCCGGCCTCGAGCGCGTCTCTGTACACGGCGCAGGCGTCGGCGACGACCTCAACCGTCCGGTCCACGTCCGAATCGGTGAGGGCGGCGCTGACAACGAACGATGGCGCCAATACCCCGCCGAGCAGCAGTTCGCGCAGGAAGAGCGTCCGGAACTCCTGCGACGGATTGCCGTGGTGGTCCAACGTGGCGAAGACGAGGTTGCTGGCACGCCCGCGGACGACGACCTGTTCGCCGACCCCTGCAGCGGCGGCCACCTCGTGAACCCCTGCGCGAAGTCGATCTCCGAGCTGGTGGAGGCGAGCGATCACGCCCTCCTCCACACACGCGTCCATGACCGCCATCGCTGCCGCAAGCGCGTGCGTCTCGGCCCCATGGGTTGTGGATAGCAGGAAGACACGTTCGTCAGGAGAGCGAAGTCCGCCACGCTCCATGATTTCGCGTCGACCCGCGAGCGCAGAGACGGCAAAGCCGTTCCCCAGAGCCTTCCCGAAAGTGGACAGGTCGGGCACGATTCCGTAGAGGCCCTGTGCCCCGGAGGCCGCCCACCGGAAGCCGGTGATCATCTCGTCCAGGACGAGTAGGCAACCGTGGTGATCGGCCAGCGCCCGCACGCCCTCCAGATAGCCCGCCGGCGGCTCGGTCACCGTGGCCGCCTCCATGACCAGGCAGGCGATGTCGGACCCGTGCAGGTCGAGCAGATCCGACAGGGCGGGCAAGTCCCCATATGGGAATGACAACGTGGACTGCGCCGGAATGCCCGCCGTCATCTGCGTCGTCCCGATGAACCAGTCGTCGGTGGAGAAAAACGGCTGGTCCCGGCAGATCGCGACAACGGAGCGCCTCGTGTGGGCCCGCGCGAGCCGCACAGCTGCCGTGGTCGCATCCGAACCGTTCTTCGTGAACTTGACCATCTCCGCTGTAGGCACCGTCGCCAAGAACCGCTCGGCGGCCTCCGCCTCGATGACGCTCGGCCGAACGAAGTTCGCCCCGTGGTCGAGCTGCGCTCGTACCGCGCTCAGGACTCGAGGATGCGCGTGGCCGAGTACTACCGAGCGCAGGCCTGAGCCGTACTCGACGTAGCGGTTGCCATCGACGTCCCAGACATGTGCGCCGTGTCCGCGGGAGATCACGGGCGCCATGCCATCAGGGAATTGGTCGTCGCCCTTGGCATACGTGTGCGCGCCTCCTGGGATCAAACGGTGGAGGCGCTCATTGAGCTCGGCGGAGCGACGCAGCCGCGGTAAGGCCGTGGATTCACTCGCGGCGGACTGAACCCGCACGCCGATTTGGGCCGACTGATCGGAAAAGGTGTTGGTCATCTTCTCCCCGGTGAGCTGGACGTCCGCGCGATCTCGGGACGGAACTCGTCCCGTTCCACCGCGGTGCCGACCGGGTCGGGATGAGCATCGCGGAGTCGGATGCTGGCTCGCGTGCAGCAGCACCCGCGTTACCCGCACCTCGGGTGGCCGCCTACCGCGTGCCCTGCTCAGGCCGGCCGGCACAAGTGTCGCACTCGCCCGCCGGGTTGTGACGGCAGTGGATGGCCGCTGGTGAAGTCTGTGACCGGTGAGATGCGGATGGTGGTCGCTGTTCGAATTCGCTCTCGCCCGGGTCGCGTTGCGCGAGCCGGCGAAGGCCGAGACCGAGCACCAGGCCCACTACGAGGGCGCCCGCGCACCACACCCCGATCCACGTCAGTACGGTCGTCATCACCCTCGGTCGCGACTCTCCGGTGAGGCCGCCGGACTCCCGGTCGCGCGTCTCCTGGGCATCAGCTCGTATCTCCTCGGGGACGCGATCGGTCTCCTGCCGCGCAAGTCTGCCCGACCGCCCCCTCGTGCTCATCGTCAGCATATGGCACGTGACCGCGGACTAGCCGTGCTGCGTCGAGAACCAAGCGTCCCTCGCCATCGAGGCGAAGCCTTGATACGGGTCCGGGTCGGACTGCGGAAAATCCACCCGCCAGTTCGCGTCAGCGCCTTCGATCGCGCTCACGTCGGCATCGAAGAAGGCCACACCTCGGAGATACCGAAGCTCCCTGGCGTCCTCCGGCAATGTGCGATAGAAGTCGCCCTTGAAGCGGGAGTCGTGCACGTCGTAGATGGTTCCCACCTCGCCCACGACAAAAGGCTTCCGCGGACCGAAAGTGTCGTGCATATTCGTCTTGCACGGCATCTCATCGGCACATGTCCCGCGATATCCGAAGAGCTCCGAGAAAGTGGCCGGACCCGGCCGCAAGGGGCTTGAGTAGCATGATTCGTCGCTGAGGGGACACCGATTGTATCGATCCGAGCCAACCCAGTCGACATAGGCGTCACCAGGATACGAGTCCAAAGCGCATTCGCGATCCGCACCCTCCTCGGGAGTGAACCAGAAGCCGACATTTGTCGCGTCGTTCTCGCGGAAGACGTCCACCATGTGCCGCCAGGCCTGCACGAACGGCTCGCCGCAACTGTTCACACCGCCGTTCTCGGGCCCGGGAACAGCACTCGTCACCGAGGTCGGCCAGTTGAACTCGACGAACGGCCGGAGCATGATTCGGTGCGGCGCAAAGGAGGCGAAGTACTGCGCCGCCTTGCGCCAGATCTCGTCCGCGGCGCCGCTGTTCATCTGACTGATCGTGTAGCCCGGTGTCCAGCTCACGACCGGGAACGAACCATTATCGATGATCCACTGCTCACGGCGTGGCGTGAAATCCTCTGGGTCGTAGATCCCGTAGACGCCGTCCCAGTAGCCGTTATTGCCGTACTCGATCTGGATGCCATCGAACGTCCGCCCGAGGTCCTGCTGGCGTTGACGGATGGCCATCTGTGCCTGTGGCCACTCGACCCCCACACCAGCGTAGTACTCGATGAGGAACGCGCCCGTCCGCCCTGGAACCAGATTGTCGTTGCCGAGCGGCCCAGTGAAGTACGAAGAGGGGCAGGCGGTCCCGTCGCTGTTGGTGCACGCTGAGGCGTGGCCCGCCGGCGGCTGTGGGCTCGGCGGACGGCTCTCGGGCCGGAGGGCGAAGAGCGCGAGCCCACAGACAACGAGACCCGCGATCGCAATCGCTCCGTAGCGGAGAAGGCGACGCGGCCAGCGGCGCTGCGACACCTGTCCGTGACGCCTGGGTCGCCGGGTAGGCACGTTCCGAGCCTAGCCGCTCCGGCAGGGTGCCCGTGGGATCGCCGCGTGCCCATTCACGGGCCGAGGAGCCGGTTCCTGAAGTCGTCCGTCCCGACGGTCGCGGACCATGCCCGCGCCGCCTCGACGTACTCCCACCGGTCCTCCATGATCCGGGTCATCCCGGCGCACACCCCGGCGACCGTCATCGGAACGGCGGCGCCGACGCCGGTCGCTTCGACCACCCGCTCGAGCCATCCTCCCTGCGGCACCAGCACTGGTGTACCCCGTGTGCAGGCCTCGCCGAGGACGCCACTCGGCGCGTCGTTGTCGTGCAGGAGTGCGACGACATCCACCGCGGACAGCCCGGCACCGTACTCGTCCGGATCCAAGAACCGGTCGACCAGCCTCATCCGGTCCTCGGCGCACAGGCTGACGGCCGTGGGGTCGGTCTCGACGAACCGCCGCACGTTTGGCGCGAGGTGGCCGGCCACGACGAGGACCACGTGCGGGAGCTCGGCGACCGCCTGTACCAGGAGCGGTAGGTTTTTCCTGGCGCTGACGACGCCGAACAGGCCCACGACCGTGTCAGCGCCCTCCGGCGGTAGCCACTCCGGTCGCCGAGGTGCGTCCGCCTCCGATCGAGGCACCGGGTCCCGCACCGGCGGCAGACCCGGGTAGCCGCGGCGACGCTCGATCACCCCCATGGCGTCGGTCAGGAACAGCACCCGCACACCGGGCAGGCGCCGAAGCATCTGGACGAGCAGCGGCTTGACGGCCGTCGTGGGGCGCAGCCCCTCCGGCCCCCCGATGGTCGCCGTTCTCATCATCAGCAGCCGGATCTCGGGCCGGGTACGCCGCAGGACGGGTCTTCGCCGCAGGAGGGGAACCACGTACTTGTCCCCGTCCGGCACGACGAGCAGCCGTGCCGAGGCAGCGGTCGCCCACCTCAGTGCCGAGTCGAGGACCTCCCGTCGCGAGGCTGCCTGCGGAAGTGTCACGAACCTGGTTCCCGCCGGTCGGAGGTGCGTGGCGTACTCGTTCGACTCCACCGCCTCACGGGTCGTGAGCAGGACGCACCGGTCCGGACCGGTAGCGGTGACGAGATGTCTCACGTACCGGAGGCGGTGCCCGGTCGGGTCCGTCTCGAGCACGCAGACGAGGTCACGGGATGACGACTCGTCGGACGACCTCACTCTTCAGTCCCTTCGACATGGCGCGGCACCCGACTCGGGCCGAACACACGAATCGCGAGACGCGTGAGGATGTAGATCTGGCTCACGACGAAGCCCACGGCCGCCCAGACCGCGCCGCCGAGCACCGCTGCCACGTACGTGACCACGAGACCGGTCACGAGACCGACCGTGATGGTCACGCCGACGAAGTGCTCGGCCCCACGGTTCTGCAGCACCAGCGCCAGTCCCTGGTTGAGGGTCGACAAAGCGGCGCCGATCGCCAGAACCGCGAAGGTCGTGCCCGACATCGCGAACTGATCACCGAGGATCCACGGAATGATCGTCGGCCCGACAGCAGCCGCCACGAGCGGCCCGAGGCACAGTCCCAGCGCGGTCAGACCGATCCGCCGCTCCTCGCGACGCAGCTCGGCCGGATCGTTCCGGGCGCGGGCCAGCCAGGGCGCGCCGACAAGCGCCATCGACCACGACAGGAAGAGCAGTGGCCCGAGCAACCGACCCGCACCGGCGTAGATGCCGCCTGCTCCGGGCCCCGCCCCGAGCGTCACCGCCGGCGTGTCGAGCTGCTGACCGATACCTGCCAGCGAGACGATCCCGAAGGAGTAGGACCGCTTGTGCACCGACAGCAGGTCGGCCTGCGACGAGGCACCGTGCCGGTTCCGCCGCAGTATCGAGTAGTCGATCGCGGCCTCCAGCGCGAAGCTCGTCACGAGGCCGATCGCGAGGGCGCGCTGCGCTGGCAGCACGACGAGCAGACCGAGGACGACGGCCAACCCGACTGCCCGGCCGATGAGCTGGGCAGACACCGCTCTGGCGAACTTCTCCTGCATCCGCAGGAGCGCGTTCGCGGTCTGGGCCTCCCACACGGCCCAGCCGACGACCCCGAGTACGAGCCCGTCGATCGGCTGGCGCATGATCAGCAGACTTGCTGTCACCGTCGGTACGACGAGGAGCGGCACCAGCCGCCGCTTGGCGGTCACGAGTTGCCGCGCCCGTAGGAAGGTCAGATCACCGCCGCCGACCTCACGGATCGTGTAGCCGGTGAGGCCGACATCGAAGATCGTCGACGCAACGGTCGCGATGGCGTAGCAGGTAGCCACGAGCCCGAGCTCGGCAGGCTCCATCTGTCGGGCCGCCGCCACGTATGTGAGGCCGACGAGTATCTGGCCGACGACCAGGGACCCCGCCACCGAACCGATCCGGCCGACCAGGACCTTGCCGGTCCGGAGACCCGCACCGGTCACGTCCCGGCCTCGGGAGAACGCGACGGGCCGTCGTCATGCGGCACCGACGGCCACGGCGGGCAGGTGTGCGTCATCACGGTCCTCCCCCACGCGAATGCCGGGGGCCACCGATCCCGGTCCGTGCCGCCGCCAGGCCCTCGACCCACGCACCGTAGGCGGCCGCGGCGGCCTGCGGCGAGAGGTTGGCCCTCATGTAGGCGAGACCTCTCATCCCCATGGCACGCCCCCGAGGGGCATCCCGTCCCAGCCGGCACACGGCGGCATGGAGCGCGTCGGGGCTCCCGGGGTCCACCCTGACACCCGCCCCCGAGCGCGCGATTTCAGCGCTGGCTGCGCTGTGCGACGCGGTGGCCGCGACGATCGGCCGACCGGAGGCGAAGTAGGACGTGAGTTTGCTGGGCACCGACATCGCGGCGACGGATGGCGCTTCATTGAGCACCAGGACGTCGGCGGCGGCGAGGGCGTCCTCGAACTGGCCGTCCGGCAACGGATCCATGAAATCGAGGCTCTCGACACCTGTCGCTGCCTCCTCGAGGTGGCGGCGTTCACCGCCCGCTCCGAGCAGGACATAGCGGACGCCTCCCGGAGAGCAGGACGCGAGACGAGCGGCGTCGACGACGTTGCCGAGGCCTTGCTTGACCCCCATGTTCCCGGCGTGCAGAGCGATGATCTCCCCCGGCGCCCAGCCCAACCGCTTCCGGGTCGCCGCAGGGTCGGCCGTCGAGGTTCGGACGTGCGACCAGTTTCGGATGATCGAGAGCCGCTCCGGCGCGATGCCGAGTTCGACGAGGTCGCGTGCGAAGTTCTCGTGAATGACCGCGACGCCGTCCGCTCGGCTCAGGAGCGCGCGCTCTAGCTGCGCGCCCATCTGTGCCCAGGCCGGGGAGGCCAACCCCGTCTCGGCGAGCGCATGGCAGTACAGGTCCTGGGTGACGACACCCAACGCGGTCCTTCCCGCCGAGCGCCAGCGGATTCCGGCAGCGACCGAGAGCAGGACGGGGCTGACTG
Organism: Pseudonocardia halophobica; assembly: GCF_027922425.1. Taxonomy (GTDB): domain Bacteria; phylum Actinomycetota; class Actinomycetes; order Mycobacteriales; family Pseudonocardiaceae; genus Pseudonocardia; species Pseudonocardia halophobica. Next base: position 19,698 of record NZ_BSFQ01000012.1, on the reverse strand, counting down.
CTATCACAACGTCGGGTCGAGGACCTCGAAGCACGGCGGCGTGCACCGAGAAGACAAGGTCCATCAGGACGCGTCGTGCCGCGGTCGGGACCGCAGGTACCGGGTGGCGGACGCGTTGCACAGCGATGTCGCCGTCCAGGTGCTGCGTCCTCAGGCCCGTGTAGCCCGTCCTGACCTTCCACTCCGGGTAGTGGGGATATCCGGTGATGACGCGGACGGAGTGCCCGCCGGACGCCAACCCACGCGCCATGCCTGTCGTGTAGGGAGCGTTACCAGTGGACTCGGGCGCGTAGTGCATGCCGATGACGAGCACCTCGAGTCGACGTGGTGTGGTGTCCTGGGACACCGGTCGGGCGATCTGCTCAGCGGCCACGGGCGAACACGACCTCGGCGACGGTGCGCAGGAGGATCTTCAGATCCAGCCACAACGACCAGTTCTCGATGTAGTAGTTGTCGAACCTCGCTCGGTCGGCGATGGGAACGTCGCCGCGCAGTCCGCTGACCTGAGCCAGCCCGGTCAGTCCGGTTCGCACCCGGTGTCGGTGCCCGTAGATCGGAACCTCCTCCGAAAACTTCGTGACGAAGTGCGGCCGCTCCGGACGCGGCCCGATGAGAGTCATGTCGCCCCGAAGCACGTTCCAGAACTGCGGGAGCTCGTCCAGGCCGGTGCGGCGCAGAATCCTCCCGACGGTTCCCACTCGCCCGTCGTGTGCGATGGACCAGCGTGTAGCGGCCTCCTCTCCGGAGGCCGGCTTCATTGTCCTGAACTTGTAGCAGGTGAACCGCTCACCAGCCCGCCCCACCCGCTCCTGACTGAAGAGCACACCCCTACCTCCTTCGAGTCGCACCGCGAGGGCACAGGCGAGGAGCAGTGGCGTACAGACGACGAGCGCCGTCGCGCTGAGGAGGATGTCGAAGCCCCGCTTCACCAGGGCCGCCGTCCCGTCGAGACGCGGCGGCAAGATCCGCGTCACCGGAATCGAACCGATGTGGTCGCCGACACCGACATGGCGGCAGAACTGGTGCAAGCGGGGGACGATCATGAGGTCGCAGCGAGCGCAGTCCGGATGGCGTAGCACGTCGAGGAGCCGGGACTCGGAGGTGTCGCCGTCTGCGACGATCACGACGTCCGATGCAGTCGACCGGACGACTCTAGCGAGGTCGCCCACCCCGCCCAGCCGGTGACTGACGGAGCCGGCCGGACAGTCCTCCTGCTCGTCGACGAACCCGACGGGAAACAGACCGTATTGCGGGTACCGGCTGAGGAGTCCGGCGAGCTCTGCCCCGAGCATCCCGCCGCCGACGATGACGGTTCGATGTGCGACGACACGCCGCCGCCGCCCCAGAAGGATGAGCTGATTGGTCACGACTCGTCCGGCCACGACCAGCCCGATCCCGACGACGGCCGACACCAGGAAACCGGTGACCTCGGCCTGCTCGTGGCGCAGAGCGAAGACCGTGGCCACAATCGCGCCGGCTGCGAGCAGCCGGCCGAGGATGATCGGCAATTCGTCGAGCACGCTGACGTGGAGACGCGCTCGGTAGCGGCCTCCTCCAGTCAGAAGCAGCAGGGACAGTGCCGCCATGGAAAGAATGCCCTTCGCGTGCTGTGGGACCCAGATCGCCGGAGCACTCAGGGCAAGGAGGTCGACGGGAAGGACGAGCATCCAGGCCTTCATCCGTTTGGCCGACCGGACCCCCGCGACGGGCCGCACCTTCGGTGCGGGCCCTTCCCATTCTCGGGGATCGGCCACCATGCGGGGGCGGTCGAACTCGCCGGCACCGTCGCGGGACTCGACGGAGGAAAGCCGCGGCGGTGGCGGAGCCGGAGTCGGCGGTGTCATCGGTTCCTCTACTCTCACGACGACTCGAATCAGCCTCGGCGCATCGTCTGTGCTGTCGGCTCCACAGACACAGTCCGGAACGCATTGCGATGTCGCGCCTCCGGAGGCTTGCGGGCCACGGTCAGCAGGGTTGTCGCGAGTCGGCGTGTCGGGCTGTTCTTCGGGCCGCCGACAGCCGAAAGCACGCGGTGGCGCGCCGCGGTCAAGGGCCGGCGCAGTTCTCCACGCATGACGTCGCTGCGCCGCACGACACCGCGGTTCGAGCGCCGCAGGTCCTCGATGAAGCGGCGCTGGATACGGGCGGCCTCCCGGCCAAGCGCGAGGGTGTCGGTACCCGCCTCGATACGGAAGCTGCAGAGAGTGTCAGGGATCCCGAAGAAATCCCCGTGCTCCAGCAGCTTGAGCCACAGGCTCACGTCGACGGAGAAGAAGTCTTCGTGTTCTGGGAACCCGCCCGCGTCGGCGAAGGCACGTCGCCGAAACAGCACGTTCCCGGGATTGCCGATCGGGTTCCCACCGTGGCGGACGACCCTCCGAAGGACGACGGATCGGCCCTGCTTTCCGATAAGGTCCTGATGCCGAAGGGTCCTGTCGCGCACCACCACCTCGCCATCGCCGTCGATGACCTCGTGCCTGGCGCTGACCATCGCCAGCCCCGGGTCGTGGGCCAGGATGTCCCACTGACGGGCCAGGCAATCCGGCCGAAGGAGATCGTCCGCGGGCAGCACCTTGATGAATCGAGCACGCGACGCCGATACGGCCCTATTGAAGTTCGCCGTTGCCGGGATCGTTTCGGCGCTCTCTAAAACCCGGATCCGCGGGTCGTCGAACGATCGTGCGACGGCAAGGGAGCCGTCCCGGCTGGCGTTGTCCTGTATGACCAACTCGAAGTCACTGAAAGTTTGCTGAAGGACACTCCGTATGGTCTCGGAGACGAACCCCTCCTTGTTGTAGAGCGGTATACAGACAGCCACTGCAGGCACGTCGTTTCCGTTCAGGCCGATCCGAGACATGTACACTGAGTCACGACCAGGCTGCATCGAGCGGCCTCCGATTCACCGTCAAGAGCAACATCGCTCTGACTACCTCGTACGCAAGAGCTCCAACGTAACAGCGTTGCTCCATTCGAGGCGACGTCATCCCTATACCTTTTCGGTTCGCAACGGGGCGGTCTCAGAGAGTGAGGGAGTTGGCCCCCGCGTTTCCGACACGACGCCCGCGAACAAGATCGCGAGGGCGATGGCGAATCCCTTGTCCTCCAGCCATGGACCGAAGGGAATAAGCGCAACGAGCACACACATCCATCCACGCGCGGCGGTATACGTAGGAAAACCTCCGTACTCTACCCGTATTCGCCGAACAGCGACGACAGCGGCGAGCAGGAAGGCCGCGATGAAGAACATACCCACCAGCCCGAACTTCGCCGGCACGATCCCCGGTGCGTCCAGATTGAACGTCAATTTCTCGGGAGCCGGGTACAGGTGCCCGGGTCCGGTGCCGAGGATGGGATGGTCGGCAAAAGCCTCCGCCGTCCACTCGTACGCCTGCTGTCGCTCGCCGAAGCTGCCGTCGCTCGCGGCCTCACCGGTGAGGACGGCCTCGGCAGACTGGATCCGATCGCTGAAGAAGGTCGGATCGGAAACGACGACATGCGCGACCAGCGGTGCCACGGTCACAAAGGCGAGAAGGATGCACAGGACGAGACTCGCCATTCTTCGCGGCGACACCGCCGAAGGCTTGGCCAGTCCGACGACCCCCACCAGTGCGGCGAGGAGAACGATGTTGGTTCGTGTTCCGGAGAGGAGCATGACGACGAGGATGATCGTCGCCACGACGGCCCAGCCGACCCTGCCTCGTCGCCGGGGAAGACCGGCCATCGTCACGGCGTAGGCGAAGCACAGAGCGACGATCACGGCGCTCGACAGGACGAATCGTCCGAAGGGCAGGGCCGATACCTCGCGCCTGGCCAACCACTCGGAGGTGACGCCCACGCTGACGACGATGCCCAGCAGAACCATCCAGACGTCGTTCCATCTCCGGGTGATCCGCTCGCCGGCGGCGATTCCAATCACCGGAAGGACCGTCAGCAGGAAGTACGGGAGGGCATCGCGGAACCAGAGTTCGAAGGAGGCACCGTTCGCGCGGGCGACCAGATAGGAGAAGGCGAGGTAGGCGGCCAGCGCGAAACTGGCTAGGATGAACGGTCGATACTCGCGGCGAAGGGCGCCACTCGCGTCGCACACCCCCCGGAGGCTCAACGCGAAGCACAGCACAGCCAGGCCGAGATAGGCGTACTTCAGCAGGCTCAGGGTCGACTGGAACACCACGAGGGCACCTGCCACCGCGATCACGAGCCGACATTTCGGCCCGACGAAGCACAGCCCTGCCACGAGAGCGATCACAGCAACGAGCAGGAATAGCGTGGCGTCGGTTCCGACGATCACACCCGTACCCACGGCAACCATCGCGACGACGGCCACCACAGGCACGGCGCCGCGCCGTGGCAGCGGCGTCGGGCCGGAGACGGGCAGGATCGTGGATGACGGGACCGGTAGGATCGACATGGGCGTCTCCGTCACCCACGCTGCACGGGAAGGGAGTTCCTCGAGCCGTTCGTTTCCGCCGTCTCGCTCCGTTCGGCGGCTCCCATTGCAGGATCCGCTGCGTGCTGCGGGCGGTACAACTCCGTCCACGGAACGACCGGAAGGCCACGGCCCGACGGTAGCCGGAAGCGGATATCCCGGATGACGACCAGCACGGCGCCGAGGATCGGCGCGGACACCGCCCGCAGTCCCTCGGCCGCCGCCGCAAGGGCGGTGTGCGTGCCGACACCAGACCGACAGACCAGCACGGCGCCGTCGCCGGCGGCGGCGAGGACAGCTGCGTCGGTATACGGGTCGAGCGCCGGCGAGTCCACCAGCACGGCGTCGTACTTCCCTCGAAGCTCCGCGAACACCTTCTCCAGCGGCTCGGCAGTGAGGACATCACTCGGGTTCGCCACCGCTGCGCCCGCGGACAGAAAGTGCACGGTCTCCTCCCACGGACGTTGGACGGCGTCGCCGACCCGCACCTTCCCGGACAGCACCTCCGCCAGACCAGCCGAGGTGGCAAGCCCGAGCCGCTCGGCGAGCATCGGCCGTCGAAGGTCACCGTCGATGAGGAGGACCCGGAGGCCACCGGCGGCCAGCGTCGCGGCCAGGTCCACGACGAGCGTCGTCTTGCCCTCGCCCGTCAGTGCACTCGCGACGACCACGACCTTGGGCGCCTGCCGCTGCGTGCCGAAGCGCAGATTGGTTCGGAGCTTGCGCAGATCCTCCGAGGAGGATCGGGGCAGACCCGACGGTTGGGCCGCATCGTCCGTCGTCGGCGCGCGACGGCGCCGGACGTCATAGGTAACGGTCCCGAGCACTCGCGCGCCGGTGGCAGCGGCGAGGCTCTCGCGTGTCCGGATCGAGGTGTCGAGCGTGTTCCGGACGAAGGCGGCGGCTACGCCGATGATCAGGCCCGCGAGCAGCCCCAGCGCGAGCGTCAGGCCCAGCCCGGTCGAAGACGGGGACCTCGGCGGCGGTGCAGGTTCCACCATGCGCAAGGCGACGGTCGACTGCCCGAGCTGGGAGTTCCGGGTGAGCTCGGCCGAGACCTGGACGAACTCGTCATACACCGTGTTGGCGATGATGGCAGCGCGGTTAGGGGACCGGTCGACGACCTCGAGGTCGATGACCTGCGAGTCGACCGGCGTCGATGCCGTGATCTGCTTCGACAGGTCGTCCGGTGAGTCCGGAAGGTCGAGCCGCGCGACGACCTGCTCGGCGATACGGCGACTACCGAGGAGGATCACGTACGACTTGACGCGCTGCAGAGACAGCTGTGCTCCATAGGCTGCCGACGCGGCGTCCTCCGCTCCTGTCGCGGACACGTACATCGACATCCGAGCGGTGTACTCCGTCGGCCGTACCGCATAGGTCGCCAGTGCGGCGGCCATGCAGACCGCGACCGCGAAAGCCACGATCGCCCAGCGCGCGCGCAGAATCCGGAGGTAGTCCTTGATCGTCACGATACGCTCACAGTGGAGGGTTGCGCCGCACCGAGGGTGGCGCTGAGGTGATCGGCTAGCCGGAACGCCAGCGCGATGATGGTGAGGGTGGGGTTCGACGCGCCATATGTCGGGAAGACCGAACTTCCTGCTACATAAAGGTTGCGCGTCGAGTGCACGCGGCAGTCGGCGTCCACCACGCCGAGACGTGGGTCGGCGTTCATTCGGGTCGTACCCATGTGGTGGTGCATCCCTTCCACCAAGGTCGGGCGACGCGTGTCGTCCAATGTGGATTGCACTCGGCCGAGTCCCCTTGCCTGTAAGGCGGAGCCCACGATCGCCAGCGAGGTCCGGATGGAGTCGACATCGGAGTCCTCGAAGCGCCAGTGCACGTTCGCGGTCGGAAGACCCAGGTCGTCGCGATCGACACCAAGGGTGACTCGCGAGTCGCGGTGCGGCGCGTGCTCCGCTTGACAGCGAACGGTCAGTGTCCGCTCCCGAAGGCCGCCGTGCGCAACGGAGTGAAGGACCCCCCCGAGCCCGGCGACCACGGATCCGAGGTGCGCTCCAGCACCCTGCATCATCGGCTGCCGTCGGAGGGCTTTGCGCAGCGTGGCCACAGAGCGGAGCGCTTCCGTCGTGACGAGGGCGGGACGAGGCTGAATTTGAAAAGTACAGTTGCGCAGCCCCGACTCCCTTTGCTTCTCGTCCGTCAGCCGCAGGGCCCCCCGGAGTAACGTGTGCCGGACTTGATGCGGGGTGTAGAACTCCAATGTCTCCAGGATCTCGGGCCGCCCCACGACGACGTGCCCACAGTGTGCCGAGAGTCGCTCGCCGAAGAACCTCCCCACCAGGTCGTGGTCGTTGCCGATGCTGCGTCCGTCGTCTCCCAGAAGGAGAAGCCGCGCATTCTCGACACCACCTGCGGCGAGCACGACCACGCGGGCCCGGACGACCAGGCGTGAGCCGTCGTCACGCAGCACACGAACACCGTCGACCGCTCCGCCGGCCGCCGCGGCGATCATTCCCACAACTCGGGTGCGCGTGAACATCTGCACGTTCGGCGAGCCGGTCAGCTCGGGAACGGCGTGCTGGAAGAGTGGCTGGGCGAAATGGAACACGGTTGTATCGACCCCGCAGCCCTCGAGGTCGAGCACAGGCGTCCGCGCAGGATCCGACCACGGCTCAGGCTCGTAGTCGTAGGTGTCGAGACCGGCCGCGGCTTGGGCTCGAGCGTAGGACGAATCGAGGTGATCGCGAGTGAAGGGCCAGCCGGACAACGGCAGGCCCGGCCGCTTCTCGAAGTCGACCGGATCGAGCGGCCGGACCGCCCAGCCTTCGTTGCCCAGCTTCCGGTGCCGCAGTGTGCCGCCGACCACGCGGACCCGCGAATCGTGCAGCCGCTGGAGCGGGTACCCAGAGACGACACCCCGGCTCTGCTGCTGAACTCGGGAATCGATGTCCGTGGCGCCGCTCTCGATCAGGCAGACGCGGAAGCGCGAGTGGCCGAGCTCCCTTGCGATGGTGATCCCTGCCGGTCCGCCGCCGACGATGCAGACATCAGTACTGATTTCACCGGAATCGGACGGGCGCCATGCCTCGGACTGAGATTCCACGGTCATCCTCTCGTCGCTGAACGATCACACGGGGCGACGTGCCCGTCGTCCGGGTCGGGAGCAGGACACCTGGCGTGTCCACCGCGGTCACTCCCACGCACGAACCGATACCCGATCGCCCGGATCCGAGCAGCGAGGCCGACTGGCAGGAGGGTCAGGATTCGCCTCTGCAGGGGAAAACGATGAGCCAAGAGGGCCGAGTCGAACTTGGCGGACGGCACGCGTGCTTCAGGGTGGTCCAGCGGGAACCTGACGGGGTCGAGCGGGACACCTGCATCAGGAGCCCGGGGGTTCCTGGTGTGAGTGGCTGCGGGGCCGAACCCCACATTATCGATCATGTTCCCGGCCGGAATCACCGAGAGCCCGTTCCGACTGAGCATGGCGAGGGTCCATGCGAAATCCCAGGCGTCGATGCGACCCGCGCGAACCAGGTCGAAGCGCCGCCGCGCCATCCTGAACTCGACGGCCGGCATCTCGGCGCGCAACTTCTGACGCACCGCCGGCGACGTCCACGCTTGCAGATCGGGATCGTAGTGGCGCCACGCTCGACGCCAGGTGGCCCAGCCCCACGTTGGCGAGGACCGGCTGAATACGTAGCTCGGCCCAGGATCCAGCCGATCGACGATCGGGTTGTGGCCCCCGATCATCATGACCTGGTCGTCCCGCTCGTAGCGCTCGAGCAGCTCGGCGCAGAACGGGAAGAACTCCGCAGCCGGGATACAGTCGTCCTCGAGGATGATGCCCTGAGGCACCTGGGCCAGGAACCAGGTGATGGCGGTCTCGGGCCCCTTCTTGCAGCCCAGGTTCGCCTCCTGGAACTGCAGCTCGACCTCGCAGCGCCAATCGATGTCGCTGATCGCCGCTCGGGCTTCCGCGCACCGCTGCACATCGTCCGGCACACGGAGCCGGGGCCCGTCGGCAGCGACGAAGATGCGGCGCGGTTTGACTTCCCGGAGCGCATCGATCAGACGGCGCACCATGTCGGGGCGGTTGAACACGACGAGAAGGACGGGAACGTCAGCGGCGTCCATCAGCATGGCGCGGATACCTCCCCCTCCGTGTTCTCTCGTTACGGCAGGAGCCCGGGGCCAGTCCACTCTGAGCTGGCTGGGTCTCACTCGCTCGGTCACGAGGTGGCGTTACCGCGGGACGGCCGAGGGGACGGTCGACGGGCACGGTCAGGCCCGCTCGAGCCAGATCTCCCGCCAGTACGCGTAGATCGCCCGAGGGCACTTGCGGTGGAAGTCGCTGGTACAGACAACGTTGTCGAGCACGATGCACGGGTTCCGCAGGTGGACCATCCGTCCGGTCTTCTCGTCAATGATCCGGTCGACGCGACGGAGGACGCGCGCTTCCCGCCCGCAGTACTTCAACATCTCTCGGTCGAAGGAGAGACCCCGATTCTTGTTGTCCTTGTCGAGCGTGCGAACTATCTCCTCGGCGGGCTTGATGCGGACCAGTTCGCCCGGGCGGAGGTCGAGGCTTCCGGAGGGGGTGCGCTCCAGGCAGCCCTGGATGAACGGGTACCGCACACCGTCGTGGATGCGCAGGGCCCGGGGCAGCAAGCGCTTGCTGAGATCCTGGTACTTGTTGAAGAACCCGACGAGGACGCTTCGGGCTGTGGCGAAGGCGCCTGCGTTTCCGGACCGGACGTCCCGGACATACTGTCGGAGATCCCAGTGCGGGAGGTATTCGGGCGCCGCTCGCATCAGCTCCGTCGCCTGGCATACGAAGACCTCTTCGCCGGCGGCCCCGGCCCGTCGTGTCGTGGCCGTCAGTTCCCCGGCGCTCAGACCGCCCGCGACCCTTCTGATGTTCCCCTCGCCGACGTCAGAGGGGTCGACGCGCTTCAGCCAGGCCTCCTTCCAGTACAAGAAGCAGCCGGCCTGGCATCCCCCGTGGGCAGAGCCGTCGCACCGCGTTTCCGCGAGGTGGACCGCACCCTCCATCCGATACATCCCGGACCAGTCGATCGTGTCGCAGACCTTCACCGCGAGCTTGTCGACCCGGAACTGCCGCCCGCAGAACTTGAGCATCTCCGGCATGAAGGGGAGCGCCTCGAGCTCACCCCGCTCGTCGAGAGTTGCGAGGATTTCTGCCTCGCTGCGCACCTCGACGATCTCGCCGACCCTGAGGCCGAGCGGGATCGTCTGCCCCTTCGTCGCCGCCTGCTGCATTGCTTACCCCCTGAGATCGACGAGGCCGTCACCGGCCAGCGTGTCACGCTGCGTTACGCAGGGGTCACCAGCGGCCGAGGTCTGCCGCGCGCCAGAACCAACCCATTCGGCGGCAAACGGACATTCTCGTCACGAAGAGTCACAGAAAATCGAGTTATACCAGGCACGGCGCTGGGCTGCTACACCCATCGGTGATCCCGTCAGCCACGTTGCGTGATCAAGCCGGAACATTCGAGTTCGGGGGTAACGCTCGCGCTGACCACCCCGAGTAGCCGAGCGTCGGCGCGTCGAGAGACCGCCGAACCAACACCGAGGTTGGGGGCATCAGATGAAGGTCGTGCTCTTCTGCGGCGGCTACGGCATGCGTATGCGGGACGGCGGGTCCAGCACACCGAAGCCCATGGTCCCGGTTGGCCCACGGCCACTGCTGTGGCACGTCATGCGGTACTACGCCCACTACGGCCACCGGGACTTCGTGTTGTGCCTGGGCTACGGCGCACAACAGATCAAGGACTTCTTCCTCCGCTACGACGAGGCGGCATCCAACGACTTCGTCCTTCAAGGCGGCGACGTGCACCTGCTCGACAGCGACATCTCGGACTGGCGCATCACCTTCGTCGACACAGGCCAAGATTCCGCCATCGGCGAGCGATTGCGGAGGGTTCGCCCCCACCTTGAACACGAGGACATGTTCTTGGCGAACTACGCGGATGTGCTCACCGACGCTCCGATCGACGCGATGGTATCCCAGTTCGAGGCGAACCCGACAGCGGTTGCGCAGCTCCTCGCAGTGCCCCCGCAAGCCGCCTTCCACGTCGTCGACCTGATCGAGGGGAATCGGGTGGAGTCGATCACCGCGCTGAAGGATATGGCGATCCAGGAGAACGGCGGTTATCTCGTTCTCCGACCGGAGATCTTCGACTACATCCCCGAGGGTGGCGACTTGGTGGGCGACGCCTGCGCAGCGCTCGCCAAGGAGGGCAGACTCGCTGCCTACCCCTACAGCGGTTTCTGGCATCCCGCCGACACCGTCAAGGAGCGGGTGGCTTTGGAGGCGCTGTACCAGGCAGGAAGCACGCCCTGGATGCCCTGGCGCCAGGTCGCCCTCCACTGAGGTGAAGGTCATGACCGGCCCCTTGCCCGGGGTCCTCTTGTTCGTCCCGGTACCGCACCGCGACTACCGCGGTTTCTTCACCCGTACTTTCGACAGCCGTGTCGCATTGGCCCACGGCATCGAGGCCGGCGCGTTCCTTCAGGACAGCCAGTCCCGCTCATCCCGTGGAACCGTTCGCGGACTGCACGGACGCTCGGGGCGCGGCGAGGGGAAGCTGGTCCGCTGTGCCCGGGGAGCGATCCTGGACGTCCTTGTCGACGCGCGGCCGGAGTCGGTCGAGTTCGGACGGAGTGCTGCCGTCCAGCTGGACGACGAGGACCTCGTCCAGCTCTATGTGCCGCCAGGCTTCCTTCACGGATTCCAGGCGCTCACCGAGTGGGCCGACGTCTGCTATCGGATCGACCGGGAACATGATCCGACAGAGGACGTCGCTGTGCAGTACGACGATCCCGACCTCGGGATCGCCTGGCCGCTTCCGGTCACCGCGATCAGCGCACGTGATCGCGCGGCAGGAACGTGGGCCGACCTCCGCTGCCGGCTACTCAACTCGGCGAGCTCCTCGACGCCCGGGCCGCACAACACGCACTCGACTGCCACCGCCGCGCAGGAGCGGCTCTGCACGACGAACACCAGGACCTCTTCCAGGGGGAAGTCATGACGATCCACGACTCCACCGCTTCGGCACCCGACGCGCCCCCCGGCTCTGCAGAGTCGAGGCACGAGGTCTGCATTGTCGGTACGGGCCGAGTCGGGCTGCCTCTCGGTCTGACATTCGTCGAGACCGGGGTCAGCGCAGTCGGCCTCGACGTCGACAAAGAGCTCGCCGACCTGGTCAACGAGGGCGTCATGCCCTTTCACGAGCCCGGGTACGACGAGATCATCGCCAGCCGCAGGTTCCACGTGGTTCACGATCCGTCGGTGGTGACGAGAGCAGAGACGATTATCGTCACCGTCGGAACTCCACTACACAATCACATCGAGACCGACCTGACACAGGTGCAGGACGTGCTCGAGAGCATCGGGGAGCACCTCCGCCCCGGACAGCTGCTCTGCCTGCGCAGCACAGTGGCGCCCGGCACGACCGAGTTCGTCGAGAGGTGGATTCGACGGAACACAGACCTGGTCGTCGGCGAGACCTTCTTCCTTGCCTTCTGCCCTGAGCGGATCGCCGAGGGCAAGGCCTACGAGGAGATCCGCACACTGCCGCAGATCGTGGGCACACAGGACGCCGCCAGCGAGGCCCGTGCCGTTGCGCTGTTTCGACGGATCACGCGAGAGGTCCTCACGACCGATTACGTCACGGCCGAGCTCGTCAAGCTGTTCAACAACATCCTGCGGTACGTCCACTTCGCCCTGGCCAATCAGTTCGCGATGATCGCGGACAACTTCGGGGCCAACATCCACGAGACACGGGAGCTGGCCAACCACGGCTACCCGAGGTCGTTCCTCGCCGCTCCGGGCCTCACAGCAGGGACCTGTCTGCGGAAGGACTTCGGGATGCTCAACGAATGGAGCCCGTACCCGGACATGCTTCTCTCGGCCTGGAAGATGAACGAGTTCATGCCGACATTCCTGGTCGATCATCTCTGCAGGCGTACCGACCTGCACGACAGCCGGGTGGCGATCCTGGGCTTCTCGTTCAAGGCCGACACGGACGACCTCCGGGACAGTCTTGCTCCCAAGCTGTGGCGGTACGTCCGCCGTCAGCTTCCCGACGAGATCCGGATCAGCGACCAGAACCTGCCGGACCCGATCCCCGAGCCGAGCATCCGGGACGCACGTAACTGGCCGATCAGTGAGGCCCTTGAGGACGTCGACGCCGTTTTCGTCGCCACCAACCATACCGGCTACCACGAGGCGCTCCGCGAGCTCGCCCGCACCAGGCCGGACGCATGGGTCGCCGACATCTGGAACGTCGGCCGGGTGAACCAGATGTTCTACCAGGCGAAGGCCCTCGACATGGCGGAGGCGAACGCGTGAAAGTACTGCTCACCGGCGGAACGGGGTTCCTGGGCGCAGCGCTCTGCAGCGAATTGGTGGCAGCGCGGCACGAGGTCGTCGTGCTGGACGACAACTCGCGCGGCCGGGCGGCCCGACTCGCGTTGCTCGGCGAGGGTGTCACCGTCCTCGAGGGCGACATCCGTCGCTACACCGACGTGCGGGCGGCCGTCGAGGGCTGCGAGGTCGTGTGGCACCTCGCATACATCAACGGAACACGCTACTTCTACGAGCGGCCGGCCGACGTGCTGGACGTTGGCGTCCGGGGCACTCTGAATGTCGTCGACGCTGCCGTGAACGAGGGGGTACGGCGTTTGGTCCTGGCCTCGACCAGCGAGACCTACAACGAACCTTCCGTGGTGCCTACGCCCGAGGAGGAGTGGCTCAAGATCCCCGACGTCACCAACCCGCGGTTCAGCTACGGCGGCGGCAAGATCGCGTGCGAACTCCTCGCACTGCACATGGCCGGACCCCGGGGGGTCGAGCCGGTGATCTTCCGACCTCACAATCTTTACGGGCCCGACATGGGATTCGAGCACGTCATTCCCGAGATCGTCGAGAAGATCGTCCAACTGAAGGCTGCCTCCCCCGAGATCCCCCTCCAGTTGCCGATTCAGGGCGACGGCACCGAAACCCGTGCCTTCTGCCACGTGCGCGACGGAGCCCGGGGCGCCTTCCTCGCCGGCGAACTGGGCAAAGCCGGCGCTATATACCACGTGGGCACTATGCACGAGGTGTCGATCCGTGAGCTCGTCGATCTTATCTCCGAGATCCTCGACGTCCCGATCACCATCGTTCCGGGTCCGCTCCGAGCGGGCGGGACCTCCCGGCGCTGCCCCGACATCACGAAGCTCTCGGAGATCGGCTACAGCCCGGAGGTCGATCTCCGGGAGGGACTCGGCGAGACCGTTGCCTGGTACGCCGATTACTTCGGCGCGAGAGCGACGTCGTGACCATCGTCGTCACGGGTGGGCGAGGATTCCTCGGACGCAACGTCGTGCGGCGGCTCCTCAAGGCCGGCCACGAGGTACGTCCGGTAGGCAGCAAGGACTACGACCTGACAGAACAACATGGTGTGCGAGCACTCTACGCGGAACTCAGACCCCGCGTAGTGGTGCATTGCGCTGCGGCGGTCGGGGGTATCGGCGCGAACGTCGACAACCCGGGACGGTTCCTCTACGAGAACGCCCTAATGGGCCTGATGCTCCTCGAGGAAGGGCGGCTGGCCGGGATCGACAAGCTCGTGATGATCTCGACCAGCTGCGCCTACCCGCAGGACGCCCCGCTCCCTCTTCGGGAGGAGGACCTCTGGGAAGGGCCACCGACGGGGGCGACCGGCCCCTACGGCATCGCCAAGCGGATGCTGCACGATGCCTGCCTGAACTATGCGAGGCAGTACGGCACGAACAGCACCGTTCTGCTGCTGGCTAATCTCTACGGCCCGGAGGACAACTTCGGCGCCGGCAGCCACGTGATCCCGGCGATCATCCGTCGCTACATCGACGCGAAGCGGTCGAATGCCCCCTCGGTCACGAACTGGGGTTCCGGGCACGCCACCCGAGAGTTCCTGCACGTCGACGATGCTGCCCGAGCCGTCGCTCTGGCCGTTGCCACGAGGACCGGCCCCGAACCGATCAACATCGGTACAGGCCAGGCGGTCGCGATCCGTGAGATCGCTGAGGCCGTCCAGACGGCCGTCGGTTACGGAGGCGATGTGCGGTGGGACACGACCAAGCCCGATGGCCAGCCTGCTCGCTACTTCGACACCACTCGCGCCTCACAACGGCTCGGGTTCACGTCGGCCGTTCCGCTCGAGAAGGGACTTGTCGAGACGGTGCAGTGGTTCAGGGAGAAAGGGCAACATCTTGTCTCGAGCTAGCCTCGAAAGCGCCCCCGTTCGCCTTCTCGGCTCGGTCGGACGAACGCTCAGTGGGGAGCTCCTGACAACGCCTCGGCCGGGTGCGCGGCGACGTACTGGGCCATAGTCCCGTCGCGGAAGGCGGCCCAGAGCCGAGGCCCGGCCTGCTCGTCGAGGTAGACCACGGATTGAGCGCCTTCCCGTCCGAGCCCTGCAACTGGGGCGCTGGTGAAGGTCACGCCACCCGGCCGCAGCCCCTTCATCTCCAACGCCAGGTCGCGCAGGCCGCCGTTGGTCAGGGTGTCGTCGACGCTGACGGTCCGGCTGGTTGCGTCGACCAGGTTGTAGACGCCGACTGGGTGGGAGAGGTCGTCGCCGGCCTTGGTCAGCAGCGCCTTGAGCGCGTTCTGCTGGCGCTTGGCGCGGTCGAGGTCGCCGCCGGGCAGGTCGTACCGCTGCCGGACGTAGGCCAGGGCCTGCGCGCCGTCGAGGTGGTTGAGGCCCTCGTGGAAGTCGACCCCGGCGTTGCTCGTCGCCGCCGCGACCCGCACGTCGATCCCGCCGACCGAGTCGACCATCTCCTGGAAACCGGCGAAGTCGATGACCCCGAAGTGGTCGACGCGCACACCGGTCAGGCTCTCGACCGTCTGGATCAGCAGCGGGGCGCCACCGAAGGCGTACGCAGCGTTGATCTTGTTGGTGCCACGGCCCGGGATGTCCACCCAACTGTCCCGCGAGATCGAGGTGACGGCGGCGGCGCTGCCATCCGCGGCCACTCGGGCCAGCATGATCACGTCGCTCCGCTGCGAGCCCGCCTGCACCCCAGCGGGAGCATCCGTGCCTGTGGTCGGGTCGGACGAGCGCGTGTCGGTGCCGATCAGGAGAAAGGTCTTGCCCGACGACGCCGCAGGACGCGCGTCGGCGGGGATGCCGGCGAACGCGTCGGGCACCCGGCTGACATTGTTGCCCAGGCTCTCCGTGAGCATGTAGATCGCCGCCGCGGCGGCCAGGACCAGCGCGAGCACAGTGACGAGCAGGCCGATCAGGATCCGGCGACCTCTGCGGCTCCGCGTCCCGACGGCGTCCAGCACCTCCGCGGGCTGTTCCTCGCGCATGCCTCTCCCGTCTCTCATCTCGATCGTCTTGTCCGAGGTCACGCGGTGGTTGTTACACGAATCAGCAGAGTTGACTACACGTGGTTCTCCAGCACCCACGCCAACGCCTGCGCACCGGCGAGGACGACGAAAGCGGTCGCCCAGGGCGGGCTCGGTCGCCGCAGCCCGGAGGCGACGCGCAGGATCAGTGGCGGCGCCACGATCGCGTAGATCGCGTAGAGGTTGCAGTCGTTGAACACCCCACCTGTGCCCACCAGACAACCACCATGAGCAAGGCTCCCGCCGACGCGACGCCGAGGTACACGGTGCGCACACCCGTGAACCGGCACGCCGGCAGAAGGACGACGGCAGGCGCGAGCAGCAGCACCAACTGGAGCTGCATCCACCCTGTGGCGCCGTCCGCGAGGAGGAAGCGCGACCAGTCCCTGCCCTGCGCCGAGACCTGGCTGCCCGAGGCCAACTGCGAGATCGGCAGCCCATGACGGTTGAACCACCACAGCGCGAGGCCGAGCGCCGCGGGCACGGCGGCAATGGGCCAATCGGGTGCCGAGTCGCCGGCCGCGCCGCACCGCGACGATGACTGGGACGAGTAGCGACGGCCCCAGCACCAGCGTCTCGAGATGGCAGAGCACCCCGAGCCCAAGCAGGAGCCCGAGCGGCTAGGAAGTGGCCTCCTCGTCGTCAAGGATCCGCAGCGGGGCGGCGAGATCCCCAACGCGACGACGGCGGTGAGCGTGTCGTTCGACGTCGCCGAAGAACACCATCATCCACCCGCCGGCGCCGACGAGCCCAGCACCAGCAGCGGCTGGTCGAAGCGCCGAGCCATCCGCAGCGCGTTCAGTACCGCCGCTCCCCCGGCCGCGACCCTGATACGACGGCCCGCCTGGATCTGCCCACGCAGACCGCGGTCCGGGAAAGACACAGGAAGTCCTCAGCAGGAACAGACACGAAGCGGACGGGGCCGGGAGGTTGCTCCCCCGAGGCCGATCTACTCCAACTTGATGAAGCTTCACAGACCCTGTGACATTCGGTAACACGACCACTCGGCTGGGCGACATGCGGAGTGATCGACGTTTGCCGGATCGCTCCCCCTCGGTCCCGGCCGTCCCCGCGCGCCACCGCACGGACGAGCCGTGCCGTGGCGGCGACCCCTCGACCGAGATCGCACTATCGGATCTTTCTGGGGGGCTCCAGATCGTGTTCAACCCGTCTGAGGTCGCTGCATCCGCCGGCGTCCCGGTCGTCCCGGCTCAGCGCGTCACCGAGCCGACGCCCGGACATCCTGTCGTTCCCGAGGGCAGCGCGGCGCGGTGGCAGCGGCGGCTGCGCTCCCTGGTGATCCTGAGCGACGTCAGCATCGTCCTGGTCGCCACGGCCCTGGCCGTGCTCGCGGGCTGGAGCGGCATGTACGCCGCCGACCGAGCCCAGCTGGTGTGCGGCACTATCGCCGCCGCGCTGCTGATCGTCGCGATGCCGCTCGCTCGGGCGTGGGAGGGGCGAATCCTGGGTGTCGGCAGCGCGGAGTTCAAGCGGCTCGGCCGGGCCGTCGCCGGCGCGGCGATCGTGCTGGGTCTGGGAGGCCTCACGCAGCTGGTCGCGTCGGTCCGGATTTGGGTGTTCCTGCTGGTCCCGCTGATCGGCTGCCTGGTCGCGCTCGGCAGGTTCACGATCCGCAAGTGGCTGCACCGCCAGCGCCACAACGGTCGCGCCATGCTGTCCGTCCTCGCTGTCGGCGACGAGAGCGCGGTGGCCGACATGATCCGCCGGACGCGCCGGGACCCGCACTTCGGCTGGCGCATCGACGGCGCCTGCACCCCGACCGGCCGCGGCCCCGGCAACGAGGCGACAGTCGAAGGGGTCCCGGTCGTCGGCGATCTCGACTCGGTCGGCCCGGCAGTCTTCGGCCTGGGCTACCGCGTCGTCTCCGTGTGCCAGGCCCCGGGTTGGGGCCCCAAGCGCCTGCACCGCCTCGCCTGGGAACTCGAGGGCACCGAGACCGAGCTCGCCGTCGCCCCCGGCCTGATGGAGATCGCCGGCCCGCGGATGCACATCACCCCGGTCGACGGCCTCCCCCTCGTGCGGCTGTCCCAGCCCCGCTTCACCGGGTCCGCCCGCGTCGTCAAGACGGTCGTGGACCGCACCGCCGCCGGCCTGCTCCTCCTGCTCGCTGCACCGGTCTTCCTGGCAGTCGCCCTCGCGGTGAAGCTCGATGGCGGCCCGGTGTTCTTCCGCCAGGAGCGGGTCGGCACCAACGGCCGCACCTTCCGGATGGTCAAGTTCCGGTCGATGGTCATCGACGCCGAGGCCCGCCTCGCCGCGCTCAGCGCCTCCAACGAGGCTGCCGGCCCACTGTTCAAGATGACCCGCGACCCCCGTATCACCAAGATCGGCGCGGTTCTCCGCAAGTACTCCCTCGACGAGCTCCCCCAGCTGTTCAACGTGCTGGGCGGCAGCATGTCCCTGGTCGGCCCCCGCCCTCCGCTTCCCGCCGAGGTGGCGACCTACGAAGACGTCGCGCGCCGCCGCCTGCTCGTCCGCCCGGGCATGACCGGACTCTGGCAGGTCAGCGGACGCAGCAACCTCTCCTGGGAGGAATCCGTCCGGCTCGACCTGCGCTACGTGGAGAACTGGTCCATCGCCCTGGACTTGACCATCCTGTGGAAGACGATCGGGGCCGTCCTACGGAGCCGCGGCGCCTACTGAGCGTCTCGCTAGCCCGGTCTAGGTGTAGCGACCCATCACGTTGTTGACAGATCGGTCCGGCGTGGCGGCTTGACGAGGGGAGGGCCTCCAGGCGGAGTGGGTGTGTCTGACGCACCTACTCCGCCTGGAGGCCCTCCGTGGGGCACCGTAACGCGCGCACCACCGTGCACGGCCGTCGACTCATCATCGAGCACTGGCAGGGCGGCTGGCCGGCCGCGCAGATCGCCGAACAACTCGTCATCTCCCGCGCCACCGTGCACAAGTGGATCAACCGGTTCCGCGCCGAGGGCTGGTCCGGGCTCGAAGACCGCCCCTCCCGCCCGCACCGCTCTCCGACCCGCACCCCACGGAGGTGGAAGCCCAGATCCTCGAGTTGCGCACCAGTGCCCGGCGCGGGCCAGTGTTCCTGGCCGGGCAGCTCGGGCTGGTCGCCGCCACCGTCGGCCGCGTGTTGCGCGCCACGGTGTGGCGCCGTTGGCCGCCACCGACCCGATCACCGGTGAGCCGGTGCGACGGCACCCCTCCGGGGTTCGCTACGAACGCCGTGCCCCCGGCGATCTGCTGCATGTGGATGTGAAGAAGCTCGGCCGGGTGGCCCGACGGCGGCCGGTGGCGGCTGCACGGGCGCCGCGAGGACGTCCGCGGCCGCACGGTCCATGGCCGCGGGCTCGGCTACGACTACCTGCACGTCGCCGTGGACGACCACTCCCGGCTGGCCTACGTCGAGCCCATCCCGACGAACGCGACGCCACCTGCGCCGGGTTCCTCCATCGGGCGGTGGCCTGGTTCCGCGCCCACGGCGTGCGCGTGCTGCGGGTGCTCACCGACAACGCCAAGGTCTACCCACCGACGAACTCGCTCAGCAGGGCTGGACGGCTTCGCAGACGGGCTTGGGCCGCCACTTGTAGATCGTCGGCTACTCCATCGACGCCCGGTCGCGTCCGGGGCGCGTAGCGCGATGGCGTTGCGCAGGGCGTCGACAGCGAGCTGGGAGGTGAGGTCAGCCTCTGCCCGTGGCGCATCGGCGCAATCACCCCCGCCGCCCTGGTGCTGCTCTACCGCGAACACGACCGCAGCATCGGCAGCAATCCGAAGATCGCTACCGGGAAGGGCTGTGAAGTGAATGGACCGCAGCCGGGCTACGCGGTCTTGTCGAGGGTGACGCGGTAGCCGAGGTTGTGGAGTTGGCCGACGAGGCGGTCGCGTTGGCGGTCGGTGTTGCGGCGGGTGAAGTAGTCGC
>NZ_BSFQ01000011.1 GCF_027922425.1 Pseudonocardia halophobica | reverse complement strand
CCGCTCGACGTCCAGGACGCGCTGATCCACTACGCCCGCAAGGGCGCGATCATCAACTCCACCTACCAGCTCTGACCCCGTGAGTGGCGATAGTCGCCAGAGCGACTATCGCCACTCACGAGTGATGGCCTGGGGGGCGGGGCGCGTCAGCGCACGTAGCGGGCAGCGGGGGTGCCGGGCGGGTTGTGCCGGCCCGGCTCCGCGTCCGGGTTGCGCACGCAGACCTCGGCCTCCAGCCCGTCCGGGTCCCGGAAGAACAGGCTGAGCACGGGGCCGAAGTCGGTCACGAACTCGTCGCACGCCCCGCGCTCCAGCAGCCGGCGACGGATCTCCTCGAACGCCTCGATCGACGCCGCCTGCAGCCCGAGGTGGTCGAGCCGGCCGCGGCCGAGCATCGGCGTCTGCCGCTCGGCCTCGGTGTTGCCGTCCACCTCGAACACGTTGAGCTCGGCGTGCGGACCGATGTCGACGATCGAGAACCGGAAGCCGTCCCGCCGCATCTCGTGCGCGACGGTCGCCCCGAAGACCTCGCCGTAGAAGGCGTGGAGGCGGTCCGTGTCGGCGGTGATCACGGCGACGTGGTTGAACCCGTCCAGCAGCATCCGCGCAGGTTAGGGCGCCCTCACGTCGCCGCGGTAGGGCCGGCCGGTCCCCGCTGTGGAGGGGATCGACGGAGTGCCCCCTCGTCGGAAGGGGCCTCGGTGTCGGGGCCGGTGGGTTCTCAGGGCGCGAACGGCACCCCGACCAGTTCCTTCGCCCTCGCGACGGCGGACTCCATCGGGTACCACTTCCGCGTCACGATCTTCTGGGCGTAGAGCCCGCCGCCGGCCTGGATGTTCGTGACCAGCCGCCAGCCGCCGTAGGTGTCCGCGGTGAGGTCGCGGATCACGTGGAACAGCCGCAGCCGGGTCTCGCCGTCGAACTCCGGGTTGCCCTGCATGTACTTGCGCACCGCGGGCCCGACCTCGGGGTTCTGCAGGTCGGCGAGCGAGGGCGCGGTGACGATCGAGCCGCCGGCGATGTCGTGCAGGCTCTGCACCAGCCGGTCGTAGTGCGACGCCGCGTAGTACTTGCCCGCGTTGGTGTACAGCTCGTCCGGGAACGCCGCGCCGTTGTCGCCCACGTGGCAGTGGGTGATCGCCGCCTCGAGCGAGGCCCGGATCAGCGTGGCCTGGATGATCATGTCGTCGATCTTGTCCCGGACGTGCGCCACGGACTCGGTGCCGTTCGCCTGGGCGATCAGCTGGGCCAGCCCGACCAGCAGGTCCGCGCCGTCGGCCATCGACGACAGCCCGCCGAGCCGCTCCCACAGGCCGAGCGAGTGCGCGAACACGGTGGCGTACTTGGTCTGCCCGTCGAGGAAGATGCGCTCGGTGGGGACGAACACGTCGTCCAGGATCACGAACGACTCGGGGTAGGACACCGGTCCCGAGACCGGGAAGGTGCCGGTGTCGGCGTGCCGCGGCGCGTAGCTGACGTCGACGATCTTCACCCCGGGCGCGTTGACCGGGATCATGCACGCGATCGCGTAGTCCTCCTCCCCCGGCTTCATGCCCTTGGTCGGGATGACCATGAGCTCGTGGCCGAGCGAGGCGGCGGTGATGTGCAGCTTGGCCCCGCGGACGACCACGCCGTCGTCCCGGCGCTCGACCACGTGCACGTACGAGTCGGGGTCCTCCTGCTGACCCGGGCGGACCTTGCGGTGCCCCTTCGCGTCGGTGATGCACTGCGTGATCCGGATGTCCTCGGCGCGGGCGCGCGCGACGAAGGCGTTGATCCGCTCGACCTCCTCCGGGCAGGAGTCCATGATCCGGCCCGCGGCGGTCAGCAGCGTCATGATCGAGGTGTAGGTGACGTGCGCGAGCATCCCCAGGTCGTGCACGAAGTCGATGTGCTCGCGCAGGCCCGCCGCGTCCGTCGGGACGTCGGAGAACGGGCTGTGGTCGCCGGTCGGGTCGTAGACCTTGTCGTAGCCCTCGGCGATGAGCTGCGCGCTCCGGCCGAGGATCGGGTGGTCGGCGATCCGCTCGACCAGCTCGCCCTCGAACCAGACCTTGCGGCCGTCGTCGAGGGAGGCCAGGTACTGCTCACCGGTCTTCATGCAGGGTCCTTTCCGGGTGGGTCTCCACGCCGACGCTGCGCAGCAGGAGGTCGGTGAAGCCGTCGATGATCTCGGTCATGGACAGGTCGCCGTCGGGGCGGAACCACGCCTGGACGGAGTTGAGGGTCGCGAGGATCGACGCGGCGGTGAGCCGCGGGTCGAGGTGCGCGGCGAAGGCGCCCTCCCGCTGCCCCTGCCGGACGATCTCGCGGATCGAGCGCTCGTAGGTGTCCCGGCGCGCGATGATCTCGGCGAACCGCTCGGCGGGCAGCCCGGAGAACTCGGCGTTGAACACCCTGATCTTGATCAGGTTCTTCTCGGTGCCGCGCAGGTGCCGCTCGATCGCCAGCCGCAGCTTGTCGACGGCCGGGGCGCCGGAGGCGAGCAGCTCCTCGCCGAGCGCGGCGGTGTTGAGGTGCGCCTCCTCCACGATCGCGTGGAGGAGGTCCTCCTTGGTGTGGATGTAGTGGTAGAGGCTGCCCTTGAGCATGCCGGCCGCCTCGGCGATCTCGCTGATGCTCGTGCCCGCGTAGCCCTTGCGCCGGAACAGCTCCGCGGCCGCGTCGACGATCTGCTCGTAGCGCGACGGGCCGAGGTCGCGGCCGCGCGCCTTGGGCGCCACCGCGCGGCGGTGCGGCGGCACGGACCGCTCGATCCCACTCTCCGGCACCAGCGTCTCCTGCGACTCGGCGGTCCGACGAACACCGACGCTAGCTGCGGACCCGCTGCTGGTCAACCGTTCGGTCGGGAGTTGTCGACCGATCGTTTGGGCACCTCCGGCGCTAGTGTCCCGGCGGGACCCGCGTGATCAGGAGGGACACGGATGTCACCGCGCTACGGCGACTACCAGCTGGAGATCTACCTGGCCGGCACGAAGGGCCTGCTGCCCCGCTTCCCGGTCGACTTCGCGGGGATGGAGCGCCGGGCCGCCGAGGCACTGCCGCCGTGGGTGCTCTCCTACGTCGCGGGCGGGGCGGGCGACGAGCGCACCCAGCGGGCGAACGTCGAGGCCTTCGAGAAGTGGGGCCTCGTGCCGCGGATGATGGAGGGCGCGTACGACCGCGACCTCTCCACCACACTGTTCGGCATCGAGCTGCCGCACCCGCTCTTCCTGTGCCCGATCGGCGTGCTCGGCATCTGTGCGCAGGACCTGCACGGCGACCTGGCGACGGCCCGCGCTGCCGCGCGCACCGGCGTTCCGATGATCGCGTCGACGCTCTCCCAGGACCCGATGGAGGAGGTCGCGAAGGCGCTCGGCGACACCCCGGGCTTCTTCCAGCTCTACCCGCCCAACGACCGGGACCTGGCCGTCAGCTTCATCCAGCGGGCCGAGCGGGCGGGCTTCAGGGCGCTGGTCGTCACGCTCGACACCTGGGTCACCGGGTGGCGCCCGCGCGACCTGAACACCGCGAACTTCCCGCAGCTGCGCGGCTACTGCCTGGCCAACTACACCTCCGACGAGCACTTCCGGAAGCAGCTCAGGAGCTCCGACCCGGCCGAGGTCGTCGGGCTGTTCGCCCGGACCTTCGGCTTCTCGATGCGCTGGGAGGACCTGGCTTGGATGCGCGAGGCGACCTCGCTGCCGATCGTGCTCAAGGGCATCAGCCACCCCGAGGACGTGCGCAAGGCCAAGGACCACGGGGTCGACGGCATCTACTGCTCCAACCACGGCGGCCGGCAGGCCAACGGCGGGTTGCCGGCCCTGCAGACGCTGCCCGAGGTCGTCGAGGCCGCCGGCGACACCCCGGTCCTCTTCGACTCCGGCGTGCGCAGCGGCTCGGACGTGGTCAAGGCGCTCGCGATGGGCGCCACCGCGGTCGGCTCCGGGCGCCCGCACGTCTACGCGCTGGCGGTCGGCGGCGAGGAGGGCGTGGTGCACCACCTGCGCTCGTTCCTCGCCGAGGCGGACCTGCTCATGGCGGTCGACGGCTTCCCGGACCTCGCCCGCCTGCGCGCGGCGGGCCTGCGCCGCGTGGACTGAGCCCTAGGCTGCCGGACATGTCGAAGCGCCCCCGCGGACGCAGGCCACCGAAGAAGGACGGGCGCGCCCGCACGCGGCGCCGGGACCGGCGCCTCGAGCAGCGACGGCGCCGGGACCAGGAGCCCGATCTCGTCGACCGGGTCGCCCTGGCCCTCGAGGAGCATCCGCTTTCGCTGCTCGAGCTGGTCAGCGGCATCCTGGCGATCCTCGAACCACCCCGCCACCCCTTCGGGCCCGAACCCTCGCCCGACGTCCCGGGGTTCGACGACCTCGTCGAGAGCTTCCTCGGCACGGACCTGCACGAGACGTCGGCCCTGCTCGCGGTGTTCGCCGCCTTCTCCGACGACGAGCTGTTCCGGCGCCGGGCCCTCCGCGAGATCACCGGCCGCGCGGATGCCCTGCCCGGCTGGCTGGCCGACCTCGGCCGGACGCGCGTGACCTCGGTCCGCGAGGTCGCCCACGTGCTCGGCGACGGCGAGAACCACGTGCTCGGTGTGCTCCTCCCCGACGGCACCGAGTTCACCACGGTGGTCTACGTCGACCACAACGTCGGCACGCTGGTCAAGGACGCCTTCGTGCTGCCGGCGCCGGCCGCCGCGGTCGTCGCGCAGCTGGAGGAGATCGCCGACGACCCGGACTCCGTGGTGCGCGACCTCGACCCCGC
This sequence comes from Pseudonocardia halophobica, assembly GCF_027922425.1. Lineage (GTDB taxonomy): Bacteria > Actinomycetota > Actinomycetes > Mycobacteriales > Pseudonocardiaceae > Pseudonocardia > Pseudonocardia halophobica. Next base: position 194,641 of record NZ_BSFQ01000011.1, on the reverse strand, counting down.
CGACGCCCGCGCCCGGATCGTCGAGGCGATGGAGCAGGCCGCCATCACCTATCCGCCGTTCGAGACCGAGACGTGGCCGGCCTGCCGTGCCCTGGTCCGCTGGGTCACGGGGATGCTGCCGGCCGGCGGGCGGGGCCACGAGTTCCCCGAGTGGTCCGGCGCGCAGCTGGCGGACCTGACCGAGCGCTTCCTGCGCTCGCCGCAGGGCACGGGCTTCGACGATCCCGACCACCGGGAGCTCCTGGAGTCGCTGCTGTGGTTCGGCAGCGGCTCCGGCACCGGCGACCCGCTGCGCTGGAGCCCCGTGAACGTCGAGATCCTGCTGCTGGACTGGGTCCCGCGGAAGATCGTCGCCGACGTGCCGCACCTCGATCGCCTCCCGGACCTGCTGCGAGCCTTCGTCCGGTTCTGCCACGCCGAGCGGGGGATCAGGTCCGTGCACACGCAGGACACCCTCGCGGCGGTCGACGCCTTCGAGGCCGAGTACCGGCAGCTGATCCGCGCCGATCGCAGGCAGGGACCGGAGGCGCTGCTGGAGGCGCTCGGGGTGCTCGACCCGCCCGACCCGGAGTGGGGACTGAACGAGCTCGCGCGGGCCGTCGGCGGGCGCGCGGTCCTGGACGCGCTGTCCACGGAGCCGCTGCCCGACGAGCCCTTCGACTGGACGGGGGTCCCCGAGGACGTCCGGCCGCGGGTGGGCGAGGTGCTCGCCCTGGTCGACTCCGGCTGCGAGACCCTGTTCGACGGCGGCGACGCCGTCGAGATGCGGACGGCGTGCCGGCGCCTGCTCAGCAGGACGGCGGCGGCCGATCCCGTGGCGTTCCGCCGGGCCGCCCGGTCGGAGATCTCGGCCGGCACGATCTGCTGGCTCGTGGGCCGGGCGAGCGACCTCGTCGGCGGCCGCGGCGGGCTGATGGTCAAGGACCTGGCGGCGCACTTCGGGACGGGCGGCGGCTCCTTCTCCCAGCGGGCCGGGGTCTATCTCCGGGCGCTCGGGATCGAGACGCCTCCCGGGGCCGGGGTCGAACTCGGCTCCCCGGACTATCTCGTCGGCGCCCGCCGGGCGGCCATCGCCGAGGCACGGGACGGCTACCGGAGCCGGGACGACGATCTCTTGACCTGAACCGAGCTTCAGGTCGCAGTGTGGTCCGCATGACACGGACTGCGATCGTCACCGGTGCGGGACAGGGCTTCGGGCTCGCCCTCACCGTCGCCCTCGCCCGGCGCGGGACCACCGTGGTGGCCTGCGGCCGGGACGCCCGACGCCTGCGGGGCGCGCTCGACGGGGTGCCCGGCGTCGCCGCCCTGCCCGGTGACGTCACCGACCCGGGCTTCCGCACCGAGCTCGCCGCCGCGGCAGGCGGCCGGCTGGACCTGCTGGTGCACAACGCCGGCGAGCTCGGTCCCTCGCCCCTGCCCCGGCTGGCCGACTACCCGCTCGACGCCCTGCGCCGCGTCCTGGAGACCACCGTCCTGGCCCCGCTCGGTCTCACCCGGGAGACCCTGCCGGCCCTGCGCGCCGCCGGCGGCACGGTCGTCACGCTCAGCTCCGACGCCGCCGTCGAGGCCTACGAGGGCTGGGGCGGCTACGGCGCGGCGAAGGCCGCGCTCGACCATCTCGCCGCGGTGCTGGGCGTGGAGGAGCCGGACCTGCGCGTGTACGCCTTCGATCCCGGGGACATGCGCACCGCGATGCACCAGCGGGCCTTCCCCGGTGAGGACATCTCGGACCGGCCCGAGCCGGAGACCGTCGTACCGGCGCTGCTGCGGCTGCTCGCGGACCGGCCGCCCTCGGGCCGCTACACCGCGGCCGACCTGGCGGTCGCGCCGTGAGGCCGGTCCCGCCCGAACTGGTCGCCACCGCACCCCCGCCGGTCCGCGACGGTGTGCGCCTCATGGTCGCGCCGGCCCGCCGCCCGGTGCGGCACCGCCGGTTCACCGACCTGCCGGAGGCGCTGGAGCCCGGGGACCTGGTCGTGGTCAACACCTCCGACACCGAACCCGCGGCCCTCGACGGCATGCGGGCGGGCCGGTCCGTCGTCCTGCACGTGTCCGGGCCGGCACCGGGCGGGACCTGGTCCGTGGAGCTGCGCACGCCGGACGGGTACCGGATCACGGACGGCCGGGCCGGCGAGACCGTCCGGTTGCCGCGCGGGGTGACCGCGACCCTGCTCTCCGGCGGTCCGCGGATCTGGCGGGCGCGGATCCCGGTGGAAGGCGGGCTGCGCCGGTACCTGGCCGCGGCGGGACGCCCGATCACCTACTCCTACCTGCGGGGACGCCCCTCCCTCGCCGAGTACCGCACCGTCTTCGCCCGCCCGGACGGCCGGTTCGGCAGCGCCGAGATGCCGAGCGCGGGGCGACCGTTCACCCCCGCGGTGCTCGACGGGCTGCGGGCGCGCGGGATCGCCGTGGCCGAGCTGGTGCTGCACACCGGGGTGTCGTCGCTCGAGGCGGGCGAGACCCCGCAGCCCGAGCGCTACCGGGTGCCGCTCGCGACCGCCGAGGCGGTCGCCGCGACGCGTGCGGCCGGGCGCCGGGTCGTCGCGGTGGGGACCACCGTGACCCGCGCGCTGGAGACCGTCGCCGAGCGCGACGGGACCGTCCGGGCGGGCGAGGGCACGACGGAGCTGGTCCTGGGCCCGGACCGGCCGGCCCGCGTCGTCGACGGGCTGGTGACCGGCTGGCACGAGCCCGAGGCCTCGCACCTGCTCCTGCTCCGCGCGGTGGCCGGACGGCGGCTGGTCGAGCGGGCGTACGCGGCCGCGCTCGACGCGGGCTACCGCTGGCACGAGTTCGGCGACTCCTGTCTGCTCCTGCCGTGAGGCGTCACCCCGGCGCGCCCACGGGCGGCTCGACGACCGGGGCGGGCGACACCACCTGCTCGGGTTCCCGGCGGCGCGGCAGCTCCCGGGTGAGGAACAGGCTGAGCAGGGCGATCCCGGCCGCAGCCAGCAACGCGAACTTCAACCCGACGAGCTGGGCCTGCGCGTACTCCCCGAGCAGCACCTCCACCTCCGTGGCCGGGATGCCGGCCGAGGTCAGCGCGGCGCGGGCCTGGTCGAGGGAGAGGAACGAGATCCCCTGTTCCAGGGCGGTGCCGACCTGCGCTCGCGTCGCGTCGGACACCGGCGCCTCCGCCACCCCCGTGAGGCTCACCCGGGTCAGCGCGCCGAGCAGGAAGGAGCCGATCAGCGCGGTACCCAGCGAGGACCCCAGGTTCTGCGCGGTGTACTGCAGCCCGCCGACCTCGCTGCGCTCGACCTCGCCGACGCTGGACTGCGCGACGTTGCCGAGCTGTCCGGCGAGCAGCCCCATCCCGATGCCGAGCACCCCGGTGGCGAGGGCGAAGGACAGGTCGTCGAGCTCCGGCCGGACGGTGGCGACCAGCCACAGCGAGGCGCCGCACAGCACGACGAAGCCGATGCGGACCACGGTCCGTGGCGCCGCGAAGCGGTTGACGAGCGGCGCGGCCATCGACGTGACCAGCATCGTGAGCGAGACCGGCAGCAGCCGCAGCCCCGTCTCGAAGGCGTTGAGCCCCTGCACCACCTGCAGGTAGAGCGGCACCGTGAAGAAGATCCCGAGCAGGATCAGGTTCTGGGCCAGCAGGGTGGACAGCGCGGCGCGCAGCGGCCGGATCGCGAACAGCGCCCACCGGACCAGCGGGTCGCGGCCCCGCTCCTCGCGGTGCCGCACCCAGTTGCGCAGCAGTCCGAGGAGGACGAGCCCCGCCGCGATCACGAAGAGGGTCGGCGCGAAGCCGAACACCGTGAACGGCGGGTTCCGCGGCTCGAGCCAGCCCCAGGCGCTGCTCTGCAGGATGCCGAGCACGGTGAGCGCGAGCCCGGCCACGGACAGGGTCGCCCCGACCAGGTCCAGGTGCCGGCGCGGCCCGACCGGCGGCGCGTCGGCGATCCAACGCAGCATCAGCAGGATCGCCACCACGATCACGACCTCGCCGGCGAACACGACGCGCCAGCTCAGGTAGGTCGTCGCCCACCCGCCGAGGATCGGGCCGACGGCGATCCCCGCGCCCGCGAGGCCGCCGATGACGCCGTAGGCGACGGCCCGGTCCCGGCCGCGGTAGTTGCCGCCCACGAGGGCGGCCAGCGCCGGGAGCACCAGCGCCCCACCGAGGCCCTCGATGACGGACCAGCCGAGCACCAGCACCCACAGCGTCGGGGCGATCGCGGTGAGACCGGATCCCACGCCGTAGACCACCAGCCCGACCGCGAACGCGCGGCGACGCCCGAGGATGTCGCCGACCTGGCCGCCCGTGATCAGGAACGCGGCCATGACGAGCGTGTACAGGGTGATGACCGCCTGGATGGCGGCGACCGTGGTGTCGAAGTCCGCGACCAGCGCGCTGATCGACACATTCATGACGGCCGTGTCGAGCACCACCAGGAACTGTGCGATCCCCAGGGCGATCAGCGGCTTCCAGCGGTTCATCCCTGGCCGTCCGTGCTCGGGTCGGACGCGATCACCCGCCCCGTGTCGATCGCCCGGCGCAGCGCGGCGTGGTCGGTCTCGGTGCGGTCGGCGTAGGCGCGGGCGAAGTCCGCGACCGCGCGGTCGAAGGAGGACGACGAGCCGAGGTACGCCGCGATCGCGATCCGGTCGCCGCTGCGTGCATGGGCGCGGGCGAGGGTCTGCCCGCAGATCTCCGCGTAGATCTGCAACCCCTGCGGACGCAGGCTCTCGACCTCGACCGAGCCCTTCCAGTCCCGCAGCTGGCGCAGGTAGAAGTCCCGCACCTCGCCGTCGACCCCGGGCGCCCGCTGCCAGCCGAGGAAGATGTCGCCCACGGCCTGCATCAGCCGCTGCCCCTCGACGACCCGCTGCCCCGCCGAGTCCTGCGGGGCCGGGCCCAGCACGGACTCCAGGGCCGACGGTCCCGCCTCCTTGGCCTGCAGGAACAGCGGATCCCGGTCGTCGCGGCCGAGGAAGAGCAGCATCCAGCAGCGGGTGCCGACGCTGCCGACGCCCACCACCTTGTGCGCGATGTCGACCGGCCGGTACCGGTCGTAGAGCGTCCGGCGGTCCGGGGGCAGGCTCTCCCGGTAGCCCGCGAGCAGCTCGTGGATGCCGTCCTCGATGCCCCGCCGCTCCACCTCCTCCGGGTAGAGGTCGCGGATCGGCACCACGATCGGCGGCGCTGCGACGATGCGCGGGGCACCGTCGACGACCGCCGTGAAGCGGTTCAGCGCACCCAGGTTGTCCCGCGAGCGGGCCTTGGTGAGGTCCCGCTGCATCCGGGCCCGCCGCGGCGCGGCGACGCGGCGCCGGTAGCGCGCCCACAGCTCGTCGGTCTCGACGAGCGCGTACCAGACGTCGAGGTTGGTCATGGCCGCGAAGGCGCGCATCGCCCGGCGGTAGGCGCGCACGGCCGCCTCCACCGCCGCCGCGCGGTCCCGGGTCCGGAAGCCCCGGTCCCGCCCGGCGACCTCGACGCTGGCCGCCAGCCGTTTGACGTCCCACTCCCACGGGCCCCGCAGGGTCTCGTCGAAGTCGTTGAGGTCGAAGACCAGCCGCCGCTCCGGCGAGGCGAAGAAGCCGAAGTTGGCCAGGTGGGCGTCGCCGCAGAGCTGCACGTCGATGCCGCTGACCGGGGTGTCGGCGAGGTCGGCGGTCATCACGGCCGCCGAGCCGCGCAGGAAGGTGAAGGGCGAGATGGCCATCCGGGCGTACCGGATGGGCAGCAGGTCCTGGACCCGGCCGACGTCCTGCGCGGCCAGGATCTTCAGCGCCCCTTTGCCGCGCCGGGCAGGCAGCTCGGCGTGGCTCGACCGGGGCGCCGCCGTCCGCGCCGCCCGGCCGAGCTCGATGCGCTCGGCCGGGCCGACCGCGGCCGGGTGCCGTTCCGGTGCTGCGGGTGGAGCGGCGGTCCGTGTCATCGGGTCACCTCCGGCGGCGGATGCGGACGAGGCCGAGGAGCAGCCCGGTCAGGCGAGCTCGCGGGTCTCGCGGACCAGGGCCCAGATCACGGCGACGTCGAGGGCGATGATCACGATGGACCAGATCGGGTAGTGCGGGATGAACAGGAAGTTGGCGATGATGCTCAGCGAGGCGAGCAGGATGCCGACGACGCGCGCCCAGGTCTGGCCCTGGATGACCCCGAGACCGGTGAGCGCGAGCGCCGCACCGAGGATGATGTGGACCCAGCCCCAGGCCGTGACGTCGAACGAGTAGATGTAGTTCGGGGTGGCCACGTAGACCTGGTCGCGGAACAGCGCGGCGATACCGGCCAGTGCCTGGCAGATGCCGGTCACGATCAGCACCGCACCCGCGAACATCGCGAATCCGGTCGCCCATGCCCCCGCCGTGCTCTGCGTCGCCCCCGATGTGGGCGAATGGGTCGTGTCGCTCATGGTGTGCTCCTCCCTCGAGCGCTGTGTCGGTCCACGGTCGGGGTCGCGGGCACGGTGCACCTCGCCCGCTCCGTGTGACTTCGCGGTCCTCCGCGGGGCACGGCGCGGAGATCGCCGGGGAGGGACGCCGCCGGGGGCGAGGACCTCACCCCCGGAGGGTGAGCGCGGGCGCCGGGGCGATCAGGCCGCGCTCGTAGCCGGCGAGCACGGCGGTCCGGCGGCTGCTCACACCGAGCTTCCCGTAGATCGAGCGGACGTGGGTCTTCACGGTGTTCACCGAGACCGACAGGTCGGCCCCGATCTCCTCCAACGACAGCAGGGAGGGCAGCAGGGCGAGGACCGCCCGCTCGCGCTCGCTGAGCGCCGCCGCCGGGGACCCGGTGGTCGCGGAGACCGCGAGCGCGGCGCCCGCGAAGGAGCCTGCCGCACCGGGACCGCCGTGCAGCTGCACGAGCAGCCGCCGGACCTCCGGCCCCGCCCCCGCGAACGGGCGCAAGGCCCGCAGCGGCTCGGCCAGCCCCAGGGCGCGCTCGAGCGCCTCGCGGGCCGCCGCCCGTTCCTCGGCCTCGGCCGCGACCGTCGCCTCGACCAGCCACGCCTCCACCTCGGTGACGCCGAGCAGGGGCGCCCCGCACTCCACGAGCGCGCGGTGCGCCGCGGCCCGGGCCCGGTCCTCACGGCCGGCGGCGAGATCGGTCCAGGCGCGGAGCAGGGCGCTCTCGGCGGTCTCCCCGACGCGCTGGACCAGCCAGCCGTGCACGCTGCGGGCCGCCGTCGGGTGCCCGAGGTCCAGGGCCGCGCGGTGCTCCAGCAGAGCGGCCATGGCCGCGACGTGCGGGTCCACCGGCTCGTCGCCCAGTTCCGCGCGGGCGTGCTGCAGCCGGTCCAGGCCGCGGGCGCGGTCCCCGCGGGCCTCGCCCGCGCCGTCCACGTCCGCCGCCGCGCGGAGCACCGCCAGGCCGAACCGCAGCTCGGCCGGCCCGCGGCCGGGGTGGTCGAGCCCGGCGAGCCCCGCCTCGGCCAGCCGCACCGCGTCGCGTGGCTCGGCGCGGAGCAGCGCCGCGTGGGCCAGTACGGCCGCAGCGGCGGCCGCCCAGGACGAGTGCCGCAGCCCGGAGCGTTCCGCCCGGGCCAGCGCGACCTCCCCCGCCTGCCGCACCTCGGCCGCGTCGCCCTCGGCCGCGGCCGCGACCGCCCGCAGGACGAGCGCCTGCACCGCGAGGTGCACGAACCCGTGCCGGTCGGCGAGCTCGAGCGCGTCGGCGAGCAACGGCCGTGCGGCGCCCGGGGCGCCGACCCGCACCGCGGTGAGGGCCCGCGCGAGCAGGCCCAGCGCCCGCACGCCCGGCTGGTGCGGCAGCACGTCCGGGTCGCGCCGGCCGGAGGTCGCGGGGACGGCACCGAACTCCTCGGCGGCGGCCCGCAGCACGGCCAGCTCGGGCGGGGGGTCCTCGGGCCACCGCGGCGCGTGGGTGGCCGGTGGGCCGCCCGCCGCCGTGCGGGCGAGCGCCGCGAGCGCCGCCAGCCCGGGTTCGCGGGCGAGGCCGACCTCGCCGACGGTGTCCAGGGCGCGGCGCAGCGGGCGGTGCCGACCGGAGAGCAGCAGTGTGGGCCCGGCGTCGCGCAGGATCTCCGTGGCGACCAGCGCGTCCCCGCTGCGGGCGGCGTGCTCGGCCGCGGCGTCGGGCCGGCCGGCGGCGGCGTACCAGCGCGCGGTCACCGCCTCGAGCCGTGCCGGCGTCCCGGCCGCGTACCGGCGCAGCTCCCCGAGCAGGTGGTCGCGCAGCAGCGGCTCGACCCGGTGGACCTCCCGGCCGCGGCCCTCCGCGCGCACGAGACCCGTCCGGTGCTCGACGGCGTCGAGCACCCCGCCGGCGTCGGCCCGGCCGGTGAGGACCGCGGCGAGCCCGGTCGGCACCGGGTTGACCACGCCGATCCGACGCAGCACGTCGAGCTCGGTGCCGTCGAGGCCGGCGAGCGCCTCCCCCTCCAGGTAGTCGGCGACCAGCGGGTGCTCGCCGGAGAAGCCCTGCGCGGCCTCGGGGTCGGTCGGATCGGCGCAGGCCGCGGCGGCCAACCACAATGCGGCCGGCCAGCCCGCGGTGCGCGCGTGCAACACGGTGACCTCGGCCTGGGTCAGGCCCGGCGCCGCGGCGCGGAGGAGCTCCTCGGCCTCGTACGGGGTGAAGCGCAGCAGGTCCGGGCCGATCTCGCGGAGCCGCCGCGCCACCCGCAGCCGGGCGAGGCCGAGCGGCGGTTCGCCCCGGCTGCACAGCACGGTGGCCAGGTCCGGCCGCCGGTCGCGGAGGAAGGTGCGCAACCCGTGCAGGCTCGCGGCGCCCGTCAGCTCACCGACGTCGTCGAGCACCAGGCGCGGCGGCCGCGGCAGGACGTCGAGCGCGGCGGTCAGCGCGGCCAGGAACTCCGGCCCGCCCTCCGCGGGCCAGCCGTGCCGGTCCCGGAGCCGGCTCGACGGCGGGATCGTGGGGCATCGGGCCAGGGCGGCCAGGACGGCCGACCAGAACCGTCGGGGATCCTCGTCCTCGGCGTCGACGCGGACCCACGCCGTTCCGGGGCCCGGGCTCGTGCGCACCCACTCCGCCACGGCCAGGGTCTTGCCGAAGCCGGCGGGGCCACGGACCAGGCCCACGTCGGAGATCCGGTCGAGCGCCGCGCGGACCGCGGCCCGCGTGACGAGTTGCGGTGGGCGGACGGGAACACGGATCTTCGACTCGGGTACCGGCTGCATGGACAAGTCACCCCCGCACGCCGGCGCACTGTTGGACCGGCTGGTTCGATCCATGCTGGACCGCCTGGATCCGGCCTGAGGCCGAGCGTCGGGCCCGGGCCGGTGGGACGAAGGTCCCCAGTCGGGACCGGATGCGGAGGAGCGGAAGGCGCCGTTCGGCGCAGCTCCGCATAGTTCGTCCGGTTGTCCGCTCAGCCCGGTCGTCGTTGCGCGGAGTGCCCGCGGAGCACGCGGACCAGGCCCGCGATCGCCTCGCCCGGGCCCGCCGGCGCGACCGCCGCGGGAGCCGCGCCAGGCGACCCGGTGGGCACGCGCACGCGCAGCGCCCCGGGCAGCACCCGGAACCGCAACGGGGGCGCCAGCCGCAGCGCCTCGCCGTCGACCCCCACCTCGACCAGCGGTTTGTCGGAGTCGACCTCGAACTCGGGCGCGTTCCACTGCCGGTAGCCGCGGAAGGAGCGCAGCCGGCCGGTCGCCTGTGCGGCCAGCATCTCGGTGACGTCGCGGCCCTTCTCCACCCGCACGGTCACGACGCCGAGCACCCCGCCGTCGAGCCGGGCCCGGGTGCCGAAGCCGTCGAGCCGGTCGAGCCGGTAGTCGCCGTTGGACACGAGCACCATGGCGGTGGGGCCCCCGTCGACGCCGTCCGGCCCGCGGAACCGCAGGTGCGACCCCTCCGCGCCGGGTCCGAGCAGCTCGGGGGCCATGCGGGCGGTCGTCGCGAGCTTGGCGTCGCGGTAGCCCTCGGACTGCACCACGCCCGCGTACACGCCGAGCGAGGCGTTGTTCACGAACACCCGGTCGCCCAGCACGGCCAGGTCGATGCGCCGCTCCAGGGCCGGGCCGAACGCGTCGAGCGCGGCCACGACGTCGTCGCGGTCCAGGCCGAGGTCCAGCGCGAAGTGGTTGCGGGTGCCCGCGGGGATCACGACCAGCGGGACGTCGTGCTTCCGGGCGACGTCGGCGACCAGGGCCTGGGACCCGTCGCCGCCGGCCATGCCCAGCACGTCGGCCCCCTCGGCGACGGCGGCCTCGGCGAGGGCCCGCAGGTCGTCGCCCGGCTCCAGGACGACGGGGGTCACGCCGCGCCGCAGGGCCTCCTCCTCGAGCCCGAACCGGGCGACCTTGCCGCCGCCCGAGCGCGGGTTCATGAGCAGCACCCCGTGCCCGGCCGCCGGGACGGACTTCATTCCCGACGGCTCGGGCACGAGGTCGCGGCCGAGGGCGACCCGGGCGAGGCTCGCCGCCAGCAGGACGAGGACGACCACGGCCGCGGTGCGCAGGATCGAGGCCGTCACCACCAGCAGGACCACGCCGACGAGGGCCAGCACCGCGACCGTGCAGGCCGCGATGCGCCACGCCCCGCGCCGCACGAGCGCGGTCCAGCCCGCGGCGACCGCCACACCCACCAGGATCGGGGCCGCGACGACCCGCAGCGGGCTCTGCAGGAGAGCCACGATCACCACCACGACCGCGGCGATCGCCGCCAGCAACGCGCCCGCGGCCGCGAGCCGCCGCGCCCCGCTCGGTCGTGCACCCTGCACCGTCCCGGCCACGACCGACCTCCCGTCAGTCCACGAACCAGATCTCGGCCAGGTCGGCCGCGACCAGGCCGCGCTCGGCGGCGATCCGCTCCAGCGCCTCGGCGAGCGTCGAGGAGAGGACCACCACCGTCTCCGTGAGGCCGGGTTCACCGGCCTCGGCCAGCACCGCGGCGGCCACGGCACGGGCGCGTTCCGTGCCCTGCTCGGCGTTGACGTCGTCCGACAGCACGGCCAGGACCGCCTCGAACGCCCACGCCCGGGCCCGCGGAGGGGAGGCCACGCCGAGCACCCCGTCTCAGACGGTCTCGTGCTCCTCGGCGAAGACCTCCCGCAGCTTCTGCTCCTGCTCGTTCGAGAGGTTCGTCGAGATCAGCTCGGCCTGCGTGCCGCGGAACTCGTCCAGCACCTTGTCCTGCACGACGCGGGAGGTCATGAGGAACAGCGCCGACGTGCCCGGCGTGACCTTCTCGCGGACCTCCTTGATGAACCGGTCGTCGATGCCGACGTCGGACATCGAGCCCGCCAGGGCACCCATGGCCGCACCGACCGCCATGCCCAGCAGCGGGACGAAGAACAGCAGCCCGAACAGCAGGCCCCAGAAGCTGCCGCCCAGCGCGCCGGCGCCGGACATGCTGTGCAGCTGCTCGGTCTTCGGCTTCTTGCGGTTCTCGGGCCAGGTCACGACGGCCGCGTCCTCGAGCGTCAGCAGCTCCTGCTTCTGCAGCCGCTCGACCAAATCCAGCGCGTTCCGGGCGCCGCCCGGGTCGTCGAACTTCCAGACGGTCAGGGTCGCCATGGATCCGCCTCTCCTCGATGTCGTCGGGAGACCGACTGTCGTGGCCACCGCCGGTGCGGACCTCACCCGACGGGGGCGAACCTCGGCGGGTGCACGATGGGGCCATGCACTTCCGCTACCTCGGCCGCTCCGGCATGCAGATCTCCGAGATCACGTACGGCAACTGGCTGACGCACGGTTCGCAGGTGGAGAACGACGTCGCGACGCAGTGCGTGCGCGCCGCCCTCGAGCACGGGATCACCAGCTTCGACACGGCCGACGTCTACGCCAACGGCCGGGCCGAGGAGGTGCTGGGGGCCGCGCTGAAGGGCGAGCGACGCGAGTCGCTGGAGATCTTCACCAAGGTCTACTGGCCGGTGGGGCCGCGCGGGAAGAACGACCAGGGGCTGTCCCGCAAGCACGTCCTCGAGGGCATCGACGGCAGCCTGCGCCGGCTCGGGACGGACTACGTCGACCTCTACCAGGCGCACCGCTACGACATGTTCACCCCGCTCGAGGAGACGATGCAGGCGTTCGCCGACGTCGTGCGGGCGGGCAAGGCGCTCTACATCGGCGTCAGCGAGTGGACGGCCGACCAGATCCGCCGCGCCCACGCCCTGGCCGTCGACCTCGGGATCTCCCTGGTCTCCAGCCAGCCGCAGTACTCGATGCTGTGGCGGATCGTCGAGGACGAGGTCGTGCCCACCTCCGAGGAGCTGGGGATCGGGCAGATCGTGTGGTCGCCGATCGCGCAGGGCGTGCTCACCGGCAAGTACCAGCCCGGCGAGGCGTGGCCCGAGGGCTCGCGCGCCACGGACGAGAAGGGCGGCGGCGACGCGATCAAGCGGTTCCTCGCCGACGACACCCTCGCCCGCGTGCAGAAGCTGCGGCCGGTCGCCGGCGACCTCGGGCTGACGATGGCCCAGCTCGCCGTGGCGTGGGTGCTGCAGAACCGCAACGTCTCCGCCGCCCTGGTCGGCGCCTCCCGGCCCGAGCAGGTGGAGGAGAACGTGAAGGCCGCGGGCGTGCGCATCCCGGCCGACGCGATGGCCGCGATCGACGACGTCCTCGGCGAGGCCGTCACCCGCGATCCCGCGCTCGTCGCCCGCTCCACGCCGAAGCGGCGGCCCGTCTGATGGACCTCGGGATCGCGGGCCGCACCGCCGTCGTCTGCGCCTCCACGCGGGGGTTGGGCCGGGCGTGCGCCGAGGAGCTGGCCCGGGCGGGCTGCACCGTCGTCGTGAACGGGCGGGAGCAGGCCGCCGCCGAGAAGGCCGCGGCCGAGATCGCCGCCGCGACCGGGGCCGAGGTGATCCCGGTCGGGGCGGACCTCGACACGCCCGACGGACCGGACCGGCTGCTCGCCGCGGTCGCGCAGGTCGACGTGCTGGTCAACAACAACGCCGGGCCGCCCTTCCGGGACTTCCGCGCGATCGACGAGCAGGCGCTGCTGGCCGGCGTCCGGTCCAACATGGCCACGCCGATCCGGCTGGTCCAGGCCGTCGTCGACGGGATGGTGGAGCGGCGCTTCGGCCGGATCGTCAACATCACCTCGGGCTCGGTGAAAATGCCGCTGGCCGGGCTCGACCTGTCCAGCGGCGCCCGGGCCGGCCTCACCGGGTTCCTCGCCGGCGTCGCCCGGTCGGTGGCGCACGCGAACGTCACGATCAACTTCCTGCTCCCCGGCTCCTTCGCCACCGACCGGCTCGCGGCCGGGCAGAAGGTCGCGGCCGAGCAGCAGGGCGTCACCGTGGAGGAGATCGCGGCCGACGGGCGCGCGACGATCCCCGCGCGCCGCTTCGGCGAGCCCGCGGAGTTCGGCGCCGCCTGCGCCTTCCTCTGCTCCGCGCAGGCGGGGTTCATCACGGGCCAGAGCCTGCTGATCGACGGCGGCGCCTACCCGGGAGTGCTGTAGATCACCCTCCGGGAATGGTCTCCGCGGCGGCCTCGGTTGCCGCGGACATGAGGATCGGAATCATCGGTGCGGGATACATCGGCGGCACGTTGACGCGGCGGCTCACCGCGCTCGGGCACGAGGTGCGGGTGGCGAACTCCCGCGCCCCGGAGACCCTGGCGGAGCTGGCCGCGGAGACCGGTGCGACGCCGGTGTGGGCCCGTGAGGCGGCGGCCGACGCGGACGTCGTGATCGTCAGCATCCCGCAGAAGAACACCCCTGACCTCGAGCCCGGCATCGTCTCCTCGGCGAAGCCGGGGGCTCCCGTGATCGAGACGAACAACTACTACCCGCAGCAGCGCGACGGCCGGATCGACGCGCTCGAGGACGGCACCCCGGAGAGCGTGTGGGTGGCCGGGCTGCTCGGCACGCCGGTGTACAAGGTGTTCAACGGCATCTACTGGAAGCACCTGCTGGAGCGCGGGAAGCCGCGGGGGACCGAGGGTCGGATCGCGCTGCCGATCGCGGGTGCGGACGGTCCGGGCAAGGACACCGTCTTCGCGCTCGTCGACGAGCTGGGCTTCGACCCGGTCGACGGCGGTCCGCTCGAGGAGTCGTGGCGCCAGCAGCCCGGCACCCCAGTGTACGGCAAGGACTACGACGCGGAGCGCACCCGCAGGGCACTCGCCGAGGCGACCCGCGAACGCCCGGAGGAGTTCCGCGCCGCCTGATCGCGGCCGTTCACGGGTCGCGCACATCCGCGGAACGCGCACGGAATGGCACTCGCGGTGCACGAATCACCACTCCCGCGTGACCGTCCTCGACTTTTCACCGAATCCGTGGAGAATCGGGACAACCCGCGAGTACGGCGATCGGACGTGAACGATGGCGAAGATTACGAATATCACCCTGGTGGACGACCTCGACGGCGGTCAGGCGGACGAAACGGTCACGTTCACACTGGACGGCAAGGAATTCGAGATCGACCTGAGCGCGCAGCATGCGTCGGAGCTCCGGGAGGCGTTCGCGCCGTTCGTGGGCGCCGCGCGCCGGTCCTCGTCCGGCTCCGGGCGCAGGAACTACGCGCGGGTTCCCTCCTCGCCGGGCAAGACCCGGGAGGAGAACGCCGCCATTCGGGAGTGGGCGGTCTCGGCCGGGTTCCAGGTCTCCGAGCGGGGCCGTATCCCGTCGAACGTGCTCGAGGCGTACGCGAATCGCGGCACCGCGGCCCGGGCGCCCGAAGCCGCCCCCGAACCGGCGCAGGAAGCCGCCCCGGAAGCCACTGCGGAACAGCAGGCGGAATCCGAGGCGAAGCCGAAGCGGCGCACCCGCAAGAAGGTCGCCGCGGCGAGCTGAGGAACGGCGCCCCGGGAACGCACCGAATGAAGGGCCTCCGACCGCGGGTCGGAGGCCCTTCCGCGTGCGGGGGTTGAGCGGTCCCGTACCGGTAATGCCCTTCCGGACGAGGGAAGGGAGCACGATGCCGGAACGAGCAGGAGCGCCCGAACGCACCGTGGTGGTGGTCGGCGCGTCGGGCAACGTCGGGACCGGACTGCTGCGGGTGCTGAAGGACGCGCCCGACGTGCGGGTGCGCGCGGTGTGCCGGCGCCCGCCGCCGCCCGTCCCGCCCTACGACGAGGCCGAGTGGCACGCGATCGATCTCACGACCGCGGACGCGGAGCGGCGGCTCACCGACGTGTTCACCGGCGCCGACGCCGTCGTCGACCTCGCGTGGGCCATCCAGCCGGTGCGCGACGAGGCGGCGCTGCGGCGCACGAACGTCGACGGCACCGCTGCCCTGCTGCGCGCGGTCCGGCGCTCCGGTGTCGGTCACCTGGCGTTCGCGTCGTCGCTCGGGGCCTACGCGTCGGCCCCGCAGGACCCGGCCCGGCCGGTCGACGAGAGCTGGCCGGTCACCGGGCAGCCGCGCTCCGCCTACAGCCGCGACAAGATCATCGCCGAGCGCATGCTCGACGCGTTCGAGCGGGCCAATCCCGGCGTGGCCGTCGCGCGGGTCCGCCCGACGCTGGTGGTGCAGCGCGACGCCTCACGGGAGATGGCCCGGCTCTTCCTCGGCCCGATCGTGCCGCGGGCGTTGTTCGGCCTGCTCGCCGACGGGAAGGTCCCGCTGTTCCCGGTCCCGGGCGACACCGTCCTGCAGTTCGTGCACGCCGACGATCTCGGCCGGGCGATCGTCGCGATCCTCGACCGCCGGGCGCGGGGCGCGTTCAACATCGCCGCGGACGCCCTCGACGCGCGCGAGCTCACCGCACTGATCGGTGCGCGGCCGCTCCCCGTGCCGCACGACCTGGCGCGCATCGTGATCGGCCTGCTGTTCCGGCTGCACGCGCTCGAGCTGTCCCCGGGCTGGTTCGACGTCGCCGTCCGCACCCCGGTGATGGACACCGGCCGGGCCCGGCTGGAGCTCGGCTGGGAGGCGAAGGTCGGCACCGCGGAGAACGTCCGGATCCTGCTCGACGGCCTGATCCACGACGCCACCACCCTGAGCCCCGCGCTCGCCGTCGGATGAGCGGCCTGCTCGCCGTCGTCGAGGGGCTGCGGGAGCGCGCGGTCACGGACGACCCGGGGGCGAAGGCCGGCTGGACGGTCGACGAGCACGTGCACGAGCTGGGCACCGAGCGACCGGGCGAGCCGGTGCCGGACGGGATCTGGGAGCGCGCGACGGCGCTGGTGCGGGACTACGACTTCACGCCGCCCGAGCTGTTGCGCGCGGCGTACCTGCGCGACTCGGAGCTGCTCGGCCGGGACATCCTGCTCGACGGGCGGTTCGGCCCGCTCCGCTTCCTCATGGGCGTGCGGATCACCGAGGTCGTCGACCGTGCCGACGAGGACGGCTGGCGGGTCTGGGGCTGGGCGTACGCGACGCTCGACGGGCACCTGCAGCGCGGGCAGGTGCTGTACCGGGTGGCCAAGCACCGGGCGTCCGGACGGGTCGAGTTCCGGGCGAGCGTGCGCTGGAAGCCCGATCCGCGGCTCGGCCCGGTGTTCGGGCTCGGCTGGGGCCTCTTCGGCCGGCGCAGCCAGCTGCGCTTCTACCGCCGCATCGGCGAGCGGGTGCGGGAGCGGGCGGTCCTGGAGCCGTCCGGGCGGCACACCCTGGGAACGGGCCCGCTCGTGCTGGTCCCCGGCGACGCCCGCCCGGACCCGTGGGACCACGCGCGGATCCGCGTCACCCACCCCGTCCACGGGCGGCGACTCCTGCCGCCGGCGGCCGACCGGACCTGACGACCGGCCGCCGGACGAGGTTCAGAGCGCGGCGCGCACCACGTCGGCCACCGGGGTGAGCGGGCGGCCGAGCAGCTCGGGCAGGTCGGTGCTCTCGATGTCGAGGTCCCCGCGGGCGATGCTCTCGTCGAGCGCGACGACGAACCCGGCCGTGCCCTCGTCGAGCCCGGCGCCGGTGAGGATGCCGGTCAGCTCGGCGGGAGCCACCGGCCGGTACTCGACCTCCCGGCCGCTGACCTCGCTGATCGTGGCCGCGAGCTCCTTGAACGTGAACGGCGTGCCGGCCAGCTCGTAGGTCCGGCCGGCGTGACCCTCGCCGGTCAGCACGGCCGCGGCGGCCTCGGCGTAGTCGCGGCGGGCGGCCCCGGAGACCCGGCCCTCCCCGGCGGCGGCGACGATCGCGCCGCGGGAGAGGTAGTCGGCGAGCTGCGCGGTGTAGTTCTCGACGTACCAGTTGTTGCGCAGCAGCGTGTGCGGCACGCCCGAGGCGGCCAGCAGCTCCTCGGTGGCCTTGTGCTCGGGCGCCAGCGGGCTGCCGGTGGTGTCGGCGCGCGTGATGCCGGTGTACGCGATCAGCCCAACGCCGGCCTCCTTGGCCGCGTCGATCACGTTGCCGTGCTGCTCGATCCGCTGGCCGACCTCGTTGCCCGAGACCAGCAGCAGCCGGTCGACGCCGGCGAACGCGGCCCGCAGCGTCTCCGGCTGGGTGTAGTCGGCCGTCCGGACCTGGACGCCGCGGGCGGCGAGCGCCGCCGCCCTGCCCGCGTCCCGGACGACCGCGACGACGTCCCCGGCCGGGACGCCCTTCTCGAGCAGGGCCTCGATCGCCAGAGCGCCGAGGTGGCCGGTCGCTCCCGTGACTGCGTAGGTGGTCATGTGCCGTCGCCTCCTGAGTGGTGTCAGCTTCGACCGTACTAACTATTCGTAAGCGCAGTTGTTCCCGTCAGCGCGGTATTCTGCGAGCGTGACGACACGAGCCCCGGACCCGGCGCCCGCCTGCGCCCCGTCCGACGAGCTCGTGACCACGGTCTTCGCCCGCCACTGCGCGTCGCGCACGGCGCTGGAGGAGATCGGCAGCAAGTGGGGCATCCTCGCTCTACTGGCCCTCGGCGAGGGCGCCTACCGCTTCAACGCCCTGCGCCGCCGGGTCGACGGCGTGAGCGAGCGGATGCTGTCCCAGACCCTGCAGACCCTCGAGCGGGACGGGCTGGTCACCCGCGAGGTGCACAGCACGATCCCGCCCCGGGTCGAGTACTCGCTCACCGGACTCGGCGAGAAGGTGGCCGACAGCCTGCGCGGGCTCGCGGACCTGCTCGAGGGGTCCGTCGCGGAGATGTCCGCCGCCCGCGAGCGCTACGACGCCCGCGGCGACTGAACGCCGGTCAGGAACCCGCCCGGGCGGCCGAGGCAGCGAGCCACGAGGCGATCTGGGTGCGGGAGGTGAAGTCCAGCTTCCGCAGGATGCGCTCCACGTGCCCGTCGACCGTGCGCGGGGAGATGGTGAGCTCGCGGGCGATCGCCTTGTTGCTCAGCCCTGCCGCGATCAGCCCGGCGATCTCGTTCTCCCGCGAGGTCAGCGGCGAGGCGGTCGGGCCCGGATCGACCCGCTCCCGGTCGGGCCCGCGCACCCCCAGCTCGATCCCGAGCCGCACGGCCTCCTGCAGACCGACCCGGTCGTACCGGGCACGGAGCTCCGCCGCCCGCGCCTCGCCCAGCTCGCGGCCCACCAGCCTGGCATGACGCCGGCCCTCCGCACTGGCGTGCGGCCCGAAGGCGTCGAGCGACGTACCGAGGCGTCGCCACACCGAGCCCGAGATGCCGGACAGCGCCGCGGCGTCGGCCGCCCGCCCCCGGGCCGCCACGATCCACGAGCACACCTCGATGCAGAGCGCGGTGCACACGCCGTCGCGGAAGTCCTGCTCGATCCGCATGGTTTCGGCGACGGCCTCCTCGGCGCGCGGCAGGTCGCCGAGGTGCAGGTGGCTGATCGCGGAGACCCAGTGGGCGTACCCGCGGTTCCACGACTCGCCGTCCGCCGACGCCCGGTCGACCACCGCCGCGCAGGTCCGCAGCGCCTCCGCCGGACGACCGCCGTAGGCCTGGGCCATCGCCAGCTGGAAGGCCGCGGTGAGTGCGGAGCCGACGTCGCCGACCTCGCGGTGGATCGCGATCGCGCGGTCGTAGAGCCGGGCGGCCGCCGGCAGGTCGCCCTCGAACAGGTCGAGCAGGGCCCGCCAGTGCGACGCGTGCCCCTGCATGGCGCGGTCCGGGAGGGCGTCCGCGATCCCGGCGCACTCGGCCAGGTACGTCCGCGCGACGGCCCGGTCGCCCTGGATCAGCGCGACCCACGCAGCGGCCCACAGCGCGTGGCCGCGTTCGGGCAGGCCCGGGTCGAGCCGGTCGAGGAGGCGTTCCAGCCAGCGCCGTCCGTACGTCAGGAAGCCGCCCGCGATCCAGTGGTAGCGCAGCAGCACGGCCAGCCGGGCGCCCGCGGGCGCCTCACCGGGGGTGTCGACGGACCAGGCGAGCGCGGCGATGAGGTTGGGGTGGTCCTCGCGCAACCGCGCCAGGTCGTCGGCCTGGTGCGGGCCGCACCAGCGCTCCACGAAGGCGCCGGCCCGGTCGATGAAGTGGTCGCGGTGCCGGCGCCGGACGACACCCTCCTCGCCCGAGTCCGCGAGCAGTTCCGCGCCGTACTCGCGCAGGGTGACGAACTGGCGGTAGCGCAGCCGCTCCCCGTCCCGGTCGGCGACCACGACCGACTTGCCGACGAGCCCGTCGATCGCGTCGAGCAGCCGGTCCGCCGTCAGCTCCCCGAACCCGCACACCCCCTCCACGGTCTCCAGGTCCACCGGCGCCGGGAACACCGAGAGCCGGGCCCACAGCAGCCGTTCGTCCGGGCCGCACAGGTCGTGGCTCCAGTCGATCAGCGCGCGCAGCGACCGCTGCCGCGGGTCGACAGCGGGGTCCGAGCCCGCGAGCCGGGGGAAGCGCCGGTCGAGCCGCTCCACGACCTGCGACACCGACAGCGACCGCAGCCGGACGGCCGCGAGCTCGATCGCGAGCGGCAGCCCGTCGAGCCGCCGGCACAGGGCGACGACGGCGGCCCGGTTCTCGGGGGTCACCGCGAAGTCCGGGAGCACCGCCCGGGCCCGGTCGACCAGCAGACGCACCGCCGGGACGTGCTCCAGGGCGGAGTCGCCCTCGGCGTCGGCCTCCCCGGGGACGGCCAGCGGCGCGAGCAGGTGCACCTGCTCGCCACGGACGCCCAGGGGTTCCCGGCTGGTGGCGAGCACGGTGAGCCCGGGCAGCGCGTCGAGCAGCCGGACGATCAGCAGCGCGCTGGCCTCGAGCTGGTGCTCGCAGTTGTCCACCACGAGCAGCGCCGTCGCCCCCGAGAGGTGGTCGACGACCCGGTCGACGGCGTCACGGTTGGACTGGTCGGGCACCCCGAGCGCGGTGGCGGCGGCCGGGGCCACCTGCGTCGGGTCGGTGACGCTGGCGAGCTCCACCACCAGCACGCCGTCGGGAAAGTCCGCAGCCTCGGCGACGGCGAGGGCAGTGCGGGTCTTGCCGACCCCGCCGGGCCCGGTGACGGTGACCAGGCGTCCGGCGTGCAGCTCGGCGTGCAGCCGGTCCACCGCCTGCCGGCGGCCGACGAAGCTGGTCAGCCGTGTGACCGCGGCCCGCAGGCCCCGCCCCGGGGGTGCGGCGGGACCACGTCCGTCCCCGGTGACGTCCGCCATGACGCCTCCTGACCGTCGTGCCGAGGGGATCACGAGCATCGCACGGACACCCTCCCGGGTGGACACACCCGCGCCCGGACGGGTGCACCCGAGTGGCCACCCCATCGCCCGGACCGGCGGAGTGGGGTGGTCTCGCCCTGTCGCGCCGCCGGCCCGCCCGGCCACTCTCGGTGGTAGCGCTCACCCCGTCCCACCAGCGCCTTCGCGCCCGGTGGACGGGGGCGCCCACCCGAACCCATCCAAGGAGGCTGGATCCCGTGGTGACTTCCCCTGCCCCGGACACGCGCGACGCAATCGTCGTCGGAGCCGGGTTCGCCGGCCTGTACGCGGTGCACGTCCTGCGCGACGACCTGGGGCTCGACGTGCTCGCGTTCGACGCCGCCGGCGACGTCGGCGGCACGTGGTACTGGAACCGCTACCCCGGCGCCCGCGTGGACATCGAGAGCGTCCACTACTCGTACTCGTTCGACGACGACCTCCAGCAGGAGTGGCACTGGAGCGAGCGGTTCTGCGCCCAGCCGGAGATCCTGCGCTACCTCGAGCACGTGGCCGAGCGCTTCGACCTGCGCCGCAGCATCCGGTTCCGGACCCGGATCACCTCGCTCACCTGGGACGACGCTGCGTCGCTGTGGACCGCCACCACCGCCACCGGCGAGGCCCACCGCGCCCGGTACGTGATCTCCGGCGCCGGCACGCTCTCCGTCCCGAAGAAGCCCGAGTTCCCGGGGATCGAGGACTTCGCCGGCGAGGTGTACTCGACCGGCCACTGGCCGCACGAGGAGGTCTCCTTCGCGGGCAAGCGGGTCGGGATCGTCGGGGTCGGCTCCTCGGGCATCCAGGCCATCAGCGAGATCGCGAAGACCGCCGGGCACCTGACCGTGCTGCAGCGCACCCCCAACTACGCGACCCCCATCGGCAACCACCCGACGGACCCGGCGCAGGAGGCCGCGGAGAAGGCCGGCTACGCCGCGATCCGCGCCGCCTCCCGCAACCACTTCCTCGGCGTCCCGTACTCGGACGCGCAGCCCTCGGCCCTGGCCGTGACGCCCGAGGAGCGCCGGCGGGTGTTCGACGACCGGTGGGACCGCGGCGGGTTCCGCCTGTTCATCGACTCCTTCGGCGACATCCTGTTCGACCGGGCGGCCAACGACACGGTCGCGGGATACATCCGGGACCGCATCCACGAGCGCGTCGACGACCCGGCGGTCGCCGACCTGCTCGCCCCCGAGGGCTACCCGTACGGCACGAAGCGGCCTCCGCTGGAGACCGACTACTACGAGGCCTACAACCGGCCCACGGTCAGCCTCGTCGACGTCCGCGCGAACCCGATCGACGCCGTCACCCCGCGCGGGGTCCGGCTCGCCGACGGCACCGAGCACGAGTTCGACATCCTCGTCCTGGCCACCGGGTTCGACGCCTGCACCGGGCCGCTGCTCGCGATGGGCGTCACCGGCCGGGACGGGCTGCGCCTCGCCGACCACTGGGCCGACGGGCCCCGGACCTACCTCGGTCTGATGGCCTCCGGCTTCCCCAACCTCTTCATGATCACCGGCCCGCAGAGCCCGTCGGTCCTCTACAACATGCCGCTCGCGATCGAGGACCACATCGACTTCACCGCCGACGCCCTCCGGCACCTGCGCGCGACAGGGCGGGACGTCGTCGAGCCCACGGCCGAGGCGGAGGACGAGTGGGTCGCCCACACCGAGGAGCTGGCCCGGGCGACGCTCCTGCCCGACTCCCCCACCTCCTGGTACATGGGCCGCAACGTGCCGGGGAAGCCGCGCCGGGTCCTCGTCTACCTGGGCGGGGCGCCGGCCTACCGCGCGAGGTGCGACGAGGTCGTCGCCCGGGGGTACGAGGGGTTCCGGCTGTCCGCCGGCTCCGACCACCCCGCCGACGACACCGCCGACGACACCGCCGACCACACCGCCGACCGCACCGCCGACCGCGCGGTCGCGCAGGCCTGAGGGGACCGACCATGCCTCTCGACCCCGCCGTCGCCGCCCTGCTCGACGGGCTCGCCCGCACCGGCTTCCGCTCCTTCGAGACGGTCGGGGTGGACGCCACCCGGCAGGCCGTCGCCTCGTTCACGACACTGCAGAAGCCGCCGCGCGAGGTCGCGGCCGTCGCCGACGTGGCGTACGGCCCCGATCCCGCCCACCGCGCCCGGGTCTACGTGCCGCCGGGCACCGGGCCGTTCCCCGTGGTGGTGCACGCCCACGGCGGCGGGTTCGTCGCCGGCGGCCTCGACGTCGTCGACGAACCCGCCCGCGCCCTCGCCCTCGACGCCGCGGCCGTGGTCGTTCCGGTGACCTACCGACGCGCCCCCGAGGCGCGGTTCCCCGCGGCGCACGACGACGTCGTGGCGGCCCTGCGCTGGACCGCGAAGGAGATCTCCGCCCACGGTGGCGATCCCGACCGGATCGCGGTCATGGGCGACAGCGCCGGCGCGAACCTCGCCGCGGCGGCGGTCTCGAGGGCACGCGACGACGGCGAGCCCTCGGTGCGCTCCCAGGTGCTGCTGTACCCGTTGGTCTCCCCGACCGCCGACACGGCGTCGCGGCGCGAGTTCGCCGAGGGCTACCTGATCCACCTCGATGCGCTCGCCTGGTTCGGCGCGCAGTACGTGCGCGGAGCCGAGGATCTCACCGACCCGCGGCTGGCCCTCGACGCCGGCGACCTCGCCGGGCTGCCGCCGACGCTGGTCGTGACCGCCGAGTTCGACACGCTGCGGGACGAGGGTGAGGCATTCGCGGCGCAGCTGCGGGAAGCCGGGGTCCCGGTCACCGCCCGCCGGGTCGACGGGCTCGTGCACGCCCTCTACTGGGCCTCCGCCGCCGTGCCGCGCAGCGCCGAGATCCACGCCGCGGCAGTCGACCACCTGCGGGCGACGCTGTGACCCCGGCCGCGGTGAAGGGAATCGGTGGATCGCCCCCCGTCGAAGGGGCTTCGGCTGCGGGGCCGTGGGGTTCTCAGAAGAACCCGTCGCGCACGACGGGCGGGGTGCGCGGGGACCAGCCCAGCTCCGTCGAGATCGCGGTGGCGGTCTCGACCAGCAGCGGCACCGTCTCCTCGCGCAGCCGCTCCGGCGCGAGCCGGCCGGCGGACGTCGAGGAGGCCAGGGCCGCGACCACGGCGCCCGTCCGGTCCCGCACCGGCGCCGACGCGGAGAGCAGCCCCTCCTCCAGCTCGCCGTCGACGATCGACCAGCCCTGCTCGCGGACCTCGGACAGCGCCATCCGCAGCTCGGCCGGGTCGGTGATCGTCCGCGAGGTGTGGGCGCGCAGCGGCGCCTCCTCGAGGAAGCGGGTGATGCGGGCCGGACCCGCCCACGCGAGCAGCACCCGGCCCATGGACGTGGCGTGGGCCGGCACGCGGGAGCCGACCGCCACGTTGATGTTCATGATCCGGCGCACCGGCACGCGCGCGACGTACACGGCGTCGAACTCGTCGAGCTCGGCCAGCGAGGCGGACTCGCCGGTGCGCTCGGCGAGCCGGAGCAGGTGCGGCTGGGCGAGCTCGATGCGGGCGTTGGTGGCGGTGTAGTGCTGCCCGATGGTGAGCACCCGCGGGGTCAGTGACCAGCGGGTCCCGTGGTTCTCGACGTAGCCGAGCCGCTGCAGCGTGAGCAGCAGGCGGCGCACGGCGGGCCGGGAGAGACCGGTCTTGGCGGCGAGCTCGGCGAGGGTCGGCGTGGTCATCTCCTCGTCGAAGGCGAGCAGGACCGCGAAGCCCCGTTCGAGGCTCTGGACGTAGTCCCGCTCGCTCCCCCGCTCGGTGTCGCCGGTGCTCATCGGACCCATCCTTCCGTACCGCTCTCGGGAACGGGGGCTTGACCGCTCCGCGTGGCCTGGGGCACTCTCCAACCCGTTGAACGCAAAGCGTGCAGCTTGTACGCATAGCGTACGACCACCGCACAGGGAGGTGCGAGATGACGGTTCCGCCCCGGGAGCTGCGCAACGCCTTCGGCCGCTTCGCCACCGGCGTCACCGTGGTGACCTGCCGGAACGACGAGGGGACCCCGCACGGCGCCACGGTGAACGCCTTCACCGCGGTCTCGCTCGAGCCGGCGCTCTGCCAGGTGACGCTGACCCGGAAGTCGAAGGCGTGCGGCTACCTCGACGGGGCGCCGTTCGCGGTGAACGTGCTCGGCGCCGGCCAGCTCGACACCGCGTGGCACTTCGCCGGGCGCCCGGCCGACCCGGGTCCCGAGTGGGCCGACGGCCCCACCGCACCGGTGCTCGTCGGCTCCGCGGCGGTCTACTCCTGCCGCCCGTGGCGCACCTACGACGGCGGCGACCACCTGATCGTCGTCGGCGAGGTCGAGCACATCGCCGTCACGGACACCGATCCGCTGCTGTTCTACGCCGGCGCGTTCCGCGAGCTCGGCCCGCGCGAGACCGGCACCCACTGGGGCGGCTCGCTCGACTGCCCCGAGGCCGGCTGGTTCGACGCGAGCACCCGCTTCCTGCCCCTGCGGCCGCACGCCGCCTGATCCCGCCCGTCACGACCCGTCGTTCACCGCAGAAGAAGGGCCATATCCATGACGCTCCAGCAGGACCGCACCGCCTTCGACGCCGCGGCGCCCACCGCGACCGCTCCCATGACCGGTGACGAGTACATCTCGTCCATCCAGGACGGCCGGGAGGTGTGGGTCTACGGCGAGCGCGTGAAGGACGTGACCACCCACCCCGCCTTCCGCAACCCGGTACGGATGACCGCGCGGCTCTACGACGCCCTGCACGACCCGGCCACCCGCGACAAGCTGACGGTGCCGACCGACACCGGCAACGGCGGCGTCACCCACCCGTTCTTCCGCTCCCCGCACTCGGTCGACGACCTGCTGGCCGACCGCCGCGCCATCGAGACCTGGTCCCGGATGACCTACGGCTGGATGGGCCGCTCCCCCGACTACAAGGCCAGCTTCCTCGGCACCCTGGGCGCGAACAGCGAGTTCTACGCGCCGTTCGAGGACAACGCGCGGCGCTGGTACCAGGAGTCGCAGGAGAAGGTCCTGTACTGGAACCACGCGATCATCAACCCGCCGGTGGACCGCAACCTCCCGCCGGACGAGGTCGGCGACGTGTTCATGAAGGTGGAGAAGGAGACCGACGCCGGCCTGATCGTGTCCGGCGCGAAGGTCGTCGCCACCGGTTCGGCCATCACGAACTACAACTTCATCGCGCACTACGGGCTGCCGATCAAGAAGAAGGAGTTCGCGCTCATCTGCACGGTGCCGATGGACGCGCCGGGCATCAAGCTGATCTGCCGCACCTCCTACACCCAGCAGGCCGCGGTGATGGGCAGCCCGTTCGACTACCCGCTCTCCTCCCGCATGGACGAGAACGACACGATCTTCGTGTTCGACAAGGTCCTGGTGCCGTGGGAGAACGTCTTCCTCTACGGCGACATCGAGAAGATCAACGGCTTCTTCCCGGTCTCCGGGTTCATCCCGCGCTTCACCTTCCACGGCTGCATCCGGCTCGCCACCAAGATCGACTTCATCGCGGGCCTGCTGCTCAAGGCCCTGGAGATTACCGGCAGCAAGGACTTCCGCGGCGTGCAGACCCGCGTCGGCGAGGTGGTGGGCTGGCGCAACACGTTCTTCGCGCTCGCCGACGCCATGGCCCGCAACCCCGACGAGTGGCAGGGCGGGACGCTGCTGCCCAAGCTCGACTACGGCCTGACCTACCGGATGCTGATGATCCAGGCCTACCCGCGGATCAAGGAGATCATCGAGTCCGACGTCGCGTCCGGCCTGATCTACCTCAACTCCCACTCCATCGACTTCAAGACCCCCGAGGTCCGGCCGTACCTGGACAAGTACGTCCGCGGCTCGAACGGCTACGAGGCCGTCGACCGGGTCAAGGTCATGAAGGCGCTGTGGGACGCGGTCGGCTCGGAGTTCGGCGGCCGCCACGAGCTCTACGAGCGCAACTACTCCGGCAACCACGAGAACGTGAAGGCCGAGCTGCTCTTCGCCGCCGAGGCCCAGGGCACCACCGCGCACATGAAGGGCCTGGCCGAGCAGTGCCTGGCCGAGTACGACCTCGACGGCTGGACCGTGCCCGACCTCATCGGCAACGACGACGTCTCCTTCTTGAAGAACCGGGGCTGAGCCATGACCACCACCCAACCCTCCCCCACTGCCGCCGGCTCCGGCGCCAACGCCTCCGAGGCCTTCCGCGCCAGCAGCGAGCGCCGCGGATCGGCGGCCACCTCCACGGAGCGCGCCGACCGGCTCATCCGCCGCACCCTTGAGGCGATCCACCAGGTCATCCGCGAGGAGGAGGTGACCTACCCCGAGTTCCAGGCCGTGAAGCGCTGGCTGATGGACGTCGGCGAGGGCGGCGAGTGGCCGCTGTTCCTCGACGTGTTTATCGAGCACGAGGTCGAGAAGGTCGCCGCGAAGACCCAGCACGGCAGCTCCGGGACCATCGAGGGCCCGTACTACCTGCCCGGCCAGCAGCGGCTCGGCTCCCTCGCCACCCTGCCGATGCGCCCGGACGAGAAGGGCGAGACGCTCGTCTTCTCCGGCCGGGTCCGGGACCTCGACGGCCGCCCGCTCGCCGGCGCGGAGATCGACTTCTGGCAGGCCGACGCCGACGGCTACTACTCCGGGTTCGCGCCGCACCTGCCCGACGGCAACCTGCGCGGCGTGATCGTCACCGACGACGAGGGCCGCTTCGCGATCACCACGATCAAGCCCGCGCCGTACCGGATCCCCACGGACGGCCCGACCGGCGCGATGATCGCCGCCGCCGGCTGGCACCCGTGGCGGCCCGCGCACCTGCACCTGATGGTGCGGGCCGGCGGGCACCGCCGGATCACCACCCAGCTCTACTTCGCCGGTGGTGAGTGGCTCGACTCCGACGTCGCCTCCGCGACCAAGGACGAGCTCGTCCTCGACCCCCGGCAGCAGTCCGACGGCAGCTGGAGGACGGTCTACGACTTCGTCCTCGAGCCCGCCTGAGGTCCGTCCGATCCGGTGTCCGTCCGGCCCCGCGTGCCCGGGGCCGGGCGGGACCGCCGTCCGACAGGGAGACCGCCATGACGGTCACGCTCGAACGACCCCCGACCGGACCCGTGCCCGTGACCGAGTCCGGCGCCGGGTCCGGCGGGTACTGGCACGGCCTCGACGAGGTCCCCTGGTGGTGGGGCCGGTCCGTGGTCACCCTCGGGGTGTTCGACGGGCTGCACCGCGGCCACGCGCGGCTGCTCGACCGGGCGGTCGGGCTGGGCCGGCGTCGCCGGCTCCCGGTCGTGCTCACCACCTTCGACCCGCACCCGGCGACCGTGGCGGGGCCGGCCCGCGACACCACCACGGTCGTCACCCTGGAGCGGCGCGCCGAGCTGGCCCGCGCGCACGGCGCCGACGCCGTCCTCGTGCTGCCGTTCGACGGCGAGGTCGCCCGCACCCCGGCCGTCGACTTCGTGCGGGACGTGCTGGTCCGCGCCCTGCGCGCCACCGACGTCGTCGTCGGGGAGAACTTCCGCTTCGGGCACCGCGGGGTCGGCGACGTCCGGCTGCTCCGCCGGCTCGGTGCCCGGCACGACTTCACCGCGCACGGCGTCCCGCTGCTGCCCGGCTGCTCGTCCACCCGCGTCCGCGCGCTCGTCGCGGCGGGGGACCTCCTCGGGGCGCGGAACGTCCTCGGCCGCCCGCACCGGGTGCTCGCCCGGGCCGACGGGGCCCGGCCGGCGGTTCCCGACGGCGTGGCGTTGCCGCCCGACGGCCGCTACCGGGCCCGCGTCGGCACCACCTCGACGGTGGTGGAGGTGCGGGGACGGACGCTGCTGGTCGCGGGTCGTCCGCAGGGGACCGTCGCGGTCGACCTGCTCGAGCGGATCCCGTGACGTGAACCTCGATCCGTAACGGCTCCCGCCTTGGCCCGACAAGCAGAGGGCCCACGGAAGGGGAACGCGTGACGGAGACCCGAGCCGACGGCGGGCGCCCCGCCGGGCACCGCGACCGGGTGCGGCAGCCGCCGCCCCTGCCGGTGGTGCCGATCGTCCTGCTCGGCGTGACGGCGGCGGCGCTGGTCGGGCGGTACGCCTTCGAGCTCGTCCTCGGCACGAACGAGGCCGTGCAGACCTGGTCGACGGTGTTCGTGGCGATCGTGCTGCAGGCGGTGCCGTTCCTGGTGCTGGGCGTCATGCTGTCGGCGGCGATCTCGGCCTTCGTCCCGGAGGGCGCGCTCGCTCGCGTGCTGCCCCGCCGGCCGGCCGCCGCGGTGCCGGTCGCCGGGATCGCCGGCGGCGTGCTGCCCGGGTGCGAGTGCGCGTCCGTCCCGGTGGCGGGGCGGATGATGGCCGGAGGTGTGGCCGCGCCGGCCGCCCTGGCCTTCCTGCTCTCGGCCCCGGCGATCAACCCGATCGTCCTGGTGGCGACGGCCGTCGCCTTCCCGCAGAACCCGGAGATGGTGGTGGCGCGGGCCGTCGGCTCGCTCGCGGTGGCGCTGGTGATGGGGTGGCTGTGGTCGGCGCTGGGCCGGCCGGAGTGGCTGCGTCCCCCGCGGCCCGCGCACCGCGAGGGCGGCACCCGCGGTGAGCGCTTCCGCACCACCCTGCAGCACGACTTCCTGCACGCCGGCGGCTACCTCGCGGTCGGCGCGCTGGCCGCCGCGACCCTCAACGTCGTCGTCGACCCGGCCTGGACCGCGGGGATCGGCGGCGTCCCCGTCGTCTCGTTGCTGGTGCTGGCCCTGCTCGCCGTGGTGCTGTGCGTGTGCTCGGAGGCCGACGCCTTCGTGGTCGCCGGGCTGTCCGGGTTCTCCCTGACGGCGAAGCTCGCGTTCCTCGTCGTCGGGCCGGTGGTCGACCTCAAGCTGGTGGCGATGCAGGCGGGCACCTTCGGCCGCCGGTTCGCCCAGCACTTCGCGCCCGCGACCTTCGTGGTGGCGGTCGTGGTGAGCGCGGTCGTCGGCGGGATCCTGCTGTGAACCGGCTCGTCGCACCGATCCTGCTGTTCGTGCTCGGCGCGGTGGCGGTGCAGCTGGTCGTCTTCGGCAACCACGTCGACTACGTCCGCCCCGGGCACGGGCCGCTGCTCGCGATCGCGGGCGGGCTGCTGATGGCCGCCGGCCTGTGGGGGGTCGTCGCCGGCCTGCGTGCCGCCCCCGAGGAGTCCGCGGGGGCCGCGCGGCTGGCCCGGGCACGGGTGCACACCCGCGGCCCGCTCGCCGCGGACCGCGAGACGCTCGAACGGCTCCGCGCCGACGAGCAGGCCGAGGGGCACGACCACTCCCGGGTCCCGGGCGTCGGCTGGCTGCTGGTGCTGCCCGTGTTCCTCGTGCTGCTCGTGCCGCCGCCCGCGCTGGGCGCCTTCGCCGCGGACCGCGCCGGTGCCGAGGTCCCGCGCCCGGCGGCGGTGGCCACCGAGACCCTGGCGGGGCCCGACCCGGTCGCGGTCGAGCTGCACGACTACGCCGAGCGTGCCGCCTGGGACGACGGCCGGACGCTGGCCGGCCACACCGTCGTGCTCACCGGCTTCGTGACACCGCGCGAGGAGGGCGGCTGGTACCTGAGCCGGATGGTGATCAGCTGCTGCGCCGCCGACGCCCGCAGCTACCTCGTCGAGACGGCCGGTGCCCCGGCGGAGCGGGTGCCCGCGCGGAACTCCTGGCAGCAGGTCACGGGCACCTACACCGCGGGCGACGGCACGCACACCGCGCGGATCACCGCGCTGGAGGTCCGGCCCGTCGCCGCCCCGCAGGACCCCTACGAGCTGCCCTGATCGGCACCGACCCGGGCTGATCCGAGCCGGACCGGCGCTGACCAGCACCGACCGGCGGCCCCGGTCCGGTGTGGTGTGACCCCGGTCCTACGATCTCGGCCGTGTCCTCCCTCCGCACCCGGGCCCGCGACGCGGACCGGAACGCGCTGTGCAACGCCCTCGACGCCGCGTACGCGGAGGGGCAGATGGACGGGGCCGAGCACCGCGAGCGCACGGCCACCGCGCTGCGGGCCACCACCCTCGGCGAGCTGAAGGCGCTCGTCGCGGACCTGCAGCTCGAGCGCCCGATCGCGCTCCTGCCCCCGGACCGGCCGCAGCGCTCCCGCGGGACGCGCTGGGCCGGCGTGCTGGTCGCGCTGGCGCTGCTCGGGGTCGGGTTCGGGGTCGGGCACGCCGCGGCCCGGTCCAGCGCCCCGGCCACGGTCGCGGCCGGGGAGACCGCCGCGGCGGGCCGCCAGGTCGCCCCGGTCGTCGTCACCCCGGCCGGCCTGCACACCCCGGAGGGCTTCGGCCGCCTCGTCGACGACCTCCGCTCCCGGCTGGGCACCGCGGTCGTCGCCGATGCGACGATCTACCCGGACTACGCCGTGCTGACCGTGCCGGTCGAGGGCTCGCCGGGCCGCGCGCAGTCCTACACCTACCGCGGCGGCCTCGACGGCCCCAGCCCGGCCGGCACCCGGGACGCCGACCAGCCCGTCGTCGACCTCGCGACGATCGACGCGGCGACCGCGCTCGGGCTGGTGGCCGGGGCACCGGAGAGCCTGAAGGTGCCCGACCCGACCAGCCGCTACCTGATCATCGACGACGAGGGCACCGGCCCGCGGATCGCCGTCTACGCGTCGAACGAGTACGGCGAGACGGGCTACCTGGAGGCCCGCCCGGACGGCTCGATCGTCGCGGTCCACCCGCACGAGGCACGCTGATCCGTCCCAGACGCGACTCCGGACCGCCGTCGGCCCGGCCTCACTCCCCGCCGAACTCGGTGGCCTCCCGCTCGGCGTCGGTGCGGTCGTCGCGGCCGTCGTCGGTCGGGCGCGCGGTGCCCGGGTCGACGTCGCGGGTCGGCGCGTCGACGGGCTCGGCCGCCTCGTCGTCGCGCGGGTCGGTGTCGGGGTTCGGCACGGGTCCTCCCTGGGCGCCGGGATGGTCACGGTCGGCATCCCCGCCCGGCGACGGCCGAAACCGCGACGCGATGTGTGCACTTGCCGGTTAAGTACGTCTGCGGTTACATATCTCCCGTGGACGCGTTCGCGGTGCTGGCCGACCCCCTGCGCCGGCAGGTCGTCGAGCTCCTCGCCGAGGGCCCGGCCACGGCGGGCGACATCGCCGCCCGGTTCCCGATCACGCGCCCGGCGGTGAGCCGGCATCTGCGGGTCCTGCGGGAATCGGGGCTCGTCGAGTCCGCGGTGCGGGGCCAGCACCGCGTCTACACCCTCCGCCGCGCGGGGCTCGCCGAGCTGGACGACTGGCTCGGCAGGTTCCGCCCCCTGACCGACGACGCCCCGCCGGTCGGGCCCGCCGCGCGGCTCGACGCCCTCGACACCGAACTCCACCGCGGCCGTCGCGCCCGGCGCGCCGCCGACCCGACGGGAGAGCACCGTGGCACTGCCTGACCCCGGCGACCGCCGCACCCTGATCCTGCACCGGACGTATCCCGACCCGGTCGAGGAGGTCTGGGCGGCGCTCACCGACTCCGCCCGGCTGGCCCGCTGGTTCGGCTCCTACACCGGCACCGGCCGCGCCGGCGGCACCGTGGAGCTCACCGTGACCGGCGAGGTCGACGCGGGCGGGGCCGTGGCCGAGCCGGTCACCGTGACGATCCACGAGTGCGCGGCGCCGCACCGGCTCGCCGTCGAGGTCCCCGACGGGCCCGAGGGGCAGGCGTGGCTCATCGAGGTCGACCTCGCCCCCGCCGGCGGGGGCACGGAGCTGGTCTTCAGCCAGCGGCTGGTCCCGGGGCTCGACCCGGCGGACGTCGAGGCGGGCTGGAACTGGTACCTCGACCGGCTCGAGGCCTCCCTCCACGGCACCGAGATGCCGGACTGGAGCGCCTACGCCCCCGGCTGATGCTCGTCGACCGGGTGGACCGGCCTGGCGAGGATCTCGTCGGCGAGGCGCGGTACGAGCGCCTCGCGGTCGAAGCGGTGCCCGAAGTCGGCGTAGGCGACCAGCTCGCGATGGAGGAGCTCGCCGACGCAGCCGGGGTAGAGCCGGCGCGCGTGGTGGGCCGCGGCCCGGAAACGGCACCGGTCGTGCGGCGGGATGTCCGGGGCGGTTCCGTCGAGCCCGGCCGTCCCGGTGACCAGGCGGATCGTCATGGAGGAACTGTGCGCGTCCCGACGGGTCCCGCGCGACGGGGAGAACTACGTACACGAAACGGGCGAACGGACGTATCCGGCGCCCGTCCCTGACCGCTCCTGTCAGGGTTGGGGCGTAGCCAGTGGTCATGAGCGAACGGATCGTCGTCACCGCCCCCACCGGTCGTGTCGGGAGCCGGGTCGTGCACCTGCTGCTGCAGGCCGGGGCTCGGCCGACCCTGCTGGTCCGCGACCCGTCGCGGCTCGACCCGGTCGTGCGCGCCGCCGCCGACGTCCGGCAGGGGGACCTCACCGACCGCGCGTTCGTCCGGGAGGCCGCAGCGGGGGCGGAGGCCGCGTTCTGGCTCGACGTCACCCCGCACACCGCGGACGACCCGGTGAAGGAGTCCGCCGCGCTCGGCGAGGTGTTCGCGGCCGCAGCCCGCGAGGTCGGCCGGAACGTGTTCCTGAGCAGTGGCGGCGCCGAGCTGCGGTCCGGCGCCGGGCACATCGACGGGCTCGGGCGCATCGAGGAGCTGCTCGACGCCACCGGTGCCGCGGTGACCCACCTGCGCTGCGGCTACTTCTGCACGAACCTCCTCGCCGACGTCGACGGGCTGCGGCAGGGCGTCCTCGCCGCCGCCCGCGACCCGGAGGAGCCGATGGCGTGGGTGGACCCGCGCGACATCGGGGAGGTCGCCGCGGCGCGCCTGCTCGCGCGGGACTGGTCGGGCCGGGTCGTCCAGGGCGTGCACGGGCCTGAGGACCTCACGTACGCGCAGGTCGCGGCCGTCCTCGCCGAGGTCCTCGGCCGGCCCGTCACCTACCACCGCCTCTCCGACGACGACGTCCGCGCCGCCCTCCGCGCTGCCGGCCTCGGCGAGGGGGCGGTCGAGGGGATCGTCGGCATGACGGCCGGGACGCGGGGCCTCCGGTCCGACCCGCCCCGCACGGCGCTCACCACCACCCCCACCACCCTGGCCGAGTGGGCGCACCGCGTCCTGCGGCCGCTCGTGCAGTGAGGTCAGCCTGCCGAACGGGCGGCGTAGCGCTCCTTCAGCTCGCGCTTGAACAGCTTGCCCGTGGCCTGGCGCGGGAGCCGGTCGGCGAAGTCGAGGGCACGCGGACACTTGTACGTCGAGAGGTGCTGCCGGCACCAGGCGAGCAGCTGCTCGGCGAGCTTCGGGCCGGGAACCCGCCCCGGCTGCACCTGGACGACGGCGTGGACGACCTCCCCCATCTCGTCGTGCGGGATGCCGAACACGGCGGCGTCGGCGACGTCCGGGTGGCCGACCAGGACGTTCTCCGCCTCCTGCGGGTAGATGTTCACGCCGCCGGACAGCACCAGGTCGGACCGGCGGTCGGCGAGGAAGAGGTAGCCGTCCCGGTCGACGTGGCCGAGGTCGCCGACCGTGGTCCAGCCCCGGTCGTTGCGCGAGCCCGCGGTCTTGACCGGGTCGTTGAGGTACTCGAACTCCAGCCCGCCCTCGGACCAGATCGTGCCGACCTCGCCGGGCGGCAGTTCCGTCCCGTCGTCGTCGAGGACGTGCGGTTGCCCGACCAGCGCCCGTCCGACGGAGCCCGGGTGCGTGAGCCACTCCTCGGAGTCGATCGCGGTGAACAGGTAGTTCTCGGTCGACGAGTAGTACTCGTGCACGATCGGCCCGAGCCAGTCGATCAGTTCCCGCTTGACCTCGGCCGGACACGGGGCCGCCGCGTGCACGACGACCTGCAGCGACGACAGGTCGCGCGCCGCCCGGACCTCCGGCGGCAGCTTGAGCATCCGGATCAGCATCGTCGGCACCATCTGGGTGTGGGTCACCCGGTGCCGCTCCACGAGCTCGAGCGCGGCCGCAGCGTCGAACTTCTCCATGATCACGACCGTGCCGCCGTACCGGTGCACCGTCATGCAGAACCGCAGCGGCGCGGCGTGGTAGAGCGGGGCGGGCGAGAGGTAGACCGCCTTCTCGTCGAGCCCCCAACGGTCGTGCAGCAGGGTGGCGACACCCGGAGGGGTGCCCAGCGGGGCCAGCGGAAGGGCCGCGGCGACACCCTTCGGCCGCCCCGTCGTGCCCGAGGAGTAGAGCAGGTCGACGCCCTCCCGTTCCTCGAGGACGACCGGCGGGGCGGCGGCGACCGCCGACGCCAGCTCCTCGAACCCCTCCTCCGCGGCACCCGTGGTGAGCCGCAGCCCCACCCCGGGCGCCTCGCGCAGCGCCGACGCTGCCCGCCCGGTGTACGCCGGGCTGACGACGAGCGCACGGGCACCGGAGTCGCGGAGGATGTAGGCCGCCTCCGCCGGCTCGAGCCGGACCGGCAGCCCGACGTACCGCAGGCCGCTCCCCTGCGCCGCCCAGGCCACCGGCAGGTAGTCCGCGGTGTTCTCCATCAGGATCGCGACACAGTCGCCGTGCCGCAGCCCGCGCGACCGGAGCAGGGCGGCGATCGCCCGGGACGAGTCGACCAGCTCGCCGTAGGTCACGGTCCGACCGCTGTCGGCCATGACGTACGCCGGGCGCCCGGGATCGGTCTGCGCGATCGCGTCGGGAAAGGGTGTGTCCGAGGTGGGTGTCTGCACGGGGGCCTCCGGCGTCAGCGGGCCGCGGTCGCCTCGGTGCCGGTGGCGGCGGCCGGGGCGGCGGTGGAGTGGTAGCGGCGGCGGCTGATGAGCTGCAGGCACAGCAGGGCGGCGGCGGCGAGCACGACGATCAGCACGCCGACCCGCCAGGCGTTGGCGGGGTCGCCGTTGATCAGCGCGACGGTGACGAACGGGGCGAACCCGCCCACGATCGCGGAGATCTGGTAGCCGAGCGAGGCCCCGGAGAAGCGGATCTCCGGCGGGAACAGCTCCGCGAAGAGCGTGCCCTGGGTGCCCGTCTGCAGTGCCATCGCGACGACGGCGCCCAGCACGGCCACCGCGAACGGCCAGATCCGGTCGGGCCCCGACGCGGCGATCAGCAGCCACATCGGCACGGCCCACACCAGCATCGCGGCCGAGCCGAGGCCGAAGACGAGCTTGCGGCCGATCCGGTCCGACAACCAGCCGAAGAACGGCACGAGCGGGATCATCACC
Source organism: Pseudonocardia halophobica (assembly GCF_027922425.1). Classification (GTDB taxonomy): domain Bacteria; phylum Actinomycetota; class Actinomycetes; order Mycobacteriales; family Pseudonocardiaceae; genus Pseudonocardia; species Pseudonocardia halophobica. The sequence continues at coordinate 159,207 of NZ_BSFQ01000011.1, read as the reverse complement.
ACGCAGGCGATCAGGATCCAGGTCAGCACGGTGGACCGGGCCACGCCGAGAGAGGTCGTGACGAGCTGCACCGAGCCGGTGATCGTGGCGTAGAAGAACACGATGCCGACGGTGTTCGCGCCGGCCGCGGTCAGGATCGCGCCCGGGTTCCGGCGCAGGACCTCGAAGAACGGCGAGCGGCGCACCTGGGGCTGCGCCGCCGCCTTCGCGGCGGCCGCCCGGAACTCCGGCGTCTCCTCCAGGTAGCGGTGGATGGCGAAGGCGATCGGCAGCATGACCAGGCTGATCCAGAACGGGATCCGCCACACCCATGTGACGAACGCCTCGGGGGACGCGAAGGCGGTGGCGAGCAGGAACGCGACGTTGCCCAGCACGACACCGATCGGCACGCCGAGCTGGGCGAAGCTGCCGTAGTAGCCGCGCAGGTGCGCGGGCGCGTTCTCGGTCGCGACCAGGACCGCGCCGCCCCACTGTGCGCCGACGGCGAGGCCCTGGCAGACCCGCAGCGTGACGAGGATGGTCGGCGCGAGCCACACGGCCTGGGTGGCCGGCACGAACCCGATCAGGGAGGTGGCGACGGCCATCAGGACGACCGCCCCGACCAGCACCGGCTTGCGCCCGTACTTGTCGCCGAGCTGACCTGCGACGATGCCGCCGATGGGGCGGGCGATGAAGCCGACCGCCACGGTGGCGAACGAGTTCAGCGCGGAGACCACCGCACTGTCCGTCGCGAAGAAGGTCGTGTTGAACACCAGCGCGGCCGCGGTGGAGTAGATGAAGAAGTCGTACCACTCGAGGGAGGTCGAGAGGGCCGCGGCCACGGACGCCCGGGCGGAACGGCGGGGCGGCGCGGCCTCGGGGAGGGCCGCGTCGGCGTCTGACTGCATTGTCGTCTCCAGGGTGCAGACCGCGGCCACCGGGCTCGAGGTCGGTCAACTCTGACTGATTGGCTGCCTGCAGGCCCGTGCCGACGTCTCGGTGGGTCACCCCGTCACGGTCGATCGACCGGAAGCCGCAGGTCGGCGCTGACCTGCCGGGGTGCGGCGCGACGAGGCTACGACGACGGACGGCCGACAGTCAATGCTGACTGCCGTCCACACTTTCCGGAGCGTCAGATCTCGAGGAGGACCCTCGCGACGTCCGTCCAGTGCGCGAGGTGGGGGTCACGCCGGGGGTCGCGGTGGTCGAACGAGTAGGTCAGCGCCGCGCCCCGCATGCTGGTCACCAACATCTCCCGGAGCTGGGGGTAGCGGGGGTGCCCGGCGAGCTCCGGACCCCACATCCGGTCCACCCCGGCCCGGATCACCCCGCCGAGGCGACGCTCGGCCGGGAGCAGCGCGGCGGCGATGCGGTCGTTCGTCCGGGCGGCGGTCCAGATCTCCATCGCGGCCCAGAAGTGCGGCTCGTGGAAGGTCAGCCACATGAACTCGACGACGTGCGCGACCCGGACCGGCCCCGGCACGTCGGCGGGCAGGTGGGTGTCGATGCGCTCGACGGTCTCCCGGATCCGCTCGTCGGCCAGGTACTCGGCGGCCGCGAGCAGCAGCGCCTCCCGGGAGGGGAACCAGTGCAGCAGCCGGCCCCGCGAGATCCCCGCCCTGGCCTGGATCCGCAGCGTGGTGGCGGCGCTGAAGCCCTCCTCGACCAGGCACGCGACCGCCGCGTCCAGGATGCGGGTCCTGCTGTCGACCGCCGGCGGCGACGGTGCCGCCCGGTCGACGTCCGAGGTGGGCGTCACACCTGCAGGGTAGGCGAGGGACGCGCAGCAGTCACTCCTGACGGTCGGCAGTCACCCACGACGTGTCCGTTCTGTCGGTCCCCCTCGCTACGCTCCCGGACGTGATCGGGAGGGGCGGTGGCTGACGCGGAGGACGTGCGGCGGCTGGCGCTGACCCTGGCGGGCGTCGAGGAGATCGACAGCGACGGGTTCGACTTCCGCGTGGGTGGGCGCGGGTTCGTCTGGTCCTACCCGGAGCGGGTGCCGGGGCAGCGGCGGGTGCTCCGCACGGACATCGCCGTGCTGTACGTGGGCGACGAGGCGGAGAAGCAGGCGCTGCTGCTCGGGGAACCGGACCTGTTCTTCACCACGCCGAGCTACGACGGGCTGCCGCTGGTGATGGTGCGCCTGGAGAAGGTCGGTCCGCAGCGGCTCGCCGAGCTGGTCGTCGACGCCTGGCGGATGCGCATGGAGCCGTAGGCGTCAGGGCCGGGCGAGCTCCCACACCACCACGCCGGGCAGGCCCACGAACGCGGTCCGCGTCGCCTCCGGAACCAGCTCGACGGTCGGGGTCACGGCGGCCTCCGGTGTGAGCACCGGCTCCTCGGCGCCGTGCACGACCAGCCCCGCCGCCAGCGCGGCCCGCGCGTAGTCGGTGACCCGGTGCCGGTGCAGCCGCACGTAGGCGCGGCCCGCCGCGCTCGGGAACTGCGCCTGCCAGCCGAGCTGCACCAGAAACGGATGGACGTCGCTGACCAGGATCCGCCCGCCCGGCCGGACCACCCGCGCCAGCTCCGCGACCGCCGGCTCCAGCTCGGGCACGTGCACCAGGGCCAACGCACACACGGCGGCGTCGACCGACGCGTCGGGCAGGGGCAGGTCCGTGAGCGTGCCCTCGAGGAACCGCCCGCCCGGGATCTTCGCCCGGGCCCGCTCCAGCATGTCCGGGGACTGGTCGACGCCGACCACGGAATGTCCCCGCTCCGCAAGCCGCACGGCGTGGCGCCCGGTCCCGCACGCGGCGTCGAGCACCTCACCGGCGGGCCAGGCGTCGAACCGGCTCCGCATCGGCGGCTCCTCGATGGAGAACAGCCGCAGCGGACCGTCGTAGGTCGGTGCCCACCGCGCGTACCCCTCGCGCAGGTCGAGCTCCACCCCCAGCGGTCCCTGCAGCGACGGGTCCCGCTCCAGCCGCCCGAGCACGTCCCGGGTCTCCGCCATCCGCGTCGCCCGGGCCGTGGCCGCGTCGGCGCCGTCGGCGTGGAGCAGCCGCAGCAGCGCGAGGCCCTCCACGCCCACCGTCAGCTCGCCCAGCGTCGGGTCGGTCACGCGCCCACGCTACCGAGCGGGCGCAAGCAGCCCGCGGAACCGCGGGGGGCCGGCGCCGCGGGGTCACCAGGTGTCGATGTTCGGCCGCACCTTCTCCGGCTGCGGCCCGACCTTCCGCTCCGGGAACGAGGAGACGATCCAGCGGCGGGTGTCGGCGGGGTCGATGACGTCGTCGATCTCGAAGACGGTGGCCACCGACAGCGCCTTGCCCCTCTCGTACTCGGCGGCGACGTACTTGCGGAACAGTTCCTCGCGCTCGGCCGGGTCGGCGACGGCCGCCAGCTCCTTGCGGTAGCCGAGCCGGACCGCACCCTCCAGGCCCATCCCGCCGAACTCGCCGGTCGGCCACGCCACCGCGAAGGCCGGGGCCTTCAGCGAGCCGCCCATCATCGCCTGCGCGCCGAGGCCGTAGCACTTGCGCGTGACGACCAGCCCCACCGGCACCGAGAGGTTGGCGCCCACGGAGAACATGCGGCTGAAGTGCCGCACCGTCGCGTGCGTCTCGGACTCGGTGCCGACCATGAAGCCGGGGGTGTCGCACAGCGAGACCACGGGCAGCCCGAAGGCGTCGCAGAGCTGCAGGAACCGGGCGGCCTTGTCCGCGCCGTCGTGGTCGATCGCGCCGCCGAGGTGGGTGGGGTCGTTGGCGATCAGCCCCATCGGCCGGCCCTCGACGCGGATCAGGGCCGTGATCATCCCGGGTGCGAAGCCACGGCGCAGCTCCAGCACCGAGTCCACGTCGGCCAGGCCCTCGATCGCCGCCCGCATGTCGTACACCCGCACCCGGTTCTCGGGGACGACGTGGCGCAGCGCGCGCTGGTCCGGCGCCTCCCACTCGCGCACCGGCCCCTGGAAGTACGACAGGTACTGCCGGGCGACGCGGGTGGCCTCGGCCTCGTCGGGGACCAGGACGTCGACCACGCCGTTGGGGACCTGCACGGACATCGGCCCGACGGCGTCGGGCGCGACCACGCCCAGGCCGCCACCCTCGATCATCGCGGGCCCGCCCATGCCGAGGCTCGTGCCCTCGACGGCGATGATCACGTCGCACAGCCCGGCCAGCGCGGCGTTGCCGGCGAAGCACCGGCCCGCGACCACGCCGACCAGCGGCACCCGGGCCGAGAGCCGGGCGAAGAGCTCGAAGGCCGGGACGTCGAGCATGGAGGCCCAGCTGCCGTCCGTGTCGCCGGGCCGGCCCCCGCCGCCCTCGGCGTAGACCACCACCGGCCAGCGCCGCCGCTCGGCGAGCTCGAAGACGCGGTCCTTCTTCTTGTGGTTGGTGCAGCCCTGGGTGCCGGCGAGCACGGTGTAGTCGTAGGACAGCACCACCGCGTTGGCGTTCTCCTCGCCGACGAGGTCGCGGTTGATCGTCGCGGTGCCGGCGAGCATGCCGTCCGCGGGCGTGCGCTCGATGAGGTCGTCGAGGGACCGGCGCAGCCGCTGCGCGGCGATGGCCAACGGCCCGTACTCGACGAAGCTGCCCTCGTCGCACAGGTCCGCGAGGTTCTCCCGCGCGGTCCGCAGCCCCGTGCGGTGCCGCTTCTCGACGGCAGCCCCGCGGTGCTCGTCGAGCCCGAGGGCGTGCCGCTCCCGCACCTCGGCGAGGTCCGGGCGGACGTGGTCGAGGTCGACGGCGGCCGCGGCCTCCGCCTCCTCGGCCGCCGCCGCGTCGGAGGTGAAGGCGAGCAGGGCGTCGCCGGGGGCCACGGTGTCCCCGGCCTCCACGACCACGGCGCCGACCCGCCCGGCCGCGGGCGCGGCCACGACGTGCTCCATCTTCATCGACTCGACGACGACCAGTGCCTGGCCGGCCCGCACGACCTCGCCCTCGGCGACCTCGACGGCCACGACGGTGCCGGGCGCCTCGGCCCGCACCGCGTCCCCGTCGACCTCGCGGCGCTCCTCGGGCGCGGCGAGGTCCGCGGCGGTCTCGACGTACCGGTGCGGCCGGGTCGCGGCGAGGATCTCGGCGAGGTGGGTGTCGAGGAAGTCCGTGGTCAGCTCGCCGGCGGCGAAGGCGGGGTGCCCGACGATCCCGGCCAGGACGTCGACGTTCGTCTCGACGCCGCCGACGTGCACCTCGGACAGCGCCCGGTGCGTGCGGGCCGCGGCGGTGGCGAAGTCCGCGGAGTGCACCACGAGCTTGGCGATCAGCGGGTCGTAGCGGGGGCTCGTGCGGTAGCCGGTGTGCCCGGCGGCGTCGACCCGGATCCCGCGCCCGGCGGGCAGCTCGAACGCGGTCAGCACGCCGGCCGACGGCGTGGTCGTGCCGTCCGGGTTGGTGCGTTCGAGGGTGATCCGGGCCTGCAGCGCGGCGCCCCGCGGCTCCGGCGCCTCCTCCTGGGTCAGCCCCAGCTCGGCGAGCGTGGCGCCGGCCGCCAGCCGGATCTGCGTCTGCACGAGGTCGACGCCGGTGACCTCCTCGGTGATCGTGTGCTCCACCTGCAGGCGGGGATTGACCTCGATGAACGCGATCCGGTCGCCGCTGACGAGGAACTCCACCGTGCCCAGGCCGGAGTAGCGCACCGACCCGCCGAGCCGGACCGCCGCCGCGAGCAGCCGCGCCCGCACCTCCGGGTCGAGCCCCGGGCTCGGCGCGATCTCGACGATCTTCTGGTGCCGGCGCTGGATCGAGCAGTCCCGCTCGCCGAGCTGGGTGACCGCACCGGTGCCGTCGCCGAGGATCTGCACCTCCACGTGCCGGGCCGGGGTGAGCAGCTCCTCGACGTAGACGCGGTCGTCGCCGAACGCCGCGCCGGCCTCGGACGCACAGCGGCCCAGGGCCTCGTCGAGCTGCGCGGGATCGGTCACGCGGCGCATCCCGCGGCCGCCACCGCCGGCGACCGCCTTCACCATGACGGCGCCGGTCACCGCCAGCAGCGCCCGCGCGCCGTCCCGGTCCGCGGCGGCGAGCACCGGGAGCCCGGCGGCCTCGGCGAGGTCGCGGGCCCGCGTCTTGTCCCCCAGGGCCGCGAGGATCTCCGGCGACGGCCCCACGAACCGGATTCCCCGCTCCGCGCACGCCTGCGCGAACCGCGGGTTCTCGCTCAGGAACCCGTAGCCGGGGTGGATCGCGTCGGCGCCCGCCTCCTCCGCGGCCCGCAGCACGTCGTCGACGTCGAGGTAGCCGGCCACGCCGGCCCCCCGCAGGGCGACGGCGGCGTCGGCCTTCGCGACGTGCGGCGCGTCGGGCTCGTCGGTCGTGTGCACCGCGACGGACGGCATGCCGAGATCGGCGGCGGCCCGGGCGATCCGGACGGCGATCTCGCCGCGGTTGGCGATCAGGAGTCGGGTGAACACGCTGGTCGGGACCTCGGCAATCCGTGGGGCGCGGCCGTGGCCGCGACGACGTCGTCACCGAGAGGGTTGTTGACGATGGCGTCATCGTCAACCGTGGCGGAGCGGAAGCGCCGGATGACCGGCCCCGCACCACCACGGGGCGTCCGGCGTCCCCGGCTCCGCCCCTGATCGCCATCTGCGTGCGGCAGTGGCAGTTTCGCCAGCCGCACGCGCACTCAGCTCGCGATCATGGAGTGAGAAGCGTGTGAAGACCACCCCGGGGTCCCCCGTCCGGTTGACGAGTCGGACGAAGCAGTATCCGGGGCAGGAGTCGCTCGTTGCACCGCGCAGCGGGCAGCCGGCCTGCTGGATGCGTTCCTCACGGCATCGCCCTTCCGGGGCCGGCACCCGCGTCATCCCGTCGAGGGATGGTGGCGGTGACCCGTGATCACGGGCGGAGGCGCGCGCACCTCCTGCCCGTGATCGCCGCCCCGCCTACGCCCCGTGCGGCGCAGCGGTGGTGCCCCGCACCACGAGCTGCGGCGGGAGGGCGATCTGCTTCGGCTCCCGCTCGGGCAGGTCGAGCCGCTCGACCACGGCCTTGATCGCGAAGTCCGCCATGCCGGGGATGTCCTGGCGGACCGAGGTGAGGTCGATGCCGGGGAGCTTGGCGAAGCGCGAGTCGTCGTAGCCGACCACGGACAGGTCCTGCGGCACCCGGACCCCCGCCCGGAGCATCACGTCGAGCAGCCCTATGGCCGCCTGGTCGTTGGCGGCGATGACGGCGGTCGGCAGGGGGCCGTCGAGGAGCCGTCGCCCGGCGGCCGCGCCGTCCTCGTCGGTGTACCCGGCGGGCACCACCCGGATCTCCCCGGCGAGCCCGTGGTCGGTCATGGCCCGCTGGTAGCCCGCCCGGCGGTCGGAGGCGCCCGGGTTGGGGCCGCCGTCGATGTGGGTGATCCGCCGGTGGCCCAGCGCGACGAGGTGCTCGACGGCCTGCCGGGTGCCGAGGGCGTCGTCGTTGCGGACGACGTCGACGGGACCGCGGGTGACGGCACGGCCGACCTCGACGAGGCGGACCTCGTCGGCGATCGCGTCGAGCCGGTGCCCGTCGAGGTCCGGCCCCACCACGATCAGCCCCTCGCACCGATAGCGCAGCAGCTCGTCGACGACGTGCTCCTGGCCGCGGGTGGGGGTGACGGCGCCGAGCAGCAGGTGGTAGCCGAGCTGCTCCGCGGCGGGGTACATGTGCTCGACGAGCTCGACCTCGAACGGCCGGCGCAGGTCGAACAGCACGCCCAGGGTGCGGGTGCGGTTGCTGCGCAGTCCGCGGGCCAGCGAGTCCGGCCGGTAGCCGAGCTCGGCCGCCGCCTCGAAGATCCGCCGGCGCGTCTCCTCCGAGGCGCCCTCCTTGCCGCGGAAGACGATCGACACCAGCGCCCGGGACACCCCGACGTGCTGGGCGATGTCGGCCATCGTCGGCTTCCGGTCGGGTCGGCGCTCCCGCGCCCCCGGCCCGGTCCCGCGTGCCCGGTCCTGCTCGACCATCGACAACCTCCCCGATCCGCCCTTGACGGCAGGGCGGCTCGTCCGCACACTACACGACTAGATCGAGCTACTAACACGATCTAGTCTCACGATCTAGTCGGCCGGTCCGGCTGGAGCCCTCGACGCTCGGAGTGCACATGAGTCAGGACATCGGTGTCGCCGTCATCGGAGCGGGGATGGCCGGGCGGGCCCACGCCCACGGCTACCGCTCCGCGGGCACGGTCTTCTCGACCGGGCTGCCGCCGGTCCGGCTGGTCTCGATCGCGGACATCAACGCCGACCTCGCGCAGGACACCGCCACCCGCTACGGCTTCGAGCGCGCGGACACGAGCTGGGAGGCGATCGTGAAGGCCGACGACGTCGACGTGGTCAGCGTCGTCGTCGCCAACAGCCTGCACCGCGAGATCGTCCGCGAGCTGGCCGCGGCCGGGAAGCACGTGCTCTGCGAGAAGCCCCTCGCGCCGACCCCGGCCGACGCCCGGGCGATGATCGACGACGTCGAGGCGGCCGGCATCGTCGCCCGCGTCGGCTTCACCTTCCGCCGGGCCCCCGGGATCGCCGCGGTCCGCGAGCAGCTGCGGTCGGGCCGGCTCGGGCGTCCGCTGCACGTCAACGCCCAGTACTGGACGAACTACGGCGCCGACCCGAAGGCGCCGATGAGCTGGCGCTACCGCGGCGGCCCCGGCACCGGCGCGCTGGCCGACCTGAGCAGCCACCTCACCGACGTCGCCGAGTTCCTCGCCGGCCCGATCGAGGACGTGTACGGCGCGGCGCTGTCGACGGTGGTCACCGAGCGGCCGCTGCCGCTCGGGCACGTGGTCGGGCACGCCCACGTCGAGGTCGGCACCGAGACCGAGCCCGTCGACAACGACGACTGGGCCACCTACACCGCCCGGTTCGCCGGCGGCGCCACCGGCGAGATCAGCACGTCCCGGGTGGCGTTCGGGCACGCCAACACCCTGAGGTTCGAGGTGTTCTGCGAGAACGGCGCGGTGGCCTTCGACGTGACCCGCCCCGGCGAGTTCGCGATCGCCACCGGCGGGCTGCCCGCTGCGACCGACGGGTTCCGCCGCGTCGTCGTCGGGACCGACCACCCCTACATCACCGGCGGCCTGGCCATGGACGCCACCGGCATCGGCGTCGGCCACAACGACAGCTTCGTCTATCAGGCCCGGGCGTTCCTCGACGAGGTCGCCGGCCGCGACGAGGAGATCCCGCGCTGCGCCTCCTTCGCCGAAGGCCTGCACAACCTCGAGGTCCTCGACGCCGTCGTCCGCTCCGCCACCGCCGGCTCGCCGACCCCGGTGGCCGCACCGACCTCGGTCGCCGTCTGACGCGGTGACCACCGCGGCGCGCCGGCCGCACCGCACCACCAGGGCCCCGGCGCACCGCGTCCCACCCAGCGAAAGGGCAACGATGCTCCGCTCACGCAAGACCGCGACCGCCGTGCTCGCCGCGGCCGTGGGGGTCCTCCTCGCGGTCGCCGGATGCAGCAGCCGGGGCGGTGCCCAGGCACAGTCCGGCGGCGCCGCCGAAGGGCAGTCCTACACGATCGCCATGATCACCCACGAGGCGCCGGGATCGGCCTTCTGGGACCGGGTCCGCTCCGGCGCGGAGCAGGCCGCCCGCGACCTGAACGTCGACCTCAAGTACTCCAACGACCCGGCCGGGTCCAACCAGGCGACCTTCGTGCAGAACGCCGTCGACAGCAAGGTCGCCGGCATCGCCGTCACGTACGCGTACCCCGACCAGGTCGGCCCGGCCACGGAGAAGGCCGCGCAGGCCGGCATCCCGGTCGTCGCGTTCAACGCCGGCATGAACGTCTACAAGGACTACGGCGCGTCGATGTTCTTCGGCTCCGACGAGGACCTCGCCGGGCAGAGCGCCGGCACCCGCATTGCGCAGGAGGGCGGCACGAAGGTCCTCTGCGTGGTCCACGAGCAGGGCAACATCTCCCTGGAGACCCGCTGCGGCGGTGTCGCCAAGAGCTTCCCGGGCACGGAGACCCTGCAGGTCAACGGCTCGGACCTGCCGTCCGTGCAGCAGACGATCTCCGCCAAGCTGCAGCAGGACCCGTCGATCAGCAACGTCGTGACCCTCGACGCCGGCATCGCCTCCGCCGCCCTCGCCGCGAAGGAGTCGACGAGCAGCCGGGCGAAGATCGAGACCTTCGACCTCAGCCCGGACGTCGTGACCGGCATCAAGGAGGAGAAGATCGACTTCTCCGTCGACCAGCAGCCCTATCTGCAGGGCTACCTGGCCGTGCAGGCCCTGTGGCTGAACCTGACGAACGGCAACGACATCGGCGGCGGCCGCCCGGTCCTGACCGGCCCGTCCTACGTCGACTCGTCGAACATCGACAAGGTCGCCGACTACGCGGCGCGCAATACCCGGTGAGTGGGCCGGCCGGGGCCGCGGAACCATCGCCTCCGCGGTCCCGGCCCGGGAGTCCACCCGTCGTCCCCCGACCTCCACCCGAGGACCTTCATGAGCGACCCGACCCGCACCGCGACGCCGACCCTGACCCACGTCCGCCTCGGCACCGCCCCCGACTCCTGGGGCGTCTGGTTTCCCGACGACCCGCAGCAGGTGCCCTGGCACCGGTTCCTCGACGAGGCCGCGGCCGCCGGGTACACCGCCGTCGAGCTCGGCCCCTACGGCTACCTGCCCACGCACGCCGAGCAGCTGCGCGACGAGCTCGGCCGCCGCGGGCTCACCCTGACCGGCGCGACCGCCGGCACCGCCCTGCACCGCGGCGGGGACACGCTCGCCACCACGCTCCCCGAGTGCCGCGAGATCGCCCGGCTGCTCACCGCGCTCGACGCGCCGTACCTGATCACGCTGCCCGCGATGTACACCGACCTGCACACCGGTGAGCTGCTCGAACCCGCCGAGCTCACCGGCGAGCAGTGGCACACCCTCGGCACGGCGCAGTCCAAGCTCGGCCGGATCCTGCTCGACGAGTCCGGCGTCCGGCAGATGTTCCACCCGCACGCCGACACGCACGTGGCCGACGAGCCGAGCATCGACCGGTTCCTCGAGGTCAGCGACCCGGACACCGTGTGGCTGTGCCTCGACACCGGGCACGTCGCCTACGCCGGCGGGGACAACCGCGCGATCGTGGCGCGGCACCCCTCGCGGATCGGGTACGTGCACCTCAAGTCCGTGGACCCGGTGGTCCTCGCCCGGGTCCGCGCGGAGCGGATGTCCTTCGCCGACGCGGTGCAGGCCGGCACGATGGTCGAGCCCGACGCGGGCGAGCCGCACATGCCCGCCCTGCTCGCCGACCTCGACGCCCTCGGCGTCCCGCTCACCGCGATCGTCGAGCACGACATGTACCCGGCCCCGCCCGGCGCCCCGCTGCCGATCGCCGCGCGCACCTGCCGCTACTACACGAAGCAGGGCCTGACCGGCGGCCGCTGAGTGGCCGGGTGCCTGGCCGGCGGCGCCGGTCTCACCCCGGCCGGACGAGGCCGGCGGGGCGCGGGGCTGGCAGGGTGCCGCGCCTCACCGGGGCGGCCGAGCCGCGGACCGAGCACGGGAGGGGTCATGGCGGACCACACCCTCGGAGCACGCGTGACGGGGCACCGCGACCGGGCGAGGACCGCCGTGCTCGAGCAGGAGGGGCGCTGGTTGATGGGCCGGTTCGCCCCACGGGAGCTGCTCGACGGCATCGGCGACTACCTGCACCGGGCGGCGCCCGAGCGCGAGGAGGAGCTGATGGCCGCGATCCGCGCCCGGGCCGCGGAGCTGGCCGAGCAGGACGCGGACCTGCCGGTCGACGGGCCGTCCCGGGGGATGCTGGCGCTCAGCTCGGTGGTGCTGGCGGCCTTCGAGACCCTGCTGCCGCTGTTCGACGGCGACCGGGTCCGGACGATCCGCTACCTGCAGCGGGTGTTCGGGGCGATGCTGCGCCGCACCGTCGACGCCGCGTTCGGCGCGCTGGCCCGCCGCGAGGACCCGCTGGGGGCCGTCGACGACGCCTGCCGCGCCGACTTCGCGATGTACGGCGACTACTACGAGACCACCTTCGAGCGGACGGACGGCACCTTCGAGATGCGGATCGGGCGCTGCTTCTTCCGCGACTTCTTCGACCGGCACGACGCCCGGCCGGTCACGACCGTGCTGTGCGCGTGGGACGCCAACTGGATGACCGCGCTCGACCCGGCGCTGGGCGGGCTGGTGTCGGAGCGGACCTCGTTGCTGTCGCTCGGCGACGACGCCTGCCGCTTCCGGGTGCACCGCACGGACGACCCGCTCGCCCGGCACAGCGACGCGCTCGACCGGTTCGGCGACGAGCCGGCACCCGCGCCGTAGGTCGGACGCGGGCGCCGGCCGACCGGTCAGAACCCGCCGAAGTCGACCGGTGATCGTCCTGGGCGGCGTCCGGCGCGTGCGAGGATCGGCGGCATGGCCACGACCTTCGCCGTCATCTACACGTACACCGACGACACCGAGCTGCGGGACGCCACCCGTCCCGCCCACCGCGACTACCTGCGCGAGTTCGTCGACAGCGGGTCCCTGCTCGTCGCCGGCGCCTGGGCGCCCGCGGAGGCCCCCGGCGGCCTGCTGATCTTCCGCGCCGAGGACAAGTCCGCGGTGCAGGCGATCGTGGACAAGGACCCCTTCACGACATCGGGCGTCGTCTCCGCCGCCGACATCCGCGAGTGGGCCCCGCCGCTCGGCCCGGTGGCGGGCGCGCTCACCGGCCAGGCCTGACCGGCCCGCAGCGCGTGCCGGGCCGGTCCCGGTCCGGCACGCGCCCGGTGGGTCTCACCCCGGCACCCGCCGGGCGGCCGCAGGCCGGCAGGCCGGGGCGGCGGGCCTGCGACGCAGCGGCCGCGGCCGGCGGAGGCCGGCGGCCACCTCGCGCAACGGGCGCGGCGCGATCCCGCGGGCCGCGTCGAGCCGGCGGGCCTTGCGCCGCGTCGCGAGGATGCCCACGACCGCGAGCGCCCAGATCGGGTACTGCAGCAGCCAGGCGACCCGGAACGCCTCCGCGGTGAAGCCGCCGAGCGCGGTGAGCACGGCGCCGACCGCCGCGAGCAGCACCAGCGAGGCGCTGTAGCCGGCGATGTTGACCATGCCCTGGGCCACGGCGAGGTTGCCGCGCGGGTTCGTGGTCCGCGCGATGTCGAACCCGACGACCGAGCCCGGTCCGCCGACGGCGAGCACCAGGATCAGCAGCACGAGCAGCCAGAACGGCGCCGGCCCCGGCAGCGCGAGCACGACCGTCCACACCGCGACCGTCGCGGCGATCACGCCGAGCAGCAGCCACGACCGGCGCATCGGGTGCCGCGCCGTCAGCATCCCGACGACCGGGCCCACGCAGACCGACGCCACCACCAGCAGCGTCATGAGCGCGCCCGCGGTCACGGCGTCGAGGCCCTGCGCGGACACCAGGTACGGCAGGCCCCAGAGCAGCGAGAACGTCATCATCGAGAACTGGGTGCCCATGTGCCCGAAGAACCCGAGCCGGGTGCCGGGCCGCCGCCACACCGCGCGGACCTGGGCGAGCAGCTCACGCGCCGGCACCGGGTCGGGCGCCGGGGCGCCGCCCGGACCGTTGCGCACGACCGTGCCCGCGACCAGCGCCGCGAGCACGCTCCCCGCCGCCGCGACCCCGAAGGCCGTGGACCAGCCGGTCGCGTGCAGCAGCAGGAGCAGCGGCAGCGTCGAGAGGATCTGACCGAGCTGCCCGACGATCGTGGTCACCTGGGTCAGCAGCGGGACCCGGCGGGCCGGGAACCAGCGCGGCACCAGCGCCATCACCGCGGCGAACACCAGGGCGTCGCCCGCCCCGACCACCACGCGCGCGGTCGCCGCGGCCGGCACGGACCCGGCGAACGCGAGCAGGGTCTGGCCGCCGCCCAGCATCAGCCCGCTGACGGCGAGGACGAGCCGGGGGCCGAACCGGTCGACGAGCAGGCCCGCCGGGATCTGCCCCGCGGCGTAGACCCCGACCTGGAGCAGCACGAACAGCGACAGCTCGCTGGGCGAGATCCCGAAGCGGTCCGCCGCGTCGAGCCCCGCGGCCCCGAGCGAGGTCCTTTGCGTGACCGCGAGGACGTACGCGAGCAGCGCCGCGATCCAGATGAGCCGAGCCCTGCCCCCTCCGCCTGCTGCGCGTCCCGCGGTCGTCCCGTCCACCGTGTCGTTCCGTCCACCCTCGGTGGCGCGCATCCGGCTCCCCTCACTCGACTCGGCCCGCCACATGATGGCAACCGGTTGCCGTGAATTGCCAATCGCCTGCCACACTCCGGGCATGGATCACAGCGACGGCGCCGGGAGCGGCCCGTCCCGCCCGGTCACGATCTACGACGTGGCCCGCGAGGCCGGGGTCGCGACGTCGACCGCCTCGCGCGCGCTGTCCAACCCGGGTCGGGTGAGCGAGCGGACCCGCGCACACGTCGAGGAGGTCGCCCGCCGCCTGGGCTATCGGCCGAACCGCATCGCCCAGGCCCTGCCGTCCGGGCGGACGAGGATGCTCGGCCTGGTCGTGCCGGACATCGCCAACCCGCACAACGCCCGCCTGATCCGCGGCGCCGAGGCCCAGGCGGCCGCCGCCGGCTACACCCTGGTGATCGCGGACAGCCAGGAGCAGCCGGAGCTCGAGGCCGCGCATGTGGAGCGGCTCGCCCCCTTCGTCGACGGGTTCGTGCTGTCCTCCCGCGTCGACGACGCCGGCCTGCACGGGCTCCGCGACCGGCGCCCGGTGGTGCTGTTCAACCGCACGCTGCCCGAGCTGCCCAGCGTGTGCGTCGACTTCGACGACTCGGGCCGCCAGGTCGTCGAGCACCTGACGAGCCTCGGCCACCGCACGGTCGCCTACCTGCGCGGGCCCGCGACCTCGTGGGCCGACGCGACCCGCCGCGCGGCGCTCGCGGCGCACTGCCGCCGCCACGGGGTCGCCCTGACCCTGCTCGGTCCTTTCCCGCCGACGCTCGAGGCCGGCGCCGCGGCCGCGGACGCCGCGCTCGCCACCGACGCCACGGCCGTGATCGCCTTCAACGACCTGCTCGCCATCGGCGTCCTGCAGCGGCTGGAGCACCGCGGCGTCGCGGTCCCGGGCGCGCTCAGCGTGGTGGGCGGCGACGACATCTTCGGCGCGACCTTCTGCCGCCCGCCGCTCACCACCCTCGCCAGCCCCGCCGACCAGGCCGGACGCACGCTCGTCGACATGCTGAACGGCCGGATCGACGCGACCGAGGTCGTGCTGCCCGCGCCGCTCGTCGCCCGGGACTCGACGGGCCCCCGGCGGAGCTAGCCTGCCGTCCGCAGCCGGCCGCGGTCGATCACCACGGCGTTGTCGCCGTCCCGCGTGGTGCGGAAGGTGGCGCCGCCGGTCTCGTCCCGCCAGATCGCGACGGTCAGCCGGTCGCCGGGCAGGACGGGCGCGGTGAACCGGCCCTCGATGGACGCGAACCGGGCCGGATCGCCCCCGCAGACGGTGTGCAGCAGCGCCCGGGCGGTGAAGCCGTAGGTGCACATGCCGTGCAGGATCGGCCGGTCGAACCCGCCGCGGGCGGCGAAGGCCGGGTCGGTGTGCAGCGGGTTGCGGTCCCCGGTCAGCCGGTAGATCAGGGCCTGGCCGGGCCCGGTGGCGTAGTGCACCTCGTGGTCCGGCGGGCCGTCCGGCGCCGGGACCGCCGCGGAGCCGCCCCGCGGGCCCCCGAAGCCGCCCTCACCGCGGATGAACGCGGAGCCGACCGTCGTCGCGAGCGGGGCGCCGGTGGCCGCGTCGACGGCCTCGCACGTGGTCTCGACCAGGGCCCCGCTGCCCTTGTCGAACACGCCGGTGACCTCGGCGGTGACCCGCACCCGGCCCGCCACGGGGAGCGGGGCGTGCAGCCGGACGGCCTGCTCGGCGTGCACCAGCTTCGTGTGGTCGATGTCGCCGAGGGGAACGGCGCCGACCCGGGTCATGATCGCGGCGTAGGTGGGCAGCACCGCGGTGGTCACGCCCTCGGTGTTGTCCGTGGTGAAGGCCAGCTCGTCGAGCGGGTCGTCCTGGCCGGCGCCGACGGCGAGGGCGTAGAGCAGCACGTCGTCGCGGTCCCAGGAGAACTCGGCGGGCTCGCTGCGGGTGCCGAGCAGGTCGGGGGCCAGAGGCATGAGATCTCCTTTGATTCAGCTGCCTCAAAGCCTAGGGCCGGAGACCCGCCCGCCGGAACCCTCAGTCGAGCCGCGCGGCGAGCCGCACGACCCCGAAGCCGGCCGACGGGCTCAGAAGTTGCCCCGCCGGGCCTGCTCGCGCTCGATCGCCTCGAACAGCGCCTTGAAGTTGCCCTTCCCGAAGCCCAGCGAGCCGTGGCGCTCGATGAGCTCGAAGAACACCGTCGGACGGTCGCCGAGGGGCCGGGTGAAGATCTGCAGCAGGTAGCCGTCCTCGTCCCGGTCGACCAGGATCCCGCGGGACTGCAGCTCCGCGATCGGCACGCGGACCTCGCCGATGCGGGCGCGCAGCGCGGGGTCCTCGTAGTACGAGTCGGGGGTCGGGAGGAACTGGATCCCCCTCGCGCGCAGCACGTCCACGGTCCGCAGGATGTCGTTGGTCGCCAGCGCGAGGTGCTGGGCGCCCGGCCCGCCGTAGAAGTCGAGGTACTCGTCGATCTGCGAGCGCTTCCGCCCGACGGCCGGCTCGTTGAGCGGGAACTTCACCCGGTGGTTGCCGCTGGCCACGACCTTGCTCATCAGCGCCGAGTACTCGGTGGCGATGTCCTCGCCCACGAACTCCGCCATGTTCGTGAAGCCCATGATCCGGTTGTAGAAGTCGACCCACTCGTCCATGTGCCCGAGCTCGACGTTCCCGACCACGTGGTCCAGGGCCTGGAACAGCCGCCGCGGCGCGCCCTCGGGTTGCACGTGGGTGGAGGTGCGCGCGACGTAGCCGGGCAGGTAGGGACCGGAGTAGCGGGACCGGTCGACGAGGGTGTGCCGGGTCTCGCCGTAGGTGGCGATCGCGGCGGTGCGGACCGTGCCGTGCTCGTCGGTGACGTCGTGCGGGTCGACCAGGATCGTCGCCCCCTGCGCCCGGGCGTGGGCGATGCAGCGGTCGACGTCCGGCACCTCGAGCGCGATGTCGACGATGCCGTCGCCGTGCCGGCGGTGGTGGTCCAGCAGCGGGCTGCCCGGGTGGACGCCGCCCTGGAAGACGAACCGTACGGCGCCCGAGCGCAGCACGTAGGCCTGGTGGTCGCGGTTGCCGGTCTCGGGGCCCGAGTACGCGACGAGCTCCATCCCGAACACGACCTGGTAGAAGAGTGCCGTCTGGGTGGCGTTGCCGACCGCCCAGACCACGGCGTCCCAGCCGGTGACGGGGAACGGATCGCCCTCGCCGTCGTACTCCACGAGGCCGACCAGCTGGCGGAGCTGGTCGAGGTCCAGGTCGGCGAGGCGTTCCTGGCTGGTGAGGGACTGGCTGGTGAGGGACTGATCGACGGTCACGACGGGCCTCCTCGTGCGGCTCTGCACACGAAGGACACCTCTCCGGCCGATCTCTCGCAACAGCGCCGACCCGAGCTGGCCGTTCCGCCCATTCTCGGCCGGTTCCCGGGCCCCGCAGCTGTACAGTCCGCCCACATGGAACTCGACGCGCTCGACGTCGACCTGCTCGCCGCGCTGCGGGAGCACACCCGCGTCGGGGTCCTCGAGCTCTCCCGCACCCTCCAGGTCGCCCGCGGCACGGTGCAGGCCCGCCTCGACCGGCTCGAACGCGCCGGCGTGATCACCGGGTACGGACCGGAGATCGACCTCGCCGCCGCCGGCCACGGGGTGCAGGCCTTCGTCAGCCTGGAGATCGCGCAGGGCGCCCTCGACGACGTCGCCGCCGAGCTGGCCGCCCAGCCCGCCGTCCTCGAGGCCTACGCCACCACCGGCTCGTCCGACGTGCTCTGCCGGCTGGCCGCCTCCTCGCACGAGGACCTCCAGCAGGCGCTGCTCGCGCTCAACCGGTCCCCCTCGGTGGGGCGGTCTACCAGCGTGGTCGTGCTCTCGGTCGTCGTCCCGCCCCGGACCGGCCCGCTGCTGGGGAGCGCCCCGCGCCCCGCCCCACCCCGCGCCCCCGCCTACCGCCGCGAGGACTGATCGACTCAGCCGGGTGGGGCGAGGGCGAAGCGCTTGTCGAGCCAGCCCTCGATCTCGGTGGCGGCGAGCTCGTTGCCCGTGGGCTCGCCCTCGGCGATCGCGCCGCCGAAGTGCAGGCCGCGCACGGAGGCGACCGTGAGGTCGTCCGACCCGAGGGCGGCGATCATGCGGCGGGTGTCGGAGGGGAAGGCCGCCTGGTCGCCGGTGAGCTCCACGAACAGTGTCGGCACGGCGACGCCGGGGGCGCAGCGGACGAAGTCGGCGTTGGTGCTCAGCCCGGACCAGGTCGAGAGCCAGGCCTCCGGGGTGGTGAGCCGCCCGAAGCCGACCTGGCCGTAGTTGATCAGGTCGGGGCGCCTGCCGAACAGCGAGCCGTAGGGCCGCTCGCTCGGGTCGAGGGAGAGGTCGACGGTGCGGGGGTCCGCGTCCGTGCGGAACACCGTGAGGATCCGCGGGGCCAGCGAGCGACGGCGGTCCGCCGCGCTCCCGGTCGCCTTGACGGCGGCGCGCGCCTCGGCCGCGCGAGCGAGGTGCTCCCGCGCCACGGCGTCGATCCGGGCGACGCGGTCGCGCTGCGCCGCCCGGTACCGCTGCAGGAACTCCGTGGAGTACGTCGCGCTCGTCGGCGGCTCGGCGAACCCGTTGGCCGTCGAGAAGGGATCGAGCTCCGGGACGACCGAGAGCGGGTCGGACTCGTCGGCGACGGACGGGTCGATGCAGCCCAGCAGCAGCGCCCCCTGCCCCGGGTGCGGAGCCAGGAAGACCGCGCCGTCGGCCACCGGCATGGGCGCGTCGGCGAGCTTCGTCGGCCGGCCGCCGGGGGTGGTGACGATCCGGTCGCCGGGCGCGAGCGCGGCCTGCTCGAGGTAGAAGGCGTAGAGCGTGCCGCCGCCGGAGTGCCCCAGCACCACCACCGACTCGAAGCCCTGCTCGCGCAGGAAGACCTGGCCCGCGGCGACGTCGAGCAGTGCCTGCTCGTGGACCAGCGTGAGGTCGTTGTTCACCGAGCGCGTGTGCTGGGTCCACACGGCCGCACCGGCCTGCAGCAGCAGAGGGACCAGCGGGTGGTGCGTGACGTCCTGGCGCGGGTGCATCAGGCAGACCACCGTCCGGGCCCCGGGCACCGTGGCCAGCACACCGCGCACGGTCGCCCCGTCGGCGGTGGTCAGCTCGTGCACGGTGGTGACCGTGGAATCCGGCCGCTGCCCCGCGGCCAGGTAGCGGCCCGCGCCCAGGCCCCCGGTCGAAGCGGCTGTGTTCACACCGGCTCCACGCGCAGCGCGTCCTTGTCGTGCTGGGTGATCCGCCCGTCCCGGGCCACCCCGCCGACGCAGGAGTACCAGACCGCGTGCCGGCACCCCGTCGCGCGGCGGTCGATGACGATCGGCCCGTCCGCCCGGATCTCGAAGTACGGGCCGATCTTGTCGACGACCACCGCGGGGTCCTCGGCGGCGACCTTGGCGACGGCCGTGTTCTCCGGGACGTCCAGGACGTAGAGCGTGGTCATCGGACCACCGTCTCCCAGCCCGCGGCCTTCTCGACGATCAGCTCGGCCTTGCGCGCCAGCAGCTTGCCGAAGGTCGGCTCGGGCTCGGCGACGACGTCGAGCAGCGCGTCGATCGTGAGGTTCGCGTCGAGGTCCTCCTGCGGCGTGACCGGCCGCATCGCCCTGGTGATCTCGAACATGTAGCCGTTCGGGTCGTGCGTGTAGATCGACTCGATCGTCTCGTGCTGGATCTGCATCTCCACGGGCCAGTCGCTCGCGTCGAGCCGGCGCCGGTACTCCAGCAGGTCTTCCTCGTCGTCCACGTGGATCGCGAGGTGCCGGGACCGGACGAAGTACTCCGGGACGTCCGCGCCGAAGCGTGCGTAGACGTCCCCCTTCTCCCCTTCCGCGCCGCCGACCGAGGTGTCGGTGCCGAAGTAGTAGAAGAACGCGATCCGGTCGGAGTTGCCGATGTCGAAGAAGAAGTGGATGAAGTCGGGGTGGTCCTCCGGCCCCCAGCCCGCTGCACAGATCGAGTGCACGACCGGGAACCCCAGGACGTCCCGGTAGAAGCGCACCGTCGCGGCCGGGTCGAAGGTCGGGAACGCGACGTGGTCGACCCCCTGCACCCGGTGGTCCCGCTCGCTCATCAACAGCCTCCTCGTGTCGGACACCGTCGACGGTACGCGTCTGTCGACGACCGAGTCAACAGTTCTACACATTCGACGAATGCGGCCTCGGACACAGGAAGGGCTCCTCCACCTGCGACGGAGGGGCCCGTGGGACCGGCGGGATCAGAGATCGAGGATGCGCTCCAGGTGGTCGAGGTCCTGGCGCAACAACTTCAGGGCCGCCGCCGGCCCCTCGGCCTCGGGGGCCTGGCCGTCGGGACGGACCAGAGCGGCGACGGCCATGTCCGCGAGCTGGTCGGTCACGCTCGCGGCGGTGTCCCTGCCGCCGGGATGGAACCACCAGGCGACCCAGTTGCACATGCCGAGCACGCCCAGCGCCGCGACCCGGGCGTCGACGGGCCGGAAGCGGCCCGCGCGGACGCCGTCGTCGACCACCCCGGCGATGACCTTGAGCACCGCGCGGCGGCTCTCGTCGTAGGCCGTGGTCAGCTCGGCCGGGAGCTCGGCCTCGGAGCGGATGAGCAGCCGGAACCGCGCGGGCTGTGTGGTCCGCCTCCCGACGATCACCTCGACGATCCCGCGCAGCCGCCGCACCGGGTCCTCGTCCCGCTCGACGAGCGCGTTCAGCTCGTCCAGCGGGCCGTTGGTGACCTCGGTGACGAGCTTGGCCAGCAGCTCGTCCTTGCTCTTGACGTAGTAGTAGAGCGCGGGCCGGGTGATGCCGAGGGCGTCGGCGATGTCCTGCAGGCTCGTGCCGGCGAAGCCGCGCTCGGCGAAGAGCCGGGTGGCGTGCTCGTAGAGCTCGTTCTCGACCAGCTCGCGCCGGGCCGTGCCGGCCCGCCCGCCCTTCCGGCCCGCCCCCGGTTCGCTCATGCGCCGATGGTAGGTGGCGCCGGAGCGGGCGCAGCCGACCGACCGGCCCCGGCGAGCAGGCTCCCCGCCCCGGGAAGCACCGGATCGAGGCCGAGCCCGCGCAGCAGCGCGTACGCCCCGGCGGTGGCCGCGGACAGCACCGGCAGCCCGAACTCCTCCTCGGCGGGCGCGACGAGGTCCAGCGACGGCATCTGCACGCAGGCGGAGATCACCAGGGCGTCCGCACCGGTCAGGTCCAGCCCGCGGGCCGCGCCGAGCACCCGGTCGCCGGGGATGCAGCCGACCTCGGCGTTGTCCCCCACCTCGAGGGCCACCCAGTCGACGACGGCGAACCCCTCCGCCTCGAGGTACGCGACGACCTGCTCGGCCAGGGGCCTCAGGTACGGCGTGACCAGCGCGATCCGCCGCGCGCCCAGCGCCTGCAGCCCCTCGACCAGGGCGCCCGCGCTGGACAGGACCACGGCGTCGATCTGCGCGCGCACCTCCTTCTCGACGCGCTGGTGCTCCCCCGGCCCCTGCGCCATCAGTGCGACGAGGCAGGCGTAGAGCAGGGCGTCGACGCGGGCGTCGGCCAGCTCGTCGACGCACCGCTCGCGCTGCGCGTTCATCGCCCTGAGCTCCTCCGGCGACACCTGGTGCATCCGCATCCGGCTGGAGTGGAAGGAGAACCGCTCGGGGTGCCGGGCGAGCAGGGCGGGGATCTCGGTCTCGACGGTCACGTTGGAGCTGGGGACGACCAGCCCGATCCTCTTCATGTACCCACCTTGGAAGCGATGTCGGCCGCCAGGGCCTTCTTGTCGGTCTTGCCCACGAGCGTCCGCGGGATCTCGGCGAGGTGCTCGATCCGCTCCGGCCACTTGAACTTGGCGACGCCCAGCCCGGCGAAGTGCTCCTGCACCTCGGGCAGGGTCAGGTCGGGCCCCTCGACCACCACGTACGCGCACGTCCGCTCGCCGAGCCGGGGGTCCGGCATGGCGACCACGGCCGCGCCGGTGATCCGCGGGTGGCGGAGCAGCAGCAGCTCCACCTCCTCGGCGTTGATCTTCTCGCCGCCGCGGTTGATGAGGTCCTTGATCCGGCCCTCGATCGAGACGTGCCGCTGCCCCTCGATCTCGACCAGCGCGGCCAGGTCGCCGGTGCGGTAGAACCCGTCGCTCGTGAAGGCGCGGGCGTTGTGCTCCGGGGCGTCGAAGTAGCCGCGCAGGGTGTAGGGCCCGCGACAGCACAGCTCGCCGACCTCGCCGGGCGGGACCTCGTCCTCCGTCCCCGGTTCGAGGATCCGCACCTCGTCGTGCGCGGACAGCGGGGTGCCGACGGTCGTGGCGCGGGCCTCCCGGGGCGCGCCCGGCCGGGTGGTGAGGAACAGCCCCTCGCCCATCCCGAACAGCTGCCCCGACCAGAGCCCGCGGTCCTCCAGGCCGTCGAACAGGGCGGGCGGGACCTTGCTGCCGGACAGCACGACCTGGGTCACGGCCGCGACGGCCGCGGGGAAGTCCGGGTGCTCGGCGGCCCGGTAGTGCCCGTGCCCGAGCAGCACGTGCGTCGCGCCCTCGGGCGCCATCAGCGGCAACGACTCGTCGAGGTCGGGCGTGCCGAGGACCAGGCAGGCGCCGACGCTGTGCGGGCCGTGGACCGCGCAGACGATCCCGGCGTTGTGGATGATCGGGATCAGGTGCGCGACGCGGGTGTCTGCGGTCCAACCCCAGGACCGCGCGTACTCCACGGCGTTGTACCAGTACTCGGCGTGCAGCCGCGGGATCACCTTGGGCACTCCGGTGGTGCCGCCGGAGAGCTGGAAGGCCGCGACGGCGTCGGGCTCCAGGTCGGCCTGCACCCGCTCGACGAGCGCCCGGGCGGACTCCCCGTCGACGTCGGCGCCGAGGGTCGACAGCGCCACGCCGCGCGGGTCGTCGCCGACGACCAGGACGTGCCGCAACGTCGGGTGCCCCGCCCGCTGCTCCTCGGCGAAGCCGACCAGGTCGAAGCCGCGCGTCCCCGCCTCGACCAGGTGCGCGACCGCCCCGACGCGGCGGCTGATCTCGCCGATCTCGTGTCCGCGGTGCGCGGCCAGGGTGGCGACCGGGACCAGCCCGGCCTTCAGCACCCCGTACCAGGCGACGACGGCGTCGAGCCGGTTCGTGACCTGGAACAGCACCGGGTCGCCGGGCCGCAGCCCGAGCCCGGCGAGCCCGGCGGCGAGCCGGTCGGTGCGCTCGTCGAGCGCGCGGTAGGTCAGCCGGCCGTCGAGGGCGACGACGGCCTCCCGGTCCGGGTGGGCGAGGGCCACCCGGTGGAACTCGGTGGCGATCGGGGCGGTGCCCCACAGCCCGGCCTCGCGGTAGGCGCGGACGTCGGCCTCGGGGTACGGGACCAGAGGGGCCTGGGCGAGGGTCATGGCGTCTCCTGTACGTCGGTGAGCACCACCCGGTCGGTGCGTCCGCTGACCAGCCCGGCCGCCAGATCGTCGCGCAGCGCGGCCGGTCCCTCCACCGCCGTCGGCACGCCGGCCTCGAGACCGATCCGCTCGGCCAGGTCCAGGCGGGTCAGCAGCGCAGGGCGGTCGGGCGGTCCGGTGAGCCGGACCCCGGCCGTGCCCCGCGCCTGCGCGACGAGCGCGTCCCCGGCCGCGGACCACGGGTCGTCGAGCGCGGCGCGCAGCGGGACGAGGTCGGCGGCGCGGTGGCGGGCCGGCGGGTGGTCGAGGACCCAGGAGGTGATGCCCTCGGGAGCGACGTCGGCGGGCTCGCCGGCGTACTGCTCCAGCGCCGCGCCGACGACGTCCGGGCTGGTCTGCGCGAACCGGTCCAGCGGCACGTTCCCGGCCCGGGACATGTAGGCGACCATCAGCCGTTCGACGGGCAGGTGCAGCCGGGCGGGGAAGGACTCCCACCACAGCTGGCTGCGCCGGGCGAGCTCCTGCAGCCGCTCGACGGCGGGCCGGCGCACCGCCTCGTAGCGCGCGAACGCCGCATCCCGGTCCGGCTCGGCGCGCAGCGCCTCGACCAGGCCGATCGCGTCCTCCATCGCCAGCTTCGTGCCCGAGCCGATGGAGAAGTGCGCGGTGTGCGCGGCGTCGCCCAGCAGCACGGTGTTCCCCGCCGACCAGCGGTCGCAGCAGACGGTGCGGAAGCGCAGCCAGCGCGTCCGGTTGCCGATCAGCGCGTGCCCGCGCAGCTGCTCGGCGAAGACCTCCCGGAGGTAACGCAGCGAGGTCTCGTCCGAGGCGTCGAACTTGGTGGCCTGCGTGGACGCGTCGAAGCCGGCCCGCCGCCAGGTCTCCTCGTCCGTCTCGACGAGGAAGGTGCTGCGCCCGCCGGAGTAGGGGTAGGCGTGCGTGACGAACACCCCGTGCTCGGTCTCCACCGGCGCGAAGACGGCGTCGTCGAGGGCGAAGTCGGTGCCGCACCACAGGTAGAGGCCCCGGCCGACCTCGATCCGCCCGCCGAACGGCCCGTTCTCGCGGGTCGCGCTGCTGACGCCGTCCGCGGCGACCACCACGTCCGCGTCGAGCTCCCCGGCGGTCACGCGCGTGCCGAACTCCAGCACCACGCCGGCCTTCTCCGCGTGCCGCTGCAGCACGGCGAGCAGCTCGGTGCGCGCGATGCCGATCAGCCGGTCGTTGCGCACCCGGGTCGTGTGCGGCCCGACCTGCATCGTCATGTCGTGCCGCAGGCCCGCGGCCACGAGGTCCCGCAGCGTGTCCGGGTCGGCGGCCTCGAGCTTGCGCTGCGTGCCGGCGGCGAGCCCCACGCCGAAACCGAAGGTGGTGTCGGGCTCGCCCTGCTCGTGCACGACGACCTCGCAGGACGGATCCGCGAGCTTGAGCAGGCGGGCGGCGTAGAGCCCGCCCGGCCCTCCGCCCAGCACCGCGACGCGACGTGGCTGCATCTGCTCCCTCTCCGTACCAGCTTCTTTGACTTTGCCGTCGACTATTCGACGACATAGAAGCCGGAGAAGTCAAGGTTGACTACCGTCGGATGTGTTGAATAGTCTACGCATCCGTCAGCCACCCCTGCGCGAAGGAGCGCCAGCCATGGCCTATGTCATCGGCGTGGACGTGGGCGGCACGTTCACCGACGCCGTGCTCGACGACGACGCCGGGACCGTGCTCGCCGCGAAGTCCCCGTCCACCCCGCCGGACTACTCGCAGGGCGTCCTCGACGTCCTGCGGCTGCTGGCCGACCAGCTCGGGAAACCGCTGCCCGAGATGCTGGCGGAGACCCACCACATCGCGCACGGGACGACGTCGTCGCTCAACGCCCTGGTCATGGGCAACGTGCCTCCGGTCGGGTTCCTCACCACCAAGGGCCACCGGGACTCGATCTTCATCATGAACGTCGAGGGCCGGTACCTCGGCCGCTCCCCGCACGAGCTGCAGCACGTCCTCGGGCAGAACAAGGACCACGCGCTGCTGCCGAAGCGGCACGCCCTCGAGGTGACCGAGCGGATCGACCGCGACGGCGCCGTGGTCGTCGGGCTCGACGAGGACGAGGCGCGCGCCGCGATCCGGGCCCTGCTGGCGGACGGGGGGCGCGCGATCGCCGTCTCCCTGCTGTGGTCCTTCCGCAACCCGGTGCACGAGCGCCGGCTGCGCGAGCTGATCGCGGAGGCGGACCCGGAGGTCTTCGTCGCGCTGTCGTCCGAGGTCAGCCCCCGGATCCGGGAGTTCTCCCGCAACGCCACCACGATCATGAGCACGCAGATCGGGCCCGGCCTGCGGGACTACCTCGGCACGCTGGAGTCGTCGCTGCGGGACAACGGCCTCACCGGTCCGCTGCTCGTCATGCAGTCCAACGGCGGCGCCGTGGCCGCCAAGGAGGCACCGGCGGCGGCGATCAGCACCGTCGGGTCCGTGCTCACCGGCGGCGTCGTCGGGTCGGTGGCCCTGGGCCGCCAGCTCGGCCACCGCAACATCATCTCCACGGACGTCGGCGGCACGACCTTCCTCGCCGGCCTGGTCGTGGACGGCGAGCCCGTCCGCGACACGACCACGGTGATCAACCACCACCCGATCAACGTCCCCACGCTGCGCGTCGACGCGATCGGCTCCGGCGGCGGCGCCATCGCCTGGCTCGACGCCGGCGGCAACCTGCGGATCGGCCCGCGCAGCGCCCAGGCCGTCCCCGGTCCCGCCTGCTACGGCAACGGCGGCACCGAGCCCACCAACACGGACGCGAACCTCGTGCTCGGCATCCTCCCGGAGCGGGGTCTGCTCGGCGGGCGCAAGCCGCTCTCGCTGGACCTCGCCCGGCAGGCCATCGACACCCAGATCGCCAAGCCGCTCGGGCTGACCGTCGAGGAGGCCGCGGCGGCGATCTACACGGTGCAGAACGCACAGACCGGCGACCTGCTGCGCAAGACGGTCGTCGAGGCCGGGCACGACCCGCGCGACTTCGTGCTCTACGCCTTCGGCGGGGCGGGCCCCGCGCACTGCGCCGGGTACGCCGCCGAGGTGGGCTGCGACGAGGTCGTGGTCCCGCTCGGGCCCGTGGCGTCGGCCTTCTCCGCGTTCGGGCTGGCCTCGTCGGACATCGTGCTGGCGGCCGAGCTCTCCGACCCGACCGTCGTGCCCTTCGACCCGCAGCGGGCCGAACGCAACTTCGCCGAGCTGGAGAGCCGGGTCCGCGAGGGTCTGGAGCGGCAGGGCGTGACCTTCGAGAAGGTCGAGCTGTTCCGCGAGATCGACATGCGGTACTCGATGCAGCTCGCCGAGGTCACGGCTCCGGTGGCGAACGGTCCGCTGGGCATGCCCGAGGTCGAGGCCGCCGCGGCGGCGTTCGAGAAGCGCTACGCCGAGCTGTTCGGCAAGGACGCCGGGTTCCGCGAGGCCGGCATCCAGGCGATCACCTTCCGGGTCCGGGCTGTGGGGGTGCTCCCGTTCAGCCCGGAGCTGCCGGAAGTGCCGGCGGCACAGGGAGAAGCGATCCCGTTCACGACTCGGCCCGTGCAGCTCGACGCCCGCCTCGGCTACGTCGACACCCCCGTCCACGACTACGCCGCGCTGCGCGCCGGCCACGTCCTGACCGGCCCGGCGATCGTCGAGGTGCCGACGACCACCGTCGTCGTCCCGGGCGGGACAACGGGCACCGTCGACCACCTCGGCAACCTCACCATCCGCAGGAGTGCTTGAGATGACCATGCCGATCCCCGGCTCGGAGGCCTTCTCCAGCCGCCCCGTCGACCCCGACGAGCTGGCCCGCTCGCTGCCGTCGTCGCTCCCGGTCCACAGCGTGACCCAGGAGCAGATCGACGCCCTCGACCCGCTCACCTACGAGGTCATCCGGCACCGGCTCTGGTCGGTGACCGACGAGATGGGTGAGGCGCTCAAGCGCATGTCCGGCTCGCCGATCGTCACCGACGCCAACGACTTCGACTTCGCCATCTCGGACGAGCTGGGCCAGGAGGTCCAGGTCGGCCTCTACAACACGATGCTCGTCGGCGCCGTGGACCTGGCGATCTACTGGACGCTGCGCAACCGCGCCGACAACCCCGGCATCGAGGCCGGCGACATGTTCCTGTGCAACGACCCGTGGGTCGGCGGCGGGCTGCACCAGAACGACGTGATCGTCTACCAGCCCGTCTTCCACGACGGGAAGCTCTTCGCCTGGACCAGCGCCATCGCCCACCAGCCCGACCTCGGCGGCGTCGGCCTCGGCTCGTTCTCCCCGGCGGCGCAGGACGTCTTCTCCGAGTCCCTGCCCACCCCGCCGGTCAAGGTCGTGCGCGAGGGCCGGCTGCAGCGCGACGTCGCCGACCTCTGGGTGCGCCGCTCCCGCGTCCCGATGCTGGTCGGGCTGGACCTGCGGGCCAAGATCGGCGCCAACAACGTCGGCGCCGAGCGGCTGCACGCCCTGATCGCGCAGTACGGGCCGGACACGGTCAAGGCCGTGATGAAGCGGATGATGTCCGACGCCGAGACCCGCCTGCGGGACAAGCTCTCCGCGTTGCCGGACGGCTCGTGGACCGCCACCGGGTACCAGGACCAGTCCCACGAGGGCGACCGGGACCTGCACAAGATCACGGTGACCACCACGAAGACCGGCGACCGGCTGACCTTCGACTTCACGGGCACGGACCCGCAGGCCGGCGTGATCAACTGCACCTACGCCGGCATGCGCGGCGGCGTCATGCTGGCGCTGCTGCCGATCCTGGCCAACGACATCCCGTGGTCCGCCGGCGGGCTGATGCGCTGCTTCGACCTGGTCACCGAGGAGGGCACGCTCAACAACGCGACCTTCCCCGCCGCCGTCGGGCGCGGGCCGATCGGGCCGGCCTGGCTGACCGGCAGCCTGATCGCCGAGTGCCTGTCCCAGATGCTCGACCGGGACCTGGAGCTGGGCAAGAACGTCCAGGCCACCTGCTGCGGCACGTGGGACACCGCCGTCATCGCCGGGCTGGACGAGCGCGGCGAGCAGCCCGCCCCGTTCCTGTCGATCATGATGGAGCCGATGGCCGGCGGGTACGGCGCCCGCCCGCACGCCGACGGCGTCGACACCGGCGGCCTGTTCTGCATCCCGATGGGCCGGGTGCCGGACGTCGAGATGACCGAGTTCCTCTACCCCGTCCTCACGCTGTGGCGGCGCGAGGTGCCGGACTCCGGCGGGCCCGGGCGGCACCGCGGCGGGCTCGGCGCCTCGATCGCGATCACCCCGCACGGCACCAGCCTCCCGATGGGCCTCGTGCTCGCGAGCGCGGGCAAGGCGGTGGCGCAGAACGCCGGGCTGTCCGGCGGGCACCCCGGCAACAGCGGGCTCGACGTCGTCGCGCGGCAGAGCAGGGTGGCGGAACTGCTCGGCTCCGGCCGGATGCCGTCCTCGCTGGAGGAGGTCGGCGACACGCTGGAGCCCGGGCAGAACTACGCGTCGAGCTACCTGGCGCCCGGCGAGGTCTTCGCGATGACCTGGCAGGGCGGCGGGGGCTACGGCGACCCGCTGACCCGCGACCCCGAGGCCGTCGTCCGGGACCTGCGCGAGCAGAAGATCACCGCCGGCGCGGCGACCGGCGTGTACGGCGTGGTCCTCGCGGACGGCAGGGTCGACCCGGCGGCGACGGCGGCCGAGCGGGAGCGGCTGCGCGGCGTCCGGCGCGACCGGTCCCGGGTGGCGGGCGAGACCCGTGGCAAGGCGGACCTGTCGTCGGTCAAGCGGGTCGACGACAACCTCGTCGAGGTCGGCTCCGCGGTCGCCTGCGCGCACTGCGCCGAGATCCTCGGGGACACCGGGGAGGGCCCGCTCGCCCTCGCGGTCTACGACGGGCCGCCGACCGACGCCGGGCCGCAGATCATCGCGCAGGCGACCGACTACGTCGACGCGCCCGTCGTGTTCCGGCAGTACAGCTGCCCGTCCTGCTGGACGGCGCTGTCCTCCGCGGTCGTCCCCGCCGACCACCCCGACCGGGCCGCCACCCTCGGCCGGCTCACGGTCACGGCCGGCTGACCGACGGGTGGGCGAGCGGCGCTCCCTCCCGCTCGCCCACCCGTTCCGCCCCCTGCCGTCCGCCGGTCAGGGCCTCGCGTCCCCCGCGGCGTCGGCCGATCACCCGGTCCTGGCGGCGAGCGCGCCGCACCACCCTTCGGAGGACCCCGGAACCACCCGGGCAGACGCCCTGAAGGGACTCCTGAAGATGAACAAGCGCATCGCGGTCGCCGCCACCGGCGGGCTCGCCGTCCTCGGACTCGTCGGAGTGGCCGGGGTGGCCGGGGCCGCCGACCCCGTGTTGCCGCACTGCTGACGACGGGTCCGCCGGGCCGAGGGCCTCGCGGACCTTGTCGCGTGCGCCGGCCCCGAGGACAATCGCCGACCCGCACGGGCACGTTCGTCGGGAGGCCATCATGGGCGAGGAGTACCAGCCGCTCCCACGGCCGGTGGGCCGGCACGCGGTGTTCGTCCGGCACCGGTTGCACAGTCCCCGGGTGGCGCAGTCCGCCTACATCGCCCCCAACGCCGTGCTGTGCGGGGACGTCACCGTCGGCCCGCACAGCCGGGTCCTCTTCGGGGCCGTGGTCACCGCCGAGGGCGGGCCGGTCGAGATCGGGGCCCACTGCGTGATCATGGAGAACGCGGTGGTGCGCGGCGTCGCCCGGCACCCGACCCGGCTCGGCGACCACGTGCTCGTCGGGCCGCACGCCTCGCTGACCGGCTGCGTGATCGAGGGCGACACCCGCATCGCGACCGGCGCGGTGGTGTTCAACGGCGCCCGCCTCGGGGTCGGCGCGGAGCTCGACTTCCACGCCGTGGTGCACGTCAACACGGTCGTCCCGGCCGGGACGGCCGTGCCGATGGGCTGGTTCGCCGGCGGCGACCCGGCCGAGCTGGTCCCGCCGTCGGACCGGGACCGCATCCGGGAGCTGATGGGCCCGCTGGACTACGCGGGCACGGTCTTCGGGGTCGGCGGGACGGACACCCCGATGCAGGACATCGCCCAGCGCTACGCCCGCGCCCTGGCCCTGCACAACCGGGACGTCGTGCTCCTGCCGAGCCAGCGCGACCTGCTCGCGCACGAGCCGGAGGAGGAGGGCGAGCACGAGCGGCCCGCGGGCTCGTCGACCGGCAAGGTCGCCGTCGACCACCGGTTCCTGTAGGGCGGCCGTCCCCCGATCGGCCGACACGGCGCTCACCCGGCGCATCCGTCGTCGGGCCGACGGTGCGGGGCCGCGATCGGGAGCAGGGTTCTCCTCAGCAGCGAACGAAGGAGAATCCGATGACCGCCACCGCCACCCTTACTCGCCCGGCCCCGCAGGACCGCCACCACCTGCACGCCGAGCAGACCCCGTCCCCCTGCCCCGGCGCCCCCCGACCCGCCCTCCGCCTGCAGCGCCGGCTCGTCGCCCGGATGGTCGGCTGACCGCTCGTGCGCGCTCGGGGGGAGCGCACGACGCGGCTGGAGGATCGTCGCCGTGCGCTCCCCCGAGGGGAGGCGCCCAGTGACGTGTGGGGGTGCCTGGGCGCCTCGTGCTCGGTGGAGGAGGCGCGCTTCCCCGATATCGCTCGCGCCTCCTCCGACAGGCCTTCCCGCTCGAGCGGTTCGCCTGCCCTCGCGCAGCGGCGCGAGCCGGGGAGTGGAGTCCCGCGGCGACCACCGAGCCCGGTCGACGGCCGCGGGACTCCTGCACCAGGGTTGTGCCCCACGGTCGGTGGACCGGTGGACCCTGACGCCCAGACACGCCACCGCCCCGACGAGGACCATCGCTGTGCCTGGCAGCAGCCGTGTGCCACCGATGCGCCCGTCGAAACATCCTGATCTCGGACGCGTCGCCGTCAGCGGAAGGCCTGCTCCAGGGCGTCGACAGCACGGCCGCGGTTCCGGGAGAACGGGCCGGCGGGTCACGCGACACGGGCGAGCCGCGTTCCCGGCGCGGGGAAGGCCAGCACCTGAGCCGTCGGTTCGGGTTCCCATGGTCGGTGCGTCACGACGGCGCCGCAGCCGCGGCAGCGGCACGGCCGGGTGGCGAGCGCGCCCTCGGGGACGGTGACGATGGCGGTGCAGGTCTGGCAGAGCGTCGTGGTGAACATGGTGTGCCTCCTGGTCCGGGTCCTCGCAGGTGAGACTCCGGTGCGGGCCCCGACTCATCGGCGCGCGCCGTGTTCCGGGAACGCCTTTTCCGGGTTCCCGGATCGACGGTCCGGCGGCCCGGCGAGCGGCTAGCGTCCGGCGCGGCGGACCGCGGTGCGGGCGGCCGCCGGAGGGAGGACGGCGATGTCCCACGGGGTCCTGACCCGGGAGCAGCTCGGGCACCTGCGGCACTGGGACAACCTGTCCCGGCAGCTGCCCAACGACTGGTCGCTGATGCAGGGCAAGGGCGTGAGCCAGGACGACTTCGGCGGCTACCGCTTCCAGCTCGCCTACATGGTCTACGGGCTCGCCCTCGCCCACCGGCACCGGCTGCCCGCGGCGCCCGGCCTGTTCGCCCCCACGATCCGCCGGCTGATCGAGAAGCTGCTCATGCCCGAGGTGTGGCTGTACTGGCGCGACGTCTCCCGCGGCGGCTCGGTGTTCAACGCCCACCTCTCGGAGGGGCTCGCCGAGGAGTGGGACCCGGTCGTGCGGGACAACATCATGTACTCGGCGTACGTGCAGTCCTGCGCCGCGCTGCACGACCAGCTCTTCGGCACCGACCACTACGCCGCGCCGGGCTCGCTCACCTTCCGGCACTGGTCGTTCTTCTGGGGCGGGCCGGAGAAGCGGTTCGCCTACGACCGGGACTCGCTGACCGAGCACCTCTACTGGCTCATGGTCGAGAGCGGCTACCTCGGCGTCGCGTGCGAGCCGAACTGCGTGTTCCAGATCTGCAACCAGCCCGCGATCCTCGGCTTCCGGCTGCACGACCAGATCACCGGCGGTGCCCGCGCCGACGACGTCGTCGCGGGTTACGAGAAGGCCTGGGCCGACTTCGGCCGCCTCGACGACGCCGGCCACTACGCCATGATGATCTCCCAGGACACCCGGGAGGTGCGGCCCAACGAGCGCCCCTCCCCCTGGGTCGACGCCTGGTGCGGCGCGCTGATGAACACCTGGAACCACGACTTCGTGCACGGGCACTACCGGCGGCAGGTCGCCGACTTCCTCGAACCCGGGCCCGACGGCACGGTGTCGGTGCCCTCCGCACCCGCGCGGCAGGTCATGGGCCAGGAGATCGTGTCCGACACCTGCGACTTCGGCTGGGTCGCGGCCTGGGCCTCCGAGATGGGCGACCGGGACACCCTCGACGGCCTGCTCGCCCACGCCGACCGGTTCATGACCCCCACCTGGCGCGACGGAGGCCTCTACTACCCGCGCAACGACACGCCGTCGGACGCCGACGGGCGGCGCACCGAGATCGAGCCCATGTCCGGCAACGTCCTGCTCGGCTACGCGCGGCTGAACGTCGCGGACGGCCTGCGGCGCATCTACCAGGAGCCCTGGCCGGCCGGCCACCACGACGCGCCCCGGCTCGCCGCGGTCGACCGCGACGTCGAGGTCAGCCGCGCCGAGGTCGTCGACGGGGTGCTGCACGCCCGCCTGCGCCGCGACCGGACCGTCCCCGGGGAGGGCACCGTCACGCTGGCCGGCCTCCCGCCGGGAACCCGCCTGTGGCTGGGCGGCACGGAGGTCACCCCGCGCACCCCGTCCGTGCTCGACGTGCCGGACGGCGCGGCCGTCGACATGGTGGCCGCGCCGTGACCGCCCCGCCGATCCGCGCGACGTACTCCCTGGTCGACCACCACAACACCCCGGTGACCGAGCGGACCTACCGCGGGCGCTGGCAGCTGGTCCAGTTCGGGTTCACCTCGTGCCGCGTGGTCTGTCCCCGCGCCCTGGCCAAGCTCGACGACGTGCTGGACCGGCTGGGCGACGCGGCCGCGGCCGTGGTCCCGCTGTACGTCACCGTCGACCCCGAGCGGGACATCCCGGAGCGCCTCGAGGCGCACCTCGAGGCCACGCACCCACGCTTCACGGGGCTCACCGGGACCGCGGAGCAGACCGGCGATGCAGCCGCGTCCTTCCGGGTCTTCACCCGCCGCCGCGACACCCCGGCGGGCTACGACGTGCAGCACACCGCGATGACGTACCTGCTCGATCCGGCCGCGGCCCCGGCCCGGTACTGGTCGGACACCCGGGACGCCGAGAGCATCGCCGCGGACCTGACGGCGCTGCTCGCCGCGGCACGGACCTGAGCCGTCAGGCCGACACGACCGGCGGCTCACCCGGGCGGGCCCACGCCCCGGGCGCGACCCCGTACCGGCGCCGGAAGGCACGGGTGAACGTGGTGGTGTCGGCGAACCCGCACCGGGCGGCCACGGCAGCGACGGTCGGGCGGTGCTCGCGGCCGAGCAGGTGGGCGGCCCGCCGGAGGCGCTCGTCGCGCAGGAACGTGGCGGGTGGCGGCTGTCCCGCCTCGGCGAACACGCGCGTGACGTAGCGGCCGGACACACCGAAGCGCCGGGCGATCGTGTCGACGGACATGCCGGGATCGGTGAGGTTCTCCAGGACGAACCGCTGCATCGTCGCGGCGAGGGCGACCGGACCGGTGGGCGGTGTCTCGGTGCCGCCGAGCGAGCCGAGCAGCGCGTCGAGCATCTGCAGCACCGCGGACGACATCCGGGCGGCCGACACCGCGTCCAGGCCGTCGACGGTCTGCTCGAGCGTGTCCGCGGTGGCGGCCAGCACGCGCAGTGCGGGGATCGACCCCGGGATCGTCCGCGCGAGGCCGGCGGAGACCGCGGCCTCGTCGAGCCCCGCGCACTCCCCCGTGACCTGCAGCGTCAGGCAGGAGGTCGACGCCTCGCACTCGAGCGACAGCCGCTCGCGGCTGCGGTACAGCACGGCCTCGCCGGCGACCGCCCGAGCGACGCGCCCCGCCTGCGCCACCCGGACCGCGCCGCGGCGCTGGATCGAGAGGAAGAGGGTGTCCGGTGCGTCGTCCACCGACCCGGCCCGGGTCATCCGGCAGGGGTCGGCCGCGATCCGGGAGAGGCCCAGGCGGGTGTCGAGCCCGCGTCCGACGATCTCGCCGCGGAACCCCGCGGTCCCCGCGGCGGGCGGCCGGACCCGGAGCGGGACGAAGCTGGTCTCGGCGATCGCGCTCCACTCGTCGAACGAGGAGGCCGCCGCCGAGAACATCCCGTGATGCTAGCCGGACTCGCGGCCCCTCCGGCAGCGATCGGTGCGGGTCGGACCGGTCACCAACCGGGCTCGACGAGCGCGGGCGTTGCTACCGTTGATCGTGGACCCGCCTCCTGCGGACTCCCCGGACGAGCGCGTCGTACCCGGCACGACAAGACGACGCCGTTCCGGAGGTGTGTCATGGCGTGGATCGTCCTCGTCGTCTCGGGTGTCCTCGAGACCGTCTGGGCCGCGGCGCTGGCCCGCAGCCGCGGGTTCACCGCGGTCCTGCCGTCCGTCACGTTCCTCGTTGCGCTGGTCCTGAGCATGGCCGGCCTCGCGTACGCGCTGCGGTCGATCCCCGTCGGCACCGGCTACGCGACCTGGGTCGGGATCGGCGCCGTCGGCACCGCGCTCTACGGCATGGTCGCCCTCGGCGAGCCGACGACCGCGGCCCGGCTGCTGTGCCTGGTCGCGATCGTCGCCGGCGTGGTGGGGCTCAAGTTCCTGCACTGACCGACCTGTACCGGGGTCCCGCCGTAGGCTCCGGTCGACCTCGCCAGGAGGAGGACCATGACCACCGAGAGCGCGCACCTCGCATGACCGACGAGCTCGTCGGGCGCCCCGAACGCCCCGGGCCGCCGCGCAGCCGCCCGCAGGCCCGGGCCGACCTGGACCCCGAGCGGGCCGCCCTGCACGACCTGATCGCCACCGGTCCGCGCCGCGCGCAGAGCCGGGTCCCGCTCGTCGACGACGAGGAGCGGCTGCTCGGCCCGTTCGGGGCGATGCTGTTCTCCCCGCGGATCGGGTCCGCCGTCCAGCAGGTCGGCGCCGCCCTGCGCACCGACCCCGACCTGCCCCCGCGCCTGCGCGAGCTGGCGGTCCTCACCGTCGCGGCGCACACGCGGTCGGAGTTCGAGTGGACCTCGCACGAGGGCACGGCGCGGGACGCCGGGCTGACCTCCACGCAGCTCCAGGCCCTGCTCGACGGCACGGAACCGGCGGGGCTCGACGCCGCCGAGCGGCACGCGTGGCGGGTCGCCCGGGCCCTGCTCGTCGACCGCGACGTCGACGACGAGCTGTACGCCGCCGCCCTCGGCGCGCTCGGCCGCGACACCCTCGCC
Source organism: Pseudonocardia halophobica (assembly GCF_027922425.1). Classification (GTDB taxonomy): domain Bacteria; phylum Actinomycetota; class Actinomycetes; order Mycobacteriales; family Pseudonocardiaceae; genus Pseudonocardia; species Pseudonocardia halophobica. Next base: position 123,552 of record NZ_BSFQ01000011.1, on the reverse strand, counting down.
GCCCTGGTCTGGCTCGTCGGCTACTACTCGATGCTCGCCGGCGCGCTGGCGACCTTCCGGCCCGCCGGCCCCGGCTCCCGGTAGGCGGACCGGCGGATACGGTTCCGCCGTGGCGGTGGAACGGGCGGGCGCGGACCGGCTGTGGGTCGACGAGGCCGTGCGGCGCGTGGAGGCGGACGCGAACCGCTCCGCGGACACCCACCTGCACGTCCTGCCGATGCCCGCCGACTGGGGCGTCGACGTCTACCTCAAGGACGAGTCGGTGCACCCCACCGGCAGCCTCAAGCACCGCCTGGCCCGCTCGCTGTTCCTGCACGCCCTGGTCAGCGGGCAGATCGGGCCGCACACCACGGTCGTCGAGGCCAGCTCCGGGTCCACCGCGGTGTCCGAGGCGTACTTCGCGCAGCTGATCGGCGTGCCGTTCGTCGCGGTGCTGCCGCGCTCCACCAGCCCGGAGAAGATCGCGCTGATCGAGCGGTACGGCGGCCGCTGCCACCCCGTCGAGCACGGGGCCGGGATGTACGCCGAGGCGGAGCGGCTGGCCGCGGAGTGCGGCGGGCACTACCTGGACCAGTTCACCCACGCCGAGCGGGCGACGGACTGGCGCGGCAACAACAACATCGCCGAGTCGATCGTGGCGCAGCTCGCGCAGGAGCGGTACCCGGTGCCGGAGTGGATCGTCGTCGGGGCGGGCACCGGCGGCACCTCGGCGACGATCGGCCGGTACCTGCGCTACCGGCGGATGCCGACGCGGCTGGCCGTCGTCGACCCGGAGAACTCGGCCTTCCTGCCGGGCTGGGCGAGCGGCGCGGCGGACTACGCCACCGGGATGCCGGGCCGGATCGAGGGGATCGGGCGCCCGCGGATGGAGCCCAGCTTCGTGCCCGGGGTGATCGACCTGATGCTGCCGGTGCCCGACGCCGCGAGCATCGCCGCCGTGCGCCACCTGCACGAACGCACCGGGCGGTTCGCGGGCGGCTCGACCGGGACGAACCTGTGGGGCGTCTACCACCTCGTCGCGCGGATGCTGGCCGACGGCGTGCGGGGCAGCGTGGTCACCCTGATCTGCGACGGCGGCGAGCGCTACCGGCACAGCTACTACGACGACGACTGGGTCGCCGCCCAGGGCCTGGACCTCGCACCCCACACCGAGCGGATCGAGCGGTTCCTCGCGACGGGCGAGTTCTGAGCCGATCCTCAGGGGTGCCAGTCGTTGGCGACGTCGAGGTCGTGCAGCAGGCGGGCGAGGGTCTCGTCGTCGTAGGGGCCGGTCGTCGCCGGCCGCTCGGCGCTCGTCGGCACCTCGTCCGGGGCGGAGGCGGGTTCGTGCGGCTGTGTCATCCGGTGCTCCTCGGTCGGGCCGGGACGGACGCCCACGAGCCTGCCCCTCCCGCCGCCGCGGCGATAGGGCCGGAGGGACCCGGTGCGGTCAGGGCGAGGGCGCGTCGCGGCGGGGGCTCTCCTCCACCGCCGGCCGGTGCATCGACACGGCCAGGGTCGGCAGGACCAGGACGGTGAGCACCGCCGCGCCGACGAGGGCGGCGGCGTTCTCCGGCAGCATCGTCCCGTTCCGCAGCCCGATCTGGGCCAGCGCGACGACCAGCGGCAGCGCGGTGGCCGTCACCAGCGCGGTCTGGATCCGCTCGCGCAGGGACAGGACGCCGAGGTAGACGAGCAGGGCCGGCAGCCCGCGGATGGCGATCATGAGCCCGAAGAAGAGCACGAGGCGCAGCGGGGCCTGCGCGATGGCGTGCAGGTCGATCGTCATGCCGGAGTACACGAAGAAGATCGGGATGAGGAAGCCGTGCCCGGCCACGTCGAGCTTCTCCTCCAGCACCGGCGCGCTCGGCCCGGCCCAGCGCCGCAGCACCATCCCGGCCACGAACGCGCCCAGCACCGCGTCGAGGTGGAACCGCTCGGTGACCGCCAGCAGCAGCACGAGCAGCAGCACCGTGAACCGCAGCGTGATCTGGCTGGTCTCGTGCTGGCGCTCGTCGAAGACCCGCGCCAGCCGCCCGCCCGGCCGCATCACCCGGGACGCGACGGCGAGCAGAACCGCGAGCACGGCCACCGCCGCCAGTGACAGCAGCGCGACGAACCGGTTGGCGATGCCGAGGAACACGGCGATCGCGAGGATCGGGAACAGCTCCCCGGCCGCGCCGCCGGCCATCAGGTACCCGCCCAGCCGACCGCGCAGCATGCCGTTCTCGCGCAGGACCGGCACGAGCGTGCCCAGCGCGGTGGTGGTCATCGCGAGGGCCACGGGCACGAACGCCCGCACCAGCCCGAGCGAGGTGAGCAGCCCGACGGCCCCGAGCGCGAGGAGCAGCGACACCACCCAGGCCAGCAACGCCCGCCGCCCCGCGTCCTGCCGGTACAGCCGCTGGTCGAGCTCGTAGCCGGCGAGCAGGAACACGAACCCCAGCCCGAGGTCGGCGAGCGGCTCGACGGGCGCGGGCGCGGCCACGCCGAGCACCTGCGGCCCCACGACGATCCCGCCGGCGAGCAGGAGCACCACCTGCGGGACGCGTACCCGGGGGAACAGGCCGAGCAGCAGCGGGGCGAGCGCCGCGACGACCGCGATGGCGAGCAGGCTGTCGAGGGCGCTGCCGACGTCGTTCACCTACCGGATCTCCTTCTTCGACGGGGAGCCGTCCACCCACCTGCTCGTCGGGACCCCGCCACGCGCTAACCCTCGGACACCCGGTGTGGGCATGATCGCGCGGTTCGCCGGCCCCGGTCGAGGGGTCAGGCGTCGTCGCCGGACGGCCGAGAAGCAGGTTCGGCGCCGCGCGGGACTCCTCGACCGCCGGACCGATGAGTCTGCGGCCGCCGGACGGTCTGCCCCGGGGAGTAGGTGAACCGGAGGAGGAACCATGTCCGCACTGCCGCCCGTCGTCGACGCCGCCACCTGGGAGAAGGAGCTCGCCGAGCTGCGGGTGCGCGAGAAGGCCGCGACCCGCGAGCTCGACGCCATCGCCGCCCAGCGCCGGCGGCTGCCGATGGTCGAGATGCCCGACTACGTGCTGGAGGGCGCGGACGGCCCGGTCCGGCTCGTCGACGTCTTCGGCGACGCCCCGCAGCTGATCGTCTACAACCACATGTGGCACGACGGCGAGGAGTGGCAGTGCGGCGGCTGCACCGGCTTCACCTCGCAGTTCACCCGCCTCGAGGGCCTGGCGAAGTTCGACGCCCGCTTCGTGGTCGTCACCCAGGGCCCGATCGAGGAGGCACTCGCCTACCGGCGCCGGGTCGGCAACACCATGGAGTGGTACTCGACGGCGAACAGCTCGTTCGGCTCCGACGTCGGGGCCCCGCCCGGCGGCGGGTTCGCGGTCAACGTGTTCCTGCGCGACGGCGACACGGTCTACCGGACCTGGCACACCAACGGTCGCGGCACCGAGCAGCTGAGCTACCTGTTCGGCCTGGTCGACCTGCTGCCGTACGGCCGGCAGGAGGTGTGGCAGGACTCGCCGGAGGGGTGGCCGCAGGGTCCGACCTACAGCCGCTGGGCGGGATCGGAGGAGATCGCGGCGGCCTACGGGCCCACCGGCTGAGTCTCGTCGTCGGGCGCAGACGCTGGTCAGCCCGACGACTCCGCCCGTCGCTTCAGCCCCTCGGCCTCGAGGTCGACGTAACGACGGACGGTGCGCGCCATCAGCCGCCAGGCCGGCCCGGCGAGCGGGCCGGTCTGGGCGAACCGGAGGACGAGGGTGCACCCGTCGGGTCCGGGGCGGATCTCGTGGTCGCCCACGGAGTGCAGGCCCGGGGCGCGCGAGATCCAGGTGAACGACCGGCCGGGCTCGATGCGGGTCACGGTCCACACCGCCGGGGGCAGGCGGGGCTGGCGCACCCGGACCCGCTCCCCGACCCGGAGCGCGCCGTCGACGCTGCGGCGCACGGACGACATCGAGGGGGTCGACGCCGGCCAGGACTCGACGTCCTCGAGCACCGCCCACACCCGGTCCGGCGGTGCGGCGACCGCGATCGTCCGCTCGTAGGAACCCATGACCTCATCATCCGGCGTTGGCGCGGCGGGCGGTGCCGAAGCGGCGCTGGTAGGCCGCGGGGCTGATGGACAGCTTCCGCGCGAACACCCGGCGCATGCTCTCGTAGCTGGGGAATCCGGCGAGAGCTGCGGCCTGTGTCGCGGTGTGCCCCTGGTCGAGCAACGCCCTACCCATGTCGAAGCGGATGTTCTCCACGTAGCGGGCCGGTGTGGTGGACAGTTCGTCGTGGAAGAGCCGGGTGAGGTGGCGGGTGCTGACGTTGAGGTGTTTCGCGAGCTCACCGGGCGAGTGGTTGCCCTGCGGGTCCGCCGTCACGAGGTCGGTGATCTTCCGCAGGGCCGAGGACCGGGGTGGCGGACCCTGCAGCGGGGCGGAGAACTGCGACTGGCCACCCGAACGCTGCATGTAGACCACCAGGGCGCGGGCGACGTCGCGGGCCACGTCCGATCCGTGGTCCTCCTCGACGAGGGCGAGCGCCAGATCGATCCCGGCGGTCACCCCCGCCGAGGTGTACGTGGTGCCGTCGCGGACGTAGATCGCGTCGGGTTCCACGCGGCACGTCGGGCACCGGGCGGCGAGTTCATGGGTGACCTTCCAGTGCGTGGTCGCGCGCCTGCCGTCGAGCAGGCCGGCAGCGGCGAGGATGAACGCGCCCGTGCAGATCGACGCGACGCGGCCGGCGCCTGCCGCCGGGACCCGTGCGGCGTCCGCGAGCTCCCCGGGCACGGGCGTCCGCGGATAGAGGCTCGAGCCGGCCACCACGTACGTGCCCGCCGCGGGCTCGGCGGAGACGGCGGCGTCGACCGCAACCCTGAACCCGAGGTTCGACGTGACGTCCTCGCCGGTCGGCGACAGCAGGACGACCTGGTAGTCGGCGCCGAACCGGTTCGCCTCCGTGAACACCTCCGCCGGGCCCGCGACGTCCAGCAACGTCACGCCGTCGTAGACGAGGAACGCGACGCGGTGCGGCGTATCACCGGCCATCGCCGAGGGCCGGTCGGCAGCGGGAGCGGCGAACGAGGACACAGCCCTTGCTAGCGCCTCGCCCGCGCCACGGCAAGCGGCGCGGCCCAGGTCCGGATGTGAGGGGTTCCTGGCCGGACGAAGGCAGCGCGCAGCAGGTGGTGGTCGGCAGCATCGAGGTCGGACAACCACCAGTGGAAAGCGCAGAAGACATGACAGAGGTCATCGCGGGCGTGGAGATCCCCGAGACGGCGGCGGTCGCCGAAGCGTCCCGTCTCATCCAGGAGACGACGAGCCCGCTCATCTACCACCACTCACGCCGGGTGTTCTTCTTCGGCCAGATCCATGCTCACCGGCTCGGCGTCGCACCGGATCCCGAACTCCTCTACCTGGCCGCCATGTTCCACGACGCCGGCCTGGCCACGCCCTTCTCCGAAGTGGAGCAGCGGTTCGAGGTCGACGGGGCCGACCACGGGCGCAGGTTCCTGCTCGAACGCGGTTTCTCCGCCGCGGCGGCCGACACCGTGTGGACGGCGATCGCGCTGCACACGACGCCGGGGATCCCCGACCGCATGGGGCCGGAGATCGCCACCACCTATCTCGGCGTGCTGACCGACGTGCTCGGCTTCGGCCTGGACGGCCTCAATTCCGATCAGGTGGAGGAAGTCCTCGCCGTGCACCCACGCGGCGATTTCAAGAACGAGTTCCTGCGCGCCTATCACGACGGGATGAAGAACCGTCCGGACACGACCAACGGGACCGTGAACTCCGACGTCCTCGAGCACTTCGTCCCCGATTTCCGGCGCACGACCACGGTCGAGCGGATTCTCGGGTCGGCCTGGCCGAGCTGACGGCCACGGACATCGAGGACAGCGCAACAACGTGTCGACTGGAAGGAACTGACATGCACGCCATCGCCGTCCGGGACCGCGACGCCGGCATCGCCGGGCTCGCACTGACCGACCTGCCCCACCCGCACGCCGCCGAGAACGACGTCGTCGTCCGGGTGCACGCCGCCGGCCGATCTCCGGGCTGACCGCGTGGCAGGGACTCTTCGACCACGCACACCTCACCATCGGGCAGACCGTGCTGATCCACGGCGCCGCCGGCGCGGTCGGGTCGATCGCCGTCCGGCTCGCCCGGGAGGTCGGAGCCCACGTGATCGGTACCGGGCGGGCCGACGCCCGCAGCGTCGTGCTCGACCTCGGCGCACAGGAGTTCCTGGACCTGGGCGCCGACCCGTTGGACGGTGTCGGCCAGGTCGACGTGGTCCTGGACGTGATCGGCGGGGACGTCCTCGAGCGCTCGACCGCCCTCGTGCGCCCCGGCGGCACCCTCGTGACCATCGCCGAGCCGCCCGCGGTCCAACCCGACGACGGCCGCGCGATCTTCTTCGTGGTCGAACCCGATCGCGCGCGACTCGCGGACCTGGCCCAGCGGCTCCGGGACGGCCGCCTGAAGCCCATCATCGGCGACGTCCGCCCACTCGCCGAGACACCCGCCGCCTTCGCCCGCCACCGCCGCACGCCGGGCAAGACGATCATCCAGGTCGCGAAGGACTGACTCGGAAACCGGTGCCGCTGCCGTCGAGTTCGACCGCGGCCGAGGCGTCGGCAGCGCGGCACGAGCAGCACCTCGTCAGCGACGCAGCTGTGTGATCAGCCGCCGGGTGCTGTCGCGGCGGCCCCAGGCGAGCACCGCGGCCAGGACACCGACGGTCGCGGGAATCGCGACGAGCCCGCCGCCCACCACGATCCACGTGATCGTCACGGCGCCGATCATCAGGGCGACGAAGCACAGTGCGGCCAGTCCGGTCAGGCGAGGCACGAACATCGCGATCGCGCCGGCCAGTTCCAAGGCGCCGATGACGTACATGCCGGTGATGCCCAGACCCATGGCCTCGAAGCCGGCGACGTTCTGCGCGTCGGCCGTGAGCTTCCCGAACGCGGAGAAGGCGTAGACGGCGGCCAGGAGCACCTGCAGCGTCCAGAGGCCGACGTTCGCGGCGCGCGAGTTGGTGGCGGTGGCGGTGGCGGTGATCTCGGTCATCGGAGGGCTCCAGTCGTCGTGGGGTGTGCTCGGGGTGTAGACGCACTGGGTGGGCGGAACTCATCGGCACGCGCGTCCCCGCCGCACGATCAGCGTCAGGCGTTCGCAGAGCGGTGTGGATGGCTGGTGAACGTGTCGTGTGTCGAGCCTCAGTCGGCCGGGTCGGCCCGGGCGAAGGGGACCTCCGCGGGCACCTTGCGCCGTTTCTCGATCTCGGCGCCGTTCGCGGCGTTCCTCCACGCCCTCCTCGGCGCCGCGTCCCACGGCGACACCACCCCACCCTTCGAAGGGGGACAACCCCAACGGAATCGGCGGGAACGCCCCTGCGGCACTAGGGCAAACGGGATCGGCCGCGAGGCCCCGGGCAAGCATCCTTCTCCCGTCGGCCTTCGAGGACCGGCAACTGTCGACGAGCGGAACCGGGTCGGTGGCCACAGTCGGGCCAGCCGCCATGGAGGGGATACGAGCATGCACAACTCGGCTCTCGGGCGCGCGGAGGAGAGCCGCCGCCCCCAGGTCGTCGTGATCGGCGGCGGGTTCGGCGGGGTTCGGGGCGCGAAGGCGCTCGCGCGCGCCGACGTCGACGTGACACTCGTCGACCGCACCAACCATCACCTCTTCCAGCCGCTGCTCTACCAGGTCGCGACCGGGATCCTCCCGCCCGGCCTCATCGCGCCGGCGCTGCGCCGGGTCGTGACGAAGGAGCGCACGATCCGCACGCTGCTCGCCGAGGTGCACGGCATGGACCTCGAGCGCAAGGTCGTGCGGGCCGTCACTCCCACCGGGCAGACGCTCGAGCTGCCCTACGACTACCTCGTCGTCGCCGGCGGAGCCACGCACGCCTACTTCGGGCACCCGCAGTGGTCGCAGTTCGCCCCCGCCATGAAGACCATCGACGACGCCCGCATGCTGCGCAGCCACATCCTGGGTGCCTACGAACTGGCCGAGCTCGCCACCGACGACGCGGAGCGGGCGGCCCGCCTGACCTTCGTCGTGGTGGGGGCCGGACCGACCGGCGTGGAGATCACCGGTCAGCTGGCCGAACTCGCCCGGTACGTGCTCCCCGAGGACTACCGCTCGATCGACACCCGACGGGCCAGGATCATCCTGCTGGACGCGGGCCCTTCCGTGCTCGCCCCGTTCGCGCCGAAGCTGCAGGACTACACGCGACGCCGGCTCGAGAGCATGGGCGTCGAGGTCCGCCTGAGCACGACCGCCACGGACATCGACTCCGAGTCGATCACAGTGACGGGCCCGACCGGCGAGGAGCGCATCGTCGCCCGCACCAAGATCTGGGCGGCCGGCGTGCAGGCGTCGCCACTGGCCGCGATGCTCGCCAAGGCCACCGGCACGCCGACCGATCGTTCCGGCCGGCTGGCCGTCCACCCGGACTGCAGCGTCCCCGGCGCGGACGGCGTCTATGCGATCGGCGACATGGTCACCACCGCGGACCGGTTGCCCGGCGTGGCGCAGGTGGCGATGCAGCAGGGCACCTACGTGGGCAGGCGGATCGCGGACCGGGTGCGCGGCGACATCAGCACGCCCGCCCCGTTCCGCTACTCCGACAAGGGCAGCATGGCCACGATCGGCGCTCGCCAGGCGGTGGCCCAGGTAGGCGGCGTCACGATCACCGGACACCTCGCCTACCTGCTCTGGTGCTACGTGCACGTCATGTTCCTGATCGGCTGGGGCAACCGGCTGGGCACGCTCTACGACTGGCTCCGCTCGCTGCACCACGCGCGCAACCGCGGCCACCGGCTGATCAACCTGACCGGCGCCACGGCGGTAGAGGAGCTGCCGGCAGCGGCCTGACATCCCCGCACGACCGCCCGAGCCGGCGGAGGTGCCTGTCAACGTGGTTACTCGCCGAGAGGCAGATGGAGCTCGACGTTCACGCCGTGGACGAGCCGCGTCCGACGAGAGGGGGCGGTCCGCCGCGGGCGACGGCCCGGAACAGCAGCACCATCCCGACGATCTGCCCTATGTGGTAGGCGGAGTCGGGGTCGAGTCGCACCAGCGTCGCCGCGCCCGGCACCAGTCGCAGCAGCGCGCCCGCGATGCTCACCCCGATGGCCACCAGCATCAGGCGACCCGACGGATGCCGGCGCAGCCACGCCCAGACCCACAGCCCGATGACGCAGGCCATCGTGAGGCCCTCGCACAGCATGATCGCCGTGATGCCGGGGTGGCCGGTCGCGGCGAGGACCGCGTAGGCGGCGACACCCAGCAGGCGCAGCGGCCAGAACACGATGGCGCGGGTCCGGCCGAGGACCTGCACCACGGACGCCGCCAGCAGGAACGACATGACGACGACGACCATGGTGCTCATGACCGCCCACGTGACCTCGCCGACCTGAGGAACGCCGATGAGGAAGCCGTGGTAGAGCGCGCCCATCAGCGCGGTCACCGCCGCCCAGGCGAACGCGGCGCGCCAGTACCGCGCCCCCTCGACGTCCCGGGGCAACCGGGGAACGAGGTAGAGGGTGACCAGCCCCAGTGCGAGGTCGGTCAGCGAAGCCATCGGCTGGACGAGCACACACCACGGTACGTCCGGCGGTGCCCGGCGCAGCAGGGTTCCGGGCGGGAGTCCCGGTAGGGCCAGGATGGGCGCCGACGTGCTGGTCAGGCGCTGAGCCGGAGGTCGGGATCGAACCGACGACCTACTGTTTACAAGACAGTTGCTCTACCACTGAGCTACACCGGCACCGCCGGACTCGCGCCCGGCAGCCCACATCGTAGAGCGCCGCGGTCGTTTGGCAGCCTTGGCGCCTGTGGTGGACGAGCTGAACCCCGCCGAGCGGCTGGCGAACCGGCTCCGGGCGACGCTGAAGCGCGACGCCCGCCGACTCCTCGCGGCGGGTCCGCCGACGTTGCCCATGCTGATGGTCGGGCCGCAGGTGCCCGACGACGCCCGGGTGCAGGAGGTCCTCGACTTCTGCATGCGCGTGGGCGAGGTGCAGCTCTCCAGCGGGGAGAGCGTCGGGGTGACCACGGACCTGATGCTGCGGCTCGCGGAGATCTGCGGCCTGCCGGCGGTGGACGTGGACATCACGTTCACGTCGATCACGATCTGCTGCCACCGCGGCAACGCGGCGTCGCCCGTCACGTCGATGCGGCTCGTCAAGTACAAGACGCTGGACCTGACGCGGCTCGCGGCCGTCGACGCGGTGGTCGACGCCGTGGTGGAGGGCCGGCTCGACGTCCGGGCCGCGGCCCGCGAGCTCGACGAGGCGGTCAACGCCCGCCACCCCTACCCGCGCTGGACGGCGACGGCGGGCTGGGGCGCGCTGGCCGGGGCGATCGCGGTGCTGCTGGGCGGCGGTGCCGTCACGGCGATCACGGCGTTCCTGGTCACGGGCGCGATCGACCGGGTCGGGCGGATCCTCAACCGCTGGGGGCTCCCGGCCTTCTTCCAGCAGGTCACGGGCGGTCTGCTCGCCACCACCGTGACGATCGGGCTGTTCGCCGCGGGCCTGTTCCCGCCGGGCACCCGGCCGTCGCTGGTCGTCGCGTCGTCGATCACCGTGCTGCTGTCCGGGCTGTCCGTGGTCGGCACCGTGCAGGACGCGATCTCCGGCTACTACGTCACCGCGGCCGGCCGGGTCGCGGAGATCACACTCCTGTCGGCGGGCCTGCTGACCGGCGTCGTCCTCGGCCTGAAGTTCGGGTTCGCGGTCGGCATCGCGCTCGACGTCGCGGGCTCGACCTCGGCGAGCGTCGGGCGGTTCACGCTGGCCGTCGCCACCGGCGCGGTGGCGGCCGCCGGGTACGCCCTGGCGGGCTACGCGCCGTTGCGCGCACTGCTCTACGCGGCGGGGACGGGCGCGGTGAGCTGGGGCGTCTACAGCGCGCTCAACCAGTACTCGGGAATCGGGCCGGTCGCGGCGACGGGGATCGCCGCGATCGTGATCGGCATCGGAGCCGGCCTGCTGCGCCGCACCCGGCAGGTGTCCTCGCTGGTCGTGACGCTCGCGGGTGTCACGCCCCTGCTGCCCGGCCTGACCGCCTATCGCGGCTTCTACCAGCTCGCGGTCGAGGGGCTGTCCGAAGGACTGGTCACCGTCACGCTGGCGCTGGCCATCGGGCTGGCGTTGGCAGCGGGCGTGACCTTCGGCGAGTTCCTGGCCCGGCCGCGCCTGCGCACGGCGTCGGGCGACCCCGAACCCGTCGCCGCCGCCGACGATTCAGAGCCCGCGAACCTGCCCGGCGGTCAGTAGGGTTCTCCCCGAGGATCCGCCGGCGACGGCCGCGCCGGCGGCGCGAGGAGGATCAGGTGGCCCGCAACAGCAAGTCCGAGCTTCCCCCGCCCGATTTCGTGGTCGTGGCCAACCGGCTGCCCGTCGACCTGGAGAAGCTGCCCGACGGCGGCCGACGCTGGAAGCGCAGCCCCGGCGGCCTGGTCACGGCCCTGGAGCCCATGCTGCGCGCCCGGGACGGCGCGTGGATCGGCTGGCCCGGCGTGCCCGACGCCGACGTCGGCCCGCTCGTCGAGGACGGCCTGCAGCTGCACCCCGTCGGCCTCAGCGCGGAGGAGGTCGAGAGCTACTACGAGGGCTTCTCCAACGGCACGCTCTGGCCGCTGTACCACGACGTCGTGGCCCCGCCGGTGTTCCATCGGCACTGGTGGCAGGCGTACGTGAAGGTCAACCAGCGCTTCGCCGACTACACCGCGAAGGTCGCCGCCGAGAACGCCACGGTCTGGATCCAGGACTACCAGCTGCAGCTCATGCCGGGGATGCTCCGCGACCTGCGCCCCGACCTGCGGATCGGGTTCTTCCTGCACATCCCGTTCCCACCCACCGAGCTGTTCATGCAGCTGCCCTGGCGGACCCGGATCGTCGAGGGCCTGCTCGGCGCGGACGTGATCGGCTTCCACACCGCGGGCGGCGTGCGCAACTTCCGCTGGCTCGCCACCCGCCTGGCCGGCGCGGGGGCCGTCCGCAACCGCAACGAGGTCACGGTCGGGCGGCGCACCGTGAAGCTCGGCGCCTTTCCCATCTCCATCGACTCGGCGCAGCTGGACCAGCTCTCCCGCACCGACGCCGTCGTCAAGCGGGCGGCGCAGATCCGGGACGACCTCGGCAACCCGGAGAAGATCGTCCTCGGCGTCGACCGGCTCGACTACACGAAGGGCATCGACGTCCGGCTGCGGGCCTTCCACGAACTGCTGGAGGAGGGCCGGATCACCGCCGAGAACGCGGTGATGATCCAACTCGCCACGCCGAGCCGCGAGCGCGTGGAGCACTACCAGCGGATGCGCGACGACATCGAGCTCTCCGTCGGCCGGATCAACGGCGAGTTCGCGAAGGTCGGCCACCCCGCGGTGCACTACCTGCACCAGTCGCTGCCGCGCGAGGAGCTGGCGGCCTTCTTCCTGGCCGCGGACGTCATGCTCGTCACGCCCCTGCGCGACGGCATGAACCTCGTCGCCAAGGAGTACGTCGCCTGCCGGCACGACCTCGGCGGCACGCTGGTGCTGTCCGAGTTCGCGGGTGCCGCGGCCGAGCTGACCAGCGCCCTGCTGGTCAACCCGCATGACACGGACGGCGTCAAGGAGGCGCTGTACGCCGCACTGACCATGCCCCCGGAGGAGGGCCGCAAGCGGATGCGGACCCTGCGCAAGCAGGTCATGACCCACGACGTCGACCGGTGGGCCCGGTCCTTCCTCGACGCCCTGGGCCTGGAGCCGGCCGATGGCTGAGCCCGAGCTCGACCCGGACCAGCTCGACCCCGCCCTGTCCGCGGCGCTCGACCGGCTGGGCGAGGCCGGCACCCTGCTCGTCGCCCTGGACTTCGACGGCGTGCTGGCCCCGATCGTGCCCGTGCCCTCCGACGCCCGGCCCCTGCCGGACTCCGCCGACGCGGTCCGCGAGCTCGCCGGGGCGCCGGGCACCACAGTCGTCCTGCTGTCGGGGCGCGGCCTGACGGACCTGGGCACCGTCTCGGGCTTCGCCGAGCCGGTCCGGATGGTCGGCAGCCACGGCGGCGAGTACGGGCCCGGCCTCACCGACGGGGACGGCTCCCTGCTCAGCCCGGCGCAGCAGGACCTCAAGGAGAAGCTGACCCTCGCGCTCGTCGACCTGGTCGAGGGCGAGATCGGGGTGACCCTGGAGCACAAGCCGGCCGGGGTCGCGGTGCACGTCCGCAACGCCGCGCCGGAGGTCGGCACGAGGGTGCTCGACGCCGTCCGGGCCGGGCCCGGCACGTGGGAGGGCGTGGACTCCACCGAGGGCAAGGCGGTGATCGACCTCGCGGTCCTGCAGGTCAGCAAGGGTGCCGCCGTCGACACGCTGCGCCAGCGGCTCGGTGCCGACGCCGTGTTCTTCGCGGGCGACGACGTCACGGACGAGTCCGTGTTCACCCGGCTCCGGCCGGGCGACGTCGGGGTGAAGGTCGGCGAGGGCGACACCGCGGCGGAGCACCGCGTCGTCGACCCCGAGGCGGTGACGGGCGTGCTGCGCGCCCTCGCGCGCGTCCGGCCCTGAGGATCGACTTGCCACTGGCAAGATGTCGCGGGTGAAGCCCTACCACCACGGCGACCTGCGACGGACCCTGCTCGCCTCGGCGGTCGAGGTGATCGCCGAGCGCGGGGTCGCGGCGCTGAGCCTGCGCGACCTCGCGCGGCGGGCCGGTGTGTCCCACGCGGCCCCGACGCACCACTTCACGGACAAGACGGGGCTGCTCACCGCCGTCGCCGCCGAGGGCTGGGCGCTGCTCGCGGGCGCTCTCGCCGCGCACGCCACGGACTTCGCCGAGGCCGGGGTGGCCTACGTCGTGTTCGCCGTCGGGCACCCGGCGCACTTCGCGGTGATGCGCAGCCCCGACCTCGTCCGCGTCGACGACCCGGAGCTGGCGGAGGCCCGGGGCCGCGCGGCCGCCGTGCTGGAGGGCGAGGGGCGGGACCGCACCCGGCGACTGGCGGCATGGTCGCTGGTGCACGGGCTGGCGGCGCTGGTCCTGGAGGGGAACGTCACGCCCGGGCCGGATCAGGACGTCGCCGCCCTCGCCCGCGAGGTCACCGCCCAGCTGCGCCCGGACGACGTCGCAGGTCAGCCGGGGTCGTGAGTGCCCAGTGCCCCTGTAGGGGCAGTTGCCACTCACGGGTCACCAGCCCGAGAAGAACTTCTCCGTCTGCGTGGCGGGGCCGCTGGTGGAACCCACGACGAGCTCGGTGGGCAGCACGATCTGCTTGGGCTTGTTGCGCTCGCCGCGCTGCAGCAGCAGCTCCCCGGCGACCTGGCCCTTGCGGCGCACGGGCTGCCGCACGGTCGTGAGGCCGACCCGCTCGGCCTCCGGCACGCCGTCGAACCCGGTGATCGTGAGCCGGTCCGGGACCGCGATCCCGGCCTCCGCGGCGTGCTGCAGCGCGCCGATCGCCAGCACGTCCGAGGTGCAGACGAGGGCGGTGACGTCCGGGTAGGAGGCCAGCAGCTCGCGCGCGGCCGACGCCCCCGCCTCGGGACTGTGCTCGAACCGCTCGACGACGGGCACGGCGGACCAGTCGACGCCGGCGTCGACGAGCGCGTCCCGGAGACCGCCGATGCGCTCGCGCTGCACGGGGTAGGAGGTGTTCTCCTGCCGGACGAGGTCGGCCGGCCCGTCGTGCCGCTGCGGGCCCAGCCGCATGCACAGCACGCCGATCTTGCGGTGCCCCAGCGCGGTCAGGTGCGCGCCGAGCGCGCGCATGCCCTCGCGGTCGTCGACGCTGACCCGGTCGACGCCCTCGACGCCGACGGGCTGGTCGCAGACCACGGTGGGCACCGGCCGCTCGAGCACGGCACGGAAGTGCGGGTCGTCCTCACTGACGGAGTAGACGACGAAGCCGTCGACACCCGCCTGGTGCACCGCGGCGACGTCGGCGTGCTCGGGGCTGACCGGGACGAGCAGCAGGCCCTGCCCGGCCTGCTCGCAGGCCAGGGCCAGCCCCTCGAGGAAGCCGGTGGCCACCGGGTCGCGGAAGGCGTAGGAGAGGGCCTCGGTGAGCAGCAGGCCGACGGCGCCGGCGCGCCGGGTGCGCAGCGAGCGCGCCACCGGGTCCGGGCCCGGGTAGCCGAGCCGCCGCGCCGCCTCCAGGACCTTCTCCCGCAGCGGCGCGGAGAGCTGGTCGGGGCGGTTGTAGGCGTTCGAGACGGTGGTACGGGACACGCCCAGCTCCGCGGCGAGCGACGCGAGCGTCGCCGGCCGCCTGACGTGGGGTGAACCGGTCATGTCACGAAAGGTAGCCGCCCCTGGTGGGCGCTCGGTAGCCCGGCCTGCCACCACCCGCTAGAGTGAAGTGACAACGGTTTTCAATAAAACCATGCGCACAGCCTGATACGGAGCACGACCCCACGATGAGAACGCGCCTCGCCACCACCCTGCTGGCCGCCGCCGGCCTGGTCTCCCTCGCCGCCTGCGGCTCGGGATCAGACGCCGGCGGGACCGGGTCCGCCCCGACCTCCGCCGAGGGCGGGAAGGTCGCCGTCGTCGCCTCGACGGACGTCTACGGGAGCATCGCCTCCGCCGTCGGCGGCAACCTCGTCGAGGTCAGGTCGCTGATCGACTCGCCGAACGCCGACCCGCACGAGTACGAGTCCACCCCCGCCGACGCCGCGACGGTCGCCAAGGCCGCGCTCGTCGTGGTCAACGGCGGCGGCTACGACGACTTCGCCTCCCGCCTCGTCGAGTCGTCCGGCACGAAGGCCACGGTGATCGACGCCGTGCAGCTCTCCGGCCTGCCCGGCGCCCCCGAGGCCGGCCACGCGGAAGGCGACGGCCACGACCACGGTGGGTTCAACGAGCACGTCTGGTACAGCCTGCCGACCGTGCGGAAGGTCGCCGACGAGATCGCCGAGGACCTGGGCGCGGCCGACCCGGCCAACGCCGCGACGTTCACCGCCAACGCGCAGAAGTTCGGCACGGACCTCGACGGGCTGCAGCAGAAGGTCGACGCGATCAAGGCCGGGCACTCCGGCCGGCGGATCGCCGTGACCGAGCCGGTCCCGCTGTACCTGACCGAGGCCGCCGGCCTGCAGAACGCCACGCCCGAGGAGTTCAGCGAGGCCGTCGAGGAGGGCACCGACCCGGCCGCGGCGGTGCTGGCGTCGACGCTCGAGATCGTCGAGGGGCCGGACCCGGTGAAGGCGCTGGTCGCCAACAGCCAGACCGAGAGCCCGTCCACGCAGAAGGTGGCGGACGCCGCGAAGGCCAAGGGCGTGCCGGTCGTCGAGGTCAGCGAGACGCTGCCGGACGGCGTGGACTCCTACGTCGCGTGGCAGACCGCCCAGCTCGACGCCCTGGCGGGCGCCGTGAACGGAGCGGCGTGAACAATGAGGTCATGACCGCGACACCCCCGACGGCGCCCCCGGCGGCGGTCGCCCTGCGGGACGCGCGGGTCGCGTTCGGCAGGCGGGTGCTGTGGGAGGGCCTGGACCTCGACGTCCGGCCCGGCGAGTTCCTGGCGGTCCTGGGCCCGAACGGGTCCGGGAAGACCACGCTGCTGCGCGTCCTGCTCGGCCTCCAGCCGCTCGACGCCGGAGAGGTCCGGATCGCCGGCGAGCCGGCCCGGCGCGGCGGGGGCGGCATCGGGTACATCCCGCAGCAGAAGGCCCTGGTCGAGGACATGCCGCTGCGCGGAGCCGACCTCGTCGGACTGGGGCTCGACGGCCACCGGTTCGGCCCCGGCCTGCGCGGTCGCGCCGAGCGGCGGCGGCGGGTGGCCGCCGCGCTCGAGGCGGTGGGCGCGACCTCGTACGCCCGCTCCCCCGTCGGCCGGCTCTCCGGCGGCGAGCAGCAGCGGCTGCGGGTGGCGCAGGCGCTGGTCGGCGATCCGCGCGTGCTGCTGTGCGACGAGCCGCTGCTCTCCCTCGACCTGGCCCACCAGCGCACGGTCAGCCGGCTGATCGACGAGCGTCGCCGCGCCGCGGACACGGCGGTGGTGTTCGTGACGCACGAGATCAACCCGATCCTTCCGCTCGTCAGCCGGGTCCTCTACCTGGTCGGCGGCCGGTTCCGGATCGGCACGCCGGACGAGGTGATGACCTCGGAGACGCTCTCCGAGCTGTACCGGACGGACGTCGAGGTCGTGCGGGTGCAGGGCCGGCTCGTGGTGGTCGGCGCCGAGGACCAGCACGCCCACCACGACGCGCTGGAGTCCGTGACGTGAGCCGGTTGTTCGGGTTCGAGGGCGTCGGGGAGCTGCTGGGCCTGCCGTTCGTGCAGAACGCCTTCCTCGCCGCCGCGCTGCTCGGCCTGGTGGCGGGCGCGCTGGCCCCGCTCGTCGTGGCGCGCGGCATGGGGTTCGCGGTGCACGGCACGGCCGAGCTCGCCTTCACCGGCGGGGCCGCGGCGCTGCTCATCGGGATCTCGGTGAGCGTCGGGGCGGTCGTCGGGGCGGTGGTCGCCGGGCTGGTGTTCGGCGTGCTCGGGCTGCGCCAGCGCGAGCGCGACTCGGTGATCGGCGTGGTGCTCGCCTTCGGGCTGGGCCTCGGGGTGCTGCTGCTGGCGCTCTACGAGGGCCGGGCGTCGAACAAGTTCGGCCTGCTCACGGGCTCGATCGTGTCCGTCGACTCCAGCAACATCGCCGTTCTCGTCAGCGTGACGA
Organism: Pseudonocardia halophobica; assembly: GCF_027922425.1. GTDB lineage: Bacteria > Actinomycetota > Actinomycetes > Mycobacteriales > Pseudonocardiaceae > Pseudonocardia > Pseudonocardia halophobica. The sequence goes on along the minus strand of NZ_BSFQ01000011.1, from coordinate 105,948 downwards.
TAGTTGTGCTGGCGACCCTCGCGGTGGTCTACCGGCCGCTGCTGTTCGCCAGTGCGGACCCGGACGTCGCCGTGGCCCGCGGGGTGCCGACGCGCGTGCTGTCGCCGCTGTTCGCCGTCCTCGTCGCCCTGACCACGGCGCTGGCCGTGCCGATCGTCGGCGCGATCCTCGTCCTCTCGGTCACGATCATCCCCGGCGCCGCGGCCGCGCGGGTCACCTCGAACCCGCTGACCGCCACCGTGCTGGCGATCGGGATCGCGGAGCTGTCGCTCCTCGGCGGCACGTTGCTGAGCCTGGCGCCGGGCCTGCCCATCTCCGGCTACGTCGCCACGATCGCGTTCCTGGCCTACCTGGTGTGCCGGCTGGTCGGCCGGGTCCGCGGCCGCCTGCGCGCCGCCTGAGGAGCGGTCAGAGCCAGCGCGGCAGCTCCGGCGGGGTGCCCGGCAGCACGCTCGCCGGGGCCCGACCCGTCAGCCAGGCGACGATGTCCAGGGCGGGCGCCTTCGTCGTCTCCATCTCGCCCAGCGGGGCCGACTCCGCCGGGATCGACTCGCCGGGGCCCGACGCGACCGGCGCGGGGCTCACGCCCGGGTCGCCGAGCTGCCACACCCGCTCGCGGTCGGTCGGCGCGAGCAGGAGCGTGGGGCAGCCCTCCCGGCCGGACAAGGTGGCCGTGACGTCGTCGAGCAGCAGGTCGACGACGCCGGCGGGCAGGTCCGCGAGCGAGGCGCCGGTGCCGAGGTCGGCGGCGTGGATCCACACCTCGCGGATCCGCAGGAACGGGATCTCGGTGGCGGGGATCTCGCGGCCCTGGGCGCTGCGGATCGTCGCCTCCCACTGCTCCGGGGTGAGCGCGCCGAGCGCCTCGTCGAGCTCGCGGGCGGTGGAGGCGAGCTCGGACCGCAACACCCCCGGCGGCCGGCCGGAGGTCTCCTCGATCTCCGCGGCCCGGGCCTCCGGGCTCGGGTACATCGGCGTCTCGACGCCCGTGCGCGCCCAGGCCGCGAGCCGGACGAGGGCCTCGGCGTTGCGCGCCAGGTGGGCCACGACGTGCGCCCGGGTCCAGCCGGGGAGGGCGCTGGGAGCGGTCAGCTCGGCGTCCGGGATCCCCTCGACCACGGCGAGCAGGTGCTCGGTGCCCGCGCGCATCCACGGGAGGGTCTCGGACGTGTCGTTCCTGCTCACGCGGACAGTGTGGACGATCGGGCGGCCGCGCACAGCGCGGAGCGGCCCGGGCCTCAGCCCAGGCGGCGCCGCCGCGCGACCTCGGCCAGCACCACCCCGGCGGCGACCGAGGCGTTCAGCGACTCGACCTCGCCGGCCATCGGGATCGAGACCGTGACGTCGCAGGACTCACGCACGAGCCGGGAGAGGCCCTTGCCCTCCGAGCCGGTCACGATCACCAGCGGGTCCGTGGCCAGGTCGAACTCGTCGAGCGAGACGTCCCCCTCGGCGTCGAGCCCCGCCACCATCAGCCCGGTCTGCGCGTACTCGCGCAGCGTGCGGGTGAGGTTGGTGGCGCGGGCGACCGGCAGCCGCGCGGCGGTGCCCGCCGAGGTCCGCCAGGCCACCGCCGTCATGCCCGCCGAACGGCGCTGCGGCACGACCACGCCGTGCCCGCCGAACGCGCTCACCGACCGCACGACCGCGCCCAGGTTGCGCGGGTCCGTGACGCCGTCGAGCGCGACGATCAGCGCCGGCTGCCCGGACTCCGACGCCGCCTCGAGCAGCTCGTCCGGGTGCGCGTACTCGTAGGGCGGGATCTGCAGCGCGACGCCCTGGTGCAGCGCGCCGCCGGAGATCCGGTCCAGCTCGGTGCGCTCGACCTCGAGGATCGACAGCCCGAGGTCGGCGGCGAGGTGCACCGACTCGGCGACCCGCTCGTCCGACGTCGCCCCGACGACCACCCGCAGCGCCGTGGCCGGGACCCCGGCGCGCAGGCACTCCAGCACGGGGTTGCGCCCGAGCACGGTCTCGGGGACGTCGCCGTCCTGGGGGCGGCGGCCGCGGGTGCCCGCGGCGGCGCGGCGGTCCTTCGCCGCCGTCCGGCGCTGGGCCGGGTGCCCCTTGCGCGCGGACGCGGGCGGCGTCGGGCCCTTGCCCTCGAGCCCGCGGCGGCGCTGGCCCCCGGAGCCGACGACGGCGCCCTTCTTCGTGCCTTCCTTGCGCACCGCACCGCGGCGCTTGGAGTTGCCGGCCATGATCCCTGTCTCTTGATTCAGGCGTTCTTGAGCGACCACGTGGGGCCGTCGGCGCCGTCCTCGACGGCGATGCCCGCGGCGAGCAGCCGGTCGCGCAGCGCGTCCGCCTCGGCGAAGTCCTTCGCCTTGCGGGCGGACTGACGGCGCTCCAGCAGCTCCTCCACGAGCGAGGACAGCGCACCGAGCGCGGCCTCGTCGCCCCGGTCGCCGGAACGCCAGTGCGCGTCGAGCGGGTCGACGCCGAGCACCGCGGCCATCGCGCGGACGGACTCGGCCGCCGCGGTCGCCGTCTTCCTGTCGCCTGCGTCGAGCGCGGCGTTTCCCTCGCGGACCGTGGTGTGCAACACGGCGAGGCCGCCGGGCGTGCCCAGGTCGTCGTCGAGCGCGGCGGCGAACTCCGCCGGCACCCGGTCGGCGACGCCCGGCGCACCGGCCCGCTCGCCGACGCGGTGCAGGAAGGACTCGATCCGCCGGAACGCCGCGACCGCCTCGGACAGCGCCGCGTCGGAGTACTCGATCGCCGACCGGTAGTGCGGGCCGACGAGGTAGTACCGCAGCTCGACGCCGCGGACCCGCTGCAGCAGCGCGTCGATCGACAGCGTGTTGCCGAGCGACTTCGACATCTTCTCGCCGCCCATGGTGACCCACGCGTTGTGCAGCCAGTACCGCGCGAACGGGTCCCCGGCCGCGCAGGACTGGGCGCGCTCGTTCTCGTGGTGCGGGAACACCAGGTCGAGCCCGCCGCCGTGCAGGTCGAACTCCGGGCCGAGGTAGGTCGTGGCCATGGCCGAGCACTCGAGGTGCCAGCCCGGCCGGCCCGCGCCCCACGGCGTGGGCCACGACGGTTCGCCCGGCTTGGCGGCCTTCCACAGCGTGAAGTCCAGCGGGTCCCGCTTGGCGTTCTGCTCGCCCTCGCCCTGCGCGACGTCGTCGACCTTCTGGCCCGACAGCCGCCCGTAGTCCGGGAAGGTGCGGACGGCGAAGTAGACGTCCCCGCCCGCGGCGTAGGCGTGCCCGCCCTCGATCAGCCGCTCGATGTACCCGACCATCTGCGTGACGTGCCCGGTCGCGCGCGGCTCCAGCGACGCCGGCAGGCAGCCCAACGCGTCGTACGCCGCGGCGAAGGCCCGCTCGTGCGTGGCGCCCCATTCCCACCAGGGCCGGCCGGCCTCGGCCGCCTTGCGCAGGATCTTGTCGTCGATGTCGGTGACGTTCCGGACGAGCGTGACGTCCAGCCCCTCGCGACCGGGCTCGGAATGGGCGAGCCACCGCCGCAGCACGTCGTAGTTCAGCGAGCTGCGGACGTGCCCGATGTGGGGCAGTCCCTGCACCGTGGCGCCACAGACGTACATCGACACGGCTCCGGCCCGCAGCGGGACGAAGTCACGCTGCTTCCTGGTCAGGGTGTCGAAGAGTCGGACGCTCACCCATACCAGGGTACGGACGCCCTGGTCCGGGAGGTGCGGCAGGGCTGCATCACATTTCTCCAAGACGCCGGACGGCCGTCCCGGCACGCTGGACGGCATGACACGCATCGAGCAGCTGTACCCCCGTCTGCCCGTCCGGGGCGCCGACGCGGCGATCGCCTTCTACCGCGCGGCGTTCGGCGCCGAGCTCGTCGAGCGGTACGCGACGCCCGACGGGGCCGTCGTGCACGCGTTGCTGCGGGCCGGCCCGGTGCACTGGGCGGTCAAGGACGGCGACCAGTACGACCCGGCCCCGCCCGACGGCGGCGGCCCGGCGATCCTCGCCCTCTACGTCGACGACGCCGACGCCGTGGCCGAGGCGATGCTGGCCGGCGGATCCGAGGTCCGGTTCCCGGTGGCCGACCAGCCCTACGGCGAGCGCGGCGGCCGGCTCACCGACCCCTTCGGCCACCAGTGGATGGTCGCCCAGAAGACCGAGGACCTGACCCCCGAGGAGGTCGAGGAGCGGACGAAGGCGATGTTCGCCGAGTGACCGCGCGAGCGAACGGCGCTGTCGCTCACCAGGTGTGAGCGGGAGTGCCGCTCGCTCAGTCCGTGGCGGGGAGGAGGAGGGCGGTCGCGATCGCGGCGATGCCCTCGCCGCGGCCGGTCAGCCCCAGCCCGTCCGTGGTGGTGCCGGAGACCGAGACCGGCCCTCCGACGACCGAGGACAGGACCTTCTGCGCCTCGTCCCGGCGCGTGCCGATCTTGGGGTGGTTGCCGATCACCTGCACGGCCGCGTTGCCGACCCGCCAGCCCTCGGCGGTGAGCAACCGGTGGACCTCGGCGAGCAGCGCGACGCCGCTCGCGCCCGACCACTCGGGCCGGCCGGTGCCGAACACCGCGCCGAGGTCGCCGAGGCCGGCGGCGGAGAGCAGGGCGTCGCAGAGGGCGTGGCACGCGACGTCGCCGTCCGAGTGGCCGGCGCAGCCGTCGACGCCCTCCCACCACAGCCCGGCGATCCAGCACGGCCGCCCGGGCTCGACGGGGTGCACGTCCGTGCCGATCCCGGTCCTCACGCCTTCTCCTCCAGCAGCAGCTCGGCGATCCGCAGGTCCCAGGGCGTGGTGACCTTGAACGCCGCGGGATCGCCCGGCACCGTGACGACCGGCGCGCCCAGCCGCTCGACCAGGCCGGCGTCGTCCGTGGCGACGGCGTCCACACCGGACTTCCCGTAGGCCGCCCGCAGCGTCTCCCAGGCGAAGCCCTGCGGGGTCTGGGCGGCCCGCAGCTCGGACCGGTCGACCGTGGCCTCCACCGCCGCGGCGACCCCCACCCGCTTGACCGTGTCGGCCAGCGGGAGAGCGGGTACGACCGCGGGGTGACCGGCCCGCACCTCCGCCACCACGGCCGCGACCAGCGCGGGCGGGGTCAGCGGGCGGGCGGCGTCGTGCACCAGCACGACCTCGGGAGGCCCGTCACCTGCGGGTCCCCCCGGTCGTTCACAGCCGTGGGGACCGGACAGCACGTCGAGCGCGAGGCGCACCGACGCCGTGCGCGCGCCGCCCCCCACCAGGACGGTGACGGGGCGGCCGGCCAGCAGTGCCCGCGCGTGGTCGAGCAGGTCGGCCGGCACGGCGACCAGCACCTCGTCGACCGCGCCGGAGGCCAGCAGCCCGTCGACGGCCCGGACCACGATCGGCACACCGCCCAGCGGCACGAAGGCCTTGGGCGCACCCGCGCCGAGACGGGTGCCCGAACCGGCCGCGGGCACGACCGCGGCGACGCTCACCGCGGCGCCCACGGGTGCGCGGGCCGTGCCGAGGACGCCATGGGGCCGTACCGTGCCGATCGCGGGGCGGGTCAGGCGTTGGTGGTCGCCAGCACCTCGTCGAGCAGGGCCTCGGCCCGCTCCTCGTCCGTCCCCTCGGCCAGCGCGAGCTCGCTGACGAGGATCTGCCGGGCCTTGGCCAGCATCCGCTTCTCGCCGGCGGACAGGCCGCGGTCCTTCTCGCGGCGCCAGAGGTCGCGGACGACCTCGGCCACCTTGTTCACGTCGCCCGACGCGAGCTTCTCCAGGTTCGCCTTGTACCGGCGCGACCAGTTGGTGGGCTCCTCGGTGTGCGGGGTGCGCAGCACCTCGAACACCCGGTCCAGCCCCTCCTGGCCCACGACATCGCGAACGCCCACGACCTCTGCGTTCTCGGCGGGAACGCGAACCGTCAGGTCACCCTGGGCGACCTTCAGGACGAGGTACTTGCGCTCCTCGCCCTTGATCGTCCTGGTCTCGATCGCCTCGATGAGAGCGGCACCGTGGTGCGGGTAGACGACGGTCTCTCCGACCTTGAAAACCATGTGTCCTCTGGCCCCTTTCGCTGCACCCAGGTTAACACGCCCGACCCGCCCCCCGTGCGACGGGAGGGGACATCGTCGCAGGTCACGGGGTTGACAACGGGCGTAAAACGTGCAGACGCGGGTACGCGGGGGTACACGGGAGCAACCCGGGAGAGCCGAGTGCACGGACTGTCGGACCCGGCGACTACGCTGCACCCGCACGACCGGCCGTCAGGAAGGACACCCGAACCGTGAGCCGCGCGACCTCCCCCCGACGCTCCGCAACGCGCCCGGGCGCGTGGAAGGTCCTGGCCGCCGGCACGGCCGCCGCGGGCGCCCTCCTGCTGTCCGGCTGCGGTGCGGGCCAGGTCGCCCAGACCGCCGAGCAGGTCGCCGCCGTCGGCGGCACCGGCGGCGTGGTGGGCGACGTGGCCGTCCGCAACGCCGAGATCGCCTGGCCCACCGGCCTGGCGCCGACCGGGGCGGTCTACCAGAAGGGCGGCCAGGCCCTCGTCGAGATGATCATCGTGAACGACGGCGGGGCGGCCGACCGGCTCGTCTCCGCCTCGAGCGAGGCCGGCACCCAGGTCGTCGTCACCGGCGAGCAGGTCCTCGCCCCGCAGCTGCCGCTCGTCGCGGGCGACGAGGGGGACGTGGCCGCGATCCCGGGCGCCAAGCGGATCACCGTGGAGATCGCCGGCCTGCGGGACGACGTCGTGGCCGGGCGCACCTACCCGCTCACCCTGGTCTTCGAGAAGGCCGGCCGGCTGACCGTCGACCTGCCGGTGGCGAACCCGACCACGCCGCGGCAGGACGAGGCGCCGGCCGAGGGTGCCGCCGAGGGCGGCCACTGAGCGCCCGGCTCCGTGGCGCGCGCTGACCACCGATGACCACGAGGACGCGCGCCGCCCGCAGCTCGTACGCCTGCAGCGAGTGCGGCCACCGCGCCGCGCAGTGGGTCGGGCGCTGCCCCGGCTGCCAGGCCTGGGGCACGCTGACCGAGCAGGCCGAGCCCGCCCGGGCCGCGGCCGCCGGCGGCGGTCTGCGCCGGGTCGCGGCGGGGGCGCCGAGCACCCCCGCCCGCCCGATCGCCGAGGTCGCCCTCGACTCCGCGCGGGCCCGGCCCTCCGGGGTCGACGAGCTGGACCGCGTCCTGGGCGGCGGGCTGGTGCCCGGCGCGGTGGTGCTGCTCGCCGGCGAGCCGGGCGTCGGCAAGTCCACGCTCCTGCTCGAGGTGGCGGCGAAGGCCGCGGCCTCCCTGCGCGGCGGCTCGGTCCTCTACGTCACCGGCGAGGAGTCCGCGGGCCAGGTCCGGCTGCGGGCCGAGCGCACCGGCGCCCTGCACGAGCGGCTGTTCCTGGCCGCCGAGTCCGATCTCTCGTCGATCCTCGGGCACGTCGACGCCCTGCGGCCCGACCTGCTGATCGTCGACTCCGTGCAGACCATGACCTCGCCGGAGGTCGACGGCTCGCCCGGCGGCGTCACGCAGACCCGGGCGGTCACCGTGGCGCTCACCGCGCTGGCCAAGGAGCGCGGGCTGCCCGTGCTGCTCGTCGGGCACGTCACGAAGGACGGCAACATCGCCGGCCCCCGGGTGCTCGAGCACCTGGTCGACGTGGTGCTGGCGTTCGAGGGCGACAAGCACTCCACGCTGCGGATGGTCCGCGGGGTGAAGAACCGCTTCGGGCCCGCGGACGAGGTCGGCTGCTTCGAGCTGCGGGACGAGGGCATCGTCGGGCTGCCGGACCCCTCCGGGCTCTTCCTGGCCCGCTTCGGCGCCACCCAGGCGTCGGTGGTGCCGGGGACCGCGGTCACCGTCGTCATGGACGGGCGGCGCCCGCTGCTGGCCGAGGTCCAGGCGCTGGTCGCGTCGTCGTCGATGCCCACGCCGCGGCGGGCCGTGAGCGGGCTGGACAGCTCGCGGGTGGCGATGCTGCTGGCGATCCTCGAACGGCGCGGCCGGGTGCGGCTGCAGGACTCCGAGGTCTACACCGCCACGGTCGGCGGGATGAAGGTCACCGAGCCTGCGGCGGACCTCGCCCTGGCCATGGCCGTGGCCTCCGCGAAGAACGACGTCGCCCTCCCGCCGGACCTCGTGGTGCTCGGCGAGCTGGGCCTGGCCGGCGAGGTGCGCCGGGTCTCCGGGGTGCGCCGGCGGCTGGCCGAGGCCGCCCGGCTCGGCTTCACCCACGCCCTGGTGCCGCCGGACAGCGATGCGGGCAGCGGGACCGGCATGAAGGTCACCGAGGTCTCGGACGTGTCGCAGGTGCTGGCGCGGATCAGGCGGGCGTCAGCGTGAAGTGGGTCGGGCCGCTGATCTTGTCGGCGACCCGGGTCAGCAGCGTGTAGTCGCCGGCCGGCAGCCGGGTCCGCGCGGCCGTGCAGCCCGGGTTCGACGACAGCCCCGACCACGTCACCTCGAAGGCCACGGGCTGGCCGGGCACGAGGGTCCGCAGGTCCTGGGTGGACGGGTTCACGCAGTCGTTGCTCGACCACAGCCGGGTCTTGATCGGGCGGTCCCAGACGACGATCTCCTGCAGGGCGCCGTCGAGGTCGCGGACGCAGGCCTGGTTGCTGATGTTGACCACGGTCAGGCGCAGCTCGGGGCGGTCGCCGACCTTGTGCTGCGGCGCGTCGATCTCCGCCCCGACCGCGATCATGTCGTTGGTGCACGGCGGCGGGCCGGTCGGGGGCGCGGGCTCGGTCGGCGGTACCGGCACCGAGGCGCGCGGGGTGTCGTCGGGACGCTTCGACTCGTCCGTCGTGCTCGCCGGGCCGCCCTCGGCCGAGGCGCCCGGGGAGGTCCCGCCCGAGGTCGTCGTGCCCGGGACGGAGGTGCCGATCGGCACCCCGGTCGCCGACAGCGGGGCGTCGGCGGAGGTGCCGGGCTCGGCCGACGGCGTCCCGGTCGTCGGGTCGGTGGTGGCGCCGGTCGACGGGGCGACGGAGGCGACCGAGGAGCCGGACGGGAGCGCGGAGCTGTTGGCCGCGCGGCTGGTGGCCTCGTCGGTGGGGCCGGGGCTCGGGGTCGGACGGGTGAGCGCGGCGACGGAGAAGCCGATCACGACGAAGAACGCGATGACGGACACGAGCGCCAGCCAGCGCCGTTTCCAGTAGACGTGCGCGGGCAGCGGTCCTACCGGCTCCCACATGTCACGCAGAGTAGATGCGTGATTACTACACGTCGCTGGATCTCGCGCGGCGCGGCGCGCCCGTTCCACCGGTGTGGGGGACCGTATCGGGCGATCACCCACCCGGTCGCGCGGCCCCCGGACCGGCGGTGCGACGATCGCGGCGTGACCTCCGTCCTGCACCGCCCCGTCCCGGCCGGGCTCGGCGCGCGCACTGCGGAGTGGTTCCGGGCGCACGCCCGCGACCTGCCCTGGCGGCGCCCCGGCACCACGCCCTGGGGCGTCCTGGTCAGCGAGTTCATGCTGCAGCAGACGCCGGTGTCGCGCGTCGAGCCCGTGTGGCTGCGGTGGATGGAGCAGTGGCCGGTGCCCTCGGCGCTCGCCGCCGAGTCCCGCGCCGAGGTCGTCCGGGCCTGGGGGAAGCTCGGCTACCCGCGCCGGGCGATGCGGCTGCACGCCGCCGCCCAGGCCATCGCGACCGAGCACGGCGACCGGGTGCCGTCGGACGTCGCGGCGCTGGAGGCCCTGCCCGGTGTCGGCAGCTACACCGCCCGCGCGGTCGCCGCCTTCGGGTACGGGCTGCGGGCCCCGGTCGTCGACACGAACGTCCGCCGGGTGGTCGCCCGGGCCGTCCACGGGGCGGGCGACGCCGGCCCGGCCCGCACCAGAGCCGACCTGGCCGACGTCGACGCCCTCCTGCCCGGGGAGGACGCCGAGGCCGCGGTCGTCTCCGCCGCCCTGATGGAGCTGGGCGCCGTGGTGTGCACGGCCCGGTCGCCGCGGTGCCCGGCGTGCCCGGTCCAGGTCGAGTGCGCGTGGGTGGCGGCCGGCCGGCCGGAGTACACCGGGCCCCGCCGTCCGGTCCAGGGCTACGCGGGCACGGACCGCCAGGTGCGCGGCAGACTGATGGACGTGCTGCGTGCCGCCGAGCACCCGGTGCCCAAGGCCGCGCTCGACGCCGTCTGGGCCGACGGGCCGCAGCGGGACCGCTGTCTGGACTCCCTGCTGGTGGACGGCCTGGCCGAACAGACCGCGGACGGCCGCTTCGCGCTGGGCGGCACGGCCGCGCATACGACAGACTGACCGCCCGAAGGTCCCTGGGTACGAGGAGCTCGATGGCGCAGATCGTCCGCTTCCGGCTCGACATGGCCGCCGAGGAGCGCGTGGTGGAGCTCCGCGACCGGCTCCGCGCCGAGGGCCTCCGCGTCCCGCACGAGATCCCGACCCTCACCTTCGCCGCCGCCGCGCAGATCCCGGCCGTCGCCCGCGTCGAGCTCACGGAGGCCCTGCGCGGGCTCAGCCTGCCCTCGCTCTGGCTGCCGACCCTGGGCTCGGTCGCCGGGCACGACGACGACCTGGTGCTCTCCGCCATCGTCGACACCGAGCTGCTCGCGGTACACAGCGCGGTGCACGACGCGCTGGCCGGCAAGGTGCGCTCGCCCTTCGGCTCCTACCTGCCGGGCGCGTGGCTCCCGCACGTCGTGCTGGCGCACGAGCGGCCGGCCGACGCGTTCGCGATCCTGCACCCCGTCCGCCCGGTCCGGGCCGGGATCGAGGGTGTGGAGATCGCCGACACCCGGGACGGGTCGAGCGAGCCCCTGTTCGCCTGACCGGCCGGCGCCCGATCACCCGGCGTGCAGCAGGCCGCGCGGCACGAAGGGCTGTTCGCCGCGCTTTCGGGCCCGCCACCAGCGCTGACCGGTGTGGGCCAGCCGGCGGCCCTTGCGCACCGCGGTCAGCTGGGTCGCCATGTGCCACTGGTAGCGCCAGGGCCGTTGCAGACCCTGCCGGTGCGACAACGAGAAGGCGAACTCCACCGCGTCGCGGTCGAGGTACCGGTCGACGTGCTCGAACCAGGCCGCACCGGTCCGCGCGGCCGCCTGGGCCGTGCGCAGCGCCTCCCGGCCCTTCCGGTCGAACCAGCCCAGCGCCGCGGACAGCGACGGCTGCTCGTACAGCGCCTGCGCGAGCATCATCGAGTCGGTCATCGCGAACCGGGTGCCCTGGCCCATGGTGAAGTGCGTGGTGTGCGCCGCGTCGCCGAGCAGCACGACGTTCGCATGCCGCCAGGTCTCGTTGCGCACCTCCAGGAAGCGCAGCCAGGGCGACGGCCGCCCGCGCGAGCTGCTGATCAGTGCCTGCCCGTCGAGCGTGTGCGCGAAGACCTTCTCCAGCAGGGCGATGCCGTCCTCGTGCGGCAACGTGTCCAGGCCGAGGCCGGTGAAGGTCTCCGGCGAGCACTCGACGATGAACGTGCTCACGCCCGCACTGGTCGGGTAGCCGTAGCACCAGATCCAGCCGGCGTGCGTCTCCTCGAACGCGAAGGTGAAGCTGGTGAAGACCTTCTCGGTGCCGAGCCAGATGTACGGGTTGCGCCCGGTCGCGAGGGCCGTTCCGAAGTCGTCCGCCACATGTTCGCGGACCCGGCTGCGCGCCCCGTCCGCCACCACGACCAGGTCCGCGGCCAGCTCGCCGCTCTCGAACGTGCCGTCGGCGAGGGCCGGCGCCGGCACCGGGCTCTCGTACCGGACCTCGACGCCGAGGTCGGCCGCCCGGTTCGCCAGCACCTCCAGCAGCCCCGCGCGCGGGACGCTGAACCCGTACCCGGGCAGGTAGCCGACCTCCTCGCCGCGAAGGTGCACCTCCTGCTCCTGCCACAGGTGGGAGCGGGCGCGGATCGCGCGGGCGGACTCGCGGTCGTTGCGGTACAGCCGGTCCAGCAGGCCGTCGTGACAGACCACACCCCAGCCGTACGTGGCGCCGCGCGGGTCCTTCTCCAGCACGGTGATCTCGTGCGCGGCGTCGCGCCGCTTGGCCGAGATCGCGAAGTAGAGCGCGGCGGGCCCGCCGCCGATGCAGACGATCCTCATCGTGCCGCCTTCCTCTCGCGCGGGCCGGGACCGGCGGCCCTCCGGGCCGCGAGGTCGACCGGCACCGGTGCCGTGTCGTGGTGCAGCCGGTAGAGCTGGGCGTAGCGCCGGTCCCGGGCGAGCAGCTCCGCGTGGGTCCCGGCCTCGGTCACCCGGCCGCCCTCGAGGTAGAGGATCTGGTCGGCGTCGGTGACCGTGAGCAGGTTGTGCGAGATGACGATCGTGGTGCGACCGGTCATCAACCGCCGCATCGGACCGAGCACGCGCTCGGCCGACTCGGCGTCGAGGCTCGTCGTCGGCTCGTCGAGGAGCAGCACGGGCGCGTTGCGGATCATGGCGCGCGCCACCGCGATGCGCTGCCGCTGGCCGCCGGAGAGCAGCCGGCCGCGCTGGCCGACGCGGGTGTCGTAACCCTCCGGTAGGGCGTCGACGAAGTCGTCGACATCGGCGGCGCGGGCCGCGCGCTCCAGGTCCTCCCGGGTCGCGTCCGGCCGCCCGGCCAGGATGTTCTCGGCGATGGTGCCGTCGAGCAGCAGGGTCTCCTGCAGCACGACCGCGACGTTCGCGCGCAGGTCCGCGGGCTCGAGGTCGCGCAGGTCCCGTCCGTCGAGCAGGATCCGGCCGCGGGTCGGGTCGTAGAACCGCAGGAGCAGCTTGACCAGCGTGGTCTTGCCCGCACCGCTCGCCCCGACCAGGGCCGTCGTTCCGCCGACGGGCACCGTGACGGACAGGTCGTCGAGCACGTCGACGCTCTTCTCCGGGTAGCGGAAGCCGACCTCCTCCAGCCGCAGCTCGCCGCGGACCCGGTGGACCGGGGTCGGGCCCGGACCCGGGGGCGCCAGCCGCACCGGGTGCGCCGGGGCCGGGACCGAGGTGCGCTGGTCGAGCAGCTCGATGATCCGCTCGGCCGAGGCGGCGGCCGCGTACACCGAGTTCGAGTAGGACCCCAGGCCGCGCACCGGCGAGTAGAGCTGGGACAGGTAGATCAGGAACGCGAGCAGGCCACCGAGCGTGATCCGGTCCGCGGCGAGCTGCCAGATCCCGACCCCCATGATCGCCATGACGCCGAGGACCTCGATCATCTGCACGGACGGCGAGAAGAACGCGCGGAGCCGGGTCGTGCGCAGGACCGCCTCGATCGCCCCGCGGCTCTGCCGGGTGAACCGGCGCACCTCGTGGGCCTCGCCGCCGTACGCCTGGATCAGCATCGCGTTGCCGAGGCTCTCCTCGGTGACCGCGCTGATCCCGCCCGACCACTGCCGAACCTGGCGCGAGGAGTGCCGGATCCGCTTCGAGAACCACTTCGCCACGAGGCCGAAGAACGGCACCGCCGCGAGCGCGACCAGCGCGAGCTGCCAGTTCAGGTAGAACAGCACGCCGGTGAAGACGGCGATCGTGACGCCCGACGACACCAGGCGCGTCACACCGGAAAGCACCAGGCCCTCGATCTGGGAGATGTCGCCGGTGAGCCTGCTGAGCGTGTCGCCGAGCCGGCGGCGGTCGAAGAAGCCGAGCGAGAGCGTCTGGACGTGCGCGAACACCCGCACCCGCAGCCGGTGCAGGAAGTGCTCGCCGATGTAGGCGGTGAGGTAGGTCGACCAGACGCGCAGCAGCCCCAGCGCGAGCGTGAGGCCGACGTAGTAGGCCGCGAGCCGGGGGAACGCGGCGAAGTCGCGGGGCGCGAGGACGTCGTCGACCAGGAGCTTGAACAGCCACACGATTGCGGCGTCGACGAACGGGGCCACGACGACCAGGACCAGCACGACGGCGAGCCGGCCGTAGAAGGGCCGCGCGTCCGGCCCGAAGCGGCGGAAGATCTCCCGCACGGCGACGGGCGGCGCGGCGTCGACCAACCCGACCTCGTCGGGTGGCGTCCGGCTCAGCAACGACCGCAGCACGTCACGCACGGGGTCCTCCTCCCTGACGGGAGCGGTGGCCCCGCCGGAACGGGACCACCGCCGTCTCATCGGTCAGTCGTCGCAGTCACCCCACTTGCCCCAGCCGTTGTCATCGTCACAGTTGTCACCCCAGTGGCCCCAGCCACCCCAGTCGTTGTCGTCGTGGTCGTGGCCCCAGCCACCACCCCAACCGTGGTGATGGTCGTCGCCACCCCAGTGATCGCCCATCTCGATTCCTCCTCCTTCGTGGAGCTTGTCCACATTGGACTCGTGCCCCGCTCCACATCGGATGTCACCCTCCCTGGTGGGGGGGCCGAGGGAGAGCCGTGCGGGTCCGGTGCGCGTTGCACACCGCAAGCCACATCACTCGGACGGAGCAACCAAGATGGTGTGGTCGTCCTCGCCGTCCGGTCCTGCCGCCGGGTCCGCACCGTCGCGGGGCCCCTCGACCCCGCGGCGATCGGGCCCGGCGGCCGGGTCCGTCCGGTCCCGCCGCCCGCCCTCGCGGGCGGCGGGGTTGCCGGCAGGCTCGTCCGGGGAGCCGGCGGAGTCACCGGAGCCCGCGCCGCCCGCGTCGCCCGTGCCGCCGCGGCCGGAGTCACCGCGCTGTTCGCGGTTCCCGGAGCCGGACCGCTGCTCGCTCGCCCCCGACTCGGAGCGGTACCCGGTGTTCGAGCGGTCCGCCGGGTTCGAGTGTTTCCCGGAGTGCGAGCGGTCGGAGTTCGAGTACTTGTCGGTCTCGGAGCGGGTCCGGGAGCGGTCCGCCGAGCCGGACCGGGTCTCGGCGCGGGTCTCGCTGGCCGCCCGGGCGGACCGGTCCCGACGCTCCTGCCCCGCGTCCTCCCGGTGGTTCCGCGCCCCCTCCGACCGCGCCGTCCGGTCGCCGGGCCCCTCGGCCCGCCGCCGCTCCTGCTGCGTCGAGGTGTTCCCCTCGTCGTGACGGGGATCCGTCGCCTCGGTCCGCCCGGTGTCCCGGCGATGGTCGCGGGCCCCGTCCGAGGCCCGGCGCCGCTCGTCGGAAGGCCGGGAGGACCGGTCGTCACGCGACCGGTCGGTCCGGGCGGCGGAGTCGTCGCCGCGCGCCGGGTTCCGCGCGTCGCTCCGGTCCACGGCGTCGCGATCGCTCCGGGAGGGCTGGTCGCCGGGAGAGTGCCGGTCAGCGTCCCTCTGCCACGACTCCGTCCGCGCCCGGTCCGACTCCCTGGCCCGGCCGCCGGACGCGGGCGGCGCATCGTCCCAGTTCTCGCGGAGCCCGTCGTCGGACTTCCCGGGCCGCGTGTCCGGGGCGTCCGGCGCCGACGCGCGGGTGCGCGTCACGACGTCGGACCGGTCGCGGACCTCGGAACGCTCCTGCGGCGCGTCGGCCCGGTCCGTACCGCGGGCCTCGTGGTGCCCCTGTGGCGGGTCGGCCCGCCCGGTGCCACCCGCGTCGCGGTGCTCCTGCGGCGCAGGCTGCGCGGGCGCGGGGTGCGTGGCGCGGACCTCATGGCGCTCCTCCGGAGCCGGCCGGCTCGAGGCCCGTCCACCCTCGGTGCGGTTCGAGCGTTCGGCGTGCCACGTCACCGGCCGCCCACCCGGCCCGGGGCGCTGCCGGTCCGCGTTCCCGGTCGGGCGCGGCTGCTCGCGGTCCTGCCGCCCGGAGTCCGGGCCCGGCTGCGGGTCCACGGACGCGGGCGTCGACCGGCCCGGCGCCTTCGGGGGCGGGGCGTCGTCCTGGGCGTCCCGGGCCGGGGCACGGTCGGGCTGGGCGGGGTGCTGCTGCGCGGGCGGCGGGGCGAGCGCGTTCGGGCCGGTGGCCGCGCGCGCCAGGGACTCGTGCCGGGCACGGAGCGTGTCGCGGCCGTCCTCGGTGCGGACCCCGAGCAGCATCCGGCGCGCGCCCGCGAGCTGCATGCGGGCGCCGTCGCGGTCCCCGAGCGCCAGCTCCGCCGCGGCGCGGTCGAGGCGCGCGTCGACCATGCGGGCGGCGTCGGCCGAGCCGACGGCGAGCGTCCCGGGCCCCTGCCCCAGCCCCGCCCCGAGCAGGCAACCGACCACCAGCGCCGCCGCGGCGGCAATCGGGAGCCGCCGCGCGCGGCGCACCTCCTCGGCCGGCGGCCGCGCCGCGGCGAGGGCCGGCTCGGCGGCGGGCTCCTCGTCCTCCTCGGGCGGCGGTGCCTCGGCCGACCGCCGGACGCCGCGCCACTCGAGCAGCAGGTCCAGGACCGGATCGGAGCCGTAGCACTCGCGTATCCGGTCGTCGGGGACCGCGTGCCGGCCCAGGGCGTCGAGCAGCGCGTCGTCGGCCAGGATGGCGGAGAGGTCGACCGGCTCCGGGGCGCGCGGGCAGCACCCACCCACCGCCGGCTCCTCGTCGAGGGGCCGGCGGCCGGCGGGGGTGCCGTCGCCGTCGGGGGTCATCGTGCGGATCAGCCCGCTTCCGGCCGTAGCTGCCAGACCGTGCCACCGGTGAGCATCCGGCGCATCGCCTGGAGGGCCCGGTGCTGGTTCAGCCGCACCGACTCCGGTTTCAGCGCCAGGTGCTCGGCGGTCTCCCGCACCGACAGCCCCCACACCACCCGCAACAGCAGGATCTCGCGCGCCCGCCCGGGCAACCGGTGCAACAGCCGGTCGACCTCGGCGGCGGCCGCCCGGTCGAGGGCGTTCAGCTCCGGCTGGTCCCGGCGCTCGCACCCGTCGCCCGGCTCCGGCGGCTCGGCGACCGCGCGCTCGTGCGTGCGCACCGCCGTGGTGCACGCGCTCGCGATCCGGTGGCTCGCCACCGTGTGCACGAACGCGAGGAAGGGCCGTCCGCGGTCCCGGTAGGAGGGCAACGACCGCAGGAGGGCGATGCAGACCTCCTGCGTGACGTCCTCCGCCGACACCGCCGACCCGTGCAGCCGGTTCTCGCAGTAGCGCAGCACGAGCGGCCGCACCAGCTCGAGCAGCTCCGTCAGCGCACGCTCGTCCCCTCGACGGGCCGGCGCCACCAGCTCGTCGATCCGGGCCCCGGGTCCCCCGGCCCGCTCCGGTTCCGCCGCGGGCGGGTCGTCCGCGGCCAGGACGCTTCTCCGCTCCTGGTACATCCCCACACCTCGGGCGCGTCCCCCACCGGTGTCCCGGCTCGGGCGACCCGGGACCCCGCGACACGTCGGCGGGTTGGCCGGCGGCGCGCAGCTCTCGACGTTGTACCCGGAATTCGCCTGCGCCCCGGCGGATTCGCGGCTCCCGAATGGAGTGGCCAGAGGCTTGCACAGCGCCGTCGCGGCCCACAAGGGCATTTCTGAGTGCGTCTCAGCAATCCGGTGACGATGTGGCACACCAAGGTCACATTCGGCGACCGATCTCACCGTGACCTGGGTGAACGCGGATCACAAAGCGCGGGAACGCCAGGTACGTAATTCAGGAACCGCCGTTCGGAGCAAGGCCCGGAACGGCCGACCGGACGGGGTCGGCCGAAACCGCAGCGTGGCCGCCGATCCGGTCTTCACCGACATCGGGTGAGAAAGGGTTCCACGACGCCGAGGAACGCCTTCTCGTCGGCGTGCACCAGATGCCCCGTTCCGGGCAGCACGTGGTGCTCGGCCCCGAGCCGCTCCGCCATCGCCGCCATCTGGCCCGCCGGGGCGACGGACTCCTCCGCCTCGACCAGCAGCACCGGGCAGCCGACGGCGTCGAGATCGGCCCACCGGGCCTCGCGCGTCCAGCCTGTGGCGATCTCCAGGGCGTCGCGAACCCGGGTCAGCAGGTGCAGCCCGTCGGCCCGTTCCTCCACGCACTCGGCCATGTAGTCGCCCAGCTCGCGGCGGGGGTACCCGAAGGCCTCCCGCACGGCCTCGCGGCAGGCGAAGGGCTGCGGGACCGCCCCGAACCACGCGGCCATGTCGGCCACCGGCCGCCCGGCCAGGCCGGTGAGGTCCACCGCCATGTCCTCGACGACAACCCCGCGCACGAGGTCCGGACGGCGGGCGGCGAGCGCCAGCGCGTGCAGCCCGCCCATCGAGTGCCCGATCACCACCGCCGGTCCGGCGCCGGCCTGCTCGAGGAGGTCCGCGGCGTCGTCGGCCATCCGGTCGGTGGTCCACGGGCCGGCGGCCTGCGAGCGGCCGTGGCCGCGCGCGTCGAGCCCGAGGACGCGGCCGTGGTCGGTGAGCCTGCGGGCCACCGACCACCAGGTCGTGGCCCGGCCCATCAGCCCGTGCAGCAGCAGGACGGGCGGGCCCCCACCCCCGAACTCGACGACCGCGAGGTAGGTCCCGTCGGACGTCCGCACCGATCGCCGCCCCTCCATCACCGGTGAGGCTAACGTGGGGCGCATGGCCGTCGTGAAGATCAACGCAATCCACGTCCCCGAGGGCGCGGGCCCCGAGCTCGAGAAGCGGTTCGCGAACCGCAAGCACGCCGTCGACGGGCAGCCGGGCTTCCTCGGCTTCCAGCTGCTCCGCCCGGTCAAGGGCGACGACCGCTACTTCGTCGTCACCACCTGGGAGTCCGACGAGGCGTTCGAGGCGTGGCGCACGGGTCCGGCCGTCGAGGCGCACGCCGGGCAGCGCGCCCCCGACGCGGGCGGCAAGCCGGTCGCGAGCGGGGCGGACCTGCTGGAGTTCGAGGTCGTGGAGCTCTGACCCGCGCTTGACGACCGTAGACCCGGAGATCGCCGAGGCCGCCGAGCTGCTCCGCGGGGCCGAGGCGCTGCTCGTGTGCGCCGGTGCCGGGATGGGCGTCGACTCCGGGCTGCCGGACTTCCGCGGCACCGAGGGCTTCTGGCGGGCCTACCCGCCGTACGAGGCTCTCGGGCTGCGGTTCGAGGAGATCGCCGACCCGGTCCACTTCGCCGACGATCCCGATCTGGCCTGGGGTTTCTACGGTCACCGGCTCGCGCTCTACCGCGCGACGGTGCCCCACGAGGGCTTCGCGGTGCTGCGCCGGTGGGCGGATCGGCGGCCGACGCGGGTGTTCACCTCGAACGTCGACGGGCAGTTCCAGCGGGCCGGTTTCGACGAGGTCGCCGAGGTGCACGGCTCGATCCACCACCTGCAGTGCCTGCGGGGGTGCGGCCATCCGGTCTGGCCGGCCGACGGCGTCGAGGTCGACGTGGACCCGGTGTCGATGCGGGCGCGCGCGCCGCTGCCCTCGTGCCCGGCGTGCGGCGGGCTCGCCCGGCCCAACATCCTGATGTTCGGCGACTGGTCCTGGGACCCGTCGCACTCCGGGCCGGGTCTGAAGAGCCTGCACGAGTGGATACGGGCTCACCGGCGCGACCTCGTCGTCGTCGAGGTCGGCGCGGGCACCGCCGTCCCCACCGTGCGCCGCGAGGCCGAGCTCGCCAGCGCCGCGACCGGCGCACTCGTCCGGATCAACGTGCGCGAGCCGCAGGTCCGGCACGGCCGCGGGGTGGGCATAGCAGAAGGCGCTGAGCGCGCACTCCGCGAACTCGACGCCCTCCTGTGAGTGGCGATAGTCGCTATGGCGACTATCGCCACTCACGAGGTCACAGGTCGTCCTTCAGCCGCTCCCACTCCTCGTCGGTGAACAGCCGCGAGCGGATCAGGAACCGGACGCCCTCCGGCGCCTCGACCGAGAACCCGCTGCCGCGCCCCTTCACCACGTCGACGGTGAGGTGGGTGTGCTTCCAGTACTCGAACTGCGACCTCGACATCCAGAACCCGATGGGCTTCGCCAGCCCCCCGACGGACAGGTCACCCAGGTGGACGTCCTGCCCGCCGGTCTTGAAGTCACCGTCCGGGTAGCACATCGGCGCACTGCCGTCGCAGCACCCGCCGGACTGGTGGAACATCAACGGGCCGTGGATGTCGGTGAGCCTCACCAGCAGCTCCGCCGCCGCCGGCGTCAGCGCCACCCGCTCGGTACCCGAACCCGGGACCTCTGCCACCGGGGCCTCGGCTCGGTCGACCGCGGAGTCGCCCATCAGAAGAAGCCCTGAGCGTTCTTCGAGTAGCTGACCAGCATGTTCTTGGTCTGCTGGTAGTGGTCGAGCATCATCTTGTGGTTCTCGCGACCGATGCCGGACTGCTTGTAGCCACCGAAGGCCGCGTGCGCCGGGTAGGCGTGGTAGTTGTTCACCCACACCCGGCCCGCCTGGATGTCGCGACCGGCGCGGTAGGCGGTGTTGCCGTCGCGGGACCAGACCGCCGCACCCAGGCCGTACAGGGTGTCGTTGGCGATCTTCATGGCGTCGTCGTAGTCGCTGAAGCGCGCGACCGACACGACCGGGCCGAAGATCTCCTCCTGGAAGATCCGCATCGAGTTGTTGCCCTCGAACACGGTCGGCTGGATGTAGTACCCGCCGGACAGCTCGCCCCCGAGGTCGGCCTTCTCACCGCCGGTGAGGACCTTCGCGCCCTCCTGGCGACCGATGTCGATGTAGCTCAGGATCTTCTCGAACTGGTCGTTCGACGCCTGGGCACCGATCATCGTGTCGGTGTCGAGCGGGTGGCCCTGCTTGATCTGCTCGGTCCGCTTGACCGCCTGCTGCAGGAAGTCGTCGTAGATGCCGCCCTGGATCAGCGCGCGGGACGGGCAGGTGCAGACCTCGCCCTGGTTGAGGGCGAACATCGCGAAGCCCTCGAGGGCCTTGTCGTAGAAGGCGTCGTTGGCGGCCGCGACGTCGTCGAAGAAGACGTTCGGGCTCTTGCCCCCCAGCTCCAGGGTGACCGGGATCAGGTTCTCCGACGCGTACTGCATGATCAGCCGGCCGGTCGTGGTCTCACCGGTGAAGGCGATCTTGCGGATGCGGTTCGACGAGGCCAGCGGCTTGCCCGCCTCGACACCGAAACCGTTCACGATGTTGACGACGCCCGGGGGCAGCAGGTCGGCGACCGTCTCCAGCAGCACGTGGATGGAGGCCGGGGTCTGCTCGGCGGGCTTGAGGACGACCGCGTTGCCGGCGGCCAGCGCGGGCGCGAGCTTCCAGATCGCCATCAGGATCGGGAAGTTCCACGGGATGATCTGCCCGACGACGCCCAGCGGCTCGTGGAAGTGGTAGGCGATCGTGTTCTCGTCGATCTCCGAGATGCCGCCCTCCTGGGCGCGCACCGCGCCGGCGAAGTAGCGGAGGTGATCGATCGCGAGCGGGATGTCGGCAGCCAGGGTCTCGCGGCAGGCCTTGCCGTTCTCCCACGACTCGGCGATGGCGATCTTCTCGAGGTTCGCCTCGATGCGGTCGGCCATCTTGTTGAGGATGTTCGCGCGCTCGGCGACGGAGGTCTTCCCCCACGCCGGGGCGGCGGCGTGCGCCGCGTCCAGGGCCTTCTCGACGTCCTCCGCCGTGCCGCGGGCGACCTCGGTGAACGTCTGGCCGGTGATCGGCGTCGGGTTCTCGAAATACTGACCCTTCGCAGGGGCCACGTACTCGCCGCCGATGAAATGGTCGTAGCGGGGCTTGAAGCTGACGACGCTGTCCGGCTGCCCGGGGTTGGCGTACTTGGCCATGTCCGTCCTTCCACAACATTGGGTCCAGCTCGTGATGGCGGACACTAGGAAGGTGGGGGTTGCAGCCGCGTTGCACGCAGATGCGGACCTCTCCGTTCGGACAGTCCGAACGGGCGGAAACGGCTTTGGGTTGCCTGTCCTCGCAGGTGAGAGGACGATCGAGCGGGACGACGGCGTCGGGGGAGGGCTGACATGAGCGAGCAGATCCGTGATCTGGTGTCCGCTTCGTGGCGCCGCTCGCACGCGGCCCGGGTCGACCCCGAGCACGGGCTGCCGCCGCACGTCTTCGAGCACCGCGAGGTCGCCGACGTCCGGGCGGGCCATCCGCTCGCCGAGGTGCTGCCGCTGCTGCGGGACACCCTGCTGCAGATCGCCGACGAGGCGATGCACATGATGATCGTCACGGACGCCCAGGGGCACATCCTGTGGCGCGAGGGGCACCAGGCCGTGCTGCGCCGCGCCGAGGGTGTCGGGCTCGTCGAGGGCACCCGCTGGAGCGAGGACGCCATCGGGACCAACGCCATGGGCACCGCGCTCGCCGAGGACCGGGCGCTGCGGATCCACTCGGCGGAGCACCACGTCCGCGCCTACCACCCGTGGACCTGCGCCGCGGCCCCCGTCCACGACCCCGACACGGGCGAGATGGTCGGCGTCGTCGATATCACCGGGCCCGCCCGCACCTTCCACCCGACCACGCTCGCGCTTGTCAGCGCGGCGGCGAAGCTGGCCGAGAAGCACCTCGAGACGCGGATCGCGGTGCGGGACGAGCGGCTGCTCACCCGCAACCTGCCGCACCTGACCGGGCTCCGGAACGAGCCGGGCGCGCTGCTCAGCCCACGCGGGCGCGTCCTCGCCGCCCAGCCCGACGGCTGGCTCGCCGAGCGGGTCGACCTCGGCACGGACCCCGCCGACGGCATGCGGGTGGCGCTGGGCGCCCGCGGCGAGGGCGTCCTGGAGCAGCTGGCGGAGGGGTACCTGCTGCGCCTGCACCGGCCCGGCGCCCGCCGCCGGCCGTCGCTGGCGCTGCGCTTCCTCGGCGCGGAGCGGCCGGTCGCCCGCCTCGACGGCCGGGCCGTCCGGCTCT
The DNA here is from genome assembly GCF_027922425.1 of Pseudonocardia halophobica. GTDB lineage: Bacteria > Actinomycetota > Actinomycetes > Mycobacteriales > Pseudonocardiaceae > Pseudonocardia > Pseudonocardia halophobica. The sequence goes on along the minus strand of NZ_BSFQ01000011.1, from coordinate 83,593 downwards.
CGACCCGGCACGCCGAACTGCTCACGCTGCTGGCGCTGCACCCGGAGGGTCTCACCGCGGACCGGCTCGCCACCGCCCTCTACGGCGACGCGGGCAAGGCCGTGACCGTCCGCGCGGAGATGCACCGGCTGCGGCTCCAGCTCGACGCCGGAATCGTCCGCACCCAGCCCTACCGCCTGCAGGCCGCCGTCGACGCCGACTTCCTCACCCTCCGCGAGGCCCTGCGGCTCGGCCGGGCCCGGGAGGCCGCCGACCTGCACCGGGGCGAGCTCCTGCCCGCCTCCGACGCCCCCGCCGTCCGCGAGGAACGGGACGCCCTCGCCGTCGCCGTCCGCTCCCTGGTGCTGCGCAGCGGGGACGCCGAGGCGGTGTGGTCCTACGCCCGCACGGAGCACGGGAAGTCGGACGAGCAGGTGCGGGAGCGGTTGGGGATGCTGCTGCCGGCCGGCGACCCGCGCCGCACCCTGACGGGCCTCGACCCGCACTGAGGAGCGGCGGGCTGAGCACGTTCTGGTCGGCTTGCACTCTGGGTGAGCGTTTTGTCCTTTTCCTCCCGTCTGTTCCGGCGTATCGGCCCAGCGCGCTGCACCCGAACGGCCCAACGACGACGGGATTCAGGTCACGGCCTGTAACAGGACCCCGGGAGCGGTCGACAGCGGAGTGACAGGCCGCTGCCCGGACCCCGCCGGCGCGGCGCTCCCCCCTGTCGGGAAAGGTTCGCCGTGCCCCGCCCTCGCGCGACGGTCCGGCCCGCGCCGTCGTGGTTGCTGGTCGGTTCGCTCCTCGTCGCCTTCCTCGTCGTGCTCGTCGTCTGCGGCCTGACCGCCGGCAAGATCGGCAACGACGCGACCGGCGCCCACGAGGAGGGCTCGTCCGAGCAGGTGCCCGACGAGATCCTCGCGGGTGGCCCGATCATCGACGGCCAGCACGAGCCGGTGCGGTCGACGAGCATCCCGAACGGCACCGTCGTCCTCACCTTCGACGACGGCCCGGACCCCACGTGGACACCGCAGGTGCTCTCGATCCTGCGCAAGCACAACGTGCCCGGCAGCTTCTTCGTGGTCGGCTCGATGGCCAGCCGCTACCCGGAGCTGATCCGCGACATCCACGAGCAGGGCTCCGAGCTGGGCGTCCACTCCTTCTCGCACCCCGACCTCGGCACGTCGGCGAGCTGGCGGGTGGAGCGCGAGATGGCCGAGACCCAGCTCGTGATCCAGGGCGCCACCGGCGAGTCGACCTATCTCATGCGGCCGCCGTACTCCTCCAGCGCCGCGGCGCTCGACGACATCGGCTACCAGACCGTCAAGCAGGTCGGGGCCATGGGCTACCTGACCGTGCTGACGGACGTCGACGGCGAGGACTGGAAGCGGCCCGGCGTCGACCAGATCGTCCGCAACGCCACGCCGAAGGACGGCACCGGCGGCACGATCCTGCTGCACGACTCCGGCGGTGACCGCACCCAGACCATCGCGGCGCTCGACAAGCTGATCCCCCAGCTGCAGGCGGCCGGCTACACGTTCAAGACCGTCGAGCAGGCGATGAACCTGCCGCCCGCCCCGGCCGCGAGCAGCACGGACGTCCTGCTCGGGAAGCTGCTGCTCGGGGTCATCGGCGCGGCCTGGTGGGTCTCCGACGCCGCCCGCTGGCTCCTGGCCGGGGTCGCGACCCTGGTCGTCCTGCGGCTGATCCTGATGGTCGTGGCCGCCCGGCGGCACGACAAACGGCGGCGCGACCCGGACTGGGCCTGGGGGCCGACGTACACGCAGCCCGTCTCGGTGATCGTCCCGGCGTACAACGAGTCGAAGAACATCGAGGCGACCGTGCGGTCGATCCTCGCGAACGACCACCCTCTCGAGGTGATCGTCGTCGACGACGGGTCGTCGGACGGCACGGCCGAGCTCGTCGAGTCGCTCGACCTGCCCCGGGTGCGGGTGATCCGCCAGCTCAACGCGGGCAAACCGGCCGCGCTCAACACCGGTACGGCGAACGCGCGGTACGAGGTCGTCGTGATGATGGACGGCGACACGGTCTTCGAGCCGGACACCGTGCGCCATCTCGCGCAGCCCTTCGCCGACCCGCGGGTGGGTGCGGTCGCGGGCAACGTGAAGGTCGCCAACACCGACACGCTGATCGGCCGGCTGCAGCACGTCGAGTACGTGGTCGGGTTCGGCATCGACCGCCGGGTGCAGGACACGACGTCGTCGATCACGACGATCCCGGGGGCCGCCGGCGCCTTCCGCAAGGAGGCGCTGCGCGAGGTCGGCGGGCTGTCCGACGACACCCTCGCAGAGGACACCGACCTCACCATCGCCCTGGGCCGGGCCGGCTGGAAGGTCGTGTTCGAGGACCGCGCGCTGGCCTGGACCGAGGCTCCCGCGACCGCCGGCCAGCTCTGGCGGCAGCGGTACCGGTGGAGCTACGGGACCATGCAGGCCATCTGGAAGCACCGACGCGCGGTGCGCGAGCCCGGCTCGTTCGGCTGGCTCGGCCTCGCCCACGTGCTGCTGTTCCAGATCATGCTGCCGCTCTCGGCGCCGCTGGTCGACATCTTCCTGCTCTACGGCCTGCTGTTCGAGGACCCCGCGACCACCATCCTGCTCTGGAGCCTGATGATGGGGCTGCAGGTCGCGGGCGGCATCTACGCCTTCCACGTCGACGGCGAGCCGAAGGGCGCGCTGTGGGTGCTGCCGGTGCAGCAGTTCGTCTACCGGCAGCTGATGTACGTGGTGCTCGTGCAGTCCGCGGTGAGCGCCATCAGCGGTGTCCGGGTGCGCTGGCAGAAGCTCAAGCGCACGGGTGCGGTCGACGCGCTGCTCTCCCCGCAGGCCTCCCCCGCCCCCGTGCCGCCCGCGGGCGCGGCCGGGCGGCACCCGTCGTTCCCCAGCATGCCGGCCGTGCCCGCCCCGACCGCCGTCGCGGCCGTCCCGGAGCCCCGTCCCGCCGGGCCCGACGACCCCGGGTCACCGCTCCCCGCCCCCGTCGCGCGACCGCGGGGCCGGGAGCGGTGGCTCGACACGCTGCGCGGGCTCGCGCTGGTCCGCGTGGTCGTCTACCACGCGCTGGGGCTCGGCTGGCTGTCGATCGTCTTCCCGTCGATGGGCGTGATGTTCGCGCTGGGCGGGTCGCTGATGGTGCAGTCGATGCGGAAGACCCCGGCGATCGACGTCATCGGGCAGCGGATCCGGCGCCTCCTGCCGCCGCTGTGGCTGATGGCCGTGATCTTCGTGCCGATCATGGTGTGGCAGGGCTGGGCCGCCGAGGGGGCCGACGCCGAGAGCCCCGGCAACGGGATCCCGTGGAGCGACCTGATCTGGTGGGTCTTCCCGATCATGGACCCGCCCGGCAGCGAGTGGGGCTTGGACACCGTCGAGGTGCTCTGGTACCTGCGCGCCTACCTGTGGTTCGTGCTGCTCACGCCGGTGATGCTCAAGGCCTTCCGGAAGAGCCCGGTGATCAGCGTGCTGGTCCCGCTGGCCCTGGTGATCGTCGACGGCCTGCTCGGGTCGCCGTTGTCCGACGCCAGCGGGCTGGGCGCCGGCCTGCTCGACTTCGTGACCTTCGGCGCCTGCTGGATGCTCGGCTTCGCGCACCGCGAGGGCATGATCCGCCGGCTCCCGCTGCCGGCCCTGCTCGGGCTGGCCGCGGCCGGGATCGCGGCGGGCATGTTCTGGGCCGTCGGGCACCCGTCGCCGGACGCGGGGCTGGACCTCAACGAGATCCCGATGGCGCAGGCCCTGGTCTCGGCCGGGTTCGTGCTGCTGGTGCTGCGGGTCAACCCGGCCATGGGCTGGGTCGACAAGGTGCCCGGGCTCGGCCGGCTGATCTCCGTCGTCAACGCGCGGGCGATCACGATCTACCTGCTGAACAACCCGGCGATCGACGTCGCCGCCTGGGCCAACGACCGTCTCGGTCTCCCGGACTCGAGCGGCTGGCTGGTGCTCAGCTCCGTGGTGATCATCGTGCTCGGGGTGGCCTGCTTCGGCTGGGTCGAGGACCTCGCCGCCCGCCGGCCGCTGCAGATCCTGCCGGGCGGGAAACGCGCCGCGGCGGCCCGCCGGAAGAAGGACGACGACGCCGTGCGCCAGGGCCCCGTCCTCCGGCCGCGGACCCTCGCCGAGGCCACCGCCCGGCGCATCGCCGAGATGCCGGCGACCGAGGTGCTGCCGGTGGTGCCGCGACAGGGCGCCCCGGCGCCGCGCGAGGGCTTTCCGGCGCCGACGCCACGCGAGGGCGCTCCGACGCCGGTCCGGCGTGAGGGCGCTCCGGCGCCGGTGCCGAGCGGGGCGTGGGCTCCCGGCCGGGCGGCCGAGGGTGGGCCGCGGCGGGCTACCGTCCCCGGCCCCCGCGGCTGGCCGGCAGATCCGCAGGCATGGTCCGCAGGCCCTCAGGAACGGCCTGCGGCCCCGCAGGAGCCGCTCCCGGGCCGACGCCGCCCCCAGCCGCGCACCCGGGCGCAGGAGTGGCCCCCACCCCAGCGCCGCCCCTGACCCGAGTTGAGGCCTGGGCGGGCGTCGCGAGTCGCACTCGGGCCCCGGCGAGTCGGTAGTTCCGGCACCGCGAGTCGGCAGTTCCGGCACCGCGAGTCGGTAGTTCCGGGGCACCGAGTCGGAGAAGTCGGGAGATCGGCCGGACGAAGTCCTGCGCCGACGCCGACTCAGCGGGCCGGGGTGTCCGGAGCCTCGTCGAGGTGGTCGGGGATCCCGTCGTCGTCGGTGTCGGGCAGGCGCGGGTCGCCCTGCCCCGCGCGCACGGCCTCCAGCTGCGCGGCGAGCGCGAAGCCGGCCAGGAGGGCGATGCCGCTGACGTTGGCCCAGAGCAACAAGGCCATGATCGCCGTCAGTGGGCCGTAGGTCTCGTCGAAGTTCGCACCGAGCACCACGTACCCGGCCAGCAGCGCCGAGCCCGCGAGCCACGCCAGGACCGTGACCGTCCCGCCGACGACGAGCCAGCTCAGGCCCGGCTGGCGGCGGCGCGGGGCGAAGCGCAGCAGGGCCGTCACCGCCACGATCAGCGCCGCGAGGCCGGCGGGCCAGCGCAGGACGTCCCAGATCTCCTCGGCCACGTCGCCCCACCGGTAGACCTGCTCCATCGCCTCGCCGAAGGGCTCGCCCGCGACGATGAGCAGGAGACCGACCGCCATCGCCACGCCCGCCGTCGCCGTCAGCAGGGCGGCGCGACCGTACTTGCGGAGCGCCGGCCGGTCCCGTTCGGTGCCGTAGATGCGGTTGGCGCCGCGCTCGAGCTGCGCGAAGGCCGAGGTCGCCGCGAGGAAGGCTGTGACCAGCGCCAGCGCGACCACGACCTCGCCGCGCTCCTCGCCGTCCACCTCACCCTCGACGGCCTGCCCGACGAGCTGGTCACTGGTGCCGGGCGAGATCGCGACGACCGTCCGGGCGACGACCTCGGAGAAGGACTCCACCCCGAGCGTGGTCGCCAGCCCCGCGCCGGCGATCACCAGCGGTACCGCGGCCAGCGCGAGCTGGAGCGCGAACGCGCGGGCGTGGGAGAAGCCGTCGCCGTAGCGGAAGCGCACGAAGCCCGTCACGAGGAGGTGGCGCAGGCCGTAGCGGCGGACGGTGTGCCAGGCGTCGTCGGCGGACAGCAGCTCGCCCGACATCAGCTCGGTCTCCGGGACGGCGCGGACCGAGCTCATGGCCGCCACGGTAGCGACGGCGGGCCGGCCCCGCCGGTGGGCCGTGGCCCGGAACTGCCATCTCGGTGTCCCGGAACTGCCGACTCGCGGTGCCGGAACTCGCGACTCGCGGTGCCGGAACTCGCGACTCGCGCTGCCGGAACTCGCGACTCGCGCTGCCGGAACTCGCGACTCGCGGTGCCGGAACTGCCGACTCGCGGGGCGGGTGAGAACGGCGGCGGCCCGCCTCCCGAAGGAAGGCGGGCCGCCGTCGTGCTGCCTGGTCCTACTCCTCGCCGCCACCGGCGGCGATGTCGACCGGCGGGGCGTCCGGGACGCCCGCGGCCGGGCGGGGCTCACCGCGGAAGGTGAACGTCGCCTTGTCGTCGTGCGCCGGGTTGCCCTCGGGCACGCTCTCGTCGATGCCCTCGACGTCGACGATCACGATCTGCCCCGGCTCGACCTCGCCGAACAGGATCTTCTCGGACAGCTGGTCCTCGATCTCCCGCTGGATGGTCCGGCGCAGCGGCCGGGCGCCCAGCACCGGGTCGAACCCGCGGCGGGCCAGCAGGCCCTTGGCGGCGTCCGTGAGCTCGATCGCCATGTCCTTGTTGGCCAGGGCCTTCTCCACCCGCGTGATCATCAGGTCGACCATGGAGATGATCTGCGGCTGCGTGAGCTGGTGGAAGACGATGATGTCGTCGATGCGGTTCAGGAACTCCGGGCGGAAGTGCTTCTTCAGCTCGTCGTTGACCTTCGTCTTCATGCGCTCGTAGTTCGACTGCTCGTCGTTGCTCTGCGCGAAGCCGAGCCCGACGGCCTTCGAGATGTCCTGGGTGCCCAGGTTCGAGGTGAAGATCAGCACCGTGTTCTTGAAGTCGACGGTGCGACCCTGGCCGTCCGTGAGGCGGCCGTCCTCGAGGACCTGCAGGAGCGTGTTGTAGATCTCCTGGTGGGCCTTCTCGATCTCGTCGAACAGCACGACCGAGAACGGCTTGCGGCGCACCTTCTCGGTGAGCTGGCCGCCCTCCTCGTAGCCCACGTACCCGGGAGGGGCACCGAAGAGCCGCGAGGCGGTGTAGCGGTCGTGGAACTCGCCCATGTCGATCTGGATGAGCGCGTCGTCCTCGCCGAAGAGGAAGTTCGCCAGCGCCTTGGACAGCTCGGTCTTACCGACACCGGACGGGCCGGCGAAGATGAACGAGCCGGACGGGCGCTTCGGGTCCTTCAGGCCGGCACGGGTGCGGCGGATCGCCTGGGCGACGGACTTGACCGCCTCCTCCTGGCCGATGATCCGCTTGTGGAGCTCGTCCTCCATCTTGAGGAGACGGGTCGTCTCCTCCTCGGTCAGCTTGAAGACGGGGATGCCGGTCCAGTTGGCAAGGACCTCGGCGATCTGCTCGTCGTCGACCTCGGCCACGACGTCCAGGTCACCGGACTTCCACTGCTTCTCGCGCTCCGACTTCTGCCCGAGCAGCTGCTTCTCCGAGTCGCGCAGGTGCGCGGCGCGCTCGAAGTCCTGCGCGTCGATCGCGGACTCCTTGTCCCGGCGGACGTTCGCGATCTTCTCGTCGAACTCCCGCAGGTCCGGCGGCGCGGTCATCCGGCGGATGCGCATCCGGGCGCCGGCCTCGTCGATCAGGTCGATCGCCTTGTCCGGCAGGTAGCGGTCGGAGATGTAGCGGTCGGCCAGCGTGGCCGCGGCGACGAGCGCCGGGTCGGTGATGGTGACCCGGTGGTGCGCCTCGTAGCGGTCGCGGAGGCCCTTGAGGATCTCGATGGTGTGCGTGACGCTCGGCTCGCCCACCTGGATCGGCTGGAAGCGGCGCTCCAGGGCCGGGTCCTTCTCGACGTACTTGCGGTACTCGTCGAGCGTGGTGGCGCCGATGGTCTGCAGCTCGCCGCGGGCCAGCATCGGCTTGAGGATGCTCGCGGCGTCGATCGCGCCCTCGGCGGCACCCGCACCCACGAGGGTGTGGATCTCGTCGATGAACAGGATGATGTCGCCGCGCGTGCGGATCTCCTTGAGCACCTTCTTGAGGCGCTCCTCGAAGTCACCGCGGTAGCGGGAGCCGGCGACCAGGGAGCCCAGGTCCAGCGTGTAGAGCTGCTTGTCCTTCAGCGTCTCGGGGACCTCGCCCTTGACGATGCCCTGGGCCAGCCCCTCGACGACGGCCGTCTTGCCGACGCCGGGCTCGCCGATGAGGACGGGGTTGTTCTTGGTCCTCCGGGAGAGGACCTGCATGACCCGCTCGATCTCCTTCTCCCGGCCGATGACCGGGTCCAGCTTGCCCTCACGGGCCTGCTGGGTGAGGTTGCGACCGAACTGGTCGAGCACGAGGGAGGACGACGGGGTGCCCTCGCCGCGGCCGGAGGAGGCCTCGGCGGGCTCCTTGCCCTGGTAGCCGGACAGCAGCTGGAGGACCTGCTGGCGGACGCGGTTGAGGTCGGCTCCCAGCTTGACCAGGACCTGCGCCGCGACGCCCTCGCCCTCGCGGATCAGGCCGAGCAGGATGTGCTCGGTGCCGATGTAGTTGTGGCCGAGCTGCAGCGCCTCGCGCAGCGACAGCTCCAGCACCTTCTTCGCCCGAGGCGTGAACGGGATGTGTCCCGACGGCGCCTGCTGGCCCTGGCCGATGATCTCCTCGACCTGCTGGCGGACGCCCTCCAGGGCGATCCCGAGCGACTCGAGCGCCTTCGCGGCCACACCCTCGCCCTCGTGGATCAGGCCAAGGAGGATGTGCTCGGTGCCGATGTAGTTGTGGTTGAGCATCCTGGCCTCTTCCTGCGCCAGGACGACAACACGCCTTGCTCGGTCGGTGAACCTTTCGAACATTCGCACTCCTTGCCTGCTGCGCCCACACGTGCGACGCGTCCAGCATCCCTGTGACACTGCGCCGCGGACGCCCCATACCACTGTATCGGTCGCCGACCGGTCGGCGCCTCCGCCGCGGCCCCGCGTAACGCGCACGGTACGCACCGATACCGACACAACGGTGTGACCTCGGCGTGCATTCCCCGTCCGCGGGAGTTCAGCCCTGCGCGAACGGCCAGAAACGGCGCCGACCTGCGAAGATCGTCAGGCCGAGGCGGCCTGCTCGGCCTCCTCCAGCCGCGCCTGCTCCTGCTTGTAGACGCGGAAGCCCTCCTCGTCCCGGCCCCGCCGCCAGTAGCCGGAGACGGACAGCGCGTCCCGGTCGACGCCGCGCTCGCGCAGCAGGTGCCGCCGGACCTCGCGGACCTCGCCCGCCTCGCCGTGGACGAACGCGTGCACCCGGCCGGCCGGGAACTCGAGGGCCCGGACGGCCTCCAGCAGGGCGCCCGCCCCGCCGTCGGGGGCGCCGGCGCGATGCAGCCAGCGCAGCCGCAGGTCGCCGGCGCAGGCGAGGTCCTGCCGGTCGGCCTCGTCGTCGACCTGGACGAGCGCGTGGACCGGGACGCCGGCGGGGATCCGCTCCAGCGCGGCGCCGATCGCGGGCAGCGCCGCCTCGTCGCCGACGAGCAGGTGCCAGTCCGCCTCGGGATCGGGCACGTAGGCCCCGCCCGGGCCGAGCAGCCGCAGCACGTCGCCGGGGCGGGCCGAGGCGGCCCAGGGGCCGGCGAGGCCGCTGTCGCCGTGGTGCACGAAGTCGATGGTCAGCTCGCCCGCGGCGGGGTCGAACGCGCGCACGGTGTAGGTCCGCACCCGCGGCCACTCCTCGCGCGGGTGGTCCCGCCGGACGGCCTCCATGTCGAGCGGCTCGGCGTAGTCGACGCCCGGCACCGGAAACAGGATCTTCACATAGCGGTCGGTGAACGCGGTGTCCGGGAACGACGCGAGCTCGGGCCCGACGGCGACGACGCGCACCATGTGCGGGCCGATCCGCTCGGTGCGCGCGACCTCGAGGGTGGTCATGCGGCGTGCCACGGGGTGTACCTCCGGGAGCGGCGGGTCTTTCGCCCCACGCTACGCCCGGAGCGAGGTGAGGCAATCCTTGCTTCCGCCCAGCAGAAGGGCCGGCCGGGACACGCCCGGCCGGCCCTTCCGACGTGCCTCGCTCAGTTCTCCTGGTGGTACGCCTCCAGGACCTCGGCCGGGATCCGGCCGCGGTCGGAGACCTTCATCCCGCGCTTGCGGGCCCAGTCGCGGATGGCCTGGTTCTGCTCGCGGTCGATCGACGGCCGCCGGTTCGTGCCGCCGGGTGACGATCCGCCACCGCCGCGGCGCCGTCCGGAGGCCCGCCGGGCCGCACCCACGTAGGACGCCAGTGCGTCCCGCAACTTGCTCGCGTTCGCCGTTGACAGGTCGATCTCGTAGCTCTTCCCGTCGATGCCGAACTCGACGGTCTCGTCGGCCTTCTCGCCGTCGAGGTCGTCGACCAGCTTGATCTCGCGGATCTGCGCCACCGCCGCAGCCTCCTGGTTCGAATAGTTCCTGCTGAATGCACGGCCGCGCCGTCGAGGAAATATAACGCGATTACCGAAGGCGTGTCGAGGAGGGGTCGAACTCGCGAGATTCTGGAACGCGTTATAGCTCGCGGCGGACCAGCGGGAAGAGGATCGTCTCCCGGATTCCGACGCCGGTCAGCGTCATGAGGAGGCGGTCGATGCCCATTCCCATGCCGCCGGTCGGCGGCATTCCGTACTCCATGGCCCTCAGGAAGTCCTCGTCGAGCTGCATGGCCTCGGGGTCGCCCTTGGCCGCCAGCAGGGACTGGGCGTGCAGCCGCGCACGCTGCTCGACGGGGTCGACCAGCTCCGAGTAGGCCGTGGCCAGCTCGTGCCCGAACACGATGAGGTCCCAGGCCTCGGCGAGCCGCGGGTCGTCGCGGTGCTGACGGGTCAGCGGGCGCACCTCGACCGGGTAGTCGCGGACGAAGGTCGGTTCCTGCAGCGTGTGCTCGACGAGCTTCTCGAACAGCTCCAGCACGATTTCGCCGGCGCCCCACGAATCCTGCAGCGCCACGTCGTGGGTCGCGGCGATCTTCCGCAGTTCCTCGGCCGACGTGTCCGGCGTCACGGATTCCCCGACGGCCGTGGCGACCGATTCGTGCAGCGTGACCGAGCGCCACTCGCCGCCGAGATCGTGCTCGGACCCGTCCGCGTGACGCACGACGGTGGAACCGAACACGGCGCGTACACATTGCTGGATCAGTTCGCGGGTCAGAACGGCCATGTCGTCGTACGTGGCATAGGCCTGGTAGGCCTCGAGCATCGCGAACTCGGGTGAATGGGTCGAGTCGATGCCCTCGTTGCGGAAGACGCGGTTGAGCTCGAAAACGCGCTCGATCCCGCCGACGACCGCCCGCTTGAGGAACAGCTCGGGGGCGATCCGCAGATACAGATCCGTGTCGATGGCGTTCGCGTGCGTGACGAAGGGGCGCGCCGTGGCCCCGCCGTGCAGCAGCTGCAGCATCGGCGTCTCGACCTCGACGAAGTCCCGGTCCTCGAACTCCCGGCGCAGCGTGCGCAGCACGGTGGAGCGCGCCCGGACCATCTCGCGCGCCTGCGGGCGCATGATCAGGTCGACGTAGCGCTGCCGGACGCGGGTCTCCTCGGACAGGTCGCTGTGCGCGTTGGGCAGCGGGCGGATCGACTTGGCGACCATCGCCCACGAGTCCGCCATGACCGACAGCTCGCCGCGGCGGGAGGTGATGACCTCGCCCGTGACGGCCACGTGGTCGCCCAGGTCGACCTGGGCCTTCCAGCGGGCCAGCTCGTCCGCCCCCACCTTCGCGAGGCTCAGCATGGCCTGCAGCTCCGTGCCGTCGCCCTCGGTGAGCTGGGCGAAGCAGAGCTTGCCGGTGTTGCGGAGGAACATGACGCGCCCGACGACGGTGACGACCTCACCGGTCTCGGTGTCCGCCGGCAGGTCGGGGTGCGCCTCGCGGACGGCGCGCAGCGTGTGGGTGCGCGGCACGAGGACGGGGTACGGGTCGTCGCCCGCCTCCAGCATCTCCGCGCGCTTCTTCGCGCGCACCTGCATCTGCTCGGGCAGGTCGTCGGCGGGGGTGCGCGGCTCGTCGGTCACGCCGGGTAAGGCTAGACGGCGGTACCGCGCGCCGTCCGCGCGGTGTCCGCCCGCGGCTCCTGCACGCCGCCGGGAGCCGCACCCGTGCGGACGTTGCGCTCGTACGTGAGGCGCAGGCCCTCCAGGGTCAGGTCCGGGGCGTACTCGGTGATGGTGTCCGAGATGCCCTTCATCAGCGGCGCGAGGCCACCGGTGCCGAGCACGGTCACCGGGCCCGCGCCCGGGCCGAGCTCGCTGACGATCCGGCGCACCAGGCCGTCGACCTGGCCGGCGAAGCCGTAGAGCACGCCGGACTGCAGGCACTCCACGGTGTTCTTGCCGATGACCGAGCGGGGCGGCACGAACTCCACGGTGCGCAGCGCGGCGGCGCGGTGGGCGAGGGCGTCCATCGAGATCTCGATGCCGGGGGCGAGCGCACCCCCGAGGAACTCGCCCTTGGCCGACACGACGTCGATGTTCGTCGAGGTCCCGAAGTCGACGACGATGCACGCCGTCGCGTGCCGGTGGTGCGCGGCGAGCGTGTTCACCACCCGGTCCGCGCCGACCTCGCGCGGGTTGTCGACCAGCAGCGGCACGCCCGTCCGCACCCCCGGGCCGACGACGACGGTGGGCATCCGCACCGCTCGCCGCTCCAGCATCAGCCGCAGTTCGCGCAGCAGTGACGGGACGGTGGACAGCGCGGCCACGCCGTCGACCCGCGGGGCGTACTCGCCGAGCATCGCGCCGACGGCGACCTCCAGCTCGTCGGCCGTGATCCGCGGGTCGGTCCGCATCCGCCAGTCCCGCACGAGGAGCTCGCCCTCGTACACACCCAGCGCGATCTGGGTGTTGCCGATGTCGATGCAGAGCAGCATCAGCGGGAGCCGGACAGCAGCCCCGAGCCCTCGGGGGCGTGCGCCGGGTCCGAGCCCTGCTCGACGATCCGGTTGTGCTCGTCGACGAACACCACGCGCGGCGCGTAGGTGAGCAGCTCGGCCTCGTCGAGCTGGCCGTAGGCGATCAGGATGACGAGGTCGCCGGGGTGCACGAGGTGCGCGGCGGCGCCGTTGATGCCGATGACGCCGCTGCCCCGCTCGCCGGGGATCACGTAGGTCTCGAGCCGGGCGCCGTTGGTGATGTCGACGATCGCGACCTGCTCGCCCTCCAGCAGGTCGGCGGCCTCCATCAGGTCGCGGTCGACGGTCACCGAGCCGACGTAGTGCAGGTCGGCCTGGGTCACCGTTGCGCGGTGGATCTTCGAGGTCATCATGGTGCGCAGCACGGGGACTCCTAGAGCTGGACGGGGACGTTGTCGATGAGGCGGGTGGCGCCGATCCGGGCGGCGACGAGCAGCCGGGCCCGGCCGCCGTCGACCGGCTCGCCGAGGGTGTCGGCGTCGCGCAGCTCCAGGTACTCGACCTGCAGCGCCGGTTCGGTGTCGAGGACCGCGCGGGCCCGCTCGAGGACCGCCGCGGGCCCGTGGGCCGAGACGGCGGCGCCCTCGCGCAGCGCGCGGGAGAGCGTGACGGCGCGGGGGCGCTCGTCGGCGGACAGGTAGACGTTCCGCGAGGACAGGGCCAGCCCGTCCGGCTCGCGGACCGTGGGCACCCCCACCACGGACAGCGGGAAGTCCAGGTCCCGCACCATCTTCTTGACCAGCGTGAGCTGCTGGTAGTCCTTCTCGCCGAACAGCGCGACGTCGGGCCCCACGATGTGGAAGAGCTTCGCGACGACGGTCAGCATCCCGTCGAAGTGCCCCGGCCGCGGCCCGCCCTCGAGGTCGGCGCCGAGCGCCCCGGCGACGATCCGGGTGTCCGAGCCCGGCGGGTACATGTGGTCGACCGAGGGCGTGAAGACGAGCTCGACGCCCTCCTCGCGGCACGCGTCGAGATCCCGCTCGAGGGGCCGCGGGTAGCGCTCCAGGTCCTCGTTCGGCCCGAACTGCAGCGGGTTCACGAAGATGCTGACGACCGGGACCACGTTGCCGGGCACCGACCTCGCATGCCGGATCAGCTCGCGGTGGCCCTCGTGCAGCGCGCCCATCGTCGGCACGAGCACGACCTTGCGCCCGGCCGCCCGCAGCGCACGGCTGACGGGGGTCAGCTTGGCCGGGTCGTCGTGCACGGTCAGCCGGCCGCGGGCGTAGCCGTTGCGGGTGCGGGCGGGTGCGGTCACCGGTGCTCCTCAGAGTCGTCAAGGGCGGCGCGGACCTCGTCGGCCGCGTGGTCGGGCAGCAACCCGCCCTCCGCCGCGCGGTGCGCGGTGCGACGGGCGAGGGTGCGGTAGGTGTCGGCGAGCTCGGGATCGGCGCGGTCGAGCTCGCGGAGGTGGGTGCGGACGGTGCCGACGTCGCCGCGGGCGACCGGCCCGGTCAACGCGCGGTCGCCGTGGCGCAGCGCGTTGTCCAGCGCGGCGGAGAGGAGGGGCCCGATCAGCCGCTCGGCAGGCCTGACCCCGGCCTTGTCGAGCAGGTCGGCGCAGTCACGCACGAGCGTGACCAGGTGGTTCGCGCCGTGGGCGAGGGCGGCGTGGTACAGCGGCCGGACCTGCTCGGGGACCCGGACCGGCTCGGCGCCGAGCTCCAGGACCAGCGCCTCGCCCACGTTCCAGGCCGCCTCGTCGTCCGCCCGCGCGGTCACCGCGACGCAGCAGCCGGTGAGGCGCTGGACGTCCTCGGGCCGGCCGGTGAAGGTCATGACCGGGTGCAGGGCGAGCGGCAGGATCCCGTGCTCGACGGCCGGGTCCAGCACCTCGACGCCGTGCGCGCCGGCGGTGTGGACCACGATCTGGCCGGGGCGGAAGGCGCCGGCGGCGGCGAGGCCGCGGACCAGGCCGGGCAGCACGTCGTCCGGGACGGCGAGGAGGGCGAGGTCCGCCGCGCGGATCACCTCGTCCGGAGCCAGCAGCGGGGCGTCGGGCAGGAGGGTCTCGGCGCGGTGCACGGACGCCCGGGAGACCCCCGAGGTCGCCACGACCCGGTGCCCCACCGCGTCCCACGCGGCACCCAGAACGGCCCCGACACGGCCGGCGGAGACCACTCCGACGGCCAGCCGGGCGGGCCGGCCAGCACTCATCACGCGCTCCTGCTCCGTTCCAGTCCACCAGGGGTACCGGACGTTGTGGTCGACATCGATCGGCGACGACGGCCACGAGGGTAGGCGGGTGTGGACCATCCCGGGGAGAGCGCGTGACGGGCTTCACCGGGCCGGGCGGCTCACACGCCGCTCACGAGGGCGTCATGCTGTGGTGATCCCTGATGGGCGACCCGACGCGTCGGGCTGCTCCCGACGGCGCCCATGGTGGGGGCGTGCGTCGAAGGGGCCGCGCACACCCGCCCGGCCGGATGGGCGGCGGCGCGGCGACCGGAGATCGTCGATGTTGTGTATTCCCGCAGCTCATCGGGCCGCTCACACTCGATCGAGTGACGGGACTGCCGGGAGAGATGCCGCTGATCGGCACACCGGTCGTGGCCGGCATCGGGTTCGTCGTGTTCGTGCTGGTGTTCCTGCCCGTGACGGCGTCGTGGATCGGGTCGATCTCGACCATCGCCCACGAGGGCGGGCACGTGGCGATGGCGATCCTGACCTTCCGGAATCCCAAGGGCTTCGTGCTGGACGAGAACACCCACGGCGGGTCCGGCGGGAGCACGGACGCCGACAGTTCGTGGGGCGCCGGAGCGATTCTCACCGGCATCGTCGGCTATGCGACCCCGCCTCTGCTCGGATGGGGCGGCGCGCACCTCGTCGCCGAAGGGCGCGCCGTGGCGGTGTTGTGGATCGCCGCCGTTCTTCTCCTGTCCTCGTTCTTCATGGCCCGAGGTCTGTTCACGAACCTGGTCGTACTGCTGGTGGGAGCGGGCATCGTCTGGGCCCTGGTAGGCGGCAACGCCGCCTGGCAGGCCGCGGTGGCGGTCGGACTCGTGTGGGTGATGTTGTTCGGCGCGATCAAGGGCCTGCTCCAGCTCGGCTTCGGCTCCCGCGGCGACGCCGCGATCCTCGCCCGCGTCACCTGGATCCCGGCGATCATCTGGATCCTCGGGTGGTGGGCGCTGACGCTCGTGTGCCTCTACCGGGGCGTCCGGCTGCTCCTGCCCTTCTGATCCTCAGCGCTGGGGCGGCGGGCCCCACCCCGGCGGCGGGCCGGGGGGCGGCTGCTGGCCGCGAGGGGGCAGGCCGGGGGCGCCGTAGGTGGGCGGGGGACCCTGGCCCTGGCCGGGCGGACCGTAGCCCTGCGAGGGCGGGCCGTAGCCCGGGGTGGCGTAGCCCTGCGAGGGCGGGCCGTAGCCGGGGGTCGCGTAGCCCGGGCCGTACCCCTGTGGGACCGGCGCCCAGCCGGGAGCGGGGGCGGGCGGCGGGGTCCAGCCCGGCGGATGCTGGTTGCCCCAGGCGGCGGTGAGGGCGTCGGGCATGCCGAGGGCCCGGGCACGGGCCTTGGCGAGGGCGCGGAGCCGCTCGTGCTCCAGCTCCTCGGCGCTGTCCCGGACCGCGCCGCGGGCGATGCGGGAGCGCAGGAAGGCCAGCTCGGTGACCGCCCCCTGGTAGTCGGCGACCGCGCGGGCGGCGTGCGGCCCCGACCGCTGCTTGACGGCCCGGCGCCAGCCTCGCCGCTGCGCGAGGTTGCCGAGCAGTGGCACCTCGCTCCAGGCGATCCAGCCCGCCTGCGCGAACGACGGCAGCTGCTCGGCGACCGTCTTCGCCTCGCGCCGCCGCTGCCAGATCACCACGACCGCCAGCCCGATGAACAGCGGCACCATGATCACGACATAGACCTGCACGAACCCGGTCCCGCCCAGGACCGACGCGGCCCCGTTCCACATCGCGTGCAGGAGCACCGCGACCAGGTAGCCGGCGAGCACCGCGAGCACCCGCACCGCCGTGCTGCGGCTCGCGGCGGCGATGCC
This sequence comes from Pseudonocardia halophobica, assembly GCF_027922425.1. Taxonomy (GTDB): domain Bacteria; phylum Actinomycetota; class Actinomycetes; order Mycobacteriales; family Pseudonocardiaceae; genus Pseudonocardia; species Pseudonocardia halophobica. The sequence goes on along the minus strand of NZ_BSFQ01000011.1, from coordinate 67,072 downwards.
CGCCCCGATCCCGATCATCGACGTGAACAGCGGGTGCGCGAAGGGCGAGAACACCCCGCGCAGCAGCAGCACCGCGAGCACCCCGCCGCTCTGCCCGGCCATCGCGTCCTCCGCGAAGGCGCGGCCGATGTAGAGGATGTTCTCGGTGAAGGCGAAGCCCGCGGCGACCAATCCCGCGTAGACGATCCCGTCGACGATGCCGTCGAACTCCCGGCGCCGCCAGACGAGCAGCCCGACCAGGAAGAGCCCCTTGAGCGCCTCCTCGACGAACGGGGCGATCACGACCGAGCCCAGCACGTCCCCGCTGCCGCGGCCCAACAGGGCGTCGACCGCCAGGGCCGCGCTGGAGTTGATGATCAGTGCGGACAGCGCCGCGAAGCACGCGCCCCACAGGAACGCGATCAGCAGCATCCGCGGTGGCTCGGGCTCCCAGCGGTCGATCCACAGGAACGTCGCGACGACCGGTCCGACCGGCAGAAGCGCACACAGCGCCCCGACGAGCACCCCACCGGGACCGACCGAGTTGCCGACCAGCCCCAGCACCACGAGCCCGCAGACGCCCAGCGCCACCAGGCCGACGACCGGCAGCAGCACGCCCTTGCGCCGCGCGGCGTGGGTGTGCCGCGTGGTCGGCTCCGCGGGCGGGTGTCCGGTCGGCACGGGGAAGGCCATGGCGGCGAGCCTACTTTCCGCCACCGACATCCACCGGCCGTCACGGGGCGCCCTACCGGGTGGCCGCCCCGCCCCCGGATCCGCCGTCGCGACGCTGCTCGTCCGGGTCGTCCGGCGTGCGGCAGCACCGTTCCAGCCAGAGCGCGCCGCCGACCAGCACGAGCGCGCACAGCAGCCCGACGACCGCCGCCGTGGTGTCCGACGCCGCCGCGGTGACCGTGGAGGCCCGCGGCAGCACGTACGCCAGCAGCCCGGCCCACAGGCCGCCGACGAGCGCGCCCCCGACCGCCGACGCCTGCGCCACCAGCACCGCCCGGGCCGCCACCAGCGGCTCGACGGGCTTGCTGCCGGACCGCCGCTCAACGCGGCCCTTGAGGATCCACCCCGCGACGGCCTCGGCGAGCCCGAGCACGCCCAGCGTGACCCCGGCGGGCGCGGGGAAGGACGGCAGCGTGCCGTAGGTCAGGCTGACGACCAGGTGCGCCACGATCCCGGCGCCCAGGAAGGCGACGAGCAGGTCGCGGTGCCGGATCGGCTTCACCGCAGGACCAGGTCGGGCCGCGGCCGCACCGTGTCCGCCTCGCCCGCGGGCAGCGCGGCGAGCAGGTCGGCGACGCGCCCGTGTCCCGGCAGCACCGCGTCGGGCTCCACGTCGAGCCACGGGATCAGGACCGTCGCGCGCTCCGGCGTGCCCGGGTGCGGCAGCAGCAGTTCGGGATCGTCGCTGCTCACCCCGTCGACGGTGACGACGTCGACGTCGAGCGTGCGCGGGCCCCACCGGACCTCGCGGACCCGCTCGGCGGCCTTCTCCAGCTCCTGCCCGCGGCGCAGCCAGCCCCAGTGGTCCACGGCCGGGTCCGCGACGATCAGGACCGCGTTGAGGAAGTCCGGCTGCTCCACGCCACCCCACGGCGCCGTCTCGTAGACCGGCGACGCGGCGACCACCGCCGCGCCGAAGCCGGCGACGGCCCCGCGGAGGTGGGCGAACCGGTCCCCCAGGTTGGAGCCCAGCGACAGCACCGCGCGGCTCACGCCGGGATCACCCGGCCCCGGCCGCCGTCCTGCCGGGAGCGGCGGGCGACCACCGCGACGTCGGCGAAGTCCAGCGGGATGGGGGCGTTCGGCTTGTGCAGGGTGACCTCGACGGCCTGTACGCGCTCGTCCTCCATGACCGCGTCGGCGATCTCGGCCGACACCGTCTCGATGAGGTCCCGCGGTTCGCCCGCGACGATCGCCGCGGTCCGCTCGGCCAGCTCGCCGTAGTGCACCGTCTTCGTGAGGTCGTCCGTGGCGGCGGCCTCCCGCAGGTCCAGCCACAGTACGACGTCGACGACGAAGTCCTGCCCGTCCCGCTTCTCGTGGTCGAACACGCCGTGGTTGCCACGCACGCGCAGGCCGCGCAGCTCGATGCGGTCCGTGTCCGGCGCGCTCATGCCGGCGGCTCCCCCAGCCACGGCCCGGTGCGGGCCCGCGACGAGCCGAGCCGGTACGCGGTGCTGACGGCCACGGCGTCCATCGTGGACTCCACGTCGTGCACCCGGACGCCCCAGGCCCCCACGTGCGCGGCGAGCGCGCTGATCGCGGCGGTGGCCCCGTCCCGGCCGGCCGGCGGGCGCAGCTTGCCCTCGGCGTCGGCCAGCAGCTGCCCGAGGAACCGCTTGCGCGAGGCCCCGACCAGCACCGGGAAGCCCAGCGCGACCAGCACGTCCAGCCGGCGCAGCAGCGCCCAGTTGTGCGCGGCCGTCTTCGCGAAGCCCAGCCCGGGGTCGAGGATCAGCCGGTCCGGGTCCACCCCGGCCATGACCGCGGCGTCCGCCCGGGCGACGAGCTCCTGCCGCACCTCGCCGATGACGTCCTCGTAGGACGCCAGCTCCTGCATCCGGTCGCTGTGCCCGCGCCAGTGCATGAGGATCCACGGCACGCGCAGCGACGCGACCGCGGCGGCCATCCGCGGATCGGCCAGCCCGCCCGACACGTCGTTGACCACGACCGCACCGGCCTCGACCGCGGCCACGGCCACGGACGCGCGGGTGGTGTCGACGCTGACCCGGACACCCTCGGCGACCAGGTCGCGGATCACCGGGACCACCCGGTCGCGCTCGGTCGGGGCGTCGACCCGGCCCGCGCCGGGCCGCGTGGACTCCCCGCCGACGTCGACGAGGTCGGCCCCGGCGTCGCGCATGGCGACCCCGTGGGCGACGGCGTGCTCCCGGTCGAGGTAGCGGCCGCCGTCGGAGAACGAGTCCGGCGTGACGTTGAGGATGCCCATCACGACGCAGCGGCCGGGATGCGGGACGCGGCCGTCCAGCCCGGCGGCCATCACGTGCCCCGGATCAGCGACAGCGCCTCCGCGCGCGAGGACGGGGAGGTCTGGAAGAGCCCCCGGACGGCGGAGGTGGTCGTGCGCGAGCCCGGCTTGCGGATGCCGCGCATCGCCATGCACAGGTGCTCGGCGTCGATCACCACGATCACGCCCCGCGGGTCCAGCTTGCGGACCAGCGCGTCGGCGACCTGCCCGGTCAGCCGCTCCTGCACCTGCGGCCGCTTCGCGTAGAGGTCGACCACGCGGGCGATCTTCGACAGCCCGGTGACCCGGCCCTCGACCGACGGGATGTACCCGACGTGCGCCACCCCGTGGAAGGGCACGAGGTGGTGCTCGCAGGTGCTGTACAGGGGGATGTCCTTGACGAGGACGAGCTCGCCGTGGCCCTCGTCGAACGTCCGCTCGAGGACCGTCGCCGGGTCGACGTACAGCCCGGCGAAGATCTCCTCGTAGGCGCGCGCGACGCGGCCGGGGGTGTCCCGCAGGCCCTCGCGGTCGGGGTCCTCCCCGAGCGCGATCAGCAGCTCGCGGATCGCCGCCTCGGCGCGTGCGTGGTCGACGCCCGCCGCGGCCCGCCGCTCCGCCGCCGTGTAGGCCGGCGCCTCGCCGTCGGTGGTTCCGGTGCTCAGTTCCTGCTCCCTGCGTCGGGGCCCTGCGGGCCCGGCGCGTCCGGACCCTCAGCGGCCGGACGCTGCGCGGGCGGCTCCTGCCCGAACTGCTGCGTCGGCTGCTCCGGGGAGGCCTGCTGGCCCTGCCCCTGCTCACGACCGTAACCCGATGCGTGCCCCGGCGCCGTCCGGTCACCCTGGTGGGGGGCCCAGTTCGGCGGCGGCCAGGTCTGCCCGGCCGGAGTGGTCGCGGGGCGCCAGTCCGGCGGGGCACCGTAGTTCGGCGCGACCGCGTAGGGCGGCTGCCGGTCCTGCTGACCGCCGGCCGCCTGCGGGACGTGCCCGTGGCCGTTGCCCGCCCCGTGGGCCGCGCCGTTGCCCTGGGCGTGCGCGCCGTTGCCCTGCGCCCCGTGCGCGGGCGGCTCGGCCGGGAACCCGCCCGGGTAGCCGCCGCCGTTGGGGCCGGGGCCGGGCAGCGGGCCGGGGCCGCCGTTCGGGCCCGGCGACGGGACGGTGTGGCCGCCGCCCGGGTACGACCCGACGGGAGCGGGCTCGCGCTCGGTCTCCGGCGGCCAGATCTCGCCCCGCTCGCGGGCCAGCTCGGCGCGCGTCTTGATCGGCGGCTTGTCCGACGGGGTGCGCTCGCCGAAGTCGTTGAACGCCGTGATCCGCGGCCGCTTCTCGACGTCGCCGAAGATCCGCTCCAGGTCCCGGCGGGTCAGCGTCTCCTTGTCCAGGAGCTCGACGACCAGGTTGTCCAGGACGTCCCGGTAGGTGTTGAGGATCTCCCACGCCTCGGTGTGCGCGGCCTCGATGAGCTTGCGCACCTCCTCGTCGATCTCGTGGGCGACCTCGAGCGAGTAGTCCGCCTGGTTGCCCATCGAGCGGCCGAGGAACGGGTCGCCCTGCTCGCGGCCGTAGCGGACCGCGCCGAGCCGGGCGCTCATGCCGTACTCGGTCACCATCGCGCGGGCGATCTTGGTGGCCTGGTCGATGTCCGACGACGCGCCGGTGGTCGGCTCGTGGAACACGAGCTCCTCCGCCGAGCGCCCGCCCATCGCGAAGACCAGCCGGGCGATCATCTCGGAGCGCGTCATCAGGCCCTTGTCGTCCTCGGGGACGACGAGCGCGTGGCCGCCGGTGCGGCCGCGGGGCAGGATCGTGAGCTTGTAGACCGGCTCGAGGTCCGGCATCGCCCACGCCGCCAGCGCGTGCCCGCCCTCGTGGTAGGCGGTGATCTTCTTCTCCTGCTCGGAGATGATCTTGCCCTTGCGCCGCGGGCCGCCGACGACGCGGTCGACGGACTCCTCCAGCGCGGCCCCGTTGATCAGCGAGCCGTTCTCCCGCGCGGTGAGCAGCGCGGCCTCGTTGATCACGTTCGCCAGGTCGGCGCCGGACATCCCGACCGTCCGCTTGGCCAGGCTCAGGAAGTCGACGTCGTTCGCGAACGGCTTGCCCTTGGAGTGCACGGCCAGGATTGCCTGCCGGCCCGCCAGGTCCGGCGCGCCCACGGGGATCTGCCGGTCGAAGCGGCCCGGGCGCAGCAGCGCGGGGTCGAGGATGTCCGGCCGGTTGGTGGCCGCGATGAGGATGATGCCGCCGCGCGCGTCGAACCCGTCCATCTCGACGAGGAGCTGGTTCAGGGTCTGCTCGCGCTCGTCGTGGCCGCCGCCGAGGCCGGCGCCGCGCTGGCGGCCGACCGCGTCGATCTCGTCGACGAAGATGATGCAGGGCGAGTTCTGCTTGGCCTGCTCGAACAGGTCCCGCACACGGGAGGCGCCGACACCGACGAACATCTCGACGAAGTCCGAGCCGGAGATCGTGTAGAACGGTACGCCCGCCTCGCCCGCGACCGCGCGGGCCAGCAGCGTCTTGCCGGTGCCGGGCGGCCCGTAGAGCAGCACGCCCTTCGGGATCTTCGCGCCGAGCGCCTGGTAGCGGCCCGGGTTCTGCAGGAAGTCCTTGATCTCGTAGAGCTCCTCGACCGCCTCGTCCGCGCCGGCGACGTCGGCGAAGGTGGTCTTGGGCATGTCCTTGGACAGCTGCTTGGCCTTCGACTTGCCGAAGGACATGACGCGGTTCCCGCCGCCCTGGGCGTTGTTCATCATCCAGAACAGGACGAGGAGCACGAGGCCCAGCGGGATCAGGTAGATCAGCATCGTGGTCAGGAACGAGTCCTGCCGCACGATCGTGTTGTAGTTCGCGACCCCGGCGTCCTGCAGCTTCGTGAACACGGCGTTCGACGACGCCGCCGGGTACTGCGTGATGATCTTCGTGCTGCCGTCGACCGGGCTGGTCAGGTCGAGGCGGAGCCGCTGCTCCTTGTCCTCGATCGTGGCGTCGGCCACGTTCCGGGCGTCGATCTGCTGCAGCGCCGTCGAGGTCGGGACCTGCGTGTAGCCGCGGGTGTCGTCGAAGAGCACGGAGAACGCGAAATAGACCAGGACCACGACGAGGATCCAGATCAAGGGGTTGCGGAGCAGGCGCTTGCGGTCCATGCAGCTTCGGCCCTGGTGGCCTTCACCTTCCCGAGTGTGCGTTCCGGTCCCGCGCTGGCGGCGACGCGCCGACCGGCCTGATCCGCCAGGATAGCTTCCGCCGGCCGAGGACGCGCCACCGCGCCGGGCGCGGGCCGGCGGGGTGATCGTGCCAGGTCAACGATCGACGGCCGGGTGGTGTTCCCGCGCGTCCCCGCAGGCCCAGGGCCCGGAGCCGCGCCGACAGGTCTCGGTGCCGTCTCGGGCGCGCACCGAACCGGCCACCCCGCTCGCGACGGACGTTCACGGGATGGTGGGGTATCCCGGCGCCGGACGTGTCGTTGGACCCTGGCGGCGGGTACTCGCGGGGCCGAATCGTGGCGGGCGGTCGTCACGGTCGTCGGGGAAGCAAGGGGTGGCGGATGCGTGTGGGGTCGGGCGGTGCCGTTCGGGGGCCGGGTTCGTGGGCCCGGCGGGCGGCGGTGGCCGCCGCGGTGGCGGGGGTCGCCGCAGCGGCCGTGCTCCTCCCCTCCACGGCGAGCGCGCGCCCCGCGCCGACGGCCCCGGCGGCCGCGCCCGCGCCGACCTGGGCGCCCCGGGAGGGTGCGGCGGTGCACCCCGGCGTCGGCACCACCACCCAGGGCGGCGGCGCCTGCACCAGCAACTTCGTGTTCCGCGGCGGCGACGGCTCGGTCTACCTCGGGCAGGCCGCGCACTGCGCGGGCACCGGCCAGTCCTCCGAGACGGACGGCTGCACCTCGGCCACGATGCCCGCCGGCACCGCGGTGACCGTGCGGGGCGACCGCGGCTTCACCGCGACCGGGACGATGGTCTACAGCTCCTGGGTCACCATGCAGCGCCGCGGCGAGACCGACCCCAACACCTGCGCCTACAACGACTTCGCGCTGGTCAAGCTGCCGCCGGAGGCCGTGGCCGTCACGAACCCGACGGTGCCGTGGTTCGGCGGCCCCACCGGCGTCGCGACGGGCGGGCTGCCGGAGGGCGCGCAGACCTTCAGCTACGGCAACTCGCCGGTCCGCGGCGGGGTGAGCGCGGTGAGCCCGAAGGCGGGCGTCAGCGCCGGCGACGTCGGCGACGGCTGGGGGCACATCGTCTACACGGTCAGCCCGGGCGTCCCGGGCGACTCCGGCAGCGCGTTCCTCGACGCCTCCGGCCGCGCGATCGGCCTGCTCTCCACGCTGAATCTCGCGCCGCTGCCGGTCAGCAACGGCGTGTCCGACCTGTCCCGGGTGCTGGCCTACGCCAACGCCCACGGCGACCTGGGCGACCTCTCGCTGGTCGACGGCACCGCGCCGTTCACCTCGACCCCGCCCGGCGTGGCCGTGGAGGACCTCGCCCCGCCGGCCGGGCCGCCGGTGGGCGCGGCCTCCTGAGCCGCGCCCGTCAGGCGTAGACGGACGGGTCGAGCGTGCCGATGTAGGGCAGGTCGCGGTAGCGCTCGCCGTAGTCCAGCCCGTAGCCCACGACGAACTCGTTGGGGATGTCGAAGCCCACGTACTTCACGGGCACCTCGACCTTCACCGCGTCGGGCTTGCGCAGCAGCGTGACGACCTCGAGCGAGGCGGGCTGCCGCGACTCCAGGTTCTTCAGCAGCCACGACAGCGTGAGCCCGGAGTCGATGATGTCCTCGACGATCAGCACGTGCCGGCCCGCGATGTCGCGGTCGAGGTCCTTGAGGATCCGGACCACGCCCGACGACGAGGTCGACGAGCCGTAGGAGCTGACCGCCATGAACTCCAGCTGCACCGGCAGCGGCATGGCCCGGGCGAAGTCGGTCATGAACATCACGGCGCCCTTGAGGACGCCGACGAGCAACAGGTCGGTGTCACGGCCGCCGGGACCGCAGACGTCGGCGTAGTCCTTGCCGATCTGCTCGGCGAGCTCGGCGGTCTTCTCGCCGATCTGCTGCTCGGTGACCAGGACGGACGCGATGTCCTCGTCGTACACGGGGTGTGACCCTCTCGCTCGGCGGTCGTTCTGCTGGGCGCGGGCGGTCAGCCCGGCCGTGCGGGTACGAGCCTTCCATGCTCGCGGACGACGTCCAACCCGCCGGGCAGCCGGGGCCCGCCCTGCCCGCGCCACGCGCCGACGAGGGCGTCGGCGGCGCGGAGGTGGGCGTCGGTGACCGCGGTCGCGCCCGACTCGAGGAGCCACGCGCGCAGCACGCGCCTGCGGACCGCGGCGGGGACCTCCCCGAGGACGTCGACACGCAGGGTGTTCCCGTCCCGCGCCGCTTCACGCACGCGGTCCGCCCATGCGGTGAGCGCCTCGTCGTCCTCGCGGAGCTGGGCGGCCGTGCGGGCCAGGGCCTCGGCGACCCCGCCGGCCAGCACGTCGTCGAGCAGCGGGAGGGCCTCGGCCCGGAGCCGGGCCCGGACGAACCGCGGGTCGGTGTTGTGCGGGTCCTCCCAGGGCACGGGATCGCTGCCGCAGGCCGCGCGGACCCGGTCGCGGCGCAGGCCGAGCAGCGGGCGCAGCCAGGGCTCGTCCCACTCCCGCATGCCGGCGAGCGACCGCGCCCCGGAGCCGCGGCCGAGTCCGAGCAGCACCGTCTCGGCCTGGTCGTCGAGGGTGTGCCCGAGCAGGACGGGCGAGCAGGGGTGGGGGCGGGCGGCGGCCAGCGCGGCGTAACGGGCCCGGCGCGCGGCGGCCTCGGTGCCGCCCGGACCGTCGACGGTCACGGGGTGCACCCGGGCGTCGATGCTCCGTGCGCGCACTGCCGCGGCGAGGGCCTCGGAACGGTCGGTGGACCCCTCCTGCAGCCGGTGGTCGACGATCGCGGCGACCACGCCACCCGGCCGCTCGGCGTGCGCGGCGAGCAGCAGGGCCAGCGAGTCCGCCCCGCCGGAGCACCCCACGACCAGCGGGGCGCGGCGGACGTCGTCGGGCAGCCGACCGAGCGCCCCCCGCACCGCCCGCCGGACCTCGCCCATCGCCTGCACTATGGCTCCATAACGCGCTGAACACGCCCGAGAATTCGCATTATGGTTCCATAACGCGCAAAAACGGCGGCGAATCGAGCGTTATGGTTCCATAGCGCGGTTTCACGCCACGCGGGCGAGCCACTGGTCCGGGGCGGCGAGCTCCGCGCGCGTGGGCAGCGTGTTCGGCGAGTTCCAGACCTTGTTGAAGCCGTCCATGCCGGCGGCGCCCACCACGTGCGTGGTGAACGCGGAGCCCACGGCGTACTGCTTGACCTTGGCCTCGACGCCGAGGAGCGCGCGCAGCACCCGGTCGACGATCCCGCCGCCGCGGCGGCGCACGGTGAACCGCGCCCGGATCGTCTCGACGGTGGGGACGACCTCGGGCCCGGCCGCGTCCATGACGTGGTCCGCGTGCCCCTCCAGGAGCGTGGTGAGCGCGATCAGCCGGTCCAGCACCGCGCGCTGCTCGGGGCCCTGCAGCAGCTCGACCAGCGCCAGCGAGTCCCCCTTGGCCTCCTTGAAGGCCCGCACCGCCTCCGGCAGCCGCTCGATCATGGCGCTGCCGTTGGCCGTGCTCATGGAGAGGAAGCGGCCGACCTCGGCGGCGAAGTGCTCGCGCAGCCAGGGCACGGCGGTGAACTGCAGCCGGTGCGTGGCCTCGTGCAGGCAGACCCACAGCCCGAAGTCCTCGGACGGGACGTCGAGGGCCTGCTGGGCGGCGTAGACGTTCGGGGCGACGAGCAGCAGCCGGCCGTCCTTCGCCGGCCCGCCGAACGGGTCGTACTGGCCCAGCACCCGGGCGCCGACGAAGGCGAGCACCCCGCCGATCTGGAGGCCGGAGGTGGTGGAGGTCACCGCGCGGGCGGCCCGGGCGGTGCGCGGCAACCGGGCGCCCGCGGTGAGCTCGGCCATCCCGTCGACGGCCGCGGCGGCCCACGCCGGCCGGTCGACGACGTCCGCGGGCAGCAGGGGCAGGCCCTCGCCCATCCGGGTCACGGCCCGGACGTGCCCCTCCGCCACGGCCGCGTCCTTGCGCAGCCGCTCGACCAGCTCTGTCGCGACCGCGGCGCTCACGGGCGGGCCGGCGGGGACCAGGCGGGCGGCGGTGCGCCGGGCCAGGCCCCAGTTCACGGGCAGGCCGGACACGGTGTCGGGGTCGGGGGCCGACACGTCGGCGCCGGCGGAACCGGTGGGGGCGTTCACCTCCGCCACGCTACGCGGGAGTCAGCGGCACCCGCAGCGGCTCAGCGTGGCCGCCATGGTGTCGAGCCGCGGCCGCACGGTGGCCGGGGACTGGCCGTTGGACATCAGCGCGAAGACGAGCAGCCGGCCGTCGACGTCCGTGACCACGCCGGCCAGCGCGCTCACCCCGGTGAGGGTGCCGGTCTTGGCGCGCACCACGCCCCGTCCCGCGGAGGCGCTGCCGGTGGCGAACCGGTCGTCGAGCGTGCCGTCGCCGCCCGCGACGGGCAGCCCGGAGACGATCGGGCGCAGGAACTCGGTGCCCTCGCCCGGCCCGGTCGGTGCGGCGGCGGCCGCCAGGATCGCGCCGAGCAACCGCGGCGGCACCCGGTCCTCGGTGGAGAGCCCGCTGCCGTCGGCCATGTGGGCGCCGGTGACGTCGAACCCGGACTGGGACAGCGCGGCCAGGACCTGCTCGGAGGCGCCGGCGAAGGAGGGATCGGCCTTGCGGCTCAGCGCGACGTCCCGGGCCAGGGTCTCGGCGAGGACGTTGTCCGAGCTGGTCATCAGGTGTTCGACCAGCGACGACACCGGCGCCGAGTAGACCTGGCCGAGCGGCTTCGCGTTCGCCGGGGCGGTGCCCTCGGTGACCGCCGACGCCGACAGGCCCAGCTTCTTCGCGAACGCCTCACCCGCGTCGACCGCCGGGGTGGTGGTGCGCGGGCCGTCCTGCAGCGTCGGGTCGAGCCGGCCGCCGTCGAGCATCAGCGGCACGATCGGCGTGACGTTGCCGCCCGGGATGTCCGCCGGGTCCCAGCCGGGCGCGAGCACCGGCCCGGTCCACGCGCTGGTGTCGACCACGACCGAGGTGACCTTCTGCCCGGCCGTCGCCTTCTGCACGGCGGCGACGAGGTCGTCGAGCCGGGCGGGCTCGGGGTAGGTGCCTGTGCGGCCCTCGGGCAGCGCGGTGAGCGTCGGATCCCCGCCCCCGACGAGCACGACCTGCCCCGGCTCGGCGCCGGCGACGGCGCGGGTGACGAGCCGGTCGGTCGGGTCGAGGGTCAGCAGGGTGGCCGCGGCCGTCAGGAGCTTGCCGGTACTGCCCGGAACGAGAGGCTCCTCCGGTGATTGCTGCCACAGCGGTGCGGTCGGGGACCCGGCACCGGCCTGCGCCGCCGGGTCGACGACGACACCGGCGAAGTCGCCGAGCGCGCTCGACGAGGCGAGCGGGTCGAGCACCGAACCCAGTCCGGCGGAGCTCGGCAGGGGTGCGTCGGCGCGCAGCCCGGTGAGCTCCGGGACGGGGGCGGGGAGATCCTTCTCGGCCCGGGCCGCCCGGGTGAGCCCCAGGTCGGACAGCACATTCGGGGCCTGGACGGCCACCGCGCCACCCGCGCCGGCGGCGAGCGCCAGGACGACGAGGACCACGAGGACGATCCGTCCCGGCTTCGTCGGCAGCCTCAGGGTGTCGCCGATCCGGCGGCCCAGTCCCACCTGCCCACCGCTCCCTCCGACCGCTGACACCGGCGGCGCCGGGCGCGGTCCCCGGCCCCGGCCGGTCACGACCGGCGCGACGCGGTCCCCCACACTAGAGGTAGTCGCCGCGCCGTCACCGTCGCGGCCTGCACCAGTCACGACCTGAAGGCACGACCGACCACAAGGAGCATCCCGTGGACTTCGACGTTCTCATCGAGATCCCCAAGGGCGGCCGGAACAAGTACGAGGTGGACCACAAGAGCGGCCGGCTCCGCCTCGACCGGACGCTGTTCACCGCCACCCAGTACCCGGCGGACTACGGCTTCATCGAGGACACCCTCGGCGAGGACGGGGACCCGCTCGACGCGCTGGTGCTCGTCCAGGAGCCGACGTTCCCGGGCTGCCTCATCCGCTCCCGCGCGATCGGCATGTTCCGGATGAAGGACGAGAAGGGCGGCGACGACAAGGTCCTCTGCGTCCCGGCCGACGACCCGCGCCAGGAGCACCTGCGCGACATCCACCACCTGCCCGAGTTCGACCGGGCGGAGATCCAGCACTTCTTCGAGATCTACAAGACCCTCGAGCCGGGCAAGAGCGTCGAGGGCGCCTCGTGGGTCGGCCGCGCCGACGCCGAGCGCGAGATCAAGGCCTCGTGGGAGCGGGCGCGCCTGGCCGCCGAGGCCGAGGCGGCCGAGGGCGAGTCCGCCGAGCACTGAGCCGAGCACTGAGCACGGGGACGGGAGGGTCGCGGCCTCAGGGCCGCGACCACTGCTCCTCCATGCCGGTCGTGAAGCGGCCGAGCAGCCGGGTGAGCGTGGCCCGCTCCTCCGGCGTCCAGTCGGCCATGATCGCGGCGATCCGCTCGTTCCGGAGCCGCCGGTTCTCCGCGAACACCCGCTCGCCCTCCGCCGTCGCGGCGACGAGGAAGGCGCGCCCGTCCTCCGGGTCCGGGGTGCGCGCCACGTAGCCCAGCCGCACGAGCTGCGCGACCTGCCGGCTCACGGTCGAGGGGTCGGAGTGCACCATCTCGGCGAGCGCGCCGGTCCGTCGCGGCCCGCCCTTCACCAGGTGCACCAGCAGCAGGTACGCCGCGCGGTCGACCGCGTCGGGGTTCGCGACCTGGTGCTGCGCCTGGGCGCGGTCGACCAGCCGGATGAGGCGGACGAGCTGGGTGCCCAGCTCGTCCGCCTCGTCCACCCCGTGCGGGCCGGGGCTGTGGGGGTCGAGGCCCACGGACACCTCAGACGCGCTCGAAGAGTGCGGCGAGGCCCTGCCCGCCGCCGATGCACATCGTCTCCAGCCCGAAGCGGGCGTCCCGGCGGACCATCTCCCGGGCCAGGGTGGCCAGGATCCGGCCGCCGGTCGCGCCGACCGGGTGCCCCAGCGAGATACCGGAGCCGTTGACGTTCATCCGGTCGAAGTCCGACGGGGTGAAGCCCCACTCCCGGGTGCAGGCCAGCACCTGGGCGGCGAACGCCTCGTTCAGCTCGATCAGGTCGACGTCCTTGAGCGCCACCTCGGCCTGGTCGAGGGCCTTCGCGACGGCCGGGACCGGGCCGATGCCCATGGTCTTGGGCTGCACCCCGCCCACGCCCCAGGACACCAGCTTGACCAGCGGGCGCAGGCCCAGCTCGGCGGCCTTCTCCGGCGAGGTGACGATGCAGATCGCGGCGCCGTCGTTCTGCCCCGACGCGTTGCCCGCCGTGACCGTGGCCTCGGCGTCCTGCTTGCCCATGATCGGGCGCAGCTTCGCCAGCGTCTCCACGCTCGAGTCCGGACGGATGTGCTCGTCGGCCTCGACGACGGTGTCGCCCTTCCGGCCCTTCACCGTGACCGGGACGATCTCGTCGGCGAACCGGCCCTCGGCCTGCGCCGCCGCCGCCCGCTGGTGCGACCGCACCGCGAACTCGTCCTGCTCCTCGCGCGGGATCGAGTACTCCTTGCGCAGGTTCTCCGCGGTCTCGATCATCCCGCCCGGCACCGGGTAGTGGTCCCCACCCGCGGTGACCCGGCCACGGGCCAGCGAATCGTGCAGCATCACACCCGGCCCGCCCTTGGCACCCCACCGCATCGCGGTGGAGTAGAAGGACGCGTTGGACATCGACTCCGCGCCGCCGGCCAGCACCACCTCACTCGCCCCGGTCTGCACCTGCATCGCGGCGTAGAGCACCGCCTGCAGGCCCGACCCGCAGCGCCGGTCGATCTGCAGCCCCGACGCCGTGACCGGCAGCCCCGCGTCCAGCGCGGCCACGCGGCCGATCGCCGGCGAGTCCATCGTGGGGTAGCAGTTGCCCAGCAGCACGTCGTCGACCGACTCCGGCGGCAGGCCCGTGCGCTCCATCAGCGCCGCGATCACGGTCGACGCCAGCGTCTTCACCGGCACGTCCCGCAGCGACCCGCCGAAACCCCCCACCGGGGTCCGCAGCGGCTCGCAGATCACCGCGTCGCGCATGACGTCCCTCCTCTCCCGCTCAGACGTACTGGCGGGTCAGCCACTCGGCGACGACCGCGGGCCGCTCCGAGCCCTCGAGCTCCACCGTGACCTTGGTGGTCAGCTGGACGGCGCCGTCCTTGGTGTCCTCGACGTCGACGAGCTCGACGACCCCGCGGACCTTGCTGTCCACGGGCACGGGCGCGGTGAACCGCACCTTGTTCAGGCCGTAGTTGATGCCCATCCGGACGCCCTCGATCGAGTAGACGTCCTTCACCAGGACCGGCAGCAGCGACAGGCTGAGGAAGCCGTGCGCGATGGTCTTGCCGAAGGGGCCCTCGGCGGCCTTCGCCGCGTCGACGTGGATCCACTGGTGGTCGCCCGTGGCCTCGGCGAACTGGTCGATGTGCTTCTGCTCGACCGTGACCCACTCGGACTCGCCGAGCCGGGTGCCCTTGGCCTCGCGGACCTCGTCCACACCGTTGAAGACGCGCATCGAACCACCTCGTGAAGTGCGTGCAGTACCTGCCTGGTTTCCGCCCGCAACCCTGCCACATCGGAGAGGGTCCGGCGGGCGTCCGTGGCCGACCCCACGGCACCCCGTCCGCGGCCGCCCGGCCGGGTCACCGGGCGAAGGTGCCCCGCAGCTCGAGGCGCGCCGGGGCGCCCGCACCCGGCTCGACGCCGCCCGCCGGGGCGAGCGCCGCGGCCAGCCGGATCTCGATCTTCCGGCCCGGCATCGGCCGCATCCGGAACACACCCTGCACCCGGTGCGCCGCACCCTCGGGCGGCGGCGGCTCCTCGGCCGGGGCGGCCAGCGCGGGACCGGCCCGCAGCAGCCCGCGCACCGCGACGACGTCGTGCCGGACCCGGCGCAGGTCGGCACAGGCGAGCCAGCGCGGGCCCGCGGGGGCGTCCTCCTCGGACTCCCCGCCGTCGGGTCCCGCGTCCGGCCGGCCGGTGAACTCGACGCTCAGCTCGGGGTCGGCGCCGAACACCGGGAGCACCAGCACCCCCCAGCCGACGGCGGCGGGCAGGTCCTCCCGGGCCGGCCGGCGGATCAGCGCCTCGGCGGAGGCGACGTCGAGCAGGTGCACGGCGGACGCGCCGGGGTCCGGCGAGCGCGCGGGATCGGTGAGCTCGGCCGTCATCCGGCCCACCTCCTCGCCACCCGCGGATCGCCACTCCCCGCCGGGCGACGGGCCGATCACACTCCGGCCGCACAACGACGGAGCGCGTTCGAGGTTTTTCTCCGGAATCGACGGAAAAGGCTCGACGACCGCAATCCGTGACCGTTCGGCCACGGAATCGCACCCGATCGTGCAGCGCGACCCGGCGTGGCCGACACGCAGGTCACCTGCGGTTCCGTCGGCCACGTCACATCACCCACCCGTCCGAGCCATGATCGGGCCGCTTCCGGGTCACGTCGGCCGCGGGCCATTCCCGGTCCGCCCCGCGATCATCGGTTACCTGCAGGAAATACCGCGGGCGGACCTGCCCGGCTCCGCGGCGGTGTGGCTGGCCGCGGGCCTGCCGCTGCTCGTCGGCGGCGCGGCCGCGACGATGCTGTCGCGGGCCAGGTAGCAGCCGCTGCGGGGCCCGTACCCCCACGCTCCGCGACCGGTACTGCTCCGTTCGGCGTGCCCCGTGCCTGCGCACTACTCTGCGCTGGCGAACCGTCGACCGGGGGTGGGGCAGGGCATGGACCAGGGGACGGTCCAGGGGGCGGCCCGGGAGCGGCCCGACGGGATGGTCCACGAGGGCGTCCCCTACCGCGAGCCCGCGCTCCTGGCCCGTGAGCTGCACGCGCCGGTCGACGATGCCCTCCGCAAGGGGGGCCGGGTCGTCGCCGTCCTCGACGGTCCGAACCGCGCCGCGCTCGAGTCCCTGCTCGGGTCCGCCGCGTCCGGGATCGAGTGGCGGGAGCCCGCCGAGGTGCACCGCGTCCCGGCCTTCACCGTCGCCGGCCGCTGGGCGCGGGCGATCCGCCGCGACCCGCACCCCGACGCGCGCACCACCGTGATCGCCCAGCACCTGGACCTGCCCGGGGTCGAGCGCGGGCACTGGATCCGGCTCGACGCGGCCCTCAACGTGGCCCTCGACGGCCTGCCGGTCACCATGCTCTGCCCGTGCCCCGCCGACCGTGACCTCGACCTGGTCCGCGCCACGCACGCGGCGCTGCGCGTCGGTGGGGAGAGCCTGCCGACGGCCGGGGTGCGCGACCCGGTGGAGCTCCTGGCCGACTACCCCCCGCCGCCCCCGCCGGACCTGGGCCCGCCCGCGGCCGAGCTGCCCGTCACGATCGACGCCCTCCCGGCCGTCCGGCGGCTCGTGGCCCGGACCGCGCCGGCGGCCGGTCTGGACCCCGAGCGCACCGCCGACCTCGTCCTCGCGGTCAACGAGATCGCCACGAACAGCGTCGAGCACGGACCGGGGCGCGGCCGGCTGCGGCTGTGGACGCGCAACGGCCTGGTCGCCGAGGTGCACGACGTCGGCCGCATGGCCGTGCCGTTCCCCGGCATCGTGGCGCCGCCCGCGGCGGGCGCACGCGGGCGCGGGCTCTGGCTCGCCTCCGAGCTCAGCGACGTCCTGCAGGTCTGGAGCGACGCGACCGGCACCACCGTCCGGCTGCTCGTCGAGCCCCACGGCGGGGCGGGCTGAGCCGTGGAGCAGGACGGGCCGGTGGCCCGGTTCGTCGCACTCGTCGCCCGGGCCGAACCGGCGCTCGACGAGGCCGCACTCGCCCTGGCCGCCGGCGCCGACCCGGACCTCGACCCCGCTCCCTGGCTCGCCGAGCTGGACCGGCTGGCCGACGGCGTCGACTCCGTGCCCGGCCTGGTGCGGCGGCTCTTCGTCGAGGAGGGCTTCACCGGCAACAGCACCGACTACACCGACCCGCGCAACTCGCTGCTGCCGCAGGTGCTGGCCCGCCGCACCGGGATCCCGATCACGCTGTCCGTGGTCGCGATCGAGGTGGCGCGCCGGGCCGGGATCCGGCTGGAAGGGATCGGGATGCCGGGGCACTTCCTGGTGCGGGTGGCCGACACCGAGCAGTACCTCGACGTGTTCGACGGCGGCCGCCGGCTGGACCGCGCCGGCTGCGAGGAGCGGTTCCGGGCCGTCACGGGGTCGGCCGCGCCCTTCGGCCCGGACATGCTGCCCCGTACGTCGACCCGGGACATCCTCGTGCGGATGCTGGAGAACCTGCGGGCGGTGTACCGGACCCGCGGCGGCCCCGCGGACCGCGAGTGGGTGCTGCGGATGCGGCTGGCGGTGCGGCCGGACGAGGAGCGGCTCGTCGAGCTCGGCGAGGTCCTCGGCACCCAGGCCCGCTGGGACGAGGGCGCCCGGCTGATCACGGCCTACCTGGCCGGCGGCACGCACCCGCCGGAGCGGGAGGAACGCCTGCGCCGCACCGCGCGCTCCCTGCTGGCCCACCTCAACTAGGCGCAGCGAGCCCCGCTCGGAGGCAGGCGGCTGAATTAGGGTCGTGCCGTGCGCGCCCTGATCACGAACGACGACGGCATCGCCTCCCCCGGGCTCCACGCCCTCGCCCGCGGCGCACTCGCGGCGGGCTTCGACGTCACCGTCGCCGCGCCCCACGTCGACTCGACGGGCGTGGGGGCGTCCGTCTTCGCCGTGGCCGAGGGCCGGCGGGTGAAGGTGCACCCGCAGGTGCTGCCCGGGCTCGAGCAGGTCCCGGCCTTCTCGGTGGAGGCCCACCCGGCGTTCATCGTGCACGCCGCCGGCGACGGCTGGTTCGACCCGCGGCCGGACATCGTGCTGTCGGGGATCAACGTCGGCGCCAACGTCGGGCACGCGGTGATCCACTCCGGCACGGTCGGGGCGGTGCTCACCGGCGCCCTCAAGGGCTGGTCGGGCCTGGCGACGTCGCTGGACTGCGGCCTGCGCGGCCGCGACGGCGCGCACTGGGAGTCCGTGGTGGGGCTCCTGCCGGAGGTGCTCGAGGTCCTCCTCGCCCGCCCGCGCGGCACGGTGCTCTCGCTCAACGTCCCGGACCGGCCGGCCGCCGAGATCGGCCCGCTGCGCGAGGCGGAGCTGGCCCACTTCGGCTCCGTGCAGGTGCGGGTGGAACACGAGTCCGGTGTGGAGGGCGCGCCGGGCACGCTGCTCACCACGATCTCCGAGCCCGACGAGATCCCCGCCGAGGGCACGGACGTCGCCCTGCTCGCCCAGGGTCACCCCACGCTCAGCGAGCTGCGCTCGGTCTCCTCGGTCCCCGGCCTGCTCGACGACCGCTGACCACGCTCCGTCACCACGGCGCCGTCGGCACGCCCCCTCGGCGGCACCGCATGTTCATCTCGACGTCGCCGACGGGACCGCAGTGACTGCCGTGACACGAGTGACCCCCGGATCAGGGGTGATCAATGACACAGGTCACACTGTGCCGATGACGGACGGGCAGCAGCGGCACGAGTGGTCCACCCGCTTCGCGCGGGCCGTGGCGGAGGAGATCCGGGGCGGCGTCGCCACCGGTGCCCTCACCTGGGCCGAGGCCGATCAGCTGCTGGCCCGGCTGCGCACCGTCGTCGAGCAGGCGCTGGAACCGCTGCCCGTGGGCTGAGCTAGTGCTCGTCCCGCCCGGTGAGGAGCTCCTCGAGCTGGTCCGCGACCTTCACGACGAGCTGGAAGGGCCGGTCGAAGGCCGTGACCTCGCCCTCGTGCAGCGGGATGGAGTGGCGGAACACCACCACCCCGTCCTGCGAGGCGACGCCGCCGACCACCGACTCGCCCGCCTTCGCCAGCAGCGTCGACAGGTCGAGGTCGCCGAGCTTGCCGACGGGTGAGGCGATCTGCGCCCACGGGAGGTCGTCCTCGCCCGTCACGCTGCGGACGACCACCAGCTGGGTGCGGTCCTCCGTGGTCGGCAGGTTGAACCACAGCTCGGTGTCGGTCGAGCGCATCACCTCGTACCGCACCCGCACGTAGGACACCAGATCGGTCCAGCTGGCCACGTCGGCTCCTCCCCCGGTCCGCCGGGCCCTTGCTGCAAGCCCGGCGCGAGGGCAACCTACCGCGTCCCGGACGGGCGCCTACAGACCCAGGTGCCGGGCGATCAACATGCGCTGGACCTCGGAGGTCCCCTCGCCGATCTCCAGGATCTTGGCGTCCCGGTAGAAGCGGCCGACCGGGTACTCGTTCATGAAGCCGTAGCCGCCGAAGATCTGCGTGGCGTCCCGGGCGTTGTCCATCGCGGCGTTGGAGGACACCAGCTTCGCGATGGCCGCCTCCTTCTTGAAGGGCTGGCCCTTCAGCATCTTCGCCGCGGCGGCGTAGTAGGCCAGCCGCGCGGTGTGCGCCCGGACCTCCATGTCGGCGATCTTGAACTGGATCGCCTGGTAGTGGCCGATCGGGTGACCGAAGGCCTCGCGCTCGTGGGCGTAGCGCAGCGACTCGTCGACGCAGCCCTGGGCCAGCCCGACCGACAGCGCGGCGATCGCGATCCGCCCCTCGTCCAGGATGGACAGGAACTGGGCGTAGCCGCGGCCGCGCTCGCCGAGCAGGTTCTCCGCCGGCACCCGGACGTCGTCGAAGAACAGCTCGCGGGTGTCCGACGCCGACCAGCCGACCTTCGAGTACTTCTCGCTCACCGTGAACCCGGGCGTCCCGGACGGCACGACGATCGCGGAGATCTCCTTCTTGCCGTCCCGCTCACCGGTGACCGCGGTGACGGTGACGATCTCGGTGATGTCCGTGCCGGAGTTGGTGATGAAGCACTTCGACCCGTTGATCACCCACTCGTCGCCGTCGAGCTTGGCGGTGGTGCGGGTGGCGCCGGCGTCGGAGCCGCCGCCGGGCTCGGTCAGCCCGAACGCGCCGAGCTTCTCGCCCGCGGCGAGCTGGGGCAGCCACTTCGCCTTCTGCTCGTCGCTGCCGAACCGGCTGATCGGCATGGCGCCCAGCGAGACGCCCGCCTCCAGGGTGATCGCGACGGAGGAGTCGACCCGCGCCAGCTCCTCCAGGGCGAGGCAGAGGGCGAAGTAGTCGCCGCCCATACCGCCGTGCTCCTCGGCGATCGGCAGGCCGAACAGGCCCATCGCGCCCATCTTGCGCACCAGCTCGTACGGGAACTCGCCGCGCTCGTAGAACTCCCCGATGACCGGGGCGACCTCCTTCTGCGCGAAGTCCTCGACGGTCGCCCGCAGTGCCGCGTGCTCCTCGGACAGCTCAAGATCCATCGGTGTCTCCTTCTGTGTCCACCTCGACGACGAGGAGGACGGCGTCCTTCGCGACCGTTCCGCCGGGGCGCGCGCGCAGCTCGCGGACCGTGCCGTCGACGGGCGCGGTGAGCACGTGCTCCATCTTCATGGCCTCGACCACGACGAGCGTCTGACCCGCCGTGACCTGCTGACCCTCGGTGACCTCGACGACGGTCACGGTGCCGGGCATCGGGGAGAGCACGGGCCCGCCCGCCCCGGCGGCGGCCTCCTCGGCCGCGGCCTCGAGGGCCTCCTGCTCGCGCACGGCCCAGACCAGGCCGTCGCGTCCGATCCAGTGCACCCCGGACTCGTCCCGGGCAATGGCGTACTCCCTGGTCACGCCGGCCTGGGAGTGCGTGACGCCGGTGCCCGTGAGCCGGGTCGACGTGCGGAAGGGCTCGCCGCCGTCGACGGACAGTTCGGCGTCGGCGGCGCGGCCGCGGGAGCGGACCTCGACCGGCTCGTGACCGGCGACGACCAGCCGTCGGGTCGTCCAGGCCGCCTCGCCGATCCGCCAGCCACCGGGGATGTCGAACGGGTCGGTCACCGGCCCGCCCGGCTCCAGGTCGAGCAGGGCCAGGCCCGTCGCCACCCCGACGACGTCGGCCGGCAGGTCGTGGGTGGTCAACGCCTCGAGACGACGCCCGACCAGCCCGGTGTCCAGGTCCCCGGCGCGGACGTCCGGGTCGGCCAGCAGCGCGCGCAGGAACCCGATGTTGGTGCCCAGCCCGAGCAGCACGGTCTCGCCGAGCGCGGCGTCGAGCTTGCGCAGCGCCTCGGCCCGGTCGGTGCCGGACGCGATGATCTTCGACAGCATCGGGTCGTAGTCCGAGCCGACGACCCCGCCCTCGGCCACGCCGGAGTCCACCCGGACGCTCCGCGGCTCGCGCAGGGCCAGGATCCGCCCGCCGGTGGGCAGGAACCCCGACGCCGGGTCCTCGGCGTACAACCGGACCTCGATCGCGTGCCCGCGCGGGGTGAG
Source organism: Pseudonocardia halophobica (assembly GCF_027922425.1). Lineage (GTDB taxonomy): Bacteria > Actinomycetota > Actinomycetes > Mycobacteriales > Pseudonocardiaceae > Pseudonocardia > Pseudonocardia halophobica. The sequence goes on along the minus strand of NZ_BSFQ01000011.1, from coordinate 45,755 downwards.
CTCGGCCGGCCACGGCGCCGTCTCCCCGGCGGCCACCCGCAGCTGCGCCTCGACCAGGTCGACCCCGTAGACCTCCTCGGTCACCGGGTGCTCGACCTGCAGCCGGGTGTTCATCTCCATGAAGAACCACTGGTCCGGCCGGTCGCCGGCGACGATGAACTCCACGGTGCCCGCGCCGACGTACCCGCACGCGCGGGCGGCCTCGCAGGCCGCCTGGCCCATCGCCTCGCGCTGCGCGGGGGTGAGCAGCGGCGAGGGCGCCTCCTCGACGATCTTCTGGTGCCGGCGCTGCAGCGAGCACTCCCGCTCGCCCAGGTGCACCACGTTGCCGTGCGTGTCGGCCAGCACCTGGATCTCGATGTGCCGCGGGGTGGTGATCAGCCGCTCGACCAGCAGGGTGTCGTCGCCGAACGAGCCGCGCGCCTCGCGGCGCGCGGAGGCGATCGCGTCCGTCAGGTCCTCGGCGCGGTGGACCTCGCGCATGCCCTTCCCGCCGCCCCCGGCGGAGGGCTTGAGCAGCACCGGGAACCCGACCTGCTCCACGGCCAGGGCCAGGTCGGCGTCGGACAGGCCGACGCCGTCCGAGCCCGGGACCACCGGCACGCCCGCCTTGGCCACGGTCTGCTTGGCGCGGATCTTGTCGCCCATCGCCTCGATCGCCGACGACGGCGGGCCGACGAACACGATCCCGGCCGCCTCGCAGGCCGCGGCGAACGCGGTGTTCTCGCTCAGGAAGCCGTAGCCGGGGTGGATCGCCTCCGCCCCGGTGGCCTTCGCCGCCTCGATCACCGTGTCGATCGCCAGATAGGACTCCGACGCCGCCGCCGGACCGAGCCGCACCGCGACGTCGGCGGCGGCCACGTGCGGGGCGCCCGCGTCGGCGTCGGAGTACACCGCCACGGAGCGGATGCCGAGGGCGCGCAGGGTGCGGATGACACGGACCGCGATCTCCCCGCGGTTGGCCACCAGAACTGTCGAGAACATGCTGCTCACATCCGGAAGACGCCGAAGGCCGGGTCGCCCAGCGGGGCGTTCGCGGCGATCGACAGCGACAGGCCCAGGACCGTGCGGGTGTCGGCGGGGTCGATCACGCCGTCGTCCCAGATCCGGGCGGTGGAGTAGTAGGGGTGGCCCTGGGTCTCGTACTGGGCGCGGATCCGCTCCTTGAGCTCCTCCTGCGCCGCGGCGTCCCCGTTGCCCGCGCCCGACCCGACCGTGCCGAGCACGGTGGCGGCCTGCTCGCCGCCCATGACCGAGATCCGGGCGTTGGGCCACATGAACAGGAACCGCGGCGAGTAGGCCCGCCCGCACATCGCGTAGTTCCCCGCGCCGAACGACCCGCCGATCACCACGGTCAGCTTCGGCACCCGGGTCGAGGCGACGGCGGTGACGAGCTTGGCGCCGTTGCGGGCGATCCCGCCGGCCTCGTACTCCCGGCCGACCATGAACCCGGTGATGTTCTGCAGGAACACCAGCGGGATCCCGCGCTGGTCGCACAGCTCGATGAAGTGCGCGCCCTTCATGGCCGACTCGGAGAACAGGATCCCGTTGTTCGCGATGATCCCGACCGGGTGGCCGTGGATGTGCGCGAAGCCCGTGACCAGCGTCGTGCCGTACTCGGCCTTGAACTCGTGGAACCGCGACCCGTCCACGACCCGCGCGATCACCTCACGCACGTCGTACGGGATCCGCGAGTCCGTCGGCACCGCCCCGTACAGCTCGCCCGGGTCCACCACCGGCGCCTCGGTCGGCTCCCGCTCCCACGGCGGCGCCACCCGCGGCCCGAGCGTGCCGACGATCGACCGGACGATCCGCAGCGCGTGCGCGTCGTCGTTCGCCAGATGATCCGTGACGCCGGAGATCTTGGAGTGCAGGTCGCCGCCGCCCAGCTCCTCGGCCGTGACCACCTCACCGGTCGCGGCCTTCACCAGCGGCGGACCGCCCAGGAAGATCGTGCCCTGGTTGCGGACGATCACCGCCTCGTCGCTCATGGCCGGCACGTACGCCCCGCCCGCGGTGCACGAACCCAGCACCGCCGCGATCTGCGGGATCCCCTTCCCGGACATCTGCGCCTGGTTGTAGAAGATCCGCCCGAAGTGCTCTCGGTCCGGGAACACCTCGTCCTGCGCCGGCAGGTACGCCCCACCCGAGTCCACCAGGTACACGCACGGCAGCCGGTTGTGCAGCGCCACCTCCTGCGCCCGCAGGTGCTTCTTCACCGTCATCGGGTAGTAGGTGCCGCCCTTGACCGTGGCGTCGTTGGCCACGATCACGCACTCCCGGCCCGCGACCCGCCCCACCCCGGTGATCATCCCCGCGGCCGGCGCGTCCCCGCCGTAGAGCCCGTGCGCCGCCAACGGCGACAGCTCCAAAAACGGCGACCCCGGATCCACCAGCGAGTCCACCCGGTCCCGCGGCAACAACTTCCCGCGCTCCACGTGCCGCTGCCGCGACCGCTCCGGGCCGCCCAGCCGCGCCGCCGCCAGCTGCGCGTTCAGGTCCGCCACCAGCGAGCGGTGCGACTCCGCGTTGCGGGCGAACTGCTCCGCCCCGGGGTCGACCTTGCTGCCCAGCACCGGAGCTGCGGCCCCGGAGCGCCTCGCCACACCCTGCATCTGCCGTCCCTCGTCGGATCGGTTAGCGATCGTTAACTAGGTTAGCGGTCATTAACACGGAGCGCCAGTCCCCTCAGGAACGTCACAGCCGCGGGCCCTACGGTGCTCCTCGTGCGCCTGCTGCTGGTGGAGGACGAGCGCCCGCTGGCCGAGATGGTCCGCCGCGGGCTGGCCCGCGAGGGCCACGCGGTCGACGTCCGGCACGACGGCCCCTCGGGCCTGGACGCCGCGATCCAGGGGGGATACGACGTCGTCATCCTCGACATCATGCTCCCCGGCCTGTCCGGGTACCGGATCCTGCAGCAGCTGCGGGCCGCCGGCGTGTGGAGCCCGGTACTGATGCTGACCGCGAAGGACGGCGAGTACGACGAGGCCGACGCCTTCGACCTGGGGGCGGACGACTACCTCACCAAGCCCTTCTCGTTCGTCGTGCTGCTGGCCCGGCTACGCGCCCTGCAGCGCCGCGCCGGCGACGCCCGGCCCACCGTGCTGTCCGTCGGCGACCTGAAGCTCGACCCGGCCCGGCACCGCGTGCACCGCGGCGACACCGAGATCACCCTGACCCCGCGCGAGTTCGGCGTGCTCGAGCACCTCATGCGGCACGCGGGCGAGGTCGTGACCAAGACCGACATCCTCCGTGCGGTCTGGGACGCGCACTACGAGGGCGAGGTCAACGTCGTCGAGGTCTACGTGGGCTACGTCCGCAAGAAGATCGACGCGCCCTTCGGCACGCAGACCATCGAGACGCTGCGCGGCGTCGGGTACCGGATGGTCGAGCCGGCCTGACGGCTTCCGGCTCAGCGGGCGGGCGGCCGGACGACGGGGATCGGCGCCGTCGGATTGACGTCCGCGGGCGAGAGCGCGTCGCCGAGCCGGATCGGCACCGACGTCGCGGGCCGGACCCGCTCGTCCTCATGGCTCCCACGCTCATGGCTCCCACGCGGGACCGGCGACGGACGCGGCACGGGCGCGGTCTCCTGCTCGTGCGGCACCGGCGAGGGCCGACGGCCGGCGGGCACCGGCCGAGTGGCGGGCTCGCGCGGTACCGGCGCGGTCTCCGGCTCGCGGGTCGGCGGGGTCTCGCGGGTCGGGGTCTCGCGGGCCGGCGGGGTGAGGACGGGCAGCGGGCCGGTCGGTCGGTCGTCCCGCAGGTCGCCGGGGTCCGCCGCGTCGGACGTCCCGTCCCCGGGCGGCGGCCCCTCCGGCCCCGGCTCGGGCTCGGCCGACGTCTCGGTGCGGGGCAGCCGCAGCCGGAACAGCGCCCCGCCCAGCGCCGAGTCGAGCACCTCGACGCCGCCGTGGTGCACCGCCACGATCTCCCGGACGATCGCGAGGCCGAGCCCCGCGCCGCCGTCCGACCGGGCGCGGGCCTCGTCGAGACGCACGAACCGCTCGAAGACGCGGCCGCGGTCCTCGGGCGGGACGCCGGGGCCGTCGTCGTCGACGTCGACCACCGCGTCGGGACCCTCGGTCCGCAGCGTGACCAGCACCCGCGAATCGGCGTGCCGGCGCGCGTTGTCGACCAGGTTCCGCACCGCCCGGACCAGCTGCGCGCGGTCGCCGGAGACCCGGACGGGCTCGGCGCGGACCTCGGGGGCCACGCCGCCGACGTCGGACGGGCGGCCGCGCTCGGCCTCGACGATCTCGTCGAGGTCGACGTCCTCGCGGCGGGGCTGCAGCCCGCGCTCGTCGGAGCGGGCGAGCAGGAGCAGCCCGTCGACCAGCCGGTCGAGGCGGCCCGCCTCGCCGCGCAGGGTCCGGACGGTCGACGCGTCGGACTCGTCCACCGACCCGGCCAGCAGCTCCAGGCCCGACGCGATCGTGGCGAGCGGGCTGCGCAGCTCGTGGCTGGCGTCGGCGACGAACCGGCGCTGGGTGGTCTGCGCGCTCTCCAGCCGGCCGAGCATCTGGTTCATGGTCTCGGCGAGGCGGCCCACCTCGTCCCGCGCCGGCGGGACGGGCACGCGCGTGCCGAGGTCCCGGTCGGTCATGCTCGCCACCCGCGCGCGCATCGCCTCGACCGGGCGCAGGGCCCGTCCGGCGAAGAGATAGGTGAAGCCGCCGACCAGCACCACGAGCACCGGGATGCCGACCAGCACCATCGCCAGCACCGTGTCGACGGCGCGGTGCAGGAAGTCCAGCGGCTGGGCGGCCAGCACGGTGAAGGGCTGGCCGGTCGGCGGGAACTCGAAGCCCATCGCGACGACCAGCACCTCCTCGTGCTTGCCGTCGTCGAGGGTGATCCACGTGGAGTGGACGACCTCGACCTCGTCCGGCTCGGCCAGGACGTCGGACATCAGGGGGTACTGCGGCAGCGGGTCCGAGGAGCCGATGTTCTGGATGTCCGGCGGCCGATGGGGGTCCCGGTTGTAGTTCGTGACCACCTCGACCAGGTCGGACCGCTTGCCCGTGGCCTGGACGGCGTTGCGCTTGACGTCCTCGGTGTCGGCGAAGTTCGCCGCGACCCGCTCGCCGAGCTGGGTCGCCTGCTGGGTGGCGGCGTTGACCAGCTGCATCCGCAGCAGCGCGTTGAGCCCGAGCACCAGGATCGCCCCGGCCACGAGGAGCACGACCCCGACGGTGAGCGCGGCGGCCAGCGCGGTCGTCGTCCGGACCCCGAGCCGGGCGCGCAGCCGGTCCCGCAGCCCGCGGAACGGCCCCGACGGCCGGTCCGGGGCAGCACCGGACCCCGCGGTGGGGTCCGGATCCGGGTCGCGGGCCATGGGACCAGGGTAGGTGCCGCGTCCTGTGCCGGGCCTGAGACGTGGCGACCCGGGCGGGTGTTAGCGAACGTTAACCAGAGGCGCTACGCTGGCCCGATGGCGGCGCCGCGGGTCGACAACGCACCCTCCCGGCGTGAGCAGATCCTCCGCACGGCCGCCGTCCTCTTCGCCCGGCACGGCTTCCACGGGGTGAGCATCGCCGAGCTGGGGGCCGCCGTCGGGATCAGCGGGCCGGCGCTGTACCGGCACTTCCCGGGCAAGGAGGCGCTGCTCGCCGAGCTGCTCGTGGACATCAGCGAGCGCCTGCTCGCCGGCGGGCGGGAGCGGTCCACGGGCGAGCCGGACGAGGTGCTGGCCGCGCTCGTCGACTTCCAGCTGGAGTTCGCGCTGCGCGAGCCGGAGCTGATCGTGGTGCAGGACCGGGACCTCGACAACCTGCCCGAGGGGGACCGGCGGCGGGTGCGCCGGCTGCAGCGCACCTACGTCGAGATCTGGGTCGACACGCTGCGCCGGCTGCACCCCGGGCTCGACCCCGACGCCGCCCGCGTGGCCGCGCACGGCACGTTCGGGTTGCTCAACTCCACCCCGCACAGCGGCTCACGCGCGGCTCCCGACGAGGTCGCCGGCCTGCTCCGCCGCATGGCGCTCGCCGCGCTCACCGCGCTCTGACGCCGGCCAGCCGGGGCGCAGCAGCAGCCGCAGCCCGTTCAGGCAGACCAGCACCGTCGACAGCTCGTGCCCGGCCACGCCGAGGGCCAGCGGCAGCGTCCCGACCAGGTCCCAGGTCACCAGCCCGACGATGACGACGGCGGCGAACGCCAGGTTGGCGCGCGCGACCCGCCGGGCCCGGCGGGCCAGGGCGGCCAGCGGCGCGAGCGCGCCGAGCGGGTCCCGCAGCAGGACGCCGTCGGCCGCCTCGACCGAGAGCGTCCCGGCACCCTCCCCGACGGCCAGCCCGACGTGCGCGGTCGCCAGCAGCGGGGCGTCGTTGAGGCCGTCGCCGGCGGCGAGCACCCGCCGGCCGCCGCGCTCGAGCTCCTCGACGGCCGCGGCCTTGTCGGCGGGCAGCAGCCCGGCACGGACCTCGCCCACCCCGATCCGGTCGCCGACCAGCCGGGCCGGGCCCTCGGCGTCGCCGGTGAGCAGGACGGGCGGGGCGACGGCCCGGCCGACGGCCGCGATCGCCTCCGCGGCGCCGAGGCGGACCTCGTCGGCGAGGACGAGCAGACCGACGGGAACGTCGTCGACGCGCACGACGACCGCGGTGTGGCCCTCGCGCTCCGCCTCGGCCACCCGATCCCGCTCCTCGCCGCCGGTCGGGCGCCCGACCGTGATCACGGTCGTCCCCACGACCCCGCGCACGCCCTCGCCGGGCAGGGCGGCGAAGTCGCGGACTTCGGGGAGGGGCAGGGTCCGACGGCGGGCCTCGGTGACGACCGCGCGGCCCAGCACGTGCTCCGAGCCCTCCTCCACGGCGGCGGCGAGGGCGAGCAGCTCGTCGGCGGAGCGGCCGTCGAGCGGCTCGACGGCGCGGACCTCGGGGCGGCCGCGGGTGACGGTGCCGGTCTTGTCCAAGGCAACCGCGTCGACCTCGGCGAGCGCCTCGACCACGCCGGCGTCCTTGAGCAGCACGCCGCGCCGGCCCGCGACGGCGACCGCGGCGAGCAGCGGCGGCATCGTCGCGAGCACCACGGCGCAGGGCGAGGCGACGATCATGAACGTCATCGCGCGCAGCAGCGTGTCGCGGAAGTCGGCGCCGAAGAGCAGCGGCCCGACCAGCAGCGCGAGGGCGGCGACCACGACCACCACCGAGTAGCGCTGCTCCACCTTCTCGACGAAGAGCTGGCGCTTCGACTTGGTCTCGGCCGCCCGCTCCACCTGCGCCGCGATCCCGGCCAGCACCGTGTCCGCCGGGTCGCGGTCGACCCGGACCCGCACCGTCCCGGTGCCGTTGAGCGTGCCGGCGAACACCTGGTCGCCGGGGCCGCGGCGGATCGGCAGCGGCTCGCCGGTGAGGGTGGAGGCATCGACCTCGGTGGCCCCGTCGCGGACGGTGCCGTCCGCGGGGATCTTCTCCCCCGGCCGCACGGCGACCTCGTCCCCGACCGCGAGGTCCGCGGCCCGGACCGACTCCTCCCGGCCGTCGGCGATCCGGTGGGCCGTCTCGGGCGCGAGGTCCAGGAGACCGGTGATGCTCGCGCGGGTGCGGGCGGTCATCACCGCCTCGAGCGCGCCGGAGCTCGCGAAGATCACGATCAGCAGCGCGCCGTCGAGGTGCTGGCCGATCGCCGCGGCGCCGAGCGCGGCGACGATCATCAACAGGTCGACGTCGAGGGTCCGCTCGCGCAGCGCCTGCAGCCCGGACCAGGCCGGCTCCCATCCGCCCGTGACGTAGCAGGCGGCGTAGAGCAGGGCGACGAGCGGCCACGGCGCCCCGAGCAGGTCGGCGGGCACGGCGGCGGCGAAGAAGAGCAGGGCCAGCGCGGCGCTCCGCACCTCGGGCAGAGACAGCATGCGTGAGAACATACCTGCGCATGCACGAAGGTATGCACTCAGATGGAAAGTGATCCTGACACCTGCACGGTCGCTCAGGTGTTCGCTAGACTCGCGGCGTGCACGAGGGCATCCCGGACTTCGCGATGCCGTCCGAGCAGGAGGTCCGCCGGGCGGCCGACTCGCTGCGCCTGCTCGCCGACCCCACCCGCATCAAGATCCTCTGGGCGCTACTGCAGGGCGAGACCTCGGTGGCTTGCCTCGCGGAGCTGGTCGGCGCGGCACCCACGGCGGTGAGCCAGCACCTGGCCAAGTTGCGCCTGGCGGGGCTGGTCGAGGGCCGGCGCGAGGGCACGTTCATCTACTACACCGCGGAGAGCGCGCACGTCCGCGCGCTACTCACCGAGGCGCTGGGGCAGGCGGCGGTCACCACCTGACCGCCGACCCGCCCAGGGCACCTCGCACGTCGGCCACAGCTGCCGTGCCGCACTCCGACTGCGTGTGCCGTCGGTCGGCGAACGCGGCGCCAGCCACCGGACCATGATCGTTGGCGTGGTGCGCCCACGGCTCCTCGCGAAGCCTTCGATGCACGAGAACAGCGATCATGACGGCGCCGGGCGGTCAGCACCTGAAACCGTCAGCATCCGAGCAGTGGGCAGTGCCGACCGTGAACGCCGATCCGCTGCGTTGAGGACTCCTTGCCGAACCGTCGGTGCACGGAAACAGCGATCTTGCGGGCGCGACGGCGATCGCCTGTGCGATGCCCTCCGCAGAGCGTGCGCTCAGGGCCCGGCGCGCAGCCGTCGGGGCACCCGAACAACGATCATGTGGACGCGGCCCGTGCAGCCGAACCTCTCAGCATCCGAGCAACGAGCAGCGCCGATCGCGCACCGTGATCATCACTTCGCGGCGCTCAGGGCTCCTCACGGAACTGTCCGTGCACCCGGATAGCGATCATGCCGTCGCGGCGGCGGTTGCCTATGCGACGCCCTCCGCGGAAGCTGCACTCACGGCTCCCCGCGCAACCCTCAGTGCACGGAGGTGGCGATCATGCCGGGGACCGGCAGCACCTGAACCCGACCGCGCTCACCTGCGGCGTCGGCACCTCGCACGCCGGCCACGCTCCGATCCCGTGTGTCGCCGGTCGGCGGACCATGATCGCCACCCCGGTGCACTGGAGACGACCCGCGTAACCGTAGATGCACGGAAACAGCGATCATGTGGGAGCGGTGGCGGCGCCCGAACCGACGTCCTCGCGAGCACTGCGCTCGAGGCTCGCAGCGCCGCCGGTGCACCCGATCAGCGATCTTGCCGACGGTCGATCGAGCCACCGACCTCACCGACCCGACCGGATGGTCGGGGGTTCGCCCGTGGTGCCGCGGTTGACCCCCGTCAGGCCACGCTTCCGCGGGTCGCCGCCGTACGCCGCGTGGATGCGGGGGCCGGCCGCGGTGAGCCCGCCGTCGACCGTGATCTCCTCGCCCGTCACGAAGCGGGAGGCGTCGTCGCACAGGAAGGCGATCACCTCGGCGACGTCCTCGGGCCGCCCCACCTCCGGCCACGGCTGCACCCCGTCGAGGGCCCGCGCCGGGTCCCGCCCGACCAGCGGCGTCGCGATCACGCCCGGGCACACCGCGTTGACCCGGATCCGGTCCTCCGCCAGCTCGACGGCCGCGACCCGGGTCAGGTTCAGCACCGCGGCCTTCGCCGCCGAGTAGGCCTGCGGCCCGGCCCCGCCGCCGTACGCCGCGATGGAGGCGACGTTGACGATCGCGCCGCCGGCCCCGGCCGCCCGCATCGCCCGCGCCCCGTGCTTGACACCGAGGAACACCCCGCGGACCAGCACGGCGAACGTGTAGTCCCAGTCCTCGACCGCGAGGTCGGTGAGGGCGCCGAAGGCACCGCCCACGCCGGCGTTGTTGACCACGGCGTCGATCCGGCCGTACTCGGCGACGCACCGCGCGACCGCCGCCTCGACCTGCGCCTCCTCGGCCACGTCGACGCGCTCGAAGGCCGCGCCCAGATCGTCGGCCGCACGCGGGCCGGTCTCCGGGTTGAGGTCGGCGAGCAGCACCGACCACTCCGCGGCGCGCAGTCGGGCGACGGTGGCGCGGCCGATCCCGCTGCCTCCGCCGGTGACGAGGGCGACGGGAGGAGCGCCGTGATCGACCATGTCGGCGACGCTATCGCCCGCGCCGCGCTTCGACGACCTCACGCACCGCCGGCCGGGTGGTGATCAGCCCGAGCCGAACGGTCCGAAGGGATGCGGATCGCAAGCCCGGCCGACCCAGCCGCGATCCTCCGCCCGTGATCGCCGGCCGGAGCCGTTCGAGCAGTGCCCGTGATCACCGTTCGAGACCGTGGACGGCCACATCCGACCATGAAGGGTCCGGTACGGCGATCATGCCCAGCAGCGGCGCTCCCGGGCGCCCCTGCCCCGAGCGCCGTCGGGGACCTCAGCGCGATCCTGCCGCGCCCGTGATCGCTGTCCAGGGCCGATGGCGGCCACACCCGGCCGCGAACGGTCCCGTCCGGTGATCATGGACCGACCGTCGGCGCCGGCGACCGACGCCGCAGCCGCGATCGCCGGCCGGCCCTGGCGACAACTTTTCCGGCCAGGACCGTCACATTCGACCGCCGGACGGAGTCGGAGAGAGGTGGGCACGCTACACAACCGGGATCCGCAGTCCGAACCCCTAGGGGATCCGGCGAGCCGGATGGGGACTTTCTCCGGATCCGCGCACACGCAGCAGGCGGCAGGGTGGTTCCCGTGCTGCTGCGCCCCTCGTCACCGAGTGCGGTGGCCGGTGGGCCGTCCGGGAGGCGCCGTTCGACGGGTGCGCGCCCGGTCCCGCCGGTCGGGGGGAGGGCGACGGGCGCAGTGGCAACTCCGGCCGGGGGACCGGAGGACCGGCGATCGTGGGGGTGCACGGAAGTGAGGACGATCGCGGGTGTACCCGCGGGACCGGCTGCCGGGGGGACGGCAGCCGGCCCCGCGGATCTCCTCGCCACCGAGCTGCCCTGTCACGGGCCCGGCGGCGGGATGTGGTTCGCCGACGACCCGGCCGACCTCGACCGCGCGAAGGCCGCCTGCCGCGGCTGCCCCATGCGGGCCGAGTGCCTGGCCGGGGCGCTGCGGCGACGCGAGCCGTGGGGCGTGTGGGGCGGCGAGATCTTCCAGGAGGGCGTGGTCGTGCCCGTCAAGCGCCGCCCCGGCCGCCCACGCAAGCATCCGCGCTGAACCCGCGAGCGCAGCTCACAGCCGACCGGTTTCCGCAGCTCACCAGGGGTCGTGAGCGCGTACCGCCCCTCTAGGGGCAGTGCGCACTCACGGCCTGGCGGGCCGACATCGGGTCCGGGGCGGCGCAGGCGACCGCGGCCAGGGCCCGGCACTGCTCCAGGGTGAGGCCGGCGAGCGAGGCGCCGACCGCGGCCAACGCGCCGGAGCCCATCGAGAGCGTCGCGACGCCCAGGCCCACCAGCACGGGGGCGAGGGCGGGATCGGCAGCGGCCTCGCCGCACACGCCGACCGGGACGCCGGTCTCCGCGGAGGCCTCGCCCAGCATCCGGATCAGCCGGAGCAGCGCGGGCTGCCACGGGTCGTTCAGCGCCGCGACCGGGCCGGACTGGCGGTCCGCCGCGAACAGGTACTGGGCCAGGTCGTTGGTGCCCACGGACACGAAGTCCACCTCGGCCATGATCTCCCGCGCGACCAGCACGGCGGCCGGGATCTCGATCATCACGCCCGCGCTGGTGATCCCGTGCGCCCGGCAGCGCTGCACGAAGAAGCGCGCCTCCTCGGCGGTGGCGACCATGGGCGCCATCACCTTCAGCTCGGCGCCGGTCTCCTTCGCCGCCGCGGCCAGCCCGGCGAGCTGGCGCTCCAGGACGTCGGCACCGTTCCCGGGCACCCGCGCGATCCGCAGGCCCCGCACACCGAGCGCGGGGTTCGGCTCGCCGTCGAGGGTCAGGAAGGGCAACGGCTTGTCGGCACCGGCGTCGAGCGTCCGGGCGGTCACCGGCTTGCCCGCGAACGCGCCCAGCACGCCGTCGTACACCTCGCGCTGCCGCTTCTCCGAGGGCTCCTCGGCCGCGGAGAGGAAGGCGAGCTCGGTCCGGAAGAGGCCCACGCCCTGGGCCCGCCGCTCGGCCGCCGCGGCCGCCCCGTCGGCGTCGCCGACGTTGGCCAGCAGCGGGACGGGATGCCCGTCGGCGGTCCGGCCGACGCCGTCCCACTCGACGGCCTCGACCGCCTCCACGATCACGGCCGCCTCCTCGGCCGACCCGACCTCCTCGACGGAACCGGCGCCGCCGTCCACCACGACGAAGGCGCCCTCGACCAGCTGCCGCGCCCCCGCGCAGCCGACGACGGCCGGGATGCCCAGCGAGCGGGCGAGGATCGCGGTGTGGCTGGTCGGCCCGCCCTGCTCGGTCACGAGCGCGAGCGCGATGCCCGGGCGCAGGCCGGCGGTGTCCGCGGGGGCGAGGTCGGCGGCGACCAGGACGGCGGGCTCGGCCAGGTCGGCCACGCCCGGCGCGGGCAGGCCCTGCAGCTCGGCGACGATCCGGTCGCGGACGTCGCGCACGTCGGTCGCCCGCTCGCCCATGTAGCCGCCCATCGCGGCGAGCATGTCGGCGAACGTGTTGGCCGCCTCCCAGACCGCGCGGGGTGCGGGCCGCCCGCCCTCGCGCACCAGGTTCTCGGCGTTCTCGAGCAGGGCCGGGTCGCCGACCATCGTGATCGTCGCCTCGAGGACGTCCTTCGCGTCGCCCGACGCGGCGTCGGCGCGGGTCTGCAGGCGGGCGGAGACGAGCTCCATCGCGGGTCCGATCCTGCCCGCTTCGGTGTCCGGATCGGTGGGAACGGGCCCGACCGGGGGCTCGCCGGGGGCGTCGGCGACGCGCACGACGCGTCCTCCCGCACGCCCGGGACTGGCAGGGATGCCGTTCAGCTGCATTGCGAACTCCCTCGATCCGTTCGGATGACTTCGGCGTGACCCGTTGACGAACTCCAGTAAAACCCACATACTCGGAAACAAGCAAGCAGATTCGGGCACGGATCCGGGAGCGAACGAAGATGTACGCAGCGGAGCGTCAGCAGTGGTTGCTCACCCGTACCCGCGACGCGGGGCGGGTCGACGTCGGTGCCGTGGCCGAGGAGCTGCAGGTCACGCCGGAGACCATCCGGCGCGACCTCGGCACCCTGGAGCGCCAGGGCCTCGTCCGCCGGGTGCACGGCGGCGCCATCCCCGCCGACCGCCTCGACTTCGAGCCCGCCATCGGCCAGCGCGACACCGTGGCCGGCCCGGAGAAGGAGCGCATCGCCAAGGCCGCCCTCGCCGAGCTCGAGGGCTGCCTGACCGTCCTGCTCGACGCGGGCACGACCACGGCCCGGCTCGCCTCAGTCCTGCCGACCGACCGCGAGCTGACCGTCGTCACCAACTCGCTGCCGATCGCCTCGATGCTCGCCACCCGGCCGAACGTCGTGCTGCGGCTGCTCGGCGGGCGTGTCCGCGGCACCACGATGGCCGCGGTCGACGACTGGATGACCGACACCCTGGCCACCCTCACCGTCGACGTCGCGTTCCTCGGCACCAACGGCTTCTCCCCGGAGCGCGGGCTCACCACGCCCGACCCGGCCGAGGCCGCCGCCAAGCGAGCCATGATCGCCGCCGCCCGCCGCGCCGTCGTGGTGGCCGACGCCGCCAAGTACGGGACCGACCAGTTCGTCCGCTTCGCGCGGCTGGACCAGGTCGACGCCCTGGTGACCGACACCGGGCTCGACGACGCCGCCACCGCCGCCATCGAGGCGGCGGGCCCCCGCGTCGTCCGGGCCTGACCCGCACACGACCGACTCCACGACCGACTTCACGAGGAGGTGAAGCCTTGATCGTCACCGTCACCCCCAACCCCAGCCTCGACCGGACCGTCGAGCTGGCCGGGCTGGTCCGCGGCGAGGTGCACCGCGCCCTGTCCGTGCGGCTGGACCCGGGCGGCAAGGGGGTCAACGTCGCCCGCGCCCTCACCCGCGCCGGCGTCGACGCCCTCGCGGTGCTGCCCTCGGGCCGCGCCCCGGGCGGGCGGCTCAACGGCCTGCTCGACGCTCTCGGCGTCCCCGCCGTCACCGTGCCGATCCACGGCGCCACCCGCTCCAACATCACGCTCGTGGAGCCGGACGGCACCACGACGAAGATCAACGAGAGCGGCCCGGTGCTCACGCCCGAGGAGGTCGAGGAGGTCACCGAGCAGGCCGTGGCCCGCTCCCGCGGCGCCGACTGGCTGGTGACCTGCGGGTCGCTGCCCGAGGGCATGCCCGTCGACCTGCACGCCACCCTCGTCCGGCGGGCCGGCACCCGGACCGCCGTGGACACCAGCGGGGCCCCGCTCGCCGCCGCCGTCGCGGCGCGGCCGGACCTGGTCAAGCCCAACCACGAGGAGCTGGCCGAGCTGGTCGGCCGCCCCCTCGCCAGCCTCGGCGACGTGCTCGCCGCGGCCCGTGAGCTCCGCGCCGCCGGGGTCGGCGCGGTCCTCGTCAGCCTGGGCGCCGGCGGCGCCGTGCTGGTCGAGGAGTCCGGCGAGTACCACGCCGCGACCCCGCCCGTGACCGTGCGCAGCACGGTCGGCGCCGGCGACGCCACCCTGGCCGGGTTCCTGGCCGCCGGGGGCGCCGGGCCGGACGCCCTCGCCCGCGCCGTGGCGTACGGCGCCGCGGCCTGCCGCCTGCCGGGCAGCGAGATGCCCGGACCCCACGAGCTCCCGCTCGCCGACGTCCGCGTCGGACGCCCGCACGCCGATCTCGTCCTCACCGGAGATGCCGCATGACCGAGCAGTCCGCCCTGATCACCGCCGATCTCGTCGACCTCGACCTCCCGTCCACCGACCGCCGTGCCGCGGTCGGAGCGCTGGCCGAGCGGCTCCAGAAGGCGGGCCGGGTGACCGACCTCGCGCAGTTCCTCGCCGACATCGAGGCCCGCGAGCAGCAGATGCCGACCGGGCTCGAGGGCGGGATCGGCATCCCGCACTGCCGGTCCGCGGCCGTCACCGTGCCGAGCCTCGCGTTCGGCCGCAGCACCGAGGGCGTCGACTTCGGCGCCGAGGACGGGCCCGCCCGGCTCGTCTTCATGATCGCCGCTCCCGAGGGCGGCGACACCGACCACATGACGGTGCTGGCCGCGCTGGCCCGCCGGCTGGTCCGCAAGGCGTTCAAGGACGAGCTCCTCGGCGCGACCGACGCCGGGCACGTCGCCGACTACATCCGGAAGGAGGTCGGCGCGTGAAGCTGCTGGCCGTCACCGCGTGCCCGACGGGCATCGCGCACACCTACATGGCCGCCGAGGCCCTCGAGGTCGCGGCGGAGGAGGCCGGGCACGAGATCGTCGTCGAGACGCAGGGCTCGGCCGGCTCCACCCCGTTCACCCCGGAGCAGCTCGCCGGTGCCGACGCGATCATCCTCGCGGCGGACGTCGAGGTCCGGGACAAGGACCGCTTCGCCCACCTGCCCACGGTGACCGCCGGGGTGAAGAAGGCGATCGGCGGGGCGCCGGCCCTCATCGAGCAGGCCGTGGCCGCCGCCGAGGCGGCGCCGAAGGGCACCGCGGCACCCGCCGAGCCGCAGCTCGCGGTCAAGCAGACCGGCCCCGGTGTCGGGTCGAAGGTCCGCGGCTGGCTGATGACCGGCGTCTCCTACGTCATCCCGTTCGTCGCGGCCGGCGGCCTGCTGATCGCCCTGGGCTTCGCCCTCGGCGGCTACCAGATCACCGACGCCCCCTCGGTCACGGAGAGCTTCTCCTGGACCTCGCACACCAGCTGGGCCGCACTGCTGTTCCAGCTCGGCTCGCTGGCCTTCGGCCTGCTCGTGCCCGTGCTGTCCGGCTTCATCGCCTACGCGATCGCCGACCGGCCCGCACTGGTCCCCGGCTTCGTCGGCGGCCTGGTCGCCGTCGAGGTCGGTGCCGGCTTCATCGGCGGCCTCGCCTCCGGCCTGCTCGCGGGTGGCCTGATCTTCTGGATGAAGAAGTGGAAGGCCCCGAAGGCGATCGCCGGGATCATGCCGGTGCTGGTGCTGCCGCTGGTCGGCACGGCGATCATCGGCGGGATCATGTTCGTGGTGATCGGGCAGCCGCTCGCCGCGATCACGACCGGCCTCACCAACTGGCTCAACGGCCTGTCCGGCAGCAACGCGATCCTGCTCGGCGCCCTGCTCGGCCTGATGATGGCCTTCGACATGGGCGGTCCGGTGAACAAGGCCGCCTACGCCTTCGCCGTCGCCGGGCTGTCCACCAACTCCCAGACCGCGCTGCTGATCATGGCCTCGGTGATGGCCGCGGGGATGACCCCGCCGCTGGCCATGGCCCTGGCCACCACCGTCCGCAAGAAGCTGTTCACCGAGGCCGAGCGCGAGAACGGCCGGGCCGCGTGGCTGCTCGGGGCCTCCTTCATCACCGAGGGTGCGATCCCGTTCGCCGCCGCCGACCCGCTGCGCGTCATCCCGTCGCTCATGGCCGGGTCCGCGGTCACCGGTGCCCTGTCGATGGCCTTCGGCTCGACCCTGCGGGCCCCGCACGGCGGCATCTTCGTGGTCCCGCTGATCGGCAACCCGTTCGGCTACCTCGTCGCGATCGTCGCCGGGACGCTCGTCTCCGCCGCGATCGTGATCGTCCTCAAGTCGGTGGGCCAGAAGAAGAAGGCCGCCGCCACCACCGAGTCCACGTCGGCGCCCCGCGCCGCCGCCCACGCCTGATTCCGTAGGAGAGATCGTCATGGCCGAGCGCCGCGTCAAGGTCGGATCGTCCGTGGGGCTGCACGCCCGCCCCGCCAACCTGTTCTGCAAGGCCGCCGGGCAGCAGCCCGCGAAGGTCACCATCGCCGCGGGCGACCGCGGCCCGGTCGACGCCCGCAGCATCCTCTCGGTGCTGGGGCTCGGCGTGAACTCCGGTGAGGAGGTCGTCCTCACCAGCTCGGACGACGCGAACGGCGAGACCTCGCTCGACGCGCTGGCCGAACTGCTCGCCACGGACCTGGACGCGGTCCCCAGCTGACGTCCGCGCCCCGACCCGGGCGGGCGGTCCCCACAAGGGGGGCCGCCCGTTCGGCGTTCTCCGGGGTCCGGCGCGGGACCACATGTCAACGGCGGGTTACGGCCTCCCGCCAGCGATGGCCCCGCCCCGGCGCAGGCGCGACGATGGCCGGTAGTCCCGCCGTTCCCGACGCCGCGAGCGGCCCCTCCCGTGAACGGAGCCCCACCACGGTGACCGCGAGCGCCCACCGCACCGAACTCCTCGCCCCGGACTCCCTCGCCGCGCACTCCGGCGTCGTCTCCGAGACCGAGCACAGCGCCCTGCGCGCCGACATCCGCAGGCTCTCGACGATGCTCGGGCAGACCGTTGCGCTGCAGGCCGGCGACGAGGTGCTGGAGCTGGTGGAGGAGGTCCGCAAGCTCGCCCGGGAGGCGGCCGGCGAGAGCGGCGACCCGGACGCCGTCACCCGCCGGCTGTCCGGCCTCGACACCGGCACCGCCGTCGTCCTGGCCCGGGCCTTCTCCCAGTACTTCCAGCTGGCCAACGTCGCCGAGCAGCTGCACCGCTCGCGCGAGCTGCGCAGCCTGCGCCCCGCCGACCGCCGCCCGCTGCACACCGTGATGGAGCGGCTGGCCGCCGAGGCCGACCGCGGCGCGGTGCAGGAGGTACTGGCCCGCGCCCAGCTGCGGCCCGTGTTCACCGCGCACCCCACCGAGTCGTCCCGGCAGTCCGTCCTCGCGATCCTCCGGCGGGTGGCCGAAGGGCTCGACCACGGCGCGTCGGACGACGAGCTGGGCGCCCTCGTCGACCTCCTCTGGCAGACCGACGAGATCCGGCCCGGCAAACCCACGGTGACCGACGAGGCCCGCGGCGTCGCCTGGTTCATGGAGCAGCTCGGCACCCGCACCGTCCCCGACCTGGTCGGGGAGTTCGAGGCCGAGGTGCGCGCGCACGGCTTCGAGGTCCCGCCGGACTCCCGGCCGTTGAGCCTGGGCTGCTGGGTCGGCGGCGACCGGGACGGCAACCCGAACGTCACGCCCGAGGTCACCCGCGAGGTCCTGGAGCTGTACACGGACCGCGCGCTGAAGATCCACGGCGGCCTGGTGGAGCAGCTCATCCAGGAGCTGTCGATCTCCACCCGGGTGATGGGCGTGTCCGAGGAGCTGCGCGGCGCGCTGGCCCGCGACCGGCGCGCGCTGCCCGAGGTGCACGACCGGTTCATCCGGCTCAACGCCCACGAGCCCTACCGGCTCCACCTGAGCTACCTCCAGGCGCGGCTGGAGAACACCCGCAGCCGGATCGCGAACCGGGGCCCGCACGTCGCGGGGCGGGACTACCTGGGCGTCGCCGACTACGTGGCCGACCTGGGCGTGCTGGACCGCTCGCTGCGCGGGCACCTCGGCGCCCGGATCGCCGACGGCACGCTCGCCCGTGCGCTGCGCGCGGCCCGGGCGCTGGGCCTGCACCTGGCCGAGCTGGACATCCGCGAGCACAGCCAGAAGCACCACGACGCCCTCGGCGCGATCTACGACGAGCTCGGCGAGCTGGACAGGCCGTACGCCGAGCTGACCCGCGAGGAGCGCCGCGCGCTGCTGTCGACGGAGCTGCAGGGGCACCGCCCGCTGATCCGCCGGCACTACGGGGTGCCCGAGGCGGCGGCCCAGGTGATCGCGACCTTCGACATGCTGCACGAGGTCCAGCACGAGTTCGGGCCGGAGGTCGCCCGGACCTACATCGTGTCGATGGCCCAGGACGTCGACGACCTGCTCGCCGTCGCCGTCCTCGCCCGCGAGTCGTACATGGTGGAGCTGCGGACCGACCCGCGCTCGTCCGTCGACCTGGTGCCGCTGTTCGAGACCGTCGAGGAGCTGTCCCAGGCGGGCCCGCTGCTCGAGGGGCTGCTGTCCGACCCGGGCTACCGGCAGCAGGTGCGCAACCGCGGCGACCTGCAGGAGATCATGCTGGGGTACTCGGACTCCAACAAGGGCGCCGGGATCACCAGCTCGCAGTGGGAGATCCACCGGGCCCAGCGGCAGCTGCGGGACGTCGGGGCGAAGCACGGCGTGAACCTGCGGCTCTTCCACGGCCGCGGCGGTTCGGTGGGCCGCGGCGGCGGGCCGGCGGGCGAGGCGATCGCGTCGGCGCCCTACGGCTCGGTCGACGCGGCGATGAAGCTCACCGAGCAGGGCGAGGTCATCTCCGACAAGTACTCGCTGCCCACGCTGGCACACGACAACCTGGAGATCCTGCTCGCCTCGATGCTCGACGCGAGCGTGCTGCACAAGGCCTCCCGCTGGCCGGACGAGACCCTGGCCCGCTGGGACGAGGTCATGACCTGCGTGTCCGAGGCGGGCAAGAAGGCCTACCGCGAGCTGGTCGGCGACCCGGCGCTGCCGGAGTTCTTCACCGCGGCCACCCCGGTCGACGAGCTGGGCCGGCTCAACGTGGGCTCCCGGCCGTCGAAGCGCCCGGGCAAGGGCACCCCGTCGCTCGACGACCTGCGGGCGATCCCGTGGGTCTTCGGCTGGACGCAGACCCGGATGGTCGTCCCCGGCTGGTACGGGCTGGGCAGCGGGCTGAAGGCGGCACGCGACGCGGGCTACGGCGAGGTCCTCGACGAGATGCGCGAGTGGGCCTTCTTCGCCAACCTGCTCGGCAACGTCGAGATGACGCTGGCCAAGACGGACCTGCGGATCGCCTCCTACTACGTCTCGACGCTGGTCGAGCCCGGTCAGCAGGGGCTGTTCGAGCTGATCCGCGCCGAGCACGGGCGCACGCTGCGCGAGGTGCTGGCGCTGACCGGCGACCCGGTGCTCCTCGACCGGCACCCGGTGCTGCGCAACACCCTCGCGGTCCGCAACGGCTACCTCGAGCCCCTGCACCACCTGCAGGTCGAGCTGCTCGACCAGCGCCGCCGCCGGGGCGGTGCCGACGGTGGAGACGACGCCGACCTCGAGCGCGCCCTCCTGCTCACCATCAACGGCATCGCGGCGGGGATGAAGAACACCGGCTGACCCCGAGGCGCACGGCGTCCGGGCGCTCAAACACTTCGGACGATCCTTCGGTGCCGCCCGGCTCTCGCTGCGCTCCACCCGGCCGCACGATCGGCGCATGTACGCGCCGACGGCGGCCAGGGCCGCGCCGGTCCGCGTGCGGGCGAGAAAGGAGCCGAGGATGAACGATCGTTTCCGCCGAGGGCTGGGGCGCCTGGCCGCGGTCATGGTGCTGGGTGGTGCCGTCCTGCTGTTGCCGACCACCAGTGCTGTGGCGCAGACGAGCGCGTCGAGCACGGTGTCGGTCTGGATCGACGGGTGGGGCAGCGGGACGGTGACCAGCAGACCAGCAGGAATTAACTGTCACCTCGCCACGCCGGTGGGGTATCCGTACGAGCACGCCGCCGGCGAGGACCAGAGCATCAGCGGGACGTGCCACGCCGACTTCCCGGTCGGGACGGCCGTGACCCTCACCGCGACACCGGATGCAGGTTCGGAACTCAACTACCTCGACTGTGGTGGCGGGATGGCGAGCCCGTGCACGAGAACGGTCGCCAGCGGCTACAACGGTGTCTGGGCGATGTTCTGCCCCCGCGACGGCCTGTGCTCGGCGGGATGACCAGCCCGGCTCTCCCGCCATACCTGCGGGCCGGTGGGCCGCGCGAGTAGCTGCTCGGCCCGGGCCAGAGCGAAGTTGACCAGGTAGCCGAGCACACCGATCGCGAACAGGAGCCCCCAGGCGCCGGCGGTGTCGAAGCGCTGTTGCCGTTCGACCAGCAGCCGCCCGATGCCGTCGCCCGTGCCCAGGATGTCGACCAGCAGCGTGACGATCAGGGTCATGGACGCCGCGACCCGAACGCCGAGCAGCACCCCGGGTGCGACGGAGGGCAGCAGCACGGTGCGCCAGCGCCGCTCCCGGCTCAGACCGAGCGTCCGTGCGGCGTCGAGCCGCACGCGGGGAACGGCTCTCGCCGCGGCGGCGCTGGTGTGCAGAACCGGCCAGACCACGGCGAGCGCGACGACGGCCACAGCGGTCGCCCGGGTCGTGCCGAGCGCGAGGATGGCGAGCGGGACGATGGCGGCGCCGGGGATCGCGGCGAGGAGATTCAGGGCGGGCGACACGGCTCGGTCGACGCGGCGGGAGAATCCGACGGCTGCGCCGAGCACGGAGCCGATCACCGTGGCCGCCGCGAGCGCGAGCACGAAGGTGGTGAGGGTGCCCGCGACGGCGCCGGCCAGCCGCCCACCGAGGCTGAGCTCTGCGAGCGACTCCGCCCAACGGCTCGGCGGCGGGAACGTCCGCGACTCGGACGGGGCGACGAGCTGCCAGCACGCGAGCCCCGCGACCAGCGGCAGAAGCCCCCGTACCGCGCCCGGGCTCCGTATCGAGGCCCGGATCACGACGGGCCCGCCGCGCCGGCCGGCCGACCGGTGAGCCCGAGGGGGACCAGCCGGCGGAGCAGGCCCTGAAGGAGGATCCCCACCAGACCGCAGACCACCACGTAGGCCCACATCCGTGGAGGGTTGAGCCCCTGCAGGGACTCGACGAGGCCGCCGCCGAGTCCGGCAGGCGACATCACCATCTCGGCGACGACCGTGACGTGGAGGGCGACGATCGCAGCCACCCGCGCGCCGGCGAGCCACGACGCGGCAGCAGCCGGGACCACGATCCGCCCCACCGTCCGAGCGGCCGACAACCGCAGAGTGCGGGCGACGTCGCGCAGGCGATCGGGAACTCCCGCAACGCCGCCGGCTGTGGTCACGAGCACCGGCCAGGTGGCCGCGTATGCCGCGAGCAGCAGCTCGGTGGAGGGGCCCGGTCCGAGCAGGAGGAGCGCGATCGGCATCAACGCGATGGCGGGGATCGTCCGCAGGAAGTCGAACGACGCCGCGACGTGGATCCGCAGAGCCGGTACGAGTCCCAGAGCCACGCCGAGCCCGCCGCCGACCACTCCGGCGACTGCGGTGGCGATCAGCACGACCGCCACCGTGTGGGCGAGGTCCACCGGGAGCTCCCCGTCCATCACCTCGACCGCCAGGGCCCGGCCGATCTCGACCGGCGGCGGCAGGAACTCCAGGTCGAGCACCCCGGCCGACGTGAGCAGCTGCCAGGTGACGAGCACGGCGACCGGCACGACCAGGCTCATCCCGCCCGGTCCGGGCAGGCGGCGGAGGCCGCTCACGGTGTCCCCGACACGAGCAGCTCGCCGAGGCGGTGCCGCGACCGCAGGTAGGGCTCCGCCTCCCGGGTGCGCAGCTGGTGCCGCGGGCGGGGCAGCTCCGTGGGCAGGTCGAGGGCGACCGTGCCCGGCTCGCCGCCGAGCACGACGACCCTGTCGGCGAGGTAGAGCGCCTCGTCCAGGTCGTGCGTCACGAAGACGATCGTGGTGTGCGTCCGCTCCTGGATGCCCAGCAGCACGTCCTGCAGAGCTGCCCTCGTCAGCGCGTCGAGCGCCCCGAACGGCTCGTCCATCAACAGCACCCTCGGCTGGACGGCCAGAGCCCGGGCGATCTGCACCCGCTGCGCCATACCCCCGGACAGCTGCGCGGGATGGTCGCCGCCCCGGTCGGCCAGCCCGACCAGCTCCAGGGCCTCGGTCACCCGGCGTCGCCGTTCCCCGGCCCGTAAGCGTCCCCCCAGACCGAGCGCGACGTTGCGGGCCACCGTCCGCCAGGGCAGCAACGCGGCGGCGTAGTCCTGGAACACCATGACGGCCTCGGGCGGCGGGCCCGTCACCGGCCGCCCGAACAGGCGGACGGTCCCGACCGTGGCCGGCAGGAGACCACCGAGAACCCGCAGGAGGGTGGTCTTCCCGACCCCGGATCTGCCGACCACCCCGACGATCTCCCCGGCCGCGACGTCGGCGTCGACGTCCTTGAGCACGCATCGGAGGCCGGCGCGGCCAGGAAGACCCACGCCGACGCCCCGGAGGTGGTACGCCGTCCCGCCGGCCGGCGATCGCGCCCGGTCGTCGGGCGCCGTCATGGATGGTCCTGCCACACCAGGGTCGTCACGTCCGGTTCCCGGCCGATGCTCCCGACCGACTTCGAGATCGTCACGTAGGGCTCCAGGTCGCGCGGGGCGATGTCCAGCTCCCAGGTGGGCAACGGCGAGCCGGCCGCGACCTCCGGCGGCATCTTCAGCCACGCCCGGTACTGGTCCCGGATCGCGTTCTCGTCGCGGCTCAGCTGCGCGACCGCTTCTTCCAGCGAGGCACGCCAGGCCCGAACCGCGTCGGGATGCTCCCGGGTGAACCGTGCCGAGGAGGCGAACAACGAGGTCATCCCGTCGTTCACCGCGCCCCCGGTGGCGTCGAGCACGGCCGCCACGACCACGTCCTCGTGCAGTCGGAACCCACGGGCGGCCATCGCCGTGCTGAACGGCGCCCCCGCCACGGCCGCATCCAGCCGCCCCGCCTCGAGCTGGTCCGGCATGGTGGCGAACGGGGTCTGCACGAAGGTCACCTGGTCCCGGGGAACGCCGGCCCGCTGCAGCAGGTAGACCAGCGAGTCGGTGAGCTGACCGGTCAACGCGGGCACACCTATCCGTGCACCGCGCAACTGTCCCACCGACGCGATCCCCGGATCCCTGGTGATCCACACGGTGCCCGGGTGCGCCGACGTCGACCTGCTCAGGCGCGAGACCACCTGGACGTCGATGCCGTGGTCGGCGGCGACCAGCACGATCGTCGGCACGCTGAGCACGATGTCGTACCGCCCCTGGTCCAGCGCGGCGGTGAACCCCGGCAGGTCGTTCCCCTCGGTGATGGTCACCCGGAGTCCGTTGCGCTCGAAGATGCCCTCGGCCGCGGCGACGTGCGCGGGCAACGTGCTGGCCAGCGGCGCCAGCGCCACCCGTAGCTCCGTCACCTGCCCCGCGGCGGCCGGCGCGGACGGTGCACCGCAGCCGGCGAGCAGCACGAGTGCCGCAAGGAGGCCGACCGTGTTCAGGTGGTGACGTCGACGTCCACCACGACGAGTTACCGGTAGCCACCGCAGAGGCATTCCGGGATGATTGAGGGTGACCATGCAGAGCCGCAAGAGGCCGTTGTGAGTGAGCCTCGGTCGTCCACGCGCGCTTCGCAGAGCGCGCTGCTGGACCGCGAGGCGGACATCGCCGACCTCGACCGGTCGCTGGCGGCCACCGTGGACGACGACGGTGAGGTGCTGCTGATCGAGGGGCCACCCGGGATCGGCAAGTCCCGGCTCCTCGCGGAGCTGCGCCGGAGGGCGCGCGCCCGGGAGTTCACCGTGGTGACCGCGCGCGGCGGCGAGGTCGAGCAAGGGGTGCGGTTCGGGATCGTCCGCCAGTTGCTCGAGGTTCCGCTCGCCTCGGACCGGGGTGCCCGGCGCGAGGAGCTGCTGGCCGGCGCCGCGCGTCTGGCCGAACCGGTCTTCGCTCCGGTCACTCCGGACCAGGACGACGGCGCCACCGCCCACGCGATCCTGCACGGCCTCTACTGGCTGGTCGCGAACCTGGCCGAGCGCGCGCCGCTCGTGCTCTCGGTCGACGACGTGCACTGGGCCGACGAGCCGTCGGTCCGGTTCCTCGTCCACCTCGCGCACCGGTTGGCCGGGATGCCCGTGCTGGTCGCACTGGCCGCCCGGACCGGCACCGAGCGCCGACGACCCGAACTCCGCCCGCTGCTGCTTGAGGCGCGCAGCCCGGTGCTCAGGCCGCGCCCGTTGCAGGCCGCGGCCATCGAGCACCTCGTCGCCGCGGCCCTCGGTCACGAGGCCGCGGCCGTCCTGTCCGTCGCCTGCGAGGAGGCGACCGGCGGCAATCCCTTCCTGTTGACCGAGCTGCTCGGGGAGATCCGGCGCGAGGGCCGGGCGGCAGACGAGATCGAACCTGACGTGATCCGCCGCCTCGGCCCGGACCGGATAGCAGCGGCGCTGCTCCTCCGGGTCGGCCTGCTCGGCGAGTCCGCGCCCGCGCTCGCCCGCGCCGTGGCCGTCCTGGGTGAGCAGGCACACCTGCCCACATGCGCTCGGCTCGCCGGACTCACACCGCGCCTCACGCAGGAGCTCGCCGACGAGCTGGTCTCGCTGGCCGTCCTCGAGCGCGGCGATCCGCTCCGCTTCGTCCACCCGATCGTCCGAGCCGCGATCTACGACGACATACCGACGGCGCAGCGCTCCGAGCTGCACGCTCGCGCGGCCCGGCTCCTGGCCGACCAGCAGGCCGATCCCGAACAGGTGGCCGTGCACCTCCTCGACACCCGGCCGACCGGCGACCCCGGCGTCGTGTCGGCCCTGCGGGAGGCGGCGCGGCTCGCACTGGCCGGCGGCGCCCCCGACACGGCGGCCGTGCTGCTGCAGAGGGCGTTGGACGAGCCACCGGAGGAACGGGAAGGGCCGTCGATCCGGTTCGAGCTCGGCCACGCCGAGCACGAGCTCGGTCGGCTCACCGCGCGCGACCACCTGCTCCAGGCTGCGATCGCGACCGACGACCCGGTCGTCCGGGCCCGCGCCCTGATCGAGCTCGCGGTCGACACGCAGTCCGACCCCGCGCGGCAGCGGTCGCAGCTGGAGCTCTACGAGCGATCGGCACGCGAAGTCGCCGACCTCGACCGGGAGCTGGCACTGCAACTGCAGGCCGCCCGCCTCGGTGCACTGCTGTTCAACCCCGACCACCCGACACGGTTCGAGGACGAGGCCGACAAGTACGGGGACCTGCCCGGTCAGACCCCGGCGGAGTGCTTGCTGCTGTCCTTCGCCGCACGACGGCTGCTGGCTCGCGGCGAGCGCCTGCAACTCGTGGGCGAGGTGGCCGAGCGCGCGGCCGCCCACCCCGCGATCACCACTCACCGGGTCAACTTCTGGCGGTTGAACATCACCGTGTGCCTGATCGAGGCCGAGCGCTTCGACACGGCAGAGCAGATCCTCACCCGAGCGCTCGGGCGCGCTCAGACCATGGGCTCGCCCTTCGGCATCGCAGGGGTGTCGTGGCTGCGGGGCCTGGTGCGGCATGCCCGCGGCGACCTGCGCGGAGCCGAGGTCGACGGCCGTGCGGCGTTGGACGCGGCGACCCCGAACACCCGCGTGCGCGCCGCGTCATGGTCCATCCCCCTGGTTCGCGCTCTGACCGACTCGGGGCGGACGGCAGAGGCCGGAGCCGTGCTCGCCGAACACGACCTCGACGGGGAGTTGCCACGGATCCTGCCGATGGGGCTGATCCTGCTCGCTCGCGCCCGACTTCATGCGACCACCGGGGATCTCCAGGCGGCCCGCGCCGACCTCGAGGAACTCCAGCGTCGCAGTAGCGTGTTCCGCGGCCTCTCGCCGTTGATCACTTTCGAGGCTCCGCTCGCGCTGGTATCGGTGCGCAGGGCCCTGGGCGACGTCCGCGGCGCCGGCGCCCTGGCGGAGCAGACCCTCCGCGTCGCCTCGCAGGCAGGCTCGTCCCGAGCGGTCGGCGCCGCACTGCGCGAGTCAGGGCTCGTGACCGGCGGCCCGGAGGGACTCGACCTGCTGCAACGGTCGGTGGCCACGCTGCGCTCCTCCCCGGGGCTGCTCTGGCGGGCCGAGGCGCTCGTCGACCTCGGCGCCGCCCTGCGCCGCCGCGGCTCCCGGACGGATGCCTGCGACGTCCTCCGCGAGGGGCTCGACCTCGCCCACCGGTGCGGAGCCGTCCCCCTGGCAGACCGTGCGGTCGACGAGCTACGGGCCGCCGGCGCCCGACCCCGCCGACGAGTCGCGACCGGAGCGGACGCGCTCACGGCGAGCGAGCGCCGGGTCGCCGAGCAGGCCGCCGCGGGCATGACCAACAAGCAGATCGCCCAGGCGCTCTTCGTCACCCTGCGCACCGTCGAGATGCACCTGTCCAACGTGTACGCGAAGCTCGCGATCACCTCCCGCGAGGACCTGTCGGCGGCCTTCGGCTCCCGCAGCGCTAACACTTCGGCCGATCCTTCGGGCGGCGCGCCGTAGCCGCCGATCCCCGGCGGCCCGAACCTGGATGCGTGGATCAGGGAACGCAGCCGTCGCCGAGGCGATCGTCCTCGGCCCCGCGGACCCTCTGGCTCGAGGTCTCATCAGCAGCCGGCCCCATCACCGGTGTGCTCGGCGACGACCGAGGGCAGTGGGCGTTCCACGGCTGGCTCGAGCTGGCCGCCGCCCTGCAGACCGCGCTGGCGAGGCTCGACGAGAGGTCCTCGGCAGATGCGGGATCCACCGAGTCCGAGTGATCACGCGTCGTCGCGAGTCGACGCGCAACACCTCGAAGGAGGATCCGATGAGTGCACCCGAGGCGACCGCCAGGACTGCGCCACCGCGCACCGTGACTGTCCAGATCATCAATGCCGACACCAACGTTCGCACCGGCGTCAGCACGCGTGGACCGAACATCATCCAGACCATCCAGAAGGGCAAGGTCGAGGCGCTCTGCCAGTGCACCGGCCAGGACGTCAGCCAGAACAACAACAAGGTCTTCAACTACTGGTGGGTCTGCATCGTCCTTCCGAACGGCCGGACGGGCTGGGTCAGCGCAACGAACGTCAAGGGCGGCGTCAACAACGGGCCGATCCCCGAAGTACCCCAGCATCCGACCGTCAACGTCTGCAGCTGAACGGCCGATCCGATCGCAGTCCGGCCAGAATCCGAGCCCTTCGCCTCCGGTGGGGTGCGACGGACGGTGCCGGCCCTGAGCTCCGCCCGGTGATGCCGGTCGGCTCCCGTGTGGTGCGGGCCCTACTGTCGCCCGGGGCCCGCACCACACCCAGCCCCGTGAGTGCCGACTGCCCCTAGAGGGGCAGTCGGCACTCACGACCGCCTTCGAGCTGCGGGAACGCGGGACGGCGATGTCCGTGGGCACGCCGCGCCCGCGCAACACCACGGGCTCGCCGAGCTCCCAGCGGCGTGCCTCCTCGGGGTCGGCGAGGGCGACCGCCGCGCCCGACGCCGCGATCCCGCCGCGGGACTTGGCGAGATCGGTGAGCCGCGCGGCCTCGTTCACCGGGTCGCCGATCACCGTGTACTCGTAGCGCCGCGGGTCGCCGACGTTTCCCGCGACGGCGTCGCCCGCGGACACGCCGATCCCCGCCGCGAGCTCCGGCATCTCGTCCGCGAGCCGCTCGCGCAGCTTCCGCGCGGCCGCCAGGGCGCAGCCGGCCGGGTCGTCGATGGTCACCGGCGCGCCGAACACGGCCAGCGCGGCGTCGCCCTCGAACTTGTTGATCCAGCCGCCGTGCTCCTCCACCACGCCGACGACGACCGCGAAGAACCCGTTGAGCACCCCGACGACCTCGGCGGGCGGCCGCTCCGTGGCCATCGCGGTGGAGCCGACGAGGTCGACGAACAGCACCGCGACCCGACGGACCTCGCCGCCGAGCTCGGCGTCGTCGGACGCGGCGGCGGCGCGGGCGACGTCCTGCCCGACGTGCCGGCCGAACAGGTCCCGGATCCGCTCCCGCTCCCGCAGGCCCTCGACCATCGTGTTGAACCCGGCCTGCAGCCGGCCGAGCTCGGTGTGGTCGTAGACGGGGACGGAGACGTCGAGCTCGCCCTTCTCCACCCGCTGCATCGCGCGCCGCACCGCGATCACCGGGTCCGCGGTGGACCGGGCGGAGCCGATGGTGGTGAGCAGCCCGGCGAAGAGCGCGGCGCCGCCGATGCCGAGGATCATCACGGCCAGCCGGTCGACGGTGACGTCCTGGAACACCAGGGCCGTGGTCCCGGCCAGGAGCAGGCCGAACACCGGGACCGCCGTGCCGAGCGCCCAGAACAGGATGGGCCGCAGCAGCACGCCCGGGAGCGCCCGGCTGCGCGGCGGCACCCCGGCCAGCACCACGGACGCCGGCCCGCGCAGGATCCGCTCGCCCAGCAGGTAGGACAGCGAGCAGGTGGCGATCCCGCCGATGGTGATCGTGGCCGCGACCGAGAAGGCGAGCCGGGCGGAGAACTGCAGGTTGAGCAGCCCGAACAGCACCACGGCGCCGGCCCAGAGGAAGGCCAGCACCACCACGAGCCGCAGCGGGCCGTAGAGCACGAGGCGCCGCGCGCGCCGAGCCGGGTCGACGCGGGCGCCGCGGCCGCGGAGCCGGAACAGCGCCCGCCCGACGGCCAGCCCCACCGGCGTGACGACGACCAGGTACCCCGCGAACACCGCGATGTTGACGAGCCGGACCTGCCCGGGGTCGGCGACCCGCCCGTCCGGCACGACCCACGCGGCGAGCACGAACACCACGGCCGCCCCGCCGAAGTTCGCGAGGACCACCGCGACGCTGAGCAGCAGCCGGAGCGGCAGCCCCAGCACGAAGCCGCCGGGCCGCAGACGGTCCGCCATGGGCGGAGTCTAGGCCGAACGGGTGTCGGCCATGCTGGGGGACATGACGGAGCTGGAGGTCAGGCGCGGCGGCACCCGTGGGCCCGCCGTGCTGCTGCTGCACGGGCTCGGGGCGACCGGCCGGGTGTGGGACGGGATGGCCGGCGCCCTCGGCGACCGGGCGTGGGTCGCGCCGGACCTGCCCGGCCACGGCCGGTCCGCGCCGCTGCCCGAGTACACGTTCGCGGCCGTCGCGGAGGCGGTGGCCCCGCTGGTCGACCCCGCGGGGACGGTCGTGCTCGGCCACTCGTTCGGCGGCGTCGTCGCCCTGCACCTCGCGGGTCGGCCCGGCGTGCGCGCGGTGGTCGGGCTGGGGATCAAGGTGGTGTGGACGGCCGACGAGCTGGCCCGCGCCGCCGCGCTGGCCGCCCGCGCCCCGGCGGAGTTCGGCACCCGCGAGGAGGCCGTGGCCCGGCACCTGCGCGTCGCCGGGCTCGACGGCCTGGTCGACCCGGCCGACCCCGCGCTCGACGGCGCGGTCGTCCGGACCGGCGAGAACTGGCGGACCGCCCTCGACCCGAGGGCCTTCGGCGTCGGGGATCCGCAGATGGCGGCCCTGCTGGCCGCCGCCCCGGTGCCGGTGGTGCTGGCCCGGGGCGAGCACGATCCGATGGTCACGGCGGACCAGCTGGCCGCACTCGTCCCGGCGCCCGTCGACCTCCCGGGCCTCGGTCACAACGCGCACGTCGAGGTCCCGGAGGCGCTGCTCCCGCTCCTCGGTTAGCGGACCGTCCCGACCAGGTGCACCGCGCCCTTCCGGTTGCGGACGGCCAGGTCCCAGCCCTCCTTCGCCTGCTCGGTCACCAGCTCCACGGTCGACGGCAGGAGGAGCGGCTTGCGGAAGCCGACCTCGTAGGTCGCGGCGTCGGGGATCCGGCCCTGCAGTGCGGCGAGGGCCCGCGCCGCCGTCCACATCCCGTGGGCGATCGCCCGCGGGAACCCGAAGGCCTTGGCCGTGACCGGGTTCAGGTGGATCGGGTTCACGTCCCCGCTGACCGCGGCGTAGCGCCGGCCGGTGTCCGCCGGCACCCGCCAGACCGCCGCGGCGGGACCGTCGACCTCGGGCAGGTCGGGCAGCTCGCCCGCGAGCCCGGTCGGGGCCTGCGCGCCGCGGGCCAGGTAGGTGCTGCGCCCGTCCCAGACCCGGTCGCCGCCGACCGACACCTCGGCCACCAGGTCCACCTGCGCCCCACGCGGGTGCGCGGCGAACCGCTCGGCCCGCACCCGGAGGTCGAGCTGCTCGCCGAGCGCGACCGCCCGGTGCACCGTGATCCGGTTCGCGACGTGCACGAGCCCCGGCAGCGGCAACGGGAAGGACCGCGCGGCCATCAGCTCGATCTGCAGCGGGAACGCCAGGACGTGCGGGAACGTGGGCGGCAGCCGGTCGCCGAGCGGGAACCCGCACACCCGCGCGTAGTCCGCGAGGTGCCCGACCTCCGGCGTGACCGACCGCTCGAGGACGGTCCCCGGCAACGACCGCGCGCGCCCGGGCAGGACCGCGCCGACGGCCGCCTTCGCGTACAGGCCGATCATCACGCCCCCAGCATCGACTGGCCGCACACCCGCACGACGTGCCCGTTGACCCCGCCGGACTCGGCCTGGCCCAGCCAGCCGATCGTCTCGGCGACGTCGACCGGCAGACCACCCTGGCGCAGCGAGTTGACCCGCCGCCCGGCCTCCCGGGTGCCGACGGGCATCCTCGCGGTCATCTCGGTCTCGATGAAGCCGGGCGCGACCGCGTTGATCGTCACCCCCCGCTCCGCGACGACCGGGGCGAGCGCGCGCACCATGCCGATGATCCCGGCCTTGGACGCCACGTAGTTCGCCTGCCCGCGGTTGCCCCCGATGCCGCTCTGCGAGGACACGCAGACGATCCGGGAGCCGTCCTGCAGCAGCGTGCCGTCGGCCAGCAGCGCCTCGGTGATCCGCAGCTGGGCGCGCAGGTTCACGTTCAGCACCGCGTTCCAGCGGTCCGGGTCCATGTTGGCCAGCAACTTGTCCCGGGTGATGCCGGCGTTGTGCACCAGCAGGTCCACCCGGCCGTGGCGCTGCGTCAGGTGGGCGACCAGCCGCTCCGGGGCGTCGACGGCGGTGATGTCGAGCTGCAGCGCCGTGCCGCCGGTCCGGTTGGCCACCTTCGCCAGGTTCTCCCCGGCCGCCGGGACGTCGACGACGACGAGCGTGGCCCCGTCGCGGGCGAGGGTGTCGGCGATCGCCGCGCCGATGCCGCGGGCCGCGCCCGTGACCACGGCGACGCGCCCGGCCAACGGCTTCTCCGGCGCCGTCGGGCTGTCCATCGCGGCCGGGTCCCGCGGCGAGCCGACCGGCACCCCGACCCGGACGACCTGCCCGTCGACGTAGGCCGAGCGGGCGGACAGGAAGAACCGCACCGAGCTGTCGACGGCTGCGGGCGGCGCGTCGGCCGCCACGACCAGCAGGTTCGCGGTCGCGCCCGCCCGCAGCTCCTTGGCGATGGTGCGGACCAGGCCGTCGAGCGCCTGGGCGGTGGCGGCGGCCTCGACGCCGGACCTCGCCGACGCCTCCGCCGGCTCCGGGCCGAGCAGCAGCAGCCGCCCGGACGGGGCCAGCTTCCGCACGGCCGGGGTGAGGATCGCCCGGGCCGCGGCGAGGTCGTCGAGCGCGACGGCCGCCGTCAGGTCGACGACGACCGCGGCGAGCTTCTGGTCCCCCACCTCGTCGACCACGTGCTGGCCGGACTCCTCGACCAGCGCGGCGATCGGCTTCGCGAAGCGACCGGCACCGACCGAGGTGACGAGCGCGGGTCCGGGCAGGAGCGCCTGACCGGGCTCGTAACGGCGCAGCAGCGGTACCCGCGGGACCCCGAGCCGCCCGGCGAGCGCGGTGTTGGACAGGTCGCGAAATCGGTCCGTGCTCATGTCTCCTCCGCGGGAGTGAGTGCGTCGTCGGTGCTCGTCACGCCGCCTCCAGGATCGCGACCACGCCCTGGCCGCCGGCGGCGCAGATCGAGATCAGGCCCCGGGCCTTCCGCCCGCCCTCGCCGGTGCCCTTCTCGTGCACCAGCTTCGCCAGCGTGGCGACGATCCGGCCGCCGGTCGCGGCGAACGGGTGCCCGGCCGCGAGCGACGAGCCCGTGACGTTGAGCCGCGATCGGTCGATCGGCCCGAGCGGGGCGTCGAGGCCGAGCCGGTCCTTGGCGAACTCGACGTCCTCCCAGGCCTTGAGGGTGGCGAGCACCGTGGAGGCGAAGGCCTCGTGGATCTCGTAGAAGTCGAAGTCCTGCAGGGTGAGGCCGTTGCGCTCGAGCAGCCGCGGCACGGCGTAGACGGGGGCGGTGAGCAGCCCGTCGCGCCCGTGCACGTAGTCCACGGCGGCGGTCTCGGCGTCGACGAAGTGGGCCAGCACCGGCAGCTTGTGCTCGGCCGCCCACTCGTCCGAACCGAGCAGGGCCAGCGCGGCGCCGTCCGTCAGCGGGGTCGAGTTGCCCGCGGTCATGGTGGCCTCGTCGCCGAGCTGCTTCCCGAACACCGGCCCGAGCTTCGCCAGCTTCTCGACCGACGAGTCCGGGCGGAGGTTGTCGTCGCGGGTCAGGCCCAGGTACGGGGTGACGAGGTCGTCGAGGAAGCCGCGCTCGTAGGCGGCGGCGAGGTTGCGGTGGCTGGCGGCCGCCAGCTCGTCCTGCGCCTCGCGCGAGACGCCCCACTCCTTCGCGGTGATCGCCGCGTGCTCGCCCATGGACAGGCCGGTGCGCGGCTCGGAGTTGCGCGGGATGTCCGGCACGATCTGTCCCGGCCGGAGCTTGGCCAGCAGCTTCAGCCGCTGCTGCACCGTCTTCGCGCCGTTGATCGCGACGAGCACCTTGCGCAGGTCCTCGTTCACGGCGATCGGCGCGTCGCTCGCCGTGTCGACCCCGCCTGCGACCCCGCTCTCGATCTGACCCAGCGCGATCTTGTTCGCCACCAGGATCGCGGCCTCCAGGCCCGTCCCGCAGGCCTGCTGGACGTCGTAGGCCGGGGTGGACGGCGCGAGCCGCGAGCCGAGCACCGCCTCGCGGGTGAGGTTGAAGTCGCGCGAGTGCTTGAGCACGGCACCGGCGACCACCTCGCCCAGCCGCTCGCCGGCCAGCCCGAACCGGGCCACCAGGCCGTCGAGCGTGGTCGTGAGCATGTCGAGGTTGGACGCACGGGCGTAGCGCCCGTTGGCGCGCGCGAACGGGATCCGGTTGCCCCC
The DNA here is from genome assembly GCF_027922425.1 of Pseudonocardia halophobica. Lineage (GTDB taxonomy): Bacteria > Actinomycetota > Actinomycetes > Mycobacteriales > Pseudonocardiaceae > Pseudonocardia > Pseudonocardia halophobica. The sequence continues at coordinate 12,380 of NZ_BSFQ01000011.1, read as the reverse complement.
GATGACGGCGGCGCGCCGCGGTGTGGACTGCATGGCGTTCCCTCCTGTGCGGATGAGCCCTGCGGTGGTCGCGGTGGTATCGGTATTACCCGCGAGTAGCCAGAACTCACAGTACCGGGTACCGTCGGTTCCATGAAGCCGGAGGCGAAGCTCGCGGAGCCGACCCTCGATCCGACCCGTGACCGGCGCGACTCCCGGTGGGACGCCCACCGCGAGCAGCGTCGTGCCGAGCTCGTCGGTACCACCGTCGCGGCGATCCGGCAGCACGGGGCCGGCGTGGGGATGGACGAGATCGCCGCCGCCGCGGGCACCTCGAAGACCGCGGTCTACCGGCACTTCCGGGACCGCACGGGGCTGTACGCCGCGGTGTGCGAGGCGGTCGCGCGCGTGCTCACGGGGCAGATCCGGCGCGCCACCGACCGGGCACTGGCCGAGGGCGCGGGCCCGCACGCCGCCGTCGCCGCGGGGATCGACGCCTACCTCCGGCTCATCGAGTCCGACCGCGAGGTGTACCGGTTCGTGGTACACCGCCCGCTCCTCGGCGCCGCCGTCGCCGGTGCCGACCCCGTCACCGACCTGGTCACCGTGATCGGCGACCAGGTGGCCGCGGTGATCGAGACCCACCTGCCCGGCGCCCCCGCCGCGCGCACCTGGGGGCACGCGCTCGTCGGCATGGTCCGCGGGGCCGCGGACGACTGGCTCGCCCGCCCCACCGGCACCACCCGCGACGAGCTCACCGCCCGTCTCACCGACCTCGCCTGGTCCGGGCTCGCCGGCCTGGCGACCACACCGACTGCAGCTCGCGACGCGAGCACCAGCACAGCAGGAGGCACCGCATGACCCCGTCCGTGGACGCGCTCCGCACGACGCTCGACGGCCGCTGGGCCGACGTCCGGAGCTCGGTCCGGGAGCAGATGTCCCGGTTCCGCCCGGCCGACCCGGACCTGTCGACCGAGGAGTACCGTGCCAAGATCCTGGAGCTGGTGCGCGAGCTCGCCGAGACCGGCCAGCCGCACACCGGGTTCTCACCCGAGTACGGCGGCAAGGGGGACGTCGGCGGCGTCGTCACCGCCTTCCAGGCCCTCGGCTACGGCGACCTGTCGCTGCTGGTCAAGGCCGGTGTCCAATGGGGCCTGTTCGGCGGCGCCGTGCAGGTGCTCGGCACCGAGCGGCACCACGAGCGGTACCTGCGGCAGATCATGGACGGCGAGCTGCTCGGCTGTTTCGCGATGACCGAGACCGGGCACGGGTCGGACGTCCAGCACCTGCGCACCACGGCCACCTACGACCCGGTCGCCGAGGAGTTCGTGATCGACACCCCGGAGCCGGGGGCGCGCAAGGACTACATCGGCAACGCGGCGCGCGACGGCCGCATGGCCGTCGTGTTCGCCCAGCTCGTCACCCGCGGGGAGACCCACGGCGTGCACGCCTTCCTCGTCCCGATCCGGGACGACGCCGGCGCCGCGACACCCGGCGTCGAGATCGGCGACTGCGGGCACAAGGCCGGGCTCAACGGCGTCGACAACGGCCGGCTGACCTTCCGCTCCGTGCGGGTGCCGCGCGAGGCCCTGCTCAACCGGTTCGCCGACGTCTCGCCGGACGGCACCTACTCCAGCTCGATCGAGAACGAGGGCCGCCGCTTCTTCACCATGCTCGGCACGCTCGTCCGCGGGCGGATCAGCGTGGCGGGCGGCGCCGGCAGCGCGTCCCAGAAGGCGCTGACCCTGGCGATCCGCTACGGCGAGCGCCGGCGGCAGTTCGCCGACCCGGGCACCGGGCAGGAGACCGCGATCCTCGACTACCGCGCCCACCAGCGGAAGCTGCTGCCGGCGCTGGCCACCACCTACGCGCTGCAGTTCGCGCAGGACGACCTGGTCGCCGAGATGCACCGGCTGCAGGCGCCCCAGACCGATCGGCAGGGTGCGGAGCCGGACGAGAAGGCGCAGCGGGATCTGGAGAGCCGGGCCGCGGGCGTCAAGGCGATCGGTACCTGGCACGCCACCCGCACCATCCAGACCTGCCGCGAGGCGTGCGGCGGCGCCGGCTACCTCTCCGAGAACCTGCTGCCGCAGCTCAAGGCGGACACGGACGTCTTCACCACCTTCGAGGGCGACAACACCGTCCTGCTCCAGCTGCTCGCCAAGAACCTGCTGGCGGACTACGGCAGGAGCGTCCAGAAGCTCTCGCCGCTCGGGCTGGCCCGGTTCGTCGGCGGCCAGGCGCTCGACGCGGCCGCCGAGAAGACCGGCGTCAACAAGCTGCCCCACCGGCTCCCGGGCCGGGGCTTCCACCCGCGGGACCGCGCCGAGCAGCGCCGGCTCCTGGCGGACCGGGCCGAGCACCTGCTCGCCGGGGTCGCGCGGCGGCTGCGCCCGGCGCTGAAGAAGGGCGCCGACCAGTTCACGATCTTCAACGCCGCACAGGACCACCTGCTCGACGCCGCCCGCGCGCACGTCGACGTCCTCGTGTTCGACGCGTTCGTCGCAGGGATCGAGCGGGCCGCCGACCCGGCGGTGAAGGCGCTGCTGGAGACGGTGTGCGACCTGCACGCGCTCGCGACGATCGAGCGGGACCGCGCCTGGTACCTCGAGCACGGCCGGCTCACGGCGGCCGAGACCCGCGGCGTCGTCGCCGCCGTGAACGAGCTGTGCGGCTCGCTGCGCCCGCACGCCCGGCTGCTGGTCGACGCCTTCGGCATTCCCGAGGGCTGGATCGCCTGCCCGCTGCTGGAGGACCCGGCCGCGGAGAGCGGCGCGACGGCGTCGGTGCCGGAGATGGTGGGCTGACCCCTGCCGGGGGTTGAGTCACTGGGCTGAGAGTCACACGTCGTTCGACCCCGTAACGGTCCTCGTCACTCTTTCGATGGACGGTTAGCGCGGCGGTTGCGCCCGCGCGGCACCCCGACGCCGCGCGGAGTAGCCGTCGCTCGCTCCCTGTTGGTCCATCCGGTGGAGGACGCGCCGATGCGGCGATCCCGCGTGCGGTGGCGGCCGGTCGCGCTGCTCGCGCTGCCGCTCGCCCTCGGCGCCGTGCTGCTCGCGTGCGCCGCGCCCACCGCGGACCCGGCTACCGCACCGCAGAAGGCGGCGCCCGAGGTGCTGCCGTACGTCGACGTCTCGCTGCGGCCCTCGCCGTTGCCGGACATGGTCGCGCAGACCGGCATCCGCTCGGCGGTCCTCGCGTTCGTGCTGTCCGCCGACGGCCGCTGCACGCCCTCGTGGGGCGGCCAGACCCCGATCACCGATCCCGTGGTGGTCGAGGCGGCCCGGTCGCTCGAGCAGGTCACGGTGGCGACCGGCGGCGCGACCGGCACCTACCTGGAGAACGCCTGCCCGACCCCCGAGACGCTGGCCGGGGCGTACCGCACCGCGCTCGCGTCCGTCGGCGCCACGCGGCTCGACGTCGACGTGGAGACGGGGGTCGACGCCGAGAAGGTCGCGAGCGCGCTCGCGCTGCTCACGGGCGTCGACGTCACGCTGACCCTGCCGGTGCACGACGCCGCACAGGGCCTCACCGCCGCCGCGCTCGACCTGGTCCGCACCGTCGACGCGCACGGCGTCGACGCCCGGGTCAACGCGATGGTCATGAACTTCCCCGACGAGGGCGACTGGTCGGGAGCGATGCTCCGGGCCACGGACACGATCGTCGGGCAGCTGGACCGCGCCCCGTCGCGGGTCGGCGTCACCCTCATGCTCGGCCGGACCGACACGGGTCCGGTCACCACCCTCGCCGACGCCGCGGGCGTCGCCGGGGTCGCCCGGGACCGCGGCATCGGCGCCGTCGGCCTGTGGTCCGTGGGACGCGACAACGGCGATTGCCCCGGCAACGCCACCGCGTCCTACGCGTGCAGCGGGATCGCACAGACCCGCTTCGCCTTCATCCGGACAATCCGCGACGTGAGCGCGGGCCTCGCTCCCCCGGAGGACGTGACCCCATGATCGACGACGAGACGCGCGCCCTGCGCTCCGTCCCGGCTCCCCGCCGTCCCCTCGACGACGTCGACGACGCGCCGCTGGGCTCCCCGGCCCCGCCCCTCGGCTCGCCCGGGTGGCCGGGCTCCGGGCGGACCGCGCCGTGGGCCGAGGACGCGACGCAGGTCGGCGGCGGTCCGGGGTGGGACCAGGACGCCACGCGGGTCGGGCAGTGGGACGACGACGCGACCCGGGTCGGCGGCTGGGACGACGACGCGACCCGGGTCGGCGGGATGTCGGCGGCCCGGGACGCCCCGGGGACGGAGGCCGGCGCCGGCCTGCCCGCGATCGACGCGACCACAGCGATCTCGGCACGGCGCCGGGCGGAGCTGGCGGCCGAGTCGCCGATCGACGCCACCGCCGCCATCGCGTCGGTGCGCCCGGTGTTCGTCGACGAGCGCGGCCGCCGCACCCGCGGCATCAAGTTCGGTGTCTACAGCGTGGTCGCGGTGTGCATCGTGTTCCTCGCGGTCGTCGGGATCAGCCTCGCCGCGGGCAACCGGGGCCCGCTCATGGAGATCCCGCTGCTCGGGGGCGCCAGCTCCGCCGAGGCCAGCGACACGGTCAACACGGACGAGATCGCCCCGCCGCCGGAGCCGGTGGTGGAGGAGGCGGCCGCGCCCACCACCGCCGCCAAGCCCGCCGCCACGACCACCCGCGCCCCCGCCGCCCCGGTCGTCGCCCCCGCCGCGCCGGCCACCACGACGGTCGCCCCCACCACGACGGTCGCCCCCGCGCCGACCACCACGGTGCCCCCGACCACGACCCGGACGCGACCGACTCGCTCGACGACGCCTGAGACCCCTGCTCAGGACACCGACGTGGCTCAGGCCCCGATCGCCGCCCCGATCACCAACTGAGGAGCGAACGGCGCTCTCGTTCACCAAGAGTGAGCGGGAGCGCCGTTCGTTCGGTGCGGGACGATCAGCTCGCCACGCGCGCGGCACAGGCGTCGCGGTCCCCGGCGTAGGCGGGGTCCTGGGCGGCGGCCAGCCGCAGGTGCGGCAGGGCGTCGGCGTGCCGGCTCTGCCGCTGCAGCGTGCGGCCGAGCAGGTACCGGGCGTACGGGTCGCTCGGCGCGAGCTCGACGGCCCGGGCCAAGGTCTCCTCGGCCCGGCGCAGCTGCGCGGACCGGTAGTACGCCCGCCCGAGCAGCAGGGCACCGGCCGCGGTGTCGCGCAGCTCGTCGACCAGCGGCGCCAGCAGCTCGAGGGCCTCCAGCGGCCGACCGGCCTCGAGGCTCCCCTCGGCCAGGCGGTAGATCAGTGCGTTCTCCATCGCAGCCTCCCTTCACGCTGACCCAACCCGATACCCCCTCCCCCTATTTCGAGGGCCTGGAGCCGTGATCATCAGGAGCTCACGGCTCGCGCGGCGGCCGGATCCGACCCTCAGCTCCTTCTCGACGTCCGCCCGCCTGGGCATCCACCCCGGATACCGTGCGGGCATGGACCTGGACGATCTGCGTGCGGTGCTGTTCGACATGGACGGCACGCTCGTCGACTCCGACGGCGCGGTGGAGCGGGCGTGGCGGACCTGGTCGGCGGAGTACGGCGCGGATCCGGAGGCCGTGCTGGCGGTGGCGCACGGACGCCCGTCGGCCCCCACCGTCCGCGAGGCCCGGCCCGACCTGGACGAGGCGGGCGTCGCCGCGGCGGCCGCCCGCCAGCTGGAACTGCAGTACACCGACCTCGACGACGTCCGCGAGATCCCCGGCGCCCGCCGCCTGCTCGGCCTGCTCGACGTCCTCGGCCTGCCCTGGGCCGTCGTCACCAGCGCCGACCGCAGACTGACGGACGTCCGGCTGCGCGCCGCGGGCATCACGCCGCCGGAGGTGCTCGTGACCAGCGGGGACATCTCCGCGGGCAAGCCGGACCCGGAGGGCTACCTCCGCGCGGCCAAGGCCCTCGGCGTCGACCCCGCCGAGTGTCTGGTCGTCGAGGACACCGAGCCCGGCCTCGCCGCCGGCTGGGCCGCCGGCGCCCGCACCGCCGCGCTGCGCGGCCTGCGCGGCGACCTCTCCCTGACCGGCCTCGACGACCTGGCCGACCTGCTCAGCGAGTGGGTCCCACCCCTGCCGCCGTCGTGAGTGGCGATAGTCGCCAGAGCGACTATCGCCACTCACAGCAGGTCAGCGGTACCGCTCCACGATCCGCCGCTTGACGAGCTTGCCGGTGGGCGTGCGGGGCAGGGAGTCGGTGAAGTCCACCGAGCGCGGGCACTTGTAGTGCGCGATCCGGCCCCGGACGAACTCGAGGATCTCCTTCTCGAGCTCCGGGCCGGGCACCGCACCCTCGGCGGTCTCGACGACGGCCTTGACCTGCTCGCCCATCTCCTCGTCCGGGATCCCGATCACGCCGACGTCCCGCACCGCGGGGTGCAGGGCCAGCGCGTCCTCGATCTCCTGCGGGTAGATGTTCACCCCGCCCGAAATGATCATGAACGCCTTGCGGTCGGTGAGGTAGAGCCAGCCGTCCTCGTCGACGTACCCGAGGTCACCGGTGGTGGCCCAGTTCGGGTGGTCCGGGTGCCGCGAGTCCGCGGTCTTGTCCTCGTCGTGGTGGTAGACGAACAGCGGCCGGTCGGTCTCGAAGTAGACGGTGCCGACCTCGCCCGGGCCGACCTCCTTGCCGTCCTCCCCGCAGATGTGCAGGATCCCGACGGTCGCGCGACCGACCGAGCCGGGGTGCTCCAGCCACTCCTCGGACGTGATCCGGGTCTGCCCGGGGGACTCGGTGGAGCTGTAGTACTCCTGGAGCACCGGGCCCCACCACTCGATCATCCTGCGCTTGACCTCGACCGGGCACGGCGCCGCCGCGTGCACCGCGACCTTCAGCGAGGACAGGTCGTAGCGTGCGCGGACCTCGTCGTCCAGCTTCAGCAGCCGGACGAACATCGTCGGCACCCACTGGCTGTGCGTGACCCGGTACTTCTCGATGTCCGCGAGCGCCTGCTCCGGCCGGAACCGCTCCGCGATCACCAGCGTGCCGCCGACCGCGTGGGTCATCGACCCGAACCGCAGCGGCGCGGAATGGTACTGCGGCGCGGGCGAGTAGTAGACGGTGTCCCGGTCGAAGCCGTAGACGGGGGCGAAGATCTCCAGCATCCCGTCGCCCGGCTCGTCCACCCGGCGTTCCGGCAGCTCCCGGGTGATCCCCTTCGGACGCCCGGTGGTGCCGGAGGAGTAGAGCATGTCCATGCCGGCCGGCTCGTCGTCGAGCGGATCGGCGGACACGGCGGCCAGCGCCGCCTCGTAGTCCTCGTGGCCGGGGATCGCACCACCGACGGCGAGCCGCCTGCGTACCCGGGGCGTGTCCGCGACGACGCCCTCGGCGATCCCCGGCAGGTTCGCGGAGACCACGAGCACCTGCGCCTCGCAGTCGTCCACGATGTACGCGACCTCGGCGGGCGTGAGGTGGCTGTTCACGGCGGTGACGATCAGGCCGGAGCGCACCGCCGCCCAGTAGGCCTCGAAGACCTCCGGCCGGTTCTCCAGCACGACGGCGACGTGGTCGCCCCGGGTCAGCCCGGCCTCGGCGAAGACCCGGGCCAGCCGGATCGAGCGCTCGTCCAGCTCGCCGTAGGTCTGCACCCGGCCGTCCAGCGGACCGCCGGTCATGATCGTGGCCGGATGCTCCGGCCGCTCCTTCGCCCACGTTCCCGGGTACACGTCAGATCACCGCCGCCGCGCTGCGCATGCCTCCGTTCTAGCTGGCTGAACGATCGTTCGCTAGACCTCGTTTGCCAGCTCGGCGTGCTGTACCCTCAGGTCCTTCTTGAGGATCTTGCCGCTGGGGTTCTTCGGCAGGGACTCGGCGAACACGACGTACTTGGGCCGCTTGTACCCGGCGAGGACCTCGCGGGCGTGCGTGTCGACCTGCTCGCGGGTCAGCTCCACGCCCTGCTTCGGTACGACGACCGCGGTCACCGCCTCGATCCAGTGCGGGTGGCTGATGCCGAACACCGCCACCTCGGCCACCCCGTCGAGCAGGTAGAGGGCCTCCTCGACCTCGCGGGAGGCGACGTTCTCCCCGCCGGTCTTGATCATGTCCTTCTTCCGGTCGACGACGGCGAGGTAGCCGTTGGCGTCGACCACGCCCAGGTCCCCGGAGTGGAACCAGCCGTTCCGGAACGCGGCCGCGGTCTTCTCCTCGTCGTTGTAGTAGCCCAAGGCGGCGTGCGGGGAGCGGTGCACGATCTCGCCGACCTCGCCGGGCGGGACTTCGTTGTCGTTGTCGTCGACCACGCGGGTCTCCACGTTCAACGACGCCCGCCCGGCCGAGCCGGCGTGCGGCAGCTGCTCGTGCGGGCGCAGGATCGTGGCCAGCGGGGACATCTCGGTCTGTCCGTAGAAGTTCCAGAACTGCACGTCGGGCAGCCGCCGGGCCAGCTCGCGCAGCACCTCCACCGGCATCGCCGAGGCGCCGTAGTAGCCCTTGCGCAGGCTGGACAGGTTGCGGGTGTCGAAGTCCGGGTGGCGCAGCAGCGAGATCCACACCGTGGGCGGGCAGAACAGCTTGCTGACCTTCTCCCGCTCGATCGTCTCGAGCAGCCGGGCCGGCTCCGGGCTCGGCAGGATGATCGAGGTGGCGCCCAGGTAGACGTCGACGGAGAAGAAGCAGTCCAGCTGCGCGCAGTGGTACATCGGCAGGGTGTGGACCTCGACGTCGTCGACGCTCATCCCGCCGTCCACGATGCACGACACGTACTGGGAGACCAGCGACTTCGACGACAGCATCACGCCCTTGGGCCGCGACTCGGTGCCCGAGGTGTACATCAGCCGCAGCGGGTCGTCGTCGGCGACCAGCACGTCGGGAGCCTCGGAGGAGCCGGAGTCGATCCAGCCGTCGACGTCCTCCCAGTCCCCGGTCGGAGCCGCGCCCGACAGCGGGATCCAGCCCCGCACCCCGCCGGAGAGCCCGGCGCTCGCGAGCGCCTTCTCCGCCGTGGGAGCGAGCGCGTCCTCGGTGACCATGCCCTTCGCGCCGGAGTGCCCGAGGATGAACGCGATCTCCTCGGCGTTGAGCATGAAGTTCACCGGCACCAGCACCACACCGAGCCGGGCGGTGGCGAACGCGAGCACGGCGAACTGCCACGAGTTGTGCGAGAGCAGGGCCAGCCGGTCGCCCTTCTCCAGGCCCTTCGCGGCCAGGTTGTTCGCGCACCGGTTCACGGCGGCGTCGAACTCGGCGAAGCTCGCCCGGCGCTCGCCCGCGACCACCGCGAGCTTGTCCGGATAGCGCAACGCGGTGCGGCGCAACAGGTCGCCGAGCGAGTGCTGGCGGGCCCGGGCGATCGCCTCGGTGGTCTGCGGGGTGAACTGCGCAACGTCGGACACGCCACGCATCCTGCACGAACGGCCACCCGCCGGACCAGAGCGGGACCGACCGCGCGGTCAGGTCGCCGGGCCGAACCGTCCGCCACCCGTCACTCCACGCAGCCCAGCCGCGCCGCACCGGCACGCATCGACCGCGCCAGGGCCTCCCGGGAGGGTCCGGGCGGCGCCGGGGCCGAGGCGGCGGGGGCGCGCAGCCCGTCGAGCAGGAAGGCGGCGAGCCGTTCCCACGCGTGCGGTGCGGCCTCGGCGGTGCGGTGCACCAGGCCGGCGTTGGCCATGAGCAGCAGCGGCAGGTCCTCGGGCGTCACGTCGGCCCGCAGGTCGCCCGAGCGCTGCGCCCGGTCGACCAGCTCGGCCAGCCCGGCTTCCACCCGCCCGCGCAACGCCTCCAGCTCCGGCTCGGCCGGCACACTCAGCGTGAGCAGGTCGGCGAGGCCCCGGTCCGCGGCCTGCATGCGCAGCACCGTGAGCACGTAGGCCCGGAAGCCGGTCCACGGGTCGGGCTCGGCGAGCGCCTCCTCCGCGGCCCGGGCGAAGTCCGCCAGCCGTTCCGCGAACACCGCCGCGACCAGCGCCCGACGGCTGGGGAAGCGCCGGTACAAGGTGGCGTTGCCGACCCCGGCGCGACGGGCGATCTCGTCGATCGGCGCCTGCAGCCCCTGTTCCCCGAACACCGCGCGGGCCGCCGCGACGAGGGCGCGACGGTTGCGCTCGGCGTCGGCGCGCAGTGTCACGCCGCACACCATAACCGACGAAATGGGGAGCGGTCCCCACTTGTGTTAGCGTCCGGGCATGGCGTTGGCGAAGCTCCGGGAGCTCCCCGGACGGATCAGCAGCGGCGGTTTCGTGCTCCACTCCGGCCTGGAGAAGTGGAAGGCCGGCCCGGAGCAGGCCGCGGGCGTGTACGGCATGGCGACCACCGCCTACCCCTTCCTCAAGCGGGTCCCGCAGGAGCAGTTCGTGAAGGCCCTCGCCGCGGGCGAGATCGCCACCGGCGTCGCCCTGCTCACGCCGTTCATCCCGGCGGCGGTCGGCGGCGCGCTGCTCACGGCGTTCGCGGGCAGCCTGCTCGGCCTCTACGTCCGGATCCCGGGCCTGCGCCGGCCGGGCAGCATCTGGCCGAGCCAGCAGGGCCTGGGCATCGCGAAGGACGTCTGGCTCGCCGGGATCGGCGTCGGCCTGCTCGCCGACGGCGTCACCCGCGACTGACCCACCCCGGGTCGCCGCACTCCGCCCCGACCCGCGCGTCAGGGCAGGGTGAGGATCCGCGGGCCGTTCTCGGTGATCGCGATGGTGTGCTCGGCGTGTGCGGCGCGGCTGCCGTCCGCGGTGCGGATCGTCCAGCCGTCCCGGTCGTGCCGGTAGGAGTCCTTCCCGCCGGCGTGCAGCATCGGCTCGATCGCGATCACCAGCCCGGGGCGCAACCTCAGCCCGCGGCGCGGCTTGGCCTCGTTGGGCACGTGCGGCTCCTCGTGCATCGACCGCCCGACGCCGTGGCCGCCGTGGTCGGCCAGCATCCCGTAACCCGCCCCGCGCGCGACCTGCCCGATCGCGTGCCCGACGTCGCCCATCTGCGCGCCCGGCTGGGCGGCGGCGATGCCGGCCTCGAGGGCCGCCTCGGTGGTCGCGATGAGCTTCTCGTCGCTGGAGGCGGAGCTCGCGGAGCCGACCGCCGACGCCGGGTCCCCGTTCCCGACGACGACGCTGAACGCGGCGTCGGCGCACCAGCCGTCGAGGTGGACGGCGAAGTCGACGCTGAGCAGGTCGCCCTCGCGGAGCTTCGTGCGCGACGGGATCCCGTGGACCACCGCATCGTTCACGCTCACGCAGAGCACGCCCGGGTACGGCCCCGGCGCCCAGCGCGGGTGGTAGCCGCGGAAGCTCGACACCGCCCCGGCCTCGGCGATCATGTCGGAGGCCAGCGCGTCCAGCTCGCTCGGCCGGACACCGGGCGCCGCCCGCTCGCGGACCGCGGCGAGGATGCGGGCGACCACGGACCCGGCGGCGTCGATCGCATCGATCTCCCCGGGCGTCTTCAGCTCGATCACATCGATAACTATACCGGTATTACTATGACGTCATGGTCCGCGTCCCCCTGACCCCCGAGGACCGCGAGCGCGGCGAGCGGCTGGGCGCCCTGCTGCGCGCCGCGCGGGGTGAGCGCAGCATCGGCGACGTCGCCGCGGCCGCGGACATCTCGCCGGAGACGCTGCGCAAGATCGAGACCGGCCGGATCCCCACGCCCGCGTTCTTCACCGTCGCCGCGCTGGCCGCGGAGCTCGGCCTCGGGCTCGACGTGCTGGCCGAGTGCGGCCGCGCGGGCGCCTCCCCGGCGGCCTGAGCCCGGCATGGCGCACGACCCGGCGGTCCTGCTCGCCCGCGTCCGCAAGGCCGCGAAGGGCACTCCGTACACGGTCACCGGCACCGCCGACGGGTTCGAGCTGGTCGCCGAGGTGCTCAGCCCGCCCGGGGCGCGCGGCCGCCGTCGTCCGGAGACCCTCACCCACCGGGTCGCGCTCGACGCGGCCGGCGGCACCTACCGGGTCACCGACACCCGGGTCCCGGTGCCCGGTGCACCCGAGGAGGCCGGCGACCGCCGCTCACTGCTCACCGGCTTCGGCCGGCGACCCGACGCCCCCGAGCAGCCCGGCACGGAGGGCCACCGGATCGTCGACGAGGCCGCCGCGGGTCTGGGCTGGACGCGGGTGCGGTCGCCGTTGGAGCGCCCGGGCGTGGTGCTCGCCGCGCTCCTCGGCTTCTGCGTGCTGCTGCTGGTGGTCGCGCTCGTCCTGCTGCTCTGAGCGTCGATCTAGACTCGGGGAGGCCGGATCCCCACCGGCTCGCACGCTCGCCGGAGGTTCCCCGTGTCCACCACCCCCGAATCCCCCCGTGTCGACGCTCGTGTCGATGCTCGTGTCGATGCGGAGGAGTCCCGCCTGCGGGTGCGGCGGCCGGCCACGCATGCCGCCGGGTGGACGGCGGTGCGGGTGTCGATGGCCCGGGCGCTGCGGCAGATGGGGCCGCTGAAGTCGGCGCGCAACCTGTTGACGCTCAACCAGGTCGACGGGTTCGAC
>NZ_BSFQ01000010.1 GCF_027922425.1 Pseudonocardia halophobica | reverse complement strand
GGCCGCCGCGTCGGCCAGCAGCGCCGCGACCCCCGCGGGCACCCCGGGCGCGGCCCGACCCCACGAGCGGCGCGGGAGGCAGCGCTGGAGCAGCCGGCCGAGCCGGGCGAGGTCCGCCGCGGCGCGGGCGTCGAAGGCGGCGGTGCCGTACGCCGCCTCGGGGGGTCGGTGGACGCGGCCGAGCAGGTGCGCCTCGCCGCCGCGGTCGAACCGCACCGCGTCCGGCTCCACGGCGCCGTGCGCCACGCCGTGGGCGTGCAGGTAGGCCAGGGCCTCGGCGGCCCGGGTGCCGGCGGCCAGGAGCGCGGGCACCGGCAGGGTGCGCCGGGTGGCGCGGTCGGCCAGCGACGGGCCGTCGACGAGCTGGGTGACGACGAAATGCCCGTCGCCGCAGCTCCCGACGTCGTACAGCGCGGCGAGGTTCGGGTGGTGCAGCCCGGCCACGACGGGCCCGGCGGGGGAGGGCTCCAGGAGCTCGACGACGACGGGGCGGCAGAGCACGTCGTCCCACGCGCGGTAGAGGCGCCGGCCCCGCCCGGAGCCCAGGCGGGCGTCGAGCCGGTACCGGTCCGGCAGTCCCGCCGGCCGCTCCGGTCCCCCCGCCTGCCGCACGACGTCACTGGTCGTGGCCACGCGCGTACCCCCCGTCGGCAGCCGGCCACCTGCGGACGCGCGCATGGTGGCCGTGCCGGTCGCGGTCCCCGGGCGCCTGCCGGCCCCTGCCGGCGGCGCCCCTGTCGGTTCCCGCGTACCCCCGATGTCCCCCGGACTACCCCGCCCCGTGCCGCGCACACCCTTCCGCACCCCCCGGCGCGGGGGCAGGGCCGAAAGTCACGGCCCCGGGCGTGACGGGACGTCCGACCCTGGTGGGGGTGCGCCGGGGCCGGGCACGATCACCCGGCTCGCCGGTCACCCAGGAGGTCCCGATGCCGTCCGCGCCGCACTCCGCGCCCGTCCCGGGCGGCTGGCCGAGGTCCGCCCACACGCACACGACCGGTTGCTACTGGGACGTCCAGGTGTGCTGCTGGCACTGCCCGCCCGCCACCGCCGAGCCCGTGCCGCCGCCGGCGGTCGACGCCGTCCCGCCGGCCGAGCCCGCCGTCGCCCCGGTCTGAGGGCCGGCACGGCGCGCGCGTCCACCGCAGGCCGTGCCGGTCGGTGCCGGTCGGTGCCGGTCCGTGCCGGTCCGTGCCGCCCGCGAGGACCGCGAGGAGGAGGCCGTGGGGCCGTCGGTGGAGGTCGTGGAGACAGGTGAGGTGCCCGACCGGCTCTCCGCGGTGCCCGACCGTCACGCAATTTTTGCTAGGAAACCTAGCGACCGGCTAGGGTGCCGCGCCATGAGCGCGGACAACGAGGTCGCCCGCGCCGTCCGCGACCTCGTGCTGGCCGGGGACCGGTACCGCGGGGCGGTCGGCCGGTCCGCGGGCCTGGGCGCCAGCGGGGTCGGCACCCTCGCGCTGCTCTTCCTCGAGGGTCCGGCCACCCCGGGTGCCATCGCGCGGCACCTCGGGATCACCACGGCGTCGGCCACCCAGCTGCTCGACCGGCTGGAGGCCGCGGGTCACGTCCGGCGTCGGCCCAACCCGGCGGACCGCCGCTCCTGCCTCGTCGAGCTCGAACCCGTCGGCCGGCGGTACGTGGCGGCGACCTACGACGACTTCGCCGAGCGCATCGGCCGGGCGGTGGCCGGGCGTTCCCACGCGGAGATGGCCGCCGTCGCAGGGTTCCTGCGTGCGGCCAGCAGCATCCTGGCGGGCCCGGGTGCCGTCGCGGGGTGAGGACGCCGTGCGGACGCTGGCGGAGCGGGTGCGCGAGCTCGTCGTCGCGACCGACGAGTACCGGCGCACCATGGCGCAGGCCGCCGGGGTCGGCATCCACGAGGCCACGACCCTGGGCGAGCTGCTGCACCGCGGCCCGCTGCCGCCGTCGGCCATCGCCCGCCGCCTCGGCATCGCCTCGGCCAGCGTGACCTCGCTGCTGGACCGCATGACGGTCGCCGGCTTCGTCGAGCGGCAGCCCAACCCCGTGGACCGGCGCAGCGTGCTCGTCGTGCTCACCCCCGGCGGCCGCTCGACGATCAGGGCGATGTTCGACCTGTTCACCGACGACGTCGAGCAGGCCGTCCGCACGGCGGAACCCCGGTACGTCGCCGAGTTCGGCCGGGCCCTGGGGCGGATGGCACCCGCGCTGCGGGCGCGTGCGGCCGACCGTGCCGCCCTCGAGGAGGAGCTCACCCGCCGCACCCGGCGCCCGGACGGGACCCGGCGTTAGCCGCAGGAACCGGACTTCTCGCGCACCGAACATCTCCGCCGGGAGTTGCGCCGTCCGGCGGTGGACCGCGCGCGGGGCGGGAGAGTGGGATCGGGCCACCCCAACGGCGAGTACCCCGGCGGTGACCCGTGCCCGATTACCGTCCCGACGACCCCGGTGGCGAGCTCCGCGCCCGCGCCGACGCACGGCCCTTCCCGCCCGGTCCCGTGGACCGGGCGGACGACCCCCTCGACCGGCCGAGCCGCCGGCGCGCCTCGATGCCGAACGACCAGCGCGTGCGGCTGCGCAGGGCCGCCCTGCTCGCCCCGGAGCGGTTCCCGGGCCCGGTCGGCGAGCTGCTCTCCCGCGAGCTGCTGATCTGGGAGGACTTCGGGCACCGCTTCGGCGCCCACACCCTGGTCTCGCGACTCGTCGAGGAGATCCTCGAGCCCACGGTCCGGCCCGCCGTGCCGAACACGGCGTCCGCCGCCGAGCCCAGCGACGGCACCGCGGCCTGAGCCGCGCACGGACCGGGGCCGCGCACCCCAGCCTGCGCGGCCCCGCCCCCACCCCGCCCGGGTCCGGCCCGGGCGGGGTGGGGACGCCCGGGCCGGTGCGGGTCAGGCGCGTGCCACCGGCACGCCGGCACCCGGGTCGACCTTGTGCGGCTCACCCTTGCCCGGGCGCACCTCGAAGTCGAAGATCTCCGTCGGCAGGTAGACCGTCGAGCACGAGTTCGGGATGTCGACGACGCCGGACAGCCGGCCCTCGATCGGCGCCGCACCCAGGATCATGTAGGCCTGGATGTCGGAGTAGCCGAACTTCTGCAGGTAGTCGATCGCGTGCAGGCAGGCCCGCTGGTAGGACAGGTGCGAGTCCAGGTAGCGCTGCTCGCCGCCGAGCGTCACCGAGGTGCCGGAGAACGCCAGCCACTCGCTGTACTGCGGGTCCGTGCGGCCCGGCATGAACAGCGCGTTCTCGGACACGCCGAAGGTGTCCATCCCGCCCTTGATCACGTCGACGCCCAGGTCCATGAACCCGCCCATCTCGATGGCGCCGCAGAAGGTGATCTCGCCGTCGCCCTGGGAGAAGTGCAGGTCGCCCATGGACAGGTTCGCGCCCTCCACGAACACCGGGTAGAAGATCCGCGAGCCCTTGGTCAGGTTCTTGATGTCCTGGTTGCCGCCGTTCTCGCGCGGCGGGGCGGTGCGGGCGGCCTCGCGGGCCACGCGGTCGAAGTCGTCGCCGCCGAGCGAGCCGAGGATCGCCGAGTCCGGGTTCGGCGGCAGGGCTAGCGGGGGTACGCGGTCCGGGTCGGTGTCGATCAGAGCCTGCTCACGGGCGTTCCACTTGCGGAGCAGGTCGTGCGACGGCGCCGTGCCCATCAGGCCGGGGTGCACGATCCCGACGAAGGACACCCCGGGGACGTGCCGGGAGGTGGCCACGCCGCCACGGAAGTCCCAGATCACCTTGTAGGCGTCGGGGAACTGCTCGGTGAGGAACCCGCCGCCGTTGCGGGTGGCGAACACGCCGGTGTAGCCCCAGCCCTGCCCGGCGAGCGGGCCGGAGTCCTCCTGCGGGATGGGCCCGACGTCGAGGATGTCGACGATCAGCAGGTCGCCGGGTTCCGCGCCCTCGACCGAGATCGGGCCGCTCAGTACGTGCACGCTCGGCAGCGGCGCGTTGAGGATGTCGTCGGCGGAGTCGTTGTTGTGGATCGCGCCGTCGAACCACTCCCGGCAGTCGACCCGGAAGGTGTCGCCCGGCTTGACCCGCACCAGCGCGGGGATGTCCGGGTGCCAGCGGTTGTGGCCGACGATCCGCTGCTCGGTGAACCTCTTCATCGAGTCCAGGGGGAAGACGACCTCGGGCATGGTGGTACCTCGATTCGTGTGCCGGCGGTACGGGTTCGGATCAGGGTGAGACGGCCGCGCCGCGGTCCTGCGGCGTGCGCTCCGTCGGTGGGGTGGTGTCCGCGCTCGGGCGGGTCAGGCGCGGGTACAGCAGGCCGAAGACCACGACGCCGAACACGGCGAGCCCGATGGCGGTCCACCCGGCCGAGTAGCCCCACCAGCCGTTGAGCAGCACGAACGCCGGGATCGCGCCCGTCACCCAGCCCTGGATGGCCGCGACCGCACCGGTGTAGCGGCCGATCCGGCCGGCCTCGCGGCCGAGCAGCGCGTAGAACAGCGCCCACAGGAAGGCCCAGTAGAGCCAGATGACGCCGAAGACGGGGTCGCCGGCCTTGACGAAGTTGAGGACCGAGTACCCGACGGCGCAGATCGCGACGAACAGGGAGAAGTAGCCGAGGCCGGTGCCGTCGAGCCCACCCCAGAGGTTGCACGCCACGTAGAGGTAGGTGAAGCCGAACAGGTACAGGCCGGAGGCGTTGAGCACGATCGTCGGGTCGCCGGCCGCCGTGAAGATCAGGTAGGTCGGGGTGACGACCTGGAGCAGGCCGACGAAGAGGTTCAGGGGTGCCGCGGACTTGGCCTCGACCCAGCCGAGCAGCATCGCGCCGTTCAGGAAGAGCACCGCTCCGACGTACAACAGGCCGACGCTGGCCATGGGATCTCCTCTCCGGGCAGGGCGGGCCGCCCCGCGTCCGGTCCGGTCGTCCCGGCCGGCCGTGGGGCGGCGTGCCCGCCGGGCGGGTCAGGGGCGTGGCAGGCGCCGCTGCGCCGGGGTCGGCGCGACCGTGCGGCCGCCGGGCCTGCCGGGTACCCGGCTGACCACCTCCGGCTCGGTGCGGCTGCGCTCCGCCCGGTCGATCGCCTCGACGGCCGCCCGCGGTGCGAGGGAGACCATCGGCGCGGTCCAGACCCGGCGCATCGGCAGGCCGCACACGGGGCACGGCGCCACGGCGGGCGCCAGGCCGAAGCCGCGGCGGACGTCGACCGTGCCGTGCTCCTCGCACCGGAACGAGTACGTGGTCACCAGGTGTCGCTCCTTCCCGCTCGACGGGGCGCCGAGAGTTCCAGGGCTCCCACCGGGCGCATCCGGGCGGAGGGCCCGGCACGGGCGGGTCGTTGGTCCCTGGGCCTCACGCCCGGACGCGGGGGCGCGTTCTCGTCCCGGCCCGGGGCGGCGACATAGGGTCGGGCGCGGGGGCCCGACCCGCAGGGGCGCCCGGAACGACGACGCGAACGAGGTGGTCCGAGTGCCCCGGTTCGAGGGGTCCGAGCACGTGCTCGTGTCCCGGCCCGAGCCCGGCGTGGCCGTGCTGGAGCTGGCCCGCGGCAAGGTCAACGCGATCGACCAGGCGTTCTACGCCGAGCTCGGCGAGGTGTTCGACGCCGTCTCCGGCGACGAGCAGATCCGCTGCGCGGTCCTGACGGGGCGCGGCCACGTCTTCTGCGCTGGCAACGACCTGCGGGACTTCGCGGCGATGGATGCCCGCCACGGCGAGGAGCACATGCGGACGGTGCGGCGCTGCTTCTCGGCGTTGCTGGAGTGCGCCGTCCCGGTCGTCGCCGCCGTGAACGGGCCGGCGCTGGGCAGCGGGCTCGGCCTGGTGGCGTCCTGCGATCTCGTGGTGGCCTCCGAGCGCGCCACCTTCGGCCTGCCCGAGATGGGCGTCGGCGTGCTGGGCGGCGGCCGCTTCACCGCGCGGATGCTCCCTCAGCAGGCGGTGCGGCGGCTGTTCTTCACCGCCGAACCGGTCGGCGCGGCCACCTTCCGGGACTGGGGCGCCCCGGCCGAGGTCGTCGCGCACGAGGAGCTGCTGCCCGCCGCGCTGCGGCTGGCAAGGTCTGTCGCGGCCAAGGATCGCCACGCCCTCACCCTGGCCAAGCAGTCGCTCAACGGCTGCGAGCCGCTCGACCTCGAACGCGGGTACCGGCTGGAGCAGACGTTCACCGTGCGGCTGTCCGCGCACGCGTCGTCGAAGGAGGCGGTGGCCGGGCGGATGGCGGAGCTGGGCGTGGCGGCGCCGAACACCGCGGATCCGGGCACCGCGGGGCCCTGACCTGCCACGACCGGGTGGTCCACGGTGGCCGCCCGGCCGGGGAGTGGGCAGGGTGGGGCCGTGGCCACCTCCCGCGCGCACGGCGACGACGAGCTACGCCCGATGCTGGCCACGGCAGGGCGGCCGCCCGTCGACCCGGGCTGGGCCGTGGAGTTCAAGTGGGACGGCGTGCGCGCCCTCGTGGTGGTCGAGGGCGGGAGCGTGCGGTTCGTCAGCCGCAACGGCAACGACGTCACCGGGGGCTACCCGGAGCTGGTCGCGGCGGTGCCGACCGACCGCGACCTCGTGCTCGACGGGGAGATCGTGGCCCTCGACGCCGCGGGCCGGCCGGACTTCGGGCTGCTCCAGCACCGCATGCACGTGCGGACCCCGCCCGCGACGCTGCTGGAGGCGGTCCCGGTGGAGCTGTACCTGTTCGACGTCCTGCGGATCGACGGCGGGTCGCTGCTCGGCGAGCCCTACGACGTCCGCCGCCGGCGGCTCGACGAGCTCGGGGTGGACGCATGGCGCCGGGTGTCCGTGCCGCCGTCGTTCACCGACGTCACGCCCGCGCAGGCGCTGGAGGTCGCCCGCGAGCACCGGCTGGAGGGGATCGTCGCCAAGCGCCGCACCTCGCGGTACGAGCCGGGGCGGCGCTCGGCGGCCTGGGTGAAGACGGCCCTGTTCCACGGCCAGGAGGTCGTGCTCGGCGGGTGGACCCCCGGCCGCGGCAACCGCGGCTCCACCCTCGGCTCGCTGCTGCTCGGCGCGCACGACGCCGACGGCCGGCTGCGCTACGTCGGCAACGTCGGCACCGGCTTCACCGAGACCGCCCTGCGGGCGCTGCTGGACCGGATGGCCCCGCTGCGCCGCACGGCCAGCCCGTTCGACGAGCCGGTGCCGCGCGACCAGGCCCGGGGCGTCACGTGGATCGAGCCCTGCCTGGTCGGGGAGGTCGAGTACCGCACCCTGACCCACGACGGCCGGCTGCGACATTCGGTGTGGCGGGGCCTGCGCCCGGACCGCGAGCCGGAGGAGGTGGTGCTGCCGGCCCTCTCCGCCGGAGTTGCACCGGCCCGCGCCGAGGAGCGCGCCGCGCCCCCGCCGCCCGACGACGAGCCGGGCGGCACCCTCACCCCCGACACCGTCACCCCCGAGGAGCTCGCCGCCCTGGACCTGCTGCGCCGCAAGGGCGTCTGGGAGGTCGGGGGCCGCGAGCTGGCGCTGACCAACCTGGACAAGGTGCTGTTCCCCGGGCGGCGGGAGGACCCGCTGACCAAGCGGGACGTGACCCGGCACTACGCCGCCGTCGCCCCGTACCTCGTGCCCTACCTGCGCGACCGGCCGGTGAACCTGCACCGCTACCCCGACGGCGTCGACCGGCCGGGGTTCTGGCAGAAGGAGGTCCCGTCGCACGCGCCGGAGTGGCTGCGGCGCTGGCGGAACCCGGAGGCCGACCCGGGGGAGACGCAGGTCTACGCGGTGGTCGACTCCGCCGCCGCGCTGGTCTGGATGGCCAACTTCGGCGCCCTGGAGCTGCACCCGTGGACCTCCGGGCTGCCCGAGTTCCACGAGCCGACCTGGGCGCTGATCGACATCGACCCGGGGACGAACAGCACGTTCGCCGACGTCCTCGTGCTGGCCCGGCTCTACCGCACGGCGCTCGACCACCTGGGCGTGCACGCCGCGCCGAAGGTCACCGGCAAGCGCGGCGTGCAGATCTGGGTGCCGGTCGAGCCGGGCTACACCTTCGCCGACACCCGGCGCTGGGTGGAGCGGCTGTCGAAGGCGGTCGGCCGCATGGTGCCCGAGCTCGTGACGTGGGAGTGGTACACCGACCGCCGCTCCGGGCTGATCCGCCTCGACTACACCCAGAACGCGATCAACAAGACGCTCGTCGCCCCGTTCAGCGCCCGCCCCGCGCCCGACGCGCCGGTGTCCGTGCCGATCGAGTGGGACGAGCTCGACGACGAGGACCTGCGCCCGGACCGGTGGACCGTGCGCACCCTGCCGGACCGCCTGGCCGCGCACGGCGATCCGCTCCGCCCGCTGATCGGCCTGCCGCAGTCCCTGCCGCCCCTGTAGGCCGGGCCGGGGAAGACGGGCATAGTCGACCGGCGTACGGGTAGCACCGCCTCGTCGCCCACCACGCTCACCCCTCCGCCCCCGGCGACGGGCCCGACGACAGGCAGGACCCCGACGTGATCCTCTTCTGCCCGCCCGGCGTCTACCGGGCCCAGTCCGACACCGAGCTCCTCTCCGGCAGCCTGTCCCGGCACGCCGCCGGCCGTGACGTCCTGGACCTCGGCACGGGCACCGGTGCCCTGGCCCTCGCGGCCTGGCGCGAGGGCGCGGCGTCGGTGACCGCGGTCGACCTCTCCCGGCGCTGCGTGGCGGCGACCCGGCTCAACTGCTTCCTGCACGGGGCACCCGTGCGCGTGCACCGCGGCGACCTCTTCGCGCCCCTCCACGGCCGCCGGTTCGGGATGATCGTGGCGAACCCGCCGTACGTGCCGTCGGAGAGCTCGGTGCTCCCGCGGCACACCCCCGGCCGCAGCTGGGACGCCGGACCGGACGGGCGCGCGGTGCTCGACCGGATCTGCGACGGCGCCGCCGACCACCTCGAGCCCGACGGCGTGCTGCTGATCGTGCACTCGCAGGTCTGCGGTCCCGAGGCGACCGTCGAGCGGCTGGAGCGCACCGGGCTGGCGGCCGAGGTCGTCGAGCGTGCGCGGATCCCGTTCGGGCCCGTGATGCGTTCCCGGGCGAGCATGCTGGAGAAGCAGGGGCTGATCGAGCCGGGCGACCGGTTGGAGGAGCTGGTGGTCGTGGAGGCGCGCCGTGGCTGATCCCGGGCCGACGCGCGTCCTGCTCACCGACGAGGGCCCGGCGCTGATCTCCGGGCCCGTCGAACTGGAGCTGCCCGACGGCACCCGCGTCCGCTCCGACCGGGCCGTCACGGCCGTCTGCCACTGCCGGCGCAGCAAGCGCTACCCGATCTGCGACGCCAGCCACCGCCGCAAGGTGCGGCAGGAAGGACCCGACGCGTGACCAGCACCCTCGCACCGAGCTTCCTGGACCAGGCGGGGTCGCCGGAGCTGCCCGCCCCCCGCGGCCCGCTCTCCGGGGCCGTGATCGGCGCCCTGCGCGGCGCCCCGCTCGGCCCCGTCGACCCGGGCGGCGCCGAGCCCTACGGCGACGACCTGCAGCTCGCCCTGCACTGCTGCTACGAGCTGCACTACCGGGGCTTCGCCGGGGTCGACGCCGAGCGCGAGTGGGACCCGGAGCTGCTCGGTGTCCGCCGCGAGCTGGAGCGGGTGTTCCTCGCCGCGCTGCGGGCGGACGTCGAGCCCGGGGACGACGTCACCGCCGAGGTGGATGCGCTCCTCGTCGAGCCGATCGGGCCGGGTGTGCGCGGGGTGTCGCACCACCTGCAGCGCGAGGGCACGCTCGAGCAGCTGCGCGAGTACGTGGCGCACCGCTCGATCTACCACCTCAAGGAGGCCGACCCGCAGGCCTGGGCGATCCCGCGGCTCAGCGGCGCGGCGAAGGCCGGGCTGGTCACCGTGGAGCACGACGAGTACGGCTCCGGACGGCCCGAGCGCATGCACGCGCTGCTCTTCGCCGAGATGATGACCGAGCTCGGGCTCTCCGACGCCTACTGCGCCTACGTCGAGCACGTGCCCGGCGAGACCCTCGCCGAGGTCAACCTGATGTCGCTGTGCGGCCTGCACCGCAGCCTGCGCGGCGCCTCGGTCGGCCAGTTCGCGATGGTGGAGCTGACCTCGTCACCCGGCTCGGAACGGCTGGTCCGCGGCATGCGGCGGCTGGACTGCGGGCCCGCCTCGATCCGGTTCTACGACGAGCACGTGGAGGCCGACGCGGTGCACGAGCAGGTCGTGCGGCGCAGCGTCCTGGCGCCGCTGCTGGCGGCGGAGCCGGAGCTGGCCGCGGACGTCGTGTTCGGGATCCGCGCGAGCCTGTTCCTCGGCGAGCGGATGGGGGAGCGGCTGCTGGGCTGCTGGGACCGCGGGGAGACCAGCCTCCGCATGCCGCTGGCGTAGGTCGCGCCCACCATGGGCGCATGGACACCGAGATCCTCCCGGTCGACGACTCGTTCTGGGACGACGGCGCGCTGCTGGCCGCGTGCCTGCGCGAGCCGGTGCCGCGGATCCCGCCGCACTTCGGGTACGACGCCCTGGGGTCGCAGCTGTTCGAGGCGATCACCGAGCTGCCCACGTACTACCTGACGCGGGTGGAGCGGACCCTGCTCGAGCGGTACGCCGGGGAGATCGCGGCCGCGCTGGACACGCCCCGGCTGGCCGAGCTGGGCAGCGGCAGCGGGAAGAAGACCCGGCTGCTGCTCGACGCCTGTCTGCGCCTGCGGCCGACGACGTACCTGCCGGTCGACGTCAGCCGGGAGATGCTGGAGCACAGCGCCGCGGAGCTCACCGCGGCGCTGCCCGGGCTGGTCGTGCGCGGGCTGTGGGGGCGGTACGAGGCGGGGCTCGCGCAGCTGCGCGCCGACGGCGAGCCGGTGGTCGTCGCGTTCCTGGGGAGCAACGTCGGCAACACGACACCCGCCGAGCGCGACGCCCTCTACGGCGAGATCGCCGCCGCGCTGCGGCCGGGCGACGGCCTGCTCGTCTCCGCGGACCTGGTGAAACCGCCCGGCGAGCTGGAGCGCTGCTACAACGACCCGCCGGGGCACGACGCCTTCCGCCGCTTCCGGCTCAACCACCTCAGCCACCTCAACCACCGCTTCGGGGCGGACTTCCGGCTGGAGCGCTACGAGCCGCGGGCCCACGCCGTCGGCCCGGTCGTCGAGGGGCACCTCGAGGTGCTGGCGGACCACACCGCCGCGCTCCCGGCGCTCGGGATGGAGCTGGACCTGCGCCGCGGCGGGTCGATCAACGTCGGCTTCTCGGCGAAGTTCGAGCCGGAGGGGATCGCCGCGGAGGTCGGCCGGCACGGCTTCACGCCGCAGACCGAGTGGGTCGACGACGAGCACGCGTACGGGATCTTCCTGTACCGCCTTGCCGGTGCCGGTGCCGGTGCCGGTCAGGTCCAGTAGAGCAGCCGCCCGGCCGGCAGCAGGTCCGTCAGCGCGGCCGTGAACCACGTGCGCATCTCGGCCATCTCCGCGGCCGGGTACACGTACTTCACCGCGCCGAACCGGCCGTGCTTGCGGGAGCGCCGCTCGGGGTCCATCTCCAGCTTGGTGCGCGGGTACCAGCCCTCGAGCACCTCCTTGGAGCCCGGCGTGAACCGGTGGGTGATGCACTCGACGGTGAGGTCGAGCCCCGGCACGCCGTCGAGCTCCGCGGCGGCGTCGGCGAGCAGCGCGGTGTACCGCTCGCGCCAGCCGTCCACCGGCATGATCGGCGCGATCGTCAGGCCGACCGGGTAGCCGGCCCGGGCCAGCGCGCCGAGCCCGGCGAGCCGCACGGCCACCGGGTCGGTCCCGCCCTCGAACCGGTCCGCGACGACGTCGGCGTTGACCGACGCGCGGATCCGGGTGCGCCCGTGGTGGGGCAGGTCGAGCAGCGGCTCCACCGCACCGAACTTGGTGGTCGCCCGCAGCTGCACCGGCCCGCCGAAGTCGTGCGTCCCGACGTGGGTGACCGCCGCGGCGAGGCTGCCCGTGACGTGCTCGATGCCCAGTGGGTCGGTGTAGCAGGAGGCCTCGAAGGTCGTGCCCTCGTGGCCGCGTGCCTCGGTGCCCGAGGTGACCGCGCCGGTGCCGACGTAGGCGTCCGTGCCGGCGAGGATCGTGTCGAGGTCGGCGTAGACGCGCGTGACCGGCGGGCCGCCGAGCGAGCCGGCCAGGTAGCAGTACTGGCAGTGCGCCGGGCAGCCGCGGGCCAGGTCGACGCGCCAGTCGGCGCTGGGCGGGATCGGCTGGAGCTTCCGGGCCGACGGCGGGCTGACGACCACGGCGAGCGTGGACTTGGCCCGCGCGTAGGTGGCGCGCTCGTCCGCGCCCCGCAGGCCGGTGAGGCGGTCGGAGCGGAGGAACTCGACGTCGTCGACGCCGGCGGCCTCGCAGCGGGCGAGGATCCCGGCGGTGTGCGGGAGCTCGGCGGCGGACCGGGTGACGACGACGTGCTTCGGCACCCAGAGCCGGGTGCGGCGGGGTGTGCTCATCTCACCTGTGAGAACACGCGAGGGGAGCCGCGCCGTCCCGTGGGGGACGAGACGTGCGCGACTCCCCGAGGTCAGAGGCCACGAGGGGGCCTACTCGACGCCCACGGTCTCCTTGGCCAGCGACGCGAAGTGCGTCTGCGCGGCGGAGACCACGCTCGAACGGTTCTTGTGCCGCTCCTCGTACCGGATCACGGCCTGGACGCCGTCCGCGGTACGGAGCTCCCGGATCGCGGCGACCGCGTCCGGCACCCCCTTGGCGTCGTAGTCCGGGATCGGCAGCTCGTCGGCGCGCAGCGCACCGGCGTCCCGGCGGACGGTGCGCACGGCGGACCCGGCGCGCGCACCGTCGGCCCGGGCGACGTCCTCGGCCCGCTCCAGCCCGGCGTCGACCGCGGTCCCGACGACCTCGCGGGTGTCGGTGGCGACCCGGCCGACCGTGTTGCCGACCGTGCTGCCGATCAGGCCGACCTTGTCGCCGACCCGGCCGAGCCGGGCGCGGACCTCGTCGCCGGCCCGGGCGACCCGGTGCGCGGCGCGGTTGACGCCGCGGAGAGTGATCCGGGTGGGCAGCTGGACGGCGCGGGTGACGCCCCCGGCCACGGCCTGCAACGGCGTCGGACGCAGGGCCGCGGGGCCGCCGAGGGCCTCCTCGGCCAGCACGGTCGTGAGCCAGTCCACGGTCGCGGTGTGCGCGGTGACCAGCTGCTCGGCCAGGCCGTGCAGGGCCGCCGGGCCCTCCTGCGCGGTCAGCGCGACCAGGTAGCGGGCCCGGTCGAGCAGCTGGTGCTCGAGCGCGAGGTCGCCCAGCAGGGCCTCGTCGAGCGGCTGGGCCTGCTCGACCGTGCTCTTGACCAGGTGGGCCGCGAAGCCGACGGCCGGGGCGACGACGTCGGGCACCTCGCCCAGGTCGCGCAGGGCTGCGGCGATGCGCTCGGCGCGGCGCTCGGCGTTGTCGCCGTTCTCCCGCAGCTCGCGGCGCACGGCGTCGGTGCGCGCCTGCGCCACCCGCGTGCGGGCGATCTGGACCTCGGTGCGGGTGAGCTGCTCGAGGGTGCGGAGCTGGCTGATGACGGCGGCGTTCGCCATGGATGACCTTCCTCGTGCGTCGGTGAGGGCGTGCGATTCGGGTTGCTGCTCAGGGGTTTGCACGTGATCGACGCCGTGACACCCGGGTCACGGGGAGGCCTGGCTCACTTTCCCGGGGTGCGATCATCGGTCGCGGCGGAAGGAGCACCGGATGCGGGCGTACGGCTTCACGGCGGTGGGCGGACCGGAGAACGAGGCGTTCCTCGAGGTGCCGGTCCCCGAACCGGGCCCCGGTGAGCTGCGCGTGCGGGTGCGCGCGGCCGGGGTGAACCCCGGCGACTGGCGGCTGCGGGAGGGCTCCTACGGGACGGTCGGTTCGGCGGTGCTCGGCCGCGAGGTGGCCGGGACCGTCGTGGCCCTCGGCCCGGGCGTCGACGCGTTCGCGGAGGGCGACGAGGTCTTCGGCGGCTGCCCCGGGATGGTCGGGGGCTGGGCCGAGGAGGCGCTGGTCACGGCCTCCTTCGCGGCGCACCGGCCGGAGGGCGTCCCGCCGGAGGTCGCGGCGGCGCTGCCGGTGGCGGCCGGCACCGCGTACGACGCGCTCGAGGACCTGAAGCTCACGCCGGGCTCGACGCTGCTGGTCAACGGCGCGGGCGGCGGTGTCGGCGTGCCCGTCGTCCAGCTCGCCCGGGCCCGCGGGATCCGCGTGGTCGGCACCGCGAGCCCGGCCAAGCGCGACCTGGTCGCCGGGCTCGGCGCCACACCGGTGGCCTACGGCGAGGGCGTGCTCGACCGGATCCGGGAGGCGGCGCCGCAGGGGATCGACGCCGTGTTCGACCTGGTCGGCGGCGAGGCCCTGCGCACCGTCGCCACGCTGCTCACGGACCGGACCATGCTCCTGTCGGTCGCCGACAAGCCGCTGGTCAAGGAGCTGGGCGGGCGGGACGTGGAGCGCGACCGCAGCACCGCGGTGCTCACCGCGCTGGTCCGGCTGGTCGAGGAGGGCGCGCTCGACCCGCACGTCACGCGGGTGCTGCCGCTCGACGAGGCGGGGGCCGCGCTCGCCGAGGTGGAGGCGGGGCACGCGCAGGGCAAGGTGGTCCTCGTGATGCCGACCGCGGTCCCGCCCGCCTAGCGTCCGGGCGGGAGGCGCGCATGGAGGGGACACCGTCCGAGCGGCTGGCGGACATGCTGGCCGGCCACGTCGTGGTCACGATGCTCGCGCTCGGACATCGGCTGGGCCTGCTCGAGGCGGTGGCCGTGGGTCCGGCGTCGGCGGCGGAGATCGCCGCGCGGGCCGGGGCCGACGCGCGGTACGTCCGCGAGTGGCTGGGCGCTCTCGTCGGCGCCGGCTTCGTCGAGGTCGACGCGACCGGCGGGACCTACCGCTTCGCCGAGGACGCCGCGGGCGTACTCAGCGGGCCGACGGCCGCGAACCTCGCTCCGGTCGCCGACATGCTCGTGCGGCTGACCGGGATGGCGCCCGAGGTCGCGGCGCGGTTCGGCGACGGCACGGGCATCCCGCCGCAGGTCTACGCCGAGCGGGCCGGTGAGGCGCTCGGCGGTTCCCGCCGCTGGCTGTACGAGGAACGGTTCGTCGCGGGCTTCCTCGGCCCGGTCCCGGGGCTCGCCGACCGGCTGCGCGCCGGGGCCCGCGTGCTCGACGTCGGGTGCGGCTCCGGGCAGGTCGCCCGGCTGGTGGCCGACGCGTTCCCGGCCAGCACGGTGACGGGCGTCGACGTCGTCCCCGAGGCGGTCGCGGCGGCCGAGGCCGGGCGCGGCGATCGGTCGAACCTCCGTTACGAGGTGGCCGACGCGGCCGCGCTGCCGGGCCAGGCCGGGTCCGTCGACGTCGTCCTGGCCGTGGACGTGGTGCACGACCTCGCCGATCCCGGGGCCGCGCTGCGCGGGATCCGGCGGCTGCTCGCGCCGGACGGGCTGTTCGTGATGGTCGACATCTCCTACACCGGCCACCTGCCCGACCTGGCCGGCGACTCCGGCGCGACCTCGGCCTTCGGCATCAGCGTGCTGCACTGCCTGCCCGTCTCCCTCTCCGGCGGCGGGGCCGGGCTCGGCGCGATGTGGGGCCACGAGCGCGCGGAGGCTCTCCTGGCCGAGGCGGGTTTCGCGATGGCGGCGCGCCTGCCCTCCCCGCGCCCGCAGAACGCGATCTACGTGGCGCGGCCGGTAGATGCCTAAGCTGCGACGGGCAGGTCCCGACGACGAGATCCCGGGGGTGCGCGCATGCGCCTGGAGACCCTGCTGCCGCTGGGGAAGGTCGATCCCGGCCTGCGCACGCCCGACACCCCGCTCGACATCTGGTCGGTCGGGGAGAACGCGGCGCTGCTGGAGGAGATCGGGTACGGCGGGCTCGTCGTCGAGGAGACCAAGGACGACCCGTTCGCCGTCCTGACGCTCGCGGCACAGGCCACCACCCGGCTGCGGCTCGGCACCGCGGTCGCGATCGCCTTCCCGCGCAGCCCCACGATCACCGCCCTGCACGCGTGGACGCTGCAGAAACTCTCCCGCGGCCGGTTCACCCTCGGGCTGGGCTCCCAGGTCCGCGGGCACATCACCCGCCGCTACGGCATGCCGTGGTCGCCGCCCGGGCCCTGGATGCGGGAGTACGTGCGGGCCGTGCGCGCGGTGTGGCACACCTGGCAGACCGGCGAGCCGCTGGACTACCACGGCGAGCACTACGACCTCACGCTCATGGTCCCGCTGTTCGACGCCGGCCCGATCGAGCACCCGGAGATCCCGGTCCACGTGGCCGCGGTCAACCCGTACATGTGCTCGGTGGCCGGGGAGGTCGCCGACGGCGTGCGCCCGCACCCGGTGTGCACGCCGTCCTACATCGCCGAGGTCATGCTGCCGGCGGTGCAGCGCGGCGCCGCCCGCTCTGGCCGGTCGCTCGCGGACTTCCGGGTCTGCATGAAGCCGCTGGTCGCCTCGGCCCGCACCGCCGAGGAGCTGGAGGTGAAGGTCCGCGACGCCCGCGCCCGCATCGCCTTCTACGCCTCCACGCCCGGCTACCGCGCGGCCTTCGAGCACCTCGGGCTCGGCGACCTGGCCAGCGAGGCCGCGGTGCTGTCCAAGGCGAAGCGGTGGGAGGTACTGCCCGGCCTGATCGACGACGACGTCCTGGACCGCTTCGCCGTGATCGGCACCTACGACGAGATCGGCGACCGGCTGCTGGACCGCTTCGCCGGCGTGGTCACGGACGTCGAGTTCTCGATCGCCGTGCGCGACGACGAGGACCGCGCGACCCTGGCCGGGCTGGCCCGCACGATCCAGGCGCACGACGACGCCGGGGCACGCCGGGCGATCACCGGTGGCGCCGGGGTACGGGACTATCGACGGACGCCGATCCGTTGACGAGCGTGGGACTGCACAGCGCGGGAACAGCACGAGAAGGGAGCAGTGATGAGCCGCTACGAGAAGGCGATCCTGGCAGGGGGCTGCTTCTGGGGCATGCAGGACCTCATCCGCAAGCGGCCGGGCGTGGTGTCCACGCGCGTCGGCTACACGGGTGGGGACGTCCCGAACGCGACCTACCGCAACCACGGCACGCACGCCGAGGGCATCGAGATCGAGTTCGACCCGGAGCGGACCAGCTACCGCGAGCTGCTGGAGTTCTTCTTCCAGATCCACGACCCGACCACGAAGAACCGGCAGGGCAACGACGTCGGCATGTCGTACCGCTCGGCGATCTACTACCTCGACGACGAGCAGAAGCGCGTCGCCGAGGACACCATCGCCGACGTCGACGCCTCCGGGCTCTGGCCGGGGAAGGTCGTGACCGAGGTCGAGCCGGCGGGTGACTTCTGGGAGGCCGAGCCCGAGCACCAGGACTACCTGGAGCGCATCCCGTGGGGCTACACCTGCCACTTCCCGCGGCCGGACTGGGTGCTGCCGAAGCGGGCCGAGTCGACGGCCTGATCCACAGCTGAGCGAACGGCGCTCTCGTTCACCAAGAGTGAGCGGGAGCGCCGTTCGTGCGATCACGCGTGGTCGGGGCGGCCCCACTCCTGCGGCGAGGTGTACTGCAACAGGTTGTAGAGCCGCTTCTGCACCGTGGCGATCTCCCGCACCGACTGCGCGACCAGGCTGCGGTCGAGCGGGGTGAGGCGGCGCATCCACACGACGTCGGACAGCGGCTCGCCGCGGTCGAACTGCGCGAGCTGCTGGCGCAGCCGCACCCGCTGGAGCACCTCGAACACCTCGATCAGCGTGCTGCCCTGATCGCGGGGCAGCAGCATCGAGCCCGCCGCCGCGGCGAGCCGGGCCCGCGTCGACAGCTCGGGGGACCGCACGCTCAGCGCCGCCCACCGGGCCATCTCGACGACCGGGCGCAGAGCGTGCGCCTTGAGGTCGAACGTGCCGCCGCGCCCGGCGAGCACGTCGCGCACCGAGCGCAGGTGTGCGCGGTGCGACAGCGACTCCCGGACCAGCAGCTTCATCGTGGCCGGGTGGTCGCGCACGCCGGCGAACACCTCGGTCACCACGGGCCGGGCGGGGTCGCCCTGGATGGGGCGGCCGTCGAGCAGCAGGGACGCCATGAGCATCCCCTGGTCGTCCAGGGGCGAGACCAGCCACTGCTCGGCGGCCGCGCGCCACTGGGACCGCGTGCGCGCGAAGGCGGGCGACGCCGGGGTGGCGCCGTGCGCGTCGACCCGCAGGCCCGCCCGGCGCAGCACGTCGGCGACCTCGGCGAACGCGCCCCGGTAGGCGGCCGCCCGGCGCGCGTCGACGGACTCGGCGAACACCACCGCGGAGTCGATGTCCGAGCCGAGGGTGGGTTCGCGGCGGGCGTTGCTGCCCAGCAGCATCCAGGTGACCTCGGCCTCGTCGAGGTCCGGGCGCCCGGCGAGGACCAGGGTGAGGACCCGCCGCATCACGGCGTCGACCACGGTGGAATACACCGCCGTGGTCTCCGAGGCCTCCCGCCGCTGCCGGACGAGGTCGCCGAGCAGGAGCGGGAGGCGGCGGGCGAGGCTCACCACGTCGTCGAGCCCCTCGGCCCGCACCACCTGCTCGCGCAGCACCACCCCGGCCGCCGAGGGTGAGGCGAGGAAGTCCTGCGGGTCCACCGCCCCGCGCAGCCGGCCGTCCGCGTCGACGACCAGCAGCAGGTCGAGCCGGTGCTCGGTGAGCTCCTGCAGCACGTCGGCGGTGGGGGTGCCGGTCCGCACGGTCCGGGCCACCGGGGTCATGACCTCGGTGACCGGCGTGTCCCCGGGCCGCCCCTCGGCCACGACCCGCGCGCGCAGCACGGCGTCGGTGACCAGCCCGAACCGGCCGTCGCCGACCGGCACGGCGACGTAGCCCGCCCTCCGCTCGGTCATCAGCCGCGCCGCCTCGGCCACCGTGGTCCCCGGCGTGCCGAGCACGGGCTCGGACACGACCAGCTCGTCGACGGTCCGGAAGCGGGGCGCCGGGCCGGTGCGACTGCGGGCCTCGAAGAGGTCGTGGGCGAGCAGCCGGACGCCGGCGGGGGAGGAGAACGCCGAGGCCACGGCCTTGCGCGGGATCCGCACCAACCGCACCGGGCCGAGCGCCACCGCCCGCGGCCCGACGGCGGCGCCGGTCAGGACGGACGTCTGCCCGAAGACCCCGCCGCGGCCGACCGTCTCGTCGGCCGGCCGGTCGCAGGCGTCGTCGACGGTCCACATCTCGACCTGGCCGGAGAGCACGACGTGGACCGCCTCGCCGGCCTGCGCGAACGCGTCGAGGATCTGCGCGCCCGGCGGATGGTCGACGACCTCGGCCGCCCCGGCGACCCGCCGCAGCTCGGGCTCCGGCAGCGAGCCGAACGGCGCGGTCCGCCCCAGGAAGCCCGCGAGATCGTCCACAGGCGCCATGGTGGCAGGCGCCGGCCAGGGACCGGTCGATACGGGCGGCGTCAGCCCAGGTCGGGCCAGGTGAGCGTGGCCGCGCCCCAGGTCGCCCCGCCGCCGAACGCGGTGAGCACGACCTTGTCGCCGGGGCGCAGGATCCCGCGGTCGTGCGCGTCGGACAGGGCGACCGGGATCGACGCGGCGGCGGTGTTCCCGACGCGGTCGAGGTTGGCGACGACCCGGTCCGCGGGCACGCCGAGCCGGTGGGCCACGGCGTCGAGGATCCGGCGGTTGGCCTGGTGGCCCACGAACCGGTCGACCTCGTCGACGGCCCAGCCGGTGCGGTCGAGGATCTCCCGGGTGGAGCCGGTCATGCGGTCGACGGCCTGGCGGTAGACCGCCTGGCCCTGCATGGTGAACCAGCGCTCGTCGGAGCCGGGCTCGCGGGAGCCGCCGCCGGGCGTGATGATCAGGTCCTCCTGCCCGCCGTCGCTGCCCAGGACGATGTCGTGCACCGTGGGGGCGTGCCCCGTGCGGGCGCCGCCGGCCCGCAGCACCGCGGCCCCGGCGCCGTCGCCGAAGAGGAAGGCGGTGCGGCGGTCGGCGGGGTCGACGATGGTCGAGAACGTGTCGGCGGCGACCAGCAGCACGGAGTCCGCGGCGCCGGCGGTGATCATCGCGCTCGCCGTGGACAGCCCGTAGAGGAACCCGGAGCACACGGCGTTGACGTCGAAGGCCGGGACCGTGCCCAGGCCCAGCCGGTGCGCGACGAGCGGCGCGGTGGCCGGGCAGGTCCGGTCCGGGGTGGTGGTCGCGAGCACGACGAGGTCGACCTCGCCGGTGCCGCCGGTGTGCAGGTCGGCCTTGAGCGCGCGGGCGCCGGCCTCGGCGGCCAGGTCGGAGGTCGCGGTGCCGGGGTCGACGTGGTGGCGGGTGGCGATCCCGCTGCGGCTCCGGATCCACTCGTCGGACGTGTCGAGCGTCCTGGCGAGGTCGTCGTTGGTGACGACCCGGGCGGGCAACGCGTGCCCGAGTCCGGTGAGGCGCGGAGCGCGGTCCTGCATTTCGTGGCACCCGGTTCCGAGTCGGCGACGGCATACCGGGTCGAGTGTCGTGCCTCGCCCCGCATGCCCACAACCGGGCTGTGACCTGCGAATCTTCGAAGCAGCGCTCTACTCGTCGGTAGGGCGATCACGCGCGGAGGATCGGCGCTGCGGGTTCTGGACCGACCGGCGGTGCGGGGCAGGACGACACTTGGGTTTTCGTGCGCAACTCTCCGTGCG
Source organism: Pseudonocardia halophobica (assembly GCF_027922425.1). Taxonomy (GTDB): domain Bacteria; phylum Actinomycetota; class Actinomycetes; order Mycobacteriales; family Pseudonocardiaceae; genus Pseudonocardia; species Pseudonocardia halophobica. The sequence goes on along the minus strand of NZ_BSFQ01000010.1, from coordinate 183,608 downwards.
ACACTCTCCGGGACGACTTCCCCGAGGACGAGGAGTGCCGCGCCGATGGAGTGGACCGGAGCCCGCTACGCCGACCAGCCGACCGTCGAGGTCGAGACCTGGGTCGACGCGCCGCCGGAGCGGGTGTGGCCCGCGGTGGTCGACGTCGAGGCGATGCCCGGGCAGAGCCCCGAGGTCCAGCGCGTGGAGTGGCTCGAGGGCGGCACCCCGGCGGTGGGGGCGCGGTTCCGGGGCCACAGCGCGCACGACGCGCTGGGGGAGTGGTCCACCGTCTCGCACGTGGTCGAGTGCGAGGAGCCGCGGGTGTTCGCGTGGGCCGTCGAGGACCCCGAGAACCCCACCGCGACCTGGCGTTTCACCCTCGAGCCCGCCGACGGCGGCACCCGGCTGCGGCAGTGGGTGCGGATGGGCCCGGCGCGGTCGGGGCTGAGCCTGGCGATCGACCGGATGCCGGACAAGGAGCAGAAGATCGTCTTCGTCCGGCTGCGGGAGTTCGAGGCGAACATGACCGGCACCGTCGAGGCGATCAAGAAGCGCGTCGAGGGCGCGTGATGCGCACCGCCACCACGGTCGAGGGCTCGGGCGGCGACTTCCGGCGGACCGTCGAGTTCGTCGTCGAGGCCGAGAAGCTGGGCATGGACGCGGTGTTCGTCGCCGAGGCGTGGGGGTCGGACGCCCCGTCCGTCCTCGGCTACCTGGCGGCACGCACGGACCGGATCACCCTCGGCTCCGGCATCGTGCAGGTCGGCACGCGCACGCCGGTCGCGATCGCGCAGGCGGCGCTCACGCTGGCGGACATGTCCGAGGGCCGGTTCGTCCTGGGCCTCGGCCCGTCCGGCCCGCAGGTCCTGGAGGGCCTGCACGGCGTCCCCTTCGCCCGCCCGCTCACCCGGACCCGGGAGACGATCGCCGTCATCCGGCAGGCCTTCGCGGGGGAGAAGATCGCCTTCGACGGCGGGACCGTGCACATCCCGCTGCCCGGCGGCGAGGGCCGGCCGATGCGGCTGTCCACCGCGCCGAACCCGGACATCCCGATCTACCTCGCCACCCTGTCCCCGCGGATGCTGCGGCTCACCGGCGAGACGGCCGACGGCTGGCTCGGCACGAGCTTCGTCCCCGAGGGCGCCGCGGCCTACTTCGGCCCGCTCGACGAGGGCCTGGCCGCGGCCGGCCGCACCCGCGCCGACCTCGACGTCTGCCAGGGCGCCGAGGTGGCCTTCGCCGCCGACGAGGACGAGCTGCGCGGGATGGTCGCCGAGCGGAAGCAGGGCCTGGCGTTCAGCCTCGGCGGGATGGGCTCGGCGAGCACCAACTTCTACAACGAGGCCTACAGCCGGCAGGGCTGGGCGGAGGCCGCCGCCGAGGTCTGCGAGCGGTGGCAGGCCGGCGACCGCGCCGGGGCGGCCGGGTTGATCACGGACGAGATGGTGCTGGGCACCACGCTCATCGGCACCGAGGAGAGGGTCCGCGCCCGGCTGCGGGTCTGGCGGGACGCGGGCGTGGACACCGTGCGGCTCTACCCGGCCGGCGACACGCTCGAGGCGCGGCTGACGACGCTGGGGCGGGCCCTCGATCTCGTCCGGCAGATCGGCAGGTCGGACGACCGTTGACCGGCCGTTCGCCGCAGCGGACAATCGTCGCCCTCGCGGAGGGAGCCGACGATGGCGTGGAACCTCAGGGGACGATTCGTCGAGACGTGTTCGTGCGAGCTGATGTGCCCGTGCAACCTGACGCTCGACCACGGCGCCACCTACGACTTCTGCCGGGCGACCCTGGCCTTCGACATCGTCGACGGCGAGATCGACGGCACGGACGTCCGGGGCCGCCGGGTGGTCGCCATCATCGACACCCCGAAGGTGATGACGGACGGCAACTGGCGCCTCGGGATGTTCGTCGACGACGAGGCCACCGACGAGCAGTTCGACAAGTTGGTGAAGGTGTTCGGCGGGCAGCTCGGGGGCCCGATGGCCGCGCTGGCCCCCCTCGTGGGCGAGGTCGTCGGGATCGAGCGGGCGGCGATCGAGCTCGACCACGACGGGCTCCGGCACCGCGTGCGCGTCCCCGACCGGATCGACTTCGAGGTCGAGGACATCGTGCCGTTCGGCGCCGAGGACGGGCGGCCGGTGCGCTTCGACGGCATGTTCCACCCGGTCGGCTCGAACCTGACCATGGCGGAGGCGCGGCGCTCGCGGATCGACGCCTTCGGCATCCGGTACGAGGGCAAGACCGGGTTGTCCACGTCCGACTTCTCCTGGGCCGCCTGACCCGATGAGCGCCCCGGCGCAGGACTCCGGCCGGACCGGCGGTCTCGCGCCTGCGTACGCCGCCGTCCGGGCCCGGCTCGGACTGGTCGTCGTCCTCTTCGTCCTCGCCGCGCTCGCCTGGTGGTGGACGGCCGGCCGGATGCAGGGCATGGACGAGGGCCCGTGGACCGGCCTGGGCGAGCTCGGCTGGTTCCTCGGCATCTGGGTCGTGATGATGGCCGCGATGATGTTCCCGGCGGTCTCCCCGACCGTCGCGCTGTACTCCCGCCTGACCCGGGAGCGGTCCCCGGTGTCCCCCCTGTTGTTCACCGCGGGGTACGTCCTGACCTGGACCGGTGCCGGCCTGGCGGCCTTCGCGATCGCCACGACGGCCAGGTACGTCCCCGGGGACGTCACGGCGTGGGACGGTGCGGGGCGCTGGATCGCCGGGGGCACCCTCCTCGTCGCGGCCGGGTACGAGCTGACGCCGCTCAAGGACGTCTGCCTCGCCAAGTGCACGAGCCCGCTCGGGTTCCTGCTCACCTCCTGGCGCGAGGGCCGCCGGGGCGCCGTGCGGATGGGCGCGAAGAACGGGGCCTGGTGCGTCGGGTGCTGCTGGGCGCTGATGGCGTCGCTGTTCGCGCTGGGGGTCATGAGCATCACCTGGATGGCCGCCGTCGCCGGGCTCATCACGCTCGAGAAGACGTTGCCGTGGCGCCGGTTCACGACCTACGCGACGGCGGTCCTGCTGCTCGCGCTCGGCGTGCTGCTCCTCGTCGCCCCCGACGCGGTGCCGGGCCTCACCGTGCCCGGCACGGCACCGAGGGACGACATGTCCTAGATCCCGAACTCCCGCAGCTTCCGGTAGAGCGAGGACCGGGCGATCTGCAGCTGTGCGGCGGCGGCGACCTTGTTGCCCCCGCAGTCCCGCAGGGCCTCCCGGATCGCGTCGGCCTCGGCGGCCTCCATCGGGGTCAGCCGGGTCCGCGGGGCGTCGGCGCGCAGCCGGGCGGGCAGGTCGTCGGCATCGACGACGGCGCGGTCCTGCCGGGCCAGCCAGCGCGCGACCCCGGCGAGCTGGCGGAGGTTGCCGGGCCACGGGTGGCGGCGCAGCAGCTCGGTCGCGGCCGGGGTGAGCCGGGGCCGCGGCGCGCGGCGGTCGACCGTCAACCCGTCGAGCAGGCCGTCGAGCAGCGCGGGGATCTCGTCCGCGCGGCTGCGCAGCGGCGGGACCACGACGGCGTCGAGGCCGAAGCGGTCGAGCAGCGCCTGCTGGGCCGGGGTGGCGGCGGCGGGGTCGCCGGACCAGGTGCCGGCGATCCGGGCGGGCCGGCCGACGTCGTCGAGCAGCGCGCCGAGGGCCGCGCAGGCCGCCTCGTCGAGCGTGTGGAGCCGGGTCAGGGCCACTCCGCCGCGCAGGGCGGCCCGCACCCCGTCGAGCCAGGCCGGCAGGCCGGTCGTGGGCACCAGCGCGGCGTCGTGCACCGCGAGGCCCAGGCCGCCGAGCAGGGTCGTCTTGCCGGTGCCCGGCTCGCCGTGCACGAGGAGCGGCTCGGCGCCGAGCCGGCGGCGCACGGTGTCGGCGAGCCCGTCGCCCGACGCGGGGGCGGCCGGCAGATTCGCGGGCAGGCCGGGCCGCTCGCCGGCCTCGGGGACCGTGACGATCAGGCCGACGGTCCGGCCCGCCGACGTCACGGTGCGGCAGCGGACCTCCGGCCCGTGCGGTCCCGCCGGGACGGTCACCTCGGTGGCCCCGGCCAGCTCGTCCTCCGCCCGGGCCCACCAGGCCCGGTGGTCCAGCTCGAGGCGGGCGCCGGCGCGGTTGGCGATGAGGATGTCGCCGTCGAGCACCACGACCGCCGCCGCCGAGCTGCGCCGCCGGGCGCTGAGGTAGTGCCGGAACAGCTCGCGCTCCCGCGCGCTGCTGGTGCCGTAGAGCTCGGCCTCGATCTCCCGGACGAGCTTGAGCAGCGTGGGCCGGACCAGCGGGTTCGCGTCCTCGGCGCGGCAGGTCATGTTCAGCGCGCCGAGCACGCGCCGGGTCATCGGGTGCCGCACCGGGGCGGCCGCACAGCTGAAGCCGTGCAACGCGCCGGAGTAGTGGTCCGCGCCGGTGACGACGACCGGACGGGCGGTCTCGAGCGCGGTGCCGATCCCGTTGGTGCCGACGTGCTCCTCGGCCCACTGGGTGCCGACCACGACCGAGCGCCGGTCCAGCCGGCGGCGCAGGCCGTCCGTGTCCGTCCAGCGCCACAGGACCGTGCCCGTGGGGCCGGTGAGCATCAGGCTCGTGTCGGCGCCGACCAGCGTGTCCGCCGCGGCCTCCAGCACCGGGGTCGCGGTGCGGCTGAAGCGGCTCTCCTCCGGCTGGGCCTGCGGTAGCTCGAGCTGGTCGGGATCGACCCCGGAGAGCCGCGAGCGCCGCCAGGACTCGACGATCTCGGGCCGGCGCGGAATGCGCCCGACCTCGCCGGCGAGCAGCCGCTCCCGGTCCCTGTCGATCATCCGTTGATCACCGCCCGCGCACCGCCGCGCAGCACCGTCGCCGTCGGACGTCCGACGCTACACGGCCGGGAGGCCGATCACCTCGGCGAAGGGTGAGGATCGACGGAGCTCGGGCGGGGGAGATCAGGCCGGGAAGATCAGGCCGGGGAGATCAGGACAGTGCGCGCAGCTCGCCGCGGGCGGGTTCGGCCAGCGACCGCACCACGTCCCACAGCTGGTCCTCGTCCATCGACATCACCGTCGGGGTCGCCGCGGGGACGGTCGCGTCGTCGTTCTGGGGGAGCCGGTCGTCGTCGACCATCACGCATACCTCCGTGCTCGGGCCAGACGGTCACTACCCCCGCAACGAGCGCGGTATGCAGCCCGGCGATACGCGGACCGGGACGCGTCGACGAGCGGTGGCGGAGGTGTCGCGCGCGCGAGACCCGGGTACGCCCACCGACGGTGGCGGCGCGTCCGGCGCCGCCGGCCCGCCCACCACGCGAGCCCGTATCGAGCGATCCACGAGGAGGCGCACCCCGTGACGAGCACGCGCCCGAACCCCACCACGACCGATGCCGGCATCCCGGTCGAGAGCGACGAGCACTCGTTGACCGTCGGCCCCGGCGGCCCGATCCTGCTGCAGGACAGCTACCTCATCGAGCAGATGGCGCAGTTCAACCGGGAGCGCATCCCCGAGCGCCAGCCGCACGCGAAGGGCAGCGGCGCGTTCGGGTACTTCGAGGTCACCAACGACGTGAGCGCCTACACCAAGGCGGCGCTCTTCCAGCCCGGCACCCGGACCGAGCTCGGCATCCGCTTCTCGACCGTGGCGGGGGAGCGGGGCAGCCCCGACACGTGGCGCGACCCCCGCGGGTTCGCGATCAAGTTCTACACGTCCGAGGGCAACTACGACATGGTCGGCAACAACACGCCGGTCTTCTTCGTGAAGGACCCGATGAAGTTCCAGCACTTCATCCGGTCGCAGAAGCGGCGCGCCGACAACAACCTGCGCGACCACGACATGCAGTGGGACTTCTGGACGCTCTCGCCGGAGTCCGCGCACCAGGTCACCTGGCTGATGGGCGACCGGGGCATCCCGCGCACCTGGCGGCACATGAACGGCTACACGAGCCACACCTACATGTGGATCAACGCTGCCGGCGAGGAGTTCTGGGTCAAGTACCACTTCAAGACCGACCAGGGCATCCAGACCTTCACCCAGCACGAGGCCGACCAGATGGCCGCGGCGGACACGGACTACCACACCCGTGACCTGTTCGAGCACATCCGCGACGGCGACCACCCGTCCTGGACCCTGTACGTGCAGATCATGCCGTACGAGGACGCGAAGACGTACCGCTTCAACCCGTTCGACCTGACGAAGGTGTGGCCGCACGGCGACTACCCGCTGACCGAGGTCGGGCGGATGACGCTGGACCGCAACCCCACGGACAACCACACCGAGATCGAGCAGATCGCGTTCCAGCCCAACAACCTGGTGCCGGGCATCGGGCCGTCGCCGGACCGGATGCTGCTCGCCCGGCTGTTCTCCTACGCCGACGCGCACCGGCACCGCCTGGGCGGCAACTACCAGCAGATCCCGGTGAACGCCCCCGTCGTGGAGACGCACTCGTACTCCAAGGACGGCGCGATGCGGGTGAAGAAGGTCTCCGACCCGGTGTACGCGCCGAACTCCTACGGCGGCCCGGCCGCGGACACGTCGCAGCACGTCCCGACCTGGCAGGCCGACGGGGACATCATGCGCACCGCCTACGTCGACCACGCCGAGGACGACGACTGGGGCCAGCCCGGCACGCTCGTCCGCGAGGTGATGGACGACGCGGCCCGCGGTCGCCTCGTCGACAACGTCGTCGGGCACCTGCTCAACGGCGTCTCGGAGCCGGTCCTCGAGCGCGCGTTCGAGTACTGGCACAACATCGACAAGGAGATCGGCGACCGGATCGAGGCCGGGGTCCGGGAGAAGTCCGCGGAGAAGGACCCGAAGGCGGACGACCAGGGCAACCCCGCGCGGGAGAGCATGCAGGCCAAGGCCTGAGGACCGCCCCGGGGGACCGGGGGGTGACCGGAGCGGCCGGGCTCAGCCCGGCCGCTCCGTCGCGTAGATCAGGTTGAGCGCCTGGCCGGGCGCCGGGGCCACCGCGACCTCGCCGAACCCGGCCTCGCCCAGCATGCGCACCGCGAGCTCCTTCCCCCACGCCGCGCCCAGCCCGGCGCCCCCGCCCGCGAGCGAGACGGTCATACAGTGCAGGGTGCTGATCGTGTAGATCCACGGGGCGAAGGGGTTGCCGACGTTGTCCGCGAGATCGGTCGCCGCCGCCATGTCCACCATCACGAAGCGGCCGCCGGGCACCAGCGCGTCGTGGATCCCGCGCAGCACCGCGGCCGGGTCGACCTGGTCGTGCACCGCGTCGATGGCGAACGCGACGTCGACGGGCTCGGCCGGGCGGAAGGCGGCGGCGTCGGCGCGCTCGAACCGCACGTTCGTCAGACCCTCGGCGGCGGCCTCGGCGCGGGCGTGCGCGAGTGCGTCCTCGGCGATGTCGTAGCCGGTGAACGTCGAAGCCGGGAACGCCTTCCCGAGGATCACCATCGCGTGCCCGGTCCCGCAGCCGACGTCGGCCACCCGGGCGCCGGCCGCCAGCCGCTCCGTCAGCCCCGGCACCAGCGGGAGCCAGGCGTCGACCAGCAGCTCGTCGAGCGGGCGGCGGTTGAGCTGGTCCATCACACCGGTGAAGTCGGGCGCGAAGGCGTCGTAGGGCAGCCCGCCCCCGTTGCGGAAGGCCTCGGCGACGGCGTCGAGGTTGCGGCCGAGCAGCGGCACCATGGCCGCCATCGGCGCCATGTTCTTCGAGCCGGGGCCCGTCAGCGCGGCGGCGTGGGCGGCGGGCAGGGTGTACCGCCCGTCGTCGAAGGTCATGATCCCGCCGGTGACCATCGCGCCGAGCCATTCGCGCACGTAGCGCTCCTGCAGCCCGGCCCGCTCCGCCAGCTCGGCCGACGTCGCCGGGCCGCGCGCCGCGGCCTCGAACAGGCCGGTGCGGTGCCCGAGGTCGATCATCATCGTCAGCCCGCCGGCGGTGTAGACGCCGAAGAGGTGGCGGGCGAACTCGCGCACCGCGCGTCGGTCGGGGACGTCGGTGTCCGCGCTCGTGGTCATGGGGTGATCCTGCAACCTCGCTGCAACCGTTGCCCAGGGCCTCGCTCCGGCGTGACCGTGGACACATGAGAGCAGCGCGGTTCCACGGTCCCGGCGACATCCGCATCGACGAGGTCCCCGACCCGGTGGTGGGGCCGGGCCAGGTCGAGGTGTCGGTCGACTGGTGCGGCATCTGCGGCACCGACCTGCACGAGTTCCTCGAGGGGCCGATCTTCATCCCGGCCAAGGGCGAGCCCCACCCGCTGACCGGCGTGGAGATGCCGGTCGTCCTCGGCCACGAGTTCGCCGGCGTGGTGTCGGCCGTGGGCTCCGGGGTGAGCGGCGTGAGCGAGGGCGACCGGGTCGCCGTCGAGCCGTACTGGGTGTGCGGGGAGTGCGTGGCCTGCAAGGCGGGCCGCTACAACATCTGCCGCAGCCTCGGCTTCGTCGGGCTGGCCGGTGACCAGGGCGGCTTCGCCGAGCGCTGCGTGGTGGACCAGCGGTGGGTGCACCCGCTCGGCGACCTGCCGACGGACCTCGGCGCGCTCGTCGAGCCCCTCGCCGTCGGCTACCACGCCGTGCGCCTGTCCGGGCTGCGTGAGGGCGGCACCGCCGTGGTCTACGGCGCCGGCCCGATCGGGCTGGTCACCACCGCGGCGCTCAAGGCGGCCGGGGCCTCGCAGGTCGTCGTCGTGGAGCCCGCGGCCGCGCGCAAGGCCAAGGCCACGCCCGCGGGCGCCGACGTGATCATCGACCCGATCGCCGACGACGCCCCCGCCGCGATCCTCGACCTCACCGGCGGCGGCGCGGACGTCGCCTTCGAGTGCGCCGGGATCGACGCGGTGCTGGCCTCGGCCATCGGCTCCGTGCGCCCCGGCGGCACCGTCGTCAACGTGGCGATCTGGGGCCACGTCCCGCAGGTCGCCGTGAACGACCTGGTCATGAGCGAGGTCAACCTGATCGGCTCGCTCGCCTACTGCGGCGACCACCCCGACACCATCGCGCTGCTGCGCGACGGGAAGGTCGACGCCGCCCAGTTCATCACCGGCCGGATCGCGCTCGAGGACATCGTGTCCGGCGGGTTCCGGGAGCTGATCGACAACAAGGAGGAGAACGTGAAGATCCTCGTCTCGCCGAAGGAGGTCCTGGGATGACCGTCGCGCTGGTGACCGGGGCCGGGCGTGGGATCGGCCGGGCGATCGCCCTCCGGCTGGCGAAGGACGGGCACGCCGTCGCCGTCAACGACGTGAACAAGGCCAACGCCGAGTCCGTCGCCGGGGAGATCGCCGACGCCGGCGGGTCGTCCGTCGCGCTGCCCTTCGACGTGACCTCGCGGGACGCGGTGTTCGAGGGCGTCGCGGCCACCGTCGAGCAGCTCGGCGGCCTCGACGTGATGGTCAACAATGCCGGGATCGCGCAGGTCAAGACACTGCTCGAGCTCACGCCCGACGACCTGCGGACCGTCTTCGACGTCAACGTCTTCGGCGTGGTCTACGGCATCCAGGCCGCCGCGGAACACATGAAGGACCACGGCGGCGGAAAGATCATCAATGCCGCCTCGATCGCGGGGCACGCGGGCTTCGACTTCCTCGGGCACTACTCGGCCACGAAGTTCGCCGTCCGCGCGCTCACCCAGGCCGGGGCGAAGGAGCTGGCGCCGCACAAGATCACGGTGAACTCCTACTGCCCGGGCATCGTCGGCACCGACATGTGGGACCTCATCGACGAGAAGATGGGCCCCTACCTGGGCAACGAGCGGGGCGAGACGCTCAAGCAGTACACCGAGCTGATCACGCTCAAGCGGGTCCAGACCCCCGAGGACGTCGCCGGCTTCGTCTCCTACCTCGCCGGCCCGGACTCGAACTACATGACCGGCCAGTCGGTGATGATCGACGGCGGGATCGTGATGGTCTAGGTCAGAAGGGCGGCTCCTCGTCGGGTTCCTCGTCGAGGTCGACGGCGGGCCGGTCCCGCTCGGGTTCGGGCGGGACCGGCTCGATCAGTCCGCAGGCCTCGTCGTCGGGTCGGACGAAGGGCGGGACGTCAAGGTTGGCGTCCGCCCCGTGCGGAACCTGCGGCGGGGGTTCGGGCAGGAGCGGGTCGGCGGTGGTCACGTAGGTACGGCCGAGGGGGCTCGTCCATCGGAAGACGCCTGGCTCGGGCTGGTCGAGCGTCCAGCCCGCCTGCTTCAGACCGTGGTCGTGGCGGCAGGCGGGCCCGAGGTCGTCGTCGGTCGTGCGGCCACCGCGAGCGTGGTCGACGGTGTGGTCGAGGTCGGTCCGCTCGGCCGGCGCGCGGCAGCCGACGAACGTGCAGGTCTGGTCGCGCAGCTGGACGTGGCGGCGCAGGCCGGCGCGCGGGAAGCGTCGGCGTGCGTCGCCGGAGTTCCCGGGAGTGCTCTCGGGACGGTCGAGGGCGCGGCGGATCGCGGACAGGACCGGACGCCAGTCGTGCCCGCCGGCGTCCGGTACCGGATCCGGCGGTCCGCCCGCCCTCGGTCCGAGGAGGGCGTCGAGCTCCGCCTCGGTGAGCAGAATAATGTCGACCAGGCCGCCCGTCGGCCGGCGGGCGGTGCGAGTTCGTGGTGGCGGATCGGTCGGCGGTGCCGGGCGTGCCCGCACGATCCCGCCTCTGACGAACCGGCCCTGCTGGTCGACGAGGGCGAACCGCCACAACGCTCCGCGCTGTCGTGCGACGACGCCGCGCCCGACCGAGGCCGGAATCGGTCCCTGGCCGGGCAGGAGGACGTGACGATCGTTCCGCCCCAGCAGGGTGCTCAGCGCTGCTCGCACATGAATGCCCCGCCGAGCGTCGTCGGCGGATTCGTCCAGCGGAGCGCCTATGACCGGTTCCACCTCAGGCGATGCCGCGGGGGTGGGGCGGGTGTCGGCAGTGCTCGCGGCGTTGACTCGATCATCGCCGTCTCCGTCGCCGCCCGCGCCGCGGTCGCTGTCGCGGCTCTCGGCGCCGTCACGGCTGTCCCAGCGGCCCCTGTCTCTGTTGTCGTGGTCGCCGTTGTCGCGGCTGTCGGTGTCCTCGCTTCCGCTACCGCCGTCGCCGCTGCAGCCGGGTGACTCCTCGGCTGCGGAGGCCGCGCGGGCAACATCTGCGGTCCTGGTCTTGGGCTGCGCGTCAGCCCGCTCGGACGCGGCCTGGCCGGCGTCGGCGTCACCATCCACCTCGGCCGCGGCGCGGGTGAGGAACTCCCTGATGATCTGGTCTCGGGTGAGGTGGTGCAGGGAGCCGTCGAGCAGGCCGAGAAAGACGTCGGCGCGCAGGTGGGCCACGGGCGAGGGGTGCCCGGCGCGGCGGATCGCGAGGGCGAGGCGGTCGACCCGGTCGATCGCGGCCTGAGCCTGGTCGGCAGGCAGGCCGACCGCGGTGATGGTGACCGTGCCGTCGTCGCACAGCATGCCGATGACCTCGCGACCGGCCACGGCGCGACGGTAGCGCTTCTCGAAGTGAGCCGGGTCCAGATCCGCGACCAGTGCCCGCAACCGTGCCGCGAGCTGCCCGGTGGTCCAGCCGACCGCGCGGGGCAACACCCAGGCGACGAGCGCCGCGGCCTGCTCGGGGGAGAGGTCGGCGAGGTGGTCCGCGAACACCCGCGCCTTCGGCAAATCGATCACACCGGCCCGCAACGCCTCCGCCACCGACGGCAGGTGCGCGTGCAGCACCCAGGCCAACTCGGTCTGGTACTCGGCCGCCCGCCGGGTCCACGTCAGTGCGGCGCGCACCTCGTCCGACCAGTACTTCTGCGGTCTGGCCCGCCGCGCCGCCGAGAACCAGCGCTCCGGGTCCGCGACCCCGATCTGCGCCATCACGTCGTACAACCCGGCCTGCTCGTGCGCCACCTGCCGGTACCGGGCCTGCAGCAGCACCGGCAGGTCCTCGTTCGCCGTCGCCGCGAGATCGATCGACGCGAGGGCAGCGGCCAGCTCCGGGCCGGGCGGCATCGCCGCCAGGTCCTTCGGAAGAGCCACCACCTGCTGCACGGATCGAACATACATTCGAGCACCGACAAAATGGAGCCGGACGAGGCCGGCCCGATTGATCTGAAGGTCACGGCGCCGGTCGCGAGCGGGCCCGTCCGACGTCCCGCACGGTGACCCGGACCTGCTTCTCGTCCAGCCGGACGCAGCGCGCCAGGGAGGCCCGCCCCCGCTACTCCCGACCTCTGACCACCCGGTACCAGAGCGTGGTGGTGTGGGGGAGGCCCGTGAGCCGGGTCCGTTCCAGCTGCACCGACACCCCGCCCGCCGCGTGGAACAGCCGCACCCCGTCGCCGATCATCTCCGGCACCACGGACACCGCGATCCGGTCGACCGCGCCGAGCGCGAGGCACTGCCGCGCGAGGTCGGCGCCCAGGATGTGGACGTCCCGGTCCCCGGCGGCGGCGCGCGCCCGGTCCAGCCCCTCCTCGACGGTCCCGACGAACGTGACGTCGGGCGGTGGTGCGGCGTCGGGGTGGTGGGTCACGACGATGGTCGGCCCGGACCACGTGCCCTCGAAGGCGCCCTCGGCGTCGGTACCGGCGTTGGGGTCGTCGCCGCGGTACGTGCGGGCGCCGACGAGCAGCGCGCCGGCGCCCGCCGCGAGCTCCTCGGCGTCGGGGTCCGGCCCGAAGTGTCGTGCGAGCCAGGCCATGTCACCGCCCGGGCCGGCGATGTAGCCGTCGAGGGACATGGCGGCGGAGTACACGACACGGGCCATGCCACGGACAGTGCCAGGCCCGGCCCCGTGCTGCGCGGATCGTTGCGCGGCGTGATGATTCGCGGACGCACGGTCGGGTGACGCGGTCGAGGGGAGCCGGCATGACGGGGGACTCGCAGCTCAGCGCGGGACTGAAGAACCGGCACGTCACGATGATCAGCATCGCGGGCGTGATCGGGGCGGGCCTGTTCGTCGGCTCCGGCACGGCGATCGCGACGGCGGGGCCGGCGGTGCTGCTGGCCTACGCGTTCGCGGGGCTGCTGGTCGTCCTCGTGATGCGGATGCTCGGCGAGATGGCGGCCGCGACCCCGGACTCGGGCTCCTTCTCCACCTACGCCGACCGCGCGATCGGCCGCTGGGCCGGGTTCAGCGTCGGCTGGCTGTACTGGTGGTTCTGGGTGCTGGTCATCCCCGTGGAGGCGACGGCGGCCGCCACGATCCTCAACTCGTGGATCACGGCCGTGCCGCAGTGGACGTGGGCGCTGGTCATCACCCTGCTGCTGACGGTCACGAACCTGTTCAACGTGGCCAACTACGGCGAGTTCGAGTTCTGGTTCGCGCTGCTCAAGGTGGTCGCGATCGTCGCGTTCATCGCGATGGGCGTGCTCGCCGTGCTCGGGATCCTGCCGGGCACGCAGGTCAGCGGCGTCAGCCGCCTGTGGGACGCCGGCGGCTTCCTGCCCAACGGCGTGGGCGCCGTCGTCGCCGCCGTGCTCATCACGATGTTCAGCTTCATGGGCACGGAGATCGTGACCATCGCGGCGGCGGAGTCCGAGAACCCGGCCGAGAAGATCGGCCGGGCGACGCGCTCGGTGATCTGGCGGATCTCGGTGTTCTACCTGGCGTCGATCCTGCTGGTCGTGGCCCTGGTCCCGTGGACGGACCCGGGGCTGCCGGAGAACGGCTCGTACCAGACCGCGCTCGACGCCATCGGCGTCCCGGGCGCCAAGCTGATCGTGGACGTCGTGGTGCTGGTCGCCGTCGCGAGCTGCCTGAACTCGGCGCTCTACACCGCCTCGCGGATGATCTACTCGCTCGGCCGCCGCGGGCAGGCCCCGCGGGCGGTCATGCGGACCACCGCGGGCGGCGTGCCGCGGATCGCCGTGCTCGCGTCCACGGCCGTCGGCTTCCTCACCGTGATCGCGAACTACGTCTTCCCCGAGGAGGTCTTCTCGACGCTCCTCGCGACGTCCGGTGCCATCGCGCTGCTCGTCTACCTCGGGATCGCCGTGTCGCAGCTGCGGATGCGCCGCCGGCTGGAGCGCGAGGACGCCGCGCTCCCCGTGCGGATGTGGGCCTACCCCGTGCTGACCTGGGCGGTCATCGTCGTGATCCCGGTGATCCTGGTCTACATGGCCCTCCGCGAGGGCTCCCGCTTCGACCTGGCGATGACGGCGCTGATCGCCGTGGCCGTGGTCGTCGTGGGGATCGTGCTCACCCGCCGCGCCGGGCCGGACCCCGCTCAGAGCCAGGCGGGGTCGGTGTCGAGCGAGGTCCGGTCGAGCGAGGCCAACAGGTCCAGCTGAGGGCCGACCTTCGGCAGCTCGAACCGGAAGAAGTACCGCGCGGCGGCGCGCTTCCCGCGGCCGAGGTCGTCGTCCCGCCCGGCCGCGGCCAGCAGCTGTTCGAGCCAGACCCAGGCGACGACGACGTGCCCGGCCGCCTCGAGGTAGACCGACGCGTTGGCCAGCCGCTCCTCGGCGTCCGGATGGGCGTGCAGCACGCCGGTGACCTCGACGAGCCGGTCCAGCGCGGCCCGCAGCGCGGCGGCGTACTCGGCGGCGTCCCCGCCGGCCTCGGCCGCCCGCGAGATCGTCGCGGAGAGCGTCTCCTGCAGCGCGGTGAACCCGGCCCCGCCGGCCATGACGACCTTGCGGCCGAGCAGGTCGGCGGCCTGGATGCCGTGGGTGCCCTCGTGGATCGGGTTGAGCCGGTTGTCCCGGTAGTGCTGCTCGACGTCGTACTCGCGGGTGTAGCCGTAGCCGCCGTGCACCTGGATGGCCAGCGAGTTGGCCTCCGGCCCCCACTGCGAGGGCCAGCTCTTGGCGATCGGGGTGAGCGTCTCGAGCAGCAGGTGCGCCCGGATCCGCTCCGCCTCGGTCGGCGCCGTGCGCTCCTCGTCGACGAGCAGGCCGCAGTAGAGGACGAGCGCGAGCGCACCCTCGGCGTAGGCCTTCTGTGCGAGCAGCATCCGGCGCACGTCGGCGTGCCGGACGATCGGGACCATCGGGGCGGCCGGGTCCTTGGCCCCGGCCGGGCGGCCCTGCGGTCGGGATCTCGCGTAGTCCAGCGACTTCAGGTACCCGGTGTAGGCGAGCGCGGCCGCACCCGCCCCGACCCCGATGCGGGCCTCGTTCATCATGTGGAACATGGCGGCCAGCCCACCGCCGGCCGCGCCCACGAGGTATCCGACCGCACCCGGCCCGCCGCCCGGGGTGTGCGCGCCCTCGCCGAGGTTGAGCAGGGTGTTGACGGTGCCGCGGTAGCCCATCTTGTGGTTCAGCCCGACCAGCGCGACGTCGTTGCGCTCGCCGGGCTTCCCGTCGGCGTCGAGCAGGTACTTGGGTACCAGGAACAGCGAGATGCCCTTCACCCCGGCCGCGCCGCCCGGGATCTTGGCCAGCACCATGTGGACGATGTTCTCGCCGAGCTCGTGCTCGCCGCCGGAGATCCACATCTTGGTGCCGCGCAGCCGGTAGGTGCCGTCGGGCTGCGGTTCGGCGCGGGTGGTGATGTCGGCGAGCGACGACCCGGCCTGCGGCTCCGACAGGCACATCGTCCCGTGGAAGCGGCCCTCGAGCATCGGCGGCACCCAGGTCGCGATCTGCTCCGGCGTGCCGTGCGCCTGCAGGAGGTTGGCGTTGGCCACGGTGAGCATGGCGTAGGCCCAGGTGCCGATGTTGGCGGCGTGGAACCAGGCCTGCACCGCCGTGCCGACGACGTGGGGCAGCTGCAGCCCGCCCACCTCGGCGTCCATCGTCGCGGACAGCAGGCCGGCCTCGGCGGCGGCGCGCAGGGCGGGCGCGACCTCCTCGTGCAGGCGGACCCGCCCGACTCCGTCGGTACTGACGAACTCGGGTTCCTCGGCGTCGTTGCGCTTGTTGTGCGGCGCGAACTGCTCCGCGGCGAGGTCGGCGGCCAGCTCCAGGACCGCGTCGACCGTCTCGCGCGAGTGCTCGGCGAACCGTTCACGCTTGGTCAGCTCGTCCACGTGCAGCCAGTCGTGCAGCAGGAACCGCACGTCGTGGCGGGACAGGATGAGGTCGCGGTCGCCCCGTGGCATCGTCGCTCCCGAGTGGTTACTGATCGATCAGTAAGTAGGGTGGGCGCGACGGGCGGCGGCGTCAAGGGGAGCGGGCCATGGGGCGGGTCACGGCGGAGAGCACGAGGGCGGGCGAGCGGATCCTCGCCGGCCTCGACCTCTGGGCGGAGTGGCCGACGGCGACGCAGCGGGCGATCGTCGGGGCCGCCCTGGAGTCCTTCGCCGAGCGCGGCTTCCACGGCACCTCGCTCAAGCACATCGCGCAGGGCTCCGGGCTGAGCACGGCCGCGCTGTACGTGCACTTCGCCTCGAAGGAGGAGCTGCTCTTCGCGCTCAGCCGGCGCGGCCACACGATCGCCCTGGAGCTCGTCCGGGCGGCCGCCGTGGAACCCGACCCGGCGGCGGCGATGCGGGTGCTGGTCTACTCCTTCACCCGCTGGCACGCCGAGCAGCGCACCACCGCCCGCGTGGTGCAGTACGAGCAGGGCGCGCTCACCGCCGCGCACGCCGAGGTGGTCGCGGAGCTGCGCCGGGACACCGAGCGGGTCGTCCGCGGGCTGATCGACCGCGGCGTCGCGGCGGGCGCGTTCACCGTTCCCGACGTCCGCGGGGCCACTGCCGCGGTGCTCTCCCTCGGCATCGACGTCGCCCGGTGGTTCGTCCCGGGCGGGCCGTGGACGCCCGACGCGCTGGGCCTGCTGTACGCAGGGTTGGCGGGCCGCATGCTCGGGATGCCAGCCTGAGGTCATGCGGATCGCCCTGGCCCAGATCGTCTCGACCCCGTCGCCGGAGGAGAACCTCGGGCTCGTCGCGGACGGCGCCCGCGCGGCCGCCGCGGCCGGTGCGCGCACCGTCGTGTTCCCCGAGGCCACGATGTGCTGCTTCGGCGTGAAGCTCGGTCCCGTCGCCGAGCCGCTCGACGGCCCGTGGGCGGACCGGGTGCGGGCGATCGCCGAGGAGGCCGGGGTCACCGTGGTCGCCGGCATGTTCACCCCGGCCGAGGACGGACGCGTGCACAACACGCTGCTGGTCACCGGCGGCGGGGTCGAGGCGTCCTACGAGAAGATCCACCTGTTCGACGCCTTCGGGTTCGCCGAGTCGGACACCGTCGCCCCGGGCACGGGGCTGCGCACCATCCAGGTCGACGGCCGCACGCTCGGCCTCACCACCTGCTACGACCTGCGCTTCCCGGGCCTGTACCAGGAGCTGGGCGACCGCGGGGCGCAGCTGGTCCTGGCGCCGGCGTCGTGGGGTGCGGGGCCGGGCAAGCGGGAGCAGTGGGACCTGCTGGTGCGCGCCCGGGCCCTGGACTCGACGGCCTTCGTGGCCGCCTGCGACCAGGCCGACCCCGAGACCGTCGGCCGGGAGCGCGGCAAGGCCCCGACGGGGATCGGTGCGAGCCTGGTGGCGAGCCCGTACGGCGCGGTGGTCGCGCAGCTGGGGGAGGAGCCCGGGCTGCTCGTGGCCGACGTCGACCTGGACGAGGTCGACGCGGCCCGCAAGGCCATCCCCGTCCTGGCGAACCGCCGGTTCTAGAGAGGGGTGGGCGCGATGTCGTGGACCGTCGACGGTGTGCGGATCAGCCGGGTGGTGGAGCACGTGATGCCCTTCCCGGTCGACTTCTTCGCCGAGGCCACGCCGGCCGACGTGGCCGCGGAGCCGGACCTCGCGCTCGACTTCGTCGACGCCCACGGCCGGTACCGGATGAGCCTGCACTCCTACCTGCTCGAGGCGGACGGCCGGCGCATCATCGTCGACACCTGCTGCGGGAACGGGAAGGTCCGCCCGCTGATCCCCGAGTTCGACCACCGCACCGGCCCGTACCTGGCCGATCTCGTGGTGGAGGGCTTCGCGCCCGACACCGTCGACGCGGTCGTCTGCACGCACCTGCACCTCGACCACACCGGCTGGAACACCCGCCTCGTCGACGGTGAGTGGGTGCCCACCTTCCCCCGCGCCCGGTACCTGCTCGGGGCGGCCGACGTCGACGCGTGGGGACGCTCCGACGACCCGCTGCACGCCCCGGCGTTCGCCGACTCCGTCCGGCCGGTGCTCGACGCGGGGCTCGTCGATCCGGTCGAGGGCGACCTCCCGCTCGTCGGTCCGGTCCGGCTGCGGGCGACGCCGGGACACACGCCGGGCCACCTCAGCGTCTGGATCGGCGACCGGTGCGTGATCACCGGCGACGTCCTGCACCACCCGATCCAGTGCCGGCACCCCGACTGGACGGCGACGGGCGACGGCGACCCGGACCTCGCGCGGGCGACCCGGCGGGCGCTGCTGGAGGAGGCGGCGTCCGCCGAGGCGCTGGTGCTCGGCACGCACTTCGCCGGCAGCAGCGCGGGGCACGTGGTGCGCGACGGCGACGCGTTCCGGTTCGTGGCCGAGGACTGACCCCGGGCGCCGGGGGAAGGCTCGCAGGATGAGCGCTCCCACCCCGCCCACGGCCGAGCTGCACCTCCACGTCGAGGGCACGATCGAGGCCGAGCTGCTGGTCCGGCTCGCCGACCGGGACGGCCTCCCGCTGCCCTCCCGCGACACCGACGTGCTGCGGGAGCGGTACGAGCACTTCGCCGACCTGCAGTCCTTCCTCGACGTGTACTACGCGAACCTCGCCGTGCTCCGCACCGAGGAGGACTTCCACGACCTGGCGACGGGCTACCTCGATCGTGCGCGGGCTGCGGGGGTGCGGCGGGCCGAGGTGTTCGTCGACCCGCAGACGCACGTCGACCGCGGGGTGCCGCTCGAGGCGGTGATCCGTGGCCTGAGCAGCGCCTTCTCCGCGGCCGAGGAGACGCACGGGGTGTCCGCGGCGATGATCCTCTGCTTCCTACGCGACCTCGGCCCGGAGGCGGCGGAGGAGATCCTGCGGGCGGCGCTGCCCTTCCGCGAGCACTTCATCGGCGTCGGGCTCGACTCGGCGGAGGTCGGGTACCCGCCGTCGCTCTTCACCCGCGTCTACGCGATGGCCGCCTCCGAGGGCCTGCACCGGGTGGCGCACGCGGGGGAGGAGGGCGGCCCGGAGTACGTCCGCGAGGCCCTCGACCTGCTCCGTGTCGAGCGGGTCGACCACGGCATCCGTGCCATGGAGGACCCGGAGCTGGTGGCGCGGCTGCGCGAGGAGCGGATCCCGCTGACGGTGTGCCCGCTGTCCAACGTGGCCCTGCGGGCCGTCGACGCGCTGCCCGACCACCCGCTTCGGCGGATGCTCGACGAGGGGCTCGTCGCGACCGTGAACAGCGACGACCCGGCCTACTTCGGCGGGTACGTCGACGAGAACTACCGGGCCGTCGCCCGCGACCTCGGCCTCGACCGGGCGCGGCTCGCCCAGCTCGCCCGCAACTCCGTCGACGCCACCTTCGCGCCGGAGGAGGACAAGCGGCGCTGGCGCGCCGAGATCGCGGACTGGGCGGGCTGAGTTGCGCCGGCCGGGATCCCCCCGTCGGATCCCGGCCGGAGCGGGCTCAGTTGTTCGCCGTGGCGAGCTCGAGGTACTCGGCGAACTTCTTGCGGGCGGCCTCGGTGCGCGTGGGCACGTGCTCGGACGGCACGTCGTGGGCCTCGTAGCCGCGCAGGATCCGCTTGGCGACGGTGGCCTTGTGCACCTCGTCCGGGCCGTCGTAGATGCGGGCGGCGCGCGCGGCCCGGTACATCTGCTCCAGCGGCAGGTCGCCGGAGAACCCGAGCGAGCCGTGGATCTGGATGGCGCGGTCGATCACGTCGTGGAGCACCTTCGCGCCCCAGAACTTGATGATCGCGATCTCGTTCCGGGCGTTCGACGCGCCGACCTGGTCCATCTTCCACGCCGCCTGCAGGGTCAGCAGCCGCGCGGCCTGCATCTCCGCCGCCGAGGTCGCGACCCAGTCCTGGATCATCTGCTTGTCGGCGAGCACCGAGCCGTGCGCGTAGCGCGACACCGCACGCTCGCACAGCATGTCGAACGCGCGCTTCGACTGGCCGAGCCAGCGCATCGCGTGGTGGATACGGCCCGGGCCGAGGCGCTGCTGGGCCAGCTTGAAGCCGTCGCCGGGGTTGCCGACGAGGTTCTCCTTCGGCACCCGCACGTTGTCGTAGATGATCTCCGCGTGGCCGCCCTCGAGGCGCGGGTGCACCGTCGAGTGGTCCATGACGGGGATGTCCCGGAGGATGTTCACGCCGGGCGTGTCCGTCGGCACGATGATCATCGACGAGCCCTGGTAGGGCGAGACGTCCGGGTCCGTGACCGCCATCACGATGAGGAAGTCGGCGGCCGAGGCGTTCGACGAGAACCACTTGTGGCCGTTGATCACGTACTCGTCGCCCTCGAGCACCGCGCGCGTGGTGAGGAGGGTGGGGTCGGCCCCGGCGCCCGGCTCCGTCATCGAGAAGCAGGAGCGCAGCTCACCGCGCAGCAGCGGGTGCATCCACTGCTCCTTCTGCTGCGGCGACCCGCCGATGGCGAGCAGCTCGGCGTTGCCCGAGTCCGGCGCCTGGTTGCCGAAGATGCCCGGTGCGAACTTGCACTGGCCCAGGATCTCGTGCATCAGACCCAGCTTGACCTGCCCGAACCCGCCGCCACCGAGCTCCGGCGGCAGGTGCGCCGCCCACAGGCCCTGCTCCTTGACCTTCTCCTTCATCGGAGCGGTGATGCGGGCGTAGGTCTCGCGGTCGATGTCCAGGGTCTCGAGCGGGATGATCTCCTCCCGGACGAACTCCTGCATCCACTCCAGCTTCTTCTCGAACTCCGGCTCGGTGGAGAAGTCCCACGCCATCGTGCCCGCACCTCCGCGACTCGCTTCGCCGACGCCTGCGTCGGTCGTTGCCTGGAGGCTAGTTGATGCAGGCGCCTTACGGCAGTCCCCTCGTCGAACGCCGCAGTGTGTCGAGCGCCGCGTCGGGCGCGGCCTCGAGGTGCGGCGGGCGGTCCGATCTGGGCCGGTTGATCGACGGCGGGGTCCGGATTGGTTAGCCTCACCTCCGTTCCCCGAACGTCGTCCGTGGAGGTCCGCACGACATGGCCACCGAGCTGGAGAACGGTCCCGTCACCGTCGTGACGGAGACCGTCGAGCGGCTGTCCCCGACGCTTGTCCGCGTGGGCCTGGGCGGGCCGGGGCTGCCCGGCCTCGACTCGCTCGGGGTGCCGGACGAGGCCCTGGTCCTGCGGTTCCCCGGTGCCGAGGTCGGCCGCTGGTACACCGTGCGCCGGTGGGAGCCGGCCCGGCTGACCGTCGACATCGTGCTGCACCCCGGCGGGGTCGGTGGCGAGTGGGCCGCGCGGGCGCGCGTCGGCGACGAGCTGGGGATCACCCACCGCAACAGCTGGTTCCGCCGGCCCGAGGGGGCGCGTTGGCAGCTGCTGCTCGGCGACGTCACGGCGCTACCCGCCATCGGCCGGATCGTCGAGGAGTCGGCGGACCGGCTCCCGACCACCGTGCTCGTCGAGGTGCCCGACCGCGAGGACGCCCAGGAGCTGCCCGGTGCCCAGGTGCGCTGGATGCACACCGCCGGGCTGGGGCGCACGCCCAGCCGGCTGGACGAGCTGGTGCGCGGCGCCCAGCTGCCGCCCGGTCCCGGCTACGTCTACGTCGCGGGGGAGGCCTCGGCGACCCGGGCCGTCCGCCGCTACCTGCGCCGCGAGCTCGGACTGCCGGCCGGCTCCTACGGGGTCGTCGGGTACTGGCGCGCCGAGTCCGAGAAGTGGTTCGCGCGGGTCGCCGAGACCGGCACCGACACCGCCGCCATCTACGCCGAGGAGCTCGACGCGGGCGGCGACCCGGAGGACGTCCGCGCCCGCTACGAGGAGCGTCTCGCCACCCTCGGGCTGTGACAGCCAGGGACCCTGCGTAACGGGGAGGGTGGGCCCGGACGAGATCCCGGCCGTGGAGAGGCGACGCCGCGGGCTGCCGCGCAGGCGGACGGACCGGATCGAGGACGTCGTGGCCGTCCTGCTGTGCGGTCTCGGGGTCGTCGCGATGGTGCTCGCCGGGCTGGTCGGCACCGCCGCGCACGGCGCCGTGTCCGCGCGGGCGTACCAGGAGGCGGCGGACCGCAGCCGGGTGGTCGTGGCGGTCGTCGAGCCCGTGGACCTCGCCGGGTCGACGGAGGGCGTGGGCCCGGGCACCCGCCGCGCCACGGCCACCTGGACCGCGCCCGACGGCACCGCGCGCGCCGGCGAGGTCACGATCCCGATGAGCGCCAAGGCCGGCTCGGCCGTTCCGGTGTGGGTGGACCGCGCCGGCATGCCCGCGCCCGCGCCGACCTCGCCCCGCGCCGGCCTGCTGGTCGGCGTGGTGGCCGCCGGCTGGGTCGCCGTCGCCGGCGTGCTGCTGCTCCTGGCCGCCTGGCGGCTCGTGCAGCGCTGGACCGCCCGTCGCAACGACGCCGAGTGGACCCGCCGGTGGGCCGAGGTCGAGCCGGAGTGGTCGGGCCGCACGGCGGGACCGGCGGACCGGACCGGCTGAGCAGAGTTGTCGATCCCGGGCACCCGGCGTCGACTCGTCCTGATCTCCGGCACGTCATCCCGGTTCCCGGAGCGTTCACGCGCCTGCAACGAACCCGACGGGCAACTCCCGGCGCCCCCGCTCGTTGAAGCGGGTGCCGGTATCGGCGGGGACTGGGGAGCCCCCTCGCCGATACCGGCAGATCCGGCTCCGGGGACCGGTCAGCCGTCCGGCAGGATCGGCACCTCCAGCCCCTGGTCACGGCCCAGTCGCGCCGCCCGCGTGACGGACTCCGACCCGAACCGGGTCCGCAGCGAGTCCAGCGTCCGGTCCAGCTCCGGCCCGCTCGTGCGGTCGAAGGGCAGGGCGAGCTGCATCGCGTCGTCCGTGTCGAGGTTCGTGAGCGAGATCCCGATGAGCGTGAGCCCGCGGTCGAGGACCATGCTCAACGACTCGCGGAGCAGCCGCCGCGCGGCCTCGAGCAGGGTCGGGGTGTGGTCCGTGGCCCGGGCGAGCGTGTGCGAGCGGGTCGCCCGGGTGTAGTCGCCGAAGCGCAGCCGCAGGACGACCGTGCGGCAGGTGCGGTCCGCCCCGCGCAGCCGCTTGCCGAGCCGGTCGACGATCCCGGCCAGGATCGTGTCCATCTCCTCCGGCGAGCGGAAGCGACGGCCGAGCGCCCGCTGGGAGCCGATGGACCGGCGGCGCCGGCCGGTCTCGACCACGCGCGGGTCGTGGTTGTGGGCCAGCGCGTGCAGGTGCCGCCCGGTCGCCCGGCCGAGCAGCGAGACCAGCGCCGGTTCGCCCAGGTCAGCCACCTCGCCGACGGTGCGGATGCCCAGCGCGTGCAGCTTCGCCGCGGTGACTTTGCCGACGCCCCACAGCCGCTCGACGGGCAGCGGGTGCAGGAAGTCCAGCTCGCCGCCGGGCGGGACCTCCAGCAGCCCGTCCGGCTTCGCGACCCCGCTGGCCACCTTCGCCAGGAACTTCGTGCAGGCCACGCCGACGGTGATCGGCAGGCCCGCCTCGGCCAGCACCCGAGCCCGCAGCCGCTCGGCGATCGCCACCGGCGCGCCCGCGATCCGCCACAGGCCCCCGACGTCGAGGAACGCCTCGTCGATCGACAGTCCCTCGACCACCGGCGTGGTGTCCTTGAAGATCGCGAAGACCGCCTTGCTGGCCTCGCTGTAGGCCGAGAACCGCGGCGGCACCACGATCGCGTGCGGGCAGAGCGCCCGGGCCTGCCGGCCGCCCATCGCGCTGCGTACGCCGAAGGCCTTGGCCTCGTAGCTGGCGGCGAGCACCACCCCGCCGCCGACGATCACCGGCCGCCCGCGCAGCCGCGGCGCGTCCCGCTGCTCGACCGACGCGTAGAAGGAGTCGAGGTCGGCGTGCAGGATGCTCGCCTCGGCGCGACTCTCGATCCGCGACACGAACAGATGTTCGCATGCGCCCCCGACAGAAACCGCCCCCGATCGCACGAACGGCGCGTCCGCTCACATTCACTGAACGAACGCGCCGCTCACTCACCCCCGCCCCTTCCTGCGCGAGCGGCGCTCTCGCTCACCAGGTGTGAGCGAGAGCGCCGTTCACCACGAGATCAGCCGAGGGTGAAGGGGTCCCGGGTGCCGCCGGTGAGCTCCACCCAGACCGACTTGTTCTCCAGGTACTCGTCGACCGCGGCGACGCCGTTCTCCCGGCCCAGCCCGGAGGCGCCGAAGCCGCCGAAGGGCACGCTGGGCGCCACGACGCGGTAGGCGTTGATCCACACCGAGCCCGCCCGGATCCGCGCGGCCACCCGGTGCGCCCGGTGCACGTCCTTGGTCCAGACCGCGCCGGCCAGGCCGTAGGGCGTGTCGTTGGCCAGCTTCACCGCCTCGTCCTCGTCCGTGAAGGTGTAGGCGGACAGGACCGGGCCGAAGACCTCCTCGCGCACCACCGTCGACGCGGGGCCGACGCCGGTGAGCACGGTCGGCTTCACGAAGTACCCGCCGAGCCCGTCCTCGGCCGCCCCGCCGTACGCGACCGTCGCGCCCTCGTCCTGCGCCGTCCGCAGGTAGCCCAGGACCTTCTCGTACTGCGGGGCGTTGGCGACCGGGCCCATCTCGGTGTCCGGGTCGTTCGGGTCGCCGAGCTTGATCGTGGCCGCCCGCTCGGCCACGAGCCGGACCAGCTCGTCGTGCACCGACTCGTGGACGATCAGCCGCGACCCGGCCATGCAGGTCTGCCCGGTCGCCGCGAACACGCCCGCGATCAGCCCGTTCGCCGCGGCCTGCAGGTCGGCGTCGGGGAACACGATCTGCGGCGACTTCCCGCCGAGCTCCAGGGTGACCTTGTTGAGGTTCTCCGCCGCGGCGTGCGCGACCGCGCGCCCGGTCGCGGTCGAGCCGGTGAAGGCCACCTTGTCGACGCCCGGGTGCCCGGCCAGGTGCGCCCCGACCTCCCGGCTCAGCCCGGTCACCACGTTGACGACGCCGGGCGGGAACCCGGCCTGCTCGATCAGCTCGGCGAACCCGAGGGTCGACGCGGGCGCGTGCTCGGACGGCTTGACCACGATCGTGCAGCCCGCCGCGAGGGCCGGGGCGAGCTTCCACGTCATGAGCAGCAGTGGCGAGTTCCAGGGCGTGATCGCGGCGACCACCCCGACCGGCTCGCGCCGCGTGTAGACCAGGTAGTTCGGGTTGGGCGAGGGGATCTGCCGGCCCTCGATCTTGTCCGCGAGCCCGGCGTAGTAGTGGTACCAGGAGCCCAGGCCGTTGAGCTGGCCGATCATCTCCCGGTACAGCTTCCCCGAGTCGTTGACCTCGAGCCGGGCGAGCCGCTCCGCGTTCTCGCCGACGAGGTCGCCGAGCCGGCGCAGCAGCGCGGCCCGGGTGAACCCCGTGGTCCGGCCCCACTCGCCGTCGAGCGCGGCCCGGGCCGCGGCGACCGCGGCGTCGACGTCCTCGGTGCCTGCGTCGGGGATCTCCGCCCACGGTTCGCCCGTGTAGGGGTTCTGCGACTCGAAGGTGCGCCCCGACGCGGCGTCGGCGGGCTTGCCGCCGATCAGCATGCGGAACCGTTCCAGCGCTGCGCTCATCTGCCGTCCTCCTCGACGTTCCCGGACCGACCCTAGGGGTGTGGCATGCCACACTCCAGGGGCGTCGCACGACCCGTCAGAGCACGCCGTCGAGTCCCTTCCGGACGGCGTCGGCCAGCAGGTCCAGGTGCTCCTCGGTGGCGGTGAGCGGCGGCGAGAAGCCGAGCGAGGAGATCATCGGCCGGACCAGCACGCCGTGGTCGCGCACGGCGTTCGCGACGGCGCCGGACAGGCCGGGCGTCGCGGCCACCCGCTCCGGGTCGAGCTCGAGCGCGCCGAGGAAGCCCGTGCCGCCCCGGGCATGGTCGACGAGCGGGTGGTCGGCCAGGCCGGCGAGGCGCTCGGCCAGCGGGCCCTCCAGGGCGACGGCCCGGTCGAACAGGCCGTCGCGCTCGTAGACCTGGATCGTCGCGAGCCCGGCGGCGCAGGCGGCGGGGTGCCCGGAGTAGGTCTGGCCGTGCCGGAACACGCGGCCCGGCTCGTCCCAGAACGGGGAGGCCACCCGCCCCGACGCGACGACGCCGCCGAGCGGCTGCACCCCGGACGTCACCCCCTTGGCGAAGACGACGAGGTCGGGCCGCACCCCGAAGCGCTCGACGCCGAACCAGTCGCCGAGCCGCCCGAAGCCGCAGATCACGGCGTCGGCGACGAACAGCACGCCGTGTCGTGCGCACACCTCCGCCGCGGCCTCGATGTAGCCCGGGGGCGGCGGGAGCACCCCGCCCGCGCCGATCACGGGCTCGCAGAAGAAGGCGGCGACCCGCTCGGCGCCGATCTCGCGGATGGTCTCCTCGAGCATCTCGGCGTCGTTCCAGGCCGTCTGCACGACGTCCGGCACGAACGGCGGCGCCACCCGGTTCCCCGGGATGCCGGCGAGCGAGGTCCCGAGCCCGTGCGTGCCGTGGTAGCTGTGCTCACGGTGCAGCAGGATCGTGCGGTCGGGCTGCCCGGTGAGCGCGAAGTACGCGCGCGCCATCTTCGCGGCCGTGTCGATCGAGTCGCCGCCGCCGCTGGTGAAGAAGACCCGGCCGTCGTCGACGGGCGCGCGGGCCGCGATCTCGTCGGCGAGCCGCAGCGCCGGCTCGTTCGCGAAGTCGGTGAACAGGTGGTAGGCGTCGAGCTCGCGCAGCTGCGCGGTCACGGCGTCGACGATCTCGCGCCGCCCGTGGCCGGCGTTGGCGTACCAGAGGCTGGCGGTCGCGTCGAGGTAGCGGGTGCCGGCGCTGTCCCAGAGCCAGACGTCCTCGGCGCGGGTGATCGTCACCTGCGACCGCCGCACCGCGTGCATGGCGGCGAACGGGTGCCAGAGGGTCTCGGTGCCGGTCACGGCGTCTCCTTCGGATCGGTTCGGGCGGTTCGTCCACCGGGTCGGTGCGGGCTGCGCGGCAGCAGGCTCGCCGGAGCCGCCCCCGGGAGAGTAAGCAGGGCGGGGACACGAGATCTTCGAGGAGGCGCGAAGTG
This sequence comes from Pseudonocardia halophobica, assembly GCF_027922425.1. Classification (GTDB taxonomy): domain Bacteria; phylum Actinomycetota; class Actinomycetes; order Mycobacteriales; family Pseudonocardiaceae; genus Pseudonocardia; species Pseudonocardia halophobica. The sequence goes on along the minus strand of NZ_BSFQ01000010.1, from coordinate 156,790 downwards.
GCGTACGACGCCGTGCTGGCCGAGACCGTGGGCATCCGCGGCCACGGCGACGACCTGGTCGAGGCCTACACCGCCCGGCCGATGGCCCCCGGCCCCCGCGGCGGGGTGGTCGTCATCCACCACATGCCCGGCTACGACCGGGAGTCGAAGGAGGTCGTGCGCCGGTTCGCGGTGCTCGGCCACGACGCGATCTGCGTCAACCTCTACAGCCGCGAGGCGCCGGGCGCGGCCCCGGACGACGCCGCCGCGACCGCCCGCGCGCAGGGCGGTGTGCCGGACGAGCGGTTCGTGGGCGACGCGAAGGCCGCCGCCCGCTGGCTGCGCGACCTGCCGACGTCGAACGGCAGGGTCGGCACGATCGGCTACTGCTCCGGCGGCCGCCAGGCCTTCCTGAGCAGCATCGAGGTCGACGTCCAGGCGGCCGTGGACTGCTACGGCGCGTTCGTCGTCGGGACGCCGCCGGAGGGCTTCCCGCTGCAGGTGCAGCCGCTCGCGGACCGGGTCGCCGAGGTCCGGGCGCCGATCCTGGGCCTGTTCGGCAACGACGACTCCTACCCGACCCCGGAGCAGGTCGACGAGCTGGAGAAGCTGCTGCAGGAGCACGGCAAGACCTACGAGTTCCACCGCTACGACGGCGCCGGGCACGCGTTCTTCTCCGTCGACCGGCCCAGCTACCGGCCGGAGGCGGCGGTCGACGGCTGGCGGCACGTCGAGGCCTTCTTCGCGACCCACCTGGCGGGCTGACCCGTGTGCACCTACTCCACGGAGAAGATCGAGGTCGCCCGCAGCAGCGGGAAGGGGCCGGCGGGCTGGTTCCCGCTGCGCACCGCGACGGTCTACTACGACCACCCCGTCCACGCCCCGGACGAGCACACGGTCAACATCGACTTCCTCAACCCGGAGCAGGGGCCGGGGGCGCGGGTGGCGGTCGAGCTCAGCCTCGACACCGCCCGTGAGCTGCTCGCCGCGCTGCAGACGACCCTGGAGCGCGCCGCCCACCACTGAGCCGCCCACCACTGAGCCGCCCACCACTGAGCCGCCCGCCACTGAGCCGCCCACTGCTACTCCAGAGCCGAAGGTCCGGGCCGTCGGTCGGTATCGCGGGACCGCCGTCCGTGCTCTCCTCGTGCGGGGCGGGTGACGAGGGGAGCACGGACGGTGGCACGGAACCTGGCGGACTGCTGCAGCGACGTCGCGACGATCGCGGACGTGGTGAAGGTGCTCGGCGCGATCCGGGATGCGTCGGCCGAGGACATCATGCGTCCGGAGGTCGACGGCATCTCCTGCTTCTCGCGGCTCTACACGATCATCACGCAGAACGTGCTGGACACCGTGGAGGGCCGCAAACCGAAGCGGGAGTTCAAGGACCCGGACTTCCTGACCCTGCTCGACCTCGAGTTCGCACGCCGGTACATCGCCGCGATCAGGGCGTACGAGGCCGGCCGCGGGGACACCCCGAAGAGCTGGGACGTGCTGTTCGAGCGCCGGCGCAAGGCCGGCATCGGGCACGTCAACTTCGCCGCGGCGGGCGTGAACGCCCACGTGAACTTCGACCTGGCCTTCGCGCTGCTCGAGACATGGAAGACCTTCCCGCCGACCCCCGACCGGCGCTCGGACTACGACCAGGTCAACGAGATCTTCGCCGAGGAGATGGACCAGCTCCGCGAGGACTTCGACGCCTTCCTGGCCGAGGTCGCGCCGGACGGCAGCGCGGTCGACCGGTTCGGCAACGCCGCGTCGGACCTCCTCGTCCGGGTCACCCGGGCGCTCGCCTGGGAGGCGGCCGAGGAGGTCTGGGAGCACCACGACGAGAAGCAGGCGGACGGCGGCCCGGCCTACCGGAAGGCCTTCGACCGGATGGAGCGCCGGCTCGACCGCACCGCCTGGATCCTCGGTTGGGGTGTGTTGACCGCACCCGACCTGCCCTGACCCCACCGACGCCGGCACCTCACACCCCGCGCGGCTGGAGGATCTCCGGGTCCACGTCGAGGTGCAGCATCGCGGCCCGGCCCCCCGCGACGGCGGCGAGGGCACGGTCGAGCGCGGCCGGGACGTCGTCGGTGCGGGAGAGCCGCTCGCCGTGCAGGCCGAAGGAGCGCGCCAGCGCGCCGAAGTCCGGGTTGACCAGCGCCGTGCCGCTGGGCCGGCCCGGGTGGTGGCGCTGCTGGTGCTGGCGGATCGTGCCGTAGCCCGAGTTGTCCGCGATCACCACGAGCGGCGTGGCGCCGTAGGCCGCGGCGGTGGCGAGCTCCTGGCCGTTCATGAGGAAGCAGCCGTCCCCGGCCACGCAGACGACCTGTCGCCCGGGGTGGACGAGCGAGGCGGCGACGGCGGCGGGCAGCCCGTAGCCCATCGCCCCGTTGCGCGGTGCGAGCAGCGAGGGGAACGAGTGCCGCGGCAGGAACCGCTGCGCCCAGATCGCGTGCTGGCCCGCGCCGTGGGCGACGATCGCGTCCGGCGTCATCCGCTCCGCCAGCGCGGCGGTGGCCACGTCGAGGTCGACGTACTCGCTGCGCACCGGCGCGCCGGGCGTCGCGAACTTCTCGCGGGCGGCGCGCAGCCCCTCCCACCACCCCGGCTCCGCGGCGGGTCCCTCGGGGAGCGCGCCGGCGAAGGCGGCCGGGGTCGCCAGCAGGTGCAGGTCGACGCGGCGCTGGTGCGCCCGCAGGTCGGGGTCGGCGGAGACGACGACCGTCGGTGCGTCCGGGTTCCCGCGGGTGTAGCCGCCGGAGAGCACGTCGCCGTACTGCCCGCCGACGAAGAGCAGCAGGTCGGCGCGGTCGAGGGCGTCGAGCAGGCCGGGGTCGGAGCCGTAGCCGAACCAGCCGGCGTAGGCGGGGCTGTCGTGGTCGACCATGTCCTGGCACCGCCAGTCGGCGACGACCGGGAAGCGCCGCCGCTCGCACCACGCGGTCACGGCCGCCGCCGCGTCGGCCGTCCAGCCGGTCCCGCCGACGATCACGAGCGGCCGCTCCGCCCGGCCGAGCAGCACCTCGAGCTCCTCGGCCTGGGGTGCGGAGACGGCACCGCCGGAGAAGGCCCGCGCCGGGACGACGGGTGCGGAGGTCTTGGCCGTGAGGACGTCCTCGGGCAGGCCGATCACCACGGGGCCCGGCCGGCCCGCCGTCGCCACCGCGAAGGCCTCGGCCACCTGCTCGGCCGCGCGCTCCGGCCGGTCGAGGGTGATCACCCGCTTCGCCGTGGTGCCGAACCAGCCGCCGAGGGAGAACTCCTGGAAGGACTCCCGGTCCCGGTCGGCGACCGGGACCAGGCCGACGAGCAGGATCATCGGTGTGGCGTCCTGCCAGGCGGTGTGTACCGCGATGGCCGCGTTGGCCGCGCCCGGGCCGCGGGTCACGGCGACCACGCCGGGCCGGCCGGTCAGCCGGGCCTCGGCCAGGGCCATGAACCCGGCGCCGCCTTCCTGCCGGCACACGACCATGTCGATCGGGGAGTCGTGCAGCGCGTCGAGCACCTCGAGGTAGCTCTCGCCGGGGACGCCGTACACGCGCGGCACCCCGAGCGCCTCCAGCTGCGCGACGAGCAGCGCGCCCGCGGTCCGCTCCGCGCCGGTCCGGCCGGCCCCTGCCGACTGCTCACCCACGGATGCCGACCTCCTGCACCTCGTCGTCCCGCCCCAGGGCGACCCTGGGGGCGAGCATGCCCGAGATCGCGGTGATCAGGGCGATCACGATCAGGAGCAGCGCCGCGGTCCACGACGCTCCGCCGGCCCCGGCGAGGAAGGCCGAGGCGACGAGCGGCACGAACCCGCTGACCACGCCGGCGACGTTGGCCGACAGGGCCACGCCGGAGTAGCGCAGCCGGGCCGGGAACAGCTCGGTGAGCAGCGCACCGGAGACGGCGTAGGGGATCGACAGGCAGGCGACGCCCAGGGTCACGCCGATGATCACCAGTGCGGCGGCCTTCGAGTCGATCAACCAGAACATCGGGAACGCGGCGACCGCGGAGATGACACCGCCCGCGACGGTGACCCGGGCCGCCCCGTACCGCTCCGCGAGCCGGCCGCCGGTGATCAGCACGAGGATCTCGACGGCGGCCGCGACGAGCGTGGCGCCCAGCATCAGCGCCTGCGGCAGCTTGAGCGTGGCCGTGCCGTAGCTGATCACGAACGTGGTGGCCAGGTAGAACCCGCCGACGCCGAGGAACGCCGAGCCGCCGCCCACCATCAGCTGCGGGAAGGAGCGCAGCAGGACGTCCTTCACCGGCGAGCTCGCCCGCTCGTCCTCGGCCAGCAGCTGCTCGAACAGCGGCGACTCCTCGACCCGGCGGCGCAGGTACAGCGCCACGGCGAGCAGCGGGAAGGCGATGAGGAACGGGATCCGCCAGCCCCAGGAGTCGAAGCTCTCCTTCGGCAGCGCGGACACCGCGAGGAACGCCCCCGAGGACAGCAGCGTGCCGATGGGCGAGCCGATCTGCGGCATCGCGGCGTAGCGGCCGCGCTTGTCCTTCGGGGCGTGCTCCACGGCGAGGGTGACCGCGCCGCCCCACTCGCCGCCGACCGCGATGCCCTGCAGCAGCCGCAGCACGGTGAGGGCGATCGGGGCGAGGACGCCGATCGACAAGGCGGTCGGCAGCACACCGATCAGCCCGGTGACGATGCCGATCATCGTGACGGTGACGATCAGGCAGGTCCGCCGGCCGATCCGGTCGCCGAGGTGGCCGAACAGGATCGCGCCCAACGGCCGGGCAGCGAACCCGACGGCGAAGGTCGCGAACGCCGCGAGCGTGGCCGCCGCCGGTGACCCGGTGAAGAACAGCCGGTTGAACACCAGCGAGGCCGCCGTGCCGAAGAGGAAGAAGTCGTACCACTCGAGGGCGGTGCCGACGAAGGCGCCGAAGGCGACCTTCCGCGCCTCGCGGTCGCTGACGACCGCGGTGTGCGCCGGTGTGCTCATGACATCTCCTGGGTGTCGAGACCGAGCGTGGTGGAGCCGTGGGTGGGACGTCCGCCGAGGAGCGTCGCGACCACCTCGGTCGCGCCGATCCGGTCGGCGGGGACGGTCAGCACGTCGTCGCCGAGGACGACGAGGTCGGCGTGCTTGCCGGGGGTGAGGGAGCCGCGGATGCGCTCGTCGCCGGCGATCCACGCGGCGTCGAGGGTGTAGGCACGCAGGGCCGCGGCGGCCGTGACGCGCTCGTCGGGGCCGAGCACCGCGCCGTCCCGGGTGCGCCGCTCGACCATCGACTGCATGCCGAGCAGCGGGGCGCCGAGCGCGACGGGCCGGTCGGAGCTGCCCGGGACGCGCAGGCCGGCGCGGTGGAACCCGCCGACCCGGTAGAGCGAGTCCGCGCGGTCCGGTCCGACGGCGGCGGCCATCGTGTCGCCGATCTCGTACAGGAACCGCGCCTGCGGCACCGGCGTGACGCCGAGGTCGGCCATCCGCGCGATCTGCGCCTCGGTCGTCACGGCGGCGTGCTCGATCCGGTGCCGCACCTCCGGCCGCGGGCGCTCCTTCTGCGCCTCGGCGAAGGTGTCGAGGGCGAGGTCCACGGCCCGGTCGCCGATGGCGTGCGCCGCCACGGTCCAGCCGGACACGTGCGCGTCGACCACCCGCCGGCGCAGCAGCTCCGGATCGTCCTGCAGGTAGCCGTGGGAGTGCCGGTCGCAGAAGGGGTGCAGCATGGCCGCGGTCCGGGCCACCAGCGACCCGTCGAGGAAGATCTTCATCGGGCCGAGCCGGAGCATGTCGTCGCCGAACCCGGTGCGCAGCCCGAGGTCCAGGCCGAAGCGGTCCGGGTCGCTCGCGTGGCCCCGCACCGGGTGCAGGGCGTCGGAGACCGGCATGACCTGCACCCGGACGTCGAGCGGGCCCGCCTGCTGGTACGCGCCGAGCTCGAGCCCGGAGCGGCCGATCCAGCCGCCGCCGACGCCGCACTCGGTGACGTGGGTGAGGCCCTCGCCCGCGTACACCGCCGCCGCCCGCCGGATCGCCGTCGCGAGGTCGGCCAGGGGATGGGGCACCACGAGCTCGCCGACGAGGTTCTGGGCCTGCTCCTCGAGGGTCCCGGTCGGCCCGTCCTCGTCGGTCACGACCACGCCGCCCTCGGGCACCGGCCGGTCGCCGATCAGGTCGAGCACCGGCGAGTTCACGGTGCAGACGTGCCCGGAGCGGTGCTTGAGCCAGACCTTGCGGCCGCCCGCGGCCCGGTCCAGCTCCCGCCGGTGCGGGTGCCCGCCGAGGGTGGTGTCGTCGTAGCCGGAACCGACGACCCAGGCGTCGGCGGGCAGGGTCGCCGCGCGCTCGGCGACGGCCGCGTACAGCGCGTCGAGGTCCGGCAGGCCGGCGAGGGCGATCTCGGAGAGCGACTGGCCGAACCAGCCCATGTGGTTGTGCGCGTCGCCGAAGCCGGGGACCACGGTGGCGCCCTGCAGGTCGATCTCGCGGCGGGCGCGCAGGCCGTCGGGGTCGAGGGCGAACACCCGCCCCTGGTGGATCGCGACCGACCGGGCGCGCGGATGGTCCGCGTCGAGCGTGTGGATCGTCGCGTTGTGCAGCAGCAGGTCGATCATGCTCACCCCAGGTGGTGGAGCCGGGTCAGGGGCAGGGAGGGGGAGCGGTGCAGCGGCACGTCGCGGCCGTCGACGCGCACCGGGATCGGCTCGGGGGCCACCTCGACCTGCGGCGTCGCCGTGTTGTGCAGCATGTCCGCGCAGCTCAGGCCGCGGCTGTCCGCGATGCTCGCGTAGACGCGTCCGGCGGGCAGGCCCGCGCGGTCGGCGTGCTCGGAGACGAAGACGTGCGCCAGCCGCGACGGCGCGGTGCCCAGCCCGCCGTAGAAGGGCCGCATCCGCCGCGGCTGGGTGAGCCGCGTCGAGCCGGAGCCCGAGCCCGCGGCGCCCCAGGCGACGAAGCCGGACTTGAGCACCAGGTCGGGCTGCGCGCCGAACCAGGCCGGGTTCCACAGCACGAGGTCGGCGAGCAGCCCGGGCCGGACGGAGCCGACGTGGTGCGCGAGCCCGTGCGCGACCGCCGGGTTGTGCGTGAGCTTGGCCAGGTAGCGCAGGACCCGGGCGTTGTTGACGACGTCGGGGCTGGTCTCCCCGGCCAGCGTCGCCTGCACGTGGGCGAGCTGCCAGGTGCGGCGGGCGGTCTCGCCGATCCGGCCCATGCCCAGGGCGTCGGAGTTGACGATCGCGATCGCGCCGGTGTCGTGCAGGGCGTTCTCCGCGGAGATCGCGTGCTCGCGGATGCGGCTCGCCGCGATGCTCGCGTCGCTGGGCACGTGCGCGTGCCCGCGGTGCACCGTGAGGGTCATCGGGCCCAGCTCGGCCACGGTCGACGGGGTGAGCGGCAGCGTCGGCGTCGTCGACGAGGTGAGGACGTTGTCCTTCGAGACGATCGTTAGAAGGTCGGGATGCCCGCCGCCGCCCTCGACGTGGTAGGCGTGCACGGTACGGCCGCCGACGGCGTCGAGGGTGTCGGCGAGGTAGCCGGACTCGTTGAGGGTGTCGGTGTGCAGGGCGACGGGCAGGTCCGCGCCCTCCGCCACTCCCAGGCACGTGTCGATCACCGGGGGAGTGGCGCCCCAGTCCTCGTGGATCTTGAACCCGCCGGCGCCGGCGGCCACCGCCTCCTCGAGCAGCGCGGCGCTGGTGGAACTGCCGCGGGCGAGGAACGCGGCGTTGATCGGCACGTCCGCCCAGCCCTCGATCAGGGTGTGGAGGTTGCGGCGGGGGTTGGCGCCGACGTCCCACACCCCGCCCATGCCCATCCCGACCAGCGTGGTCACACCGGCGGCGAGCGCGGCCCCGGCGAGGTCGGCGTTGGACAGGTGCACGTGCGAGTCGACGACGCCGGGGGTGCAGATCAGCCCCTCGCCCGTGATCATGGCGGTGTGGGCGTCGACCTCCAGCTCGACCCCGGCCTGGACCTGCGGGTTGCCCGCCCGCCCGACGCCGACGACCCGCCCGTCCTTGATCCCGATGTTGGTCTTGCGGACGCCGAGCAGCGGGTCGACCAGCACCACCCCGAGGACGATCATGTCCAGGGCGCTGGCCCGGTCGGCGGAGCTGCTGACCAGCGCGCCGTGCCGGGCGGTCTTGCCGCAGCCGCCGAGGAGCTCCTCGCCGGGCTCGGTGTCGTCGGCCTCGATCTCGATCCAGAGGTCGGTGTCGGCCAACCGGATCCGGTCGCCCGTCGTCGGCCCGTACAGCCGGGCGTACTCGCGGCGCTCGACGGTCGTCATCCGTGCGTCCTTCCCATCCGGACCACCGGGACTTCCCGCTCTGCGCCCGCTTCCACCTTCAGCGACGTCCCGGCCGGCAGATCGAGGCGGAAATTCCCGGCGTCGGCGAGCTCGACCTCCAGCGCCGGGTTCAGCCGGTCGAGCTGGACGTGCGACGACACCCAGATCGCGAGGTGCCCGCGGTTGCGCAGGCGTGCGGTGCCGCGCTCCCGGCCCGGTGCGAGCTCGCGGGGCGGGCCCTCCGCGCGGACGGCCCCCGGCCCGTCGGCGGGCGGGGCGCCGAAGGGGGTGTCGACGTGCACGAGCACCGTTCCGTGCGGGAACAGGGCCTCGACCTGCAGCGCCGGCACGGCGGCGGCGACGCCGTCGACGAGGCGGGCCGGGTCGACGACGGTGCGGGCCCGGGCGACGACCTCCTCGTAGGGCAGGTCGTCCCAGGCCATCTCGCAGATCTCGTCGCAGACCAGGGCGATGGCGTCCGGCGCGCCGAGCTTCGCGCCCCGGTCGAGCCGGCGGCGCGCGAGCGACGCCGCGCTGTGCAGCAGCAGCCGCTCGGTCTCTCGCGGGGTCAGGTGCACCGGCACAGACTGGTCGTTTCGCACTCGCACCGGTACCACTTCGCGCAGCGCGATGTGAGCTGGATGATGTGCAGATGCACAGCCCGCGTGACACGGACGCGCATTCCACGGACGACGCCCGCTGGGCCGTCCTCGTCGGCCGGCTGCGGGCGGACTCCGGGGGACTGGTCGACGAGTTCGTGGAGCGGGTCCGGCGGATCGCCCCGTACGGCCGCGGGCTCGTCCCGCCGGACCGGCTGGTCACCGACGCGGACCTGACCTTCGACCACCTGCTGCGCCGGATCGCGGGGCAGGACGTCCCGGAGCGGCTCGCGGGCGTCGGCGAGGCGATCGGGCGGGACCGGGCCCGGCGCGGCGTCCCGCTCAACGAGCTGCTCTCGGCGGTGCGGCTCGACTTCCGGGTGCTGTGGTCGGCCCTGCGCGACCGCGCAACGCCCGAGGAGCGCGACGTCCTGGTCGCGCGGGTCGAGCAGGTGTGGGCGGTCGTCGAGGACTACACGCTGCAGATCCAGTCCAGCTACCAGGAGGAGGCCGCGCTGCTCGCGCGCGAACGGCACGGGGAGCGGACGGCGCTGGTGGGCGAGCTGCTCGGCAGCGAGAACCCCGATCCGGACCAGGTCGAGCGGGTGGCGCTCGCGCTGGCCGTCGACGTCGACGCGGACTTCCTCGTCGCCGCCGCCGGCGCGGCGTCCGGTGCGGCCCTGCGGCGGGCCGCGGAGGGGCTGGGGGCGGGCGACCGCGTGGTGCACGTGCAGTCGACGGGGGCGCACAGCGTGCTGGTCGCGGAGTGGCAGGGCGGCACGGGGGCGCCGGTACGAGCGGTGCTCGACGGCGTGCAGTGCGGGGTCGGGCCGCTCGCCCACGGGCTGGCCAACGTGCCGCGGTGCGCCCGGCTGGCGACCGAGATCGCGTCGGTCACCACCGGGCCCGGCCCGGTCGAGGTGTCCGCGGCCTGGCTGCCGCTCGCCGCGGGACGGCTGTCCGACACCGCGGCCGAGCTCGTCGACTCGGTGCTGTCCGGACTGGCGGTCGCCGCGCCGGGGGAGCGGGAACGGCTGCTGGAGACGGTGCGCGCGTTCGCGGAGTCCGGCTCGATCAAGGAGGTGGCGGAGCGGTCCTTCTGTCACCGCAACACGGTGCTCAACCGGCTACGCCGCTTCACCGCCCTGACCGGCCGCGATCTCGCGGTGCCCGCGGACGCCGCGGTGGTGCTGCTGGCGCTGGCCGCCGCGAACCGGGGGCTTGTCGCGCTCGGGCGGATGCCCTAACGTACAACCATGTGGTTGTACGTGAGCTGAGTCCGGACGAGGTCGACCGGATCTTCCACGGCCTCGCCGATGCCACCCGGCGGGACATCGTCGAGCAGGTGCTGCGCGAGGCGCAGTCCATCTCGACGCTCGCCCGCCGGTACGAGATGAGCTTCGCCGCGGTGCAGAAGCACGTGGCGGTGCTCGAGCGGGCCGCGCTCGTCACCAAACAGCGGCGCGGACGGGAGCAGCTCGTGCACGGCAACCCGGAGGCCCTGCAGCGGGCCGCCCGCCTGCTCGAGGACTACGAGCGGATCTGGCGGCACCGCGTGCGGGCGATCGAGGACATCCTCGCCGAGGACGTCTCTTCCCCCGACATTCGGACCCAGGATCCCGAGGAGAGGACCGGACCGTGACCGTGATCGACGTCCGCAAGGACCCGCAGGCCCTGACGCTGACCTTCGTCGCCGAGTTCGAGGCGCCCGTCGAGCGGGTGTGGGAGGTGTGGGCGGACCCGCGCCGGCTCGAACGGTGGTGGGGCCCGCCGACCTGGCCGGCCACGTTCGTGGAGCACCAGTTCGTCGTCGGCGGGCGGTCGCGCTACTACATGACCGGTCCCGAGGGGGAGAAGGCCGGCGGCTGGTGGGTGATCACCGCGATCGACGAGCCCCATCGCCTCGAGTTCGACGACGGCTTCGCGGGCGAGGACGGCGAGCCCAACACCGCGATGCCCACGACCCACGCCGTCGTCACGCTGGAGGCGGCGGGTTCGGGCACCCGCATGACCACCGTCAGCACCTTCACCTCCCTCGAGGACCTCGAGAGGCTCACGGCGATGGGCATGGAGGAGGGCATGCGCGAGGCGATGGGCCAGATCGACGCGGTGCTGGCGGGCTGAGGGGCGCGCCCGCGAGATCGGGGGCCGCGGGTGCGAGGGGTGCCCGCGGTCTCGGGTACCGCAGGCGCCGACATCCCACGGACCGGTGAGTGGCGCGGCTGACAGGGGTCGGACCTCGGGGAACGACGTCCGGCTCGTTAGCCTCGTCGGGTGCCCGCCCGAGCGTCGTCGCCCGCCACCGATCTGGCCACCACCGTGGTGTTCGCCGCGTTCATCGCGGTGCTCGGTCTCTTCCCGGGGGTGTACGTCGGCGCCACGGGTGTGCCGATCGTGGTGCAGAACATGGGGCCGTTCCTCGCGGGCGTCCTGGTCGGCGCGAAGCGGGCCGTGTTCGCGGTGGTGCTGTTCCTGGCGCTGGTGGCGATCGGCCTGCCGCTGCTGTCCGGCGGCCGCGGCGGGCTCGCCCCGTTCGTCGGGCCGAGCGGCGGATTCCTGCTGGGCTGGATCCTGTCGGCGCTGGTGTCGGGCCTGATCGCGCAGGCCGGTGCGCGGCGCGGCCGCCCCGGGTTCCCCGTGCTGCTGCTCGCCGCGTTCGCCGGCCTCGTCGCGGACTACGTGATCGGCGTGCCGTGGCTGGCCGTGTACACCGGCTCGTGGAGCACCGCGCTCACCGGGTCGCTGGTCTTCGTGCCCGGTGACCTCGTCAAGGTCGTGGTCGCGGCGCTGATCGCGTCCGTGGTGCACCGCGCCCTCCCCGGACGCCTGGTGGGGACGCGGGCGCGGTGACCGCCGCAGCCGACCGGCCGGTCCCGCCCGTGCTCGGCGGGGCCGCGGTCCCCGACGGGCTGCTGGCCCGGGCGCACGCCGCGGCCGCGGAGCTGGCGCGGCGGGATGTGCGGGAGGGTGGCCGGGTCGCCCTGGAGGGGAGCGGCGACCTCCTCGCCTGGTTCCTCGGCGCGGACCTGCTGGGCGCCGCGACCCTGGTCATCGAGCCGCGCTGGACCGCCCGCGAACGGACGGCCGTGCTCGACGACGCGCGCCCCGACCTCGTCGTCCGGCCCACCGCGACGGAGCCGGGCCCCGCCACCACGCCCGCCGGCGACGGCCGCACCCCCTTCTACCTGCCCACCACCTCCGGCAGCAGCGGCCGCCCGACGGTGCTGCAGCGCTCGCGGGACTCGTGGCTGCGCAGCTTCGCCGCCCTCGGCCCCGTGCCCGGCCCGGTGCTGATCGCGGGCCCGCTGAGCTCGTCGCTCTTCCTCTTCGGGGCCCTGCACGCGCTCTGGTGCGGCGCCGAGCTCCGGCTCGGGCGGGCCGCGGACGCCCGCGCGGCCGCGACGACCCACGTCGTCCCGGCGATGCTCGCCGATCTCGTCGCCACCCAGGAGCGGGCCCCCGCGGAGTCCGCGCTCCGGACCGTCGTCTGCGGCGGGGCGCACCTCGGCGACGGCCTGCGCGCGCGGTTCCGGCAGGCCTTCCCCGCGGCCGAGCTCGTCGAGTACTACGGCTCGGCCGAGCACTCCCTGGTCGCGGTCCGGCGCGGCGACGGGCTGCGGCCGGTGCCGGGCGTCGACCTCGACGTCCGGGACGGCACGCTCTGGGTCCGCTCGCCCCTCGCCGCCGACGGCGCCCTGCGCGCCGGTCGCCTCGAGCCCGCCGGGGCGTGGACCACCGTCGGCGACCGCGTCGACCTCCACGACGGCCTGCTCACCGTGCACGGCCGCGGCTCCGCCGTGATCTCCAGCGGTGGCCGGCTCGTGGCCGCCGAGGAGGTGGAGACCGTGCTGCGCGAGGTCCCGGGCGTCGACGACGTCGTGGTCACCGGGACCCCGCACGCCCGCCTCGGCGCGCTGGTCACCGCCGTCGTCGAGGGGGAGCCTCCGCTGGCCGAGCTGCGCGCGGCGGCCCGCCACGCCCTCGAACCCGGCAAGCGGCCGCGGGTCTGGCTGCGGGCGAAGGCGTTGCCGCGCACCGCCTCCGGCAAGCCCGCCCGGGCCGTGATCGCCGACGAGCTGGCCGCGGGGACCCTCGGCGCGGAGCGCCTCCGATGAGCGCACCCGTGATCGCGCCGGTGATCGTCGCCGCCCGCCGCACCCCGATCGGCACCGCGGGCGGTGTGCTGCGCGACCTCGCCGCGGACGAGCTGGCCGCTCCCGTGCTCCGAACCGTGCTCGCGGACACCGGGCTCACCACCGTCGACGACGTCCTGCTCGGCAACGTCTTCGGCCCCGGCGGCAACACCGCCCGGGTGGCTGCCCTGCGCGCCGGCCTCGGCGCGGAGGTCCCCGGCCTCACCGTCGACCGGCAGTGCGCCAGCGGGCTCGCGGCGATCACTCTGGCCGCCACTCTTCTCGGGGCCGGGGAGGGCGAGGTGTACCTGGCGGGCGGCGTCGAGAGCGCGTCGACCGCCCCGCACCGCCTGTGGCGCACGGATCCGCCGGAGCCGTACACGCGGGCTCCCTTCGCGCCGGCCGAGTTCGGCGACCCGGAGATGGGGGAGGCCGCGGACCTCGTTGCGGCGGAGAACGGGATCTCCCGCGAGCGGCAGGACCGCTTCGCGCTGCGCAGCCACGAGCGCGCGATGGCCGCCCAGGTCGCGGGCCGGTTCGACGACGAGCTGGTCGAGGTCGCCGGGGTCCGGCGCGACCAACGCCCCCGGGCGGGATTCACCGCCGCGCGGCTGGCGCGCTTCCGGCCCGCCTTCACGCCCGACGGCACGGCGACGGCGGCCAACTCGTGCGGCGTCAGCGACGGCGCCGCCGCGGTGCTGATCGTGTCGGAGCGCGTGCGCCGCGAGCGGAACCTGCCCGGGTTGCGGCTGGTGGCGAGCGCGACCTCCGGCTGCGACCCGCGGCGGCTCGGGCTGGGCGTCGTCCCGGCCCTGCGCGAGGTGCTCGAGCACGGCACGCCGCAGGTCGTCGAGTTCACCGAGGCCTTCGCCGGGCAGGCGCTCGCCTGCCTCGACGCCGCCGGGCTCGACGAGGAGGCGGTCAACCCCGACGGCGGCGCCATCGCCCTCGGCCATCCCTGGGGCGCCTCGGGCGCGGTCCTGGTGGTGCGGCTGTTCACGCAGCTCGTGCGCCAGGGGCGGGGCGGGGCCGGGCTGTCCGCGCTGTCCGCGGGCGGCGGGCTGGGCGTCGCGGCCCTGTGGCAGGCCGTCGGGCCGGACGGGGAGCCGGTGCCGGCAGGGGGAGCGCGGTGATCACGTTCGAGGGCGTCGGGCACCGCTACGAGGAGCGGGTGGTGCTGGAGGAGGTCGACCTCGCGCTCCCGGAGCGGCGGATCGGCTTCGTCGGCGCCAACGGCTCGGGCAAGTCCACGCTGGCGCGCATGGTCAACGGGCTGGTCCTGCCGAGCGAGGGCCAGGTGCTGGTCGACGGCCTCGACCCGGCCGAGAAGGGCCCCGCGGTGCGCCGCCGGGTCGGGTTCGTGTTCACCAACCCGGACAGCCAGATCGTGATGCCGACGGCGGGCGAGGACGTCGCGTTCTCGTTGCGCCGCAGCGGGTTGTCGCGGTCGGAGCGCGCCCGCCGGGCCGCCGAGGTGCTCGCTGCGCACGGCCTCGAGGGCTACGCCGACCATCCCGCGCACCAGCTCTCCGGTGGCCAGAAGCAGCTGCTCGCGCTGTGCGGGATGCTCGCCCTGGATCCCGACGTCCTGGTCTGCGACGAGCCGACGACCCTGCTCGACCTGCGCAACACCCGCCGGTTCGCCGAGATCGTCGCCGGGCTGCGGCAGCAGGTGCTGCTGGTGACCCACGACCTCGACCTGCTGGCGGACTTCGACCGGGTCGTGGTGCTCGACGAGGGCCGGGTCGTGGCCGACGACGAGCCGGAGCCCGCGATCCGGCACTACCGGAAGCTGTGCGACACATGACCCCGCTCGGCCTCTACTCGCCCGGGGACAGCCCGCTGCACCGCGCGCCGGCCGGGCCGAAGCTGCTCGTGCTGCTGGCGCTCGTGACGGCGGTCGTGCTCGTCGGCTCGCCGGTCTGGCTCGGCGGCGCCTGCGCGCTCGTCGCCGCCGGGTACTCGGTCGCGCGGATCCCGGCGCACCGGATCCTGCCGCTGGTGCGCACCCTGCTCCTGCTCGCCGTGCTGGTCGGGGCGTTGCAGGTGTGGCTGCTCGGCTGGCGCCCCGCGCTCGTCACGGTCCTGCGGCTCTCGGCCTCCCTCGCCGCGGCGGGCCTGTTCACCTTGACCACCCGCATCGACGCCGTGGTCGCGACGGTCGAGCGCGTGCTCGGCCCGCTGCGCCGGATCGGGGTGCGGCCGGACCGGCTCGGGCTGCTCGTCGGACTGACGGTGCAGGCCGTCACCACGTTGTCCGGCATCGCCGGGTCGGTGCGCGAGGCCGCCCGGGCGCGCGGGGCGGAGCGGTCGCCGACGGCGTTCGCGGTGCCCTTCGTCGTGCGCACCCTCCGGCACGCCGACGAGCTGGGCGAGGCGCTGGCCGCCCGCGGGATCGGCGACGAGGCGGATGATCCCGCCGACCACGAGCTTCCCGACACCGCGTCCGGACGGGGCCGGCGCGACCGTCGGGTGCCGTAACGTCCCGAACCGCGCCACCACCACGACGACCGTCACCACCACCATCGCGACCCAGGAGCCGCCCGTGCCGCAGCCAGTGTCCGGGCGCGATCCCGCGCCCGGTACCCCGCCCGGTGCCCCGCCCGACGCCCCGGCCTGGTTCCGGGCCGCCCTCGCCGCGGAGCCCGAGACGGGCGCGGTCGAGGTCGACGGCGCCGCGGTCGCCTTCCGGGCGTGGGGCCCGCCCGGCGAGGGCGTGCTGCTGATCCACGGCGGGGCCGCGCACGCGCGCTGGTGGGACCACCTGGGGCCGCTGCTCGTCGAGCCCGAGGGTCGGAGGGTGGTCGCCATGGACCTCTCCGGGCACGGCGACTCCGGCCGGCGCGAGCGCTACACGCTGCAGCAGTGGGCCGGGGAGGCGCTCGCGGTGGCGGACGCCGCCGGCCTCGCCCCGCTGCCGGTGATCCTGGGCCACAGCATGGGCGGCATGGTCGCGCTGATCGCCGCTCAGGAGTTCGGCGACCGGCTGGGCGGTGCCGTCGCGATCGACACCCCGGTGCGCGAGATGCCGCCGGAGGACAAGGCCGCCCGGCAGCGCCGGGCCTTCGGGCCGCTCCGCGTCTATGCCGAGCGGGAGCGCGCGATCCGGCACTTCCGGACCGTGCCGCCGCAGGACGGCGAGCCGTACGTGCTGGCGCACATCGCCGAGCACTCGCTGCGCGCGGTCGAGGGCGGGTGGTCGTGGAAGTTCGACCCGCGGGTGTTCGCCCGCAACCCGCTGACCCCGGACGACCTCGACATCCCCGGCTGCCGGGTCGCGCTGTTCCGCGCCGAGCACGGGCTGATGCCGAAGCACATGGGCGAGATGGTGAGCGACCGGCTCGGCCGCGGCGTCCCCGTCGTCGAGATCCCGGCCGCGGCGCACCACGTGATGATCGACTCACCGATCGCACTGGTCACCGGCCTGCGTACGCTGCTGGCCGACTGGCGGCACTCCCGAGCCGCGACCCCCGGGGAGGTTCACGCATGACGGCGACCGAGTCGCGCCGCACCCAGCCCACGCTCCGCGACCTGCTGGAGCTCGAGCGGATCGACCGCGACCTGTTCCGCGCGTGCACGGTCTTCGAGGAGGACTACGCGCTGTTCGGCGGGCAGGTCGCCGCGCAGGCGCTGCTCGCGGCCGGGCGCACGGTGCCCGACGACCGCGCGCCGCACTCGTTGCACGGCTACTACCTGCGCGGCGGGCACGCCTCCCGGCCCACGGTCTTCCAGGTGCACCGGGACCGCGACGGCCGCTCGTTCACCGCGCGCCGGGTCGTCGCGATCCAGGACGGCGAGGTGATCTTCAACATGGCGGCGTCGTTCGCGGTGCCGCAGGACGGCCCCGACACGTCCGTCGACCCCCTCCCGGAGGCGCCCGACCCCGACACGCTGTCCGGTGCGCCGGTGCCGCGCGTGTTCGGCTTCGAGGGCCGCACCGTGCGCGCGCACCCGGGCGCCCGGAGCTACCCGGTCCGCTACTGGACCCGGTGCACCGAGCCGCTGCCGGAGGACCCGCTGGTGCACGCCTCGGCGCTCACCTACATCTCGGACATGTTCGGCGCGTTCCCGCCGGTCGACGGGGGCGTGCCGGGCCCGAGCCTGGACCACGCGATCTGGTTCCACCGGCCCGTGCGGGCCGACGAGTGGATGCTGATCGACCTCGTGCCGCGCAGCGCCGCGGGCGGGCGCAACTGGTACACGGGCACGCTCCACGACCGGACCGGCCGGCACGTCGCCAGCCTCACCCAGGAGTGCCTGTTCCGGGCACCCCGGTCCTGAACACGCCCCTCGAGGAGGGCACGACGGCGGCGGTCCGCAGCCCCGGGACCGCCGCCTCCGGATCGTTCCCCGCCGACCTGGTCACGGTGCCGCGCGCCCTTCCCCGGTGCGCGGTCCCGTGCGGAGCGGGTGACCCGATGCCGTCGTGCCCCTACTCGACCCGGTGCGACGGCCGCGCCTCCGGCGGCAGCACGCCCCAGTCGATGAGCTGGTCGGTCAGCTCGCCCGGGGTCATGTCGTAGATGATCGCCAGCGAGCGCAGGTCCTCGGCGCGGATGGAGAGGACCTTGCCGTTGTAGTCGCCGCGCTGGGACTGGATCGCGGCGGCGTAGCGGGCCAGCGGGCCCACCTTGTCCGCGGGCAGCTGCTGGAGCCGCTCGAGGTTGATGACGATCTTCGTGGCCGGCTCGGAGCCGGAGGGGACACGGCCCTCGGGCAGCAGCTCGGCCACCGGGACCCCGTAGAAGTCGGCCAGCTCGGCGAGCTTCTGGACGGTGACCGCGCGGTCGCCGCGCTCGTACGAGCCGACGACCACCGCCTTCCAGCGGCCCCCGGACTTCTGTTCGACGCCGTGCAGCGACAGCCCCTGTTGCTGCCGGATGGCCCGGAGCTTGCTCCCGAGGGCCTTGGCGTAGTCGCCCATGTGGCGATCTCCTCATTCCTGGTCTTCTCGGCCGTCGTGGGCCGAAAGTGGACCTCGTACCGCTGAGTGGTGAGTGGGTGGTGCTGAGCGCCGACGCGCTCCGGTGGTGCTCGCTGGTCTCGTCGTGGGACGAGGTCGGTGTCGCCGCCGCGGCGGCCACCCTCGCCACTGTCGATCAATACGCAGAGTAATCATGCGCCGGTGTCGCGTCGCAGGTCAAGCCGGGTGGCCCCGGACGGGTGCCAGGTGAGGCTTTCCCACCCGATCGAACGACGGTTCGTCCCCCGACGGCGGTATCAATCGGGCAGTCCGCCCGCCCGGCCGCGACGCCCCGCGAGCGTTGGGACGCATGGTGAACGTGTGGGTGTGGCCCTGCGTGACGGTACGGGCCGTGCCCGTCGCCGCGTGTCCGGGCGCGGTGCGCGGGCGGCCCGACGGGGACCGCTGCGTTGCCCGATCGTGACGCCCCCGTGACCTGGCGGAGCCGTCCCGCGGACGTGACGGACGGCGCTCCCGCCCGGGCGCGACGGAGACCCGCCGCTTGCTAACCTCGGGCACCGACAGTCCTTTAACCCCGTCCCGTGAGGCGGGAAAGGAGAGCACCTCGTGGCGAACGATCGCCGCGGGGACGTCGGCGAGGGGCAACCCCCTGCCCGCGAGCTGCTGAGCAGCGCCGACGTCGCCCGCACCATCGCGCGCATCGCGCACCAGATCATCGAGAAGACGGCGTTCGGGCCCGGCAACACCGCCGACCTCGTGCTCCTGGGCATCCCCACCCGCGGGGCCGTGCTGGCCCGCAGGCTCGCCGCCGCGATCACGGAGTTCACCGGCGTCGCCCCGGCCGTCGGCTCGATCGACGCGACCCTCTACCGGGACGACCTGCGCCGCGGCCCGGCCCGCGCGCTCGTCGACACCGCGGTGCCGGAGGGCGGGATCGACGGCAAGCTCGTCGTCCTGGTCGACGACGTCCTCATGTCCGGCCGCACCACCCGCGCCGCGCTCGACGCGCTGAGCGACGAGGGCCGCCCGCGCGCGGTGCAGCTGGCCGTGCTGGTCGACCGCGGCCACCGCGAGCTGCCGATCCGGGCCGACTACGTGGGCAAGAACGTGCCGACCTCGCGCGCGGAGAAGATCCTGGTCCGGCTCACCGAGTCGGACGATCGGGACGGGGTGCTGATCGAGCGGCCGGAGGCGAAGCCCGCGGAGCCGACCGTCGGCGCGGCGGCGAAGCCCGCGGAGCCGACCGTCGACCGGGAGGAGCGCGGGTGAAGCACCTGCTCTCGATCGCGGACCTGGACGCGGCCACCGCGACCGGCCTGCTGGACACCGCGAGCAGGCTCAAGGACACGCTGCTGGGCCGGGAGGTCCGCAAGCTGCCCACGCTGCGCGGCCGCACCGTCGTCACGCTGTTCTACGAGGACTCCACCCGCACCCGGGTGTCCTTCGAGATCGCCGGCAAGTGGATGAGCGCGGACACGATCAACGTCAGCGCCAAGGGCTCGTCGGTGTCGAAGGGCGAGTCGCTGCGGGACACCTCGCTGACGATCTCGGCGATGGGCGCGGACTGCGTGATCGTCCGGCACCCGGCCTCCGGTGCGGCGCACCGGATCGCCGGGTGGGCCGACAAGGACGCCGGCACGACGGGCACCCACACCTCGATCGTCAACGCGGGCGACGGCACGCACGAGCACCCCACGCAGGCGCTGCTCGACGCGGCCACCCTGCGGGAGCGGCTCGGCTCGGTCGCGGGCCGGCGGATCGGGATCGTCGGCGACGTCCTGCACTCCCGGGTCGCGCGGTCCAACGTGCTGCTGCTCTCCACGCTGGGCGCCGAGGTCGTGCTGATCGCCCCGCCCACGCTGCTGCCGACGGGCGTCGCGGAGTGGCCCTGCCGGGTCGCCCACCACCTCGACGCCGAGCTCCCCGCGCTCGACGCGGTGATGATGCTGCGCGTGCAGGCCGAGCGGATGCACGGCGGCTTCTTCCCGAGCGCCCGCGAGTACTCGATCGCCTACGGGCTCAACGAGCGCCGGCTCGCCCTGCTGCCCGAGGGCGCGCCCGTGCTGCACCCCGGCCCGATGGTGCGCGGCATGGAGATCGCGCCCGCCGTGGCCGACGCCCCCAACGCCGCGGTCCTCGCCCAGGTGCGCAACGGCGTGCACGTGCGGATGGCCGTCCTCTACCACCTGCTGGCCGGAGCGCCCGAATGACAGACCTGCTCATCACGAACGCCAAGCCCTACGGCGAGGAGGCCGTCGACCTGCTGGTCCGCGACGGCGTCGTCGCGGAGATCGGCACCGGCCTGACCGCCGAGGGCGTCGGGACCCTCGACGCCGGCGGCCACGTCCTGCTCCCCGGCCTCGTCGACCTGCACGTGCACCTGCGCGAGCCGGGCGGCGAGGAGTCCGAGACCATCGAGACCGGCTCGCACGCCGCCGCGCTCGGCGGCTTCACCGCGGTCTTCGCCATGCCGAACACGGATCCGGTGGCGGACACCGCCGTCGTCGTGGAGCACGTGCGGCGCCGCGGCGAGGAGGTCGGCCTGGTCGACGTGCACCCGGTCGGCGCCGTCACCACCGGGCTGCGGGGCGAGAAGCTCGCCGAGCTCGGGACCATGGTGTCGTCCGCGGCGCAGGTCCGGATGTTCTCCGACGACGGCCGCTGCGTGAACGACCCGCTGATCATGCGCCGGGCGCTGGAGTACGCCAGCGCGCTCGACGTCGTGATCGCCCAGCACGCCGAGGACCACCGGCTCACCGGCGGCGCCCAGGCGCACGAGGGCGCGATCGCGTCCCGGCTCGGCCTGGCCGGCTGGCCCGCGACCGCCGAGGAGACGGTCATCGCGCGGGACGTCGCGCTGGCCCGTGAGGCGGGGGCGGCGCTGCACGTCTGCCACGTCTCCTCGCTGCACTCGATCGCGGTGCTGCGGGCGGCGAAGGCGCAGGGCGTGCGGGTGAGCGCCGAGGTCACCCCGCACCACCTGCTGCTCACCGACGGCCGGCTGACCGGCTACGACCCGGTCAACAAGGTCAACCCGCCGCTGCGCACCGGGGCGGACACGCAGGCCATGCGGGAGGCGCTGGCCGAGGGTGTGATCGACGTCGTCGCGACCGACCACGCCCCGCACGCCTCGCAGTACAAGGACACGGAGTGGGCGGCCGCGAAGCCGGGCATGCTGGGTCTGCAGACGGCGCTGTCGGTCGTGATCCACACGATGGTCGAGCCGGGCCTGCTGGACTGGCACGGGGTCGCGCAGGTGATGTCGGAGCGGCCGGCCGAGATCGGCAACCTGCCGGACCAGGGCCGGCCGATCGCGGTCGGGGAGCCGGCGACGTTCGCGCTGGTCGACCCGGACGCGCAGTGGACGGTGCGCGGCGCGGCGCTGGCCAGCAGGGCGGCGAACACGCCGTACGAGGGAATGCGGCTGCCCGGAGCGGTGGTCGCGACGGTTCTGCGTGGCCGGATCACGGCCCGCGACGGGAAGGTTGTGGCATGACCAGCCCCACCATCGACGCAGTGCTCGTCCTCGAGGACGGGCGGATCTTCCGGGGCGAGGCCTTCGGTGCCGTGGGGGAGACCCTGGGCGAGGCCGTGTTCACCACCGGGATGACGGGCTACCAGGAGACCCTGACGGACCCGTCGTACCACCGCCAGATCGTGGTGCAGACCGCCCCTCAGATCGGCAACACCGGCTGGAACGGCGAGGACGACGAGTCCACCGGCATCCAGGTCGCCGGGTACGCGGTGCGCGACCCCAGCCGCCGGCCGTCGAACTGGCGGTCGACCGGCTCGCTCGAGGACGCGCTGCGGACGCAGGGCGTCGTCGGGATCGCCGGGATCGACACCCGCGCGGTCGTGCGGCACCTGCGCGAGCGCGGCGCCATGCGCGCCGGCGTCTTCTCCGGCACCTCGCTGGGTTCGGACGAGATGCTCGTCGAGCGGGTCCGGCAGAGCCCGGGCATGGAGGGCGCGGACCTCTACGGCGCGGTCACCACGAAGACCCCGTACGTCCGGGAGGCGGTGGGGGACAAGAAGTTCACCGTCGCCGCGCTCGACGTGGGGATCAAGTTCAACACGCCGCGGATGATGGCCCAGCGCGGCATCGAGGTGCACGTGCTGCCGGCCGACACGACGTTCGAGCAGCTGCTCGCCGTCAACCCCGACGGGGTCTTCATCTCCAACGGCCCGGGCGACCCGGCCACGGCCGACGTCCCGGTGGCGCTGACCCGGCAGGTCCTGGAGCGGCGGATCCCGCTGTTCGGCATCTGCTTCGGCAACCAGATCCTCGGCCGGGCGCTCGGCCGCGGCACCTACAAGCTGCGCTACGGGCACCGCGGCATCAACATCCCGGTCGTGGAGCACGCCACCGGACGGGTCGCGATCACCTCGCAGAACCACGGCTTCGCGGTCGAGGGCAGCGCGGGCGAGCGCTTCGACACCCCGTTCGGCACCGGCGTCGTCAGCCACACCTGCCCCAACGACGGCTGCGTCGAGGGGCTCACCGGCCTGGACTTCCCGGCCTTCAGCGTGCAGTACCACCCGGAGGCGGCCGCCGGCCCGCACGACGCCGCGGACCTGTTCGACCGCTTCTGCCAGCTCATGACGGACAACCCGGTGAGCCACGGGCCGGCCGGGACCGAGGAGTCCGGCGGCCGACACCGCCTGCTCGACCAGAACGGGGGAGCGGTCTGATGCCGCGCCGCGAGGACATCCGGCACGTGATGGTGATCGGCTCCGGACCGATCGTGATCGGACAGGCCGCCGAGTTCGACTACTCCGGCACGCAGGCCTGCCGCGTGCTGCGTGCCGAGGGCCTGCGGGTCTCGCTGGTCAACTCGAACCCGGCCACGATCATGACGGACCCCGAGTTCGCCGACGCCACCTACGTGGAGCCGGTCACCCCCGAGTTCGTCGAGAAGGTCATCGCCGCCGAGCGGCCCGACGCGATGCTGGCCACCCTGGGCGGGCAGACCGCGCTGAACACCGCGATCGCCCTGCACGAGAACGGGGTGCTGGAGCGCTACGGCGTCGAGCTCATCGGCGCGGACGTCGACGCGATCCAGCGCGGCGAGGACCGGCTGAAGTTCAAGGAGATCGTGCAGCGGGTCGGCGGCGACGTGCCGCGCTCGGCCGTGTGCCACTCCATGGACGAGGTCCGCGCCGCGGTCGGCGAGCTCGGACTCCCGGTCGTCATCCGACCGTCGTTCACCATGGGCGGGCTCGGGTCCGGCATGGCGCACACCGACGAGGAGCTCGAGCGGCTCGCCGGGGCGGGGCTGGCCGCGTCGCCGGTCACCGAGGTGCTGATCGAGGAGTCGGTGCTCGGCTGGAAGGAGTTCGAGCTCGAGCTCATGCGCGACCACCGCGACAACGTGGTCGTCGTCTGTTCCATCGAGAACCTCGACCCGATGGGCGTGCACACCGGTGACTCGATCACCGTCGCGCCGGCCATGACGCTCACCGACCGCGAGTACCAGCACATGCGCGACGTGGGCATCGCCGTGCTGCGCGAGGTCGGCGTCGACACCGGCGGCTGC
Organism: Pseudonocardia halophobica; assembly: GCF_027922425.1. Lineage (GTDB taxonomy): Bacteria > Actinomycetota > Actinomycetes > Mycobacteriales > Pseudonocardiaceae > Pseudonocardia > Pseudonocardia halophobica. The sequence goes on along the minus strand of NZ_BSFQ01000010.1, from coordinate 133,389 downwards.
AACATCCAGTTCGCGATCCACCCGGAGACGGGCCGGCTCGTCGTCATCGAGATGAACCCGCGCGTGTCCCGGTCGTCGGCGCTGGCGTCGAAGGCCACCGGCTTCCCGATCGCGAAGATCGCGGCGAAGCTCGCCGTCGGCTACACGCTCGACGAGATCCGCAACGACATCACCGGCGAGACCCCGGCGGCGTTCGAGCCGACGCTGGACTACGTCGTGGTGAAGATCCCGCGGTTCGCGTTCGAGAAGTTCCCGGGCGCGGACCCCGAGCTCACCACCACCATGAAGAGCGTCGGCGAGGCCATGGCGCTCGGCCGGTCGTTCCCGGAGGCGTTCGGCAAGGCGCTGCGCTCGATGGAGCGGAGCGCGATCGGCTTCTGGACCACCCCGGACCCGGCCGCCCCGCCGACGGACGACGAGATCCGCACGCCCACGGACGGCCGCATCTACGCCGTCGAGCGGGCGCTGCGGGCCGGGCGGACCGTCGACGAGGTCGCGGAGATCTCGGGCATCGACCCGTGGTTCCTCGACCAGATCCAGCTGCTCGTCGAGCTCCGCGCCGAGATCGAGGCCTCGCCCGTGCTCGACGCCGCGCTGCTGCGCCGGGCCAAGCGGGCGGGCCTGTCGGACCGCCAGCTCGCCGCGATCCGCCCGGAGTTCGCGGGCGAGGACGGCGTGCGCACGCTGCGGCACCGGCTCGGCATCCGGCCCGTCTACAAGACGGTGGACACCTGCGCCGCGGAGTTCGCGGCGAAGACGCCGTACCACTACAGCGCCTACGAGACCGACCCCGCTGCGGAGTCGGAGATCGCCCCGCAGACCGAGAAGCCGAAGGTGCTCATCCTCGGCTCCGGGCCCAACCGCATCGGCCAGGGCATCGAGTTCGACTACTCCTGCGTGCACGCCGTGCAGGCGCTGCGCGAGGCCGGGTTCGAGACCGTCATGGTCAACTGCAACCCGGAGACGGTCTCGACGGACTACGACACCGCGGACCGGCTGTACTTCGAGCCGCTGACCTTCGAGGACGTCCTCGAGGTGGTGCACGCCGAGCAGCGGTCCGGGCACGTCGCGGGTGTGATCGTGCAGCTCGGCGGGCAGACCCCGCTCGGCCTGGCCCAGCGGCTCACCGCGGCCGGCGTGCCGGTCGTCGGGACCTCCGCGGCCGCGATCGACCTGGCCGAGGACCGCGGCGCGTTCGGCGAGGTGCTGCGGAGGGCGAAGCTGCCGGCTCCGGCCTTCGGCACCGCCACCTCGTTCGAGCAGGCCCGCGAGATCGCCGACCGGATCGGCTACCCGGTCCTCGTCCGGCCCTCGTACGTGCTCGGCGGGCGCGGCATGGAGATCGTGTACGACGAGTCCACGCTCGCCGGCTACATCGCCCGCGCCACCACGATCTCGCCGGACCGCCCGGTGCTCGTCGACAAGTTCCTCGACGACGCGGTGGAGATCGACGTCGACGCCCTGTGCGACGGCGAGGAGGTCTTCATCGGCGGCGTGATGGAGCACATCGAGGAGGCCGGCGTGCACTCCGGCGACTCCTCCTGCACCCTCCCGCCGATCACGCTGGGGCGCAGCGTGCTCGCGGCCGTGCGGACCTCCACCGAGGCCATCGCGCACGGCGTCGGGGTGCGCGGCCTGCTCAACGTCCAGTACGCGCTGCACGGCGAGACGCTCTACGTCCTCGAGGCCAACCCCCGGGCGTCGCGCACGGTGCCGTTCGTGTCGAAGGCGACCGCGGTGTCGCTGGCCAAGGCCGCCGCGCGGATCATGCTCGGCGCGTCGATCGCGGACCTGCGGGCGGAGGGGATGCTCCCGCAGCAGGGCGACGGCGGCGAGCTGCCGGCCGACGCGCCGGTCGCGGTCAAGGAGGCGGTGCTGCCGTTCAACCGGTTCCGCACCCCGAGCGGGCAGGGCGTCGACCCGCTGCTCGGCCCGGAGATGAAGTCGACCGGCGAGGTCATGGGCATCGACGCGTCCTTCGGGCCCGCGTTCGCCAAGTCCCAGGCCGCCGCGTACGGCTCGCTGCCGGGCGAGGGCAAGGTCTTCGTGTCGATGGCCGACCGGGACAAGCGCGCCATGGTGTTCCCGGTGCGCCGGCTCGCCGACCTGGGCTTCGAGGTCCTCGCCACCGAGGGCACCGCGGAGGTCCTGCGCCGGCACGGCATCACGACCACCGTCGTGCGCAAGCACTCGCAGAAGGACGAGGGCGAGACGATCGTCGACCAGATCCTGGCCGGCGACGTCGCGCTGATCGTCAACACGCCGTACGGCAACTCGGGCCCGCGCGTCGACGGCTACGAGATCCGCGCGGCGGCGGTCTCCCGCGGCGTCCCGTGCATCACCACGGTGCAGGGCGCCTCGGCGGCCGTGCAGGGCATCGAGGCGAAGCTGCGCGGCTCGATCGGCGTGCGCTCCCTCCAGGACGCCCATGCGGCCCTGAAGAAGTCCCGCCCGTGACCGGGTTCGGGAGGCGGCTCGTGGCGGCGGTCGACCGCTTCGGGCCGCTGTGCGCCGGCATCGACCCGCACCCCGGGCTGATCGCGGAGTGGGGCCTCACGGACGACGCGGACGGGCTCGCCCGGTTCTGCGCCGCGGCCGTCGAGGCCCTGGCCGGACACGTCGCCGTGGTGAAGCCGCAGGCGGCGTTCTTCGAGCGGCACGGGTCGCGGGGGATCGCGGTCCTGGAGCGGACCCTCGCCGACCTCGCCGGCACCGGGACGCTCTCGCTGCTCGACGTCAAGCGCGGCGACATCGGCTCGACCATGGACGGGTACGCCGACGCCTACCTCGGCGTCGGCGCGGCCGTCGCGGCCGACGCGATCACGGTCTCGCCCTACCTCGGGTTCGGGTCCCTCGAACCGGCCTTCCGGGCCGCCGAGGAGGCCGATCGGGGCGTGTTCGTGCTGGCCCGCACCTCGAACCCGGAGGGCGGGTCGGTGCAGCTGGCGAGCGCCGACGGGCGCACCGTCGCGCAGGCGATGGTCGACGGCGCGGCGGGCCGGAACACCGGCGCCGCGCCGCTGGGCGGGGTCGGCGTGGTCGTGGGCGCCACCCACGACCACGGGCTGCAGCTCGGCGCCCTCAACGGCGCCGTGCTGGCGCCCGGGCTCGGCGCCCAGGGCGCGACCCCGCGGGACGTCGCCGAGCGGTTCGCGGGCCTCTCCGGGCTCGTCCTGCCCGCGGCGTCGCGGTCGATCCTGAAGGCCGGGCCGGGGGTGGCGGCCCTGCGGTCCGCCGCCGAGGCCCAGCGGGACGAGCTGGCCGCGGCCCTCACCGCCCTCCGCTGAGGACCGGCCCGCGAACGGCCGGGGCGGCCGGTGATACCTCCGGCGCTCGGATTCACCCGTTCGGAGGGGATGGTGGCACCATGGTGCCCGCCGCCGCGGCCCGGCACGCTGGGCGGACCGCGCGGCCGGGACCGGTGCCGCGCGGGTCGGGGAGCGCGGAGGTGTCTGCAGTGGCCGCAACGGTGGACGAGGTGGTGGACGTCCTCATCGTGGACGACCAGCGCCCGTTCCGGACGGTGGCGCGCACCGTCGTCGGGATGGTCGGCGGCTGGCGCGTCGCCGCCGAGGCCGAGACGGGCGAGCAGGCCCTCGTCGAGGCCGAACGGGTGCATCCCGCGGTCGTCCTCATGGACATCAACCTGCCCGGGATCAGCGGGATCGAGGCCACCCGGCGGATCCTTGCCCGCGATCCGGCCGCCGTCGTGGTGCTCCTGTCGACCTACGCGCTCGACGACCTCCCCGGCGACGCCGCGCAGTGCGGCGCCGTGGCGTACATCAACAAGGAAGACCTCACACCGGCACGCCTGCGCGCCCTGCGGTCGGTGGAGCAGGCGGGCTGAGCGCCGGAGCGCCCCCGCACGCACGATTCGTGACGGATTCGTGACGGATCTGTGATGGAGACCACCGGCGACGCGCCGGTCCCGCGCGCCGAACGGGCGCGTCGCCGTAGCCTCCGCGCGGTCGCTCGTGGTATCACCCGGACGGGTGTGGACGACCGGGCCTGTGGCATCAAACCCACAGGTGGCACCCCCGTTGGCATCACGAACGGGTGCGTGGGTACGTTCCCTCCCGGCCCCCGGCACAACCCACCGGGGACGGCGGCCGCCGCCACCGGGCGACCGCCCTCGCGCACGACGAAAGACGGAGGAGACCGTGGCCCTTCCCCAGCTGACCGAGGAACAGCGCGCCGCCGCGTTGGAGAAGGCCGCGGCCGCCCGCCGGGCCCGGGCAGAGCTGAAGGACCGGCTCAAGCGCGGCGGGATCACCCTCGCCGAGGTGCTGAAGCAGTCCGACACCGACGAGGTGCTCGGCAAGATGAAGGTGTCGGCCCTGCTCGAGGCCCTGCCCAGCGTCGGCAAGGTCCGTGCGGCGCAGATCATGGAGCGCCTCGAGATCGCCCCGAGCCGCCGCCTGCGCGGCCTCGGCGAGCGGCAGCGCAAGGCGCTGCTGGCCGAGTTCCCTTCCTGAGAGGGGGCGGCGTGCCGGCAGGACCGCCGCCCCGCCGGGGCCGGCTGATGGTGCTCGCAGGGCCCTCCGGGGTCGGCAAGAGCAGCATCGTCGACCGGCTCCGCTCGGAGCTCCCCGACCTCCACTTCAGCGTCTCCGCGACCACGCGGGCGCCGCGGGAGGGGGAGGTCGAGGGGATCCACTACCACTTCGTGGACCGGGCGGAGTTCGACCGGCTGATCGCCGACGGCGAGCTGCTGGAGTGGGCCGAGGTGCACGGCGGCCTGCAGCGCTCCGGCACCCCGCGCGAGCCCGTCGAGCGCGAGCTCGCGGCCGGCCACCCGGTGCTCGTCGAGGTGGACCTGCAGGGGGCGCGCTCGGTCAAGCAGGTCATGCCCGAGTCGGTCACCGTGTTCGTCGAGCCGCCCTCGTTCGAGGAGCTGGCCCGCCGGCTCACCGACCGGGGCACCGAGACCCCGGAGGTCCGGGAGCGCCGGCTGCGCACCGCGGTCGAGGAGATGGCCGCGCGTGACGAGTTCGACGTCGTCGTGGTCAACGACGAGGTGCAGGCCGTCGTCGACCGGTTGGTAGAGTTGCTGGTCGCACCTGCGGAATTCCCGCATCCGTCCGTCTCTGGAGTTTCTGAGTGAGCATGCCGCTGACCGGCGCGGTCGCCGGTTCCACCCCCGAGGGCATCACCAACCCGCCGATCGACGACCTGCTCGACAAGGTCAGCTCGAAGTACGCCCTGGTGATCTACGCGGCCAAGCGTGCCCGGCAGATCAACGACTACTACTCCCAGCTCGGCGAGGGCCTGCTGGAGTACGTCGGGCCGCTGGTCGAGCCCGGCCCCCGCGAGAAGCCGCTGTCGATCGCCATGCGCGAGATCCAGAGCGGCCTGCTCGAGCACACCGAGGGCGAGTGAGCCCGGCCGGCTGCGCGCGAACGGCATGTCCCGAGGCGTGAGGACGCCATGACCGCACCGAAGGTCCTGCTCGGTGTGGCGGGCGGCATCGCCGCCTACAAGAGCGCCGAGCTGCTCCGCCGGCTCACCGAGACCGGGCACTCCGTGCGGGTCGTCCCCACGGGTTCGGCGCTGAACTTCGTCGGCGCCGCCACCTTCGAGGCGCTGTCCGGGCAGCCGGTGCACACCGGCGTCTTCTCGGACGTGCCGTCGGTCCAGCACGTGCGGCTGGGCCAGGAGGCCGATCTCGTCGTCGTCGCCCCCGCCACCGCGGACCTGCTGGCCCGCGCGGTGCAGGGGCGCGCGGACGACCTCCTCGGCGGCTCCCTGCTCGTCGCCCGGTGCCCGGTGCTGTTCGTGCCGGCGATGCACACCGAGATGTGGGAGCACCCCGCCACCCGCGCCAACGTGGCGACGCTGCGCGAGCGGGGCTCGGTCGTCATGGAGCCCGCGTCCGGCCGGCTCACCGGCAAGGACACCGGCCCCGGCCGGCTGCCCGACCCCGCCGAGATCGCCGAGCTCGCCCGGCTGCTGCTGGAGCGGGCCGACGCGCTGCCGCGGGACCTCGCGGGCCGGCGCGTGGTCGTCTCGGCCGGCGGCACCCGCGAGCCGCTCGACCCCGTGCGCTACCTCGGCAACCGGTCGTCGGGCCGGCAGGGGTACGCGCTGGCCAAGGTCGCGGCCCAGCGCGGCGCGCACGTCACGCTCGTCGCGGGGCACACCGCCGAGCTGGCCGACCCGGCGGCCGTCGAGGTCGTGAAGGTCGGGTCCGCGCTGGAGATGCGCGACGCGATGCACGCGGCCGTCAAGGGCGCCGACGCCGTGGTGATGTCCGCCGCGGTCGCCGACTTCCGGCCCGCCGCGCTCGCCGCGCACAAGATCAAGAAGGACGGGTCCGAGCCCGAGCCGCTGCACCTGGCGCTCAACCCGGACATCCTCGCCGAGCTCGTCGCCGCCCGGGAGCCGGGCCAGGTCGTGGTCGGGTTCGCCGCCGAGACCGGGGACGACACCGCGGACGTGCTGGAGTACGGCCGCCGCAAGCTCGCCAAGAAGGGCTGCGACCTGCTGCTGGTCAACTGGGTCGGCGAGGGCGGCGCCTTCGAGAACACCGAGAACCAGGGCTGGCTGCTCGGTGCGGACGGTGGCGAGACGCAGATCCCGAACGGGTCGAAGGCGCTGCTGGCGTCGCGCCTGTGGGACGCGGTGGCGGCCCGGCTGGCCTGAACCGGGCTCCGCGAGCCGCGAGAACGCACGAGGGGCGGTCCCACCGGGACCGCCCCTCGTCTCGTGTGCGTGACGCCGGGCGTCAGCCGCCGAGCAGGCCGGGCACGCCGCCGCTGCGGGCCGGGGCCGGCTCCGCCGGGGCGTCCTCGTCGGCGCCGGTGCCGTCGGCGCCGTCCGCGCCCTCGGCCGGGGCGGCGTTCTCCGGCGAGTCGGTGCCGGAGGCCGACGGGGTGGTCTCCGGGGCCCCGCCGTTGGACGAGTCGTCGGCGTCGCCGCGCGACGGGGTGAGGCCGGCGTCGTCCGGGGTCTCGGCGGCGGTGCCGGTGCCGTCCGTCTTCACGTAGTCCTTGACGGCCCAGCCGTCGAGGTTCTCGAGCTTCACGAACCCGTTGCGGGTCTCGCCGACCTCGACCTCGGTGCCGCGGTCGCAGACGGCCACGATGTCGGCGTCGGCCGCCGGCTCCTCGCGGACGTTGACGTTGTCGGTGCAGGTGCCCGTGGTCGCCGCGGACGCGGTGCCGGCCAGCACGGCCATGAGCCCGGCCGCGCCGACGGCGAGCACGCCGCCGACCGCCGCGGCCGCGCGGCCCGGTCGCTGCAGTGCAGTCACCTTCATGGGGAGGAACCTCCGAGAGTGTCGACCGCGACCCCGGTTCGGGGCGACGCGAGGGCGTCGGTGGGGCGCGGCTGCGGTGTCACCGGGCCCAACGACGCCGCTCGTTACCGATTCGGGACCCCGCTCGGGGTCCACCCGAAGGGGTGGTGGACGGCGCGCTCACGACACGGTTCGTCACGCAGCGTCATCGGACGAGGTGTCCTCACCTGTGGAGGCCCGCGGTCGACTACCCTGCCGTCCGACAGCATCCAGCGATCTGCACCCCGCCCCGCCGCACGACGCGGCGGAGCCGGCAACGAGGCCAGGGGAGCGACGACCTCGGCAGGAGTGGCGCGTGGCGAACGTGGGCCGTCGGCTCTTCACCAGCGAGTCGGTGACCGAGGGTCACCCGGACAAGATGTGCGACGCGATCAGCGACACGATCCTCGACGCGCTCCTCGCACAGGACCCGCGCAGCCGCGTCGCGGTCGAGACCCTGGTGACCACCGGGCAGGTGCACGTCGCCGGCGAGGTCACGACGAGTGCCTACGCGGACATCCCCGGCCTGGTCCGGGAGAAGATCCTCGAGATCGGCTACGACTCGTCGTCGAAGGGCTTCGACGGCAACTCCTGCGGCGTCAACGTGGCGATCGGCGCGCAGTCGCCGGACATCGCCCAGGGCGTCGACACCGCGTACGAGAGCCGGGTCGAGGCGATCGAGGACGAGATCGCCCGCCAGGGCGCCGGCGACCAGGGTCTGATGTTCGGGTACGCGAACACGGACACGGACGAGCTGATGCCGCTGCCGATCGCGCTCGCGCACCGGCTGTCGCGCCGGCTCACCGAGGTCCGCAAGTCCGGCGTGCTGCCCTACCTGCGGCCGGACGGCAAGACCCAGGTCACCATCGAGTACGACGGCGACAAGCCGGTCCGGGTCGACACGGTGGTCCTCTCCACGCAGCACGCGGCGGACGTCGACCTCGACGGCATGCTCGCGCCGGACGTGCTGGAGAAGATCGTCACCCCGGAGATCGCCGACCTCGGGCTGGACACCTCGAACGTCCGGCTGCTGGTCAACCCGACCGGCCGGTTCGTGATCGGCGGTCCGATGGGCGACGCCGGGCTCACCGGCCGCAAGATCATCGTCGACACCTACGGCGGGTTCGCCCGGCACGGCGGCGGCGCCTTCTCGGGCAAGGACCCGTCGAAGGTGGACCGCTCCGCGGCGTACGCCATGCGGTGGGTGGCCAAGAACGTCGTGGCGGCCGGGCTGGCCGAGCGCATCGAGGTGCAGGTCGCGTACGCGATCGGCAAGGCGGCGCCCGTCGGCCTGTTCGTCGAGACCTTCGGCACCGCGCGCGTCGACCCGGCGAAGATCGAGTCGGCCATCACCGAGGTGTTCGACCTCCGTCCGGCGGCGATCGTGCGCGACCTCGACCTGCTGCGCCCGATCTACGCACCGACCGCGGCCTACGGCCACTTCGGCCGCAACGACATCGCCCTGCCGTGGGAGGACACCTCCCGCGCCGAGGCGCTGAAGTCGGCCGCGGGCGCCTGAGCCCGGCGTTGACCGCACTCTCGTGCGCCAGGTCCGCGCGAGAGTGCCGTTCGTGCACAACAGGAGCGCTGGTGTGAGCAGGCCGGTGCGGAAGGCGCCCGCCTCCCGGACGCGCGGCGAGTGGAGCGCGGCGGCCGTGCAGCCCGTCGCGCGGGTGGCCGTCGACGTGCCGCTGCCACACCTGGACCGGCCGTTCGACTACCGCGTGCCCACACACCTGGACGAGCAGGCCCGACCCGGCGTCCGGGTGCGGGTGCGGTTCGCCGGGCGGTTGGTCGACGGGTTCCTGCTCGAGCGGGCCGAGGAGTCCGGGCACACCGGGCGGCTGGCGTGGATCGACAAGGTCGTCTCGCCCGAGCCGGTGCTGACCCCGGAGGTCACGACCCTGTGCCGGGCGGTCGCCGACCGGTACGCCGGGGTGTTCGCCGACGTCGTGCGGATGGCGGTGCCGCCGCGGCACGCCCGCGTCGAGGCGGAGACCCCGCGCGAGCGGGAGCTGCCCCCCGTCGAGGCGCCCGACCCCGCGGGGTGGGCGCGCTACCAGCACGGCGCGGCCTACCTCGACGCACTCGCCGGCGGCCGGGCCGCGCACGCCGTGTGGCAGGCCCTGCCGGGGGAGTCCTGGGCCGCGCGGTTCGCCGAGGCCGCCGCGGCGACCGTCGCGGCCGGGCGCGGGGCGCTCGTCGTGGTGCCCGACCAGCGGGACGTCGACGCCGCGTGCGCCGCCCTCGGTGAGCGCCTGGGCCCCGACGCCGTGGTCGCGCTGACCGCCGAGCTCGGCCCGGCCGAGCGGTACCGGCGCTGGCTGGCGGTCCGGCGCGGCGCGGTGCGGGCGGTCGTGGGGACCCGGTCGGCGGCGTTCGCGCCCGTCGAGAAGCTCGGCCTGCTCGCCGTGTGGGACGACGGGGACGACAGCCACGCCGAGCCGCGCGCCCCGTACCCCCAGGTCCGGGACGTGCTGGTGGCCAGGGCGCACGCCGCCGGCGCCGCGCTGCTGGTCGGCGGCCACTCCCGCACGGCCGAGGCCCAGCTGCTGGTGGAGTCCCGGTGGGCGAGCCCGATCGTGGCCGACCGCGCCACCGTGCGCGGCGCCGCGCCGCGGGTCACCGCGATCGGCGAGACCGACACCCAGCTCGCCCGCGACCCCGACGCCCGCGCGGCGCGCGTGCCGGCCGTCGCGTTCGAGGCGGCGCGGCAGGCGCTCGGCGCGGGCTGGCCGGTGCTCGTCCAGGTGCCGCGGGCGGGCTACCTGCCCTGGCTGTCCTGCGCGCACTGCCGCGAACCCGCCCGCTGTCGGCACTGCGCCGGCCCGCTCGGCCTGCCCCGCGGCGGGACGGACGCCGATCCCGGGCTGCCGACCTGCCGGTGGTGCGGGCGGGCGGAGCCGGCGTTCCGGTGCGGCGGCTGCGGGTCGCGACGGTTGCGCGCGGGCGTCGTCGGGTCGCGGCGGACCGCTGAGGAACTGGGCCGGGCCTTCCCCGGGGTGTCCGTGCGGACGTCCGGGGGCGGGGCGCCGGTGCTGGCCACGGTGCCGGCGAAGGCCGAGATCGTCGTCGCGACGCCCGGGGCGGAGCCCGACGTGGAGGGGACCGCGGCCGGGTACGGCGCGGCGCTGCTGCTCGACGGCTGGGCCATGCTCTCCCGCGCCGACCTGCGGGTGGCCGAGGAGGCCCTGCGCCGCTGGCTCGCGGCCGCGGCGCTGGTCCGGCCGCACGCCGAGGGCGGGCGCGTGATCGTCGTCGCCGAGTCCGCGATCCCGGTGGTGCAGGCGCTCGTGCGGTGGGACCCGGCCGGGTTCGCCGCCGAGGAGCTCGCCTCGCGCGCCGAGGTCGGGTTCCCGCCGGCCGTGCGGATGGCGGCGGTGGAGGGCACGCCGGGCGCGGTGGCCGACGTGGTCGACGCCGTCCTCGCCGCCGCGCAGGACGGCGGGCCGGAGGTCGAGGTGCTCGGCCCGGTGGAGATCGACACCCCGCCCGAGCCCGGGGAGGCCGCGGGCGAGGTGCGGGAGCGGGCGCTGCTGCGCGTGCCGCGTACGGACGGCCGCGCGCTGGCCCGGTACCTGCACGCGGCGCAGGCCGCCCGGAGCACGCGCAAGGCACCCGACGCCGTCCGGGTGCGGCTGGACCCGGCCGAGATCGGCTGACCCCGGCCCCTGCAGGCGGAGCACCGGCGGCGCCCGGCCCGGCCGGGCCCGGGTGGCACAATCGGGGCAGATCCCGATCGTTTGGAGTTCCGTGTCCGTTCAGCCCGTCCGCCTGTTCGGCGATCCGGTGCTGCGCACCCCCGCCGCGCCCGTCACCACGTTCGACGCGGAGCTGCGCAAGCTCGTCGCCGACCTCACCGACACCATGCACGACGAGGGCGGCGCCGGCCTCGCCGCGCCCCAGATCGGCGTCGGGCTGCGCGTGTTCACCTTCGAGGTCGACGGCGTGGCCGGGCACATGGTCAACCCGACCTGGAACGCGGTCGACGGCGAGGAGCAGTTCGGCCCCGAGGGCTGCCTGTCGATCCCCGGGCTCGGCTGGGACTGCCGCCGGGCGCTGAACGTGGTCGCCACCGGCTGGAACATGCACGGCGAGCCGATCACGGTCGAGGGCACGGCCAAGCTCGCACGGGCCATCCAGCACGAGACCGATCACCTCGACGGCGTGCTGTTCGTCGACCGGCTCGACCCGGAGACCCGCAAGCTCGCGATGTCCGAGATCCGGGCCGCCGAGTGGTTCGGCCGCCCCGACCCGATCGTGAAGGTCAGCCCGCACCCGATGTTCGGGAAAGCCCGTTGAGACTGCTCTTCGCGGGCACCCCGGAGCCGGCCGTGCCGGCGTTGCGGGCGCTGCTCGACTCGCCGCGGCACGAGGTCGTCGGGGTGCTGACCCGGCCGGACGCCCCCGCCGGGCGCGGCCGCCGGCTCGTCCGCTCGCCCGTCGGGGCGCTGGCCGACGAGGCCGGCCTCCCCGTGCTCACCCCCGTCAAGCCCCGCGACCCCGAGTTCCTCGAGGCGCTGCGCGAGCTGGCGCCGGACTGCGTCCCGGTCGTCGCCTACGGCGCGCTGGTGCCGCGGGCGGCGCTCGACGTCCCGGCCCACGGCTGGGTCAACCTGCACTTCTCGCTGCTCCCGGCGTGGCGCGGGGCCGCGCCGGTGCAGGCGGCGATCAAGCACGGGGACGAGATCACCGGCGCCACCACGTTCCTGCTCGAGGAGGGCCTCGACACCGGCCCGACCTACGGCGTGGTCACCGAGGCGATCGGCGAGCGGGACACCTCGGGCGACCTGCTCGGCCGGCTCGCCCGCTCCGGTGCCGACCTGCTCGTCGCGACCATGGACGGCATCGAGGACGGCACGCTGCGCGCGGTGCCGCAGCCCGCCGAGGGTGTGTCGCACGCGCCGAAGGTCACCGTGGCCGACGCCCGGGTGGACTGGTCGGCGCCCGCGGTGCCGCTGGACCGGCTGATCCGGTCGACCACGCCCGAGCCGGGTGCCTGGACGGAGTTCCGGGGCGCGCGGCTGGGCCTGGGGCCGGTCACGCCCGTGCGCACCGGGGAGACCGACCTCAAGCCCGGCGAGCTGCGGGCGGAGAAGAAGCGCGTACTGGTGGGCACGGCCACGGTGCCCGTGCAGCTGGGCGAGGTGCGCCCGGTGGGGAAGAAGGCGATGCCGGCGGCGGACTGGGCCCGCGGCGTCCGGATCGAGGCGGGGGAGTCGCTGTCGTGAGCGAGCAGGACGACGAGCGGCGCCGGGACGACCGGCCCCGCGGCCACCGCGGCGACGACCGGCGTGGCCCGTCCGGTGGCGACCGGCGTGGTGGCGATCGGCGCGGTGGCGATCGGCGTGGCGGCGATCGGTCCGGTGGCGACCGGTCCGGCGGTGACCGGCGCGGCTCCGGCGACGGACCGCGCGGGGGCTCCCGCGGGGGCGACCGCGACCGGGGCCAGTGGGGTGATCGCGACCGGGGCGGCCGCGGCGAGAGGGGTGGTGACCGGGGCGGTGACCGCCGGCAGGGCGGCCCGCGCCGCGACCGCGGCGCCGGTCCCCGCAACTCCGGCCCACCTCGTCGTCGGGCGAACCCGCCCGGCCCGCCCGCGGGCGACCCGGCCCGGCAGGCGGCGTTCGAGCTGCTCACCGCGGTGCGCGAGCGCGACGCCTACGCCAACCTCGTGCTGCCCTCGATCCTGCGCCGGTACCGGCTGAAGGACCGCGACGCGGCCCTCGCCACCGAGCTCGGCTACGGCACGCTGCGCGCCGCCGGCCAGCTCGACGCCGTGATCGAGGCGTGCGCCGACCGGCCGCTGCACCGCATCGAGGGCCCGCTGGTCGACGCCATGCGGCTCGGCACCTACCAGCTGCTGCGGATGCGCGTGCCCGAGCACGCGGCCGTCGCGACCTCGGTCGACATCGTCCGCGGCCTCGCGGGCTCCCGCTCGTCCGGCTTCGTCAACGCGATCCTGCGCAAGGTCGCCGAGACCGCCGCGGCGAAGGGGGCCGAGGAGTGGCTCGCCGAGCTCGCACCCGACGAGAAGGAGGACCCGATCGGGCACGCCTCCTTCGTGCACGCCCACCCGAAGTGGATCGGCCAGGCCTTCGCCGACGCGCTGGGCTCCCACGAGGAGCTGCCCGCCGCGCTCGCCGCGGACGACGCCCGCCCCGCCGTCCACCTGCTGGCCCGGCCGGGTGAGATCACCGCCGAGGAGCTGGCGCTGGTCACCGGCGGCACCGAGGCGCCGTACTCGCCGTACGGGGTGCACCTCGAGCCCGGCAGCGGCGAGGTCGGCGAGCTCGACGCGATCCGCGAGGGCGTGGCGACGGTGCAGGACGAGGGCAGCCAGCTCGTCGCGCTGGCCGTGTCCCGCGCGGAGCTGGTGGGCGAGGACACCGGCCGCTGGCTCGACCTCTGCGCCGGCCCGGGCGGCAAGGCCGTGCTGCTCGGCGCGCTCGTGGGCCTCGACGGCGGCACGCTCGATGCCGTCGAGCAGACCGAGCACCGCGCCGACCTGGTGCGCAAGTCCACCGACGGGCTGCCGGTCACGGTGCACCACGCGGACGGCCGCGAGGCCCCGCTGCCCGACGGAGCGTTCGACCGCGTGCTCGTCGACGCGCCCTGCACCGGGCTCGGGGCGCTGCGCCGGCGGCCGGAGGCGCGCTGGCGGCGCAAGCCCGAGGACGTCTCCGCGCTGGCGAAGCTGCAGCGCGAGCTGCTGCTGGCGGCCCTGCGCCACGTCCGCGTGGGCGGGGTCGTGGGGTACGTCACCTGCTCGCCGCACCTGTCCGAGACCGTCGGCGTGGTCGGCGGGATCGTCCGCCGGAAGGACCTCGGGGTCACGGTCGAGCGGCTGGACGCGCGCGGGTACCTGCCGGGCGTCCCGGAGCTCGGCCCGGGCCCGCACGTGCAGCTCTGGCCGCACCGGCACGGCACGGACGCCATGTTCCTGACCCTGCTCCGCCGCACGGCCTGAGCGGGCGCCGCCCGGCCCCCGTGTGACCTGCCTCGCCCGGCCGGGCGAGGGGTGCGCGGGGGCGGAGGGGCGGCGGCCGGGCGATACCCTGCCGTGGTGCGTCCCCTGATCGCCCCGAGCATCCTGTCCGCCGACTTCGCCCACCTCGCCGACGAGGCCGCGAGGGTCTCCGACGCGGCCGCCGGCGGGGGACGGGGCGCCGACTGGCTGCACGTCGACGTGATGGACGCCCACTTCGTCCCGAACCTCACGCTCGGCCTGCCGGTGGTGGAGTCGCTGCTGAAGGCGACCGACATCCCGCTCGACTGCCACCTCATGATCGAGGACCCGGACCGCTGGGCGCCGGGCTACGCCGAGGCCGGCGCGCACAACGTCACGGTGCACGTCGAGGCCGCCGCCGACCCGGTGATGCTGGCCAAGAACCTCCGCGCGGCCGGGGCGAAGGCCGGGCTGTCGATCAAGCCGGGCACCCCGCTCGACCCGTACGTCGAGGTCCTCAAGCACTACGACACCCTGCTGGTGATGAGCGTCGAGCCGGGCTTCGGCGGGCAGGCGTTCATGCCCGAGGTGCTGGACAAGGTCCGGGCCGCGCGCCGGCTCGTCGACACCGGGCACCTCACCCTGCTCGTGGAGATCGACGGCGGCATCGCCGCCTCCACCATCGAGGCCGCGGCCGAGGCCGGCGTGGACTGCTTCGTGGCGGGCTCGGCCGTCTACGGCGCCGACGACCCCGGCAAGGCGGTGGTGGCGCTGCGCGAGCAGGCGGTCGCCGCCCATCCGCGGTGGTCGGGGTGACCGCTCCCGCCGGTCCGACCCCGCCGGTCGAGCGGGCGATGCGGCGCGCCCTGGAGGCCTCGGTGGCCGTGCACGGGGCGACCAGCCCCAACCCGCCCGTGGGCGCGGTGGTGCTCGACGCCGCGGGCGAGATCGTCGGCGTCGGCGCCACGGCCCCGGCCGGCGGACCGCACGCCGAGGTCGTCGCGCTCCGGCAGGCGGGGGAGCGGGCCCGCGGCGGCACCGCCGTCGTCACCCTGGAGCCGTGCGCCCACCACGGGCGCACCCCGCCCTGTGCCGAGGCGCTGCTCGGGGCCGGGATCGCGGCGGTGCACGTGGCCGTCGCCGACCCGAACCCGCTGGCCGCGGGCGGCGCCGAGGTGCTGCGCCGGGCCGGCGTCGAGGTCACCGTCGGCACGCTCGCCGACTCGGTCGCGGCCGGGCCGCTGCGGGCATGGCTGCACGCCGTGCGCGCCGGGCGCCCGCACGTGACCTGGAAGCTCGCGGCGACGCTCGACGGGCGCAGCGCCGCCGCCGACGGCACCAGCCGCTGGATCACGGGTCCGGAGGCGCGCGCCGAGGTGCACGAGTTCCGCTCCCACGTCGACGCGATCGTCGTCGGCACGGGCACCGCCCTGGCGGACGACCCGGCCCTCACCGCCCGCTACCCCGACGGCACGGACCGGGAGCGCCAGCCCCTCCGCGTTGTGGTGGGCCACAGTGACATTCGCCCGGGATCGCGGCTCGACGCGCCGGACGTGCTACACCTGCGGACACACTCGCCGGACGACGTGTTGAAGGCGCTCACCGACCGTGGCGCCGTCGACGTGCTGCTGGAGGGCGGCCCGCGGCTCGCGGGGGCCTTCCTCGCCGCCAACCGGGTGGACCGGGTGCTGGCCTACCTGGCGCCCGCGCTCCTCGGGGCGGGCCCGGCGGCGCTGGCCGACGCGGGTGTGGGAACGATCGCCGGGATCCGGCGGTTGCAGGTGGACACGGTGCGCACCGTGGGGGGCGACGTGCTGGTGGACGCGCGCCCCGCCGCGGGGTAGAGCGGAGCGGGAAGGCAGGAGAGGCGGAGCCATGTTCACGGGGATCGTGGAGGAGGTCGGCGAGATCGTCGACGTCCGGCAGTCCGGTGAGGTGGTCGTGCTGACCGTGCGCGGACCGCGCGTGTCCGACGACGCCGCGCACGGCGACTCGATCGCGGTGAACGGCTGTTGCCTCACCGTCGCCGACCCCGGTGGGGCCCAGGGCGACGAGTTCCGCCTCGAGCTGGTGCCCGAGACGCTGAAGCGGACCTCGCTCGGCGGCGCCGCCCCCGGTGTGAAGGTGAACCTCGAGCGGGCGCTGCAGGCCGGCGCGCGGCTCGGCGGGCACATCGTGCAGGGCCACGTCGACGGGGTCGGCACGCTGCTCGAGCGCACCCCGGGCGAGCGCAGCGACGAGGTGCGGTTCAGCCTGCCCCCCGACCTCGCCCGGTACGTGGTCGAGAAGGGCTCGATCACCGTCGACGGCGTGTCCCTCACGGTGGCCGGCACGGACGGCGACACCTTCTCGGTCGCGCTCATCCCCACCACGCTCGCCGACACCACGCTCGGCCTGCGCGCCCCCGGCGACCCGGTGAACCTCGAGGTCGACGTCGTCGCCAAGTACGTGGAGCGGCTCACCGCCGGCTACGTCGGCGGCCCGACCCCCGCTCGGCGCGAGCCCGGGCAGCCCCAGGACCAGCACGGACAGGACGGTGCCAAGTGACCGAGATCGCTCACCAGGGGGCCGCCGCCGCAGCCGGCCTCACGGGCGGCTTCGAGCGGATCGAGCGGGCCCTGCGCGACCTCGCCGAGGGCAAGCCGGTCGTCGTGGTCGACGACGAGGACCGCGAGAACGAGGGCGACCTGATCTTCGCCGCGGAGAAGGCCACGCCCGAGCTGGTCTCCTTCGTGGTCCGCTACACCTCCGGCTACGTGTGCGTGGCGCTCACCGACACCGAGTGCGACCGGCTGGACCTCCCGCCGATGCACCACACCAACGCCGACGCGTACCGCACGGCCTTCACCGTGACCGTCGACGCGAAGGAGGGGGTGAGCACCGGCATCTCCGCGGCGGACCGCGCCCACACGATCCGGCTGCTCGCCGACCCGACCACGCAGCCGAACGACCTGGTCCGGCCCGGGCACGTGCTGCCGCTGCGCGCCCGCGAGGGCGGCGTGCTGCGCCGCCCCGGGCACACCGAGGCCGCGGTCGACCTCACCCGCATGGCCGGGCTCTCGCCCGCCGGCGCGCTCTGCGAGATCGTGTCGCAGAAGGACGAGGGCGAGATGGCCCGCGGCGACGAGCTGCAGGTCTTCGCGGACGACCACGAGCTCACCCTGGTCACCATCGCCGACCTCATCGCCTACCGGCGGCGCTTCGAGAAGCACATCCAGCGCGTCGCCCAGGCCCGGATCCCCACCGCGCACGGCGAGTTCGTGGCCTTCGGCTACGACTCCCTGCTCGACGGGATCGAGCACATCGCCATGGTCAAGGGCGACGTGGGCACCCCCGAGGGCGACGGCGAGGACGTGCTGGTCCGGGTGCACTCGGAGTGCCTGACCGGGGACGTCATGGGCTCGCTGCGCTGCGACTGCGGCCCGCAGCTCGACGCCGCGCTCGAGGCCGTGGCCCAGGAGGGTCGCGGCGTGGTGCTCTACATGCGCGGGCACGAGGGCCGGGGCATCGGCCTGCTGCACAAGCTGCAGGCCTACCAGCTGCAGGAGGCCGGGGCCGACACCGTCGACGCCAACCTCGCGATGGGCCTGCCCGCCGACGCCCGGGACTACGGCATCGGCGCGCAGATCCTCTCCGACCTCGGCGTGAAGTCGATGCGGCTGCTCACGAACAACCCGGAGAAGCGGGCCGGCCTCGAGGGCTACGGCCTGCGGATCACCGAGCGGATCGCGATGCCGATCCGGCCCAACCCGGAGAACCTGCGGTACCTGCGCACCAAGCGGGACCGGATGGGGCACGACCTGCCGAACCTGGGCGAATCGGACGGACCGGGCAACCTGTCCGACGGCCTGTCGGACGGCCTGGGCGGCTGACCCGGGCGCTCCGCGGCGGCCGGACCTGGGAGACTGGAGCCATGGACTCGAGTGGTGCCGGAGACGTGCGGTGAGCGGTGAGGGCAGGCCCGCGGACGCGGGCGACCTGACGGGCGCGGCGGGGCTGCGGGTCGGCGTCGTGGCGGCCACCTGGCACGCCGAGGTGGTCGACGCGCTCGTGGACCGGGCGCTGGCCACGGTGGAGAAGGCCGGGGCGGTGCCCACGGTCGTCCGGGTGCCGGGCACCGTGGAGCTGCCGGTCGTGGCGCAGGAGCTGGCCCGCACGCACGACGCGGTGGTGGCGCTGGGCGTGGTGGTGCGCGGCGGCACCCCGCACTTCGAGTACGTGTGCGACTCGGTGACCGCCGGGCTCACCCGGGTGGCGCTCGACGAGTCGACCCCGGTCGGCAACGGCGTGCTCACCACCAACACCCTCGAGCAGGCCGTGGACCGCAGCGGCGTGCCCGGCAGCAGCGAGGACAAGGGCGCCGAGGCCACCGTGGCCGCGCTGCGGACGGCGATCGTGCTCGCCGAGCTGCGGGCGCTCTCGTGAGCGCGGAGACCCCGGTGTCCGCCGACGTGAGCGAGAAGCCGGCGCGCCCCGGTCGCGGCCCCGGCGCGGTGACGATCCGGCCGCGGCTGGCGCTGTGGCTCGGCTGGGTCTCCGCGGCGGCGGTCCTGGTGATCTTCGTCGTGATCGCGGTGATCCTGCGCAACACGGCGACCGGCGTGTTCTTCCGGCTGGCCGACCAGGTGGCCATGGTGCTGCTCGGGCTGTTCATCGCGGCCGGGTTGGCGCTGTTCGCCCGGCCGCGGGTGCGGGCGGACGAGCACGGCATCGAGGTCCGCAACGTGGCCCTGCCGCGGTACCTGCCCTGGTCACAGGTGGAGCGGGTCGCCTTCCCCGACGGCGCCTCGTGGGCCCGGCTGGACCTGCCGGACTACGAGTACCTGCCGGTCCTGGCGATCCAGGCCGTCGAACGCCAGCACGCCGTCGACGCCATCCGCACGGTCCGGGCGCTGCACGCCGCGGCCCACCGCGGCGGCTGAGCCCCGCCCGGCACTGAGCATCCGCTGAGCGCGGGCCGGGGGAACGGGCTCCCGCCGCGGCGAGAGTAAGGGTTACCTTACCTGTCATGGAGATCGCTCCCGCCCCGGCCGCACCCCCGGACCTGCAGACCGTCACCACCCTCGACGAGCTGCGGGAGGTGGTCCCCGAGCCCCACCCGTCGCTGTGGGAGAAGGACATCGGGCGGATCGACGAGTCCGCCCGCACGTTCGTCGAGGCCTCGCCCTTCGTCCTCCTCGCGACCTCGGGCCCGGACGGGACCTGTGACGTGACGCCCCGGGGCGACCCCGCCGGCAGCGTCCTGGTGCTCGACGAGCACACCCTGGTGATCGCCGACCGGCGCGGTAACCGCCGGCTCGACGCCTTCCGCAACATCCTCGACAACCCCCATGTCGGCCTGCTCTTCGTGATCCCGGGACGCTCGGACACGGTGCGGGTGAACGGCACGGCGCAGCTCGTGCGCGAAGCCCCCTTCTTCGACCGGCTCACCGTGCAGGGCGTGCGCCCGGTGCTGGCCCTCGTGGTGACGGTCGAGGAGCTGTTCCTGCACTGCGCGAAGGCCTTCCTGCGGGCGGGGCTGTGGGAGCCCGGGTCGTGGCCCGACCCCGCCTCGGTGCCGAGCGTCGGCGAGATGGCCAAGGCGATGAAGAACCTCGACGTGGCGGCCGAGGACATCGACGCCGCCCTGGCCCACGACGCCGAGCACAACCGCTACTGATCGACTTCCCCGCCGACCTGCCGCTGCTCGTCGCGAGATCACGACCGCTCGGCGCCGGCCGCCACTCGGAGCACCGTGCGCGCCGCGTGCCGGGTGAGGATGTTGACCGCGTTGCGGAGCGTGATCGAACGCACACGGAATGCCGGGTCTCCCCGCCGCGACGCCCCGGCACGGTGAGGTGGGCGCATGGCGATGGGTCACGGCGGGCGCGCCGGGGGACCACGGGCGGGAACGGCGGCGCCGCGGCGTCCGCGCCGCCCGCGGGCCGTCCTCGTCGACGTCTACGACACGGTCCTGCGGACGGATGCGCTGCGCCGCCGGTTCGTCGACGTGGGGCGGCCCGAGCACGAGTACGAGCTGTTCCTCGCGCACGCGCTGCGCGACGCCATGGGCTTCGCGCTGGCCGGCACCCCGACCGCCTTCGGCCGGGTGCTGGCCGACGCGCTGCGCTCCGCGACCGGCCACAAGCTCTCGGACGACGCGCTCGCCCACATCCGGGAGGGTTTCACCGCCCTGCCCGCCTTCGCCGACGCCGAGCCCGCCCTGACCGTGCTCGCCCGCTCCCGCGTCCCCGCCTGGGCGGTGGCGCAGGGCAGCGGCGACCACACCTCGAGTGCGCTCGACGCCACCGGGCTGCGCACCTACCTGCGCGGGACCGTGGCCAGCGACGACCTGGGCGTGCTGCCACCGGACCCGGAGGCCTACCGGCTGGCCTGCGCCGCCGCCCGGGTCGACCCGGAGACCACCGCCTTCGTGTCCGCCCACGGGTACCTCGTGCACGGGGCGATGCGGGCCGGCCTGGTCGGCGCGCTGGTGCTGCGCGAGGGCGAGGGTGCCCCCGCCACGATCGACCTGCCGCACGTGACGGGCACCTCGCTCGTCACGACCGTCGAGGCGCTGCTCGACCTGCCCAGCTGATCCCGGCCCGGGGGCCCGGGTCCGGCGGTCAGCCCGGGCCGGCGGCCAACCCGCGTGGCCCCGACCGACGACCGTCGATCCGCCGCCCGCCCAGGTCGGCCCGGCGGCCCGCCTCGGCCCCCTCGTCGAACCCGCTGCCCGAGAGCGACGGCCGCCGCGCCCGCGCCAGCTGCGGGAACGCCTCGGCGTAGGCCCGGTCGACCTGCGCACCGCGGTCGACCAGCACCAGCGCGGTGCCCACGGCCCGCTCCCCGCCGTCGCCCGCGGTCGCCTCGGCGGCCGCCCGCTCCTCGGCCTCCAGCAGCCGCTGGTGCACCTGGGCCGCGAAGCCCTGCAGCCAGGACCGCCGGTACGCCGCGACCGACTCGCCCGGCCAGGGCGGTCTCAGCCGCACCAGCTGGCCCGTGGCCTGCAACAGCAGCGACGTGTAGAGCAGCTCGACCCGCTCGCGGTCCGACCCGAACCCGAACACCGTGACCGCGGCGACCTTGCCGCCGGCCGCTCCGTGCATCACCCACCGGCAGCGCAGTGCCGCCGCGGTCCAGCCCAGCAGCCGGGCCTTGCCCGCGGAGTACGGGTCCTCCATCCCGATCCGGACCATGCCGATCTCGTCCCGCCGCGGATCGTCCGCCGCGAGCAGCGCCTCGTCGATCCCGTGCCGGGCCATCAGCTCGACGGCCTTGGCGTTGTAGGTCTCGGCCTCCTCGGGCGTGCCGGCCCGCTCGGCCTTGGCCAGCAGCTTGCGGACGCGGTCCAGCCGGTCCGCACGATCGGCGCGGGCGGGAGAGAGGGGGGTGCCGGTGGTCATCGGGGAGCCTTCCTTCGAACGGCCGTTCGGGTCGAGGAACGGTCTACCCGACCGCACCGACAGTTCCGGTTGGATACACCCCCGGCCGCCGGGCGCCGACACCGCCCGGGCGGCACGGCGTGTCGGGGGGCCGCTCTACGCTGGGGAGGCCATGCCCGACCCCGCCACCTACCGCCCGGCCCCGGGGACGATCCCCGAGGCCCCGGGCGTGTACCGCTTCTCCGACCCGCAGGGCCGGGTGATCTACGTCGGCAAGGCGAAGAGCCTGCGCCAGCGGTTGAACAGCTACTTCGCCGACATCGCCGGCCTGCACCCGCGCACCCGGCAGATGGTGACCACGGCCGGCCACGTGCAGTGGACGGTCGTCGGCACCGAGGTCGAGGCCCTCCAGCTCGAGTACAACTGGATCAAGGAGTTCGACCCGCGGTTCAACGTCCGCTACCGGGACGACAAGACCTACCCGGTCCTCGCGGTCACGCTGAACGAGGAGTACCCCCGGCTGCACGTCTACCGCGGCCCGCGGCGCAAGGGCGTCCGCTACTTCGGCCCGTACGCCCACGCGTGGGCCATCCGCGAGACCCTCGACCTGCTGCTGCGCGTGTTCCCCGCGCGGACCTGCAGCGCGGGCGTGTTCAAGCGGCACGGCCAGATCGGCCGCCCCTGCCTGCTCGGCTACATCGACAAGTGCTCGGCGCCGTGCGTCGGCCGGGTGGACGCCGAGGAGCACCGCCGGATCGTCGAGGACTTCGCCGAGTTCCTGTCCGGTCGCACGGACCGGATGGTCCGCGAGCTGGAGCGCCGGATGCAGACCGCGTCCGAGGAGCTGGAGTTCGAGAAGGCCGCCCGGCTGCGGGACGACATCGGCGCCCTCAAGCGGGCCATGGAGCGCCAGGCCGTGGTGCTGGGCGACGGCACGGACGCGGACGTCGTCGCCTTCGCCCAGGACGAGCTCGAGGCCGCCGTCCAGGTCTTCCACGTGCGCGGCGGCCGGGTCCGCGGGCAGCGCGGCTGGGTGATCGACAAGACGGACGACACGCCGGACACCGCGGCGCTGGTCGAGCGGTTCGTCACCCAGTACTACGGCGAGCAGGCCGCGCTGGCCGAGTCCGCCGACGACGCCTCCCAGCCGGTGCCGAAGGAGATCCTGGTCCCCGAGCTGCCCGCCGACGCGGGGGCGCTGCAGCAGTGGCTGACCGGCCTGCGCGGGTCCCGGGTGAGCCTGCGGGTGCCGCAGCGCGGCGACAAGCGCGCGCTCGCCGAGACCGTCGAGCGCAACGCCAAGGAGGCGTTCACCCAGCACAAGCTGCGCCGCGCCGGGGACCTCACGGCCCGGTCCGCCGCGCTGCAGGAGCTGCAGGAGGCCCTGGGCCTGGACCAGGCGCCGCTGCGCATCGAGTGCATCGACGTCAGCCACGTGCAGGGCACCAACGTCGTCGCGTCGCTGGTCGTGTTCGAGGACGGGCTGGCGAAGAAGTCCGACTACCGCCGGTTCGAGGTCCGCGACGGCGCCCAGGGTGGCGACGTCGCGTCGATCGCCGAGGTGGTGCGCCGCCGTTTCCGCCGCTACCTCGCCGAGAACCGGGACGGGGTCGACGGGGCCGGCGGCGCAGCCGGGATCGACGGGGTCGACGGTCCTCCCGCGGACACCGAGGCCGGCCCCGAGGCGGTCGACGAGTCGATGCCGAAGGTCCGCACCGGCATCGACCCCGAGACCGGCCGGCCGAAGAAGTTCGCCTACGCCCCGAACCTGCTGGTGGTCGACGGCGGCCAGCCGCAGGTCGAGGCGGCCGCCGACGTGCTGGCGGACCTGGGCGTCCACGACGTGGCGGTGTGCGGGCTGGCGAAGCGCCTGGAGGAGGTCTGGCTGCCCGGCGACCCGGACCCGGTGATCCTGTCCCGGACCAGCGAGGCGCTGTACCTGCTGCAGCGCGCGCGGGACGAGGCGCACCGCTTCGCCATCACCTACCACCGCCAGCGTCGTTCCAAGAGCATGGTGGCGTCCGAGCTCGACGGGGTCCCCGGCCTCGGCCCGGCCCGGCGGCAGGCGCTGCTGAAGCACTTCGGGTCGATGCGGAAGATCCGCGCCGCGGAGGTCGACGAGATCGCCGGCCTGCCCGGCTTCGGCCGGCGCACCGCGGAGGCCGTGGTCGCCGCCCTCCACCCGGCGGACGAGGCCGACTCCGGCGGCGGTAACCCGGGGGCCCGAAAAGACGAACAGCACGCAGCCGAGCATCAGGCAGCGGGAACGAGCGCGGAGGGGGCGCCCGGCCGGTGAACGAGGACGGCGAACCGACGACGACGGACACGGCACCGGCGGTGGATCCGGGGGGCGGCCCCGGCGACACGGCGGCGGCCGCGGCGGCCCGGTGGGCGGCGTCGGCCCCCGCGGTCGGGCCCGGCGACGCCGGGGGCGGCGCGCCGCACGCCCCGTCGGGCATCGCGGTCGCGCTGGTCAGCGGCCTGTCCGGGGCGGGTCGCAGCACGGCGGCGAAGGTGCTGGAGGACCTCGGCTGGTTCGTGGTGGACAACCTGCCGCCCGAGCTGATCGAGACCATGGTCGACCTGGGGGCGCGCTCGAGCGGCGAGGTCACCCGGATCGCGGTCGTGATGGACGTCCGCAGCCGGGCCTTCACCCGGGACCTCGGCTCGGTGATCCGGGACCTCGACGCCCGCGGGTACAAGCCGCGGCTGCTCTTCCTCGAGGCCTCGGACGCGGTGCTGGTGCGCCGGTTCGAGCAGAACCGGCGCAGCCACCCGCTGCAGGGCGACGGCCGGCTGGTCGACGGCATCACGGCCGAACGCGAGCTGCTGCGCCCGCTGCGGGAGAACGCCGACCTCCTCGTCGACACCTCCACCCTGTCGGTGCACCAGCTGCGCTCCCGGATCGAGCAGGGCTTCGAGACGGGCGCCCCGGAGCCGACCCGGGTGAACTTCCTGTCCTTCGGCTACAAGTACGGCCTGCCGATGGACTCCGACCTGGTCGTGGACATGCGCTTCCTGCCGAACCCGCACTGGATCCCGGAGCTGCGCGAGCACACCGGACGGGACGCGGACGTCCGCGACTACGTGCTCTCCCAGGAGGGCGCCGAGGAGTTCCTGCGCCGGTACGTCGAGCTGCTCACCCTGGTCGGCGCCGGCTACCGGCGCGAGGGCAAGCGGTACCTGGCGGTGTCGGTGGGCTGCACCGGCGGCAAGCACCGCAGCGTGGCGATCAGCGAGGAGCTGGCCCGGCGGCTGGCCGGCGCGGAGGGGGTCGCGGTGAGCGTGACGCACCGCGACCTGGGCCGCGAGTGAGCGGGCCCGGCACGGCGGCACGGGTGCCCGGACCCCGCGCGGACGGCGGCGACGCCCGGGCGGGCCTGCGGGCCGTCGCGCTCGGCGGCGGGCACGGCCTGTCCGCGACCCTGTCCGCGCTGCGGCACATGCCGGAGGTCGCCGACGTGACCGCCGTGGTCACGGTGGCGGACGACGGCGGCTCCTCCGGCCGGATCCGCCGCGAGCTGGGCGGCCTGCTGCCCCCGGGCGACCTGCGGATGGCGCTCGTCGCGCTCGCCGCGCAGGACGACGGCGGCCGCCGCTGGGCCGAGCTCGTCCAGCACCGCTTCGGCGGCACCGGCGCACTGGCCGGGCACGCCGTCGGCAACCTGCTGCTCGCCGGGCTGATGGAGATCCTCGACGACCCGGTGGAGGCGCTCGACGAGGTCTGCCGGCTGCTCGGCGTCCGCGGCCGGGTGCTGCCGATGAGCCGGGTCCCGCTGGACATGGAGGCCGAGGTCAGCGGCCTGGACGAGACCGAGCCCGGCCGCGTGCACCGCATCCGCGGGCAGGTCGCCGTGGCCTCCACCCCGGGACGGGTCGAACGGGTGTGGCTGCACCCGGACCGGCCGCCGGCGTGCGAGCAGGCGGTCGAGGCCGTCCGCGCGGCCGATCTCGTGCTGCTCGGGCCGGGCTCGTGGTTCACCAGCGTGCTGCCGCACCTGCTGGTCCCGGGGCTGCGCGAGGCCCTGCACGAGACCGCGGCCCGGCGGGTCGTGGTGCTCAACCTCGCGCCCGAGCCGGGGGAGACCGCGGACTTCTCGCCGGAGCAGCACCTGGCGGTGCTCGCGGCGCACGCCCCGGAGCTGCGGGTGGACGCGGTGCTGGCCGACGCGGCGGCCGTGGCGGTACCCCATCGGCTGCGCCGGGCGGCACGGGCGATGATGGGACCCGGCGGCCGGGTGCACCTCGCCCCGGTCGCGGCGGAGGACCCGCTCGTGCCGCGGCACGAGCCGGCGGCGCTGGCGGCGGCGCTGCGGGAGGTCCTGGCGGCCTCCGCACCGATGCCGGCCGGGGGGCGGGCATGAGGGGGCAGGCGTACGCGACCGGCGTGCGGACGGACCGGAGGGGGAGGCGCACGGCATGGCGATGACCGCGGCGGTGAAGGACGAGCTCAGCAGGCTCACCGTGACGAAGCCCTCGTGCCGGCGGGCGGAGGTCGCCTCGCTGCTCCGGTTCGCCGGCGGCCTGCACATCGTGGGCGGCCGCGTGGTGATCGAGGCCGAGGTCGACACCGGCTCCGTCGCGCGCCGGCTCCGCAAGGAGATCCACGACCTGTACGGGCACCAGTGCGAGGCGCACGTCATCACCGCGGGCGGGCTGCGCCGCGGCAACCGCTACGTGATCCGCGTGGTGCGCGACGGGGAGGGCCTGGCCCGGCAGACGGGCCTGCTCGACCAGCGCGGCCGGCCGGTGCGCGGGCTGCCGCCCGCCGTCGTCTCCGGCGACCTGGACGACGCCGAGGCGGCCTGGCGGGGTGCCTTCCTCGCGCACGGCTCGCTCACCGAGCCGGGCCGCAGCTCCGCGCTCGAGGTGACCTGCCCCGGCCCGGAGGCCGCGCTGGCGCTCGTCGGCTCGGCGCGCCGGCTCGGGGTCACCGCCAAGGCGCGCGAGGTGCGCGGGGCGGACCGGGTCGTCGTCCGGGACGGGGACGCGATCGGCGCCCTGCTGACCCGGATGGGCGCGCACGAGTCCGTGATGGCGTGGGAGGAGCGGCGGATGCGCCGCGAGGTCCGGGCCACCGCCAACCGGCTCGCCAACTTCGACGACGCCAACCTGCGCCGCTCGGCCCGCGCCGCGGTGGCCGCGGCGGCGCGGGTCCGGCGAGCCCTGGAGATCCTCGGCGAGGACGTCCCGGACCATCTGCTGGCCGCCGGCCGGCTGCGGGCCGAGCACACCCAGGCGTCGCTCGAGGAGCTCGGCCAGCTCGCCGACCCGCCCATGACGAAGGACGCGGTCGCGGGCCGGATCCGCCGGCTGCTGCACATGGCGGACAAGCGCGCCGCCGACCTGGGCATCCCGGACACCGAGTCCGCGGTCACCCCGGAGATGCTCGAAGAGGCGTGACCACCTGCGGAAATGCCGTGCAGGTCACGCCCGCGGGGCCCCTGTGAAGGGCGGCGGATGCCGCTAGGGTTGCCCCGATCCCCAAGACGACACCAGTGGAGGTTCGTGTGACGGTCCGGGTAGGCGTGAACGGCTTCGGCCGCATCGGCCGCAACTTCTGGCGGGCGGTGGACGCCCAGCGCGCCGCCGGCACGAGCGACATCGAGATCGTGGCGGTGAACGACATCACCGACAACGCGACTCTGGCGCACCTGCTGAAGTACGACTCGATCCTCGGCAGGCTGCCGTACGAGGTCTCCTCGACGGACGAGGAGATCGTCGTCGACGGCAAGGGCTTCAAGGGCCTCGCGGTCCGCGACCCCGCCGAGCTGCCGTGGAAGGACCTCGGCGTCGACGTCGTGGTCGAGTCCACCGGCCTGTTCACCAAGCGCGAGGCGGCGTCCAAGCACCTCGACGCGGGCGCCAAGAAGGTCGTCATCTCCGCGCCGGCCACCGGCGAGGACATCACGATCGTCAAGGGCGTCAACGACGACCAGTACGACGGCAGCCAGACCATCGTCTCCAACGCGTCGTGCACCACCAACTGCCTCGCGCCGCTGGCCAAGGTGCTCGACGACCTGCTGGGGATCGAGAAGGGTCTGATGACCACGATCCACGCGTACACGCAGGACCAGAACCTGCAGGACGGCCCGCACAAGGACCTGCGCCGCGCCCGGGCCGCCGCGCTGAACATCGTGCCGACCTCGACCGGTGCCGCGAAGGCGATCTCGCTGGTCCTGCCGCACCTCAAGGGCAAGCTCGACGGCTACGCCCTGCGCGTGCCGATCCCCACGGGCTCGGCCACCGACCTCACGGTCGAGGTGCGCAAGGAGGCCTCCGCCGAGGAGATCAACGCGGCGTTCAAGGCGGCCGCCGAAGGTCCGCTCGAGGGCATCCTCAAGTACACCGAGGACCCGATCGTGTCGTCGGACATCGTGACCGACCCGCACTCCACGATCTTCGACGCCGGCCTGACCAAGGTCATCGGCAACCAGGTCAAGGTCGTCGGCTGGTACGACAACGAGTGGGGCTACTCGAACCGGCTCGCCGACATCACCGCGCTGGTGGCGTCGAAGCTGTGAAGACGGTCTCCGACCTCGTCGCCGAGGGCGTGAGCGGGCGCGCCGTGCTGGTGCGCTCGGACCTGAACGTCCCCCTCGACGGCGAGACCATCACCGACGACGGCCGCATCCGCGCGTCCGTGCCGACGATCTCCACCCTGGCCGACGCCGGGGCGCGGGTCCTCGTCACCGCGCACCTCGGCCGGCCGAAGGGCGGGGCCGACCCGAACTACTCGCTGGCCCCGGTGGCGGTGCGGCTCGGCGAGCTGCTCGGCAAGGAGGTCCCGCTGGTGCCGCACGGGCAGCGCCCGGAGCTGGCCGACGGCGGGGTCGCGCTGCTGGAGAACATCCGGTTCGACCCGCGCGAGACCAGCAAGGACGACGACCAGCGGGCCGAGTTCGCCCGCGAGCTCGTCGACCTCGTCGGGGCCGACGCGGCCTTCGTGTCGGACGGCTTCGGCGTGGTGCACCGCAAGCAGGCGTCGGTCTACGACGTGGCGCAGGACCTCCCGGCCTACGCGGGCGGGCTGGTCCTGTCCGAGGTCGAGGTGCTGAAGACGCTCACCGGCGAGCCGGAGCGGCCGTACGCGGTCGTGCTCGGCGGGTCGAAGGTCTCGGACAAGCTCGCCGTGATCGAGGCGCTGCTGCCGAAGGTCGACTCGCTGCTGGTCGGCGGCGGGATGTGCTTCACCTTCCTCGCCGCGCAGGGCTACGGCGTCGGTTCGTCGCTGCTCGAGTCCGACCAGATCGACTCGTCCCGCAAGCTCCTGGAGTCCGGGAAGATCGTCCTGCCCACGGACGTCGTCATCGCGGACAGGTTCGCCGCCGACGCCGCGACCAAGACCGTCCCGGTCGACGCGATCGAGGACGGCTGGATGGGCCTGGACATCGGGCCGGAGTCGGTCCGGGCGTTCGCCGAGGTGCTCTCCGGGGCGAAGACGGTGTTCTGGAACGGTCCGATGGGCGTGTTCGAGCTGGCGCCGTTCGCCGAGGGCACCCGCGGGGTGGCGCAGGCGATCGTGGACAGCACGGCCTCGGGGGCGTTCAGCGTGGTCGGCGGCGGGGACTCCGCCGCGGCCGTGCGCGCGCTGGGCCTGCCCGAGGACGGCTTCTCGCACATCTCCACGGGCGGTGGCGCCTCCCTCGAGTTCCTCGAGGGCAAGTCCCTGCCCGGCGTCGCGGTCCTGGAGCGGTAGATGGCACGCAAGGTCCTCATCGCCGGCAACTGGAAGATGAACCTCAACCACCTCGAGGCCATCGGCCTGGTGCAGAAGGTCGCCTTCGCGCTGCCGGAGAAGTACTACGACCACGTCGACGTCGCGGTGATCCCGCCGTTCACGGACATCCGGAGCGTGCAGACCCTGATCGACGGGGACAAGCTCAAGCTCGTCCACGGCGCGCAGGACCTCTCGCCGCACGACTCCGGGGCCTACACCGGGGACGTGTCCGGGGCGATGCTCGCGAAGCTCGGCTGCACGTACGTCGTGGTCGGGCACTCGGAGCGGCGCGAGATCCACGGCGAGGACGACGGCGTCGTCAACGCCAAGGTGCGCGCCGCGCTGAAGCACGGGCTGCAGCCGATCCTCTGCGTCGGAGAGGGGCTCGACGTCCGCGAGTCGGGCGCTCAGGTCGCGCACACCACCGCGCAGCTGGTCGCGGCCCTGGAGAAGGTCACGGCCGAGCAGATCGGCCAGGTCGTCGTGGCCTACGAGCCGGTCTGGGCGATCGGCACCGGCAAGGTGGCGAGCCCGGCCGACGCGCAGGAGGTCTGCCACGCACTGCGCGAGGCGGTCCGCGAGAAGTACGGCGACCAGGTCGCCGACGCGCTGCGGATCCTCTACGGCGGCTCGGTGAAGGCGAAGAACGTCGGCGAGATCTTGGCCGAGGCGGACGTCGACGGCGCGCTCGTCGGCGGGGCCTCGCTCGACGCGGACGAGTTCGCGCAGCTCTGCGCGATCGCCGCGGGCGGCCCGCTGCCCTAGTCGGCCGCGCCCGGTATCCCGCGGACGGCGTCCTCGCTCCTTCCGGGAGCGGGGGCGCCGTTCGTGCGTTCTCGGGAACCGGGGACCTGCCGCGGCCGTTGGACGGTCGGTGGGGTGCGGTCGGCGGTCCGGTAACGGAGCGCCTGTTCCCGGCGACCCACGGAACACGGCCCGGGGCGAGCGGGCGAGCGGCGCCGGTTACAGTGGACACCCCTGCCGGGCTTCGAGAGGGCGGATGAGAACGGGATGATCCTGGCGCTCCAGATCGTGCTGATCGTGTCCAGCGTCGTGCTGGTGCTGCTGATCCTGCTGCACCGCGGACGCGGAGGCGGGCTGTCGAGCCTCTTCGGCGGCGGTGTGCAGTCGAGCCTCTCGGGGTCGAGTGTCGTCGAGAAGAACCTGGACCGGCTGACGCTGTTCACCGCGGCGATCTGGCTGGTCGCCATCATCGGGACCGGCCTGCTGGTCAAGGTCGGGGCCTGACCGAACGCCCTGCAGTCACGCCCTGCACCACAGCGGCGTCGAGCGGAGGAGAGCACCATGGCGATGTCCGGCGGCAACGCGATCCGAGGTACCCGGGTCGGGGCCGGCCCGATGGGGGAGTCGGAGCGGGGTGAGACCGCCCCGCGCGCCCGGATCCCGTACTTCTGTGCCAACGGCCACGAGACGCGGCCGTCGTTCGCGGCCGAGGCGGAGATCCCGGAGTTCTGGGACTGCCCGCGCTGCGGCCTCCCGGCCGGTCGCGAGCAGACCTCGCCGCCCGCCGCGCCGCGCAACGAGCCGTACAAGACGCACCTCGCGTACGTGAAGGAGCGCCGCTCGGACGAGGACGGCGCCGCCATCCTCGAGGAGGCCCTCGCGCGGCTGCGCGCCTCGCGCGAGCTCTGACCTGCAGCGAGACACCAGCAGTGACCCGCCACCGGCCCCGCTTCCCGCGGGGCCGGCGGCGTTCTCGGCGACGGCTCAGCCGGTGCCGCTGCCCCAGATGTCCTCCAGGAACCGGTCGGCGGCGCGCAACCCGGCCAGCCACGCGTCGGCGTCGGCCTCGGACGCGCCCGTCCGGTCCCGGAACACCTGCCGCAGCGCCGCCCGCACCCCGGGGGCGATGGTCGAGGCGTTGCCGCACACGAAGACCGCGGCCCCCTGCTGGAGCAGCCCCCACACCTCGTCGGCGTGCTCGAGCATCGACTCCTGCACGTACTGCCGGGGCGCCCCGGCGTAGCGCGAGTACGCCGGGACGACGTGGACGAGGCCCTGCTCCTCGAGCCCGCGCAGCTCGTCGGCGTAGAGCTCGTCGGTCTCGGGACTGCGGCAGCCGAAGAACAGCAGCGAGCGGCCGACGGTCCGCCCCTCCGCCGCGTCGGCGGCCCGGTCCTGCAGGAACCCCCGGAACGGCGCGAGCCCGGTCCCCGCCCCGATCATGATCATCGGGGTGCTGGGGTCGGCCGGCGGGCGGAAGGCGATCGTCGGCTTGCGGACGAACACGAACGCCGTGCCCTGCTCCGGCAGCGCCGACAGGTGTCCGGAGCAGGTGCCCTGGTACACCCCTGACCCCGAGCGGGCGGGCCCGCGGACCACGCCGACGGTGATGCTGCAGTCGTCGTGGCCCGCCCGCGGCGACGACGAGATCGAGTAGTACCGCGGCCGCAGCGGGGGCATGAGGTCGAGGAACTCCGCGAAGGGCAGGTCGCACGCCGGGAACGCCTCGAGCAGGTCGAGCACCGAGCGGTAGGGCTCGGCCACCCCCGCGCGGTACCCGTCGCCGGCGAGCGCCTCGAGCTCGGCCCTCGTGGCGGGGTCCTCGGTGTACCGGGCGAGCGTCTCGACGTCGCCGCGGGTCGCCACGTCCTGCAGCTCCACGCAGGTGGCCAGCACCCCGAGCAGCGGGGCGGGTTCGTCGACCGGCAGATGGGTCGGCGCCGTGCCCGTCGGGATGATCGTGAGGTACTGGGCGCCGTCGAGGCCGAAGTGCGTGATCACGCGGCGGATCGGGTCGATGCCGTTGCGCGGCAGCACGCCGAGGTGGTCGCCGGCCCCATAGGTGACGCCCTCGGGCAGGGCGATCTCCACGTGCCGGGTCGAGCGCTCCGGCGGCTTGCCGTTCGACCCGAGGATCATCTCGCGGTTGACGGTGATCCGGCCCGGCCGCGCGTGGTACGAGAGCACCACCGGGTTGGTGACCTGCCGGTTCGTGAGCGTGACCGTCAGCCGCGGGCCCTGCCGCAGCTCCGCGCCCACCTCGTCCGGCAGGCCGAGCGCGCCGGCCAGGTCGGCCCACAGGCCCGCGTGCCAGTCGCGGTAGGCCGCGTCGAAGTCGCCGCTCGCGTCGCCGCCGGCGCGCGGGTGGACCCGCCGGCCGCCCGCCGCGGTCAGCCCGTCGTCGAGCCGGGTCGGGACGGCCTGGTAGGTGCCGGCCCACTCGCTGTCGCCGCAGCCGAAGACCGCGAAGGCCGTGCCGGGCACGCGGGCGTCGGGTCCGGCGAGCCAGTCGCAGAACTTCGCCGCATTGTCCGGCGGGGTGCCGTTGTACGACGAGCTGACGACGATCGCCGCACCCTTCTCCGGCAGCGCGCCGACGTGGTCGTCGAGCGGGCCGAGGGTCACGTCGAACCCGCGCGCGGTGCCCTCGCCGGCGAGCGTGGTCGCCAGCGCCTCCGCGGTACCGAGGTTGGACCCGAACAGCACGGCGAGCGGCGTGCCGTGCCGCCCGACCAGTGGCTCCGGTGCCGCGGCGGGCACGGCCTCGCGCACCGTGCCGGTGCCCGCGCCGTCCGTGGCCGGCGCCGCGCGGAGGGTGCGGCCGGTCCGCGGGCGCACGACGATCCGGAAGTCGTCCGGCTTGACGGTCAGCGTGGTCTTCGTGTGGAGCTGGTAGTCGAGCTGGTCCTCGAGCTCGAACCGCTGCAGCAGCATGCCGAGCACGAGCGTGGCCTCCTGCAGCGCGAACTGCCGGCCGATGCAGGCGCGCTGCCCGGTGCCGAACGGCTTGTAGGCGTGCGGCGGGAGGGCCGCGATCCTGTCCGCGGCCATCCGGTCGGGGTCGAAGCGCTCCGGGTCGTCCCAGACCGAGGTGTCCCGGTGCAGCGCGCCCGCCAGCACGGTGATCGGCGTGTCCGCCGGGATCGCGTAGCGGCCGCCGATGACCGTGTCCTCGCGCGGCCGGCGGGTGAAGCCGGGCGCGGTCGGCCACAGCCGCAGCGTCTCGTCGAGCACCTGGCGGACGTACCGGAGCCGGCCGATCTGCTCGAAGGTCGGCGCGGCGTCGTCGCCGAGGATCTCGTCGACCTCGTCGCGGGCCCGCCGCGCCGCCTCCGGGTTCTTGAGCAGCTCGTAGATCGCGAAGGACAGCAGACCGGAGGTGGTCTCGTGGCCGGCGATGAGGAAGGTGATGCACTGCGCGCGGATGTTCTCGTCCGGCAGCGACTCGCCGTCGCGGGTCCGGCCGACGAGCATGCGGCCGAGCAGGTCGGTGTCGTCGGCGGCCTCGCCCTGGGCCCGGCGGTCGCGCACCAGACCGTCGACGAGGTCGCTCATGAAGGTCGCGTCCTCCTCGAGCTGCCGTTGCGCGCGGACCCGCAGACGGGTCTGGATGGGCAGCTGCCGCTGCCGGCCCTGCGCCTCCGTGAGCACCCGGGTCATGGCCTGCACGAAGGGGTGCGGGGTGTCGCGGTAGAAGGAGTTGAACCGGTAGCCGAACCCGCAGAGCGCGATGGTGTCGAGGGTCAGCCGGGTCATGTCGGCCGGGACGTCGACCTCCTCGCCGGGGTTGAGCCGGGCCCATTTCTCCATGAGCTGCTCGGCGATGTCGACCATCCGGGGCACGTAGTCCCGCATCGCGCGCATCGAGAAGGGCGCCATGAGGATCTCGTGCGCCCGGTGCCAGAGCGGGTCGCCGGTGCGGGAGGTGAACAGCCCGTTCCCGATCGGTCCCTCGCTGAGCTGGGCCAGCCCGCCGCCCAACGCCTTGTCGAACCGGCTGTCGTCGAACACCTCCTGGGCGAGCGCGGCGCCGGAGAGGATCAGCCGCGACCCGCCCGGCATGCTGATCCGGTAGATCGGGCCGTACTCCTTCGCCATCCGCGCGAACCCGTCGAGCGGGGCCACGCTGTCGATGTCGAGCAGGTTGCCGAGCAGGGGCAGCGGGTGCGGGCCGGGCAGGTCGTCGATCCCGATGATCCCGCCCGTCCCCGCGCTGCCGGTCTCACT
The DNA here is from genome assembly GCF_027922425.1 of Pseudonocardia halophobica. Classification (GTDB taxonomy): domain Bacteria; phylum Actinomycetota; class Actinomycetes; order Mycobacteriales; family Pseudonocardiaceae; genus Pseudonocardia; species Pseudonocardia halophobica. The sequence goes on along the minus strand of NZ_BSFQ01000010.1, from coordinate 99,109 downwards.
GCTCATCCTGGTCCTCCTTCGTGGGGCCGTCCTCCCGCCCCGGGCGGCGCACCAGCAGCAGGACGCTCAGCACGAGCACCCAGCCCGGGAACACCAGCAGGACCGAGGGATGGAACGTGGTACTGACCAGCAGGAACGCCGCGGCCAGGTAGGAGACGACGGCGAGCGGCCGGGGGAGCGCGCGACCCAGCCCGGTCGTCGTCGTGATCATGAACATGCCGGCTGCGCGGACGCCGTAGACGAAGACCATGGTGAAACCGACCGTCATCAGGGTGCGGACGACGTCGGGCGGCGGGGGCGCGGCGGACGAGAAGCGGGTGAGCAGGGCGGCGCCGCCGGCGGTGGCGGTGCCGGCGAAGAGCAGGGCCACGAAGAGGACGCCCGACGCCAGGTGCAGCCAGTGCGGGATGCGCGCCCACGATCGCGGCGCCATGACCTGCAGGTACGTCCGGGTCGCGGCCATGTGCCAGAGGAACGCGATCCCGGTGAAGGGCACCACGTAGAGGCCGACGGAGACGAGCAGCGAGTCGCGGCCCGTGGTGAAGAAGGCGGTGTAGGCGTCGTCCGGGGCGTCGAGGCCGGGGCCCTGCGACACCAGCACGAGCGCGACGACGAACAGCGCGGCGAACACGATCCCCGAGCCGCCGGCGGCGCGGGCGAGGGCGGTGGCCTCGGCGCGGTCCGGCCGGGCCACGGGAGCGGTGGGCGGGTCGGGACGGACCGGTGCCGGCATGGAGCCTCCCGCGGCGGCGCCGCCGCGGCCCCGGCCGGGCAGGGCGCCCGGCCGGCCGCCGCGACCGCGCGGCCGTGCTGTGCGGGCGATGCTCGTGACGCCGCCGCGGACCGGTCAAGGACCACAGGTCCCGTTCCGTCCGGGCGGAGCCGGCCGGACGTGCGTACGCAGGTGCCGGCGGAGCAGTCGGTGGGCCCTTCCTCGCCGGCCCGGTGATCGCTAGCCTGCGCGCCATGAGTCGCTGGACGCTGCCGCCCGACCGGATCCCGAGCGCCTGGTTCAACGTGGCGCCGCACCTGCCGGAGCCGGTGGACCCGCCGCTGCACCCGGCCACCCGCGAGCCCGTCGGTCCCGAGGACCTGGCGCCGCTGTTCCCGATGGAGCTCATCGGGCAGGAGGTGTCGACCGCGCCGTGGATCGACGTCCCCGGTGAGGTCCTGGACATCCTGAAGCTGTGGCGCCCCACCCCGCTGGTCAGGGCCGAACGGCTGGAGAGGGCGCTCGGCACGCCCGCCCGGATCTACTTCAAGGACGAGTCCGGCTCGCCGTCGGGCAGCCACAAGACCAACACCGCCGTGCCCCAGGCGTTCTACAACGCCAAGGAGGGCATCACCCGCCTCACCACGGAGACCGGGGCGGGGCAGTGGGGCACCGCGCTGTCCTACGCGGCCGCGCAGTACGGCCTGGAGCTGCAGGTCTACATGGTCCGCGCCTCGTACGAGCAGAAGCCGTACCGCCGGATCGCGATGGAGACCTGGGGCGGCTCGGTGGTCCCGTCCCCGGTCGACGAGCCCGGCCACCCCGGCTCGCTCGGCTCCGCGATCTCGGACGCCGTGCGGGACTGCGTGGGCCGCGAGGACACGCACTACGCGCTGGGCTCGGTGCTGAACCACGTGCTGCTGCACCAGACCGTGATCGGGCTCGAGGCCAAGGAGCAGCTGGAGCTGGCGGGCGAGCGGCTGCCGGACGTCGTCCTCGCGTCCTGCGGCGGCGGGTCCAACCTGGGTGGGATCGCGTTCCCGTTCGTGCCGGACGAGGGCGTGCGGCTGCTCGCCGTCGAGCCGCTGTCCTGCCCGACCCTGACCCGGGGCCGGTTCGAGTACGACTTCGGCGACGTCGCCGGGCTGACCCCGCTGATGCCCATGTACACCCTCGGGCACGACTTCGTGCCGCCGTCCATCCATGCGGGCGGACTGCGCTACCACGGCGACTCGCCGCTGGTGTCGTCCCTGGTCAAGGCGGGTCGGATGGAGGCGGTGGCCTACCCGCAGGGCAAGGTTTTCGAGGCGGCGGTGCAGTTCGCCCGGGTCGAGGGCAAGATCCCGGCGCCGGAGTGCGCGCACGCGGTCCGGGCCGCGATCGACGAGGCGTTGGCCGCCAAGGAGACGGGGGAGGAGAAGGTGATCCTCTTCAACTACAGCGGCCACGGCTTCCTCGACCTGTCGGCCTACGACGACCACAACAACGGCCGGCTGCCGGAGGAGCAGGGCTGAGACCCGGTCGCCCGCCCGGGCCCGGGGGCTAGCCTGGGTCGGAGGCGGAGCACCGGGGAGGGTCGATGGCGGCACCACGCCTGCGTTCGGCCCTGACGTGGCCGCTGCGGCACCTCAAGACGGTGCTGCACTGGATCCTGGTGGCGGCCGCGCTCGGCTACATCGCGTGGCAGCTGCCGGAGATGGCGCGCGCCGTCCGCGAGGCGGACGAGCCGCTGTCGCACCTGCGTCCGGGCTGGCTCGGGCTCGCGGTGGCGCTCGCGGTGGCCGCACTCATGCTCTACGGCGAGCTGCACCGCGTGATGCTCGTGATCGGCGGGGCGCGGGTGTCGGGCCGCACGGTCCAGGCCATCACCTTCGCCGAGAACGCCATCGCCAACACGGTCCCGGTCGTGGGCGGGGCCGGTGCGCTCGCGTACTCCATCGCCCGGCTTCGCAGCCGGGGCGTGGACGCGGCCCTGGCCTCGTGGTCGGTGTTCCTGCCCGGCGCCCTGTCCACGATCGTCCTGCTGGTCGGCGCCGTGTTCATCGTCGGCTCCGCCGGCTGGATGCCGATGTGGCTGGCCCTGATGGTCGCGGCCGCCATCGCCGTCGGGACGATGGGGTTCTGGTCGGTGCTCACGCACGCCTCGGTGCTGCACCGGATCCTGCTCGGCCTGGTGCACCTGTGGCGCCGGGTGCCCGGCGTGTGCCACGACTGCCGCGGCGGCTGGGCGTCGGACCCGGAGGCCACCGCGAACCGGCTGACCGAGCGCATCAACATCCTGCACCCGACGCCCTGGCAGTGGTTGCTGCTCGCCGGCACCGCCCTGGCCAGCTGGGCCGCGGACTTCCTGGCCCTGCACGCCTGCGCCACCGCCCTCGGGCTCGACGCCCGGTGGACGACCCTCGCGCTGGGGTTCCTCGTCGTCCAGCTCAGCATCGCGCTGCAGGTGCTCCCCGGCGGTGCCGGCCTGGCTGAGACCGGGCTGCTCGGCGTGCTGCTCGCCTCGGGTGCCCCGGCCGCGCCCGCCGCCGCGACCGTGCTGGTCTACCGGCTGATCACGTGGCTGGGGCTGTCGGTGGCCGGCTGGATCGTCTACGCCGCGCAGATCCACCTCACGCCGCCGCACTGGCACCGCCACCGCGCCGCGGAGGGCACCTCGGACGGGGAGCGGGAGCTGCCGCCGGGCACCGTGCCCAGCACCTGACGCCGCTCAGCAGCCGCAGGGCGTGGTCAGCGGATCCGGCTCGTTCTCCCGTACACCCTCGATGGTCTCGACGGCGAAGCCCTCGCGGATCCAGTACTCGATCCCGCCCAGCATCTCCTTGACCCGGAAGCCCGCGCGGGCCAGCTCCAGCGCGCCGCGGGTCGCGCCGTCGCAGCCCGGTCCCCAGCAGTACGTGACCACGGGGACCGCCGGATCGAGGTCGCCGGGGAGCGCTGCGTGCGGGTGGTGCACCGCGCCGGGCACGTGCCTCTGGTCCCACGCTGCGCGGCTGCGGGTGTCCACGAGCACGAAGCCGGGCTCCGGTCCGCCGAGGGCGGCGTGCACGTCGGAGACGTCGGTGAAGAAGGTCAGCCGGGCCGCGAAGTGGGCCGCCGCCTCGGCGGGGGACCCGGGCGGGACGGCCAGGACGGGCGAGACCGGAGCGGAGATCGTCATGCCCCGGACGCTAGGCAGATGCGGCGGCCTCGGGAAGAGAGAATCCACGGTGCATGTAGGTCGTCGCCGTGGATTCCCCGGTTACTCGGTGACGACGCGGACGAGTCCGGCGGCCTCCTTCGCCCGCTCGCGGGCCGTCTCGACGTCGTCGGCCGCGGCGACCGCCACACCCATCCGACGCTTCACGAAGCTCTCGGGCTTACCGAAGAGGCGGAGGTCCGAGCCCGGTACGGCCAGCGCCGCGTCGACGCCCTCGAACCCGACGGCCTTGGCGTCGACCCCGCCGTAGATCACCGCCGAGGCGCCGGGGGAGCGGAGGGTGACGTCGACCGGCAGGCCCAGTACGGCGCGGGCGTGCAGCTCGAACTCCGAGAGCCGCTGGGTCGCCAGCGTGACCAGCCCGGTGTCGTGCGGACGCGGCGAGACCTCGGAGAACAGCACGTCGTCGCCGCGCACGAACAGCTCGACCCCGAAGATGCCGCGGCCGCCGAGGGCCTCGGTGATCCGGCCGGAGACGTCCCGGGCCGCCGCAGCCGCAGCTTCGGACATGGGCTGCGGCTGCCACGACTCGACGTAGTCCCCGTCCTCCTGCACGTGTCCGATCGGCGCGCAGAAGTGGGTGCCGGTGGTGTGGTCGGGGCCGACCGCCCGCACCGTGAGCTGGGTGATCTCGTAGTCGAAGTCGACGAAGCCCTCGACGATGACCCGCGTCCCGGCGACCCGGCCGCCGGCCATCGCGTACTGCCACGCCGGCTCGAGGTCCGCCGCCGAGCGCAGCACGGACTGCCCCTTGCCCGACGACGACATCACCGGCTTCAGCACGCACGGGTAGCCGATCCCGCCCCCGGCGCCGCCCTCGATCGCGTCACGGACCTCGTCGAGCGAGTCGGCGAAGGCGTACGGCGAGGTGGGCAGGCCGAGCTCCTCGGCGGCCAGCCGGCGGATCCCCTCGCGGTCCATCGTCAACCGGGTGGCGCGGGCGGTCGGGACGACCGTGGCCGTGCCGGCCTCCTCGACGGCCAGCAGCGCGCTGGTGGCGATCGCCTCGATCTCGGGGATGACGTAGTGCGGCTGCTCCTGCTCGATCAGCGCCGTGAGCGCGACCGGGTCGGTCATGTCGATCGCGTGGGCGCGGTGTGCGACCTGGTGACCGGGCGCGTCGGGATACCGGTCGACCGCCACGACCTCGACGCCGAGCCGCTGGAAGGCGATCACGACCTCCTTCCCGAGCTCGCCGGAGCCGAGCAGCATGACGCGGGTGGCGGAGGGGGCGAGCGGGGTGCCGATACGCACGGGGCCGGTCATGCGACCAGCTTAGGTTCCGTGTGGATCGACACCCCCGCCGCTCAGGCGTCGGCCGTCTCGCCGAGGTGGGCCTTGCGCATCGCCTCGACGTCCGGCTTGCCGAACTGGGACAGCATGGCCTGCATCGTGCGGTTGGCCGCCGCCGTGTCGGGGTCCTTCATCCACTCCTCGGCCTCGAGCGACACGACCTGCCACGACACCCCGAACTTGTCCTTCAGCCACCCGCAGGGCTGGGGCTCGCCGCCCTCGATCAGCGCCTCCCAGTAGTGGTCGATCTCCTCGGTGGTCTCGCACGGCACCACGAACGAGATCGCCTCGGTGTGCGGGAACTGCGGGCCGCCGTTGAGCCCGGCGAACTCCCGCCCGTCGAGGGTGAAGTACACGATCATGACCTCGCCGGCGGGCCCGGGCGCGCCCTCCGGGTAGCGCTGGATCTCGGTGATCTCCGAGTTCGGGAACACGGAGGTGTAGAACTCCGCGGCCTGCTGCGCCTGGCCGTCGAACCACAGGCAGGTGGCGATCTGCTTCATCGGGGACTCCTCGTGCTCGGCTCGTGCGGTTCCTGCTCGGTTGCAGGGGAGACGGCACGAACCGGACGAACTCATCGGTGGGGAGCGGGGGCCGCGGATTCGACGGCTAGAGTGCCGTCATGCCCGCGGATTCCCTGGACGACACGGACTGGCGCCTGCTGGAAGCACTCCAGCGGGACGGGCGGGCGAGCTACGCCGACCTGGGCCGGCTGGTCGGGCTCTCGCCCAGCGCGGTCACCGAGCGGGTGCGCCGGCTCGAGGAGAGCGGGGTGATCACCGGCTACGGCTGCGAGGTCGACCCCGAGAAGCTCGGTCTGCCGATCATGGCGCTGGTCCGGCTGCGCTACCCGAGCGGCAACTACACGCCCTTCCGGGACCTGCTCGCCACCACGCCTGAGATCATCGAGGCGCACCACGTCACCGGCGAGGACTGCTTCGTGCTCACCGTCCGGACCCGCACGATGCGGCACCTGGAGGAGGTCACGGGCCGGATCGCCGGGCTCGGCGGGGTGACCACCAGCGTCGTCTACTCGAGCCCGCTGCCGCGCCGCTCCGTCGTCGCCGGCGCGGTGCACGCCCGCGCCGCCGCGGCCGCCCGCTCCACCCGCGCCCGCTGACCCCGCCCCGGAACTGGACGAACGGCACCGTCGTGCGCGAGGTCCGCACGAGAGTGCCGCTCGTTCACAGGAGGGCGAGGAGGGCGCGGGGCTTCACCGTGCTGGCGCCGACCGCGTGGAGGAGTCGCGTGAGCTCGCGGTCCGCGGTCACCACGCACACGTCCTCGTCCCGTTCGCCGAGGTCGTGGGCGAGCTCGACCATCGCCGAGTCGCCGTCCCGCGGGGCGAGCAGCACGTCGAGGTCGTCGGGCACGTCGGCGCGTTTGGCCGCCCCCTCCAGCACCAGCAGAACCCGGTCGCCGAGCCCGGCCAGCGCCCCCGATCGCCGGGCCTCGGCGAGCTGCGCGGCGAGCCGGCCCGCCGCGCCCGCCCGGTCCCGCCACCAGCCGTCCGGGCGGGCGCCGACCACGTTGGCGCCGTCGACGATCAGGTGCCGCACGGATCGCCGCTACGGGTTGCGCAGGTCCGACGGCAGCTTCGACGCGGCCGCGCGGTCGAGCAGCCAGCGGGTGCGCAGCCGGCCGCGGGCACCCGCGACCGGGATCGCGACCTCACCCGCCCCGCCGAGCGCCATGCTCACGGCCGCGGCCTTCTCCTCGCCGGCCGTGACGATCCAGACCTCCTGGGAGGTGCGGATGGCCGGGAGCGACAGCGAGACGCGGGTCGGCGGCGGCTTGGGGCAGTTGTAGACCGGCACCACGGTCCGCTCGGTCTCGTAGACCGCCGGCGACTCGGGAAAGACCGAGGCCGTGTGCCCCTCGCCCCCCATGCCGAGCAGCGTGATCTCGAACGCGGGCACGTCCCCGTGGTCCTCGGGCCGCGCCTTGCGGGCCAGCAGGTCGGCGTACTCCGCGGCCGCCTCGTCCGCCCCCGACGGACCGGTGCCCACGTCCGCGCCCATCGGGTAGACCAGCGACGGGTCGACGTCGACGTGGTCGAGCAGCGCCTCGCGGGCCTGGGTCTCGTTCCGCTCGGGGTCGCCGGCGGGCAGGAAGCGCTCGTCGCCCCAGTAGAACTCCACGCGCGACCAGTCCACCGCGGCCCGGGCCGGCGAGTCCCGGATGTGCGCGAGGAGCTTGATGCCCACCCCGCCGCCGGTCAGCACCAGGCGCGGGATGTTCCCCGTGGCCTGCAGGTCGACGAGCCGGGTGACCAGCCGCGCCGCCGTGGCGGCGGCCAGCACGTCGGCGTCGGAGTGGAGGGCGATCTCGGGAGCGCCGCCGCTCACACCTTCACCGCCGTCCGGCCGCGGGAGATGTTGTCGACGCCGGCGAGGGCCTCGCCGTAGGTGTCGTCCGGGTCGAGCCGGCGCAGCTCCTCGGCGAGGCAGTCCGGCACGCCGCGGCGGGCCAGCGCGATCATCCGGTCCGGCTGGCCGGGCTGCGACAGCGTGGCCGTCTTGCCGTCCGGCCGGATCAGCTCGACCGCACCCGACGCCCGGCTGAGCCGGACCAGCGACATGCCCTGGCCGCGCGAGGCGGGGGAGCGCTTGACCTTCACCCCGAGCCGGGTGACCAGCCAGCCCGCGAGCAGGTCGGTCGACGGCGAGACCTGCTCGCCGGCCACCAGCGCGCCGGTGACCTCGTCGTGCGGCGGGAAGTCGAGCGCCGCCGCAAGCAGCGCGCGCCACTGGGTGAGCCGGGTCCAGGTGAGGTCGGTGTCGCCGGCGACGTGGTGCGCCCGGCGCTGCTCGAACGCCTTGATCGGGTTCTTCGACGACAGCGCGTCGGTGATCCGGCGCTGGGCGAGCTGGCCGATGGGGTCCTCGGCCGGGACGGCCGGGGCCTCCTCCGGCCACCAGGCGACGACCGGGGCGTCGGGCAGCAGCAGCGGCATCACCATGCCGGCGCCGGCCTCACCCCCGGCCAACGCGCCGTAGCCGCGCAGCACGATCACCTCGCTGGCGCCGGCGTCCCCACCGACCCGGATCTGCGCGTCCAGCCGGGCCGCGGCCTTGCGCTGGCCGCGCGCCAGGACGATCACCCGGCAGGGGTGCTCGCGGCTCGCGGTGTTGGCGGCCTCGATGGCGCTCTCGATCGCGGCCCCGTCGTCCGTGACGACGACGAGGGTGAGCACGCGGCCGAGGGCGAGCACGCCGCCGCGCTCGCGCAGCTCGACCAGCTTCTTGTTCACCGCCGAGGTGTTGCTCGACGGCAGGTCGACGATCATCCGGGGCTCCTTACGGCCGGCGCCAGCTGCGGCCGGTACGGGCGAGCATCTCGTTGGCCTGCTCCGGGCCCCAGCTGCCGGCGGGGTACGGCGGTGGGCCCTCGGGCAGCGCGTGCCAGTGGTCGATGACCGGGTCGAGGATCTCCCAGGACCGCTCGACCTCGTCGTTCACCGGGAACAGCGAGGGCTCGCCGAGCAGCACGTCGAGGATCAGCCGCTCGTAGGCCTCGGGGGAGGCCTCGGTGAACGCGGTGCCGTAGCCGAAGTCCATGGTGACGTCCCGGACCTCCATCTGGCTGCCCGGCACCTTCGACCCGAACCGCATGGTGACGCCCTCGTCCGGCTGCACCCGGATGACCAGCGCGTTCTGCCCGAGCTCCTCCGTCATCGTGGAGTCGAACGGCAGGTGCGGCGCCCGCTTGAACACGACGGCGATCTCGGTGACCCGGCGACCGAGGCGCTTGCCGGTGCGCAGGTAGAAGGGGACGCCCGCCCAGCGCCGGGTCTCGATCTCGCAGGTGATCGCGGCGAAGGTCTCGGTGGTGGAGTTCGGGTCGTAGCCCTCCTCCTCCTTGAGCCCGCGGACCAGCTCACCGCCCTGCCAGCCGCCGCTGTACTGCCCGCGGGCGGTGGTCTCGTCGAGCGGCTGGACCAGCTTCGTCGCCCGCAGCACCTTGATCTTCTCGCCGCGCAGCTCGTCGGAGGAGAAGGAGGTCGGCTCCTCCATCGCCGTGAAGGCGAGCAGCTGCAGCAGGTGGTTCTGGATGACGTCCCGAGCGGCGCCGATGCCGTCGTAGTACCCCGCGCGCCCGCCCAGGCCGATGTCCTCGGCCATCGTGATCTGCACGTGGTCGACGTAGTTGCTGTTCCAGATGGGCTCGAACAGCTGGTTGGCGAAGCGCAGCGCCAGGACGTTCTGCACCGTCTCCTTCCCGAGGTAGTGGTCGATCCGGAAGACCGAGTCCTCGGGGAAGACGTCGTTGACGATCGCGTTGAGCTCCTTGGCCGACTGCAGGTCGTGGCCGAAGGGCTTCTCGATGACGACGCGGCGCCACTGGTCGGCGTCCTGCGCGGACAGGCCCGACCGCGCCAGCTGCTTGCACACCACCGGGAAGGCCGACGGCGGGATCGACAGGTAGAAGGCGTGGTTGCCGCCGGTGCCGCGGACCCGGTCGAGATCGCGCACGGTCTGCTCGAGCCGGTCGAACGCGTCGTCGTCGTCGAAGGTGCCCTGCACGAAGCGGAAGCCCTCCGCGAGCCGGTCCCACACCTCCTGCCGGAACGGCGTGCGCGCGTGCTGCTTCACGGCCTCGTACACGACCTGGCCGAAGTCCTGCGCGTCCCAGTCCCGGCGGGCGAAGCCGGTGAGCGCGAAGCCCGGCGGCAGCAGCCCGCGGTTGGCGAGGTCGTAGATGGCCGGCATCAGCTTCTTGCGCGACAGGTCACCGGTCACACCGAAGATCACGAGCCCGCACGGGCCCGCGATGCGGGGGAGCCGCTTGTCGCGGGGGTCCCGCAGCGGATTCACCCAGTGCGCGGTCGTCGCGGGGATGCCCTTGGTCCCGCTGGTCATGACACGCTCCGTCTCTCGGCTCGGTCTCTCGGCTCGATCAGTCGGTCCGGGTCGCCGGACCCGGGCGCAGCCCCTGGACCGCGCGGGCGAGCGAGACGAGCCCGGCCACCCGGTCCGCGAGGTGCAGCCGCAGCACGGGGACGCCCCGTGCCGCGACGTCGGCCGCGACGCTGCCTGCCTCGGTCAGCGCCAGACTAGTCAGGGCGGGCCCGGGATCGGGAACGAGATCGTCCGGCGGGTCGCCCGTGACCAGGCAGAGGACACCCGGTCGGGGGTCGTCCCGGCGGAACGGCGCCAGCACACCGCGGTCCCGCGGGCCCCAGCCGAACGTCACGGGCACGCCCGCCCGCCGGGCCAGCTCGCCGCGCAGCACGGCCACGGACGCGTCGTCGGCCGGGTCCAGCCACACGGAGAGGGCCAGGTGCCCGCCCGGCGGGACGGCGTCGACCAGCGCCTGCAACGCGGTGCCGGGATCGCCGGCCCCGCCGCTCAGCGACTCCGCCGCGTGGACGTCGACGAGGCCGTCCGACCCCAGCCGCGGAAGGGGCCCCGGTGCGGTCGCGCCCGCGGTGGCGGGGGCCTCGGGGCCGAAGGCCTCGCCGTCGAGCAGGCGGGAGGCCGCCGCGGCGGCGTACTGCCACAGCAGCAGCTCGGCGCCCAGCGGGCCGCCGGTGCGCACGATCTCGTCGGCGGGGTCGCCGGCGAGGTCCTCGTCGTCGTCACTGCCCTCGTCCGGGTCGTCGCCCACCCCGGTGACCTCGGCGAGCAACGCGTCGACGGTCGGCTCGACGCCCGCGTGCCCGATGCTGCCGCCGGACCTCCCGTCGAGGAGCTCGGACAGGTCGTCCGGCGCGGCGTCGGGGTGCCGGGCGGAGGCGGGTGCGAGGGTCGGCCCGTCCGGCAGCCCGTCGGGATCGGTCCCGTCGACGAGCACCGGCGAGCCCCCGGCCGCGGCGACCAGCGCGGCGACCCACTCCGCCAGTGCCGGCGGGCCCTCGGCGGGGTCGAGGCGCACCGCCCCCGCCCCGACGGCGACCAGCACCCCGGCCAGCTCCAGCGCGGGGTTCTCCGCCTCGTCGGCGGTGAGCAGCTCGGCCACCGACCGGGCGTCGTCGAGCGCCTCGCCGACCGGCGCCCCGGCGAGGCCGGCGGGCACCAGCCCGGGTGCCCCGAGCACGGACCACGCGCCGGGCACGTCCCGCTCGGTGGTGATCACGACGGATCCGGCGGCGCGGGCGCTCTCGTCGAGCGGCGAGCCGGCCTCGGTGAGGACCACGGTGCGCTCCGCCGCCCGGCGTGCGCCGACCTCCTCGGCGACGGCCGCGGTGAGCAGCTCGTGCACCGCCGCGATCCACGGCGTGTCGCCCGCCGGGTCCGCGACGACGAGCACCGTTCCGCTCAGGTCGGCGGCCAGCGCGTGCGAGACCGCGCCGGGATCGGGGGAGTCGAGCACCCGGAGCAGGCCGGACTCGCCGGCGAGGACCTGCGCACCGAGGGTCCAGCGCGCATCGCCGACGAGCAGCACGCGCGCGGCGCCCTCCACGCGGAACGCCTCGCGCAGGGCGTCGACCTGGCCGACGAGCGGGCGCGAGGTGCGGGGCAGCGCCGCCCAGCCCAGGCCGTCGCCGGCGGCCGGGCCCCACGCGGAGGGGTCCGCGTCGGTGATCCGGGACGCGACGACGTCCGTGGCGAGCTCGGTGGCGATCCGCCGGGCCTCGCGGGCCAGCGGACCGGTGCCGGGACGGGAACCGCCGCCGAGCTCCACGACGGGGAGCCCGACGGCGGGTCGCGAGGTCACGGGGGTGAGCCTCCTGGGGTCGTGCGGTGCGGCCTGGTTCGCGGCCCTACTTCGCGGCGTCGAGCTGCTGCTGCACCGACTCCTGCAGCTCGGACCACGACTTCTCGAACTTGTCCACGCCCTCGTTCTCGAGGGTGAGGAAGACGTCCGTGAGGTCGATGCCGACGCGCTCGAGGTCGTCGAACACCTGCTGCGCCTCGGCGGCGGTGCCGGTGACCTTGTCGCCCTCCACCTCGCCGTGGTCGGCGAAGGCCTGCAGGGTCTTCTCCGGCATGGTGTTGACGACGTTCGGGACCACGAGCTCGGTGATGTACATCGTGTCCGGGTACTCGGGGTTCTTCACGCCGGTCGAGGCCCACAGCGGCCGCTGCCGCCGGGCGCCCTTGGCCTCCAGCGCGGCCCACCGCTCGGAGCCGAAGACCTCCTCGTAGGCGGCGAAGGCCAGCCGCGAGTTGGCGACGCCCGCCTTGCCCTTGAGCGCCTTGGCCTCGTCCGTGCCGATCTTGTCGAGCCGCGCGTCGATCTCGGTGTCCACCCGGGACACGAAGAACGAGGCGACCGACGCGATCCGGGAGAGCTCCTGGCCGTTCTTGTCGGCCTGCTCGAGGCCGCTGAGGAACGCCTCCATGACGGCCTTGTACCGCTCGACCGAGAAGATCAACGTGACGTTGACGCTCACGCCCTCGGACAGCGCGCGGGTGATGGCCGGCAGGCCGGGCTCGGTGGCCGGGATCTTCACCAGCAGGTTCGGCCGGTCGACGGCCTTCCACAGGTCGAGCGCCTGGGCGACGGTGGCCTCGGTGTCCCGGGCCAGGGTCGGGTCGACCTCGAGCGACACGCGCCCGTCGATCCCCTGGGTGGCCTCCCAGGTGCCGCTGAAGACGTCGCAGGCCTGCTGCACGTCCGCCACGGTGATCTCGCGGATCGACGCCGCGATGTCCGCGCCGCGGCCCGCCAGCTCGTTGACCTGCGCGTTGTAGGCCTCGCCGTTCTTCAACGCGGCGGCGAAGATGGTCGGGTTGGTGGTGACGCCGACGACGGACCGCTCGGTGATCAGCTCGACCAGGTTGCCGGACGTGATCCGCTCGCGGGACAGGTCGTCGAGCCAGATGGAGACGCCCGCCTCGGACAGCGCGGCGAGCCGTTCGTTGGTGCTCATTGCCGGTACTCCTTCTTCAGGTGGCGGGTTCAGGACTTGCCGAGGCTCGCGCGGGCGGCGTCGACGACGGCCTCCGGCGTGAAGCCGAACTTCTCGAACAGCGTGGCCGCGTCGGCGCTGGCGCCGTAGTGCTCGATGCTCACGATCCGCCCGGCGTCGCCGACGAACCGGTACCACGGCATCGCGATGCCGGCCTCGACCGCGACGCGGGCCTTCACCGACGGCGGGAGCACCGAGTCGCGGTACGCGGCGTCCTGCGCGTCGAACCACTCCACGCAGGGCATGGACACCACACGGGTGGGAACGCCGTCCGCCTCGAGGGTCTTCCGGGCGGCGACCGCCAACTGGACCTCGGAACCGGTGGCGATGATCACGACCTGCGGGTCGCCGTCGGAGGCGTCCGCCAGGACGTAGCCGCCCTTCTTGACGCCCTCGACCGAGGTGCCCTCCAGCGTCGGCACGTTCTGCCGGGTGAGCGCCATGCCGACCGGGCCGTCCTGCCACTCGATGGTGGCCTTCCAGCCGGCGGCGGTCTCGTTCGCGTCCGCCGGGCGCAGGACGGAGAGGTTCGGGATCGCACGCAGCGCGGCGAGGTGCTCGATCGGCTGGTGGGTCGGGCCGTCCTCACCGAGGCCGATGGAGTCGTGCGTCCACACGAAGATGGCCGCCGACTTCATCAGCGAGCCGAGCCGCACCGCCGGCCGCATGTAGTCGCTGAACTGCAGGAAGGTGCCGCCGTACGGGCGGGTCGGGCCGTGCAGGGCGATGCCGTTGAGGATCGCGCCCATCGCGTGCTCGCGGACGCCGAAGTGCAGCGTGCGGCCGTAGGGGGTGGCGTTCCACATCTTGGTGGCGGCGCTCTTGGGGCCGAACGAGTCGGCGCCCTCCATCGTGGTGTTGTTGCTCTCGGCCAGGTCGGCCGAGCCGCCCCACAGCTCCGGCAGCACCGGGGCCAGCGCCTTCAGCACCTCGCCCGACGCCTTGCGCGTGGCGAGGCCCTTCGCGTCCGGCTCCCAGGTGGGCAGCGCGTCGGCCCAGCCGTCCGGCAGGGCGTTGGCCAGCAGCCGGTCGAAGAGCTGCTTGCGCTCCGGCTCGCGCATGGCCCAGTCGTCGAAGGCGTTGCGCCAGTGGTCGATGGCGCCGCCCTGGCGCTCGCCGACCGAGCGGGTGTGCTCGAGCACCTCGGGGGCGATCTGGAAGCTCTCGTCCGGGTCGAAGCCGAGGATGCGCTTGACCTCGGCGACCTCGTCCGCACCCAGGGCGGAGCCGTGCGCCTTGCCCGTGTTCATCTTGGTCGGCGCCGGGAAGCCGATGACCGTCCGGAGCAGGATGAACGAGGGGCGGCCGGTCTCGGCCTTGGCCTTCTCGATCGCCTCGAGGATCCCCGAGACGTTCTCGCCGCCCTCGACGACCTGGACGTGCCAGCCGTAGGCCTCGTAGCGCTTCGCGGTGTCCTCGGACAGCGCGATGGTGGTGTCGTCCTCGATGGAGATCTTGTTGTCGTCGTAGAAGACGACCAGGTTGCCGAGCTCCTGGCGGCCCGCGATGGACGACGCCTCGCTGGTCACGCCCTCCTCGATGTCCCCGTCGGAGGCGATGACGTAGATGAAGTGGTCGAACGGCGAGGACCCCTCGGGGGCGTCCGGGTCGAACAGGCCGCGCTCGCGGCGCGAGGCGATGGCCATGCCGACCGCGGAGGACAGGCCCTGGCCGAGCGGCCCCGTCGTCATCTCGACGCCGTTGGGGGTGGCCTCCAGCTCCGGGTGGCCCGGGGTCTTGGAGCCCCAGGTCCGCAGCGCCTCCAGGTCCTCCATCTCCATGCCGTAGCCGGCGAGGAAGAGCTGGATGTAGAGCGTGAGGCTGGAGTGGCCGGCGGAGAGCACGAACCGGTCCCGCCCGACCCAGCCCGGGTCGCTCGGGTCGTGCCGCATGACGCGCTGGTAGAGCAGGTACGCCAGCGGCGCGAGGCTCATGGCGGTGCCGGGGTGACCGCTCCCGCACTTCTGCACGGCGTCGGCCGCGAGCACGCGGATCGTGTCGACGGCCCGCTTGTCCAGCTCGGTCCAGTCGTCCGGAACGTGCGCCGTGGTCAGCGCTGCGATGTCGGGCTCCGTCACAGACACGCCTGAAGCTCCTGTCCTCGTGGGTGGGGGCGCCGACCTACCCGGCGAGGGCAACGTCCATGCCCCTCGGGTCCGCCACGTCCTCGACGGCGTGGACCGGTCGGCGCGTCCGGCTCGACCCCGGACTCTAGCGGCCGGGGGACGGACGCCGCCCGATCCTGCGTCGATCGGACACCGACGGGACTACCCCGGGACCCCGGCGCGCACTCCACCGGTTAGCATCGACGCGTTGTAGAAGTCGGTCCGTGGGCTGTGGGTTCGATACGGGCCGGTGGACGCGGCACCCACCACAGTCCGTCGGCATGCGAGGTAGCAACTGGTGAGCGCACCCGTCTCACACCGGGGAGCGGCCGAGAGGCCCGAGCGGACGGGCACCCCGGGGCAGGCGTCGCCGGCACCCGCCCGCGGCCGGCTCGCACGGTTCCGGGACACGGTGCGCGCCTATCTGGGCCTCACCAAGACGCGCATCATCGAGCAGCTGCTCGTGGTCACGGTCCCGGCGATGATCCTCGCCGAGCGCGCCATGCCGTCGGTCTGGCTGATCCTGGCCACCCTGGTCGGCGGCGCGATGGCCGCCGCGAGCGCGCACGCCCTCAACTGCGTGGCCGACGCCGACATCGACGCCAAGATGAAGCGCACGTCGCGGCGGCCCACCGCACGCGGCGAGGTGCCCCGGCGCAACGCACTGATCTTCGGCCTGGTGCTCGGCGCGCTGTCGGCGGTGTGGCTCTGGGCCACCACGAACCTGCTGTCCGCGTTGCTCTCGGTGGCCGCGATCGCGTTCTACGTGCTCGTCTACACGCTGGTGCTCAAGCGGCGGACCTCGCAGAACATCGTGTGGGGCGGCGCCGCGGGCTGCATGCCGGTGGTCATCGGCTGGTCGGCCGTCACCGGCACGGTCGGCTGGCCCGCCCTGGTGATGTTCGGTGTCATCTTCTTCTGGACGCCGCCGCACTTCTGGGCGCTGGCCATGAAGTACAAGGACGACTACGCCGCCGCCGAGGTGCCGATGCTCCCGGTCGTGGCCACGCCGCGGCAGGTGTCGGTGCGGATCGTCGCCTACTCCTGGGTGATGGCGCTGTGGACCTTCCTGCTGCTGCCGGTCACCTCGTGGATCTACGCCGCGTTCGCACTGGCCGGCGGCGTCTACTTCGTGGTCTCGGCGCACCGGCTGCACGCCGGGGTCAAGGCGGGCCGGGAGGTGGCGCCGATGCGGCTGTTCCACCTCTCCAACCTCTACCTCTGCGGCCTCTTCCTCACCATCGCCGTCGACGCCGCGATCGGCCTGCCGACCGTCCTCTGACCTGCGGCTTCGCCGCCTGTGCGCGGTAAGTGGTGCTGGAGCACCACTTACCGCGCACAGGCGCGTCAGCGCAGGAGATCGGGGGTCTGCCAGGGCTCGCCGAGGACGTGGTGGGCGAGGAAGGCGTACACGGTCTCGTACCAGAGCACGGCGTGCTGCGGCGTGAGCACCCAGTGGTTCTCGTCCGGGAAGTACAGGAACCGGTGCGGGTTGGCGGCCGGGTCCGGCACGCGCGACTGCAGGTCCCACCACAGCCGCAGGCCCTCGCCGATCGGGACGCGGTAGTCCTTGTCGCCGTGGATGACCAGCATCGGCGTGGTGATCGCGTCGACGTGGTGGTGCGGGCTGTTCGCCGCCGCCATCTCCGGGGTCATCTCGGTGAGCCAGTAGTCGGCGAAGTCCGTGGTCGGGCCGAACTGGTCGAGCGCCCAGAGGCTGGCGTGCGTGACGATCGCGCGGAAGCGGCCGGTGTGCCCGGCGATCCAGTTGGCCATGTAGCCGCCGAACGAGCCGCCCATGGCCGCGGTGCGCGAGGCGTCGATCTCGGGGAGGGCCTCGGCGACGTCGGTGAGGGCCATCAGGTCGATGAAGGGCGGGCCGCCCCACGCGCCCCAGCCGCGCTGCACGAACGCCTGGCCGTAGCCCGTCGACAGCGCGGGGTCGGGGAGCAGCACGGCGTAGCCGCGAGCCGCCATCAGCCACGGGTTCCAGCGCCACTGCCAGGCGTTCCAGCTGTTCAGCGGCCCGCCGTGCACCCAGAGCAGCAGCGGGGCGGGCTCGCTGATGTCCGGCAGCACGAGCCAGGCGCGCAGCGGCGAGCCGTCCTCGGCCGTGGCCGTGACCTCGGTGAGCGTGCCCGGCAGGGCCGGTGCCTCCGCGGGTCCGGGCAGCGGTGTGGGCTGCGGGTCCGGGGTGTGCGCGTCGAGCCGGACCGGGGCCGGCGGGCTGTCGACGGCCGACCGGAGCGCGAAGACGGAGGCGCCGTCGGGCGAGACGACCGGGTCTGTGTAGGCCCCGTGGTCGCCCGTCAGCCGCGTGACGGCGCCCGACCCGACCTCGATCCGGAACAGCGGCCCGCGGCCCTGCTCGTCGGCCGTCACGACCAGCGCGGACGAGTCGGGCGTCCAGGCCAGGGCGCTCGGCCAGCGGTCCCAGTCGGCGGCGAGCTCGCGGGCCTCACCCCCGGCGAGCGGGACGAGGACGAGTGTCATCCGGGGGGCCCGCTCGGGCGCGGAGCGGCGGGTCCGCACCGCGGCCACGGTGCTGCCGTCCGGGCTGACGCGCGGCGTGCCGTAGTCGTGATCCGCGTCGTCGAGCACAGTGCGGCGTTCGCCGGTGGCGGTGTCGAACGCCACCACGACCGACCGGGACACCCCGTGGCCGTCCGACACGGTCCAGCCGGTCACCGCGGTGCGGCCGTCCGGCGCGATGTCGGCGCTGGTGTCGACGAGCGCGCGGCCCGGGGCGGGGGTGAGGTCGGTCCACGGCTCGCCGGGCTGCGCGCCCAGCAGCCGGGCCTCGTCGGGGCCCAGGTCGTGGTCCCAGAACCGGACCGGGTAGCCGTCGTGCAGGATCGCCGAGACCTTCTTCTCGGTACGGGCCTTCCGGCGGGCGGCGTCGTCGTCGCCGGTCACGGCCCCGGGGAGGGTCGCCGAGGTCACGAGCAGGGTGCCGGCCTCGCGGGCCACGAGCGGGGTGGCGATCCCGCCCGGCCGGGTCCGGACGACGTGGGCCTCGCCGCCGCCGGCGGGCAGCGACCAGAGCGCGGCCGTGTCCGGCGCGTCGGCGCTCGCGTCGGGATCGGGTCGGGCGGAGACGAAGAGGAGATCACCCTCCGGGGTGAAGACGGGCGACGACTCGCCCTTGGGGCCGCGGGTGAGCCGGCGGGCCGGGGCCTCGCCGGCCGGGTCGACCTCCCACAGCGCGGGCCGCCACGCCGTCCGGTCGCGGTCGAGCCCGGCGACGGTCGTGACCAGCCGGGACCCGTCCGGGGAGAGGGCGAGCCCGGCGAGGCGGGGGAGCGCGACGAACGACTGCAGGTCGGCGAACGAGGTGGGGGGCGGGGACACGGGATCGGACACGTGCCATACCTACACCGTGACGTCCGTCGGGAGGGGAGGGTTCCGGCGGCACGCGGCGTTGCGCCGGTCGGACGCGACGGAAGAATGGCCGCGGCACGACGGAAGGGGACCGGGGTGACGTCATCGACCGCAGCGCGGGCGACCGGACGGCGGGTGATGAGCAGGGGCGCGGGGACGGCGGTCGTCGCCGTGACGTTCGTCGTCACCATGATCGGGACCACCCTCCCGACGCCGCTCTACCCGCTCTACGAGCAGCGGTACGGGTTCGGCGGCCTGATGGTGACGGTCGTCTTCGCGACCTACGCCGTGGGCGTCGGCGCCGCGCTGGTGGTGCTCGGCAACCTCTCCGACCGGATCGGCCGGCGGCCCGTGCTGCTCGCCGGGCTGGCGGCCGCGGTGCTCAGCTCGCTGGTGTTCCTGATTCCGGTGGAGCCGGCGCTGTTCGTGGGGCGCTTCCTGTCCGGGGTCTCGGCGGGCATCTTCACCGGCACCGCCACGGCCACGATCATCGACCTCGCCCGCGAGGACCGGAAGGCCCGCGCCGGGCTGGTCGCCGCGGCCGTCAACATGCTGGGGCTGGGGCTCGGGCCGGTGCTCGCCGGCATCCTCGCCCAGTACGCACCGCTGCCGTTGGACCTGTCGTACCTCGTGCACGCGGCGCTCGTGATCGCCGCGACCGTGGCGCTGTGGTTCGTGCCCGAGCCCGTCGAGCAGCGCCGGCCCTTCCGCATCGAGCCGCTGCGGGTCGGCGGGGTGCCGGAGGAGGTGCGCGGGGTGTTCGTCCGCGCCGCGATCGGCGGGTTCGCGGGGTTCGCCGTGCTGGGCCTGTTCACGGCCGTGTCGCCGTCCGTGCTGGTGCAGGTGATGGGGCGGAGCAGCCACGTCGTCGTCGGGCTCGTGGTGTTCCTGATGCTCGGGGCGTCGGCGCTGGGGCAGCTGCTGTCGTTCTCCGTCCCCGAGCGGGTGGCGTTGCCGGCCGGCTGTGCCGGGCTGGCGGTCGGTGTGGCGCTGATCGGGACGGGCATCGCGACGGCCTCGCTCGCCCTGTTCTGCACGGGCGCCGCGATCGCCGGGCTGGGGCAGGGGATGAGCTTCCGGGCCGGGCTGGGCGCGGTCGGCTCGCGCGCCCCGCAGGCCGTCCGTGGCGCGGTGGTCGCGACGTTCTTCCTGGTCCTCTACGTCGCCATCTCGCTGCCCGTGATCGGGGTCGGTGCCGCCGCCCAGGCCTTCGGGCTGGTGCCGGCGGGAGTGGTGTTCTCCGCGATCATCGCTGTACTCGCGCTGGTGGCGCTGGTGCTCACGGTTCGGGCGAGCCGCCGGGAAGCGTGAGTTCCGGGGGGCTGTGCTGCTTCACACCTGCCCTCAGCGGCTGGCGGCGAGGGTGGGTTCCGAGGTCGGGGACTCGACAGCGGGGACGGCGGGGGCGCGGCGGCTCGTGGCCGCCCAGACCCCCGCGGCGGCGGCGGTGGTGAGCGCCGCACCGAGGACGTGCAGGGCGACCAGAACCTCGGGCACCCCGAGCGCGTACTGCACCCCACCCAGCGCACCTTGCGCCAGCACCACGACCACGAGCACGCCGTAGCGGCGCTTCAGCCGGGCGTCGGCACCGGCCGTCCACAGCGCGAAGCCGAGACCGACGAGGAGACCGAGGTAGGCGAACAGCAGGTCCGCGTGCAGCTGCGCCAGTGCGGGCACGCCGATGTCGAGGCGCGGGGTGGCGGCGTCGCCGGCGTGCGGGCCCGCGGCGGTGACGAGCGTGCCGGCGACCAGGAGGGCACCGAGCACCACGCTGCTGACCACGGTCAGCATCCGGACCGGCCGCGGGACCGTGCGCGTGACCGGGCCGCCGCCGGTGGCCTCGTCGACGAGCTCGACGGCCAGCCACACCAGGATCGTCGAGGCCAGGAAGTGCGGCATGACGCTCCACCACACCAGCCCGGCGAGCACGGTGAACCCGCCGATCACGGCCTGCGCGACCACCCCGAGCGGCATCGCCAGCGCCAGCCAGGTGAGCCGGCGGCGGCGCGGGCGCGTGTTCAGCGCCGCGAGGAAGGTCAGCCCGGCCACGACCACGAGGAACACCGACAGCAGCCGGTTGCCGAACTCGACCCACTGCGTGAGCGGCGCGATCTCGGGGTGCGGCTCCGGGACGAGCGAGCCCGGGAAGCAGTTGGGCCACGTCGGGCAGCCCAGGCCGGAGCCGGTCACCCGCACGACGGCCCCGGTGACCATGATCCCGGCCTGGCCGATCAGCGACAGGATCGCCAGCCGCCGCATCCACAGCGGGGACGTCGCCGGCACGCGCCGCAGGAGGTTCACGACTACAGATGGTAGAAGATGCGCCTCAGCGCAGGCGGACGGCCTTCACCGCCACCCCGCCGGCCACGACGGCCCACGCGACCAGCACCAGGACCGGGCCGATCCCGGGTGCCGTCCCCGCCACGAGCGGCGCGCGGAGGCCCTCGGCCAACGCTCCCGACGGCAGCGCCGCGGCCACCGCGGCGATCCCGGCGGGCAGCTGGTCGAGCGGGATCACGATGCCGCCGCCGAGCAGCAGCACGAACCACACGAGGTTGGCGACGGCCAGCACCATCTCCGCGCGGAGCGTGCCGCCGAGCAGGATCCCCAGCGCGCCGAACGCGGCGCAGCCCAGCAGCACCATCAGCAGGGCCCAGCCCAGGCCGGCGGCGTCGGGCCGCCAGCCGAGCAGCGCCGCGACCACCCCGAGGATCACCAGCTGCACCACGACGACGGCCAGCACGGCCGCGAGCCGCCCGGCCACCAGCAGCCACCGGGGCAGAGCGGTGGCGGCGAGCCGCCGGATCACGCCGTAGCGGCGGTCGAAGCCCAGTGCAATGGCCTGGCTGGTGAAGGCCGTGGACATCACCGCGAGCGCCAGGACGGACGGCACCACGGAGTTCACCCGCGGCTCGGGCAGCGGGACGACCCGCAGCACCGACAGCCCGACGAGCAGCACGACGGGGATCAGCAGGGTGAGCAGCACCTGCTCGCCGTTGCGCAGCGCCAGCCGGGTCTCGGTGCCGGCCTGGGCCAGCAGCATCCGGCCGAGCTGGCCCCGCCCGGGCGCGGGGGTGAAGGTGCCCGGTGCGAAGAGCTCGCTCACGACCGCAGCTCCCGTCCGGTCAGGTCGAGGAAGACGTCCTCGAGGCTGCGCCGGGCGACCTGGACGTCGTCGGCGAGGGCGCCCTGGCCCGCGCACCAGCCGGTGATCGCGGAGAGGACGTGCGGGTCGATGCGTCCGCGGACGACGTACCGGCCCGCCACGGTCTCGGCCGCGCGGTAGCCCGCGGGCAGCGCGGCGGTGAGGGCCTCGACGTCCATGCCGGTGCGCGCGCGGAAGCGCAGCTCCTGCTCGTCCCCGCCCGAGGTGAGCTCCGCCGGGCTGCCGGCGGCGACGACCCGGCCGTGGTCGACGATCACGACCTCGTCCGCCAGCGCCTCGGCCTCCTCCATGAGGTGCGTGGTCAGCAGGACCGCGACCCCGTCCCGGCGCAGCGCGGAGACGAGCTCCCACACCACCCGGCGGGCCTGCGGGTCCATGCCCGCGGTGGGCTCGTCGAGCACCACGAGCTCGGGCCGCCCGACGACCGCGCAGGCCAGCGCGAGCCGCTGCTGCTGGCCGCCGGAGAGCCGCTTGTACGGGGTGCGGGTGGCCCCGGAGAGGCCCAGGACGTCGATCAGCCAGGCGGGGTCGAGCGGGTTCGCGGCGCAGGCCGCCACCACGCGCAGCATCTCGCCGGCCTTGACGCCGGGGTAGGCACCGCCGCCCTGCGGCATGATCCCGATCCGGGCGCGCAGCGCGTCGGGCGCGCCGGCCGGGTCGAACCCGAGGACGCGGACCTCACCGGAGTCGGCGCGCAGGAAACCCGTGCAGACCTCGATCGTGGTGGTCTTGCCGGCGCCGTTGGGGCCGAGCAGCGCGAGCACCGAGCCGCGGCGCAGCGTGAGGTCCAGCCCCGCGACGGCCGTGGTCGCGCCGAACCGCTTGACCAGGCCGCGCACGGACACGGCGATGTCCGCCGCGGACTCCGCGACGGGCGCGGCAGGGTCCGGAGCGGCCTCGCCCGACCGGGCCGACGGGGGGATCTGCACAGCCGACGAGTCTAGGCAGGGGTCCGGGCGGCGGGCGCGGCACCCGGATCGCGGGCCGCCTCGCGGCGCAGGGCGCGCCGGACCAGCAGCAACCCGACGAGCAGGACCACGGCGCCCGCCACGATCCCGAACGGCAGCTGGTAGGCCCGGAAGTTGAAGTCCGCCCCGGTGGGCGGGACCATCAGTGCGATCACCGCCGACGCGGCCAGGGCGAAGCGCCGGTAGCGCGGCATCCCGCGGGTGGCGGCGAGCGGGATCGCGGCCCAGAGCAGGTACCACGGGTGCACCACCGGCCCCAGCAGCACCACGGCCCCCAGCCCGACACCCACGCCCGTCACCGGGTCGACCAGGCCCTTGAGGCACAGCCACAGCAACCACCCGCAGGCGACCGCGGCGGCGAGGCCGCCGAGCCCGCGGGTGATGGTCAGCGTGGTGTCGGTGTGGTCGCCGAGCCCCGCGAGGATGCCGATCTGCCCGGAGAGCTGGCCGAGGTCCGTGGACAGCGACATCCAGCTGCGGATGGTGTTGGCCGTGCCCTGGGTGGAGATCCAGCCGAAGCCCAGCCCGGTGCCGACCCCGATGACGGCGTAGACCGCGACGGCGACGCCGGCGAGGGCCGCGGCCGCGACCACGACGTCCCGGACCCGTCCGCCCCACCGCCGGGCCAGGTCCATCCCGAGGAACCCGAGGGCGAGCAGCGCGGGCAGCTTCACCGAGGCGCCCAGCGTGATGAGCACCGCGCCCGCGACCCAGCGCGGCCACGGGACCGGCACGTCCCGCTCGCCGAGCGCCAGGTGCAGGCCGGCGAGCAGCAGGCCGAGCATCAGGGCCTCGTTGTGGATGCCGCTGACCAGGTGGAACAGCACCAGCGGGTTGGCCGCGCCGAGCCACAGCGCAAGGCCGGGTTCCACGCCGCAGCGGCGGGCCAGCTTCGGCAGCGCCCACAGGATCAGGGCCACGCCGCCCAGCGCCAGCGCGCGGTGGGCCAGGACGCCGAACACGACGTCGTTGCCGGTCAGCGCGGTGATCCCGCGCCCGACGACGAGGAACAGCGGCCCGTACGGCGCCGGTGTGTCCCGCCAGATCGTCGGGATCGTGCGGGTCAACGGGTCGTCGACGCCGAGGGCCTGCGCCGGGCCGAGGACGTAGGGGTCGAGCCCGCGGGCGACGATCGCCGACTGCGCGAGGTAGCTGTAGACGTCCTTGGAGAACATCGGCGGCGCGACGGCCAGCGGCAGCGCCCACAGGATCCCCGCCCGGCCGAGGGAGAGCCGGTCCGGCGCGGGCGGCACCGCGCCCCGCGCCGAGAGCATCCGCCCGATCCACAGCCAGGCCAGCACGAGCATGCCCATGCCGGCGTAGGTCAGGGCGATCGCGAGCGTGGCGTTGCGGGAGGGAAGGCCGATCAGCCGCAGGCCGTTGAGCGGGTTGGGGACGGGCAGCGCCCCGGCCCCCAGGGCGCCGACGGCCATCAGCAGGGCGCCGGTCAGCCCGAGCCGCCGGGCGAGCCGGGCCGGATCGGCCCCGGCGGGCCGGTCCACCGGCGGCGACCCGGTCGGGTCCAGGGCGGGGGCGGCCATGCCGGGAGCGTATCGACCGGCCTCGGGACGACCGCCCGGAGCCGGGCTCCCGGCACTGCGGACGGCCCGCCACGGGCGGACGAACGGCACCGGACGGGTGCTCATGGTGAGTCCGATCACCTGCCCGGGGGGCCGCCTTTGCCGCGCCGGGGCATATACGCAACACTGGTGTTGTGAAAACAGCCGGACCGAGCACCACGACCCGGGCGCCGCAGGCGTCCGCCGTCGCCGTGCCCGCACCGGCCGGGCACGTGGCGCACGTCCCCGCCCATGCCGAGGGACGCACGCGGCTCGCCGTGGCCCGGCTCCTGCTGGAGCAGGGGCCGATCACGGCCGCGGAGGTCGCCGCCGAGCTGGAGCTCTCGGCCGCCGCCGTGCGCCGGCACCTGGACGCGCTGATCGCCGACGGCGAGGCGGAGACCCGGGACGCGCCGCGGCGCACCCGGCGCTCGCGCGGCCGTCCGGCCAAGCACTTCCTGCTCACCGACGCCGGCCGGGTCCGCTTCGGGCACGGCTACGACGACCTCGCCACCTCGGCCCTGCGGTTCCTCGCGGCGCACGCGGGGGAGCAGGCCGTCGGCGAGTTCGCCCGCTCGCGCGTGCACGAGCTCCTCGGCGGCGCCGAGGACGAGATCCACGCGGCCGGCACGCCGGAGGAGCGGGCCGAGGCGCTCGCGAAGGTGCTCACGTCGCGGGGCTACGCCGCGGCGGCCCGCGAGGCCGGGCACGGCGTGCAGCTGTGCCAGCACCACTGCCCGGTGGCCCACGTCGCGGCGGAGTTCCCGGAGCTATGCGAGGCCGAGACCGCGGCCTTCGCGGAGGTCCTCGGCACGCACGTGCAACGCTTGGCCACCATCGCGCGCGGCGACTCCGCGTGCACCACCCACGTCCCCACCGTGTTCCCGGAGGCTCCCGAACGCCTCCGTACCGGGCAGCGCCCGGGACCGTTGGGGCAGCAAGCGACCACCACGTCCCCGAGAGGGAGGCAGTCTTCATGACGACCACTCCTGAGGTGAAGCCAGGGCTCACGCAGGAGGAGACGCTCGCGACGCTCGGCCGGTACGACTTCGGCTGGTCGGACCCGGACGTCGCCGGCGCGTCCGCCCGTCGCGGCTTGTCCGCCGACGTGGTGGCCGACATCTCCCGCCTGAAGAACGAGCCGCAGTGGATGCTCGACTTCCGGCTCAAGGCCCTCGACCTGTTCGAACGCAAGCCGATGCCGCGGTGGGGCTCCGACCTCTCCGGCATCGACTTCGACAACATCAAGTACTTCGTGCGGTCCACGGAGAAGCAGGCCTCCAGCTGGGAGGACCTGCCCGAGGACATCAAGAACACCTACGACAAGCTGGGCATCCCGGAGGCCGAGAAGGCCCGCCTGGTCGCCGGTGTCGCCGCGCAGTACGAGTCCGAGGTCGTCTACCACCAGATCCGCGAGGACCTGGAGGAGCAGGGCGTCATCTTCCTGGACACCGACACCGGGCTGCGCGAGCACCCGGAGCTGTTCCAGGAGTACTTCGGCTCGGTGATCCCCAGTGGCGACAACAAGTTCTCCGCGCTGAACTCCGCCGTGTGGTCGGGCGGCTCGTTCATCTACGTGCCGCCGGGCGTGCACGTGGACATCCCGCTGCAGGCCTACTTCCGGATCAACACCGAGAACATGGGCCAATTCGAGCGGACGCTGATCATCGCGGACGAGGGCTCGTACGTGCACTACGTCGAGGGCTGCACCGCGCCGATCTACAAGTCGGACTCGCTGCACTCGGCGGTCGTCGAGATCGTCGTCAAGAAGAACGCCCGGGTCCGGTACACGACCATCCAGAACTGGTCGAACAACGTGTACAACCTGGTCACCAAGCGTGCCAAGGCCGAAGAGGGCGCCACCATGGAGTGGGTCGACGGCAACCTCGGCTCGAAGGTGACCATGAAGTACCCGGCCGTGATGCTGATGGGCGAGCACGCCAAGGGCGAGGTCCTGTCCATCGCGTTCGCCGGCGAGGGCCAGCACCAGGACGCGGGCGCGAAGATGACGCACCTGGCGCCGAACACGTCGTCGACGATCATCTCGAAGTCGGTGGCGCGCGGCGGCGGGCGCACGTCGTACCGCGGCCTGATCCGGGTCAACCCCCGGGCCAAGAACTCGAAGAGCACGGTGAAGTGCGACGCGCTGCTGGTCGACACGATCAGCCGCAGCGACACCTACCCGTACGTCGACATCCGCACGGACGACGTGCAGATGGGCCACGAGGCCACCGTCTCCAAGGTGTCGGACGACCAGCTCTTCTACCTGATGAGCCGCGGGCTCACCGAGGACGAGGCCATGGCGATGGTCGTGCGCGGGTTCGTCGAGCCCATCGCGCGCGAGCTCCCCATGGAGTACGCCCTCGAGCTGAACCGCCTGATCGAGCTGCAGATGGAGGGTTCCGTCGGATGACGGTTCCGAACACAGCCCCCGAAGTCGCGGGGCTCGCCCCCGAGCTGGCCGGCGCGAAGGAGGGGCAGGGCGAGAAGCCCGTCCTCTCCGCCGGTGAGCGCTTCACCTCGTACGACGTCGAGGCCTTCGAGGTCCCCCGCGGGCGCGAGGAGAACTGGCGGTTCACCCCGCTCAAGCGCCTCAAGGGCCTGCACGACGGCAGCGCGGCGCTCGACGGCCGGGCGCCGGTCACGGTGCCGGCCGCCGAGGGCGTGACCGTGGAGACCGTCGGGCGGGACGACGCGCGGATCGGAGAGGGCGGCGTCCCCGCCGACCGCGTGGCCGCCCAGGCCTGGTCGGCGTTCGCCGAGGCCACCGTCGTCACGTTCGACGGCACCCCGGAGCCCCTCACGATCACCGTCGACGGCCCGGGCGCCGGCTCGACGGCCGCGGGGCACCTGCAGCTGCGCACCACCCCGTTCGCCGAGGCCACCGTGGTGCTCGAGCACCGCGGGTCCGGCGTGCTGGCGGACAACCTGGAGGTCGTGCTCGCGGACTCCTCGCGGCTGACCCTGGTGGTCACCGAGGAGTGGGCGGACGACGCCGTGCACGTGTCGGCGCAGCACCTGTCGATCGGCCGGGACGCGACCCTCCGGGTCGTGTCGGTCTCGCTCGGCGGGGACCTCGTCCGCGTCAGCCCGACGGTGACCTACCGGGCCCCGGGCGGCGACGTCGACCTGGTCGGGCTGGGCTACGCCGACGCGGGGCAGCACCTCGAGCAGCGCCTGCTGGTCGACCACGCGGTGCCGCACTGCAAGTCGAACGTGCTCTACAAGAACGCCCTGCAGGGCCGCGCGGGCACCACGGACGCGCACACCGTGTGGATCGGCGACGTGCTGATCCAGGCGGAGGCGGAGAGCACCGAGACCTTCGAGTTCAACCGCAACCTCGTGCTCACCGAGCACGCCCGCGCGGACTCGGTGCCGAACCTCGAGATCGAGACCGGCGAGATCGTGTCGGCGGGCCACGCCAGCGCGACCGGCCGCTTCGACGACGAGCAGCTGTTCTACCTGCAGAGCCGCGGCATCCCCGAGGACCAGGCCCGGCGTCTGGTGGTCCGCGCGTTCTTCGGCGAGATCCTGCAGCGCATCCCGACCCACGGCGCAGGCGCCCTCCCGGCGCTGCGTGAGCGGCTCGACGCGGCCATCGAGGCCGAGCTCGCCGTCACCGGCGTCTAGCCCTTCCCACCACAGGAGTTCCGAACAGCGATGTCCACCCTGGAGATCAAGGACCTGCACGCGTCGGTCAGCACCGACGACGGTCCGAAGCCGATCCTGCGCGGGGTCGACCTGACCGTGAAGGCCGGGGAGACCCACGCGATCATGGGGCCGAACGGCTCCGGCAAGTCCACGCTCGCCTACGCGATCGCGGGCCACCCGAAGTACGAGATCACCTCGGGCCAGGTCCTGCTCGACGGCGAGGACGTGCTCGAGATGACCGTCGACGAGCGGGCCCGCGCCGGTCTGTTCCTCGCCATGCAGTACCCCGTCGAGGTGCCGGGCGTCTCGATGGCGAACTTCCTGCGCTCGGCGGCCACCGCGATCCGCGGCGAGGCCCCGAAGCTGCGCACCTGGGTCAAGGAGGTCAAGGGCGCGATGGCCGACCTCGAGATCTCCGAGGAGTTCGCGGACCGCTCGGTCAACGAGGGCTTCTCCGGCGGCGAGAAGAAGCGCCACGAGGTGCTGCAGCTCGCCCTGCTCAACCCGAAGATCGCGATCCTCGACGAGACCGACTCCGGTCTCGACGTCGACGCCCTGCGGGTCGTGTCCGAGGGCGTGAACCGGTACCGCTCCCCGGAGAACGGCGTCCTGCTGATCACGCACTACACGCGGATCCTGCAGCACATCACCCCGGACTTCGTGCACGTCTTCGCCGGCGGACGCGTCGTCGAGTCCGGTGGCCCCGAGCTGGCGGACGACCTGGAGAAGAACGGCTACGAGCGGTTCGTGAAGGTCGCGTCGTGACCACCCTCCAGACCCCCACGGCGGGTCTGGACGTCGCCACGATCCGCGACGACTTCCCGATCCTGTCGCGCACCGTCCGCGAGGGGCGCCCGCTGGTCTACCTGGACTCGGGCGCCACCTCGCAGCGCCCGCGCCAGGTGCTCGACGCCGAGCGGCTCTTCCTCGAGACGCACAACGCGGCCGTGCACCGCGGCGCGCACCAGCTCGCCGAGGAGGCCACGGACGACTACGAGGCCGCGCGGTCGAAGATCGCCGTCTTCACCGGTGCCGAGCCCGAGGAGCTGGTGTTCACCAAGAACGCCACCGAGGCGATCAACCTCGTCGCGTACGCGATGAGCAACTCGTCGATCCGCACGGGCCTCGGCGCGGAGTCGGAGCGGTTCGCGGTCGGGCCCGGCGACGAGATCGTCGTCACCGAGCTGGAGCACCACGCCAACCTGGTGCCCTGGCAGGAGCTGTGCCGGCGCACCGGCGCCACGCTGCGCTGGTACTCGGTCACCGAGGACGGCCGGATCGACCTCGACTCGCTGGAGCTCAGCGAGCGCACCAAGGTCGTGGCCTTCGCCCACCAGTCCAACGTCCTGGGCTCCCTCGCCCCGGTCGAGGAGCTGGTGCGGCGGGCACAGGCCGTCGGCGCGCTCACGGTGCTCGACGCGTGCCAGTCCGTCCCGCACATGCCGGTCAACCTGACGGAGCTCGGCGTCGACTTCGCCGCCTTCTCCGGGCACAAGATGCTCGGCCCGTCCGGGGTCGGCGTGCTCTACGGCCGCACCGAGCTGCTCGACGCGATGCCGCCCTTCATCACCGGCGGCTCGATGATCGAGATGGTGCGGATGGAGGGCTCGACCTACGCCCCGCCGCCGCAGCGGTTCGAGGCCGGCGTGCCGATGACGTCGCAGGCCGTGGGCCTGGGCGCCGCCGTGGACTACCTGTCCGCGATCGGCATGGACGCGGTCTTCGCGCACGAGCGGGAGCTGACGAGGGTCGCGCTGGACACGCTGCGCGAGGTCGAGGGCGTGCGGATCATCGGGCCGGACTCGCTCGAGCAGCGGGGCGGCGCGGTGTCGTTCGTGGTCGACGGGGTGCACGCGCACGACGTCGGGCAGGTGCTCGACGACCGCGGCATCGCCGTGCGGGTCGGGCACCACTGCGCCTGGCCGCTGCACCGGCGCTTCGGAATCGCGGCGACCGTCCGGGCGTCCTTCCACGTGTACACCACGGTGGAGGAGGTGGCCCAGCTCGCCGACGGCGTGCGGGCCGCCCGGGAGTTCTTCGGGGTCGCGTGATGCAGCTCGAACAGATGTACCAGGAGATCATCCTGGACCATTACCGCCAGCCCCACGGGGCCGGCCTGCGGGACCCGTTCGACGCGGAGACCCACCACGTCAACCCCACCTGCGGGGACGAGGTGACCCTGCGGGTCAAGCTCGACGGGGACGGCGCGAACCGGACCGTGCAGGACGTGTCCTACGAGTCCCTCGGCTGCTCGATCAGCCAGGCGTCGACGTCGGTGCTGACCGACCTCGTCGTCGGCAAGAGCGTCGAGGAGGCGTTCCGGATCCTCGAGTCCTTCCAGGAGATGGCGCAGAGCCGCGGCAAGATCGCGGGCGACGAGGAGGTCATCGGCGACGGCATCGCGTTCGCCGGGGTCTCCAAGTACCCGGCGCGCGTGAAGTGTGCTCTGCTGGGCTGGATGGCGTTCAAGGACGCGGTGGCGCGGGTGAAGGAGGAGGCATGAGCGACAACACCGCCGGGACGACCGACCCGGAGATCGTCCGGGGGGCGGCCGGCATGCCGGAGCCGCCGGCCGCGCAGGCCGCCGGCGAGGGCCCCTCGCTCGACGACATCGAGGAGGCCATGCGCGACGTGGTCGACCCCGAGCTCGGGATCAACGTCGTCGACCTGGGTTTGGTCTACGGCCTGAAGGTCGAGGACAACAAGGCGATCATCGACATGACCCTGACGTCGGCGGCCTGCCCGCTGACGGACGTGATCGAGGAGCAGGCCCGCTCCGCCCTCACCGGCGGCAGCACCGGCGGCCTGGTCGAGGACATCACGATCAACTGGGTCTGGATGCCGCCGTGGGGTCCCGAGAAGATCACCGAGGACGGCCGCGAGCAGCTGCGGGCCCTCGGCTTCCGCGTCTGAGTAATCGCACTATGGAACCATGATGCGCAGAGAGGGTTCTCGAACGCGCATTATGGTTCCATAGTGCGTTCAGAGTCGGCTCCGAAGCGCATTATGGTTCCATAATGCGTCCAAAACAGTTCGAGAATCGCATGATGGCTCCATAGTGCGCTGTCAGCCGCCGTCGCCGCGCTCGCGCAGCAGGTAGGGCTGCAGGTGCCGGTAGCCCCGGACCTGCAGGGGCTTGAGCCGGCGCACACTGAACCGCTCGTCGTCCTCGATTCCGTGCGCGACCTCGCGGTCGACCAGCACCGTGTCCGGGCGGGCGTGGGTGGTGAGCCGGGCGGCGATGTTGACCGGCTCGCCGTAGACGTCGCCGAAGCGCAGCAGCACGTCCCCGGCGGCGAGCCCGATCCGCAGCGGGGGGAGCGAGGGCTCGCGGCGCACCCGGTCGCGCAGCCGCAGGGCCAGCCAAGCGGCCCCGGCGGGCTCGTCGGTCACGAACAGCACCTCGTCGCCGACGGTCTTGACGAGCCGCCCGCCGCACTCGGTGATCACGTCGGTCGTGCTGGCCTCGAAGTGCTCGATCATCTCGGACAGCTCGGCGGGGGAGCGCCGGCGCGTGGTGCGGGTGAAGCCGACCATGTCCGCGAACCCGACGCTGAGGGTGCGGGTCTCGGCGGCGGTGTCGGCGGCGGGGTCGTCCTGGATCCCGCCGACCACGAACCGGGACATCGTGGCGGCCAGGTGCCGCCGCCAGATGTAGACCTGCAGCAGCTCGAGCTTCGGCAGGAGCCCGGCGGTGAACTCCACGGCCTGCTCGGCGGAGACCTGCCCGGCGCGGTCGGCCAGCATCCGGGCCAGCATGCCGATCTGCCACTCGGCGAGCCGCGAGACCGACTGGGCGACGGCCCGCAGCATCGCCTCGCGGACGTCGGCGGGAATGGCCGCCGCCGCGGGGTCGCGGCCGAGCATCGACGCGGCCTGGACGTCCCGGTCGGTGAAGAACACCGCGTCGTCGGGCACTTCGGGGAAGCCGAGGGCCCGCCAGAGCCGCACACCCTCCTCGTCGGAGAGGCCGGCCAGCTGGACGACCTCGGCGCGGGTGTGCCGCCGCGGGCCGCCCAGGACGATCTCCTCGAGTGCCGTGACGAGTGCGGTGGACTCGTCGAGCCGCCGCCGCTCGCCGCGGTCCGCGGCCGCGAGGAACGCCTCGAGGTCCCGGACCCAGCCCTCGCTCACGGGCTGCTCAGGTGGTGTGCACGATCAGGACGTCGACGCCGGAGCGGCGGGCGACGTCGGACGGGACCGAGCCGAGGATGCGGCCGCTGAGCGTGTTGAGGCCCTTGTTGCCCACCACGAGCAGGTCGGCGTCGTGCTCCTTGACCGCCTTGCGCAGCACGTCGGCGGGGGCGCCGTCCTCGGCGACCTTGGTGATCTTGGTGGCGCCGACCGCGGCGGCCTTGTCCTCGGCGGTGCGCAGGGCCTCCTCGGCGGGCGACCAGCCACGCACCTGGTAGGCCTCCGCGCCGAGCGCGTCCTCGGCCTCGAGGGTGTCCTCGCGGGAGGCCGGCGTGTAGGCCGAGACGAGCACGAGCTCGGCGTCGGAGTCGCGGGCGACGGCCGCCGCGCGCTCCACGGCGACGTACGAGGTCGGGGATCCGTCCGTGCCGACGACGACGGTGGTGTAGGCGGACATGTGCCCTCCGGGGGATCGGTCACACGATGGTCCCCGCAGATTACCGGCGGGTAGTTCGTTGACCTGCCCCGACTCGCGAGCGTCACCCGGTGGTGGCGGGCCGGGCCCGGGGCAGCAGCGCGGGACCCACGAGCCGGGCGCGCAACGGCCAGTCCGCCCGTGCCCAGAGCGCCCGCATCGCGGCGGCGGTGCCGGGCAGGTCGGCGCGGCCGGTGAGGTAGGCCCAGCGGTGGTGCGCGGGCAGGCCGAGGAACACCTCGAAGAACGCCGGCACGCGGTCCGGCGGCATGCGCAGCAGCGCCTCGAGCCCGCGGTGCCGCAGCACGTGCACCGCGCGTGCCTGCGCCGGCCACACGACCGACCGCGCCGCGCGCCGGGGCGCGGACCCCGCGAGCGCCTCCGCGAGCAGCGGGGCCAGCCGCAGCGCGGTCGCCACCGAGAAACCGGTCGCGGGGTGGACCAGCGCACCCGCGGCGCCGAACGCGGGCCCGGGGGCGAGGGTCGCGCCGATCGGCCCCTCGACGGGGAAGCGGACGCGTTCCTCCTCGGCGTCGGCGGGCGGCCGCACCCCGCGGTGCGCGAGGCGGGCGTGCAGCCGCTCGCGCAGCTCGGGCAGGGACAGGCCGGGTCGGCGGGCCAGCGACGTCTCCTCGACCAGCACCCGGCCGCCGCCCAGCGGGACGGCGTAGAGGAAGGTCGGCCAGGCGCCGCCGGGACGGTGATGGTCCTGCCGCCAGTCCATGAACAACGCCTCGCCGGGCGCCACCAGTGGAGCGGCGACGGCCTCGTCGACGACCAGCCCGTACGCGGTCTGCTCGGCGGCGGGACGACGGTCGCGGCGGTGCCCCGTGGCGTCGACGACGAGCCGCGCGGGGATGCACCCGTCGGCCAGCCGGGCGTACCCGGGCTCGCTGCCCACCACCTTCGCCCGGTGGACGGTCACGCCGCTCAGCCCGGCGTCGAGGTGGGCGCGCAGGGCCGCGGTGTCGAGCACCGTGTACTCCCAGCCCAGCCGGTGCTCGGTGAGCGCCACGGCACGGCCCCGCGCCCGCGTCGCCACCACCTCCGCCGGCAGGTCCGCCGGCAGCTCGCCCGCCCACGCCGCGTAGGTCGCGCGCCAGGGGCGGTCCGGAGCGGGGTCGGCGAGAGCGGTGCGCAGGCCGGTCCGCGCGCAGGCGGCGGCGAGCGCGCGCCCCGCCGGGCCGCCGCCGGCGACCAGCACGTCGACCGCGCCCGGGGGAGGGGCCGGGACGTGCGCCGTCCCTGCCGCGGGCTCCCGCACGTTCAGCCGTTCCCCCCGGAGGCCAGGGCTCCGCCGTCGAGCCGGACGGTCTCGCCGGTGATCCAGCCCGACGCGTCGGACACCAGGAACCCGACGGCCGCGGCGACGTCCTCGGGGGTGCCGAGCCGCTTCATCGGGTAGCGGTTCGCCACGCCCTCCTCGTCCCGCTCGTACAGCGCGGCCGCGAACCGCGTCTTGACGACGGCGGGGGCCACCGCGTTGACCCGGATGCCCGGGCCGAGCTGGCCCGCCAGCTCCTCGGTGAGCCGGATCAGTGCGCCCTTCGACGCCCCGTACGCCCCGATGACGCCGGTCGCCCGGATCCCCGCCATCGACGCGACGTTCACGATCGCGCCGCCGTGCTCCCGCATCCACGCCCGGTACGCGAGCTGCACGAACCCCAGCGGGGCGACCACGTTGACGTCGAAGATCTTCGAGACGGCGCCGAGGTCGGCGTCGACCAGCGGCCCGTACTGCGGGTTGATGCCGGCGTTGTTCACGAGGATCGCGAGGTTGCCGAACTCCTCGACGGTCCGCGTGACCGCCTCCGCGCGGTGGGCGGCGTCGCCCGCGTTGCCGGCGATCGTCAGCACGCGCCCCGGCGCGCCGAGCTCCGCGGCCGCGGCCTCGAGGTCGGGGAGCTTGCGGCCGGTGATCGCGACGGACGCGCCGCGGGACAGCAGCTCGGCGGCGACCGCGAGCCCGATCCCGCGGCTGGCGCCCGTGACGAGCGCGGCGCGACCGGCGAGGTCCCCCGTGCCGTCGGCGGTGACTTCGGTCATGGCGGTGACCCTACGGGGGAAATCGGGGTGCGCGTGCCGGTAGCCTGGTGGCGTGATCCTGATCGAGTAGGCGCCGCGCCCGGGCACACGTGTGCCCGCAGGCCGCCCTCCTCGTCCGACCCCGTCCCCGGAGTCCTTCTCATGATCACCGCCACCGACCTCGAGCTGCGCGCCGGCTCCCGCATCCTGCTGTCCGGTGCCACCCTGCGCGTCCAGCCCGGCGACCGGATCGGCCTCGTCGGCCGCAACGGCGCCGGCAAGACCACCTCCATGCGCGTGCTGGCGGGGGAGGGCGAGCCCTACGGCGGCACCGTCACCAGCAACTCGCCCGTCGGCTACCTCCCGCAGGACCCGCGCGAGGGCGACCTCTCCGTCACCGCGAAGGACCGGGTGCTCTCCGCGCGCGGCCTCGACGAGCTGCTGCGCAAGCTGGAGAAGGTCCAGACCGCGATGGCCGAGCTGGTCGACGGCCCGGAGAACGAGAAGGCCGTCCGCGAGTACGGGCGGCTCGAGGAGCGGTTCGCCGCCCTCGGCGGGTACGCCGCCGAGAGCGAGGCCGCCCGGATCTGCACCAACCTCGGGCTGCCCGAGCGGGTGCTGAACCAGCAGATCGCCACCCTGTCCGGCGGGCAGCGCCGGCGCGTCGAGCTGGCCCGGATCCTGTTCGCGGCGTCGGACGGCGGCTCCCAGAGCGCCACCACGCTGCTGCTGGACGAGCCGACCAACCACCTCGACGCCGACTCGATCACCTGGCTGCGCGGGTTCCTGCAGTCCCACGAGGGCGGGCTCGTGGTGATCAGCCACGACACCGACCTGCTGGCCGCCGTGGTGAACAAGGTGTGGTTCCTCGACGCCACCCGCGGCGAGGTCGACCAGTACAACATGAACTGGAAGCGCTACCTCGAGGCGCGCGCCACGGACGAGAAGCGCCGCCGCCGCGAGCGGGCCAACGCCGAGAAGAAGGCCTCGGCGCTGCACGCCCAGGCCGCGAAGATGGGCGCAAAGGCCACGAAGGCCGTCGCGGCCAAGAACATGGCGCGCCGGGCGGACGAGCTGCTGGCCGGGCTCGAGCCCGAGCGGCAGGCGGACCGGGTGGCCAAGATCCGGTTCCCCACGCCGGCCCCGTGCGGGCGCACGCCGCTCACCGCCGAGAACCTGTCCAAGGCCTACGGGTCGCTGGAGGTGTTCACCGGCGTCGACCTGGCCGTCGACCGCGGGACCAAGGTCGTGGTGCTGGGCCTCAACGGCGCCGGCAAGACCACCCTGCTGCGGCTGCTGGCCGGGACCGAGAAGTCGGACTCCGGCGGGGTCGTGCCGGGTCACGGGCTGCGCACCGGGTACTTCGCGCAGGAACACGACACGCTCGACATGGACGCCAGCGTCTGGGACAACATCCGGCACGCCTCGCCCGACGCGCCGGAGCAGCAGCTCCGCACGGTCCTGGGCACGTTCATGTTCTCCGGCGAGCAGCTGGAGCAGCCGGCGGGCACGCTCTCCGGCGGCGAGCGGACCCGGCTCGCGATGGCCGGGCTGGTCTCCAGCGCGGCGAACGTCCTGCTGCTCGACGAGCCCACGAACAACCTCGACCCGGCCAGCCGGGAGCAGGTGCTCGACGCGCTGCGCCGCTTCGAGGGGGCCGTCGTGCTGGTCACCCACGACCCGGGTGCCGTCGAGGCACTCGAACCCGACAAGGTGATCGTGCTTCCGGACGGTACCGAGGACCACTGGTCGGCGGACTACCTGGAACTCGTCCAGCTGGCGTAGGCCATCCGCCCGTGACGCGGAGGTGACCTCACCGTCGCGAGAGCGCCCGCAGCGATCACCCGTCCGCGTGATCCGAACGGGGGAACCGTTCACCGATCATGCGGGATGTTGCGCTGGCCACATCCCGACAGAAGGATCATCATGGCTCGCACCGACGAGCCGATCGGCGGCTCCGGTCCGCGGACGGGGTTCCGCGGTGGGGCAGAGGAGGTCAAGTGTCGTGGCCGACCTGAAGAAGGGCGCCCGGATCACGGGCACCCAGCGGGACAAACTCGCCACCGATCTGAAGAAGAAGTACGAGAAGGGCGCCAGCATCCGCGCCCTGGCCGAGCAGACCGGACGGTCCTACGGCTTCGTGCACCGTGTACTCAGCGAGACCGGGGTGACGCTTCGCGGCCGGGGCGGCGCGACTCGCACCAAGAAGAAGTAGGGCGCCGGGAGCCGTCCCGGGCCCGTCCACGTCGACACGCACCCGCCTCCGTCGCCTGCGCACGGCGGCGGGTCGACGTGTGCCACACCCTCCCGGACCCGTCCGACCGCGCGCCGACCGCGTCCCGACCCCGCGCGTGACGCGCGCGGCCCCGAGCCGCGCACTAGTGTCGACCCGAAGCTCTCGGGTCGGCCTCCGGCGACGCGTCGTGGCCCCATGATGCGGTTCGGGTGAGGTGTGTGGACAGGCCGATCACGATCATGCGCGGGATGACGCGGGCGGCCGACGCCCCGCGCTCCGTCGCCAGGGGGACCGTCCCGCGGATCTGGCGTTTCGCCCGGCCGTACCGGCTGTGGCTGCTGTCGTTCCTGCTGCTCACCACGTGCACGGCGGTGATCGGCGTCGTCACCCCGATCCTCGCCGGCCGCGTGGTCAACGCCATCGTGGCGGGAGGCGCGGGCGCCGGTCGTGAGGTGGTCACGCTCGCCCTGTCCATCGCCGCGCTGGCGGTGGGCGAGGCGCTGATCGGTCTCGGCGCCCGGTGGTTCTCCGCCCGCATCGGCGAGGGCCTGATCGTCGACCTGCGCACGGCGGTGTTCACGCACGTCCAGCGGATGCCGATCGCGTTCTTCACGCGCACCCGCACCGGCGCGCTGGTCAGCCGGCTCAACAACGACGTCATCGGCGCGCAGTCGGCGATCACGACCACGCTGGCGAGCGTCCTGTCCAACGTCATCCAGCTGACCCTCGCGCTCGCCGTGATGATCGGGCTGGCGTGGCAGGTCACGGTGCTCGCCCTGCTCCTGCTGCCGATCTTCGTGCTGCCCGCCCGGCGGATGGGCCGACGGATCGCAGACCTGCGGCGGGACTCGGCGAACCTCAACGCCTCGATGAGCACGCAGATGACCGAGCGGTTCTCGGCCGCCGGCGCCACGCTCGTCAAGCTGTTCGGGCGGCCGCGGGAGGAGGCGCGGGAGTTCGGTGAGCGGGCCGAGCGGGTCCGCGACATCGGGGTCCGGACGGCCATGGTCTCGCGGGTCTTCGTCGCCTCCCTGTCGCTGGTGTCGGCGCTGGCCCAGGCGCTGGTCTACGGCCTGGGCGGGTGGCTGGCGGTCACCGGGCAGATCGAGCCGGGCACCGTCGTCACCCTGGCCCTGCTGCTCACGCGCCTCTACACGCCGATGACCGCGCTGGCCAACGCCCGGGTGGACGTCATGACCGCGCTCGTCGCCTTCGAGCGGGTCTTCGAGGTCCTCGACCTGCAGCCGATGATCACCGAGCGGCCGGGCGCCCGCGGGCTGCCGCCCGGTCCCGTGTCGGTGCGGTTCCGCGACGTGCACTTCTCCTACCCGACGGCCGAGCAGGTGTCGCTCGCGTCGCTCGAGGACGTCGCCGTGCTGGACCGCCGGGCGCCGGGGGAGGTGCTGCACGGCGTCGACCTGGAGGGGCCTGCGGGCTCGCTGCTGGCGCTGGTCGGGCCGTCCGGGGCGGGCAAGTCGACCATCGCCTCGCTCCTCCCGCGTCTCTACGACGTCGACTCCGGGGCCGTCGAGCTCAGCGGCGTCGACGTGCGGGACCTGACGTTCGAGGCCCTGCGCGGCGCCGTCGGCGTCGTGACGCAGGACGGCCACCTCTTCCACGACACCATCGCGGCCAACCTGCGCTACGCCCGCCCCGGGGCGACGGACGACGAGCTGCGCGAGGCCCTGCGCCGCGCCCGGCTCGGCGAGCTTCTCGACCAGTTGCCGGACGGGCTGGAGACGGTCGTGGGGGAGCGCGGATACCGGCTCTCCGGCGGCGAGCGGCAGCGGCTCACGATCGCGCGCCTGCTGCTGGCCCGCCCCCCGGTCGTCGTGCTCGACGAGGCCACGGCCCACCTCGACTCGGAGTCCGAGGCCGCGGTGCAGGAGGCGCTGGCCGAGGCGCTGGTGGGGCGCACCGCGATCGTCATCGCGCACCGGCTGTCCACCATCCGGGCCGCGGACCGGATCGCGGTGATCGAGGCGGGACGGGTGACCGAGCAGGGCACGCACGCCGAGCTGCTGGCCGCCGAGGGGCGCTACGCCACGCTGCACCGCACCCAGTTCGCCGACCCGGACAGCCCCACGGACACGCGCTGCCTCGTCCCTGGCTGCGACCACACCCACGACGAGGGCGATCTGCCTCTCATGCGCTGACGCCGCGGCCCAATCGGTTGTACCGTGCTAATGATTGTGTCGCCGCAACCGCCGCGGAGAGGACCCGTGCCCGAACTCGACCGCAGGCACCGCCTGCTGGTGCTGGTGATCTGCTGTTCCAGCCTGTTCGTGGTCAGCATGGACGCCACCATCGTCAACCTGGCGCTGCCGGCGATCCAGGCGGACCTGTCGGCGTCCGTCACCTCGTTGCAGTGGACGATCGACGCCTACACGCTCACCCTCGCGAGCCTGCTCATGCTGGCCGGGTCGACGGCGGACCGGGTGGGGCGCAAGCGGGTCTTCCGGATCGGGCTGGTGCTGTTCGGCCTCGGCTCGCTGCTGTGCAGCGTGGCGCCCTCGGCCGGCGCGCTCGTCGGGTTCCGGGTGGTGCAGGCGCTGGGCGGCGCGATGCTCAACCCCGTCGCCATGTCGATCATCGTCAACGTCTTCACCGACCCGCGTGAGCGCGCCCGTGCGATCGGGGTGTGGGGCAGTGTCGTCGGGCTCAGCATGGCGCTCGGCCCGGTGATCGGCGGCGCGCTGGTCGACGTCGTCGGCTGGCGGTCGGTGTTCTGGATCAACGTGCCGGTGGTCGTGGCCGCCGTGGTCCTGGCCACGCGGTTCGTGCCGGAGTCCCGGGCCCCGCGGCCGCGGCGGCTCGACCCGGTGGGGCAGCTGCTGATGGCGCTGCTGCTCGGCGGCGCCACGTTCGCCATCATCGAGGGCCCGGCGCAGGGCTGGACCTCGCCGGGGGTCCTCGCCTGCGCGGCCGTGGCCTTCGCCGCGCTGGTCGCGCTGCTGCCGTGGGAGCGGAGCCGGCGGGAGCCGCTGCTCGACCCGCGCTTCTTCCGCAGCGTCCCGTTCGCCGGCGCCACGGTGATCGCGGTCTGCGCCTTCGCCAGCCTCGCCGGCTTCCTCTTCGTCAACGCGCTCTACCTGCAGACCGCCCGCGGGTACTCGCCGCTGCACGCCGGGCTCCTCACGCTGCCGATGGCCGCGATGGCCGCGGTCCTGCCGACCGTCGCGGGGCGGCTCGTCGCCACCCGCGGCGCGCGGATCCCGCTCGTCGTCGGCGGCGTGGGGATCGTGCTCTCCGGCGTGGTGCTGCTGTGGCTGCGCACGGACTCGCCGCTGTGGGTGCCGATCACGGCGTACGTGCTGTTCGGGATCGCGTTCGGCATGGTCAACCCGCCGATCACCAACACCGCGGTGTCCGGCATGCCGGCCGCGCAGGCCGGGGTCGCCTCCGCGGTGGCGTCGACGAGCCGGCAGGTCGGCACCGCGCTCGGCGTCGCGGTCATCGGGTCGGCGGTCACGGCGTCCGTCGTCGGGCCGCTGCCGACCGGGCTCGCCGAGGCCACGCACGTCGGCTGGGCGGTGCAGATCGCGTGCGGCGCCGTCGTCCTCGTGCTGGGCCTGGTGACCACGACGGCGTGGGCGCGACGGAGCGCGACCCGCACGGCCGAGCTGTTCGCGACCGCGGACGCCCCGGCCAGGGCGGGTGTGGCGTGACGGCGCCGCGGGAGCTCGACCCGGCCGACCCGGCCGTGCGTGCCTGGGGCCGGATGCGGGCGCTGGTCGTGGACCAGCACGACCGGCGGCGCGAGGCCTGTGAGGCCGTCGGGCTGAGCTTCGTCCGCGTCAAGGCGCTGCTCGAGGTGGCGCGCGAGCCCGGGACGCTCTCCGATCTCGCCGACCGGCTCTCGGTGGACCGGCCCTACGCCACGGTCGTGGTCGACGAGCTGCAGAAGCGCGGCCTCGTCCGCCGCGAGCACCACCCGGACGACCGGCGCTGCAAGATCGTCAGTGCGACGCCGGACGGGCTGCGGGCCGCCGCCACCGCCCGGGCGATCCTGGGGGACCCGCCCCCGGTCCTGCGCGCCCTGCCGGCCGAGGACCTGGCCCAGCTCGACCGGATCCTGGCGGCGCTCTGATCCCACCGCCGCTCTGATTCAGCCGCCGCTCTGATTCAGCCGCCGAGGTGGCGCGCCCGGTAGGTGGTGGGGGAGACGCCGTAGGCGCCCCGGAACGCGCGGCTGAAGGTGGCCAGGTCGGGGAAACCCCAGCGCCGCGCGACGTCCGTGACCGGGTCACCCGCCCGCCGCCGGTCGGCCAGCTCGCGGCGGCAGTGCTCGAGCCGCAGCCGCCGGATCCGCCGGTTCACCGTCTCGCCGGTGGTCGCGAAGAGCCGGTGCAGCTGGCGCACCGACACGAAGTGCGCCCGCGCCACTGCGGCCGGGCCCAGGCCGGGGTCGGCGAGGTGGGCGTCGACGTAGGTGAGCATCTCGCGCAGCAGCGCCTGCTGTGGCCGGTCGACGGCGAGCGGCCCGGCCAGGTGCTCCACGGCCAGGGTGGTGACCAGGTCGCCGGTCTCGTCGGCCACCCGGGCGGCGCCGGCGGCCGTCAGCCGGGGCGGGGCGGCCAGCAGCCCGCGCAGCATGCCGCCGACGATCCCGGACAGCCCCTCGCGGCCGTCCATCCGCAGCGCTGTGGCGCGGGCCGACTCCCCGGCGTCGAGCCCGACGGATGCCCGGGGCCAGGTGAAGACCTCGAGGCACCAGTCCCCGCCCAGCCGCCAGCGGAACGGCCTGCCGGTCTCGTAGATCGCGAAGTCGCCCCCGGCGAGCGCGGCCCGGCGGCCGTCCTGCTCCAGCACGCCCGTGCCCCGGGTGACCATCCCGATCTGCAGGAACTCCTGGTCGTCGGCCGCGGCCAGCGAGGGTGTGCGGCGGCAGACCTGGTCGACCGAGCAGACCTCCGAGACCTGCAGGTGCGCGACGGTGGCGTTGCGCACCGTGCCGGCGAACGTGCCGAGCCGGCGGTCGGCGGCGATGTCGAGGGCGACGAAGTCGTGCCGGATGGTGTCCCGCCACTCGTCGAACCGGCGGGTGGCGTGCCTGTCCGTGCCGCCGGGCGCGGAGCCTGGTGCGAGGACCACGGTCACCTCCTGCGGACGGCGGCCTTCCCGCCGGCCCGTTCCGGAGGGAACCAGACGAAGGTTCGCAGTGTGTTGCGGGCACGTCAAACGCGGTCGCGCCCAACGGGTCCGCGCGCGGCCGTCACTCGCTGCCCACCTCCGGTCGCTCGGTGCCAAGCCGGGCCGGGCCGCGGCGACCGAGGATGGATCACCCCACCACGATCCGGGAGCGACCGCGATGACTCTCGCCGACCTGCCCCTCCTCGCCGTCGGGGAGACGGGCACCCACCGCGCCATCTGCCCGCACGACTGCCCCGACGGCTGCTCGATGCTCGTCTCCGTCGAGGACGGGCGGGCGACCGGGGTCCGGGGCGACCCCGACCACCCGTTCACCCGGGGCGGGCTGTGCGTGAAGGTGAACAACTACGTGGACCGGGTCTACAGCCCCGACCGGGTCACCACGCCCCTGCGGCGCAGCGGACCGAAGGGCTCCGGCCGGTTCGAGCCGATCTCGTGGGACGAGGCGATCGCGGAGATCACCTCACGGTTCCGGGCGGTGGTCGCCGAGCACGGCGCCGAGGCGATCATGCCCGTGAGCTACCTGGGCACCCAGGGCACGCTCAACGGGCTCAACGTCGGCGACCCCTTCTTCAACAAGCTGGGCGCCACGGTCGCCGAGCGCACCTTCTGCGACTCCGGCGCGTCGACGGCGTACGTCATGAGCCTCGGCCCGACGGCCGGCGTCGACCCCGAGAGCCTGGTGCACTCGCGGTACATCGTGATCTGGGCCTGCAACATGGTCTCGACCAACCTGCACCTGTGGCCGTTCGTGGCCGAGGCGCAGAAGCGGGGCGCCAAGGTCGTGGTCATCGACCCGGTGAAGCACCGCACGGCCAAGCGCGCCGACTGGCACATCCCGATTTGCCCGGGGACGGACGGCGCGCTGGCCCTGGCGCTCATCCACGTCATCCTCGCCGAGGGCCTGACCGACGCCGAGTACGTCGCGGAGCACACCGTCGGGGTCGAGGACCTCGAGAAGCGGGTCCGGGACTGCACGCCGGAGTGGGCCGCCGCGGAGACCGGCGTCCCGGCCGAGGACATCCGGACCCTCGCCCGCGAGTACGCGGCCGGCCAGCCGTCGATGATCCGGATCGGCGTCGCGATCGAGCGGCACTCCGGCGGCGGGCAGACCGTGCGGGCGATCTCGTGCCTGCCCGGCCTGGTGGGTGCCTGGCGCAAGCCCGGCGGCGGCCTGCTGGCCCTGCCGCTGTGGGCCTTCCCGGTGAACTGGGACGCGCTGTCGCAGCCGCAGCTGCGGCCCGAGGGCACCCGCGTGGTCAACCAGTACCTGCTCGGCAAGGCGCTGACCGGGGAGCTGGGGCTCGACCCCGGGATCCACGCGCTGATGGTCTACAACGCCAATCCGATGATCGTGTGCCCGGACCAGGAGAAGATGGTCGCCGGGCTGTCCCGCGAGGACCTGTTCACCGTGGTCAGCGAGCAGTTCCTCACTGACACCGCCCAGTTCGCGGACATCGTGCTGCCGGCCACCACGCAGCTCGAGCAGCTCGACGTCATGTTCTCGTGGGGGCACTTCTACATCGGCCTCAACCGGCCCTCGATCGCGCCCGTGGGCGAGGCGATCCCCAACACCGAGCTGTTCCGGCGGCTGGCCGCCGCCATGGGGTTCGACGACGAGTGCTTCGGGATGACCGACGAGGAGCTGATCGAGCAGGCGTACGACTGGGGCGCGCCGGCGCTGCAGGGGATCACGCCGAAGTCGCTGGCGAAGACGGGGTGGGCGCGGCTGACCCTGCCCGACGCCGACCACTACGCCCCGCACGACATCGGCGGCTTCCCGACGCCGTCGGGCAAGCAGGAGTTCGCGTCCGCCGCGGCGGCGGGCGGGAACTTCGTGCTCCCGCTGTTCCGGCAGGGCAGCAACGAGGCCCAGCCCGGCGGCGAGGTGGACCCGTTGCCGCACTACATCCCGCCCGCGCACAGCGACTACCCGCTGCACCTGGTCTCGCCCAAGGCGCACGCGTTCCTCAACTCGTCCTACGGGAACCTCGGGGCCCAGCAGCGGGTGCAGGGCGAGCCGTCCGCGATCGTGCACCCGGCCGACGCGGAGACCCGGGGGATCGTCGAGGGCTCGCTGATCCGGGTCTTCAACGAGCGCGGGGAGTTCCTCGTCAAGGTCAAGGTGTCCGACGAGGTGGCCCGCGGCGTCGTCCTGGCGTCGATGGGGCAGTGGCGGTCGCAGGCCAAGGGCCTGGCCACCGTCAACGCCGTCAACCCCACGGAGTTCGCCGATCTCGGCAACGCGCCGACCTTCTCCGACACCCGCGTCGAGGTCGAGCCCGCCTGAGGGGGTCCGTCCGACCCGTCCGC
Source organism: Pseudonocardia halophobica (assembly GCF_027922425.1). GTDB lineage: Bacteria > Actinomycetota > Actinomycetes > Mycobacteriales > Pseudonocardiaceae > Pseudonocardia > Pseudonocardia halophobica. The sequence continues at coordinate 54,883 of NZ_BSFQ01000010.1, read as the reverse complement.
TCCCGACCTGCCCGCCGGCCCCGCACCCCCTCCGGGGCCGGCGGGCCTGCCGTCGTCGGAGGGCGTGTTCGGACGCCGGGTCAGCGGGGGAGGGTGCGCACGCTCTGCTCGACGAGGTCGAGCACGCCGTCGAGCGCGTCGGCCGGCAGGCCCATGGCCAGGTGCGAGACCAGCCCCTCCAGCACCAGCTCCAGGTACTGGGCCAGCACCGGGACCGGGACGTCGTCGCGCAGGGCCCCGGCCGCGGCCTGCCGCTCGAGCCGCTCCCGGGTGGCCGCGGTGAGCTCGGCGGAGTGCGCCTGCCACCGCTGCCGGAAGTCCGGGTCGGTGCGGAGCCGGCGGGACACCTCCAGCCGGGTGCCGAGCCAGCTGCGGTCGCTCGCGCCGTCCGCCTCGGCGGCCCCGTCCGTCCCCTCGCCGCGGGCGGTCCCCAGCAAGTCCCGCATGACCTGGACCAGGCCCTGCTCGGCGACGACGTCGGCCATCCGGCGGGCGTCCTGCTCGGCCAGGGCGAGGAACAGCGCGTCCTTGTCGCGGAAGTAGTGGAAGATCGCGCCGCGGGAGAGTCCGGTGCTCTGCTCGAGCCGCCGGACCGTCGCCCCCTCGTACCCGTGCGCGGCGAAGCACCGCCGGGCGCCGTCGAGGATGTGCTGGCGCCGGGCGGCGAGCTGGTCGGTACTCACACGGGGCACCGGCCCAGTATCCCGTACGTACGTCTTGTGGTGCAGGACGCGCGACGCGCGCCGGGAAAGGCCGCGGGAAGGACCTGCAACTGTCGGACCCCGCGGGTAGCGTTCGATCCGTGCTTCCAGACGCGGGGATCGTGCCCGCCGTCCCGGGGCCGGAGGGCGCTCGCGCGCACTCCGGGATCCCCGTGCAGGCGGGCCAGGGGGCGGAGCGGCCCGCGGCCGGTACCGAGCTGCGCAGCCGGGCGGAGGCCGAGGCGTACGTGGCCTCGGTCTGCTTCAAACACGGCCCCCCGCGGTACCTGGGCGTGGAGCTCGAGTGGCTCCTGCGCCCCGCCCGGCCCGCCGACCCCGCCGACCTCGCCGACCTGCTCGGCGCGCTCGGCCCGCACGCCCCCGCCCCGCTCGTCCCCGGTTCCCCCGCCGCCCCGCTCCCGCACGGCTCGGTCGTCACCGTCGAGCCCGGCGGCCAGGTCGAGCTCGCCAGCCCGCCGATCGCCGGGCTCGGCCCCCTCGTCGCCGCCGTCGAGGCCGACTCCGCCGCCCTCCACGCCCGGCTCGCCGCCCGCGGTCTGAGCCCCGAGCCCCGCGCCGCCGATCCCGTCCGGCCCGCGCGCCGGCTCCTGCAGCTCCCGCGCTACCGCGCCATGGAGCGCGCCTTCGACCGCTTCGGCCCGCACGGCCGCAGCGGCATGTGCTCCACGTCCGCGGTCCAGGTGGCGCTCGACGCGGGGGAGCGCACGGAGCTCCCCGCCCGCTGGGCGGCGCTGCACGACCTCGGCCCGGTCCTCGTGGCCGCCTTCGCCAACTCCCCGCTGCTGCACGGGCGGCGCACCGGCTGGAAGTCCAGCAGGCTGGCCGCCTGGCTGGCGCTCGACCCCGCCCGTACCGCCCCGCCGCCGTCCGTCGACGGCGACCCGGCCGGCGCCTGGGCCGAACGCGTGGTGGACACGCCGCTGCTGTGTGTGCGCGGCGCGGGCGAGTGGACCACGCCGGAGGGCGTGACCTTCGCCGACTGGGTCGAGGGCCGGCTGGACGGCCGGCGGCCGACCGTCGCGGACCTCGAGTACCACATCTCCACGCTGTTCCCGCCGGTCCGCCCGCGCGGGTTCCTCGAGGTCCGGTACGTCGACGGGCAGCAGGGCGCGGACTGGGCGCTCCCGGTGGCCGTGCTCGCCGCGCTCACCGCGCGGCCCGCCGTCGTCGACCGGGTCCGGGAGATCTGCGCCCCCACCCGGCTGCGCTGGACCTCCGCGGCCCGGCACGGCCTGGAGGACCGCGTCCTCGCCGCGGCCGCCGCCGAGGTGTTCGCGCTGGCCTGCGCGGAGCTGCCCGCGCTCGACCCGCCGCCGGGCCTGCTGTCCCGGCTGGTGGAGGTCACCGAACGCCGCGTCGCCGCGGGCCGCTGCCCCGCGGACGACCCGCTGCCCGGCGAGCCGCCCGCCGGCGGCCCCCTCGAGACCCTCGAGATCATCCCGTCCCCGACGGAGGGAGCACTCCCGTGACGATCACGCCCGAGACCGACCCCTTCTGTACCCCGGAGCAGCTCCGCGGCCACGTCGCGGCGCTGCTCGACCGGTCCCGTACCCGCAGCACCGGCCTCACCGACGCCGTCGACGAGGGCGACCTCGTCGCGCAGCACTCGCCGCTGATGTCCCCGCTGGTGTGGGACCTCGCGCACATCGGCAGCCAGGAGGAGCTCTGGCTGGTCCGGGACGTCGGCGGCAGGGAGCCGCTGCGCCCGGAGATCGACGGGCTCTACGACGCGTTCCAGCACAGCCGCGCCAGCCGCATCGAGCTGCCCCTGCTCACCCCGGCCGAGGCCCGGCAGTACGTCGCCGAGGTGCGGGAGAAGGCGCTCGACGCGCTGGAGCGCAGCCCGCTGCGCGGCCGCCGGCTGGAGCACGAGGGCTTCGCCTTCGGCATGATCGTGCAGCACGAGCAGCAGCACGACGAGACGATGCTGGCCACCCACCAGCTCCGGGCCGGGGCGCCGGTGCTGCAGGCGCCCGAGCCCCCGCCCGGGCGCCGGCTCGCCGCGCGCGAGGTGCTGGTGCCCGCGGGCGTGTCCATCCAGGGCACGTCCACCGAGCCGTGGGCGCTGGACAACGAGCGCCCGGCGCACGCCGTGTCGCTGCCGGCCTTCTGGATCGACACCCACCCGGTGACCAACGGCGAGTACGTCGCGTTCGTCGAGGCCGGCGGGTACACCGACCCGCGGTGGTGGAGCGCGGAGGGCTGGCGGCACCGCACCGCCGAGGGCCTGGTCGCACCGCGGTTCTGGGAGCGGGACTCCGCGGGCGAGTGGTGGCGGCGGCGGTTCGGCGTGGTCGAGCGCGTGCCGGCGGACGAGCCGGTGGTGCACGTCTGCTTCCACGAGGCCGCGGCGTACGCCCGGTGGGCCGGCAAGCGGCTGCCCACCGAGGCGGAGTGGGAGAAGGCCGCCCGCTTCGACCCGGCGACCGGGCGCAGCCGGCGCTATCCGTGGGGGGACGAGTCCCCGGCCGAGCGGCACGCCAACCTCGGCCAGCGCCACCTGCGTCCCGCCCCGGTCGGCGCCTACCCGGAGGGCGCGTCGCCGCTGGGCGTCGAGCAGCTGATCGGGGACGTGTGGGAGTGGTGCGACTCGGGTTGGCACCCGTATCCGGGGTTCGAGGCCTTCCCGTACCGCGAGTACTCCGAGGTGTTCTTCGGCGGCGACTACAAGGTCCTGCGCGGCGGCTCGTTCGGCACGGACCCGTCGGCGGTCCGGGCGACCTTCCGGAACTGGGACCATCCGGTCCGCCGGCAGATCTTCTCCGGCTTCCGCTGCGCGCGGGACGCCTCGCCCGCCGACACGGCCGACAGGGCCGACGCCGCCGGTCTGCCCTGACCGGTGTGCCGCCACCTGGCCCACCTGGGCCCGCCGACGACGCTGTCCGCGCTGCTGCTGGAGCCGCCGCACGGGCTGCTGCACCAGTCCTACGCCCCCGCCGACATGCGCGGCGGGGGCACCGTCAACGCGGACGGGTTCGGCGCGGGCTGGTACCCGCCGGGCGACCCGGGCGGCAACGGCCACCCGTCCGAACCGGCCCGGTACCGCTCCGACCAGCCGATGTGGTCGGACGGTGCGTTCGCCTCGCTGGCCGCGGCCACCCGCAGCTCCGCGGTGCTCGCCGCGGTCCGGTCCGCGACCACGGGGATGCCGGTCACCAGCACCGCGGCCGCCCCGTTCGCCGAGGGCCGCTGGCTGTTCAGCCACAACGGCGTGGTGCGCGGGTGGCCCGGCGCGGTCGCGGACCTGGCCGCCGGGCTGCCCGTCGTCGACCTGCTGACCCTCGACGCCCCCACGGACTCGGCCCTGCTGTGGGCGCTGGTCCGGAACCGGCTGCGGGCGGGGGAGGACCCGGCGCGGGTGCTGCCCGACACCGTCCTCGCCGTCGAGGCCGCCGCGCCCGCGTCCCGGCTCAACCTCCTGCTCACCGACGGCACCACGATCTGGGGCACGGCCTGGGACCACGCGCTGTCGGTGCGGGTCACGGACCGGGCCGCCACCGTGGCGTCGGAGCCGATCGACACCGACCCGGGTTGGGAGCCCTTGCCGGACCGGCACCTCGTCGTCGCGACGCCGGGCCGGCTGGATCGGCGCCCGATCGGGCCCTCGAGCACCGACCTCCCCACCGACACCGGGATCCCGGACCGCGGGACCCGCGCGCCCCACTCCTGAGCAGGCCCCCTGCTCGACCGGGCCCGCCCGGACGCACCGCGAGGAGCACGATCATGACCCGGCCGAACCGCCTGACCGAGCTCGACGTCCACCTCACCGCGGCCGACGCCGAGGCCGCCCTCCGGGCGGACGCCCGCGCCGGGCTCACCGCCGACCCCAAGGAGCTCCCGCCCAAGTACTTCTACGACGCCCGGGGCAGCGAGCTCTTCGAGGAGATCACCGAGCTCCCCGAGTACTACCCGACACGCACCGAGAGGGCCCTGCTCGAGGAGTCGGTCGCGGCGATCGCGGAGGCCTCCGGGGCGGACACGGTCGTCGAGCTCGGGTCGGGTTCGTCGGCCAAGACCCGGCTGCTGCTCGACGCCTTCCGCGCGGCCGGCACCCTGCGCCGGTACGTCCCGCAGGACGTCAGCGAGGCGGCGCTGCGCGGGGCGCTCGACGCGCTCGCCGTCGAGTACCCCGACCTGGCGCTGCACGGCGTGGTCGGCGACTTCACGAAGGACCTCACCGCGCTGCCGACCGGCGGGCGTCGGATGATCGCCTTCCTCGGCGGCACGATCGGCAACCTGCGGCCCGCGGAGCGCACGGCGTTCCTCGCGCACGTCCGCTCGGTGCTCGAGCCCGGCGAGCAGCTGCTGCTCGGCACCGGTCTGGTGATCGACGAGCCCACCCTGCTCGCCGCCTACGACGACACCGCGGGCGTCACCGCGGAGTTCAACCGCAACGTCCTGCACGTGCTCAACCGCGAGCTGCGCGCCGACTTCCTCCCCGAGGCGTTCTCGCACGTCGCGGCCTGGGACGCCGAGCACGAGTGGATCGAGATGCGGCTGCGGGCGGAGAAGGACATGCGGGTGTGGGTGGAGGAGCTGGACCTCGCGGTCGACTTCGCCGAGGGCGAGGAGATGCGCACGGAGATCTCGGCCAAGTTCCGGCCCGCCGGCGTGCGGGAGATGCTGGCCGAGGCGGGCTTCGACCTGGGTCGCTGGTGGGCCGACGAGGACCGCCGCTTCGCCCTCTCCCTGGCCACAGCCGTCTGAACCGCAGTAGGGAACCATAACGCGACTTCAGGCCGCTTTCTGGCGCGTCATGGTTCCCTACTGCGTTCTCGGCGGCCGGTGTGACGCGTCATGGCTCCATGGTGCGCTCTCGCTCTGCGTGATCGGTCCTTACTGGATAGTGTTCGCCCCACCGAGGCGGGGGAGGGCGGCATGCAGCTGTCGCGGCGCGAGGTGCTGCGTCTCGGGCTGGGTGCGGCCGCGACCGGTCTGCTCGCCGGCTGCGCGCTCGACACCACCGGCGCCCCCGGGTCCCGAGGATCGGACGGCCTGGTCTTCTACTCGACCCAGCTGGCGACGACCGAGGAGGCCGAGGCCGTCCGGCGGCAGATCCTCGCCGGGTTCCCGCGCGAGGTGCAGTTCGCCGGCGACAGCTCGGCCACCAAGATGTTCGACCGGGTCCGTGCCGACGCGCGGGCCGGCTCCTCGAGCATCGCGCTGCTCGGGGCACTGCACGGCGAGTTCGCCACGCTGGCGAAGGAGGGCCTGCTCCGGGACATGACGGACGTCGTCGAGCAGCTCGGCGACCGCGGGTTCACCCGCCAGTACCTCGACCTCGCCCGCATCGACGGCCGGTACGCCTTCGTCCCGTGGATCTCGGCCAGCTACATCATGGCCGCCCGCCGCGAGGCGCTGCAGTTCCTGCCCGCCGGCGCCGATCTGCAGGCGCTCACCTACACCCAGCTGCTGGACTGGACGCGGGCGATCCAGCTGGCCACCGGTTCGCCGCGGTTCGGGCTGCCCGCGGGCGAGAACGGTCTGCTCAAGCGGTTCCTGCAGGGCTACGCGTACCCGAGCTTCACCGGCGGGGTGAACACCACCTTCGCGAGCGCCGACGCCGCCGCGATGTGGGAGTGGCTCCGCGCGATCTGGGGCACCGCGAACCCGCAGTCCGTGACCTACGGCTTCATGCAGGAACCGCTGCTCTCCGGTGAGGTGTGGGTGGCGTGGGACCACGCCGTCCGGCTGGTGGACGCGCTGCAGACCCGGCCGGACGACATCGTCTCCTTCCCCGCGCCCACCGGGCCGAGGGGACTGGGCTACCTCCCCGTGCTCGGCGGCCTGTCGATCCCGAAGGCGGTCGCCGACCCGCAGCCGTCGATCGAGCTGATCCGGCACCTCACCGATCCCGCGCGGGTCTCCACCACGCTGCGGACCGTGGCGTGGTTCCCGCCGCAGGACCTGGCGGCGATCCCGGGCGGGCTGCCGCCGGGTGTCGGGCAGGAGGCGGAGACGCTGCAGCGGATGGTCGGCACCCCCGGGGCCGTGGCGTCGTCGCTCGCGGTCGGGCTCGGCGGGCAGAGCGGCACCTACGACAAGGTGTTCACGGACGCGTTCCGTTCGATCGTGCTCGACGGCGGCGACGTCCGGGGCGTGCTCGCCACCCAGGCCGCCGCGCTGCAGGGCGTGCTCGACAGCGCTCAGGCCGCCTGCTGGGCGCCGGACCCGGTGGGCGAGGGGGTGTGTCGCGTTGGCTGAGGCGGTGACCGAGGCCCCGGTGGTCGCGGCGGAGCGCCGTGGCGGGCCGCAGCGCTGGCTGCCGTACCTGCTGCTCGCGCCCAGCGTCGCCTACCTGCTGATCTTCTTCGCGTCGCCGATGATCCAGGCGTTCGGGCTCGCGTTCACCAGCACGACGGGGGAGTGGGGGCTCGGGTCGATCCGGGCGATGCTCGGCGACGACCGCTTCTGGCCCGCCGTGTGGACCACGGTGATCCTGCTCGTGGTGCTGCTTCCGCTGCAGTTCGCGCTGGCCATGGCGATGTCGATGGTGATCACCTCGCGGCTGCGGGGATCGGGCCTCTGGCTCTACGTGTTCCTGCTGCCGCTCGGCGTCAGCGAGCTCGGGGCCGGCATCCTCTGGTACTCGATCTTCGTCGAGCAGGGTTGGCTCAACACCGTGCTGCAGTCCCTCGGACTGATCGACCGGCCGGTGATCTGGCTGGACTACCGCGAGCCGTGGCGGGTGATCGGCACGATCGTGGTCGCCGAGGCGTGGCGGTCCACCTCGCTGATCGTGATCATCCTGGTCGGCGGGCTGCGCGCCATCCCGCGGGACTACCTGGAGGCCGCCGACGTCTTCCACGCCGGGCCGTGGCAGCGGATGCGGCACGTGGTGCTGCCGATGATGCGCCCGACGATCCGGACGGCGCTCATCGTGCGGACGGTGCTCGCCTTCGAGGTGTTCGCCACCGTGATCGCTTTGGGCGGCACGGGCACGGACGTCCTCGCCACCCAGGCCAACCGCGCCTACACCGAGTACCAGGACGCGCACCTGGCCTCGGCCTACGGGCTGGTCATCCTGCTGGTCTCGCTGGTGGCGGTCGGGATCATCCTGGTCGCGCTGCCCACCCGGAAGGAGCGCGGCGAGTGACCGCGCGGCGCGTCCTCGGTTACGGCGGGGCGGTCCTGCTGGCCGGCTGGGTCCTCGTGCCGATCTGGTTCGTGGTCGTCGGGGCGTTCAGCACGGCCGACGCCGTCTACTCCTACCCGCTCGCCGCCTGGCCGGACTGGTCGCTGGAGTCGATGCGGTTCTTCGTGACCTCCGCGGGCGTGCCGCAGGCGCTGCTGTCCAGCGTGATCGTCGCGGTGCTCACCGGCGTGGTCACCCTGCTCCTCGCCGCGCCCGCGGGCTACGCCCTGGCCCGGTTCGTCTTCCCCGGGGCGGACGCCTACCGGCTGGCCGTGCTGTCCACGCGCGCGTTCCCCGTGGTCGTCCTGTCCATCCCGCTGGCCGTGTTCTTCCTGCAGTGGGGGATCTACGACACCGTCTGGGGCGTCGCGCTGATGCACACCGCGCTGGCGCTGCCCTTCGTGGTGCTCATGGTGAGCGCCGTGTTCGCCGGGGTGCCCGTGGACCTGGAGGAGGCCGCCCAGGTCTTCGGCTGCAGCCGGTTCGGCGCCTTCCGCCGGGCCGTGGTGCCCAACGCCGCCCCCGGGCTCGCCGCCGCCGCGACCTTCGCCGTGCTGCTCAGCTACAACGAGGTCTTCGCCGCCTCCATCCTCACCCTCCAGCAGCCCACGCTGCCGGTCTTCGTGCTCACCGGCCTGACCCAGGCGCCGCTGCCCTTCCGCTACGCGGGCGCGCTGTTCCTGCTGGCCCCGGCCTTCCTGTTCATCCTGCTGATCCGGCGCCGGCTGCTCGGCGTCGGCGGCGGCCCGACGCTGCGGTAGAGGAGCATCCGTTGTCCGACATCCGGCTCACCGGGATCACGAAGCGGTACACGCGCCACGCCGCCCCTGCCGTCGACGACGTGTCCGTGACCGTCCGCGACGGGGAGTTCTTCGTGCTCCTCGGCCCGTCCGGCTGCGGCAAGACGACTCTGCTCCGCACGATCGCCGGCCTCGAGCAGGCCGACGCCGGCACCGTCCACCTGGGCGACCGGGACGTCACCGGGCTGCCGCCGCGCCGGCGCGACATCGCCATGGTCTTCCAGGGCTACGCCGTGTTCCCGCACCTCACCGTGGCCGAGAACATCGGTTTCGGGCTCGCCATGCGCAAGGCGCCGAAGCAGGAGATCGCCGAGGCCGTGGAGTACGCCGCGGGTCTCGTCCGGCTCGACGACGTCCTCGACCGCTACCCCTCCGCCCTGTCCGGCGGGCAGCGGCAGCGGGTCGCCGTGGCGCGGGCCGTCGCCGTCCGCCCCAGCGTGCTGCTGATGGACGAGCCGCTGTCGAACCTCGACGCCCTGCTCCGGCTGAGCTTCCGCTCCGACCTCAAGGCGCTGGCCAAGGAGCTCAACACCACGATCGTCTACGTCACCCACGACCAGGTGGAGGCGCTCTCGCTGGGCGACCGGGTCGCGGTGATGCGTGCCGGCGAGATCGTGCAGTGCGGCACGCCGATGGAGGTCTACGACCGGCCCGCCACCCGGTTCGTCGGCGGCTTCCTCGGTACCCCGCCCATGAACCTGCTCCCGGTCCGGCGCGCGCAGGACGGGTGGACAGCGGCCGGCGAGCCCTTCGCCGTGCCCGAGGAGCACGCCGACCGCGTCGGCGACGAGCTGTGGGCCGGGATCCGCGCCGAGAACATCGAGCCCTCGACGACCGAGGTGCCCGGGGCGCTGCCCGCGCGCGTCCGGCTCGTCGAGCCGCTGGGGTCGCAGCTGCTCGTGTCCGTGACGGTGGGGGACGAGAGCGTGAAGCTCCTCACGCCGACCGACTTCCCGGCCGGCGACGACAGCCGGCTGTGGCTGCGCGTGCCCCCGGAGCGGGTGCGCTGGTTCGACCCGGCGAGCGAGCGCGCCCTCGACGGGACCGACCGCGCCGGGACCGACCGCGCCGGCGCCGCCGTGAGCAGCGGCTGAGCACCTTTCCGTCCGGTGTCCACACCGGATTGTGCGGTGACCGGGCGTAACGCGCCGGAATCGTGACCCGAGTACAGGGAAACGATTCGTCCCTTCCGGCGCGGCCCATCCCCGCCGCAGGTCGACGCATCGTGACGCCGCCCTGCTCGTTGACCACCCGTACCGGTGACCCGGACGGCGTAAGGCCTCTGCGGCGACCCCGATGGAGCGAGCGGCGAGGTATTGAGCGGTCGGATACCCGTTGTTACTCTGCAGTTAAGTACCGCTGATACCGATGAGGCGTGGATTTACGCCGGAAGGAAGCACATCCCCGTGAGCACGGAGTCCGACACCGGCAACCATCCGACCGCTCCCTTCACCGCTCCCCCCGGTCCCGGGACGTCGAGCGCGGCGTACGGCACGGCCCTCACCGAGGTCGGGCTCGGCGCCCACGCCGCCGAGGTGCTGCGGACGAACGACATGGGTGGGTGGACCAAGGCGGCCCCGCTGCTCTACCCGCACCAGTGGAGCTGGGACAGCGCGTTCGTGTCGATCGGCTGGGCCCAGGTCGACGTGCGCCGGGCGATGACCGAGCAGGAACGGCTGTTCGAGGCGCAGTGGCGCAACGGGATGGTGCCGCAGATCGTCTTCAACTCGCTGGCCGGCCCGGAGTCGTACTTCCCGGACCCCGCGCGCTGGGCCGTGGAGGTGTCGCCGGAGGCGCCGGTGGGTGTCGCGGAGACCAGTGGCATCTGCCAGCCGCCGGTGCACGCGATCGCCGTGGCGCGCATCTGGGAGATCGCGCTCGGGACCGAGGCCGAGGAGGACGTCCGGACGCAGCTGCGGGCGCTGTTCCCGAAGCTCCTCGCCTGGCACCGTTACCTGGCCGAGAACCGCGACCCGTCGGCGTCGGGCCTGGTCACGACCTACCACCCGTGGGAGGGCATCGACAACTCCCCGCGCTGGGACGGCGTGCTCGGCCGGCTCGAGGTCGGCGAGGTCCCCGCCTACACCCGCCGGGACGTCCAGCACGTCGCCGACGCCGGGCAGCGGCCGACCGACGCGCACTACGACCGCTTCCTCTGGCTGCTCGAGCTGCTCAAGCGGTACCGCTACGACGACGCGGTGATCCACGAGCGCTACCCGTTCCTGGTCAAGGACGTCTTCTTCACCTCGGTGCTGATCATGGCGAACCGGGCGCTGCTGGAGATCGCGGACGTCGTGGGGGCAACCCAGGCGCAGCGCGCCACGATCCAGGGCTGGATCGACCGGGCCCGCGCCGGCGTGGCAGCGGCGACCGACGCCGCGAGCGGGATGGCCTACGACGTCGACCTCGGGACGGAGGCGCCGATCCAGGTCGCCACCTTCGCCGGCATGTCCCCGCTGCTCGACGCCGGCGCCCCGACCGTGCAGCGCGCCCGGGCCCGGGCACTGTTCGACTCCGAGGACTTCGCCGGCCACCCGGATCTGCGCTGGGCGATGCTGCCGAGCACCAGCCCCCGCGAGGTGTGCTTCGACCCGCGCAACTACTGGCGCGGCCCGGTCTGGCCGATCGTCAACTGGCTGTACTGGAAGGGCCTGCGGGACGGTGGCGACACCGCCCGTGCCGCCGCCCTGCGCGAGGCCTCCCTCGACTCGCTGCGCCACGTCGGCTTCGCGGAGTACTTCGACCCGATGACCGGCGAGGCCCTCGGCTCCGCCATGCAGTCCTGGACCGCCGCCGTCGCCCTGGACTGGCTGGCCTCCTGACCCCGTGAGTGCCGACTGCCCCTAGAGGGGCAGTCGGCACTCACGACCCCCGTTGACGTGCGGTTACGTGAACTGGGCCTGGACGAGGAGTGTGACAGCGCCGGCCGCGGCCAGGCCCAGGACGGCCGGGCGCGTCCACCCCCGGTCGAGGATCCGGCGCAGCGGGTTCGACAGCAGCAGGCCGGCGGCCGCGAACGGGACCAGCACCGCGCCCTGCAGCAAATGGGACGCGTCGACCTGGCCGCCGGCGGCGAGGACGCCGAGCGACAACGCGGTGCCGACACCGAAGTAGGCGCCGAGGGTCGCGCGGACCGTTGCGCCGTGCTCGTCCTGGTAGAGGATCGCGACGGGCGGACCGCCGATCGCGGCCGCCGTGCCCGACACCCCGCTGACCGCCCCGGCCACCAGCAGCGCGGGCCGCGTCGGGCGCAGATGCAGCCGGACCAGCGAGGCCGCCACGCACAGCAGCACGGCGACGGCCACGAACGACGCGAAGGCCCGGTACGGCAGCAACGCCACCACGGTCGCGCCGAGCACCGCGCCGGGGACACGCCCGGCCAGCGCCCATCCCACGCCCCGCCAGTCGGCGTCGTGCCACTCCCGCACGAGCTGGAACAGCGCGTGCACGCCCGCGACGACGATCAGCGGCACCGGCACGTACTGCGGGTCCAGCAGCGCCAGCAGCGGCGCGGCCACGAGCGCCAGCCCGAACCCCACCGTCCCCTGGATCACCGCCCCCGCCGCCACCACCAGGCCGGCCCACAGCACCACCACGGGTTCGACCGTAGGTGGTGCGGGCGGTCGGCGGACGACTCGCGCGCCGTGATCGTCGTTCGTGTGCAGTGCAGGTCGTGCTGGAAGCCGCCACCGCACGCAGACGGTGTTCATGATGGGCGGCCCGCGTCGGGCTCGTCGGTGATCGGCGGGAGGGTGCGCACAGGGCTGTGCTCACGGCCCCCAGTGCACGTTGATGACGATCACCGAGGCGCGGCAGGAGTCGGCCCGGTCCATGATCGTCATTTGTGTGCGGTCAGGCTGCGCAGCCGGCCATCAGCGCACGCAGACGGTGATCACCGGTGCGGCGGGAGCCGAGAACGAACGAAGCCCCGCACCGGGATGGTGCGTGGCTCGTTCTCGCAGCTCAGGGCAGGTCGTGAGTGGCGACTGCCCCTCTAGGGGCAGTTGCCACTCACGGGGTCAGGAGGCGAGCATGCCCCGGAGCACGTACTGCAGGATGCCGCCGTTGCGGTAGTAGTCCGCCTCGCCGGGGGTGTCGATGCGGACGACCGCGTCGAACTCGACCTTCCCGCCGTCCGCCTTGGTCGCGGTGACCTTGACGGTGCGCGGGGTGGTGCCGTCGTTCAGCTCGGTGATGCCCGCGATGTCGAAGGTCTCGGTGCCGTCGAGGCCCAGCGACGAGGCCGACTCGCCCTGCGGGAACTGCAGCGGGATGACGCCCATGCCGATGAGGTTCGAGCGGTGGATGCGCTCGAAGGACTCGACGATGACGGCCTTGACACCCAGCAGCGCGGTGCCCTTGGCCGCCCAGTCGCGCGACGACCCGGAGCCGTACTCCTTGCCGCCCAGCACCACCAGCGGGGTGCCCGCGGCCGCGTAGTTCTGCGCGGCGTCGTAGATGAACGCCTGCGGGGCGCCGTCCTTGGTGAAGTCCCGGGTGTAGCCGCCGGAGACGTCGTCGAGCAGCTGGTTGCGCAGCCGGATGTTCGCGAACGTCCCGCGGATCATCACCTCGTGGTTGCCGCGGCGCGAGCCGAAGGAGTTGTAGTCCTTCTTCTCCACGCCGTGCTCGTCGAGGTACTGCGCGGCCGGGGTGCCCGGCTTGATCGCGCCGGCGGGGGAGATGTGGTCGGTGGTGACCGAGTCCCCGAGCAGCGCGAGCACGCGGGCGCCCGAGATGTCCTCGACCGGCGCGGGCTCCGACGCCATGCCCTCGAAGTACGGGGGCTTGCGGACGTAGGTGGACTCCTGGTCCCACTCGAAGGTCCGGCCCTCCGGCGTGGGCAGCGAACGCCACCGCTCGTCGCCGCGGAAGACGTCCGCGTAGTCCTTGGCGAACATCTCCTCGGTGATGGCGCCGTCGATCGTCGCCTGGACGTCCTCGGCGGACGGCCAGATGTCGGCGAGGAAGACGTCCGTCCCGTCCGTGTCCTTGCCCAGCGGCTGGGACTCGAAGTCGAAGTCCATCGTGCCGGCCAGGGCGTACGCGATGACCAGCGGCGGGGACGCCAGGTAGTTCATCTTGACGTCCGGGTTGATCCGGCCCTCGAAGTTCCGGTTGCCGGACAGCACCGAGACGACGGCGAGGTCGGCCTCGTTGACCGCCGCCGAGACCTCCTCGGGCAGCGGGCCCGAGTTGCCGATGCAGGTGGTGCAGCCGTAGCCGACCAGGTGGTAGCCGAGCTTCTCGAGGTAGGGCCAGAGGCCGGCCTTCTCGTAGTAGTCGGTGACGACCTGCGAGCCCGGCGCCATCGAGGTCTTGACCCACGGCTTGACCGCGAGGCCCTTGTCGACGGCGTTCTTGGCCAGCAGGGCCGCGCCCAGCATGACCGACGGGTTCGACGTGTTGGTGCAGGAGGTGATCGAGGCGATCACGACCGCGCCGTGGTCGATCTCGAACTCCGCGCCGCCCATGGTGACCTTGGTGGGCTTGCTGACCCGCCCACCGGAGCCGGCGGCGGCCGAGATCGGCGCGTGCGGCTTGCCGGCGTCGCCGTTGCCGTCGTGCGCCGGGGAGGCGGGGTCGCTGGCCGGGAAGGACTCCTCGCCGGCCTCGTCGACCGTGGAGCCCGACGACGCGGCGTCGTCCGGGTCGGTCTGGTCCGGCGTCGAGGCGTAGTCCGCCAGGGAGGACCGGAACGCCTCCTTGGCCTGCGACAGCTCGATGCGGTCCTGCGGCCGCTTCGGGCCGGCGATCGACGGGACGACCGTCGACAGGTCCAGCTCGAGGGTCTCGGAGTACTGCGGCTCGGCCTGCGGGTCGTGCCAGAGGCCCTGCTCCTTGGCGTAGGCCTCGACCAGGGCGACCTGCTCGGCGGAGCGGCCGGTGAGCTTGAGGTAGCGGACCGTCTCGTCGTCGATCGGGAAGATCGCGGCGGTGGAGCCGAACTCCGGGCTCATGTTGCCGATGGTGGCGCGGTTGGCCAGCGGCACGGCGCCGACGCCCTCGCCGTAGAACTCGACGAACTTGCCGACCACGCCCTGCTTGCGCAGCATCTCGGTGATCGTGAGCACGACGTCCGTGGCGGTGGCACCCGGCGGGATCTCGCCCGTCAGCTTGAAGCCCAGGACCTTCGGGATGAGCATCGAGACCGGCTGGCCGAGCATCGCGGCCTCGGCCTCGATGCCGCCGACGCCCCAGCCCAGCACGCCCAGGCCGTTGACCATCGTGGTGTGCGAGTCGGTGCCGACCAGGGTGTCCGGGTAGGCCTGGCCGTTGCGGGCCATGACGGTGCGGGCCAGGTGCTCGATGTTGACCTGGTGCACGATGCCGGTGCCCGGCGGGACGACCTTGAACTCGTCGAACGCGCCCTGGCCCCAGCGCAGGAACTGGTAGCGCTCGCGGTTGCGCTCGTACTCGAACTCGACGTTGCGCTCGAACGCGTCCGGCCGGCCGAAGATGTCGATGATCACCGAGTGGTCGATGACCAGCTCGGCCGGGGCGAGCGGGTTGACCTTCGACGGGTCACCGCCCATCTCGGTCACGGCCTCGCGCATGGTCGCCAGGTCGACGACGCACGGGACGCCGGTGAAGTCCTGCATGATCACGCGGGCGGGCGTGAACTGGATCTCGGTGTCGGGCTCGGCCGTCGGGTCCCAGTTCGCCAGCGCCCGGATGTGGTCGGCGGTGACGTTGGCACCGTCCTCCGTGCGCAGCAGGTTCTCCAGCAGCACCTTGAGGCTGTAGGGCAGTTTCTCCGAGCCCTCGACGGCCGAAAGCCGGAAGATCTCGTACTCGCTGCCCCCGACCCCGAGGGTCCCCTTGGCTCCGAAGCTGTCGGTACTGGCCACTGTTCGGCTCTCCTCCTGGTGGCGTGGTGGGCGCGTCTTCTCGGGTGTCCCGCGGGAGTCTCGCGCACCGTGGGCTCCACGGCAGCGTGACCCCCGTCCCGCCCCAAACAGTACGCCTGTCCTATATACGGGGTCGAGGCAGGGGGTCGCAGGTCACGGGCGTACCCCGAATTCGCCCGGGAACGCACGACGGCCGGCGGCGCGGGTGCGCCGCCGGCCGTCGCGTCGGGTGGGGGATCAGGCGGGGATCAGTTGCCGGCGATCAGGGCGTCGAGATCACCGGGCTGCAGCGCGCCGAGCAGGTCGGCGTAGAGCTGCACGACGGTCTGGCCGGGGGAGACGTACCAGGACCCGCCGTCCTCGGACGTCACCACCTTGACGTCGAGCACGGCCGTGGCCAGCCGCGGCGTGAGCTCCTGGAGGGCGGGCGAGGTGCCGACCTGGGCGCCGACGAGCGAGCCGAGCTGGTTCGCGCACAGCTGCGGCGGTGCACCCTCGACGCCGCTGATCGTCACGCAGTCGCCGGTGCGGGTCACGGTGACCCGGGCGCCGCTGCCGTCGTCGACGGTCACGCTCGCCAGCGACAGGGCGGTGTGCCCGCGGACGTCCGTCTCGGTGGTCTGCAGGTCCACGATCTTCGCCCCGGTGGGCTGCGCGGCGGCCGCCCCGTCGACGAGGGCGGGCCCGGCGTCGTGCAGGGCCGCCATCTCGGTCGGGTCGGTCAGCTCGACGACCCGGCGGACGTCGGCGTCGAGCGCGGCCTGGACCAGGTCGCGGACGGCGTCCTGGGCGGTGGTGGCCCCGCGGGCGTCGATCGACGTCGTGGGCCACGGCTCCACGGCGTCCTTCAGCGCGTAGTCGGCCGCGGTGTAGAGGCCGCTGACGTACCACTCGCCGCCGACCTGCACGGTCGCGATCCGGATCGGCTCGCCCTGCTCGCGCACGACCTGTGCGATGTCGATCGTCTCCGGGACGTCCGCGGGCGGGGCCCCGTTCGGGTAGACCTTCGCCTTGAACGAGTCGGTGAAGGGCAGGCTCGCCGGGTCCTGCGTGGTCGTGATGGTGCCGGCGACCAGCTTGGTGATCGTGACGTTCGGGCGGACCTGCTCGGCGCCGGCCTCGTCGAACCGCAGCCCGGCGAAGGTCACGGTGTCGAGGCCGGCGTCGGCGCGGGCGTCCGGCCGCAGCACCTCGAGACGCTGCAGCTCGGTGGTGAGCACCGAGCTCAGGTCGGTGAGCAGGGTCGCCTCGTTCGGTGCGATGCGGCTGTAGGCGCGCAGGTAGTCGCGGCCCTCCAGGTCCGCGGCCAGCGCGGTGACGGCGGCGTTCGGGCTGCTCGTGCCGCCGCTGCCGCCGAGGAACGTCCACGCCGCCAGGCCGCCGCCCGCCAGCAGCACGACGACCGCGACGATCGCCGTGATCAGCGGCCACCGACGCTTCTTCCGGGGCGCCCCGCCGTCGCCGTACCCCGGCGGCGGCCCCCAGGCCGGCGGCTGACCGCCGCCGTACTGCGGCGCCTGCGCCGGGTAGGCCTCGGTGGGGTACTGCGGGGTGGGGTACTGCGGGGTCGGGTAGTGGGGGGCCGGGTACTGCTGCGTCGAGCCGGGCTGTGCGGGGTGCTGCGCCGGGTACCGGGCCGTCCCCTGCCCCTGCGGCGACCACCCCTGCCGGTACGGGTCCGGGGCCGCGCCCGCGCCCGGGCCTTGCGCCCACTGCCGGTCCGCCCCCTGCGGGTCGGCCCACCGGGGGTCGGCCGGGTCCGGGCCGCCCGGCACCGCGCCGGGTCGGTGTCCGCCGTCGCTCACTGTTCCCACCCCTCGTCGGGCACCCGGGACCGGATGCGTCCGGAGGATCATGGTGGA
Organism: Pseudonocardia halophobica; assembly: GCF_027922425.1. Classification (GTDB taxonomy): domain Bacteria; phylum Actinomycetota; class Actinomycetes; order Mycobacteriales; family Pseudonocardiaceae; genus Pseudonocardia; species Pseudonocardia halophobica. Next base: position 37,513 of record NZ_BSFQ01000010.1, on the reverse strand, counting down.
CGTGCCGCTGTCCGAACAGGGTGGAAGTACCGAGATGCGGTGCTCCGTCCGGAGCAGCGCCCGCCCCGCCCCGGCGGTGCCGCAGTCCACCGAGTGGTGGAAGTTGCCGGGCCGTACCGGCGTGGCGACCGGGCGTGACGACCCGGCGGTGCCAGGGTGCCGACCATCCAGTCGATCACCGGTGGGGGGAGAGCGGTGCGGATCGCGCGAGGGCTGCTGCTGGTCCTGCTCGTCGCCCTGCTCACCGTCACCTCGGTGACGACCGCCGGTGCCGCGCCCGACCCGACCCCGCCGCCGAACCCGAGCAACGAGGACCTGCAGCGCAGCCGCGACGCCGTGAGCGGACGGGCCGCCGACGTCGCCCGACTGACCCAGCGGCTCTCCGAGCTCCAGGCGGAGGCCGACGACCTGCAGATCCAGGTCGCCGAGCAGCACGAGTCCGCCAACCAGGCGCTCGACGTGCTGACCGGCGCCCAGGCCGAGGCCGACGCCGCGGCCGCCCGCGCCGACTCGGCCCGCGCGCAGACCCAGGCCGCGGGCAAGGCCGTCGACGCCGCCCGCACCCGGCTCGACGACTTCGTCGCCGGCACCTACTCGCAGGGCCTCGACCTCGGCCCGATCGGGCTGCTCACCACGGCGACCGGCCCGCAGGACCTCGTCGACCGGGCCCAGCTCACCGACGCCCTCGCCCAGCAGCAGGCCGCCGCGCTCGACGGGCTCGAGCGCGCCCGCGTCCAGCAGGCCAACGCGGACTCCACCGCGCGGAAGGCGCAGGAGGAGGCCGAGCAGCGCCGGCAGGCCGCCGCCGAGGCCAAGACCGCGGCCGACCAGGCCCTCGCCGGTGCGCAGCAGGCCGCCGACGAGCAGGCTCAGCGGCTGCGGGCGGTGACGGGCGAGCAGGCACAGGTCCAGGCGCAGCTCGACGCCGCGGAGAACGCCGACGCCGGGCTCCGCGCCCAGCGGCAGCGGTTCCAGGACTGGCAGCGGGCGCAGGAGGAGGCCGAGGCGGCCCGCCAGCGCGCCGCCCGCGAGGAGGCCGCCTCCCGGGCCGGCTCCTCCGCCTCGGCGCCGCCGCCGACGACCCGGCGGACCGGATCCGCTGCGGTGCAGACCGTGATCGACCGGGCGATGGCGCAGCTCGGCGTGACCTACGCCTGGGGCGGCGGGACGGCCCGCGGCCCGTCGCGCGGCATCCGCGACGGCGGCGTGGCCGACAGCTTCGGCGACTACCGCAAGGTCGGCTTCGACTGCTCCGGGCTGATGCTCTACGCCTTCGCGGGCGTCGGGGTGAAGCTGCCCCGGTACAGCGGCAACCAGCACGCCTTCGGCGACCAGGTCCCGCTCGCGCAGATGAGGCCCGGCGACATGCTGTCGTGGGCCCGCAACGGCCGCGTATACCACATCGCCCTCTACATCGGGAACGGCAAGATGATCGAGGCGCCCTACTCCGGCGCGTCGGTGAAGATCTCGCCAGTGCGGTACTCGGGTGGGCTGCTGCCGACCGTCGCTCGGGTGATCTAGGAACGCCGTCGCGCCCCGCTCACCCGTAGTTCACGGGGTGTCCGGTGTGATGGTGCGGTGAGCGTGCAGCCATCCCCCGAGTCGACGCCGCCCTCCGGTACCCCGGCGGTCCCCGCCGCCACCTCCACCCCGAAGGACGACGCCGAGCTCCTGGAGCGCGCGGTCTTCGAGATCAAGCGCGTGATCGTCGGGCAGGACCGGCTGGTCGAGCGGATGCTCGTCGGGCTGCTCGCCAAGGGGCACCTGCTGCTGGAGGGCGTCCCGGGCGTCGCGAAGACCCTCGCGGTGGAGACGGTCGCGAAGGTCGTCGGCGGCACGTTCGCGCGCCTGCAGTTCACCCCGGACCTCGTCCCCTCGGACATCCTCGGCACCCGGATCTACCGGCAGGGCCGCGAGGAGTTCGACGTCGAGCTGGGCCCGGTCGTCGCCAACTTCGTGCTGGCGGACGAGATCAACCGCGCCCCGGCCAAGGTCCAGTCGGCGATGCTCGAGGTCATGGCCGAGCGGCACCTGTCGATCGGCGGCCGCACCTTCCCGATGCCCGACCCGTTCCTGGTCCTGGCCACGCAGAACCCGATCGAGAACGAGGGCGTCTACCCGCTGCCCGAGGCGCAGCGGGACCGGTTCCTCTTCAAGATCATCGTGGAGTACCCGGGCGTCGAGGAGGAGCGCGAGATCGTCTACCGGATGGGCGCGACGCCGCCGGTGGCCGAGCAGATCATGGAGCCGGCGGAGCTGGTCCGGCTGCAGGGCGTGGCCTCGCAGGTCTTCGTGCACCACGCGCTCGTCGACTACGTCGTGCGGCTGGTCGTGGCCACCCGCACCCCGGCGGACCACGGCCTGCAGGACATCGCGGGCTGGGTCTCCTACGGCGCGTCGCCCCGCGCCACGCTCGGCATCGTCGCGGGCGCCCGCGCGCTCGCGCTGGTCCGCGGCCGGGACTACGTGCTGCCGCAGGACGTCCTCGACGTCGCGCCGGACGTGCTGCGCCACCGGCTCGTGCTGTCCTACGACGCCGTGGCCGACCAGGTCCCGATGGAGCACATCCTCCAGCGCGTGCTGCAGACCGTGCCGCTGCCGCAGGTCACCGCCCGGCCGCAGGTGCAGCCCGCGCCGGCCGCACAGCCGGCACAGCCGACGGCCGCCTATCCGCCGGCGCCCGGTCCGTCGTGACGGCCCCGAGCCCGGCGGGCCCCCGCACGGGCCGTTCCCACGGCCCGCCGTCGTTGCGCGGGGGGAACCTCGAGGCGGCGCTGCGCACCCTGGAGCTGAGCGTGCGCGGCCGGCTCGACGGGCTGCTGCAGGGCAACCACCTCGGTCTGCTGCCCGGGCCCGGGTCCGACCCGGCGGAGGCGCGTCCCTACCGGGCGGGCGACGACGTCCGGCGGATGGACTGGGCCGTCACCGCGCGGACCACCGAGCCGCACGTCCGCGAGACCATCGCCGACCGCGAGCTCGAGACGTGGGTGGTCGTCGACCTGTCGCCCAGCCTCGACTTCGGCACCGCGGACTGCGAGAAGCGCGACCTGGCGGTCGCCGCGCTGGCCGCCGTCGCGCACCTGACCCGCGGCGGCGGGAACCGGATCGGGGCGATCGTCTCGACGGGGGCGGAGACCGTGCGGATCCCGGCCCGCGGTGGGCTCGCCCACACCCGCAGCGTGGTGCGCCGGGTCGCCGAGGTGCCCCGGGCCGGGGACGGCACGCGCGGCGACCTCACCGCGGCCCTCGAACAGCTGCGCCGCCCGCCGCGCCGGCGCGGCCTCGCCGTCGTGATCTCGGACTTCCTCGGCGAGCCGGACTGGGAGCGGTCGCTGCGCGGCCTGAGCGCCCGGCACGACCTGCTCGCCGTCGAGGTCCTCGACCCGCGCGAGCTGGACCTGCCCGACGTCGGGACGGTCGTCCTGGCCGATCCGGAGACCGGCCGGCAGCGCGAGGTCGAGACCACGCCGCTGCTGCGCCGCGAGTACGCCGCGGCCGCGTCCGAGCACCGCGACGAGGTGGCCGACGCGCTGCGCCGCTGCGGGGCCGCGCACCTGCGGCTGCGCACCGACTCGGACTGGATCTCCGACATCGTGCGGTTCGCCCTGGCCCGCAAGCGGACCTGGTCGGGGGGCGGGCGGTGACGTTCTCCTCGCCCTGGTGGCTGCTCGGGCTGCTGGTCGTCGCCGCGGCGGTGGCCGGCTACCTGCTGCTGCAGCGGAGGCGGCGCCGGGACGTCGTCCGGTTCACCAACCTCGAGCTGCTGGAGAAGGTCGCCCCGAAACGTCCCGGCTGGTACCGGCACCTCCCGGCGGCGGCGCTGATCACCGCGCTGGCGGTGCTCACGATCGCGCTCGCCGGGCCGCAGGCCGAGGCCAAGGTCCCGCGCAACCGCGCCACCGTGATGCTGGTGATCGACGTGTCGCTGTCGATGCAGGCCACGGACGTCGAGCCCACCCGGCTCGCGGCCGCGCAGGCCGCGGCGAAGTCGTTCGCCGACCAGCTCACGCCGGGGATCAACCTCGGGCTCGTGTCGTTCGCCGGCACCGCCGCCGTGCTCGTCTCGCCGACCACGGACCGCACCGCGGTCAAGCGGGCCGTCGACAGCCTGAAGCTGTCCGAGTCCACGGCGACCGGTGAGGCGATCTTCGCGTCGATGCAGTCGATCGAGTCGTTCTCGCAGTCCGTCGCGGGCGCGGGCGGCACCGGCACCGAGGACGCGCCCCCACCCGCCCGGATCGTGCTGATGAGCGACGGCAAGCAGACCGTCCCCGGCCCGGACGGGGAGAACGAGCCGCGCGGCGCGTTCACCGCGGCCCGGCAGGCCGCCGAGGCCAAGATCCCGGTCTCGACGATCTCGTTCGGCACGGAGTACGGGACGATCGACATCGAGGGCGGGCGCACCCGCGTCGCCGTCGACGACGCCTCGATGAAGCAGATCGCCGACCTCTCCGGGGGCCAGTTCTTCACCGCCGCGAGCGAGGACGAGCTGCGCCGGGTATACGCGGACCTGTCCGAGCAGATCGGGTACGAGGTGCGCCGCGTCGACACCAGCAGGCCGTGGCTCGCCGGCGGGGCACTGCTGCTCGTGGTCGGTCTCGGCAGCGGGCTGCTGCTGGGCCGCCGCCTGCCGTGACGCGTGTCGCGGCCCCGCGGACGCCCGTGCACTAGGTTCTGTGCCCGTGGGTAGGAGCGTGCTGGTCACCGGAGGAAACCGCGGCATCGGCCTGGCGATCGCGGAGGCGTTCGCGGCCCAGGGGGACCAGGTGGCGGTGACGTACCGCAGTTCGGCGGAGGGGCTCCCCGGGGAGCTGCTGCCGGTGCAGTGCGACGTCACCGACGCCGCCGCCGTCGACGCCGCGTTCACGACCGTCGAGGAGAAGCACGGGCCGGTCCAGGTCCTCGTCTCCAACGCCGGGATCACCGACGACGGGCTGCTCATGCGGATGAGCGAGGACTCGTTCACCTCGGTGCTCGACGCCAACCTCACCGCCGCCTACCGGGTCGCGAAGCGTGCCTCCCGCGGGATGCTCAAGGCCAGGGGCGGCCGGATGATCTTCATCTCGTCCGTGGTCGGGCTGCTGGGCAGCGCGGGGCAGGTCAACTACGCCGCCTCCAAGGCCGGGCTGGTCGGGCTGGCCCGCTCGGTCGCCCGCGAGCTCGGGTCGCGGGGCGTCACCGCCAACGTCGTCGCCCCCGGGTTCGTCGACACGGACATGACCCGCGCGCTCTCCGACGACCGGCGCGCCGAGATCACCAAGCAGGTCCCGCTGGGCCGCTACGCCTCCGTCGAGGAGGTCGCCTCGGCCGTGACCTGGCTCGGCTCCGAGCAGGCCGGCTACGTCACCGGGGCCGTCATCCCGGTCGACGGCGGCCTCGGCATGGGCCACTGAGCGTCACCTCCCCGAACTCCCCGAACTCCCCGAACGACGGCGAAAGGGTCCTGATGGGACTGCTCGAGGGCAAGAAGCTGCTGATCACCGGTGTGATCACCGACGCGTCGCTGGCGTTCCACGCGGCGAAGATCGCGCAGGAGCAGGGCGCGGAGGTCGTCCTCACCGGGTTCGGCCGGATGCGGCTGGTCGAGCGGATCGCGCAGCGGCTGCCGAAGCCCGCCCCGGTCGTCGAGCTCGACGTGTCGAACCAGGAGCAGCTCGACTCGCTGGTCGAGCGGGTGTCCCCGCACCTGGGGGACTCGCCCTCGCTCGACGGGGTGCTGCACTCCATCGGGTTCGCGCCGGCGTCCTGCCTGGGGGAGGGGGCCTTCCTCAACGCCCCGTGGGAGGACGTCGCCACGACCATCCAGGTCAGCGCGTACTCCTTCAAGTCCCTGTCGACGGCGCTGCTGCCGCTGCTCGGGCCGGGCGCGTCGATCGTCGGGATGGACTTCGACAACCGGCAGGCCTGGCCGGCCTACGACTGGATGGGCGTCGCCAAGTCCACGCTCGAGTCCGTCACCCGGTACCTGGCTCGTGACCTGGGACCGAAGGGCATCCGGGTCAACCTGGTCGCCGCCGGCCCGGTGAAGACCATGGCCGCCAAGTCCATCCCGGGCTTCTCGGCGTTCGAGGACAACTGGGACTCCCGCGCCCCGCTGGGCTGGGACGTCACCGACCCGGTGCCCGTCGCCAAGACCGTGTGCGCGGTGCTGTCGGACTGGCTGCCCACCACCACCGGCTCGATGGTGATGGCGGACGGCGGGTTCCACGCCGTCGGGGTGTGACGCGCGGGGCCCACTGGCGCGCGGTTGAATGAGGCCCGTGGGTTCCTACGACGCGCTGCTGTTCCTGTCCTTCGGCGGTCCCGAGGGGCCGGACGAGGTGCGCCCGTTCCTGGAGAACGTGGTGCGCGGCCGCGGCGTGCCGCCGGAGCGGCTCGACGCCGTCGAGGAGCACTACCAGCACTTCGGCGGCGTCTCGCCGATCAACGCCCGCAACCGGGAGCTGATCGCGGCGATCCGGTCGAGGACGGACCTCCCGGTGTACTTCGGCAACCGCAACTGGCACCCGATGGTCGAGGACACCGTCGCGGAGATGGCCCGGGACGGCGTGCGCAACGCGCTCGTCTTCGCCACCAGCGCCTACGGCGGCTACTCGGCCTGCCGGCAGTACGACGACGACATCGCCCGCGCCCGCGCCGCCGTCGGCGACGGAGCACCGCACCTGACCAAGCTGCGGCACTTCTTCGACCACCCGCTGTTTGTGGAGGCCAACGCCGACGCGGTGCGGGCCGCCCTCGCGACCGTGCCGGAGGGGGCGCGAGTCGTGTTCACGGCGCACTCCATCCCGGTGGCCGCCGACGCCGCCGCCGGGGTGCCGGAGGAGGGCGGGCACCGGTACTCGCGGCAGATCGCCGAGGCCGCCCGGCTGGTCGCGGCCCAGGTGGGGATCACCGACTACGACGTCGTGTGGCAGTCGCGGTCCGGCCCGCCGCAGATCGCGTGGCTGGAGCCGGACGTCGTCGACCACATCGAGGCGCTGCACGAGAAGGGCGTCGAGGCGGTCGTCGTGGCGCCGGTCGGGTTCGTGTCCGACCACATCGAGGTCATCTGGGACCTCGACAACGAGGCCGCGGAGAAGGCGGAGGAGCTGGGCATGGCCTTCGCCCGCGCCGCCACCGCCGGCCCCGACCCCCGCTTCGCCGACATGGTGGTGGAGCTGATGGCCGAGCACCTGGTCGACGCGCCCGCCCGATCCCTCGGCGGGGTCGCGCGGGCGGGCTGCACGACGGACGGCGCCCCCTGTGCCGTCACCTGCTGCGAACCGGTCCGCCGCCCCACCCGCCCGTAGCCGGCCCCGCGAGTCGGCAGTTCCGGCACCGCGAGTCGGGAGTTCCGGCACCGCGAGTCGGGAGTTCCGGCACCGCGAGTCGGGAGTTCCTGCACCGCGAGTCGGCAGTTCGGGAGTCCGAACCACACCCCGGAGGGTCCTGGGATGTCAACTCGGGTCGCCCGGAACCGCCGACTCGCGGGTCACTCGGGCTTGCGGATGCCCAGCGTGCTGACGGCCGGGAGCAGTCCGGACTGCGCGATCTTCGCGGTCAGCGGCCCGACGAGCTGCGGGAGCCGCGCGATCTCCGGCATCCCGACGGCGGCGTAGGGCTGGGCGGCGAGCGCGTCCGTGCGGGCCTCGACCCGCTCGCGCAGCGCCCGCCCGGCCTCGGTGGCCACGCCGTCGTCGTCGAGCAGGCCCCGGGCACGCAGCCGCTCGGCCGCGGCCTCCCACTCGTCGTCACTCCAGCCGCGGCTCGCGAAGGTCTCCCGCGGCGCGGCCCCGACGGCGGCGAACGAGACCAGCGCCTCGCACGGGTCGAGCTCCGCGTCGAGCAGGGCGGCGACGTGCCCGTCCCCGCGGTGCTCGCGCAGGATCGTGGCGGCGTGCCAGAGCCGCAGCAGCGGCTCGTCCGGGGCGTGAGGTTCCGCGTTGGCGGCCGCCAACGGCCGGCCCGCGGTCACGGCCGCCTCGGCCGCCCGCCACGCGAGCTCGGCGGCCTCCGTGGTGGCCGGCGCGTCGGCGAGCGGGCCGAGCAGCGCGCGGAGCCCGGCGTCGACGCCGCGGAGCCGGGCGGCGAGGACGTCGTCGGGCGAGGACGTGGCCCAGGCGCTCCGCATGTGCTCGGCCACCATCGCCGGGCTGAAGCTGTAGAAGGCCGAGGTCACGACCTTCGCGCCAGGCCGGCCGAGCGGCGCGGCCCGCAGCGGGAAGTACGACGGCCAGCGGGTGGCGGTGTCGAAGCCGAGCGCTGCCACCTCCGCGGCGACCTCGGGTGCGTAGTAGAGCACCGCGTGCACGGGCTCCAGGACCTGCCAGTTCCCCCGCACCAGGGGCGTGGGGACGGTGGTCGTCAGGACGGACATCGCGAGCTCCCTCCTCGAACTAGGCACTGACAAGACTGGCGCGACCGAGAGAACTTGTCAATGACTAGTTCGGAGCGGTGAGGCCGTAGGCGAAGGTCCACGCCCGGCCCAGGTCGTCGGCGGCGAACGGGCGGAACAGCTCCCGGTGGAGCGCGCGGGCGGCCGGCTCGTCCGGGCCGTCGAGGATGGTGATGGCCCGGAGCAGATATCCGGCCTCGCGGAACGCGGCGGGCACGGTCCGGCCGCGCGTGTACGCCCCACCCAGGCGACGCACCTCCACCACGGAGGGGACCGGCGCAGCCGGGCCCGTCAGAGCCGGGATCGCCCGCAGCCCGTCGCCGTCCAGCGTGCGGAGCAGGCGGCCGTCGCCGGCGTAGGGCTCGGGTTCGGTCGGGTCGTGGTGGATCGTGTGCGACTCCGCCACCGGGAGCCACCCGAGCCGCTCGTGGAGCACCGGCGCCAGCTCGCGCAGGGGTCCGACGAGACCGTCGACGTCCGCGGTGGCGGCGACCGTGATCATGGCGATGTGCCGGCCGCGGAACGGCGGGGGCATGGCCGGGTCGTCGGGGAAGGGCACGAGCGAGATCCCGGTCGTCACCTCCTCCGGCAGGTCCGCGCTCCAGGCGGCCCAACCGTCGAGCACGACCGGCGTGAGCTCGAGGGCGAGCGAGCCGCCCCAGACCTCGCTGAGCTCGACGAGCTCGGTCTCGACGGCCGTGATGACGGTGCCGTCCTTCGGCAGGTGGTCGAGCTCGACCACCTCGCCGGAGGTCGTGACGCCCTCGACCCGACCGATCCGGTCGGCGGCGAACCCGAAGGTGCGGCCGAGCAGACCGAACCCGCCGCCGAGCAGGTAGCCGACGACCCCGACGCCGGGGGAGCTGCCGCTGAGCGGCGCGAGGCCGTGCGGAGCTGCTGCGGCAACGACGTCGCCCCACGTCGCACCCGCCTCGACGCGGGCGCGCCGGGTCGTCGGGTCCACCGTGACCGTGCACATCCGACGGGTGCTGACGAGCAGTCCGCCGTCGAGCGGGGTGGCGAGGCCGTGCCCGGTGGACTGGACGGCGAGGTCGAGCCCGTGGTCGCGGGCATGGTTGACGGCGGCACGGACGTCGGCCGGGCTCGAGGCGACGACCACGAGGTCCGGACGGTGCGTGCGGGCGGCCTGGAACCCGCCGCGCTCGGCGTCGTAGCCGGGGTCGTCGGGGCGGAGGACGGTGCCGGTGAGGGTGCTGGTCGTGGACATGGCTCCACCCTCGGCCGGCTTCGACCAGAAGTCCAAGAGATGGATTGTATCTCGACTAGCATGCGCGGTTATGGAGCTGCGTCACCTGCAGTATCTGGTCGCCGTGGTCGAGGAGGGCACCGTGACGGCGGCGGCCGCCCGCCTGCACGTCGCCCAGCCCGGAGTGAGTGCCCAGCTCAGACAGCTCGAGCGCGAGCTCGGCGAGCCACTGCTGACCCGGACCTCCCGTGGGGTCACGCCGACGGCCGCGGGGGAGGCCGTGCTGCCCTACGCCCGGGCGGCGCTCGCGGCGGTGGAGGGGGCCCAGCTGGCCGTCGACGAGCTGAAGGGCCTGGTCCGCGGGCGGGTGGCGGTCGGGATGGCGCCGTCGCTGGCCGCGACCGACCTGCCGGACCTGCTCGCGGAGTTCCGCCGGGCGCACCCCGCGGTCGAGATCTCGCTGCGGGAGGGGACCTCGGAGGCGCTGCTCGCGCAGCTGGTCGCGGGGGAGGTGGACCTGGTGTGGGCGGGTGTCGCGGGCGATCCGCCGCCGGGCGTCGCGACGCGGACGATCACCGAGCAGCCGTTGGTCGCCGTCGGGCTGGACGCCGACGAGGTGGGGCTGGACGAGCTGCTCGACCGGCCCCTGATGTGCATGTCGCCGGGGACGGGGCCGCGCGGCGCCTTCGACGCGGCGTGCGCGTCGGCCGGCGTGCGCCCTCGGGTCGCCTTCGAGGCGGGGGACCCGCTGCTGCTCGCGCGGCTGTCCGCGCGCGGCCTGGGGGTCGCGGTGCTGCCGGCGAGCGCGATCCGCGCGGCGGGGCTAGACGTCGGGGCCGCGCGACTGGTGCCGGAGGTGCGGAGCCGCATCGAGCTGGCGTGGCGGGCGGGCGGTCCCAACGGACCTGCGGCGCGGGCCCTCATCGCCGCGGCGCGGGCCCGGAGCTGAGCCCCGCGAGTGGGCATTTGCGGGCCACCGAACGACACATGTCGGGAGCGACGGAGATGTGCCTCTCGGTCGCCCGGAACTGCCGACCCGCGGTGCCGGAACTCCCGACTCGCGGTGCCGGAAATCCCGACTCGCGGTGCCGGAAATCCCGACTCGCGGTGCTGGAAGTCCCGACTCGCGGGACCGGGCTGTCGAACCTCGGAGCTCGTCGCCTTAAGGGGTGGGGGCGTAGGTGCGGACCGCTTCGGCGACCGCGGCGCGGCGGGCGATCCGGACGGCGGTGTCGAGGGGGCGGAGGGCCTCGCGACGGGCGGTGGCGGCGGAGGCCGAGAGGGCACCGCCGGGCTCGTCGGCGGAGGCGGCGGCGAGGATCGCCTCCACCTCGTCCGCCTGCTGCAGCACCCGCAGCGCGCGCCCCGGCATCCCGGCGGGCCAGTGGGTGGCCGGCCGGGCGCGCAGGGCGGCGGCGATCTCCTCGCGCACCCCGGGCCGGTGCCGGGCGACGCCGAGCTCGGTGAGGAGCGACGTCGACTGCCGCACCTGCGACCGCAGCTCGTGCTCGGCCTCCGCCAGCGGCACGTACTCCGCGGGCGGCACCGGCGCGGGAACGGTGTGCACGGTCCAGCGCAGGACGCCGTCGGCGATCGGGCTCGGCACCACGCCCAGCCCCGCCTCGCCGTACAGTACGCCCTCTCCGGCGGCGATGGCGGCGGAGGTGAAGGACCCGGGCCCGGGCAGGCCGCGGATGTCGCCGGCGACCGGGAGCACCAGGCGGCCGGCGCCGCGCGGTGCCCGGCGCAGCGCCGCGAGCAGGAAGGTCAGCGACGAGACGGGCGCGCCCGGGGCGGGGAGGTCCGTGGCGGCGGCGGTGGCCTCGTCGGCGGCGACGACGTCGTGCGCCTCGGCCCAGGGGGTGAGCGCGTCGAGCACGTCGTCCGGCGCGGCGGACCCGGCCAGCCAGGCCGAGGACCACACCGCGAAGGTGGCGGAGGAGCGGGGCACGAACGCCAGGCTAACCACGGGCGACGGGAACCCGGCCTCTGCCGTGCGGGTGACGCTGCGTGACGTTCGGTGAACGGCGGCCGGTCGGCCGCGGGGGTGATGCACTCTTCGGGCGCCCCTCCGCGTGTCGCCCGCGACCCGATGTGCCCCTTGGGATACAACCCGGACATGCCCGCACCCCGCACGCACGACTACCACGGCGCGTTCGGCGCCGACGGGACCCGGGTCCGCACGCGGAAGGAGATCCCGGAGGTCCCCGCCGAGCCCGGTCTCGTGGTGGAGGACCCGGCGAGCGGGTTCTGCGGCGCGGTGGTGAAGGTCGACGTCCGCGAGGTCACCCTCGAGGACCGGTTCGGCGCGCGACGGGTGTTCCCCCTGCGCCCGGCGGCCTTCCTGCTCGAGGGTCGCCCGGCCACCCTCGTGAAGCCCGCGGCCGCGCCGACGGGGCCGGTCCGCTCGGCGTCGGGCTCGGTCCGGGTGGAGAACCTGAAGGCGCGCACCGCCCGTGCGGCCCGCATCTGGGTCGAGGGCATCCACGACGCCGCGCTGCTCGAGACCGTCTGGGGTCACGACCTGCGGGTCGAGGGCGTGGTCGTGGAGCCGTTGCACGGCGTGCACGACCTCGCCGCCGCCGTCCGCGAGTTCGGTCCGGCCCCGCACCGGCGGCTCGGGATCCTCGTCGACCACCTCGTGGCCGGGAGCATGGAGACCCGCCAGGCCGCTTCCGTCATGAACGATCTGGCTGCCGGGCCGAACGTGCTGGTCACCGGCCACCCGTTCGTCGACGTCTGGGAGGCGGTCAAGCCGCAGGCCGTCGGGATCCGGGCGTGGCCGAAGGTCCCGCGCGGCAAGGACTGGAAGACCGGCGTGTGCGAGGCGCTGCGCTGGGGCGAGCCCGCCGACGGCGCCCGCCGCGTGCTCGGCGCCGTGAAGTCCTTCCGCGACCTGGACTCCTCGCTGATCGGCGCCGTCGAGCAGCTGATCGACTTCGTCACCCAGGAGGGCTGACCGCGACCGTTGTGCGACCGAAATGATCATTTCGGCCACCTCGGTCCGTGAGCTCTGCCATCCTGGGGCCATGGTTCCGCTGATCTGGTTGATCGCCGGGATCGCCCTGCTCGCCGGCGAGATGCTGGCGGGGGAGTTCGTGCTGCTGATGCTCGGCGGCGGGGCGCTCGTCGCGGCGGGGGGCTCGGCGCTGCTCGGCCTGGGGTGGCTGGGCAGCACACTGCTGTTCGCGATCTCCTCGGTGCTGCTGCTCGCGGGGGTGCGGCCGGTGCTGCGGCGCAAGGCGCAGAAGTCGGTGGAGGGCTACGTGCACCACACCGACAAGATCGTCGGGGGGCCGGCGGTGGTCTCCCGGCGGGTCGACGGACACGGCGGCCGCGTCCGGATCGGGCCGGACGAGTGGTCCGCCCGATCCTTCGACGGCGAGCAGGTCATGGAGCCCGGGGACCGGGTCACGGTGGTGCGCATCGAGGGCGCCACCGTGCTCGTGCTCGCCGAGTAGACGGGGGAAGGGACATGGAGACGGTGAACGTCGGACTGCTCGTCGTGGTCGTGCTGATCGTGATATTCGTGATCATCACGCTGGCGAAGGCGGTGCAGATCATCCCGCAGGCGACCGCCGCGGTGGTCGAGCGGCTCGGCCGGTACAAGACCACGCAGGACCCGGGGCTCGCGTTCCTGGTGCCGTTCGTCGACCGGATCCGGGAGCGGATCGACCTGCGCGAACAGGTCGTGTCCTTCCCGCCGCAGCCGGTGATCACGCAGGACAACCTCACGGTGAACATCGACACCGTCGTCTACTTCCGGGTCAACGACCCGAAGTCCGCGGTGTACGAGATCTCGAACTACATCACCGGCGTCGAGCAGATCACCACGACCACGCTGCGCAACGTCGTCGGCGGGATGACGCTGGAGGAGACGCTCACCTCCCGGGACCAGATCAACAACGTGCTGCGCGGCGAGCTCGACGACGCCACCGGCCGCTGGGGCATCCGCGTCGAGCGCGTGGAGATCAAGGCCATCGACCCGCCGCCGTCGATCCAGGAGTCGATGGAGCGGCAGATGAAGGCGGACCGCGAGAAGCGGGCCATGATCCTCACCGCCGAGGGCCAGCGGGAGTCGGCGATCCGCAGCGCGGAGGGCCAGAAGCAGAGCCAGATCCTCACCGCCGAGGGTGCCAAGCAGGCGGCGATCCTCAACGCCGAGGCCGAGCGGCAGTCCCGGATCCTGCGGGCGCAGGGTGAGCGGGCGGCGCAGTACCTGCGGGCGCAGGGTGAGGCGAAGGCGATCGAGAAGCGGTTCGCCGCGATCAAGGCCGGCCGCCCGACGCCGGAGCTGCTCGCCTACCAGTACCTGCAGACCCTCCCGCAGATGGCGGCGGGCGAGGCGAACAAGGTGTGGCTGGTGCCGTCGGACTTCGGCAAGGCGCTCGAGGGCTTCACCAAGATGCTCGGCGCGCCCGGCGAGGACGGCGTCTTCAAGTACACCCCCTCGCCCGACGACGGCGTGCGCTCGGTCCCCGAGGAGGACGAGGAGTCCGTCAAGGACTGGTTCGACACCACCGGGGACCCCGAGATCGCGCGGCAGGTCGCGGCGGCCACGGCCGAGGCGACCCAGCACGTGCCGGCGATCGGGGAGGAGGCGCGACCCGCGCTGGGCACCGGGGGGCTCCCGCCCAACGGCGTCCCCGCCCGCGGCGACTGGTCCGAGGAGGCCCCGCCCCGCTGACCGGCATCATGGAACCATAATGCGCGGCCAACTGGATCACTCAGCGCATTATGGTTCCACAACGCCTCCCAGGCGGCCCATTCTGAGCATTATGGTTCCATAACGCGACGAAAGCCGGTCGGAATCCGCACTATGGTTCCATAATGCGAATCAGGACAGGGCGAAGCCGAACGGGAGCTCCAGGCGGTGCCGCTCCAGCAGGGCGCGGTCCGCGAGGAGCTCCCGGGTCGGCCCGTCGGCCACGACCACGCCGTCGTCGAGCACCACGCTGCGCGGGCAGAGCTGCAGCGCGTAGGGCAGGTCGTGGGTGACCATCAGCATGGTCCGGCCCAGCCCGAGCAGCACCTCCGCGAGCTCGCGGCGGGCGACCGGGTCGAGGTTCGACGACGGCTCGTCGAGCACCAGGATCTCGGGGTCGCAGGCCAGGACGGTGGCCAGCGCGACCCGGCGGCGCTGCCCGCCGGAGAGGTGCAGCGGCGAGCGGTCGGCGTGCTCGCCCATCCCGACGGCCGCGAGCGCCTGGTCGACCCGCTCGGCGAGCGCCGGCCCGCTCAGCCCGAAGTTGGCCGGCCCGAAGGCGACGTCCTCGCGGACCGAGGGCATGAAGAGCTGGTCGTCGGGGTCCTGGAAGACGATCCCGACCCGGCGCCGGATCTCCTGCACGTGCTCCTTGCTCACGGGCAGTCCGCCCACCTCGACAGTGCCCTCGCCGGGGACGAGGATCCCGTTGAGGTGCAGCACCAGGGTGGTCTTGCCGGCGCCGTTGGGCCCGAGCAGGGCGACCCGCTCGCCCGGCTCGATCCGCAGGTCCACGCCGTGCAACGCCTGGTGGCCGTCCGGGTAGGCGAACAGCAGGTCCCGCACGAGGAGGGACGGCGGCGCGGGGACCACCGCGTCGGCGGCGGCCAGCGGGTCGGCCCGGGTCATGCGATCACCCATCCGGTCACGGCCAGCGCCGCGGCGACGGCGACCGGCGCCAGCCCGGTGGCCCAGTCCCGCCGGGTCGTGCGGTTCTCGGCGAGGACCGGCATCGCGCCCGTCCAGCCGCGGGACAGCATGGCGAGGTGCACCCGCTCGCCGCGCTCGTAGGAGCGCACGAACAGCGCGCCGACGCCGCGGGCGGTCGCACCGGCCTGCCAGAGGAACCGCGGGTCGTGCCCGCGGGCGACCCGGGCCAGCCGCATCCGCCGGGCCTCCCCGGCGATCACGTCGACGTACCGGAGCATGAGCGTGGCGATCGTGGTGACCAGCGCCGGGGCGCGCAGCCGCTGCAGCCCTACGAGCAGGTCCCGCATCGGCGTGGTGGCCGCCAGCGTGAGCGAGGTGAGGACACCGAGCGTGCCCTTGACCAGGATGTTCCACGCGCCGAGCAGCCCGGGCTCGGAGAGCGACATCCCGAGCCACTCGATCCGCGGGTCCGGTCCGGTGATGGGCAGCAGCACGGCGAGCACCACGAACGGCAGCTCGATCACCGAGCGGCGCAGGATCCAGCCCACCGGGATGCGGGCCGCGACCCAGACGCCGAGGAGCAGCACGAGGTAGCCGGCGAAGACCGGGAAGGCCTCGCGCGGGGTCGCGACCACGCACACCACGCCGAGGAACGCGGCGACGATCTTCACCTGTGGCGGCAGCCGGTGGACGGGGGAGTCGCGATGCAGGTGCAGCGGGTGGGCGTGTCCCGCGCCCACGTCAGTCGTCCTCGGGCTCGGCGGACCGGGCGGACCGGGCGGACCGGGCGGACCGGGCGGACCGGGCGGACCGGGCGGACCGGGCCAGCACCCGGAACAGCACGAAGGCCACGCCGAGGGTCACCAGCACGCCCACGACGCCGGCGATCCCGACCGTGCCGTCGCCGCCGAACACCGAGTAGTCCGCCAGCGGCGAGCCCGAGGTCGCGTGCTCGCCGGCGTTCTGCGCGATGCACGTGCCGTCGAGCTGCTCGCCGCCCCCGGTCTCGGTGACCTGGCAGCCGTGCAGCGCGACCGTGTCCAGCCCGTCGGGGCTGGAGCTGGCGAAGTAGGAGAGCCCGCCGGCGACGAGCAGGGCGACCACCAGGAAGCCGAGGAGGAACCCGCGCCGCCCGTTCACGCCGCACCCCCGGCGGCCGGCGTGGCCGGCGCGGACCTGCGGACCAGCGGTGTCGCCGTGCCCCGCAGCAGGTACACGAGGTCCGGCCGAACGGCCGCGACGGCGCCGACGGTCGCGGCGGTGATCACGCCCTCACCGACGCCGATCAGCGCGTGCAGGCCGACCATCAGCGCGAACACCGTGCCGAGCCCGGCTCCGCCGCTGCCGCCGATGGCGTACTCGATGACGAAGCCCAGCGAGGCGATCACCGTGTTGACGAAGGCGGCGACGAACGCCGTGGCGACCAGGCCGCTGCGGCTGCGCCGGGCGACCCGGCGCAGCAACAGGGCCACGCCGTAGCCGGTGAAGACGCCGATGAGCGCCATGTTCGTGATGTTCGTGCCCAGCGCGGTGAGCCCGCCGTCGGCGAACAGCAGCGCCTGGACGAGCAGCACGATCGCGATGCACACCGTGCCGACCCACGGGCCGACGAGGATCGCGACGAGGGCGCCGCCGAGGAGGTGGCCGCTGGCGCCGGGCAGGATCGGGAAGTTGATCATCTGCACGGCGAACACGAACGCGGTGACCAACCCGGCCATCGGCGCGGTGCGCTCGTCGAGGTCCGCGCGGGCGCGGACGAGGCAGAGCACGAGGCCGACGACGGCCACGGCCCCGAAGACGAGCGAGGTCGTGGCGTTCACCAGCCCGTCGCTCATGTGCATGGCGGTGACCATGGTGACCATGGAGGAGACCTCCCGGGTGCCGAGGGGAGCGCCGGACACGGCGCCGCCCCCATCTCAACGCGTCGGCGAGGCAATCGCAAACAATGTGCGGGAGCGAGACCGGTGCGACTGTCCGGTCGGAGGGGCCGGCCCGCCCGACGGGCAGGTCCGGTCCGGTCGGTCCGCCGCCGGCCGGGGTCCGGGGTCAGGCCGCGGCGAGCGCCCGCTCGCGCTCCCGCTCCTCGCGCTTCTCCGAGCGCGAGGCCAGCACCGACAGGCCGGCCCGCCGCAGCGCACCCACGGGCGCGAGCACCGCGCCGACCAGCCGGTCGAGCGCACGGACCTCGTAGGCGGGGGAGTCGCCGAGCTCGGCGACGATCGCCGTGTGCTCCCCGCGGACCCGCTCGGCGTAGCCCGGCTGGCGCGGGCCGCCGCTGATCCGCACGGCCGCGAGCGGCTCGGGCCGTCCGAGGAAGTCCCCGTGGTGCAGCAGGCGCAGCCAGCAGTCCAGGTCGAGCAGCTCGTCCCGGCGGCCCCGCCAGCCGCCCGCCGCGGTGAAGCTCTCCCGCCGGAACGTGACGTTGCACGCGTCGCCGACCAGGTTGCTGCGGCTGCGCACGATCTTGCGGGCCACCTCGTCGCCGCTGCGGGTGCCGATCAGTCCGTTCAGCCCGCGGCGGGGGACGAGCACCCGGCTCTTGTCGTCGACGACGTGCCGGCGGGCCGCGACGAGCGTGAGGCCGGGGTCGTCGAGCAGCGGCTGGGTCTGCAGCTCGAGGCACCGCGGGTGCAGGATGTCCCCGTCCGTGATCGTCTTCACGAGCGGGGACCGGCTCAGCGCCACGGCCCGGTTGCGGGCCTCGGCCCGGGGGAGCCGCTCGCCCGTCCGCTCCACCCGGATGCGCGGGTCGGCGAAGGAGCGCATGATCTCGTGGGTCGCGTCCGTGCTGGCGTTGTCGAACAGCACGAGCTCGAACTCGGGCTCCGTCTGCTCGAGGACCGAGCCGATCGTCTCGGCCAGGTGCCGCTCGCCGTCCGTGACGGCCGCGGCCACGGACACGGTGGCCTGGTAGGCGCCCGGGAAGCCGGCCGCGGTCACCGGGCGCCCGGTTCCCGCTGCTCCGCCGCGTGGGCGTGGCGGTCCGTGCTGTCCATGGGGCGGCACTCTACCGAGCACACAGGACGCCCCCGGTCGGCGGGCCGATCGCACTGTCCGTAAGGTTCGCGTCGTGGACCCGGAGCAGCCGAGCGCCCGCGGAGCGACCGGAGCGTGGTTGTCCGGGGCCCGAACGGGGGACGGTGCGAACGGAGTACACGCAGTCGGGGCAGCGCCCCGTCACGTAACGCGCCGACGAGGCCGACAGATAAGCCAAGCGATGACGGAGTACCGGGTGACATCTCGACCTGCAGAAGTCGGGCGCCGAAGCGTCAGCGCGACAGCACACGAGGTGCGACGAGGGGGAGACTGCGATGCAGCGCAGTGATCGGCGCAGGGTTGAGCGCAGTGACGATCCGACCGTGTCCGTGGTGGTCCCCACCCGGAACGAGGCCCGCAACCTCCAGGTGGTGCTGCCCGCGATCGCGGCCGTGCGGCCCGCGGTGCACGAGGTGATCGTCGTCGACGGCAACTCCGTCGACGGCACGGTGGAGACCGCGCGGCGGGTGCTGCCGTGGGTGCGGATCGTCGAGCAGACGCGCAAGGGCAAGGGCAACGCGATGGCGTGCGGGTTCGCCGCCGCCACCGGCGACATCATCGTGATGTTCGACGCCGACGGCTCGGCCGACCCGGCGGAGATCCCGGCGTTCGTGGCGGCGCTGAAGGCGGGCGCCGACTTCGCGAAGGGCAGCCGCTTCGCGCGCGGCGGCGGCAGCGACGACATCACGCTGCTGCGGCGGACCGGCAACGCGGGGCTCAACGGCGTGGCCAACGCGCTGTTCGGCACGCGGCACTCGGACCTCTGCTACGGCTACAACGCCTTCTGGGCCGACCTGTTGCCCCTGCTGGAGCTGCCGGCGGTGGACGCTCCCGCACCGGACGACGGGTCGATGCTCTGGGGGGACGGCTTCGAGATCGAGACCGTGCTGGCCTGCCGGGTCGCCGCGGCCGAGCTCAAGGTCACCGAGGTGCCGTCCTACGAGCGCGAGCGCCTCTTCGGCGACACCAACCTGCGGACCTTCGCCGACGGCACGCGGGTCCTGCGCACCCTGGCCGCCGAGCGGCGGCGCGCCAACCAGCGGCGAGTGGAGCCACCGGCGGTGGCGGCTCCGGTCGCGGCGCGGTACGGCACGCCCCTCGACGGCCCGGTGAGCGCCCCGCTGAACGGTGCAGTGAACGGATCCGTGAACGGTGCCGTCAACGGGCACACGCGGAACGGGCACGCGCCGTCGAACGGCCACGGTGGACAGAACGGGCACGCCGTCCACAACGGACACGTGAACGGCCACGGCCACACCAACGGCCACATCAACGGGCACGCGAACGGGCACGGAAACGGCCGCCCGCGCGGGACCGCCGACACCCTGCCGGTGCCCCCGACGACCGAGCCCGCCGAGCCGATCGAGCAGGTCGAGACGGCCACGGCCGTGCCCCCGTCGCCTCCCGCGGCGACCGCCCCGCCGCGCCCGTCGCCGCGCCCGGGCAACCGTCCGGCGGCCGGGACCGACCGTCCCGCGCCCCAGCGCGCCACGGCGCAGCGTGAGGCGCTCGACGCGCGTTACGCCCTCGAGGAGGAGGCCTCCTGAGGGGTCGCCTCCTGCGGATCACCGGCGCCCGGCATACTCCTGACGGGCGCCGGGGTCCGTCCGGCGCCGGACGGTGTGCCCTGGTCCCGCCGCGCGGGCCGGTGCGCCACGCGGTGTCGAGCGAGACGGTGCCGAGCATCCCCACGGTGCCGGGCACGGGAACGGTGTCGGCCACGGACGACGTCCGGCGAGGGAACGGAGTGACGCGGTGAGCATGCCCTCCGCGGCGGAGCTGACGCGCGCCCGCACCGCGCGTCGCGGCGTCGCGCTGATGCTCGTCGTCGCCGGCGTCGCGGCCTGCGCCCTGAGCCTGCTGAAGGTGACCGGCGGCACCGTCGGCGACATCCGCCTCTTCGTCACGATCGGCTTCCTGCTGCTGGGCCCCGGCTGGTCCGCGGCGGGCTTCCTGCGCCGCGCGCCCGCGGCGCACGTCTGGCTGCTGACCCTGGGCGTCGGCGTGGCGACCACGCTGCTCGCCGCGCAGATCATGGTCAGCACCGTCTGGTGGCACCCCGACCTGATGCTCTACATCGTCACCGGGATCAGCATCCCCTTCCTGCTCCGGCACGCGGTGGTCGCCCAGTGACCACGCAGGACACCCGCCGGGATGCCCGCGACGGCGGGACCCCGCGCGAGGACGGCGGCCGCGCCGCGGACGCGCAGGGCGGCGGCGCCGTCCGCAGCGACCCCGAGGCCACGCAGGTCCTCCGCCCCGTCGGCGCGACGCCGGGGAACGGCCCGGACGGCACCGACCCGCCCACGGCGGCGATCCCGGTCGTCCCGCCCGCGGCACCGCCGGTCGACGCCGAGCCGCCCGCCGAGCCGTCGTGGTTCCGGCGCAACCGGGTCGTCGTCGACCGCTGGCTCTCGCCGGCACTCGCCCTGCTCGCGGTGGCCATGCTGCCGCTCGCGGTGGTCACCACCGACCTGCAGGCGCTCGACGGCTGGGGCCTGGCCAAGGTGCTCGGCATCCCGGGCTGGCTGGCCCTGCTGTTCGCGATCGGCTCCTGCCTCTCCGAGCTCTACGCCCGGCGCCCGCGCATCCCGATGCTCGGCACCGCCACCGGCGTCCTCATCCTCTGCTCGACGGGCCTGCCGTCGGTCGTCGAGCCCGCCGCGCGGTTCGGCACGGCCTGGACGATCACCGGCTTCGTCGACGCCGTGGCGGTCGCCAACGGCGTCCCGCCGCAGGGTCTCGACGCCCGGTTCTCCTGGCCCGCGTTCTTCGCCCAGTGGGCGTGGTTCCGCCAGGCCGGCGGCGCCGACCAGCTCGACGAGGTGCTGCGCTGGTTCCCGCCCGCCGTCGTCACGGTGTGGGCGATCGGCATCTACGCGCTGGCCCGTTCGATGCTCGGCGGCACCCGTGCCCCCTGGGCCGCGGCCTGGCTGTTCGTCGGCCTGAACTGGATCGAGCAGGACTACTTCTCGCCGCAGGCCACGGGCATCTGCCTGCTGCTCACGGTGCTGACGTTCGCCCTCGGCCCGCTGGCCACCCGCCGGACGGACCCGAGCGGCGTGCCGGGCTGGCCGGCCCCGCACCGCGGCGCGAAGCGCCTGCCACTGCTGCACCGCTGGCTGGTCTCCGGCATGACGCCGCCGAACCGGCCGACGCTGCCCCCGCGGCAGCTGCTGCTGGTCTACTTCTGCGCGGCGCTGTGCATCCTCGCCGTCATCCCGGCGCACCAGCTCACCCCGTTCGCGATCCTCGGCCAGCTGTTCCTGCTGGCCGTCGTGGGCCGCTACCGGGGCCGCGGGCTCGTGCTGGTCGGCATGATCGGCGTCATCCTCTTCATCCTGATCGCCGCCCGTTCCATCTGGATGAACCAGATCACGCTGTTCATCGGCACCGGCGACACGGGCGCCGCGCTGCAGGAGGGCGTGGCCGACCGGCTGACCGGCGACGCAGGTCAGATCGTCGTCAAGTACGGGCGCGTGCTCGTCGCCGGGCTGTCGTACCTGCTGGGCATCGTGGGCGCGTGGGTCTACTGGCGGCGCCGCCGCGACCTCGTGCCGATCGGGCTCGCCGTGGTGCCGATGGCGTTCGCCGCGCAGGGCTACGGCAGCGAGGGCTTCCTGCGGATCGTGCTGTTCGGCCTGCCGATCCTCACGATCCTGGGCGCGGACTTCCTGCGCTGGACGGTCCGCAAGCGCGCGTGGATGCGGCCGGTGCTGGCGGTCGGGATGGTCGCGCTGTTCGGCATGCTCGTGTTCCTGCGCGGCGGCAACGACTCCTACCAGGTCGTCTACCCCGAGGACGCCGCGATGTTCCGGTCGGTCGTCGCGACGACCCCACCCGGGCAGAACGTCATCCCGGTCTCCGACCCGGGGCCGTTCGCGATCGAGGGCCTCACGCTCTTCGGGCGCGGCGGCGGCGTGCCGGGCTGCGGCCGGATCGGCGTCTCGGACGACCCGATCGGCTGCACGGCCAAGGTCTCGCCCGACGTCATCGTGAACTTCGGGTCGATCGAGGCCCAGGGCGTCTACCTCTACGGCAAGCCGCACAACTGGTCGCTGGACTACGCCAACACCCTGGTCCAGCAGGGCACGTACTACTTCTGGTACCAGAGCCCGGACGACCCGTACGACTACGTGCTGCGCAAGGTCGGGGCGCCCGTGCTCCCCGGCGGTACCGCGGGGAGGCCCGGATGACGATCGACCCGGGATTCGACAAGTGGGTGTGGCTGTCGTTCCTCGGCCTGCTGGTCGTCCTCGGCATCCGGGCCTGGGTGGTGGAGAGCAGCCGCGGCCGGCCGGGGCGCACGCCCACGCGGGTGCGGGCGCTCACGGCGGCCTCGGTCGGCGTGGTCGCCGTCGTCGTCGCGCTGCTCACCGTCCAGGGTGGACAGCAGGTCGTGCACTCCGTCCTGACCCGCACCGACCCCGTCACCGGGCTCCCGCTGGACCAGCCGCGACAGCCTGCTCCGGCCCCGCCCGCGGACCCGAACGCCCCCGCCGCGGCGGACCCGAACGCCCCCGCGGCCACCGACCCGAACGCTGATCCGAACGCAGACCCGAACGCACCCGCGGCAGGAGCCGCGCCCTGACCTGAGTCGGGGTGGTGGATTTCACCGCGATATCGTGACCGCCGCTGCGGCCGCGGCGACCCGGGGAGTGCCGGGCCGCGGCGACGCGGGGGGCAGGCACGCAGCGTTCCCAGGAGGAGGGCTCAACACCTCATGTCGGACAAGGTCTACGACTTCGTCGTGGTCGGCGGCGGTGCGGCCGGGTGCGTCCTGGCCAACCGCCTGAGCGCCGATCCCGCCCACCGGGTGCTCCTTCTCGAGGCCGGGAAATCGGACCCGTTCTGGGACGTGTTCACCCACATGCCGGCCGCGATGGGCCTGGCGATCGCCAGCAAGAGCCACAACTGGCACTACGTCTCCGAGCCCGAGCCGTTCATGCAGAACCGCCGCATGGACCTGCCGCGCGGCAAGCTGCTCGGCGGCTCCGGCTCGATCAACGCCATGACCTACGTCCGGGGCCACCCGGCGAACTTCGACCAGTGGGCGAAGGTCGTCGGCGACGACGCCTGGGACTACGCGCACGTCCTGCCGTACTTCAAGAAGATCGAGGACTCGCTGACCTTCGGCGGGAACGAGTACCGCGGTCGCGGCGGTCTGCAGACGGTGGAGCGCGCCCCGGCCGACCACCCGCTGTTCGCGTTGTTCTTCGAGGCCGCCCAGCAGGCCGGGTACAACCTCACCGCGGACCTCAACGGCGCGGTGCAGGAGGGCTTCGCGGCGTTCGACCGCAACATCCGGCGGGGCCGGCGGCAGTCGTCGTCGCAGGCGTACCTGCACCCGGTGATGGGGCGGCCCAACCTCGAGGTCCGCACCCGCGCACTGGCCACGCAGGTCGTGTTCTCCGGGACGCGCGCGGTCGGGGTGACGTTCCGCGCCGCCGGCGGCCACGAGGAGATCGTCCGGGCCAAGGAGATCATCCTGTCCGGCGGCGCCTTCAACACCCCGCAGCTGCTGCAGCTGTCCGGGGTCGGCCGCGCCGAGGAGCTCGAGGCGGTCGGCGTGGCGCCGATCCACGACCTGCGCGGGGTCGGCCACAACCTCGAGGACCACCTGGCGGTCCAGGTCCAGCACCGGTGCACCCAGCCCATCTCGATGGTGCACATGAAGGACAAGAAGAACTGGCCGAAGATGGGCCTGCAGTGGCTCGCCGGCCGGGGCCCGGCGGGGAGCAACCTGTTCGAGGCGGCGGGCTTCATCCGCAGCAACGAGGACATGGAGTTCCCCGACGTGATCGTCGGGTTCGCGCCCATGGCGATGGCCTTCGACGAGAAGCGGATCGTGGAGGGGCACGGCTACCAGGTGCACGTCGGCACCATGGCCGCGCGCTCCCGCGGCAGCGTCACGCTGCGCTCGGCCGACCCGGCCGCCCACCCGCGGATCATCTTCAACTACCTGGACAACCAGCGGGACCGGGACGACTGGGTCAAGGCGATCCGCATCGCGCGCGACATCATGGCCCAGCCGGCCTTCTCGGGCGTCGACGGTGGCGAGGTCGTCCCGGGGCCGGAGTTCCAGACGGACGAGCAGATCCTCGACTGGATCTCGCACACCGCGCAGACCGGGCTGCACCCCACGGGCAGCGCCCGGATGGGCCGCACCCCGGACGACGTCGTGGACCCCGACACCCTGCGGGTGCACGGCGTCGACGGGATCCGCGTGGTCGACGCGTCGATCTTCCCGACGGTGACCAACACCCAGACCTACGCGCCCACCCTGATGGTGGCCGAGAAGGCGTCGGACATGATCCTCGGCAACACGCCGCTGGAGCCGGTGCACCTCGCCCGCCCGCAGGTCGTCTCGCAGGCGCGGCCGTCCGCGGCCCCCGAGGACGTGGTGGCGCCGGCCGGCCAGGCCTGACGCGACCGGGCGGTGCGGGAGGCGCACCGCCGACGAACCACGAAGGAGAACCATGGAGCTGCCGGGGCGGGCGCCGGCCTGGGTCGGCCGGGTCGAGCGGCGGACCGACGGGCCGGACGCCCTCGACCTGTCGGTGGACCCCCGGTACCTGGCGGCCCGGCTGCTGGTGACCGCGGGCGGCGTGCCCGCGGGGCTGATCTCGGTCGGCCTCACCGGCGGCCGCGCGACCACGTCGACCGTGCGGGCCGCGATCGAGGAGCAGCTTGGTCCGGACACGGGGGAGGAGCAGGCGCTGCCGCCGTCGGTCGAGCCGCTCACCGTGGTGATCGCGACGCGCGGCCGGGCGGAGAGCCTGCGCACCAGCATCGCCGCCGTGGTGGCCGGTGACCACCCGGCCGTCACCGTGGTCGTGGTCGACAACGACCCGCCGGACGAGAGCACCCGGCTCGTCGCCGAGGAGTTCGCCGACCGGGGCGTGGTCTACGTCCGCGAGCGGCGCCGCGGCCTCTCGGTGGGCCGCAATCGCGGGCTGCGCGAGGCGGTCACCCGGCTCGTCGCGTTCACGGACGACGACACCGAGGTGGACCGGCAGTGGGCCGGCCGCATCGCCGCCGTGTTCGCCGCCGAGCCGGACCTGGCCTGCCTCAGCGGCCCGGTGATCGGCGCCGTGCTGGAGACCGAGGAGCAGCTGGCCGCCGAGCGTGCCCTGGTGTGGAACCGGGGCTTCGAGGCGCGCCGCTACTCGCTGGCCGACCCGCCCGCGGACTCCGCGATCTTCCCCTTCTCGCCGGGCCTGTTCGGGATCGGCGCGAACTTCGCCGTCCGGGCGGACGTCGCGCGCGCCGTCGGCGGGTTCGACGAGGCGCTCGGCGCGGGCGCCCCGACCCGCGGCGGCGAGGACTGCGAGTTCATGGTCCGGCTGGTCCTGGCCGGGCACCGGGTGGGCTACGACCCGGGCGCGTTCGTCTGGCACCACCACCGGTCGTCGCCGGAGGAGCTGCGCAGCCAGCTGCGCGGCTACTCGATGGGCCTGGGCGCGTTCCTCACCAAGATCGCCCTGGACCCGCGGGCCGGGGCGATGGCGGCCAAGCGCATCCCGGCCGCGTTCGCACAGTTCCGGCAGATCGGCGCGCGCGAGTCCACCGCCGGCGAGGGCGTCGCCGCGGGGAGCCTGGGGGAGCGGCTCGCGTGGATCGTCGACGGCGGCTCGGCCTACGTCCGGGGGCGCCGGGCGACCCGGCGGGTCGGCGGGCGGGTGCCCCGGCTGTCCCCGGTGAACTCGTACGTCACGTCCGACCGCTGACGTCGTTGGACTCGGTGACGGGGGCGTCCACGCGGTGCTCTACGCTCGCAATCTGTCCGGAATGTCCGATCTGAGCTGTCCGATGTGACGAGGAGTCCCAGTGTCCGAAGAGTCCGGGCCCGGTGGCGGCGGAGCGCCCACCCGGGGGATCTCCCGCCGCACCGGCCTGATCATCGGCGGCGTGGCCGTCGTGGCCGTGCTCGCGCTGATCGCCGTGCTCGTCGGCAGCCCGTCGTCGGACTCCGGGAACACCTCCGGGAGCGGCAGCGTGTCCGAGCCGCCCGGCCCGACCACGCCCACGCAGACCCAGAGCGCGGGCTCCGACACCAGCGCCGCCACCCTGCAGGGCTGGGGTGAGCCCAGCCGCGTCGACGAGTTCGACGGGCCGCGCCCCGCCGGCTGGAGCATCTACAAGGGCGAGGGGCACGACGGCAACGGCCGCCGGACCACCGAGTCGATCCACGTCAACGACGGCATCCTCACCATCAAGGGCGACGCGCAGGGCAACACCGGCGGCCTCGCGCTCAACCCGGGCCAGATGTACGGGCGCTGGGAGGGCCGGGTGAAGATGCCGGCCAGCGACCCCACCTACCACGCCCTGCTGCTGCTGTGGCCGGACGAGGAGAACTGGCCGGAGGGCGGCGAGGTCGACTTCATGGAGGCGACCTCGGGCGACCGGCAGAACGTGAACTCGTTCCTGCACTACAGCGAGGACAACAAGCAGATCGAGCACTCCGTCGACGTCGACGGCACCGAGTGGCACAACTGGGCCGTGGAGTGGACCCCGGACCACGTCATCGGCTACCTCGACGGCCGCGAGTGGTACCGGATCGAGGACAAGGACACGCTGCCGCCGGGCCCGATGCACCTGTGCATCCAGCTCGACTGGTTCCCCGAGGACGGCGACCCGAACAACGTGAAGCCCTCGGAGATGCAGGTCGACTGGATCAAGGAGTACAAGTACTCCGGCTGATCCCTCCGGACACGAACCGGCCGGTGCCCCGCGGGGGCACCGGCCGGTGTCGTTCTCGGGGCCGCGGCGGGATCAGGCCCGGCGGACCGCCCTCAGCTTCAGGGTCTTGGCGTTGGCGATGTCGATGCTGCCGGTGTCGGTGTCGATGTCCGGGTCGAACCAGTCCGGCACCGGGCCGGCGATGCCCGGCGCGATGCGCTCGGAGCTGTTGAACGTGTCCGGCTTGACCCGTCCCGCCGCCCGCGCCGCGAACCAGGCGCCGACGGACGCGACCGTGCGCGCCACCTCGCTGCGGCTCGGGCGGACGTGCTCGGCGAGCGCCTTCTGGTACCACTCCATCTGCACCCGCAGGGCGTGCTCGAGGCTGTAGTGCCGGCGCACGAGCTCGAGGGCGAACGCGGCGTTCTCCTTGCGGCGCACCTGGTCGTCCAGGAGCGTGGTCAGCTCGCGGACCAGCGCGTCCTCGCCCGTGCCGCCGTCGCCGATGCCGTAGAAGCCGCGCCAGCGGAACAGCCGGGCCGACTCGCGGTCGAGCGTCTGGAAGTAGCCGCGCTCGCCCTGCACGATGCAGGGCTTCCCGAAGGCCATCGCCCGCAGGATCGACCCGCCCATCCCGAGCGCGATGTCCGCGGAGGCGTAGGCGGGGCGCGGGTCGACGCGCATCCCGGGCAGCAGCACGACCTCGCGGCCCGCGCGGGCGTTCGTCGCGTCGGCCAGGGCCCGCAGCTCGGGCATCGCCGGCCCGTCGCCCACCATCACCAGCCGGAGCCGGTGGTGCGGCGGGATGCGGCCCGCGGCGCGGATCGCGGTCTCCAGGCCCTCCTGCTTGAGCGCCCGGGCGAACCGGCTGACCACGACCACGGCGATCTCGTCCGGCGCGATCCCGAGCTCGGCCCGGAACGCGTCGCCGCCGGGGTAGTCGGGGTACTGGCCGACCGTGTCCGTCGGGATCTCGAGGACGCCGATCGAGCCGCTGCGTTCCCGGGTCTCCATGGCGATCAACGGCCCGCAGACCTGCAGCGGCACCGAGCCGGGCATGAAGTCCGGCACGGACATGCTGTTGATCGTCATCGTCATCGGCACGTCGTCCAGGCGGTGCGGGCCGAGGAAGGTCAGCAGCGAGGGCGTGAGCTCGTAGGCGTGGATCAGGTCCGGTTGCAGCCGCCGGGACAGGTCCCGGACCCGCTTGTACGCGGCCCGCGCGGTGGGCGCGATGTTGTCCGGAACCAGTTCCTCGACCGCCTCGAACCGCACCCCGCGCTTGTGGATGACGTCCTCGAGGACACCGGGCGGCCCGGCGACCACGACCTCGTGGCCCATGTCCCGCACACCGGCGGCCAGGTCCACGGAGTTGCGCTGGCTGCCGCCGATGTCCAGGTTGTGCAGGACGACGAGCAGGCGCAGCGGCCGGTCCGTGGGCCAGCGGCTCGCGCGGGGAGCGCTGTGCGCGTTCACTCCTCGGGTCTCCCTCGTGTGTGAAGAAGGCCGTCCGTCAGGACGGGCGCCGGCCTGCTCCCGTCGCCAGTCCGGCGACGGGGGTCGGCTCTGTCGGGGGGTCGGAACGGTCGGTGGGGCCGGCGGGGTCGTCCCCGTCCCCGGACGTACGGCCGGTCTCCTCCTCGACGGCGTCGTGCCGCAGCGTCCGCATGAAGCGGACGAGCGGGACGGCGACGACGAGCGCCGTGACGGCCTGGGCGAGGAGGAAGGCCAGGCCGGCGCCACCGATGCCCATGCGGTCCATGAGCACCACCGCGAGCCCGATGACGAGGGCCGCGGTGAACACCTCGAGCACGACGACGCGGCCCATCTGGTTGCGCAGCCGGGAGGTGTTGATGAAGTTCATGTTGATGATCGTGAACGGGATCGCGAGCACCGCGTAGCGCAGTACCCAGGTGCCCTGGTCGGAGTAGGTGTCGCCGAGCACGGACAGCACCCACGGGGCCAGGAAGAACAGCGCGGGCACGCCGAGGCCGCCGATGAGGTAGCTCAGCCGGAAGGTGCGCTTCATCAGCGCCCACTGCTCGCGCCGGTCGTGGCTGGCCTCCACGACGTAGGAGGAGCTGATGTTCCAGATGAGCACGCTGAACGACTCGGCGATCAGCCAGGGCAGCGCGTAGTAGGCGTTGGCCTCGGTGCCCAGCCGTGCCACGACCAGCAGCGGCAGCACCAGCGGGATGATCACCGTGACGGCGCCGGTGGCGTACTCGGCCAGGAAGATCGACAGCAGCCCGCGGCGGTCCGGCATCGGCGGCGTGCCCTCGCCGGGCGGGGGCACGCGGGGGAGCAGCCGCAGGAACAGGATCGGCGAGATCACCAGCTGCAGCGCGATGATGGGGAGCGCCCAGGCGACGAGGATGCCCTTCTCGAACGCGAGGTTCGCGAAGAGGATCAGCAGCCCCATCTTGCCCAGCGCGAACAGCAGCTGCTCGAGCGGGATCCAGGTGGAGCGGCGCAGCCCGGTGAGCACCCAGTCCTGCAGCGTGGACAGCGCCAGCAGCGCGACGAGCAGCGGGAACGCCGCCCGGTCCCACAGGGTGGGGAACAGCTCGTCGTGCGGGAAGAAGACGAGGAAGCCCGCGCCGAGCAGCAGGGCGATGGTGGTCGCGATGGCGTAGCCGCCCACGACGAGCTTGCGCGCCTTCGTGCCGGCGGAGGCCAGGACACGACCGAAGAGCAGTCCGACGTTCGACGCCGCGACCTGCGACAGCATCGTGGCGGTGGACAGGATCGCCGAGGACCGGCCCACCTCGGCGGCGGGCAGCCGGGCGGCGATCGCCCAGAAGCCGAGCCCGACGAGCGCGGTGATGCCGGTCGCGGCCATGAGCGCGAAGGCGTTGAGCTCGAGGCTGGGCAGCAGCGAGCGCCGCTTGCGCGGCGTCTCGGTGCCCGGCGTCTCGGCGCCCGGCGTCTCGGGGAGCTCGGCCGTCTCCGGGGACGTCGGCTCGGCCGCCGGGACCGCCGGGGCTTCCGCGACCTCCGGCACCTGCGCGGTGCGGAGGCCGACGGTGTCGAGCACGGCGTTCTCCGCGGTGCCCGGCGCGGGGACCTGGACGGCGGCGAAGCGCTCGGTCGGGGGATCGGCGTACGGGTCCGCACCCGGCCCGCTGATCCGGTTGACCGCCGCGGCGGGACGGCCGGGGCCGCCCGCGATCCGCTCGTCGCCGCGCACCGGACCCCTGTCTCGCTCCACTACCGCAGTACCCCGTCAGACCTGTCCGTGCCGCGCGCACCCGCCGGGCGCCGGTCGCCGCTCTTCGTCTCGGTTCGCCCGAGCCTAATGGTCGACTCGCCGGCGTCGATCTCCGGGTGTAACCTGCCCGGTTCGCGCGCGGGGGTCCGGAGGCGGACCCTCGGTCGTCCATCGGTCACCCCACGGAGCGCGTTACGCCCCGTCCCGGTGCGCCACCGCACCCGGCGCTCACGGGATCGGGGGACGGGACCGTCGGACCCCGCGGCTATCGTCGGCGCCACACACGACGGACGACGAGCGGGAGCGCGCATGACCGCCACGACGGGCAGCACGACCGGGGTGCGGGTGCACCCGCAGGGCCTCTGCGAGAGCACGGACGTCGGCGAGGGCACCCGGGTGTGGGCCTTCGCGCACGTCCTGCCCGGCGCCCGGGTCGGCCGGGACTGCAACATCTGCGACTGCGCCTTCGTCGAGGACGGGGCGGTGCTCGGCGACAACGTCACGGTCAAGAACGGCACGCTCGTCTTCGCCGGCGTGACCTGTGAGGACGACGTCTTCCTCGGCCCGAACGTGCTGTTCACCAACGACCTGCGCCCGCGCGCGGCGATCAAGCGCGGGCCCGAGGCCCTGCTGCCCACCGTGGTCCGGCGGGGCGCGACCCTCGGGGCCGGCTCGGTCGTGGTGTGCGGCACGGAGATCGGCGAGCACGCCTTCGCCGCCGCGGGCGCCGTCGTGACCCGCTCGGTGCCGGCCCACGCCTTCGTCGCCGGGAACCCGGCGCGGGTGAAGGGCTGGGTCTGCGTGTGCGGCGACCGGCTCGGCGAGGACCTGGTGTGCCCGGAGTGCGGGACCGCGCACGAGCGGGCGGGGGAGGGACTGCGCGTCCGGACCCGAGCGGCCCGTCGCTAGAGTCCCCCGGCGGGAGAGTCCACCGGGGTCCCCGCCGGCGTCCGGCCGGCCGCCCCGCCGCGGGACGCCGCCTCCGCCACCCCGACGGCGGAGCGAGCCGGGCGTCCCGTGCCGACCACACCGGACCGAGGAGCAGACCGAGATGGCCCGTGCCGCCCAGACCACCGCCTCCACCGCGAGCACAGCGCTGCGCGCCCTGCGCGACGTCGGCGCGGCCGCCTGGTTCGGCGGCTCTCTGATGGGGGCGTCGGGCCTCAACGCCGCCGCAGACGCCGCCGGGGGCCCGCTCGAGCGCGAGCGCGTCGTCTCCGCCGGCTGGGCGCGCTGGACCCCGATCTTCCGCGCCGCGGCGGCCGCGCACCTGCTCGGCAGCGTCGGGCTGCTGGCCCAGCGCCGCAGCAGGGCCGACCTGGTCGGCCTCGGTCTCACCACCGCCGCCGTCGGCGCGGTGGCCGGGACTGCCGTGCTGGGGAGCAAGGAGGTCCCCGAGACGACCATCCACGCCGTCGAGTGGACGGTCCCCGCGCTGCTCGCCGGGGTGATCCTCAGCGGCG
Source organism: Pseudonocardia halophobica (assembly GCF_027922425.1). Classification (GTDB taxonomy): domain Bacteria; phylum Actinomycetota; class Actinomycetes; order Mycobacteriales; family Pseudonocardiaceae; genus Pseudonocardia; species Pseudonocardia halophobica. The sequence continues at coordinate 5,905 of NZ_BSFQ01000010.1, read as the reverse complement.
TCGGCCGGAGGGGCTGACGTGCCGGTCTCCTCCCTGCGCAGCAGCCTCGGCGAGCTCCCCGCCGCCCAGGCCGCCTACCGGTGCGCCGTCGCCGGCCGGATGCGGGCGGAGCGGTGGGGTCTGGCCCTCGACGAGGCGCTGCGGACCCGCACCGGCCTGACCCGCCCCCGCGGCGCCGCGACGGGCCGGATCCTCGCCTACCACTCGATCGGCACGGACGAGTGGGGCGTCAACGACGTGCGGCCGGCCGACTTCGAGCGGCACCTGCAGGTCGCCGTGGACGACGGCTGGACCTTCGCCACCCCGGCCCAGGTGCTGGCCGCCCCGGAGCTCAGGCAGCTGGCGATCACGTTCGACGACGGCGCCACCAGCGTGCTGGACAACGCCGTGCCGGTGCTGCGCCACCACGGCGTCCCGTCGACCATGTTCGCGGTCAGCGGGTGGGCGGACGGGGGGCACGACGCCGGGTACGCGCACGTCCTCGACTGGGCCGGGCTGGCCCGGCTCGAGGCGGCCGGGGTCACGCTGGCCAGCCACTCGGCGTCGCACCCCGACTTCGGCCGGCTCGACCCGGCCGCGGCCGAGCGCGAGCTCGTCGAGTCCCGGCGCCGGCTGGAGACGATGCTCGGTCACGGGATCGACGAGTTCGCCATCCCGTTCGGGCAGTCGGCGAACTGGACGCCGGAGGCCGGGGCCATCGCGAGCCGCGTCTACCGCACGGTGTACGCGCAGGCCGTCGACACGCGGCCCGCGGGCACGATCCCGCGCACCTTCATCACCCAGATCGACCGCCCGCTGATCTTCCGCGCCGCCCTGAACGGCGCCTTCGACAACTGGGAGGAGTGGTTCCTCGGCCCCCGCTGACCTCGTGAGTGGCGATAGTCGCTCTGGCGACTATCGCCACTCACGGGGAGTTACAGGGCGGTGCGGAGGGTGTCCACCACGCGCTGCTGCTGCTCCTCGGTGAGCTGCGGGTAGAGCGGCAGGCTCAGGATGCGCTCCGCCGTCGCCTCGGCCACCGGGAAGTCGCCGGTCTTGCCGAGGTGCCCGAACGCGCCGGTGAGGTGCACCGGCGTGGGGTAGTGGATGCCCGCGCCCACGCCGTGGGCGTTGAGGTGCGCCAGGACCTCGTCGCGGCGGTCCACCTCGATCACGTACAGGTGCCAGACGGGCTCGTTGCCCGGCGTGACCGTCGGGGTCGTGACGCCGGGGAGGTCGGCGAGGAGGGCGTCGTAGCGCGCGGCCGCCTCCCGGCGCAGGGTGTTCCACGCGTCGAGGCGCCGCAGCTTCGCGGACAGCACCGAGGCCTGCAGCGCGTCCAACCGGCTGTTGACGCCGACGACGGTGTGCTCGTACTTGCGCGGCGAGCCGTGCGCGCCGAGCAGCCGGACCCGGTCCGCCAGCTCGGCCGAGCCGGTGAGCACCGCGCCCGCGTCGCCGTAGGCGCCGAGGTTCTTGCCCGGGTAGAAGCTGGTGCCGGCGATGTCGCCGATCGCGCCGGCCTGCAGCCCGTCACGCCGCGCGCCCTGGGACTGCGCCGCGTCCTCGCAGATCGCGACGTGGTCCGGCAGGCCCGCCTTCAGCCGCGCGACGTCGGCGACCTGGCCGTAGAGGTGCACCGGCATGACCGCGCGGGTCCGGTCGGTGACCGCGGCCAGCGCGGCGTCGACGTCGATCAGCGCGGTGCCGGGCTCGCAGTCGACGAGCACGACCTCGGCCCCGGCGCGGGCGACCGCCTCGGCGGTGGCGATGAACGTGTTGGCCGGGACGATGCACTCGTCACCCGGTCCGACGCCGAGGGCGCGCAGGGCGAGCTCGAGCGCGTCCGTGCCGTTGGCGACGCCGACGACGTGGTCCACGCCGGAATACGCGGCGTAGTCGGCCTCGAACTCGGCGACGGCCGGTCCGCCGACGAAGGCGGTGCGGGCGAGCACCTTCTCCCAGCCCTCGGCGACCTCGGCGGCCACCTCGGCGTGCTGGGCCGCCAGGTCGACGAGGGGGATCGGGGCGTGCGGGACCGGGGTGGTGGGGGCGGCCATGCGGCTCCTAGTGGCTCGGGGAGCTGGTGGCGAGGCCGAGGGCACCGGCCAGCGCGTCGACGACGGCGCGCTGCTCGGTCTCCCCGATCTCGTGGTGCACCGGCAGGATCACGGTCCGGCGCGTGAGGTGTTCGGTGACGGGCAGCGGCCCGTGCGGGTGCCCGGCGTACGCGGGCTCCAGGTGCGCGGCCATGATCCCGCGGCGGGCGGAGATCCCCGACTCGGCGAGCGCGCCGAGCACGGCGACCTGGTCGGCCCCCTCGGGCAGCTCCACCCAGAAGGACTGGTAGTTCGACGTACCGTGCGGCGGGTCGCCGACCGCGCGCACCCCGAGCGGGGCGAGGAGCTCGCGGTAGCGCTCCGCGATGGCCCGGCGCTGCGCGACGATGCCGGGCAGCCGGCCGAGCTGGACCAGGCCCATCGCGGCCTGCATGTCCGTCATCCGGTAGTTGAAGGCGGTCTCGTCGTAGCCCTCGAGGACGACCTTCGTGCCGGCGGCGTGCCGGTCGGCCGCGGAGACGGTCATGCCTTGCTCGCGCAGCCGGCGGATCCGCGCGGCCCACCCGGCGTCGTCCGTGGTGACCATGCCGCCCTCACCGGTGGTGAGGAGCTTGCGCGGGTGGAAGGACCACGCCGCGAGCAGCGCACCGGTTCCGACCGGGTTCCCGTGCAGCGTGGCACCGGCGGCACACGCGGCGTCCTCGACGACCGGGACGTCCCCGCAGACCGCCTCGATCGCCGGGATGTCGGCGGGCTGCCCGCCCTGGTGGACGGCCAGCACGGCCTTCGTCCGCGGGGTGAGCACCGCCGCGACGGTCTCGGCGGTGACGTTCCCCGTCCCCGGTTCGACGTCGGCGAACACCGGGGTCGCACCGCAGTAGCGGATCGCGTTGGCGGTCGCGATGAACGAGAACGACGGGCACACGACCTCGTCGCCCGGGCCCACACCGAGCACGTACAGCGACAGGTGGAGCGCGGTGGTGCAGTTCGAGGTCGCGACGGCGTGCGCGGCGCCGACGTGGGCGGCGAACGCCTTCTCGAACTCGGCGACCCGGGGACCCTGGGCCACCCAGCCGGACCGGACGGCGGCCGCGACGGCCTCCGCCTCCTCCTCGCCGAGGAGGGGCTTCATCACCGGGATCATGCGCCGACCTTCGTGCCGGTCTCCTCGCTCCACCACTGCACGAGCCCGCGCAGGCCCTCGTCCATCCCGATCGTCGGCTTCCAGCCGAGGTCGCGGGCGGCGGCGGAGATGTCCGCGAGCCGGCGGGTGACGCCGTTGACCTGCCGGGCCGGGCCGAACTCCGGGGTGAGGTCGGAGTCCATGGCCTTCAGCAGTGCCTCGGCCAGGCCGGCCAGGCTGATCTCCTGGGCGGTGGCGATGTTGTAGACGTCGTCCGTGACCGGGGCCTGCGCGGCGAGCACGTTGGCGCGGGCGATGTCGTGGACGTGGACGAAGTCCATCGTCTGCTTCCCGTCGCCGAAGATCAGCGGGCGGTCGCCGCGGGCGATCCGCTCCATCCAGCGGATCAGCACCTCGGTGTAGACGCCGTAGGCGTCCATCCGCGGGCCGTAGACGTTGAAGTAGCGCAGCGCGACGTAGTCCAGGCCGTTCATGGCGTGGAAGCTGCGCAGCATGCCCTCGTTGAACGCCTTGGCGGCGCCGTAGAAGGTGTCGTTGTTGTACGGGTGGTGGCGCTCCGTGGTCGGGAACTCCTCGGCCAGCCCGTAGACCGACGCCGACGAGCTCGCGACGATCTTCTTCACCCCGTGCTCGACGGCGGCCTCGATGATCGTGAAGGTGCCGTCGACCAGGCTCTCCAGCGCGGTCCGCGGCTGCTCGGCGCACTGGGTGATGCGCAGCGCGGCGAGGTGGAACACCAGGTCCTTGCCGGCGGTCAGCTCACCGACCAGACCGCGGTCGTTGATGTCGCCCTCGACGAGGGTCAGCCGGTCGCCCGCGGCCTCCTGCGCCGCGGCGATGTTCTCCCGCCGCCCGCGCACCAGGTTGTCCAGCACGACGATCTCGGCCGCGCCGGCCTCGACGAGCTGGTCGACCAGGGTCGAACCGATGGTTCCGGCACCGCCGGTGACCAGGACCCGCTGGCCCTCGACCGGCTGGGCCGCCTTCTCGCTGCTGGTCACACCGTCACCTCTCCGCGGCCGCGCTGGGCCATCGTGGTCGGAACGTCCTCGATCACCCCGGCGGTGGTGCGCGGGGTCTCCTGGATCGCGCGGATCGGCACGGACATGCCGTCCTTCGCGAGGCTCTCGGAGGCGGCCTCGAGGATCGCGAGCACCCGCAGGCCCGCGAAGCCGTCCGTGAGCGGGCGCCGGTTCTCGGCGATGGCCGCCGCGAACTCGACCATGACCGACCGCAGGGCCTCCAGGTTGGCCAGGGCCGGGGCGACGGTGTCGCCGGTGCGGTACGAGACGAGCCGGCGGCCGCGGACGTCCGCGTCCTCCAGTTCGGGGGAGATCCGGTCGACGCCGCGGTCGTGCTCCGAGAGGCGCTGGGTGGGGTTGAGGTCGTCCCAGATCACGGTCCGGTTCGACCCGCCCACCACGAAGGTGCGGATCTTGGTGGGGGAGAGCCAGTTGACGTGCACGTGGGCGAGCGCGCCGTTGGACAGCCGCAGCGTGAGGTGCGCGACGCAGGCGTGTCCCGCGCCCACCGGGTCCGAGCCGTGCGCGGCCACCGAGACCGGGAACACGTCGTCCGGAAGGATCGCGTCGAAGATGGACAGGTCGTGCGGGGCGAGGTCCCACAGGACGTCCACATCGGGCTGCACGATGCCGAGGTTGATCCGCACCGAGTCGATGTACTGCAGGTCGCCGAGCCGGCCGCTGCGCACGACCTCGCGGATGTGCCGGACCTCGGACGTGTAGCAGAAGGTGTGGTCGACCATGAGCACGCGGCCGAGTCGCTCGGCGGCCTCGACCAGCTGCCGGCCCTCCTCGTAGGTCGGCGCCAGCGGCTTCTCGATCAGCACGTGCTTGCCGGCCTCGAGCGCGCGCATCGCCACGTCGAAGTGGGTGGCGGCCGGGGTCGCGATCGCGACGGCGGACACCGCGGGGTCGGCCAGCACCTCGTCGAGCGAGGTGGACACCCGCACGGTCGAGTAGTTGCCGAGGACCTGCCGGGCCCGGTCGGCGTTGAGGTCGCACAGGTACTCGAGGTGCAGGCCCGGGGTCTGCTGTGCGTTGCGGACGAGGTTGGGACCCCAGTACCCGCCGCCGACGACGGCTATCCCGATCGGACCGTTGCTCTCCACTGTGTACCCGTCCCCCATTCCGTCCGGTCCCCCCTGAGTGCGGCGGCGATCTCGGGACCGGACCCTACAAGGACCCCATCGGGTGATCCCCAGCGCGTCGGCGCGGGCCCGGATCGCCCCACCGGGTACACGGGCGGGCCAGCCGTCCCGGGACGTCCGGTTCGTCCCGCGCAGCACACCCGGTCGCGCTCGGCCGCACGGGGGACGCCGCGAACCCGCCGGTAGCATCGGCGCTCATGTTGACGGCCTGGCTTCCCCACCTGCCCCCCGTGGTCGGAGCTGTCCCGTCGTCCGCTCCCGTCGCTGCCGAGGCGCAGTGACACGACCGGACTCCGAGGCCAGCACCCCTGTCTCCGCGCACCGGCGCGAGGAGCCCGACCCGCCCTCGGGCGGCACCCGACCCCCGGTCCCCGACCTCGATCGGCGACCGGCACCCCTCTTCGACGACGCCGTCCCCGGTACACCCGGCGACCGGCGGACCCCCTCGGGCGGCACGGCGGCGGGCCGCCCCGGGGGATCCGCGGCGGGCCGCCCCGGGGGATCCGCGGCGGGCCGCCCCGGGGGATCCGCGGCGGGCCGCCCCGGGGGATC
>NZ_BSFQ01000009.1 GCF_027922425.1 Pseudonocardia halophobica | reverse complement strand
CGTCTGGGCGCTGCTCCGTGACAACCGCCGCTTCACCACCGAGGCACCGGCCCCCGCAGCCAACGCGGCTTGACACGGTCATTGAAACTCCTCGGGGCGGGTCGTCAGGCGGGAACGGGGACCGGCGTGCGGCGCAGGGCGGCCCGCCGGCGGGCGGTCCACAGTGCGACCGGGCCGAGTACGGCGGCCGCGAGCAGCGGCGAGACGACCATCAGCACCCCCGGTGGTACGAACAGGGCCAGGACCACGCGCAGGCCCGCCTCGGCGAGCAGCGCGCACCCCCACACGATCGTGATCCCCCGGAGCGCGCGACGGAACCCTGGATCCACCCACCGGGCCTCGATGACCTCGGCCGCCCCGGGCCGGCCGCGCAGGAGCAGGACGGGCAGGGGGCGCCGCGCGAGCAGCGAGCCGAGGAACCCCAACCCGATCACCCCGGTCATGAGCGACTCCTTGACCAGCAGGAACGTCGCGCTGTGCAGGAGCAGCGCGCCGGCCACGCTTGCGGCGATCGCACCGAGCGAGAGGGCGGCGAGCACGTCGACCCGCCGCTCGCGCGCGATCCCGACCAGCACGCCGACCAGCGGGAACAGTGCGCCCCAGGCCAGCGCGGTCAGGTCGGACGCCCCGAGCGCGGTGAGCACCCAGTACGCGGCGATCGGGGCGACGATCCCGAGCAGGAGATCGGCCCGGCGCATCGGTCCTCCAAACATGCCGACGACGCTAGGCACGGCCGGGCTTCCGGGCGTCCACCTGCGGGTGGGACCTCGGATCTCCACCCGAGGGTGGACGGCGACGAATTTTCGCGAGTCGCGCTGGCGCCCCCGGCGAGTCGGGAGCTGTGGCCCCCGCGAGTCGGGACTTCCAGCACCGCGAGTCGGGACTTCCAGCACCGCGAGTCGGGAGCTGCGGCACCGCGAGTCGGGAGTCTCGGGTCATCGAGATGCACATGTCGGGAGGGCGCGACCCCGCCGACGCGCGGACCGGCGGAGGAGCGGGCAGGGTGGGGACGTGGACCCGCTCGTCGTCACGGCCGTGCTCGACGAGCCGGCGCAGTCCCGGCTGAACACGTTGCGGCGCAGACACTTCCCTCCCGAACGGAACCATCTCGACGCCCACGTCACGCTCTTCCACGCGCTGCCCGGCGAGCACGAGACACCGGTCGCTGCGGCCCTGACCGACGCGGTTCGGCGGGAGCCGCCGGAGGCCGTCGTCTGTGATCCGCGACTGCTCGGTCGCGGCGTGGCCTTCCGGGTCGACGCGCCCGGGCTGCTCGCCCTGCGCGCCGATCTCGCGCGGGCGTTCGGCCCGTGGCTGACCCGCCAGGATCGCGGGAAGCGCGAGCTGCACGTGACCGTGCAGAACAAGGTGCAGCCGGAGCAGGCCCGGGACCTCCACGCCGCGCTGTCCGGCGACCCGCCCGAGCGCACCGCCGTCGTCGCGCTCGGTCTGTGGCGCTATCGCGGCGGGCCGTGGGAGCCGGTCGCAACCTTCCCCTTCGCGCCATGATCACCAGGAGTCGAGGGCCCGGAATCTCGTGATCATCCGACCCTGAGCCCCCCGCTCGGCGGCGGGAAGGATCAGCGCGTGACCTCCTCGACGAACGCCGAGGCCCGTTCTCGCAGGCCGGCACGGCGCTCGTCGACGGTCAGCCCCGGCGCGGGCCGCAGCGCCGCCGTCGCCTTCTCGACCCGGACGTGGTGACGGCAGCCGAGGTCGGCGCAGACGTACGTCCCGACCGTGTTCCCGTTGCGGCCCTTGCCCCCGCGGCGCGCGGCGGTGAAGAGTGTCGTGCCGCCCGCGCTGTGGGTGGTGCGGCACAGCGCGCACATCGCGGTCGCGCCGACGGCGTTCGACGCGGCGCGGAGCATGACCGCGATCGGCTCGTCGGCGCCCGGGACCAGCAGCACCGCGCGGTCGGGGGCCTTCGCGTCCCGCCAGCCGACGACGTCGTCCAACGTGTCGAGGTCGAGCTCACGGACGTCGGGCGGCAGGGTCAGCCGGCCGGCCTCGCCCTTCGAGCAGTTGGTCAGGACGCGGCGGATACGGGCGTCGGTGGTCATCGTGCGGTCCGTGGTCTCGGGGAGCAGGGCGTGATCACGCTAGGCACCGGGCCCGGCGAGGCGCATCCCTATTCCCGGGCGGACACTTCCCGACCTGCGTAGTTCGGTGACCCGGAGCTCCCGACTCGCGGTGCCGGAGCTCCCGACTCGCGGTGCCGGAACTGCCGACTCGCGGTGCCAGAGCTCCCGACTCACGGTGCCGGAAGTCCCGACTCGCGGTGCCGGAACTCCCGACTCGCGGAACTCGGGTCAGGTGAGGGGGTGGAGGGCTTCCCGGAGGAGTCGCAGGGCGGCGTCCGGGTTGTCCCAGAACACCATGTGCCCGGCGTCCGGGATCTCGACGAGCGAGGCGGCGGGGTTGGTCGCCTCCGCCTCCTTGGCCCCCTCCGCCGTGACGACGGGGGAGTCGGCGCCGTACAGCAACGTCGTCGGGGCCGGGACCGACGGCCAGACGTCGAAGAAGTCCTCGGTCTCGAAGCCCCGGTGGGTCTCCGCGATCGCCGTGCGCGAGCAGCTCGACAGCCACCGCGCCCGCAGCTCCTGCTCCCGCCGCGGCCAGCGTGGCCATGAGCGTGCGACCTCGTCCGCCGTCGTCCCGCGCACGGCCTCGTCGAGCTGGCCGAGGAAGGCCTCCAACGTCGTCGGGTACGGCCCGCGACCCGGCCCGCTCATCGGCGGGTCGACCAGGACCGTGCCGCGCAGGGGCCGGCGCACCGCCGTCGCGGCCACGATCCGCGCGCCCATCGAGTGCCCGACGACGACCGGGTCGTCCAGCCCGTCGAGCACGGCGAGGGTGTCCGAGGCGTAGTCCGCGAGCGTGTACGAGTCCCCGGAGTCGGACAGCCCGCGCCCCCGGACGTCGACGACGACGGGCCGGCCCAGGCCGACGAGCGCCCGCGCCACGAAGTCCATCGTGATCGCCGGGCTCGTGATGCCCGGGACGATCACGATCGGCACGCCGGAGCCGCCGTAGTCGAGCAGGTGCAGCCGGAGGGATCCGTTGCGCACCCACCGGGACGTCGCGGGGACGTCCGCCAGGTCGGCCAGCGCGTCCTGCCGCACGACACGGGTCACTTGAGTCCTCCCACGTACGCCAGGGCGTCGTCGAGCGAGATGACGTCCCCGTACTTCGCCTGGATGTCGAAGAGGTTCGCCTCGGCGGGACCGGAGGCCCGGTCGCCCACGCACTCCCGCGGGACCAGCACCGGATAACCGGACTGCAGCGCGTCCACCGCCGTGGCACGCACGCACCCGCTGGTCGTGGCGCCGCAGACGATCACGGTGTCCGCCTTGAGCGACGCCAGCAGCGCCGCCAACCCGGTGCCGAAGAACCCGGACGCGCCCTTCTTCATGATCAGGTGGTCGGCGTCGCTGTACGGCAACCGCGCGTCGATCTCCACCGCCTCCGACCCGACGGCCAGCGCCCGCATCCCCGGCGCCTTGTCCAGCCAGACCACGGTCTCCATCTCGGCGGGCGTGTACCCGATCGTCGTGTAGACGACGGGGACCTCCACCGAGGCAGCAGCCGTGACCAGCCGCGACGTCGCCGCGACGACGTCGGTCAGGTCCGCTCCCGTCGGGTATGCGGGGTCGGTGAACCCCTTCGTCAGGTCCACGACGACGATCGCGGGCCGCTCGCCGCGACGCACGGGCGCGCCGAAGCCGGCCCGGTCGTAGGTCGCGTCCGTCTCGGACCCGTGCAGACTCATACCCTGCTCCCGGCGAGTTGCTCCTGGAACGCCGCCCGGCGGCGGGAGGCGCAGTCGTCGATCGCCTCCACGATCGTCTGGTAGCCGGTGCAGCGACAGAGGTTCGAGGCGACGACCTCGCGGATCTCCTCGGTCGTGGGTTCCGGCTCCTCGGCGAGGTAGCCCTCGGCCAGCATGAGCATTCCGGGGGTGCAGAAGCCGCACTGCAGCCCGTGGTGCTCGGAGAAGCACTGCTGGAGGTCGTTCAGCTCGCCCTCCGGCGATAGCGACTCCACCGTGCGGATCTCCGCGCCCTCCACCTGCGCCGCGAAGATCAGGCAGGCCCGGGCCGGCGCGCCGTCGACCAGCACCGTGCAGGCCCCGCAGATCCCGTGCTCGCAGCCGACGTGCGTGCCGGTGAGTCCCAGGTCGTGGCGCAGGACGTCGACCAGGGTGCGGCGCGGCTCGATCGCGAGGTCGTGCCGCTCCCCGTTCACGGTGAGCTCCATCAGCTGGATCATGACGTCTCCAATGCGCGGAAGATCGCCTCGCGGGGGATCGGGGTGTCGTCGAGCTCGACGCCGGTGTGCCGCAGGGCGTCGTTGACGGCGTTGAGCACCGCGGCCGGCGCGCCGATCGTGCCGCCCTCGCCCGCGCCCTTGGCTCCGTTCTCGGTGAACGCGCACGGCGTCTCGAGGTGCTCGATCCGCACGTCCGGGATCTCCATCGCGGTCGGGACCTTGTACTCCATGAAGCTCGGGGCGAGCGGCTGGCCGGCGTCGTCGTACCGGACCTCCTCGAACAACGCCCCGGCGATGCCCTGCGCGATCCCGCCCCGCGCCTGCCCCTCGACGACCTGGGGATGGATCGCCACCCCGCAGTCCTCGACGCAGACGTACCGCAGGATCTCGACGCCGCCGGTGCCCGGGTCCAGCTCGACGACGCAGCCGTGCGTCGCGTTGGAGAAGGTCCCGTCGCCGCCGACGTCGAAGCTCGCCGTGGCCGACAGCCCGGGCCCGACGCCCTTGGGCAGCAGGTGCGCCTTCAAGTAGGCCACGTCCGCGATGTCCGCGTACGACAGCCAGGACGAGCCGACCCGGACGCCGCCGTCCTCCAGCACCGCCGCCTCCGGATCGCCGGAGAGGAGGTGCGCCGCGATCTCCCGCAGCTGGTCGCCGAGCTTCACCGACGCGGCCGCGACGGCACTGCCGCCGATGGTGATCGACCGTGAGGCGAACGAGCCCCAGCCGTAGGTGATCCGGTCCGTGTCACCCTGGACGATCTTCACGCGGTCGTACGGGACGCCGAGCCGGTCGGCGACGATCTGCGCCATCGTGGTCTCGTGGCTCTGCCCGTGCGACAGCGTGCCCGTGGTGACGGAGACCGTGCCGTTGAGGTCCATCCGGATCTCGGAGAGGTCGAAGCCCGGCACGACCTGCATCTTCCGCTGCGCGAAGGCGCCGGAACCGTAGCCCGTCCGCTCGGAGAAGCAGGCGAAGCCGATCCCGATCACCTTGTTGTCGTCCGAGCGACGGGAGAACCAGCCCTCCTCGCGCAACGTCGCCTCGCAGAGGTCGAGCGACTCCAGGTAGGAGCCCGGGTCGTAGGTGATGTTGTTGACGCCCGTGTACGGGAAGACGGTGATCACGTTGCGGCGCCGCAGCTCCACGGCGTCCATCCCGAGCGCCCGGGCGGCCTTCTCGAAGATCCGCTCGACCACCATCACGTACTGCGGCCGGCTCACCCCGCGGTAGGGCGCGGTCGGCGCCTTGTTCGTGGTGACCGCCCGACCACGCACTCGATAGGCCGGCACGCGGTAGACGCTCGGCATCTCGGCCGACGCCATCAGCGGCTCGATACCGGCCGTGAACGGGTAGCAGGAGTAGGCGCCCATGTCGCAGACGACGTCCGCGTCCAGGCCGAGGATCTCGCCGTCGGCGGAGAAGGCCGCGCGGACGGTGTAGCGCTGCTCGCGGGCGAGGAAGGCGGCGGTGAGCGCGTCGCGCCGGTCCTCGATCCACTTGACGGGCCGGCGCAGGCGCAGCGCCGCGGCCGCGGCGGCGATCTCCTCGCGCCCGACCACGCACTTCTGCCCGAACCCGCCGCCCATGTCCGGCACGGTCACCCGGACCTGCTTCTCGTCCAGCCCGACGCACCGCGCCAGCACCGTCCGCACCTGGTGGGGCACCTGCGAGCAGGTCTGCACACGCAGCTGCTCGTCCCGGTCGTCCCAGTCGGCGACGACGCCGCGGGTCTCCAGCGGGAGCGCGTTCTGCCGGCCGGTCTTGCTCCGGACCTCGACGACCACGGGAGCCGAGGCGAACACGTCGTCGATGCCCTCGGTGGCGAAGAGCGAGACGTCGACCAGCGTGTTGCGCGGGGCCTCGGCGTGCACCAGTGGGGCGTCCTCCGCCAGGGCCCCGAGATCGGTCACCACCGGCTCGAGCGGCGCGTACTCCACGACGGCCGCCTCGACGCCGTCCTCGGCCGCGTACGGGTCCTTCGCGACGACGACCGCGATCGGCTCGCCGACGTACCGGACCTTCCCGCGGGCCAGGACCGGCATGGCGGTGGGCACGAACTCGTGCGGCGGGCGGTCGAGCTCCGCCGTGATGTCGGCCAGGTCCAGGTCCGCCGCGGTGTAGGCGGCGACCACGCCTGGTGTCGCGCGGACCTCGTCGAGGTCGACGGCGAGCAGGTCGGCGTGGGCCTCGGTGCTGCGGACGAACTGGGCGTGCAGCATGCCGGGCAGGGTGATGTCGTCGACGAACCGGCCGCGGCCGGCCAGCAGCCGCGGGTCCTCGCGGCGCGGGACCGAGGCGCCGACCCAGGCGCCGTCGCGGCGAAGGTGTGGATCTCTCGGGGGCGGTTCAGCAGCCACAGGAGGCCTCCTCGCAGGCGCGTTCGACGAGCGTGCGGACCAGTCCCCGGCGGTAGTGCGCGCTGATCCCCGGCTCGTCGCGCAGCTCAAGGGAGCCGGCGACCGCATCGGCCCAGCTCACCGGGGGTCGTGAGTGCGAAGTGCCGCTAGAGGGGCAGTCGGCACTCACGGGGGTGGGACCGACGCCGCCCAGCACCACCCGGTCGGCGTCCAGGTCGACGGCCGCCGCGACCAGGGCGAAGTCGCCCTTGCGGTCGGCGTACTCGGTCAGCGCGGCCCGGGGGGCGGGGCGGGGGAACACGAGCTCGACGATCAGCTCGTCGGGCTCCAGGGCGGTGGTGAAGGGGCCCAGGAAGAACTCCCCGGCCGGGATCTCCCGGCGGCCGGCCGGGCCCTCGGCGACGATCCGGGCCTCCAGCAGGACGGCGAGCAGGCACCACTCCGCGGTGGCGTCGGCGTGCGCGATGCTGCCGCCCACCGTGCCGCGGGTGCGGATCGGCAGGTGCCCCACCCAGCGCATCGCCCGGGACAGCACGCCGAAGTCCCCGAGCTCCGCCTTCTCGACGGCGCGGTGCGTGGTGAGCGCCCCGATCCGCAGGGTGTCGCCCTCCCGCCGGATCCCGGAGAGCCCGTCGATGTGCGTGATGTCGACCAGGTGCTCGGGGCGGGCCAGCCGGAAGTTCATCATCGCGACCAGGCTCTGGCCCCCGGCGACGACCTTGGCGTCGTCGCCGAGCTCGGTGAGGAGCCCCACCGCGCCCGCCACGGAGCGGGCGCGGTGGTACTCGAAGGCGGCGGGCTTCACGAGCGGACGGCCCCGGTGGCCGGCGAGGCGTCCGAGGCCGGCGCCTCGGCCCCGGTGACCTCCTCGGACCCGGTGATCCGGTCGAGCTCGCGGCCCTTGGTCTCCGGCGCGCCGACCGCCATGTAGATCACGGCACCGAGCACCACGACCGCCATCAGCGCGAAGGTCAGTGGGAGGCCCAGGATCGGCCAGAGCACGCTGCCGAAGATCAGCGGCACGAAGCCGGTGACCGCGCGGCTCATCGACGAGGCCCAGCCGAAGCCGCTGGCCCGCAGCTCGGTCGGGTAGAGCTCGGAGACGTAGGCGTACATCACCGGGATGACCACGAGGGCGAAGAACCCGAACACCGCGATCATCGCGATGGCGGCCGTCGACGAGCCCAGGACCAGCGAGAAGACCAGCAGCGCGACGGCGGCGAGCGGGGCGGCGACGCCGATCACCCACTTGCGGCCGACCACCTCGACGAGCAGCACGGAGGTGATCACACCCAGGATGCCCACCGCGTTCATGACGGTCGTGGAGCCGAAGGCCGCGACCTCGCCCATGCCCTGCGCCCGCAGGATCGACGGCATCCAGGACAGCGCCGCGTAGTAGACGACCATGACCGAGATGAACAGGGCCCAGGCCACGCCGGTGACGACCGGGTTGTAGGCCCACACCAGGCGGAGCTGGTCGAACGCGGCCGTCAGGCCCTTCTTGCGCGACGCGGCGGCCTCCGGCACCACGGCCGGGATCTCGTACGGCTCGGGCGTGGCGCCGGTGCGCCGGACCATGTCGTCGATCACGGCGCGGGCCTCGGCCTCGCGGCCGGTCCGGGCCAGGTAGAGCGGCGACTCCGGCACGCCGCGGCGCACCCAGAACAGCAGGATCGCGGGCAGCACCATCAGCGCGAGCATCCAGCGCCAGTTGCCGCCGACGGGCACGAGGAACGTCGCCGTGACGCCGGCGAGCGTGGTCCCGATCGGCCACCAGCCGTCCATCGCGGCCAGCACCCGGCCGCGCTGCTTCTTCGGCGAGAACTCGCTGACGATCGCGTAGTCCACCGGGATGCAGCCGCCCAGCCCGACGCCGGCCAGGAAGCGCAGCACCAGGAAGACCTCCCAGCTCGGCGACAGCGCGCCCAGCACGGAGAACAGCGCGAAGATCATCAGGGTGATCGAGAAGGCCTTCTTGCGGCCCATCCGGTCGGCGATCGTGCCCCAGGCGATGGCGCCGACCGCCATGCCGATCAGGTTGGCCGTCGCGACGAGGCCGCGCTGGCCGGTGGAGAGCCCGAACTCGGTGCCGAGCAGCGGGGTGAGGAAGCCGTTCAGGGAGACGTCCCAGGCGTCGAACATGTACCCGAGACCGCCGATGACGAAGATCCTTCCCTGCACCCCCCACTTCCACGGGAGGTCCTGGACGACCTGGTCGCCTGTACGCATGATGTGCTCCGGTTCCGGTGGGGTGCGGTCAGCGGGCGAACGGGTAGGAGTGGGACTCGGTGTCGGGGTCGTTCAGCGGCGAACCGCCCCAGAGCCAGTCGTACGAGACGTCCGACTCACCCCGGAAGTCGGCCAGCTGCGCGTCGCGTCCGCGCTGCTCCGGGCCGTCGGGCAGGTGGTAGAAGCGCATGTTCTCGAGGGAGGCGTCCTGGACCATGCCGGCGTGCGTGGCCCGGCGGTTGACGTAGCGGATCAGTGCCGCGTCGATGCCGTCGCGGGTCACGGCGCCGAGCTCCTCGGCCAGGACGGCGGCGTCCTCCATCGCCTGCGACGCGCCCTGGGCCTGGTAGGGCAGCATCGCGTGGCAGGCGTCGCCGAGCAGGGCGACCCGGCCGTCGACCCACACCGGGTCGCGCCGGCGGCGGAACAGCGCCCACTTCGACGCGTCCCCCTCGGCCTTGGAGAGCATGGCCGCGACCCGGTCGTCCCAGCCGGGGAAGGCGTCGACGAGCTCGTCCGCCGTCGCCGGGAGCGTCCAGGCGTCGGTGGTGTCGAGCGTGTTCGGGACGACCGCGACCACGTTGAGATGTTCCCCGCCGCGGACGAAGTAGTGCACGAGGTGCCGCTCGGGCCCGTACCAGATCGTGGAGTGGAAGCGGTCGAGCAGGAAGCGGGTCGCGGGGTCGGCCGCGATCTTGTCGCCGGGGATCAGCGCGCGGTAGCACATCTCCCCGGAGAAGACGAGCGTGTCGTCGAAGCCGGCGGCGTCGCGGACCCGCGAGCGGATGCCGTCCGCGCCGACCAGGACGTCGCCGGCGAAGCGCCGGCCGTCCGCCGTGACGGCGACGGGGCGGGCCGGGTCCGTGCGGTCCACCTCCGCGACGCCCGAGTCGGTGTGGACCTCGGTCGCCGGGCCCGGGCCCTCGGGGTCCAGGCACGCGTCGAGCAGGATCCGGTGCAGGTCGGCTCGGTGGTAGTGCCAGTACGGCGCGCCGTACTCGCGCACCACCCGCTCGCCCAGCGGCAGCGAGGCGATGATGCTGCCGTCCTGCCAGCGCCGGCGCACCTGGTCGGTGGGCGCGGTGCGGATGGCCTGCATCTTCTTCCGCAGGCCCAGCCCGAACAGGATGCGGCTGGCGTTGGGCGCGGTCTGGATGCCCGCGCCCACCTCGCCGAGCTGGGCCGCCTGCTCGAGGACGACCGTGCGCAGCCCCCGCCGACGTAGCGCGAGCGCGGTGGTGAGACCACCGAGCCCGCCGCCGACGACGGTGACCGTGAACGACTGGCTGGCCACGTGCCCTCCCGGGTGAGATCCATTCTGGACGGTGCGCCGTCCCCGCCGGTGCCGCCGTGATCCGGCAGCTCAGGGCGATGCCGTGCGCCGCCCGTTGAGATAATCCGAACACTGACGATCCCGGAGCGCAAGGGGTCACGCAAGCTGTAACGCGTCAGAAACCGGGAAACACGGGTCGGCAACACCTGCGGGTCGCGCCGTGGGCCTCCGCGGGTCGCGCTGTGGGTTCCGGCGGGTCGCGCTGTGGGTTCCGGCGGGTCGCGCTGTGGGTTTCGGCGGGTCGCCAGCTCCCGGCCCGCGATGCGGGAAGTGTGGGCTCGCGAAGCTCAGGCCCCGACTCGCGGGAGCCCAGACCCCGACTCGCGGATCAGTCGTCGACCAGGGACTCCCAGTGCTCGGCGATGCCGTTGAGCCGGGTGAGCAGCGCGGTCTCCTCGGCGTGCTCGATGCCGCGCATCAGCAGCTTGTCGAGCGCCCGAGCCTTGTCGTAGGCCTGCTGCAGGGTGGTCGAGCCCGTCTCGGTGAGGTGCAGCAGCCGCTTGCGCCCGTCCTCGGGCGGCGTGACCCGTGTGATCAGTCCGCGGTCCTCGAGTCGGCGCACGATGCTCGCCATCGTGGACCGGTCGAGCGCGACGGCCCGGGCCAGCGACCCCTGCTCGACGCCGGGGTAGGCGTCGACCGCGGTCAGCACCGCGAACTGCGGGCCGGTGAGGAGCGGGTCGACGTGGCGCTGCCAGGCCGCGGTGTAGGCGCTGTGCAACCGCCGCGCGACGTACCCCGGCGCGGCGAGGAGGGCCTCCGGCGCCGGGAGCTGCTCCGGGCCGGCCTGTGCGCGCTCGTCACCCACGGCCTCCATTCGACCACGTGTGGTGCGACGGGGTCGCGGCGACCGGCGCAGAGCCCGTCGACGCCGAAGGCGGTGTCGCCGCTCGTTCGGACGTTCCACAGATCGTTGACGCTCAGCCTCAGCGTTGTAGAGTGTCGGGTACCACCGCACGAGGTATCCCTTCCCGACCTGGCAGCGACGACAGGAGGCCCGGAGTGAGCGACCCGTCCGGCGAGGAGCAGGTACCCGAGGTCTCCTTCGCCACGTCGCCCGACGCGTACCGGCACTGGCGGCTCGAGGTCGACGGCGAGGTGGCCACGCTGACCCTCGACGTCGACGAGACGGCGGGCATCGTGCCGGGCTACGAGCTGAAGATGAACTCGTACGACCTGGGCGTGGACATCGAGCTCTACGACGCCACCCAGCGGCTGCGGTTCGAGCACCCCGGCGTGCGGGCCGTGGTCGTGACCAGCGCGAAGGACAAGAACTTCTGCGCGGGCGCCAACATCCGGATGCTGGCGCAGAGCTCGCACCCGTGGAAGGTGAACTTCTGCAAGTTCACCAACGAGACCCGCAACGGCATCGAGGACGCCACCGAGAACTCCGGCCAGACCTGGATCGCGGCGGTCAACGGCACCGCGGCCGGCGGCGGCTACGAGCTCGCCCTGGCCTGCGACGAGATCCTGCTGATCGACGACAACTCCTCCGCCGTCTCGCTGCCCGAGGTCCCGCTGCTGGGCGTGCTGCCCGGCACCGGCGGGCTGACCCGGGTCACGGACAAGCGCAAGGTGCGCAAGGACCGGGCGGACGTGTTCGCCACCCGCGCCGAGGGGATCCGCGGCAAGCAGGCCGTGGAGTGGAAGCTCGTCGACGAGACGATCCCGAAGCGGGTGTGGGCCGAGACGGTGGCCGAGCGGGCGCGGGAGGCCGCCGCCGCGTCGTCCCGGCCGACGGACGCGCAGGGTGTCGCGCTGCCCCCGCTGGAGCCCGACGTGACGGCGGACGGGATCGCTTACCGGCACGTCAAGGCCGAGTTCGACCGCGCCCGCGGCCTCGTGGAGATCACCGTGTCCGGGCCGGACGGCGGGGTGCCGGAGTCCCTGGAGCGGGTGCACGAGCTGGGCGAGGCGTTCTGGCCGCTGGCCATGACCCGCGAGCTCGACGACCTGATCCTGCGGCTGCGCGCCAACGAGCTCGAGCTGGGCACGTGGCTGGTCCGCACGCGCGGCGAGGTCGAGGACGCGCTGGCCTTCGAACGGCTCATCGCCGAGCACTCGAAGGACGACTGGCTGGTCAACGAGATCCGGCACTACTTCAAGCGGGTGCTCAAGCGGCTCGACGTGACCTCGCGGTCGCTGATCGCGCTGATCGAGCCCGGCTCCTGTTTCGCCGGCGCGCTGCTGGAGCTGGCCCTGGCCTGCGACCGGCAGTACATGCTCGACGGGACCCTCGACGAGGACGACTCCGAGCAGGGCGACGAGGCCCAGATCATGTTGTCGGCCGGCAACTTCGGCGCCTTCCCGATGGGGAACGGCCTGTCCCGGCTCGCCAGCAGGTTCTGGGGCGACGACGACCACGTCGCCAAGCTGCGGCAGGAGACCGACCGGCGGATCGAGGCCCGCGAGGCCCTCGAACTGGGCCTGGTCACCGACGCGCCGGACGACATCGACTGGGACGACGAGATCCGGATCATGCTGGAGGAGCGGGCGTCGCTGTCCCCGGACGCGCTGACCGGCATGGAGGCCAACCACCGGTTCGTCGGCCCGGAGACGATGGAGACGCGCATCTTCGGGCGGCTGACCGCCTGGCAGAACTGGATCTTCGTGCGGCCCAACGCCTCCGGTCCGGAGGGGGCGCTGCGCCGCTACGGCACGGGACGCAAGGCCGAATTCGATCGCAAGCGGGTGTGAGCACATGAGCATCGACTACTCCGAGAAGATCCCCAACAACGTCGACCTCGCGAGCGACCGCAAGCTGCAGCGTGCGCTGGAGTCGTGGCAGCCGAACTTCCTCAACTGGTGGAAGACGATGGGCCCGGCGGTCCCGACGCAGGACGTCTACCTGCGCACGGCGGTCGACGTCGGCAAGGAGGGCTGGGCGCAGTTCGGGCACGTCGCCATGGAGGAGTACCGGTGGGGCGTGTTCCTCGCCGAGCGCGGCGACGACCGGCGGATCGCCTTCGGCGAGCAGAAGGGCGAGCCGGTCTGGCAGCAGGTGCCCGGTGAGTACCGCGCCGACCTGCAGCGGCTGATCGTGATCCAGGGCGACACCGAGCCGGCCTCGGTGGAGCAGCAGCGCCGCCTGGGCGAGACCGCCCCGTCGCTCTACGACCTGCGCAACCTCTTCCAGGTCAACGTGGAGGAGGGCCGGCACCTTTGGGCGATGGTGTACCTGCTGCACGCCTACTTCGGCCGCAACGGCCGCGAGGAGGCCGAGGCGCTGCTGCAGCGCAACTCCGGCGACGTCGACAGCCCGCGCATCCTCGGGGCGTTCAACGAGGAGACGCCGGACTGGCTGTCCTTCTACATGTTCACGTACTTCACCGACCGGGACGGGAAGTACCAGCTCGGCACGCTGAAGGAGTCCGCCTTCGACCCGCTCTCGCGCACCTGCGAGTTCATGTTGAAGGAGGAGGCGCACCACATGTTCGTGGGCACCACCGGCATCGACCGGGTGGTCACGCGGACCTGCGAGCTGATGCGCGAGCACGACACCGCCGACGTCGCCCCGCACGGCGGCATCCCGCTGGACGTGATCCAGAAGTACATCAACTTCCACTACTCGGTGTCGCTGGACCTGTTCGGCTCCGAGCAGTCCACGAACGCGGCCAACTACTTCACCGCCGGCCTGAAGGGCCGCTGGCAGGAGGAGCGCCGCAAGGACGACCACCGGCTCACCGAGGACGCCTTCACCATCGACACCGTCAAGGACGGGCGGATGACCACCGACGAGGTCTCCGCGCTGCTCGCGCTCAACCTCGACCTGCGCAACGAGTACGTCAAGGACTGTCAGTCCGGCCTCAAGCGCTGGAACCGCATCCTGGCCAAGAACGGCTTCGACGAGTCGCTGTACCTGCCGCACGTCGGCTTCAACCGGCAGGTCGGGCTGTTCTCCGAGCACAACGTCACGCCCTCGGGCGAGGTCGTCGGCGAGGACGCGTGGAAGGCCAAGGAGGACTCCTGGCTGCCCAGCGCCGGCGACAAAGCGCACGTGCAGAACCTGATGCGCCCGGTCTACGAGCCCGGCAAGATCGCCGGCTGGATCGCCCCGCCGACCAACGGCATCAACGGCCAGCCCTTCGACTACGAGTACGTCCACTTCGCGTGACCCGTGAGCGGCAACTGCCCCTAGAGGGGCAGTTGCCACTCACGACCACGGCCGACCAGCGACGATCCCGTTGCGGCGGGGTCACGGCGCCTCGACGGGCCGGCGGTCGGGGTGCCCGGTGAACTGCGCCGGATCGCCCGGCGGGTCCGACGCGATCCCGATCAGCGCCATGTGGGCGATGGCCCAGCCGTCGCCGCGGCGGACGAGGCGCTGGGTGTAGCGACCCCAGAAGTGCCAGACGGCCTCGCCGGCGGAGTGGTACGCGTAGAGGCTCGCGGAGATCCGGGCGGTGTCGCCGGCGACGTCCACCAACGGGTTGCTCGCGTGGTGGCTGGTCCGCTCCCAGGCGGACAGGGCGGTCCGCAGGTACCGCACGATGTCCGCCGGTCCGCGGTGCTCGGTGTTGAGGATGTCGTAGACGCCGTCCTCGGTGAACAGGGCGCCGACGGCGTCGACGTCCCCGGCGTCGACGCGGTCGAGGTAGGTGTACAGCGGGCGCAGCGGGTCGTCGGTCACGACGTCGCTCCTCTCAGGGGTGTTCAGCGCGCGGTGTAGCCGCCGTCCGCGGCGAAGACACCGCCACTGATTCAGGACGACTCGGGGGAGAGCAGGAACAGGGCGAAGGCGGCGATCTCGGCGGGGGTGCCCAGGCGGCCCAGCGGGTAGCCGCGCGCCGCCCGCTCCCGCATCGCGTCCATCGAGCCGAACGTGGCGTCCCCGCCGCGCCCGGCGTACGTGCGCTCCACCAGCGGGGTCCAGACGGTACCGGGGCACAACGCGTTGGCCCGGATCCCCTCGCGGCCGTAGTCGACGGCGATCTGCCTGGTCAGGGCGGTCACGCCGCCCTTGGCCGCGCTGTAGGCAGCCAGGTCCGGTACGCCCGTGAGGGCCGCGGTGCTGGCCTGTGTGACGATCGAGCCGCCGCCCGCGGCGAGCATGGCGGGGAGCACCGCGCGGATGGTGAGCCAGGTGCCGGTGAGGTTCACGTCGAGCACCCGGGACCACCGCGCGTGGGTGAGCTCGTGGGCGCGCCCTGCGCCGTCGATCCCGGCGTTCGCGTAGAGGCCGTGGATCCGGCCGAAGGCGTCGACGGCCGCCGCGGCCATCGCGGCAACCTGGGCCTCGTCCGTGACGTCCGTGGCCACGGCGAGGCCGCCGGTCTCCTTGGCGACCTGCTCGACGGCGTCGGCGTCGCGATCGGCGAGGACGAGGTCCGCCCCCTCCGCGGCGAAGGCCTCGGCGGCCGCCCGGCCGATCCCCGACCCGGCCCCGGTGACCACGACGGCGAGGCCGCGCAGCCGGTCACCCACGGCCGGAGATCACCCGCTGGTACTCGGCCGCCTCCGCGGGATCGGCCGCCTCCAGCCCCATGACCGCGCCGAACATCTGGCCGGCCACCCCGACCAGGCAGACGAACGCGACCAGCTCCACGATCTCGTCCTCGGTGAACTCCTCGCGCAGGACGTCGAACTGGGCGTCGGTGATCCCGGCGGGGTCCTGCGCGATGAGCTGGGCGAAGGCCACGGCGAGCGACTCGCGCCGGTCGGTGGCGCCGGGACGGTCGCCGGTGTCCAACGACGCGCAGTACTCGCACCCGATCTCACCCGCGGTGGCCCGGCGCAGCGCCTCCTTGAGCGACCCCGGCAGCAGCCCGTGGAACCGGGTCGCCGCGTCGAGCCGGGCGAAGGCCTTCAGGATCTCGGGGCGCCGGCCCATCGTCCTGGCCAGGACGCTGTTGGTGACCGCGTTGCCGGACTCGTCGACGGGCAGCGGCGTGATCCGCGGCATGTTCCCACCTCCCTCGGTGTGGGCCCGACACTGCCAAACGGTCGTTTGACACTCAACCGCGATCACCTGTTCGGCCGAGGAGGCCGCGCTCTAGTCGCGGTAGACGGCGGGGCGGCGCTCCTTCGCGGCGGCCAGGGCCTCGTCGAGGTCGGCCGAGATCAGCGTGCCCGCGTTCCAGGTGGCGACCTGGTCCAGCGCGTCGGCCACGGTGTGGTCGCGGGCGTAGGTGATCGCGTGCTTGGTGCCGCGCAGGGCGAGCGGCGGCTTGGCGGCGAGCGACGCGGCCAGCTCGGCGACCCCGGTGGCGAGCGCCTCGGCATCGGGGTACACGCCGTTGACCAGCCGCAGGCCGAGCGCCTCGCCGCCGCTGACGGTCCGGCCGGTGTAGGCGAGCTCGCGGGTCACGCCCTCGCCGACGATCCGCGGCAGCCGCTGCAGGACGCCGACGTCGGCCACCACGGCCATGTCGATCTCCTTGACCACGAATCGCGCGTCCTCGGTGCTGTACCGCAGGTCGCAGGCGGTGGCGAGGTCCATCCCGGCGCCGACGCACGCCCCGTGCACGGCCGCGATCACCGGCACCCGGCACCGCTCGACGCTGGTGATCACGTCCTGCAGGTCGAGGATCGTGCGGCGCAGGGCCTCGGCCGCCCGTCCCGCGCAGTCCGCGCCGGCGCGCAGGCTGCCGAGCATCTCGAGGTCGATGCCGGCGCAGAAGTGCTTCCCGTTGCCCGCGATCACCACCACGCGGACGGTCGGGTCGGCGTCGAGCGCGTCGACGGCCGTGCGCAGCTCCGACCAGAGCGTCCGGTTCAGCGCGTTGGCCTGGGCGGGCCGGTCGAGCCGCAGCTGCGCGACGCCGTCCTTCGCCTCCACGGTGAGCGTCTCGAACTCCATGGTGTCCTCTCGCGGGTACCGGTCAGGTTCGACCGTCGGTGAGCATCTGCCGCGCGAGCCGCTTCCACAGGTCCAGGTGCGGGTCCGTGGTGGGGTCGCGCGGGTCGATCGCGTAGGTCAGCGCCACGCCGCGCATGCTGGTGAACATCAGCTCCCGGACGTCGTCGAACGCCGGGTGGGTGGAGTGGACCGGCCCGAACAGCGCCGCGACCACGTGCTGGATCGCCAGGCCCAGCCGCCGCTCCTCCGGCAGCAGCTCGGCGCGCAGGGTCTCGTCCGTGCGGGCGGCCGTCCACAGCTCCATCGCGGCCCAGAAGTAGGGCTGGCGGAAGGTCTCCCAGAGCAGCTCGACCGCCCGGTCGATGCGCTCGGCGCCGCTCGCGGTGGCGTGCGGCCAGCTCTCCATGTCCGTGATCCGCTCGACGGCGAGGTGCTGGGCGGCGGCGACGAGCAGCGCGGTCCGGGAGGGGAAGTGGTGCAGCAGCCGCCCGCGGGAGACCCCGGCGCGCTCCTGGATGGTCACGGTGGTGGCGCCGGAGTAGCCGTCCTCCATCAGGCTGCGCACGGCGGCGTCGAGGATGAGCGCGTGGCTGCTGGCCCGCCGCTCGCCCTGGGTGCGACGCGGGGTCGGTGCGGCCATGCCCGGGAGGGTAGTCGGCCGCGGCCGGGTTTCCCGGCACGACCGACTGTTTTGCCCGCCCGATCTGGGCGGGCGCGCGAAGATCGGGTTGACTGACGCCGTGGTGGTCCGGGTCGCGGTGCTCGGCCCGGTCCGGGCCGAGGTCGCCGGCGTGCCCGTCGACCTGGGCGGGCCGCGGCAGCGCGCGGTGCTGGCCCGGCTCGCCGTGGCGGGCGGCGAGGTGGTCTCCACCGACCTGCTCGTCGACGACCTGTGGCGCGGCGAGCCGCCACCCCGCGCGCTCGGCGCCCTGCAGGTCCACGTCTCGCACCTGCGGCGGGTGCTCGAACCGGACCGGCGGCCCCGCACGCCGGCGACGGTGCTGGTCAGCGAGCCGCCGGGGTACGCGCTGCGGCTGCCCGCCGACGGCCTGGACTCCCGGCGCGTGGGCGCCCTGCTCGACGCCGCCGCGGTCGCCCCGCCGGACCGGGCGGAGGAGCTGCTGGCCGAGGCGCTGCGCTCCTGGTCGGGACCCGCCCTCGCCGAGTTCGCCGACGAACGCTGGGCCGCACCGGAGGCCGCGCGGCTGGGCGAGCTGCGGCTCGTCGCGACCGAACGGCTCGCCGAGGCCCGGCTCGCGCGGGGCCGGGCCTCCGACGTCGTGCCCGATCTCGAGCTCCTGCTGCGCGACCATCCCCTGCGCGAGAACGCGGTGCGGCTGCTCGCGCTCGCCCTCTACCGCACCGGCCGCCAGGCGGACGCGCTCGCGGTGCTCGCGGCCGCGCGCACGCGGCTGGCCGAGGAGCTGGGCGTCGACCCGGGGCCGGAGCTGCGGGCGGTGGAGCAGGACGTCCTCACCCACGCCGAGCACCCCGTCGCGCCGCACCCCGGCGCGCCCCGCGCCGTCGCGCCGGAGCCCGGACCGGCCATCGTGGGGCGGGCCGCCGAACTGGAGCGGTTGCGCGCCGCGGCCGAGCGCGCCCGGTTCGGGGTGGCCGTCGTGCTCGTGGAGGCCGACGCGGGTGGCGGCAAGTCCGCCCTGGTCGAGGCGTTCCGGGCGGGCCTCCCGGGGTGGACGACCGCGCTCGGCCGGTGCCCGGAGGTCGACGGCGCCCCGCCCGGCTGGGCCTGGACCGAGCTGGTCGAGGAGCTGGCCCGGGCCGCACCGGTGCCCGACGAGCTCGCCGCGCGGCTCGCCCCGCTGCGGGCCGCCGGGCCCGGGCGGGAGGAGGTCGGCGAGACGTTCTGGTTGTCCCGGGCCGTCGTCGAGCTGGTCGGAGGCGCCGCGGCGGGCGGGCCGGTGCTGCTCGTGCTCGACGACCTGCACCGGGCCGAGGACGAGACGCTGCAGCTGCTCCGCGCGGTCGTCGGCGGGCTCGGCGCGGCGCCCGTACTCGTCGTCGCGACGCTGCGGCCGACCGAGGTCGGCCCGGACCTCGCCGCCACGCTGGCCGCCCTCGCCGGGCCGGTCGCCGACCGTATCGCGCTGGCCGGATTGACCGGGCCGGAGGTGCGCGCGCTGCTGGCCCGGCAGGGCGTCGCCGATCCCGACGAGCACACGGTCGCCCTGGTCACCGAGCGCACGGACGGCAACCCGCTCTTCGTCCGCGAGACCGCCCGGCTGATCGCGGTCGAGGGCACCGGGGCCGCAGTTGACGCGATCCCGGCCGGGGTGCGGGACGTCCTGCGCCGCCGGGTCGCGCGGCTCCCTGCGCCCGCCCGGACCGTGCTGGGCCAGGCTGCGGTGCTCGGCCGGGAGGTCGACATCGACACCCTGGTCCGGTTGGCCGGCGCAGCGGGTGGTTCGGAGGACGGCGTGCTCGACGCGCTCGAGCTGGGCGTGCTCGCGGGCCTGCTGACCGAGCCCGCACCCGGCCGGGTCCGGTTCGCGCACGCCCTCGTCCGGGACACCCTCGACGCCGACCTGCCACGGCTCCGGCGCACCCGCCTGCACGCGGCGGCGCTGACCGCGGTCGAGGCCGGCTCCGGTGATCCCGCGGCCCTCGCCCGGCACGCGCTCGAGGCGGGCCCGGCCGTGCCGGCGGCCGTCGCGGTGCGGCACGTCGAGGCGGCGGCGCACGAGGCCGCGGGCTTCGGGGCGCACCGGGACGCGGCGCGGCTCTGGGCGGCCGCGATCGACCTGGCCGGCCCGGCGGGCGTCGGCGTCGACCACGAGGTCGCCCTGCGTTGCGGGCACGTCTCCGCGCTGGCACACGCCGGCCAGGTGGCCGCGGCCGTCGGTGCCCGCCGTGCCGCGGTCGACCGTGCGCGCGGCACCGCGTCCCTGGTCGCGGCGTTGACCAGCTACGACGCGCCGGTCTCGTGGACGATCCGGCAGGACGTCGCCGTCGACGCGGAGCTCGTCGGCCTGCTCGACGGGGCCCTCGCCGAGCCCGGCCTCGACCCGGCGACGCGGTGCCGGCTGCTCGTCGCGCTGACGTTCGAGCTGGAGTCCCACGACGACGTCCGGGTCCGCCGGCTGACCGCCGAGGCCATGGACCTGTCGACCGGCCTCGGCGACCCGCTGCTGCGGTGCCGGGTGCTCAACGCCCGCTCCTTCGCCGCGCTGGGCCCCGACCTCCGGCACGAGCTCGAGGGGGTGGGGCGCGAGCTGCTGGGGACCGCGGAGCGGGCCGGGCTGGCGGGGTACCGCTCCGAGGGCCACCACCTGCTCTTCATGATCGCCTGCGAGCGGTTCGACCTCGACGGGGCGCAGCGGCACGCCGACGCCGCGATCGCCGCGGCCTCCGGCGGCCAGCTCGGCGTGACGCTCGCGTGGGCGGCGATCTTCGCCGCGCTGCGCGCCGTCGTCGCCGGGGACTTCGCGCGGGCCGAGCAGGGGTACGCGACGGTGCAGGCCGCCATGGAGTCCGTCGGCGCGATCAACGCCGACACCCTCGGCCTCTTCGGGCTGTTCGGGGTCCGGCACGCGCAGGGCAGGCTCGCCGAGCTGGCCCCGGCCTTCGCGGCGCTGCAGGCCCGGATCCCCATCGCCATCACCGACCCGACCGCCCGCGCACTGGTCGCCGCCGGGCGGGTCGACGAGGCCCGCGCCCTCTGGCGGCCCGACCTGCACCCGCCGCGCACCTACTACTGGCTGCTGTTCATGGGGCTGCGCGCCGAGGTCGCGGTCGCGCTCGGCGACCGGGAGGCCGCGGCCGCCTGCCTGGCCGAGCTCGGGCCGTGGGCCGACCAGCTGGCCGGGCTCGGCAGCGGGACGGTCACGCTCGGCCCCGTCGCGCAGCACCTCGGCGAGCTCGGCGGAGTGCTGGGAAGGCCGGTCGACGAGCGGCGAGCCCACTTCGAGCGCGCCGGTGCGATCGCGCGCCGGCTCGGCTCGCCCCACTGGGAGGCGCGGGCGGCCGCGTCGCTCGCCGAACTCGACCGGGTTTCCGCAGGTCAACCGATGTCGTGAGTGGCAAGTGCCCCTCTAGGGGCAGTCAGCACTCACGGGGTGCCGAAGACGAGGCTGACGCGGCGGGCGTGGCGGGGGCGGAGCAGGGCGAGCAGGAGCACGAGCACCGGGCCGGCCTCCGCCTTGATCGCGGCCAGCTCGTCCGGCGTGGTGACCTCGGCGATCCGGGGCAGGACGAAACCCATCGGCGGGCCGCCCTTGCGGATGGCCTTCTCCATCTCCTGCCAGTCCGCGGCCGCGACGTACCGCTCGATCACCGGGAAGAGCTCGGCCTCCTCGTTCTCGATGTGCTCGTCGAGCTCGTCGCGCACGCGGGCGAGGGCGTCGGCGAGGACCGCGGCGCGCTCGGGGTAGATCGGGGCGTCGAGGAAGCCGGCGGCCGCGCGGCGCAGGCGGTCGAGCAGGGGGTCGAGGGCGCGGTGGTCGTCGGACAGCACGGTGAGGTCGACGGCGGTGCCGGCGCTGTGCTCGATCAGCGGCCAGGTCAGCTCGTCCTCGACGGTGTGGTGGTGGTGGATCTCGTCGGCCAGCGTCGCCACCCAGCGGGTGAGGGCCTTCGCGCGGCGGCCGTCGCAGGGCTCGCCGGCGGCCAGGCGCTGCGCGACGGCGGTCAGCCGGTGCAGGTCGCCGCGCATGATGCGGTGCGCCAGGCGCATGCCCAGCAGGTCGGGGGTGGTGGGTGGGGCGGTCATGACGTCTCCTCCTCGGGGTGTGTCGCCACCCTCCGTCACCCCGCTTAAGCCTCACCTGCCGTCGACTTGTGGTGCCACTTGTCGCGGGCGCGACTCGCGGTGCCGGAGCTCGCGACTCGCGGTGCCGGAGCTCCCGACTCGCGGTGCCGGAACTCCCGACTCGCGGCAAAGTTTCCGCTGAGTGGGAGGATCGGAGGGTGGCGGGCAACCTGTCGACTCCGGGGGCGAGTGTGGCGTCACGGGTGTTCGCGCTGCTCGGGGCTTTCGACGCCGAGCACCGGACCTTGTCGTTGACCGCGCTGGCCGAGCGGGCCGGACTCCCGCTGGCGACGGCGCACCGGCTGGCGGGGGAGCTCGTCGGGCTGGGCGGGCTGGAGCGGCGGGGCGACCGGTACGTCGTCGGACGACGGGTGTGGGACCTGGGGCTGCTCGCGCCCGTGCAGGCGGAGCTGCGGCAGGTCGCCGCGCCCTTCCTGCACGACCTCTACGCCGCGACCCACGCGACCGTGCATCTCGCCGAGCGTGCCGGCACCGAGGTGCTCTACCTGGACCGGCTCTCCGGCCGCACGACGGTGCCCGTGGTCAGCCGGGTCGGCGGGCGGCTCCCGCTGCACACCACCGGCGTCGGCAAGGTGCTGCTCGCCCACGCCCCGGACGACGTGTTGCGGACAGTCCTCGCCGACCTCTCGCGCGTCACGCCGTACACGATCACCCAGCCCGGCCGGCTGCGCGAGCAGCTGCGCCGGGTGCACCGCGAGGGGTTCGCGCAGACCGTTGAGGAGATGAGCCCCGGCGCCTGCTCCGTCGCGGTCCCGGTCCGACGGGGAGCGGACGGCGAGGTCGTGGCCGCGCTCGGGCTCGTCGTGCCCGACCTGCGGCGCGGCCGGGCCCGGCTGGTGGCCGCACTGCAGGTCGCGGCGGCCGGCATCGGCCGTTCGCTTTCCACTGAGTGAAAGCCGACGCTAGGCGCCGGGCGGCCGGGCGGACACACTCCTCCCATGCGTACCCAGGTCGCCATCGTCGGCGCCGGCCCCGCCGGGCTCCTGCTGTCCCACCTGCTCGACCGCGCGGGCGTCGAGTCCGTGATCGTCGAGACCCGTTCCCGCGAGTACGTCGAGGCGCGGATCCGCGCGGGCATCCTGGAGCACTCCACCGTGCAGCTGCTGCACGAGGTGGGGCTGGGGGAGCGGCTCGCCCGGGAGGGCGACGAGCACCGCGGCATCTACCTGCAGTGGCCGGGCGAGCGCCACCACCTCGACTTCGTGGACCTCGTCGGCCGCAGCGTCACCGTCTACGGGCAGACCGAGGTGACCAAGGACCTCGGGAAGGCGCGCGAGGCCGCAGGCCAGGAGATCCGCTACGAGGTCACCGACACCGCGGTGCACGACCTGGAGACCGAGCAGCCGTACGTCACCTTCACCGGCCCGGACGGCACCGCCGAGCGTATCGACGCCGACGTGGTCGTGGGCTGCGACGGCTCCTTCGGCCCCTCCCGCGCCGCCGTGCCGGACTCGGTCAAGCAGACCTGGGAGCGCGTCTACCCGTACTCCTGGCTGGGCATCCTCGCCGACGTCGCGCCGTCGACCGACGAGCTGATCTACGCCTGGCACCCGGACGGCTTCGCGCTGCACTCCATGCGTTCGGAGCACGTCTCCCGGCTCTACCTGCAGGTTCCGAACGGCACCGACATCGACGAGTGGTCCGACGACCGGATCTGGGACGCACTCGCCACCCGCCTCGGCCACGGCCAGGACGGGTGGACGCTGACCCCCGGCCCCGTCACCGAGAAGTCCGTGCTGCCGATGCGCAGCTTCGTGCAGCAGCCCATGCGGCACGGCCGCCTCTTCCTCGCTGGCGACGCCGCCCACATCGTGCCGCCCACCGGCGCGAAGGGGCTGAACCTCGCCGTGGCCGACGTCGCGCTGCTCGCCCCGGCCCTGGCGGCGCTGCTGCGCGACAAGGACCCCGCGCTCGCCGACGCCTACTCCGACACGGCCCTGCGCCGGGTCTGGCGCTGCACCCACTTCTCCTGGTGGATGACGACGATGCTGCACCGGTCCGGCGACCCGTTCGACGCCCAGCTGCAGCTCTCGCAGCTGCGCTGGGTCGCGGCCAGCGAAGCCGGACGGATGGGCCTCGCCGAGAACTACGCGGGCCTGCCGATCGGCTTCTAGGAGCCCTCGCCCGGATCGCCCGGCACCGCGCCGATGGCCGGCACGGCGGTCCTGGCCGGGCCGGTGCCCGGCCCGACGGCCCGGTGCGGGATCGCGCACGCGACGACCAGGACCGCATAGCACGAGAACAGCAGGACCGAGGCCCACGCGCCGTGCGGGGTGAGCAGCGACCCGATGTCGTCGAGCAGGTGCACCACGAGCAGGTAGGCCGGGACGGGCAGGAGTGCGGCCGACCCGGTCGACCACCGGCCGCGCCGGGACCCCCGTCCGGACAGTGCGTAGCCGCCCGCCATCGCGGGCAGCACCAGGACCAGCGCGCCCGGGTCGACCCCGAACACCAGCGGCGACAGCGCGAGCCGGCGCCACCGAGCGCGCCCGCCCGTGCGCCGCCGGTGTTCGGCCAGCCCGAACAGGCCACCGACGATCGTGGCGGCGGGCAGGATCACGCCGAAGGTCCCGAACCAGCTGACGGTCGACACCGGCTCGGCGACGGCCGCCATGAACCCCCGCATGCCGGCGCCCCACGCCAGACCGCACACCGCACCGGCCACCACCAGCCGCCACGCCGGCCGGGACGGGTCCGGAGGGCCGCGATGCGGGAGCGCACACCCGAGCGAGAGCACTGCGAGCAGGGACAGGAAGAGCACCGCCGTCCACGCGCCGCGTGCGCTGCCCAGTGGCGGTCCGAGCCCGGCCGCCGACGCCGCGACCAGCCACGTCGGGACCGGGACGAGGGCGAACGCCCCGGCCGCCCACCGCGCCGGACGGGAGCCGCGCCCGGCCAGCGCGTAGCCGCCGGCCATGCCGAACAACGGGACCGCGAGGGCACCCCCGCCCAGACCACCGTCGACGAACATCGAGACGACGACCCAGGGACTGAAGAGCACGAAGACCAGTGGTGCGGCGGCGAGCCACGGGTGGTGGCGGCCGGTGCGCCGCAGGTGCTCGGCCCAGCCGAGCAGGCCGCCGGCGACCGCGCCGGGCAGCAGGATCCCCTCGAACGTCCCGATCCAGCCGAACGTCGACGCCGGGCCCGCGACCTCGACCATGAACGCGCGCAGGGCAGCGGCCCAGGCCAGCCCGGACACCGCGCCGACCAGCACCGGCGACCGCCCGTCCCGACCCCCTGCGGGGCGGACGGCCGCTGCGGCGCTCACGAGCCCGACGGCGCGAGCGCCGCCGCGATGCCGAGCTCGCCGACCTCGAACTCCACGTGCCGCGGGCCCGGGTCCGCGGGCAGCCCGGCCCGGCGCAGGGCCGGGTGCAGCCGCTCCGCGACGAACCGGTCGTGCTGCACGCCCGACTCCCAGACCGACACGATCTGCAGGCCCTGCTCCGACTCGCCCGCGACCTGCACGAGCAACCCGTCCGGCCGGCCGGCGCCGGCGACGAGCGCGGCGATCTCCCGGTACCCGGCCAGCGTCCCGGCCGGGATCGCGGTGATGGTGGCGAACGCCATGACGGCCTCCCCGTGGCTCGGGACGTCCGGACGCGTCGACGCTAGGCGGGCGGGCCCGGCCCCCGCGTCCGCCGAAATACTCCGCCGCCTACTCAGGTCCGGGTGCCGAGGTTGTGCACCGCCCACACCGCGATCTGGCTGCGGCGGGAGAACCCGAGCTTGGTGAGGATGTGCTGGACGTGGTTCTGCGCGGTGCGCTCGGAGACGACGAGCGCGGCGGCGATCTGCGGGTTGCTCATCCCGCGCGCGACGCATGCCGCGACCTCCCGCTCGCGCGCGGTCAGCAGGGCGGCCGGGGCGCGGCGCAGCCGCTCGTCGAGGGCGGCGAGCCGGGCCGCGAACCCGGGCATGCCCAGGCCCTCCGCCGCGGTACGCCCCTCGGCGACCAGCGTTGCCGCCTCGCCCAGGTCGTCGGTGCGTCCGCGGCGCGCGAGCACGGCCGCGAGCTCCGTCTGCGCCTCCACGGCGTACCCCGCGGCGCCGCCGGTGCGGCAGGTCGCCAGCGCCGACCGCAGCTCGTCGACGGCCGTGTCGAGCTCGCCGAGGCGTGCGGCGGCCGAGCCCAGATGGAGCGTGACGGGCCCGCCGTAGTGCGCGACGCCGGCGCCGGAGCCGACGTGCCGCCCACGGTGGGGCAGCAGCAGTCCGCGCAGGGCGGCGACGTCGGCGGCCGCGCCCTGGGCGCCGGCCACGGCGACGCCGGCCGAAAGGACCGTCAGCAGGAAGAACGGGGCCGGGCGCCAGCCCGCGGGCGGGCCGAGCGACCGGTACAGCGCGCCGGCCTCGGGCAGCCGCCCGGCGTCCGTGAGCATCAGCGCGGGACCCAGGGTGAAGGTGATGCGGTAGCCCGAGCCGGCGGCGAGGGGACCGCCGGCCGCGGCGAGCGCCTCGAGCGCGGTCGCGGTGCCGGCGTGGTGGTCCACGGCGGTGAGCAGCGCGAGCCGCGATCCCACGGCGCCGCCCGTCCCGTTCCCCGGAGCGGCGGCGAAGGCCTCCGCGCCCAGCCGGGCCGCCTCGGCGAGCCGGCCGTGGGCCTGGGCCAGCATCGCCTTGACCTTCAGCACGTGCCACCGCGCGGTCGCCCCGCCGTACCGCCCGGCCACCCACTCCAGGCGGTCCAGCTCGGCGGCGGCGTCGAACAGCTCGCCGCGCTCGACGAGGGCATCGATGAGCCACAGGTGCGCCCACAGCCGGGCCTCGTCCCGCGCCGTCGTCGCGGCGAGCAGGCGCTGCGCCAGGACGGTCCGCTCCTCGACGCCGTCGGGCCCGCTGCGCGCCAGCTGCCGGGCCCGCAGCGCCGCCACCAGCGCGGACGCGTCCCCGCAGCCCTCGGCGGCGGCGAGCGCCTCGCGGCTGGCCGAGTCGGCCTGCGCGACGTCCTCGAGGTACATGTCGGTCTCGGTGAGAAGGGCGAGCAGCCGGGCCCGGCGGGGTCCCGTGACGGCCCCGGCGAGCGCCTCCTCGCACAGCGCGCGCACGGTGCGGTCGAGGCCCTGGTCGTTGGTGCAGCCCAGGGTGAGCACCGCGTCGGCGACCAGCCGGGGCCGGTCCGGCCCGTGGGCCACGGCGATCGCCTCGCCGGCCGCCGCCACCGCCCCGGCCGGATCCGCGGCGCGGAACCGGGCCGCGGCCAGGCCGGTCAGGAGGCGGTGGCGCGTCACGGCGTCGACCGCGGCGTCGCCGACGTCGAGTGCGAGCCGGTAGAGCCGGGCGCCCTCCTCGAACGCGAGCGTGCGCACGGCGGCAGCGGCCGCCCGCTCGATCCACGCCGACGCCTCGGCCCGCTCGCCGGCCACGGCCGCGGCCGCCCAGTGCCGGGCGAGGTCCGCGAGGTGGGGATCGACCCGGTCGCCGGCGTGGCGCAGGATCGCGTCGACGGCGGCCCGGTGCAGCCGGACCCGCTCGCCGCCCGGGAGGCCGGCCTCGACGGCGTCCCGGACGAGGGGGTGGACGAACCGGTACCGGCCGGGCGCGTCGCCCGGTTCGAGCAGGCCGGCGTCCGCCGCCTCGTCGATCGGGTCCAGGCACTCCAGCAGCGGCCGGCCGACGACGGCGGCGAGGACGACGAGGTCGACGCACGGGCCGAGCACCGCCGCGATGCGCAGCTCGTGGCGGCACCGGGGGGAGAGCCGGCCCAGCCACCGCCCGACGGCCTCGCGCACGCCGACCGGGACGCCGATCGGGCGTCCCTCGGCGAGGTCGCGGCCCAGCTCGGCGGCGAGGAAGGGATTTCCGGCACTGAGCTCGTGCACCCGCTCGGCTTGATCGACGGGCACCGCGGCCCCGACGACATCCGCGAGCTGCACCGCGACGGCCTGCGGCGGGAGCCGGCGGAGCGCGAGGCGGTCGACCGCCGGCCCGCTGGGCAGGGACGCCGGTCCGGCGGTGTCGTCGTGGGTGGCGACGAGCAGCAACCGGCCGCCGCGCAGCTGCGCGGCCACGTGGTGCAGGAGCCGCAGCGACGCGGGATCGGCCCGGTGGACGTCGTCGAGCACGACGAGGAGCCCGGCCGGCTCCGCCGCCGCGTGCAGCACCCGGACGACGGTGTCGAACAGCCGGAACCGGTCCTCCTCCTCGACGGCCGCCACCCCGTCGGTCAGCGGGGCGAGGTCGGACCCGCCGGCCGGTGGGGCGGGACCGGGGAGCCCGCGCAGGACCTGGCGCCAGGGCAGGAACGGCGGCGCGACGTCCGGCCCGGCGCCCGCACCCCATGCGACCGGGACGCGGTCTGCGGCGGCCCGCGCCGCGAGCTCCGTGGCGAGCCGAGTCCGGCCGATTCCGGGCTCGCCGCCGCAGAGCACGAGCCGGGGGTCGCCGGTGAGCGCGGCCGCGAGCATGCCGGTCAGCGCGGCCAGCTCGCGGTCGCGACCCACCAGCCCGGACGGCACCGCTCCCGCACCCCCTCCGCGCCCGCGGCGCGACCGGGAGCAGTGTCGTCCGGGTGACCGGCCCGGGCAAGCGTCAGGCCGGTACGCGCTCCCCGGTACGGGTCTCGGCGAGCACCGCGGCGCCCAGCGCGGCCCACAGCAGGTGCCAGACGCCGAGGGCGGTCACCGCGGCCGGGGCGCCCGGGCCCGGGCCGCCGGTCAGGATGATCACGGGCACGGCGACGACGACGATCCACGCGCCGACGAGCAGGGGCACGACGCGGTGCCACCCGCTCCACCGCCCCGAGCGCAGCACCGCGGCGCCGGCGAGCAGCATCCCGAGCGCTGTCAGCAGGGGCACGACGGCGTACAGGGCGTCGCCGGTCGGGCCCGGCGAGGCGGCCTCGGCGGCGATGAAACCGAGCAGGCCGACGATCGCGAGGGCGACGCCGACCCGGCCCGTCCCGCCCGCCGCCGCTCCGGTGAGGGCCAGCGCGACCACCCCGGCGAGCGTCGCGACGTAGATCGGGAGCAGGTAGGGCGACTCGTCCGCCGGCGCGAAGCCGGCGAGCAGGGCGGCGGAGAACAGGACGGCGCCCAGGGCGCCGACGACGCAGAGCACGGCGCCGGCGCGGGCCGCGCGGATGGGGTCCATGGCGTTCCTCTTCGACGAGGTGGGTGGGACGCCTCGACGCTAGGGAGGCCGGCCCGCCGGACGCGTCCGCCGAAGTACTCCCGCCCTACTCAGAAGCCCCTCCGCGCAGGCTCCTACTCGCAGTGCCCTACCTCGCAGTGCCCTACCTCGCGGTGCCCTACCTCGCCGTGCCCTACTCGGACGCCGCGCTGAGCTCGTCGACGAAGAAGTCGAGCTCGGGGTCGTCGCCGCCGCCGTAGCGGGTGAAGTCGGTGACCCCGGTCTCGCGCAGGATCTGCACGTCGATGATGGTCTCGCCGCTGCGCTCCTGCGGCAGGGACAGCACGGCCATGGCGGCGTCGGCCATGATCTCCGGGTCGCGCGAGCGGTCCACGGTGTCGGTGCCGCCGAGCAGGTTCTGCACGGCCGCGGTCTTGATCGCGGTCTCGGGCCAGAGGCAGTTCGCGGCGATGCCGGCGTCGGCGAACTCGGCCGCCCAGCCCAGGGTCAGGATCGTCATCCCGAACTTGGACAGCGCGTAGGCCGGGAACTTCCCGAGCCAGTGCGGTGCCATCGTGACCGGCGGAGACAGCGTGAGCACGCGCGCCCGGTCGGACTTGCGCAGGTGCGGCAGGGCGGCCTTGAACAGCAGGAACGTGCCGCGCGAGTTGATCTGCTGCATCAGGTCGTAGCGCTTGACGCTGAGCTCCTCGGTGCCGGTGAGGTTCAGCGCCGAGGCGTTGTTGACCACGACGTCGATCCCGCCGAACCGCTCGACGGCCTGTGCCGCGGCGCGCTCGACGTCCTCCTCCTTGCGGACGTCGCCGACCACGGCGAGCGCCTGCCCGCCGGCCTGCTCGATCTCGGCGACGGCGGTGTGCACCGTGCCGGGCAGGCGCGGGTCGGGCTGGTCGGTCTTGGCCAGGATGACGACGTTGGCGCCGCGCCGGCCGGCGGCGACGGCGATGGCCAGCCCGATGCCGCGGCTGCCGCCGGACATCAGGATGGTGCGGCCGGCGAGGGCGTCCTGCTCGCTCACGGGCTCCTCCTCTGCGCTGGGGACGCCCGGACAGTAACAGTCAGTCCTGACCGCTACTGGGTGATCTCGACCACCACGAGCACGTTCCCGTCCGGGTCGCGCAGCGTGAACATGGGCGGGGCGTACTCGCCCATGCGCAGCACCTCGGGATCGACGTCGACGCCGCGCTCGCGCAGCTCGGCGTGGGCCGCATCGGCGTCGGGGCTGGCGAGCCGGACCGCGGTGCCCAGGCCGCCCGGCGCGGGCTCGCCGGCGACCAGTGCGATCGACGTCGCCGAGCCGGCCGGGGCGACCTCGATCCAGCGGCCCTCGCCGAAGGGGGCGTCCCTCCGCTTCTCGAGGCCGAGCGCGCCGACGTAGAACTCCAGCGCCCGGTCCTGGTCCCGCACGGTGAGCGCCACGGTGTGGATGCCGCTGATCATGGTGTGCCTCCTCGGGTCGACGGGCGGTGGACCGCGCCCTGCCCCGGAACTCATCGGCCGAGCAGCCGTCGGCCCCGGGATGTCCGACCGCATGATCGGGAGCACGATGGCGGCATGACCGCTCCCGTCCGCATCGGGCTGCAGCTGCAGCCCCAGCACGCCGACTACGGCCGCATCCGTGACACGCTGCTCGCCGCCGAGGAGGCCGGCGCCGACGTCGTCTTCAACTGGGACCACTTCTTCCCGCTCTACGGCGACCCCGACGGCAAGCACTTCGAGTGCTGGACCATGCTCGGGGCCTGGGCGGAGACCACGAGCCGCGTCGAGATCGGCGCCCTCGTGACCTGCAACAGCTACCGCAACCCCGAGCTGCTGGCCGACATGGCCCGCACCGTCGACCACATCTCGCAGGGCCGGCTCATCCTCGGCATCGGATCGGGCTGGTTCGAGAAGGACTACGCCGAGTACGGCTACGACTTCAAGACGGCCGGCCGGCGGCTCGACGACCTCGGCGCGGCCCTGCCCCGCATCCGCGACCGCTGGTCGAGGCTCAACCCCGCCCCGACCCGCGACATCCCGATCCTCATCGGCGGCGGCGGGGAGAAGAAGACGCTTCGCTACACCGCCGAGCACGCCGCGATCTGGCACGGCTTCGGCGACGCCGACACCGTGCGGCACAAGTGCGCCGTGCTCGACGGGCACTGCCGCGACATCGGCCGGGACCCGGGCGAGATCGCGCGGTCCTGCGGCGTGCAGAAGCCGCCGTCGGAGGCCGCGCAGGAGCTCCTCGACGTCGGGGTCTCGCTGTTCACCGTGGGCGTGGGCGGGCCGGACCACGACCTCTCCCTGCTCAAGGAGTGGATCGCCTGGCGCGACTCGCTCGGCTGAGTCCGGTCACGCGAGCTCCTCCCGGAGCAGGGCCGCGGCGCCCGCCATCGCCCGCATCTTCCCGACCGCCGAGTCGCGCGGCAGGTACTTCATCCCGCAGTCCGTGGCGATGACGATCTGCTCGGCCGGGAGCCGGTCGAAGGCGCGCCGCGTCCGCGCCGCCACGGTCTCGACGGACTCCACGGCGTGGTCGGACAGGTCGATCACGCCGAGGAGGATCGTCTTGTCCTTGAGGTCGGCGAGCACCCCGAGGTCCAGCCCGGACTGCGCGGTCTCGATGGAGATCTGGTCGGCGGTGCAGCCGGCCAGCTCCGGCAGGAACGAGTACCCCTCGGGGCGCTCGTGGATGATCGCGGCGTAGCCGAAGCAGAGGTGCACGACGGTGGTGCCGGTGATCCCCTCGAGCGCGGCGTTGAGCGCGGCCAGCCCGTAGGCGCGGGCGGCGTCCGGGCGGGCCTGCAGGTAGGGCTCGTCGATCTGGACGACGTCGGCACCGGCCGCGAACAGGTCCCGGATCTCGTCGTTCACGGCGGCGGCGTAGCCCATCGCTGCGGACTCGAGGTCCGGATAGTGGTCGTTCTGCGCCTGCTGGGACATCGTGAAGGGGCCCGGCACCGTCATCTTCACCGTGCGGTCGGTGTGCGCCTTGAGGAAGCGCAGGTCGTCGACCTGCACGGGCCGCGGGCGGGAGATCGGCCCGACGATCCGCGGCACCGGGTTGGGGTGCCCGCTGCGGTCGAGCGCCGTGCCGGGGTTGTCGACGTCGACGCCGTCGAGCGCGGTGGCGAAGTGGTTGGAGTAGCTCTCCCGCCGGATCTCCCCGTCGGTGACGATGTCCAGCCCGGCCTCCTCCTGCTCCCGGATCGCGACCCGGGTCGCGTCGTCCTGGGCCTCGGCGAGGTGCTCCGGCGGGATCCGCCAGAGCTCGCGGGCACGGACCCGGGGCGGGAAGCGGCCGGCCAGCCGGGCGCGGTCGATCAACCATTCGGGCTGGGCGTAGCTGCCGACCAGGGAGGTGGGCAGCAGCGGAAGCGACGGCGACACGGGCTCCTCCAGGAACTCAGACGACGAGGACGATCCGGCCCTGCGCGGCGCCCGCGGCCTGGCGCTCCCAGGCCGCGCCGGCGTCCGCGAGCGGGACGGTCTCGTGGGCGACGGTCAGCTCCTGCCCGGCGAGGTGGGCGACCGACTCGGCGCGCTCCTCCCTGGTCAGGGCGTTGTTGGTGTAGCCGAGCACCCGCAGCGAGCGGCTGCGCAGCGTCGAGGAGTCGACCGGGAAGGTGTCCCCGGCGGAGCTGCCGAGGTTGACCAGCCGTCCGCCGGGCCCGAGCGCCTGCGCCGCGGCGGCGGCCGGCACCCCGTAGAGCGGGTCGAGGACCAGGTGGGCGGGGCCGCCGGCGGCCTCGGTGAACCGGCCCGCCAGCTCGGCGACGTCGTCCGTGTCCAACGCGACCACGGCGTCGGCGCCGGCGGCGGAGGCGCGCTCCCGAGCGGCGGCCGACCGGGCACCCGCGACGACCCGGGCGGCCCCGGCGAGCCGGGCGAGCTGCACGGCGACCTGGCCGACCACGCCGCCGGCGCCCAGCACGATCACGGTCTCGCCGGGCCTCAGGCCGCCGGTGCTCAGCAGCGCGCGGTGCGCGGCCACGGCGGACAGCCCGAGCGCGGCCAGCCGGACGGGGTCGACGCCCGCGGGCAGCGGGACGAGGTCGGCCTCGGGGACGCACGCGACCGCGGCCATGCTGCCGTCGCCCGGTGCCATGCCGGCCGGGGTCGGGAACCACACCGTGCGGCCGTCGAGCGTGCCGACGCCCTGCACACCGGGCACGTACGGGGTGCGCGGCACGCCGAAGTACGAGCGGCCGGAGGCGCAGAGCACGTCGAGCGGGGTGATCGGGGCGGCCAGGACCTCGACGAGGACCTCGCCGGGCCCGGGCTCCGGCGGCTCGCGGTCCGCGACCACGGGCGGCCGGCCGGGCTCGGGGATCAGGGCGGCGCGCACGGGTCGGTGTCCAGGTTCGCTCCGCAAGCTGCGCTCATGCGGGCTGCAGGCGGAAGTCGTACCGGGCCTCGAGCCAGGGCACGTCGGACTTGCCGCCGTCGGGCGTCGGTCCGGGCTCGCGCTCCTCGAACGCCACCACGAGCTCCTGCTTGGTGCCGAACACGACGTCGCTGTCCAGGAACTCCGCGCCCTCCTCGAACAGGTGCGTGATCAGCGGCGCGTAGCCGTCGACGGCGAGGAGGAAGTGCACGTGCGCGGGCCGGAAGTGGCTGATCTCCGTCCGCCCGATGAGGTCACCCACCGGGCCGTCCATCGGGATGGCGTAGCCCTTCGGGGCGATGGTCCGCAGGCAGTAGGAGCCGTCGGCGCGGGTCGTGTACTTGGCCCGCAGCCGCGCCTCGTCGATCTCGGGCAACTGGGCCTCGTACACGCCGTCCGCGTCGGACTGCCAGACGTCGAGCACGGCGCCGCCGACCGGGGTCCCGTCGAGCGCGGTGACGCTGCCGCTGATGTAGAGCGGGGTGCCGGGCAGCCCGTCGGACATGTCGCCGCCGAAGTCCAGCTCCGGCGAGCCGTCGATGTGGAACGGGCCGAGCACCGTCGCCGGGGTCGCACTGGGGTCGAGCCGGTTGTTCATCTGCACGACGAGCATCGACAGGCCCAGCACGTCCGAGGCGAGGATGAACTCCTCGCGCTTCTCGTCGCTGATCTGGCCGGTCGCGGTCAGCCACTGCATCGCGGCCATCCACTCGGCCTCGGTCAGCCGGACCTCGCGGGCGAAGTCGTGCAGGTGCCGGACCAGCGCCGTGAGCACCTCACGGGTGCGAGGGTCGCGGGCCGTGGACCAGCGCTCCACCGCGAGGTCGGTGATGTTCTCCTCGGTGACCAGCTTCATCGCTGCCTCCCGCGTTCGTCACAGGTCCCGCACCGTCAGGACGGTCGGTAGGGGTCCGGGTCGACCGGCCTGTTGTGGAGGTCGACGGACAGGAAGATGTCGTTGCCCACGGGGTGCCGCAGCTCCTCCGCGAGCTGGCCGATGAGCCCGGCGGTGCGGGCGAGCAGGGCGAACCCGCGCAGCAGCTCCATCGGCAGGCCCAGGTCGGCCAGCGCGGCGCCGCAGACGCCGGCGCCGTTGAGCGGCAGGGTCCGGCCCAGGACCTGCGGGTGGACGCGGCCGATCGCGGCGAACAGCTCCAGGTGCGGCCCGACCAGGTCCTCCTCGCGGGCGATCGCGTAGAGCCGGCGGGTGCGGGGATCGCCGTCCTTGTGCACATGGTGGCCGAGACCCGGCACGAACCTCTTCGCCTCGCGCTGCTCCCGCACGACCCGCAGGGCGATCTCGTCCCAGCCGGCGTCGTCCATCGGGAGCTGGTCCGGCAGCCGCTCGTGCAGGAACCGCCCGCAGTCCTCGGTCACGCCGAGGAACCGCGACCCGCCACCGAGCAGGCCTGCGGCGAGCGCGCCCTGGACCGAGTCCGGGGCGGACAGGTAGGTCAGCCGGGTGACGATCGCGGTCGGGGTGAAGCCGTGGTCGGCCAGCGCGGCCAGCACGGCCTCGAACACCCGGGTCTCGCCCTTGCTCGGGCGGCGCTGGCTGGCCAGCCAGAAGGCGAGCTCGCCGAACCCGACCTGGCCCATGACGTCGTCGGCCAGGTCCTGGCCGAGCAGGGTGATCGTGTCCAGGGACGCCGCGCCCAGTGCGGTCGGGTACTCGCGGACCGGTTCGTGCTGGTCAGGCATCCTCGCTCAGCCACTTCCTCAGTTCGGCGCCGTGCTCGTCGAGCTCCGGCGGGGGGAACCGGTAGACCGCGGGCGTGGCGGAGAACCGGATCGGGTGCCGGGTCGTGGGCACCGCACGATCACCCTCCCCGACGGGGACGACGGGGTCGAGCCCGAACCGCTCGGCCATGGCGAAGCCGCCGTCGATGGTCTGGATCGGCCCGGACGGCACGCCCGCCGCGGTGAGCAGGTCGAACCACTCCACCGCGGTCTTCTGCCGTAGCCGCTCCACCAGGACCGGCCGCAGCTCCTCGCGGTTCGCGGTGCGGTCGGCGTTGCGGGCGAAGCGCGGGTCGTCGGCGACCTCCGGGATCCCGAGCACGCCGCAGAGCTTGCGGAACTGCGGGTCGTTGGCGGCGGCGACGATCAGGTCGTCGTCCGCGGTGGGGAGCGGCTCGTAGGGGAAGACGCTGGGGTGGGCGTTGCCCATCCGGTAGGGCACGGTACCGCTCGCGACCCAGGCGGAGCTGTGGTTGACCAGGCCGGTCAGCGCGGAGGACAGCAGGTTGACCTCGACGTGCTGGCCCTCGCCGCTGCGGTCGCGGTGCCGCAGCGCGGCGAGGATGCCGATCGCGGCGTGGTTGCCGGCCATGACGTCGAAGACGGAGATCCCGGCCCGGTACGGCGGCCCGTCCGCGTCGCCCGTGAGCGACATCAGCCCGGACATGGCCTGCACCATCAGGTCGTAGCCCGGCACGTCCCGGCCCGGGCCGGAGCCGAACCCGCTGATCGACGCGTAGACGACGCCGGGGTTGGACCCCCGGACCGCGTCGTAGTCCAGCCCGAAGCGGGCCATCCCGCCCGGCTTGAGGTTCTCGATGACGACGTCGGCGCGCCGGGCGAGCTCGCGGGCGGCGGCCAGGTCGGACTCGTCGCGCAGGTCCAGGGCGATCGAGCGCTTCCCGCGGTTGATGCCCAGGAAGTAGGTCGAGACGCCCTCGCGGACCGGCGGCATCCAGGTCCGGGTGTCGTCGCCGGCCGGGCCCTCGACCTTCACCACCTCGGCGCCCAGGTCCGCCAGCAGCATCGTGGCGTACGGGCCGGCCAGGATCCGGGAGAAGTCGGCCACCAGCAGGCCGGCGAGCGGGCCTCCTGTCGTGGGATCGGGCGCACTCATCCGATACCCTCCTGTCCGCTGAACGGACATCCGTCCGTCGCGCCTCGGATTCTTCGACCTGAGGCGGGCGGCGTCAAGCGGGGCGCGACGAGCCGGGCACCGTCACGTGCGGGACGGTCTCCAGCCGGGCGAAGTCCGCGCTGATCTCCCCGGCTGCGTGAAGCAGCAGCGGCAGGTGGTGCTCGCGCAGGTGCTCCACGGACGTCTCCGCCGCGTGACAGTTGACGTTGACCCCGGCGATCACCCGGCCCGACCCGTCCCGCAGGGGCGCGGCCACCGAGCGGATGCCGGGCGCGAGCTGCTCGTCCGTGAGCGCCCAGCCGCGGGCCCGCACCTCGCGCAGCACCGCGTCCCGCTCCGCGCGGTCCGGCTGCCACCGCGGGACCAGGCCGGAGCGGGTGGGTTCGGCGAGCACGCGCTCCAGCTCGTCGGGCGGGAGGGCGGCGAGCTGGACCTTGCCCAGCGAGGTCTGCAGCGCGGGGAACCGCGTGCCGATCTGCACCGCCAGCGACACGATCTTGGGCACCGAGACGCGCGCGACGTAGACGATGTCCGAGCCGTCGAGCTGGGCGATCGAGCACGACTCGTTCGTCCGCTCGACCAGCCGCTCGAGGTGCGGGCGGGCGACCTCCCACAGGCCGGTCGACCGGACGTAGGCCACGCCCAGGTCCAGCACCCGCGGGGTCAGTGCGAAGCCGCGCTCCTCGGCGCGGACGTAGCCGAGCTCGGCGAGGGTGAGCAGGATGCGCCGGGCCGTCGGCCGGGCGAGGTCCGCGGCGGCGGCGACCTCGGCCAGGGACATCACGGGCCGGCCGGGCCGGAACGCCGTGATGACGTCCAGCCCGCGGGCCAGGGCCTCGATGAAGTCCGGACCCGTTCCCTCGCGTGGCATGCGTACCCCCGTCCCGCCGCGTGCGGCGCCCACCGTAGCCCGGCCGCGTCCGCGGGCCGGTCAGGGCGGTACCGGGGCGGGCCCGCCCCGGGCCCGGAGTGATTGACACCGCCGACGGGCTCGACCACAGTAGCCCGCACGCGGGGCTGACCGACAGGCGGACGATGGTCCGAAGATCGCGAGGGAGCGAGCCGATGAGCGAGTCGACCGAGGGGCGCCCGATCGTCCTCCGCGGCGGGACCGTGCTGACGATGGACCCGGCCAAGCGGGTCCTCGCCGGTCAGGACCTGCTCGTCACCGACGGCCGGATCGCCGCCCTCGGCCCGGACCTCGAGGTGCCCGAGGGCACCGTCGAGATCGACGCGACCGGCGGCGTCGTCATGCCGGGGATGATCGACACGCACCGCCACATGTGGCAGACGGCCATGCGCGGCTACGGCGCCGACTGGACCCTGACCCAGTACTTCGTCTGGTACTACCTGGAGTGGGGCAAGGCCTTCCGGCCCGAGGACGTCCACGCGGGCAACCTGCTCTCCGCGCTCGAGGCGCTCGACGCCGGCGTCACCACCACTGTCGACTGGTCGCACGGCCTGCAGACCGTCGACCACGCCGACGCCGCCGTCGACGCGCTGCAGGCCGTGCCCGGCCGGTTCGTGCTGGCTTACGGCAACATCCAGCAGGCGCCGGCCGAGTGGAGCGCGGCACCCG
Organism: Pseudonocardia halophobica; assembly: GCF_027922425.1. Lineage (GTDB taxonomy): Bacteria > Actinomycetota > Actinomycetes > Mycobacteriales > Pseudonocardiaceae > Pseudonocardia > Pseudonocardia halophobica. The sequence goes on along the minus strand of NZ_BSFQ01000009.1, from coordinate 179,168 downwards.
AGTTCCGCGACTTCGTCTCCCGCCGCCGGGACGACCTGCTCGGCTTCCAGATGGCCTTCGACGTGACCGGCGACCCGGCGTTCCCGGAGAAGCAGGCCTTCGAGGTGGCCCGCGAGCTGGGCGCGCCGGTCACCACGCACGCCGGGGTCTGGGGCGCCACGAACGACGACGGCATCCGGCTCATGCACGAGCACGGCTTCATGACGCCCGAGTCGGTCTACGTGCACGCCGCGACCCTGTCCGCGGACTCCTACCACCGGATCGCGGCCACCGGCGGCTCGGTGTCGGTGTCCACGGAGAGCGAGCAGAGTGCCGGCCAGGGCTACCCGCCCACCTGGGCGCTGCGGCTGCACGGGATCCCGGTGTCACTGTCCATGGACACCTCGGTGTGGTGGAGCGGCGACCTGTTCTCCGCCATGCGCACCACCCTCGGCGCGGACCGCTCGCGCGAGCACCTGGAGGCGCACGCCAAGGGGAACACCGTCACCCACGCCGCGCTGCGCGCCGAGCAGGTCGTGGAATGGGCGACGCTGGGCGGGGCCCGGGCGCTGGGTCGCGACGCCGAGCTGGGCAGCCTCGAGGTGGGCAAGTCCGCCGACGTGGTGCTGATCCGCAACGAGCACTCGCCGGTGATGTTCCCGCTGCTCAACCCCTACGGGCACGTCGCCTTCCAGGCCCAGCGCGGCGACGTCGACACAGTGCTCGTGGGCGGGCGGATCGTGAAGCGGGCGGGCCGGCTGGTCGACGTCGACCTGGCGGCGGCGCGGGCGACGGTCGAGCGGACCGTCGAGCACCTGCGGTCGACGCTCGGCGAGGAGGCGTGGGCGCAGGGCATGAACCCCGACGTCCCGGAGACCAAGATCCTCGACAACCCGTACACCTACACCGACTACCAGAGCGCCGCCACGCACGGCGGGTGAGTCACGCCGCCACGGGGAGCGCGACGCCGGTGAGCCGCTCGGACTCGGCCCACAGCCGGGCCGCCAGGTCGCCGTCCCGTGCCCGGCGCGGCACCCGGGCCTCGGTGGTGGTCCCGACCAGGCCGAACCGCCCGTCCGGTCCGTAGTAGCCGCCGTCGGTCGCGGCGGGGTCGGCCGCGGCGAACAGCAGGGGCTCGGCGCCCTGCCGCGGCTCCTGCGACGGCAGGACCCCCACTCCCCGGCCCATCAGGCTCGGCCTGGTCCGGCCCATCGTCGGCCCGGCGGTCTGCAGGTTGGTGCGGGTGAACCCGGGGTGGGCGGCGGTGCTGCGCAGGGTCCAGCCCCGCTCGCGGGCCAGCGTGGAGAGCTGCCGCGCCATCAGCAGGTTCGCGAGCTTCGACTGCGCGTAGGCGAGCGTCGGGCTGTACCGCCGCTCCCACTGCAGGTCCTCGAACCGGATGCGGCCGAGGTGCGCCGCCCCGCTGCTCATGGTCGCGACCCGCGGTTCCGGCGCGGCCAGGACCAGCGGGAGCAGTCGCACGGTGAGGGCGAACGGGCCGAGGTGGTTGCTGCCGAACTGCAGCTCGAACCCGTCGGCCGTGGTGAAGCGGGTGGGCGGGGCCATCACGCCGGCGTTGTTGACCAGGGTGTCGACGGGCGTGCCCTGGTCGAGCAGGCCGGCCGCGAACTCCTCGACGGACGCGAGGTCGGCCAGGTCGACCCGGCGGACCTCCAGCTGTGCCGCGGGGTGCTCGCGCAGGATCTCGGCCTTCGCGGCCTCGCCCTTGTCCGGTGTCCGGACGGCGAGGACCACCCGGGCGCCCGCCCCGGCGAGCCGCCGCGCGGCCTCCTTGCCGGTGCCGCTGTTGGCCCCGGTGACGACGACGAGCTTCCCGGACTGGTCGGGGACGGTGTACATCGGCTTCTCCTAACAGACCGTCGGTCTTTTCACGACCTCGACAGTAACGGACCGTCGGTCCGATAACAAGTGACCAGCGGTCTGTAAACTCGGCACCGTGGGTTTCCAGCGGGCACGCAGCGCGGAGCAGCGCGAGGAGCGGCGGCGCGCGATCCTCGGCACGGCCGAGGCGATGCTGCGCGAGGCGCCGGTCGCCGACCTGACCCTCACCGCCCTCGCCCGGGGGTCCTGCCTGGCCAAGTCCGCGGTGCTGCGCTACTTCGACTCCCGCGAGGCCGTGCTCCTGGAGCTGCTCGTGGCCGAGTGGCAGGCCCTGCTCACCGAGCTCGCCGAGCGCCTCCCGGCCGCGGTGACCGCCGACGACCCGGGCGCCCGCCGGGAGGAGCTCGCCGGGGCGCTGGCCGAGGCGCTGGCCGCCCGGCCGGTGTTGTGCGACCTCGCCGCGGCGCAGGCCGCCGTGCTGGAGCGCAACGTCTCGCCCGGAGTCGTGGCCCGGTTCAAGCGCGCCGCGATCGCCGCCACCGAGGAGCTCGCCGACCTGGTCCGCGCCCGGCTGCCCGAGCTGACGGCGGAGTCGGCCTTCGCTTTCGCCGGGGCACTGGCCCTCACCACCGGGGCGCTGTGGGCGCACTCCCAGCCCTCGGCCGCGATGCTCGCGGCCTACGACTCCGATCCGGAGCTGGCTACGTTGCGCCTGGACTTCACCGGCACCCTCCGCGAGCTCCTCGCCGTGCTGCTGGCCGGTCTGGCCGCGCGCGCCGGCTGACCGGTACGCCGCGCAACGGTCCTAGGTTGGACGGGTGCGCGTCCTGATCTCGAGCATCGCCGCCCACGGCCACACCTACCCGCTGCTGCCCTTCGCGATCGCGGCACGCGAGGCCGGGCACGAGGTGACCTACGCGATCGCACCCAGCTTCCACCCGCTCGTCGAGCGGTTGGGGTTCCGGCCGGTCGCGGCCGGCGGCGAGATCCGCGAGGCGTTCGGGCAGGTGTGGGCGCAGTCCGGGAAGGACCCCCGGGACCGGTTCTCCACCCCGCCGAACGAGGTGATGGCGATGGCCGGCCGGGTCTTCGGCGAGGTCCTGCCGCGGCGCACGGCCGCCGACCTCGCGCCCGTACTGGCGGAGCTGCGCCCGGACGTCGTGGTGCACGAGGCGGGCGACCTCGGGGCCGGGCTCGCGGCGAAGGTGGCCGGGATCCGGGGCCTGTGCCACGGGTTCGGACGGGTGGCGGGCGGCAAGATGCTCGCCCGTGCCGGCGACCACGTGGGCGGGCTGGCCGCCGAGCTGGGGCTGGACCCCGCCGTCGTCGCAGGCCCGGGACTCGGCGACCCGTTCCTCGACGTCTGCCCGCGGTCGCTGCAGGACCCGGCCTTCCTGGCCGCCTTCACCCCGGACCGCGCGCCCCGCGTGCCGCTCCGTTCGGTGCCCTTCGCCGAGCCCGCCCCGCTGCCGGCCTGGGTGGGGGAGCCCGGACCGCCGCTGGTCTACCTCACGCTGGGCACGGCGTTCGCCGAGGGCAGCGTCCTGCGCACCGCGATCGACGGCCTCGGCCGGCTGCCCGCCCGGGTGCTGGTGGCCGCCGGGCCCATGATCGACGCCGCGCTGGTCGACGACCTGCCGGACACCGTGCGCGTCGAGCAGTGGGTGCCGCAGGCGGACGTGCTCCCGCACGCGGCGCTGGTGGTGCACCACGGCGGCTCGGGAACCACCCTCGGCGCGCTGGCCTCCGGGGTGCCGCAGCTCCTCCTGCCGCAGTGCGCCGACCAGTTCGACAACGCCGGGGCGGTGCTGGCCGTCGGGGCCGGCCGGCGGCTGCTGCCCGGCGAGGCGACGCCCGACGCCGTCGCCGAGGTCGCCTCGTCGCTGCTCAACGACCCGGAGCCGCGGGCGGCCGCCGGGGTGGTGGCCCGGGAGATCGCCGGGATGCCGTCGCCCGCCGAGGTCGTCGCCGCGCTGCTGGTCTGATCGTGGCCGGCCTGGTCAGGCCGGGCAGGGCTCGGGCCGCGCCGCGGTCCCGACGGGCTCGGCGTGGTCCGCCGGCCGGGCGTGCCGGAGGGCCACGGCGGCGACGCCGGCGATCACCACCGCGACGCAGCCCGCCGCGAAGGAGGTGACCTGCATGCCCGTCACGAACACCTCGCGGGCCAGCCCGAGCAGCTCGCCGCCGACGGGCGCGGGCAGCTCGGCCGCCACCCGCGCGGCCCCGCCCAACGTGTCCTCGGCGGCGGCCGCCGCCTCGGCCGGGACGCCGGCCGGCAGCGCACCGGCGATCCCGCCGCGGTAGAGCGCCACGCCGATGCTGCCCAGCACCGCGATCCCGAGCGCGCCACCCAGCTCGGCGGCGGTCTCCGAGATCCCCGAGGCCGCGCCCGCCTTCTCCTCCGGGGCCGAGCCGACCACCATCTCCGTGGTCAGGCCGAACACCGGGCCCATCCCCAGCGAGATCACGACCGAGGCCACGACCAGCGCGGTCAGGCCCTGCTGCGTGGTGACCGTGGTGAGCAGGAACATCCCGGCGGCCGCGCAGCCCAGTCCGCCCGCGACGACGCGCGCCGGCCGGACCCCGCCCAGGAGCCGCGGCGCCAGCTGGGAGGCGACCACGAACGCCGCCGCCGACGGCAGCGACCACAGCCCCGCCTCCAGCGCCGTCTGGCCCAGCACGAGCTGCAGGTACTGCGCGACGAAGAGGAAGTAACCGATCATCACGAAGATCGCGAGGAAGTTGACCACGAGCGCCGCGGTGAACCGGCGGTTCCGGAACAGCGCCACGTCGATCATCGGCTCGGCGAGCCGGCGCTGCCGCCGCACCCACAGCACGCCCACGACCAGGCCGGCGGTGATCGCCACGAACGCGCCCGTGCCCGGCCCGTGCTCGGCGATCCGCTTCACGCCGAACACCACGGCCAGCAGCGCGACGACGGACATGGCGGCGCTGAGCACGTCGAGCCGGCCGGCGTCGGGGTCGCGGAACTCGGGCAGCACGCGGGGACCGATGATCAGCAGCGCGCCCATCACGGGCAGGGCCAGCAGGAACACCGAGCCCCACCAGAAGAAGCCGAGCAGCACGCCGCCGAGCACGGGCCCGATCCCGCTGCCTGCGGAGAAGGCGCCGATCCAGATCGCGACGGCCAGCGAGCGCTCCCGCGGGTCCCGGAACATGTGGAAGATCAGCGACAGGGTGGAGGGCGCGATCGTCGCGCCGGACAGGCCCAGCAGCGCCCGGCTCGCGATCAGCATCTCCGGCGTGGTGGAGAAGGCCGCGAGGACCGACGTCAGACCGAAGGCGGCGGCGCCGACGAGGAGCAGCCGGCGTCGGCCGATGCGGTCGCCGAGCGTGCCCATCGTGACCAGCGCGCCGGCGACCATGAAGCCGTACACGTCGACGATCCACAGGAGCTGGCTGCTCGACGGCTGGAGGTCCGCGCTGACCTGGGGGAGCGCGAGCTGCAGCACCGTCAGGTCCATGACGTAGAGCAGGCACGCCAGCGCGAGCACGGCCAGGCCGGTCCACTCCCGGCGGCCCGCCCTCGCGGGCGAGGTGGTCGGCGTGCTCATCGGGCTCTCCTTCCGCGGGTGTACGGAAGGGGGACCGCGGCGGGGCGCGGAACTCATCGCGCCCGGGCCCGCCGGCCGGCGAGGGTCAGAACAGGTGGAGGACGCCGTAGGCGTAGGCGGTGCCCGCCAGCAGCAGGCTCAGCACGGCGAGGACGACCAGCGAGGCCCGGCCCGCGGGCCCGCGCTCGTCGGCGGCCGGCGCGGCGGTGAACAGCGGCGGTGCCCAGGGCTCGCGGGCGTTGCAGCCCCAGCCGGAGGCTCCCCACGCTGTGTGACGGTCGGGCACGACGAACTCCCTCGAACGGATGGCTCCCGTCCTTGTAGTCGTCACCGCCCGCTCGGCGTTACGCCGTCCGGCGCAGCAGGCGCCACACCCGGCTAGCTTTCGGGCACCTCGCGGCGGATCTCGTCGAGCCAGATCCGCGCCGACATGTCCGACGGCGCCCGCCAATCCCCGCGCGGGGAGAGCGACCCGCCGGCGGAGACCTTCGGGCCGTTCGGCAGCGCACTGCGCTTGAACTGGCTGAACGAGAAGAACCGCTGCGCGAACACCTCGCTCCAGCGCCGGATGTCCGCCATCGAGTAGCTCGGCCGCTCGTCCTCGGGAAAGCCGGGCGGCCACGGGCCCTGCGCCGGGTCGTGCCAGGCGTGCCACTGCAGGAAGGCGATCTTCGACGGCCGCAGCCCGTAGCGGAGGGTGTAGAAGAGCGTGAAGTCCTGCAGCGAGTAGGGGCCCACCTTGGCCTCGCTGCTCTGGACCTCCTCGTCCTCACCGGTCGGCACCAGCTCCGGGGTGATCTCGGTGTCGAGGACGTCCGTGAGGACCTCGCCCACCTCGTCGTCGAACTGCTTTGACGAGACGACCCACCGGATCAGGTGCTGGATGAGGGTCTTCGGCACCCCGCCGTTGACGTTGTAGTGCGACATCTGGTCGCCGACGCCGTAGGTGGACCACCCCAGCGCCAGCTCGGAGAGGTCGCCGGTGCCGAGCACGATCCCGCCCCGCTGGTTGGCCGCGCGGAACAGGTAGTCGGTGCGCAGCCCGGCCTGGACGTTCTCGAACGTCACGTCGTAGACGGGTTCGCCGGCGGAGAACGGGTGGCCGAGGTTGCGCAGCATCAGCCGCGCGGTCTCGGTGATGTCGATCTCCTCGAAGGTGACGCCGAGGGCCTCGGCCAGGCGGTAGGCGTTGCCCTTCGTCCGGTCGCCGGTGGCGAAGCCGGGCAGGGTGAACCCGAGGATGTCGCTGCGCGGCCGCCCGGCCCGGTCCATCGCCCGCGCCGCAACGATCAGCGCGTGCGTGGAGTCCAGGCCCCCGGACACCCCGATGACGACCTTCGGGTTCCCGATCGCCCGCATCCGCTGCTCCAGGCCGGAGACCTGGATGTTGTAGGCCTCGTAGCAGTCCTGCTCGAGGCGCGACTCGTCCGCGGGCACGAACGGGAAGCGCTCGATCTCGCGGCGCAGGCCGAGGTCGCCGCGCGGCGGGTCGAGCCGGAACTCGACGCGGCGGAAGGCGTCCGTGCGGTCGGCGTGGTGGCGGCGGTTGTCGTCGAACGTCCCCATCCGCACCCGCTCGGCGGAGAGGGTCGCGATGTCGACGTCGGCCACGGACTGGCGCGCCCCCTGGGGGAAGCGCTCGGTCTCGGCGAGCAGCAGGCCGTTCTCGTAGATCATCGTCTGGCCGTCCCACGCGAGGTCGGTCGACGACTCGCCCTCGCCGGCGGCGGCGTAGACGTAGGCGGCCAGGCAGCGCGAGGAGGCGCTGCGGGCCATGAGCTTCCGGTCCTCCGCCCGGCCCACGGTGATCGGGCTGCCGGACAGGTTGGCCAGCACCGTCGCGCCGGCCAGCGCGGCCTCGGCCGAGGGCGGGACCGGCACCCACATGTCCTCGCAGATCTCCACGTGCAGCACGAAGCCGGGCACGTCGGAGGCGGCGAACAGCAGGTCGGGCCCGATCGGCACGTCCTCGCCGCCGATCCGGATCGTGCCGGTGACGTCGTCGCCCGCGCCGATCTGCCGGCGCTCGTAGAACTCCCGGTAGGTCGGCAGGTAGGACTTCGGCGCGACACCGAGGACGCGCCCCCGGTGGATCACGACCGCGCAGTTGCGCACGCGCTGCCGGTGGCGCAGGGGCGCGCCCACCACGAGCACCGGCAGCAGCCCGGCCGAGCCGGCCACGATCTCGTCGAGCGCCGCGGCCACCGCGTCGAGGAGCGTGTCCTGCAGGAGGATGTCCTCGATCGAGTAGCCGGTCAGCGTCAGCTCGGGGAAGACCGCGAGCCCGACCCCGTCCTCGTCGAGCGCGCGCGCCGTCTCCAGCACCGCGGCGGCGTTCGCCGACGGGTCGGCGATCGTCGTGTGGATCGTGCAGGCGGCCGTGCGCAGGAAGCCGTGCCGGTAGGCCGAGAAGAAGTCCTCCACACCGGCAGTCTGCCCCAGCTGATCCGCACGTAATCCCGCCGGTCGGTGCCGGTTCGTCCCCGCCGGTGGTCGTCCGGCGGCGGAGCCGGACCGTCGGCGGGGAAGATCCCGGCTCCGGCATCCGGGCGATCGACCGGCCCGCGGAACGGCCTTACGCTGCGCTTTCCGGCCATCCACGGAGGACACACGTGTCGATCCCCGCGCCCGACCCGATCCCCGTCGTCTTCGTCCACGGCCTCTGGCTGCACGCGTCGAGCTGGACGCCGTGGGTGGAGCTGTTCACGGAGCGCGGGTACGCGCCCGTCGCCCCCGGCTGGCCCGGCGAGGCGCCGACGGCCGAGGAGTGCCGCGCCGACCCCGATGCCGTGGCGAACCGCGGCATCGCGGTGGTCACGGACCACTTCGCCTCGCTGATCTCCGACCTGCCCACCCAGCCGATCGTGATCGGCCACTCCTTCGGCGGGCTGATCGCCGAGAAGCTCCTGGGCCAGGGGTGCGCGCGGGCCTGCATCGCGTTCTCGCCCGCCCAGTTCAAGGGCAACCTGGCGCTGCCGCCCGCCCAGCTCAGGACGGCGTTCCCGGTGCTGAGCAAGCCGAAGCTGCGCACCAGGAGCTGGATCCACTCGAAGGACTCCTGGCACGCGGGCTTCGCCAACGCGATCAGCCGCGAGGAGTCCGACGCGCTCTACGACGCCTACGCCGTCCCCTCGCCGATGAAGCCGCTGTTCCAGGCCGCGACCGCCAACTTCGCGCTGCACAGCGAGGCGTCGGTCGACGTGCACCGCGACCGCGGGCCCGTGCTCGTCGTCGGGGCCGGGAAGGACCGGACGGTGCCGGAGGCGACCAGCCGCGCCGCCTACCGCATCCTCTCCCGCAGCCCCGGGGTCACGGAGTGGGCCGCGTTCCCGGATGCCGGCCACTCGTACGCCGTCGACTCGACCTGGCGGGACGCCGCGGACCTGGCCCTGGAGTTCCTCGCCCGGCACGGGATGGGGTCGACCAGCCCCGCCGGTGCCGCCGCGCCCGCGGACCCGGCCCCGGCCTGATCGCTGGCTAGGCTGCCGGGATGGCGATCCCGGTGGGGACGGAGCGGCGCCAGCTGTCCGAGCACGTCGCGATGGTCGTTCGCGAGGCGATCATGTCCGGGGAGCTCCGCGGGGCGGACTACCTGCGCACCGAGCAGCTCGCCGAGCGGCTCGGGGTGAGCGCCACGCCGGTGCGCGAGGCGCTGATGGTGCTGCACAGCGAGGGCGCGGTGCGCTGGGAGCCCCGGCGCGGGTTCCGGGTGGTGCCGCTGACCGAGCGGGACGTCGTGGACATGTTCGCAGTGGCCGCGTTCATCGAGGGCGAGCTGGCGGCGCGGGCCGTGGACCTGCTGACCGACGCCGACGTCCGCCGGCTGCACGAGCTGCAGGCCGGGCTGGTCGACGCCGCCCGCGCCGGCGATCCCGACGAGGTCTTCCGGGTCAATCACGAGATCCACTCGGCGATCAACCGGCCGGGCCTCTCGGCGCGGCTGCAGACCCAGCTGACGATGTCGCTCAAGTACCTGCCGCGCAGCCACTACGGCCGGGTCGACGGGTGGGTGAAGGCTTCGGTCCGCGACCACGGCCCGGTGCTCGCGGCGCTGGCCGCCCGCGACGCGGGGGCGGCGCGGGCGGCCATGCGCGACCACATGCTGCACATCGGCGAGCTGCTGCGGGTCCACCTCGAACGGGCGGGAGTGTTCACACCCTGAGGCGGAGCGCCCCTCACACCCTGATGGTCGCCATGGAGACGTCCCACAGCCGCTCGGCGGACTCGGGGTCCACGGCGTAGTCCGCGACACCCCGGTAGGTACCCGGCACGTGCGGGCCGGCCTCGGCGCAGTCCTCGAAGTACCGCCCGCCGATGCCCTCCACCAGCGGCGACGCGGCGAGCAGCACCGAGGTCGCGGCCCCCTGCTCCGGCGTCTTCCAGCCCGTCGCGGCGCCCCGCTGCTCCAGCGACGTGAGCTCGGCCGGGCGGAGGTGGCGCTGCAGGTTCGTACGGATCCCGCCCGGGCTGAGGGCGTTGACGTGGATCCCGTCGCCGCCCCACTGCCGGTTGGCCTGCACCGCGAACAGCACGTTCGCGGTCTTGGACTGCCCGTACGCGGTCCACGGGTCGTAGTCCCGGCCGTGGTAGTGGACGTCGTCGAACACGATCGGCGAGCGCAGGTGCGCCGCCGACGACACCGACACCACCCGCGCCCCGTCCGCGGCGACGAGCGCCGGGAACAGGCCGGTGGCCAGGGCGAAGTGCCCGAGGTGGTTGGTCGCGAACTGCAGCTCCCAGTGCTCCGCGGTGCGGGTCAGCGGTGCGGCCATGACCCCGGCGTTGAGGACCAGCATGTGGAGCGGGCCGTCCCAGTTGGCCACGAAGGCCCGGATGGACGTGCGGTCGGTGAGGTCGAGCCGGGCGACCGAGACGAGCTCGTTGTCGGTGACCCGGGTGATCTCGGCGGCGGTGGCGGCCCCCGCGTCGAGGTCGCGCACGGCGAGCGTCACGCAGGCGCCGGCGGAGGCGAGCGCGCGGGCGGTCTCGAGGCCGATGCCGGAGGCCGCGCCGGTGACGACGGCGCGGCGGCCGCCCAGGTCGAGGCCGGCGACGACCTCGGCGGCGGTGGTGTCGGCCCCGAACGGGCCGGTGAAGGGGCGGGAGATCGAGGGGGTGAACGTGACGGTCATGGGAACCCCTTCCGCGAGAATCGTGGCACGCCCGGCGAGTGCGCCCGGGCGCGTACAGTGCAACCGGAGCTGCCTCCGGTCCGAACCCGGGTGAACCGGAGGCTGTTCCGGTTGACAGGAGACAGTGATGCAGGTCACAACTGGCGGCGACGCGCCGGCGGAGTCGGGACGGCCGCTGCGCGCGGACGCGCGGCGCAACCGCGAACGGCTGCTCCAGGTGGCCGTCGAGGCCTTCTCCCAGCCCGGCCGGGACGTGTCGCTGGAGGGCATCGCGAAGGCGGCGGGCGTCGGGATCGGCACGCTCTACCGGCACTTCCCCACGCGGGAGGCCCTGGTCGAGGCGGCCTACCGCAGTGAGGTGGCCCGGCTGTGCGACGCGGTCCCGGGCCTGCTCGAAGCCGAGCCGCCGGACCGCGCGATGCGGACCTGGATGGACCGCTTCGTCGACTACATGACGGCCAAGCGCGGCATGGCGGACACCCTGCGGGCGATCGTCGCGACCGGAGGCAACCCGTACGCCGAGACCAAGGCGCGGATGCGCGAGGCCGTCGGCTCCTTCCTCGAGGCCGGCGCGAAGGAGGGCACCCTGCGCTCGGACGTCGACCCCGGGGACGTGATCGCCGCGCTGTCCGGGATCACGCTGTCCGCCGGTGCGCCCGAGCAGCGCGAGCAGGCCGGCCGGCTGCTCGACCTGGTCATGGACGGGCTGCGCCCCCGCAACTGAGCCACCGGGCTACCGGGCTACTGCGGCGCCAGGGCCTCGACGGTCGCGACCGGGTCCCCGCCGCCGAGCGGCGCCAGCACCGGCGTGCTCACCCCCGCCTTCACGTACTCCTCCACCTGCTCGCGCACCGCGGCGGCGGGACCGTGCAGCACCAGCCGGTCGACGACGTCGTCGGGGATGGCCTCGACGGCACCGCGCCGGTCCCCGTCCGCCCAGAGCTTCCACATCGGCCCGAGCTCGGTGCGGCCCAGCCACTGGTGGAAGGCGCGGTAGACCGGGACGTTGAGGTACGCGGCGGCGAGCCGGCGGCCGAGCGCGCGGGCCTCGTCCGGCTCGGCGTCGGGCACCACGAAGATCCGGGCCACGATCTCGGCGTCGGGCTTGCCGTACTCGCGCACGTGCGGGGCGACGGCCCGGACGTCGTCGGCCGTGAGCCAGTTGACGATCGCGCCGTCGCCCTCCCGGCCGGCGAGCCGCAGCATCCCGGGCCGCAGCGCCGCGACCAGCACCGGCGGCACCGGGTCGGGCACCTCGCCCAGCCGGAACCCGCGGATCGAGAACGACGCCCAGTCCTCGGCCACCCGCTCGCCGGTGAACGCCGCGCGGAGGAACCGCAGGGTGTCCCGCACCCGCCCGTAGGGCTCGTCGAAGGGGATGCCGTTCCAGCCCTCCACGATCACGTCGGACGAGCTGCCGATGCCGAGCGCGAACCGGCCGGGCGCCAGGTTGGCGAGGGTGGCCGCGGACTGCGCGAGGAGGGCCGGGCCGCGGGTGAAGGCCGGCACGATCGCGGTGCCCAGCCGCAGCGCCGGGGCCCACTGCGCGGCCAGGACCAGCGGGGTGAACGCGTCGGTCCGGTCCGCCTCGGCGCTCCAGACGTCCGTGTAGCCGAGGTCGGGGAGCCGTTCGACCACCGCGCGTTGCTCGCGGAGCGGGAGGCCGGAGAGCGGCAGGGTGATGCCCCAGCGGTCGGGCACGAGGTACCTCCACGAGCGACGGTGATCTTCTCCCGACGCTAGTTCGCCCGTGCCCCCCGGCGCCACCACCGGCTCCGCCGCGGTGCGGGCGTCTCCCGTGCGCGGGCCTGCCGCAGGGCGGCCGAACGCGCCTCCCGGTGGGCCCGCCAGGCCTCCGCGACGGCGTCGGGATCGGCGCGGCGCAGCGGCAACCGCGGCCCGTCCGGGGCGCGCAGACAGGTGGCGATGCGGGTGTTCAGCTCGGCGACGAGATCGCGCACGGCCTGCTCGGTCGGCAGGTCACGAACCGTCTCCGGCAGCCGCTCGACCTCCTTGCGGAGCTGGACCGGGGTGGGCAGCAGCGCGTCGGACGGCACGCCCTCGCGCCGCAGGTAGCCCTTGATCCACCAGTTCTCGTCCGCGTCGGCCAGGTTCGGCAGCGGCCGGCCCTTGCCGGGCAGGTCGTCGAACTCGCCGCGTTCCACGGCCTCGCGGATGGCCTTCTCGACGGCGGACTCGTACCTCATGGAGCACCCCCGGCTCCACGGTAGGCGATGAGTTCCGGGCGTGGCGGCGGTCCATCCGACGACGACCCGAGGAGGCCCGCCATGACCCGCACGCTCGAGCCGGTGACCGAGTTCGACGGCCGCTACAGCGAGCCCGCCGCCCAGCCGACGCCGTGGGCGACCGCCCGCGCGCGGCTCGCCGACGCGCCGTTGTACTGGGTCTCGACGGTCCGGCCCGGCGGCCGCCGCCCGCACGTCACGCCGCTGATCGCGGTGTGGCACGAGGGGGCGCTGCACTTCTGCACCGGGGCGGGGGAGCGCAAGGCCCGCAACCTCGCGGAGACCCCGGGCTGCGTGGTCACGACCGGCTGCAACGACCTGGACCGGGGGCTCGACGTCGTCGTCGAGGGCGAGGCGGTGCGCGTCACGGACACCGCGGCGCTGCAGGCCGTCGCCGACGCCTACGTCGCGAAGTACGGCGAGGAGTGGCACTTCGACGTCGCGGACGACGGCACCTTCGTCGGCGACGGCGGCCCCGCCCTGGTGTTCGCCGTGGCCCCCGAGGCGGTGTGGGCCTTCGCCAAGGGCACCTACGGCCAGACCCGGTACCGCTTCTGACCCCGCTCCCCCCGGTGAACGGCGCTCTCGCTCAGACCTCTCGAGCGAATGCGCCGCCCGCTCAGGACAGCGCGTCGGCCACGGCCTCGAGGCCGCGCGGGTCCCCCTGCACGAGGATCGTGTCGACGACGGTCTCCTCCCAGGCGGGGAGCTCCGCGCGGATCTTCTCCTTCGGCCCGACCAGCGCGACGTCCTCGACCATCGCCGTGGGCACCGCGGCCACCGCCTCCTTCTTGCGGCCCTCCAGGTACAGCTCCTGGATCCGGGCGCACTCGGCCTCCCAGCCCATCCGGACGAAGACCTGGTTGTGGAAGTTGGCGTCCTTGGCGCCCATCCCGCCGACGTAGAGGGCGAGGAAGGGCCGGACGTGGTCGGCGGCGCGCTCGACGTCCGCGTCGACGATCACGGGCAGGGAGGCCTGGACCCGGAAGTCGTCCGCCGTGCGGCGCGCCCCGGGGCGGGCGAAGCCCTCGGCGAGGGCGTCGCGGTAGAACGCGTCGGCCTTGGGGGAGAAGAAGAGCGGCAGCCAGCCGTCCGCGATCTCGGCGGCCAGCGCGACGTTCTTCGGGCCCTCGGCGGCCAGGTGGATCGGCAGGTCCGGGCGCACGGGGTGGACGGTCGAGCGCAGCGGCTTGCCCAGGCCGGCGCCGCCGTCGACCGGCAGCCGGTAGAACTCGCCGTCGAAGGCCACGGGCTCCTCGCGGGCCAGCACCTTCCGCACGATCGCGATGTACTCGCGGGTGCGGGCCAGCGGCCGCGGGTAGCGCTGCCCGTACCAGCCCTCCACGACCTGCGGGCCCGACGCGCCGAGGCCCAACACGAACCGGCCGCCGGAGAGGTGGTCCATGGTCAGCGCGGCCATCGCGGCGGCGGTCGGGGTGCGCGCCGACATCTGCAGGATGTTGGTCCCCAGCGTGATCCGGCTGGTCGCGGCGCCCCACCAGGCCAGCGGGGTGAGGCAGTCCGAGCCGTACGCCTCGGCCGACCACACCGACTCGTAGCCCAGCCGCTCGGCGGCCAGCACCGACTCCTGCGCACCCGGCGGCGGGCCCGAGGACCAGTAGCCGATGTGGAACCCCAGCCGCATGACGCCTCCTCGTGTCTCGCCGCGGAACCTACCCGGGGTCCTGTGGACACCCCTGTGGTCGGTCCCGGACGACGAACGGGGCGCGCGGACCACGGGACCGCCGCTAGTCTCCGCCGCATGAGCCCGGTCGACGAGATCCTCGCCCAGGTTCCGCTCGGAGACCTCGCGGCCCGCCTGGGCGTCGACGAGGCCACCGCGGAACACGCCGCCCGTCAGGCGCTGCCGGCCCTGCTCGGCGGCATCCAGGCCAACGCGGAGGACCCCGCGGGGGCCGCCTCCCTCGCGCACGCGGTGCAGCAGCACGACTCCGGCCTGATCGACGGCGGGGTGGACCTCGGACAGGTCGACACCACGGACGGCGACCGGATCGTCGGGCACGTGTTCGGCGAGCAGCGCCCGGTGGTCGTCAACCAGCTGGGCGGGCTCGGCCCGCTCGGCGGGAGCCCCGGCGGCGGGGCCGCGGCCCCCGGCGCGCAGGGCGCGCTCGGCGGGCAGGACGGCTCCGGCCTGATCGCGAAGCTGCTGCCGATCCTCGCCCCGATCGTGATGTCCTACCTGGCCAAGAAGCTGGCCGGCGGGTCCGCGGGCACGGGCGGCCTGTCCGGGTCCGGCGCGGGCTCGGGTGGCGGTCTCGGGGACCTGCTCGGCGGGATCCTCGGCGGCGGCGCGGGCGGGCAGTCCGGCCAGGGCGGGATCCTCGGCGGCGGGCTGGGTGACCTCCTCGGCGGCCTGCTCGGCGGCGGCCGCAAGTCTCCCTAGGGATCGCCCACTGCGGAGATCGTGTACCGCTTCACGTCCGCGTCGAGGATCTGCGCCTGCTGGCCCTCGGAGGGCCCGCCGCCCCGGAAGGCGAGCAGCGGCTCCTCCGCCGTCCAGCGCTCGTAGACGTTCACCCTGCCCGGGTCGAGCACGTCCGCGGTGATGGAGAAGTCCAGGCAGCCCTCGGCCGCCCGGGCGAGCTCCACGACCTGCGCACATCCGGCGACGTAGCCGTCCCGCTCGGCGGGGTCGACGACGAGGTGTCCCGCGACGATCAGCATGTCCTTCTGACCGTCGCGGGACCCCGGACTCATCGCACGCGGTCGCGCAGCACCGGCTTGAGGACCTTGCCCGACGCGTTGCGGGGCAGCGCGTCGAGCACCAGCACCCGGGTCGGCTTCTTGTACGAGGCGAGCCGGGTGCGGCACCACTCGGTGAGGTCGTCGAGCGACGGCGGGGCGGCCGGGTCCAGCGGCACGACCACGGCGACCGGGGTCTCGCCCCACTTCTCGTGCGGCGCGGCGACCACGGCGACGTCGGCCACCCCGGGGTGCGCGGCCAGGACGTTCTCGACCTCGGCGCAGTAGATGTTCTCCCCGCCGGAGATGATCATGTCCTTCTTGCGGTCGACGACGTAGAGGAAGCCCTCCTCGTCCTCCCGCACCAGGTCGCCGGAGTGGAACCAGCCGCCGGCGAACGCGTCCGCCGTGGCCTCCGGCAGGTTCCAGTAGCCGGCCATCAGGTTCGGGCCGCGGTAGACGATCTCGCCGATCTCGCCCTGCGCGACGTCCTTCATCTCGTCGTCGACGATCCGGATGGACACGGCCGGGACCGGCTTGCCCACGGACCCGATCTTGCGGATCGCGTCCTCGCCCTCCAGCACCGTGGTGACCGGGGACATCTCGGTCTGGCCGAAGGTGCAGACGTTGGGCACGCCCGGGAAGGTCTCGGCCATCCGCTCCAGCAGGGTGACCGACGCCGGGGCCGCGCCCCAGCACATGACGCGCAGGTGGGCGGCCCGCGCACCGGCGTCGGGCACGGCGACCACGGCCTGCCACTGTGCCGGGACGAGGAACACGTGCGTGACCCGTTCGCGCTGCAGGACGTCGAGCAGCCCGTCCGGGTCGAACTGGCCGCTGGGCAGGATCACCGTGGTGCCGCCGGTCGCGATGAGCGGAGCGATCCCGCCGATCGCCGCGATGTGGAACATCGGCGAGGCGCAGAGGTTGACCTCGTCGTCCCGGTAGAGGCGCCAGTAGCGGATCAGCGTCTGCGTCTGCACCGACAGGTTGAGGTGGCTGAGTACCGCGCCCTTCGGCCGCCCGGTGGTGCCGGACGTGTACATGATCAGCGCCGGGTCGTGCTCGTCGATCGCGATCTCGGGCAGCGGGCGCTCCGGCCCGGCGGCCAGCTCGTCGAACGACAGCGAGCCGGGGCCCGCGTCGGCGGGATCGGTCCCGGTGACCAGCACGACGGCCGGGCCCGCGAGCGTGCCGCGGACCTGCGCCGCGAGCGGGGCGAGGTCGGCGTCGACGGCCAGCGCGACGGAGCCGCTGTCGCCGAGGATGAACGCGACCTCCTCGGCGGAGAGCCGGAAGTTCACCGGCACCGCGATGGCGCGCAGCGCGTTCGCGGCGAGCACGGCCTCCAGGAACTCGGGCCGGTTGCTCATCAGCACCGCCACCCGGTCGCCCTCGCGGACCCCCTGCTCGGCCAGCGCCCCGGCCAGCGCACGCACCCGCGACCGCAGCTGCGCCCAGGTGATCCGCTCGCCGCGGAAGACCAGGGCGGCGCGGTCGGGTGTCTGGTGGGCGTGCCGGTCGATCTGCGCGATCCAGTGCTGGCCGCTGCCGGGCAGTCGCGGGGACGTCATCGTTCTCCTGAGGTCGCCTGGACGTGGGTCATCCTCCGGCGGCGGGAGCGGCCCGCCGCCGGAGGAGAGCTTGCCTGACCGCGGTCTACCAGTCGGCCTCGGTGTAGCGGACGACTCCGCGCAGGTTCTGCCCGTCGCGCATGTCCTGGTAGCCCTGGTTGATCTCCTCCAGGGTGTACGTGCGGGTCACGAGCTCGTCGAGCTTGAGCCGGCCCGCGCGGTACTCGTCGAGCAGCCGCGGGATCTGGGTGCGCGGGCTGATCCCGCCGAAGATCGCGCCCTGGATCCGCTTCTGCAGCAGGGCCAGCTCGAACAGCCCGACCTTCGCGTCGACCTGCTGCATGTCCGCGATCGCCGTGACGACGACCTGGCCGCCCTTCGCCGTGAGGTCCAGCGCGGGCTGGATCATGTCGCCCTCGAGCTCACCGACGGTCAGCGCCACGGTGTCGGCCATGGTGCCCCAGGTGAGGTCGCGCAGCGGCTCGAGCGCCTCGGCCATGGAGGAGAAGGTGTGGGTGGCGCCGAACTCCTGGGCCCACTCGCGCTTGTAGGCCACCGGGTCGACCGCGACGACCATGCGCGCGCCGGCCGCCGCGGCGCCCTGCACCGCGTTGATCCCGACGCCGCCGACGCCGACGACCACCACGACGTCGCCGGCCTTGGTGCCGCCGATCGAGGCGGTGGAGCCCCAGCCGGTGGAGACGCCGCAGCCGAGCAGGGCCGCGGTGGCCAGGTCGACGTCCTTCTCGATCTTGATCACGGACGACTGGTTCACGCAGACGTACGGCGAGAACGTCCCGAGCAGGCACATCGGCGACACCGGGTTGCCCGACGCGGTGATCCGGAAGGTGTCGTCGGCGATCGCCTTGCCGGTCAGCAGGTTCGCGCCCTGGTCGCAGAGGTTCTGCATGCCCTTCGAACAAGGCTTGCAGACGCCGCAGGCGGGGATGAAGCCGAGGACGACGTGGTCGCCCTCCTCCAGCCCGACGACGCCCGGGCCCACCCGGGTCACCACGCCGGCGCCCTCGTGCCCGCCGAGGACGGGGTACACGGGCACGGTGTTGGCCCCGGTGCGGACGTGCTCGTCGGAGTGGCAGAGGCCGGTGGCGGCGAGCCGGACCTGCACCTCGCCCGCGACCGGGTCCCCGATCTCGATCTCCTCGACCTTCCAGTCGGTGTTCGGCTCGTACAGCAGTGCACCCTTGGTCTTCACACTTCCTCCGACGCTGGGGGGTCTCGGACGACCGCGCGAGTCTCACATGACGGCGACGTCACACTCAAGGCCCTTCTTATCGATCGTTCAGGGCCGGACGACCGTACGGGCGGCGTCGGGTCGGTCACACCGGTTCGCCCGCAACGCCCCGCGCACCCTTAGCGTCACCCGTGCGCGGTTCGCGCACTCCAGCTCTCCCCGCACTCACGCCGCAGCCTCCGCACCGTCGCCGACCGCTGCCCGGCGACGACCCGTGAAGGCCGCCCGTGTCCCGTCCTGCCCTGTCCGCCCCGCCTGCCCTGGCTGCGCTGACGAAGCCCGCCGTCCTGCGCACCGAGGTGCTGTCCGGCCTCGTGGTCGCGCTCGCCCTCATCCCGGAGGCGATCGCCTTCTCCCTCATCGCCGGCGTCGAGCCGCAGGTGGGGCTGTTCGCCTCGTTCACCATGGCCGTGACGATCGCGGTGGTCGGCGGTCGCCCCGCGATGATCTCCGCGGCGACCGGGGCGGTGGCTCTCGTCGTGGCCCCGCTGGTGCGCGACCACGGGCTGCCGTACCTGGTCGCCGCCGTGATCCTGGCCGGGGTGCTGCAGGTGGTGTTCGGGCTGCTGGGGGTGGCGAAGCTGATGCGCTTCCTGCCGCGCAGCGTGATGGTCGGCTTCGTCAACGCGCTCGCGATCCTCATCGCGGCCGCGCAGTTCCCGCAGGTGTGGGGCGTGCCCTGGGCGGTCTACCCGCTGCTGGCCGTCGGCCTGGCGATCATGGTCCTGCTGCCCCGGCTCACCACGGTGGTGCCGGCGCCGCTCGTCGCGATCGTCGTGCTCACCGCCGTCACCGTCGGCGCCGGGATCTCCGTGCCCACCGTCGGCGACCAGGGAGCCCTGCCGTCCACGCTCCCGGTGCCGGGCCTGCCCGACGTGCCCCTGAGCTGGGAGACGCTGCGCATCATCGCGCCGTACGCGCTCGGGATGGCGCTGGTCGGGCTGCTCGAGTCGCTGATGACCGCGCGGCTCGTCGACGAGATCACCGACACGCGCTCCGACGCCCGCCGCGAGTCCTGGGGTCAGGGCGTGGCCAACGTCGTCACCGGGATCTTCGGCGGCATGGGCGGCTGCGCGATGATCGGCCAGACGATGATCAACGTCCGGGCCGGCGCCCGCACCCGGCTGTCCACCTTCCTCGCCGGCCTGTTCCTGCTCGTGCTCTGCGTGGTCCTCGGCCCGGTCGTCGCGCGGATCCCGATGGCCGCCCTCGCCGGCGTCATGATCATGGTGGCGGTGGGGACCTTCGACTGGCACAGTCTCCGCACGCTGCGCGGCATGCCGCGCAGCGAGACGGCGGTGATGCTCGCGACGGTGGTGGTCACCGTCGCGACCCACAACCTGGCCTACGGCGTCGGGGTGGGGGTCGTCGTGGCCGCGCTGCTGTTCGTGCGGCGCGTCGCCCGGCTCGTCGAGATCGACCGGGAGGCCGACGAGGAGCGGGTGGTCTACCGCGTCCGCGGCCAGCTGTTCTTCGCCTCCAGCAACGACCTCGTGCTCCGCTTCGCCTACGCCGACGACCCCGCGGAGGTCACGATCGACCTCTCCGGCGCGCACGTCTGGGACGCCTCCACGGTGGCCGTGCTCGACGCCGTCGCGCAGAAGTACGCGGCCCGCGGGACCGAGGTGACGATCACCGGGATGAACGCCGACAGCGCACGCCGGCACGAGGCCCTGGCGGGGCGGCTCGCCTGAGCTACAGCGCGCCGGTGGCGGCCTGCAGGCCCAGGCTCGACGCGGCCACGGCGACCCAGAGCAGCCCGCCGAGCAGGAGCGGGCGGAACCCGGCGGCGCGCATGTCGGCGAACCGGAGGGTGAGGCCGATGCCGGCCAGCGCCGTCGTCAGGAGGAAGGTTCCGAGCAGGGCGAGGCCCGCGTGCCAGCCCACCGGGACCAGGCCGAGGCTCTGCGCGCCGGCGGCGAGGAGGAAGCCGACCAGGAACAGCGGGACGACCTTCCGCCACGGCACCGGGCGGATGTCGCCGGTCCGGCGCCCGCGCAGCAGCGCCAGGGCCAGCACCACCGGCACGATCATCAGGGTTCTCGTCAGCTTGACGACGATTCCCTCCTGCGCTGCCTCCGGCCCGTAGGAGACGGCCGCCGCGACCACGGACGAGGTGTCGTTGATCGCCGTCCCGGCCCAGAGGCCGAACGCCGTCTGGTCCATCGCCAGCGCGTGCCCGACCACCGGGAAGAGCAGCACGGCGGCCACGTTGAAGGTCACGATCGTGCCGACCGCGTAGGCGAGGTCGGTCCGCCGGGGCTCGATCACCGAGGCGACCGCGGCGATCGCCGAGGCCCCGCAGATGCCGGTCCCGACCGAGACCAGGGTGCGGGTGTCACCGGTGACGCCGAGCAGCCGGCCGAGCAGCCAGCCTCCGCCGAGGGCCACCGCGAGCGTGCCGAGCATGACCGGGAGCGAGCCGAGCCCGACGCGCACCACCTGCTGCAGCGAGAGGCCGGTCCCGAGCACGACGATCGACGCCTGCAGCAGCGGCCGGGCGGCCACGGCCAGGCCCGGGGCGAGGACCCGGCCCGGGCGGACCACCGCGCCGACCAGCGCGCCGAGCACGATCCCGAGCACCGGCCCGCCGAGCACCGGGACGAGCCGGCCGATGCCGGTGGCGGCCGCGGCGACCAGCAGGGCGAGCGCGAGACCCGGGCCGACGCGGCGGACGGCCCGCCCGGCACGGCCGAGACCCGCGGCGGCGGAGCCGACCAGCCCCGCGTGGGGATGACCAGGTGTCCAGCCGGCCGACCAGCTGCTCATGTCTCTCCCCTCGGGACGGCTGCACAAAATGTACGGACATTAAGGGGCTGTGGCAAGGGGCGGGGCCGAAAGCAGATCGCAAGGTGATCCACCCTGCGTGAACTGATTCACGGTGCAACACTTCCGCTCGTCACACCGCCGGACCGGGAGAGGCCGCCATGGCCACCATGGGTTCACAGTCAGTCACCGCGGAGCGCGTCGCGGGGGTGAACGCCCGGCTGGACCGGCTCCCGGTCTTCGGGCTCTCGCCCGTGGTGTTCGTCGTCGTCGGGGCGTCGTACTTCTTCACCTTCTACGACATCACCGCGATCGGGGTCACGCTGCCGGTGCTGGAGGAGCGGTTCGGGCTCAGCGGCGCGGACCTCGCCCTGCCGGTGACGACCAACCTCTTCGCCTACATCGTCGGCGCCTACGTCCTGTCCAGCCTCGCCGACTACATCGGCCGCCGGCGCGCGCTCGCGCTGTCGGTGGTGCTGCTGTCCGTCGGGGCCGTCCTCACCGCCCTGTCCTGGAGCGTGACCAGCCTGGCGATCTTCCGGGCCGTCACCGGGCTGGGGATGGGGGCGGAGATCGCGCTCGCCGCGACGATCATGACCGAGCTGTCCCCGCCGCGGCTGCGCGGGCGCGGCGTGGCGCTCAACGTCTTCTGGGGCGGCGTCGGGCTCGCGGCCGCGCCGTGGATCGGGCTCGGCCTGATCTCGTGGCTGCCCGCGGACATCGGCTGGCGGGTGGTGTTCGCCCTCGGTGCCCTCGCGATCGTCGTGCTGGTCTTCCTCACCGACCGCTGGGTGCCCGAGTCGCCGCGCTGGCTCGTGCTGCACGGCCGGCCCGACCGGGCGGACGGGCTGCTGGACCGCATGGAGACGCACGTCCGGGCGCGGGGACACACGCTGCCCGAGCCGCGTCCCGTCGCGGCCGAGGGGGACCTGTCCACCTTCCCGACCTGGGAGCTGCTGCGTCCGCCGTACCTCGGCCGGGTCGTCGTCGTGTTCCTGTTCTGGTTCTTCAGCTACATGGCCGCGTACGCCTACCTGGCCTACCTGCCGACGCTGCTGGAGGAGATGGGCGTCGGGAAGAGCCTGCTGTACAGCGCCATCGGCGACCTCGGCTTCCTCGTCGGCGGGTTCGTGTCCGTGCTGGTCATCGACCGCTGGAACCGCAAGCACTCGGCGGCCGCGGCCGGACTCGTCGGGATGCTCGGCATCACCCTGGTCGCGGTGAGCCACGGGCCGGGGCTGCTGATCGTCGGCGCGTTCCTCGCCGGGATCTGGATCATGGCGCCGGCGCTGGGCTACGCCTACACCTCGGAGGTGTTCCCGACGCGCGCCCGCGCCTCCGGCATGTCCATCGGCGACGGCCTGGGGCACCTCGGCGGGGCGGTGCAGCCCTACATCGTGGTCGCCGCGCTGGCGGCGTTCGGCCCGCGCGGCACGTTCGGGCTGATGGTCGGCATGATCGCGGTGGCCGCGTCGATCATCCTGTTCGGCGGGATCCGCACGGCCGGGGACTCGCTGAGCGACCTGGCCCGGTGACCCGGTCGACGCGGCCGTTGACCGGCCCGCCCGGCGCCGGGCAGAGTCGGCGCCCGTGAAGATCGACGCGCGGTTGCGGGACGGCCTCGAGCACGTGGCGGAGGACGCCCGGACCGCCGAGGACCTCGGCTTCGACGGCGCCTGGAACAGCGAGAACAAGGCGGACGCGTTCCTGCCGATCGCGGTCGGGGCCGAGCACACCACTAGGCTGGAGCTCGGCTCGTCCGTCGCGATCGCCTTCGCCCGGACGCCGATGACCGTGGCCTACCAGGCCGTGGACCTGCAGCGGTTCTCCCGCGGCCGGTTCGTGCTGGGCCTCGGCAGCCAGATCCGCCCGCACGTCCAGCGGCGGTTCTCGATGCCGTGGTCGAGGCCTGCGGCGCGGATGAAGGACTTCGTGATGGCGCTGCGGGCGATCTGGCACGCCTGGGACACGGGCGAGCGGCTGCACCACCGCAGCGAGTTCTACGACCACACCCTGATGA
The DNA here is from genome assembly GCF_027922425.1 of Pseudonocardia halophobica. Taxonomy (GTDB): domain Bacteria; phylum Actinomycetota; class Actinomycetes; order Mycobacteriales; family Pseudonocardiaceae; genus Pseudonocardia; species Pseudonocardia halophobica. The sequence goes on along the minus strand of NZ_BSFQ01000009.1, from coordinate 156,079 downwards.
CGCCGAACTTCGTGCCGCCCGAGAACCCGTACGGCCCGCCCGAGGTGTTCCTCGCCGCCGTCGGGCCGCACATGCTGCGGACCACGGCACAGGTGGCGGACGGGCTGTTCACGCACCCGTTCCTCACCGAGCGGTACCTGCGCGAGGTGATCCTCCCGGAGGTCGAGGAGCACCGCGGGGAGGGCCTGGCGCCGCTCGAGATCGCGCTGTCCGCCTTCGTCGCGCTCGACGAGGCCGACGTCGAGGCCGTCCGCCGGCAGATCTCCTTCTACGGCTCCACGCCCGCCTACCGCCCGGTGCTGGAGCTGCACGGCTGGGGCGACCTGCAGACCGACCTCAACACGCTCTCCAAGCGCGGGCGATGGGACGACATGGTCCCGCTCGTCACCGACGAGATCCTGGAGAGCATGTGCTCGATCGGGACCGAGAAGGAGATCGCCGCCGACCTGCGCCGCCGCTACGACGGCCTCGCCCACCGGGTCCGCTTCAACCGCCCCGGTGACACCTCCGGCCCCGCCCGCTTCGGCGGTCTCGTGGACGCCCTCCGCACCCCGTGAGTGCCGACTGCCCCTAGAGCGGCAGTTCGCGCTCACGACCCCCGGTGAGCTGCAGAGACGAGGCGCAGGGCCGCGTCGGCGGCGAGCTCGAAGAGGGCGGCGCGGATCTCGGCAGCCGTGGTCCATCCCCGGTGCTCCCACTCCTCGCCCGCGAGGGAGTCGCCGGCGAAGAGCAGGTGGGCGAGCCGGATCCCGCGGTACCGGGCGACCGCGATCAGCGCCGACGCCTCCATGTCGACCACCGCGCAGCCCTCGGCGACGCGCCGGGCGACCCGGCCGCGGGTCTCGCGGAACACGCCGTCCGTGGTCCAGGCGCGGGCGGTGACGTAGGGGACGTCGGCGGCGTCGAGCGTGCCGGTCAGCGCGGCGACGCCCGCGGGATCGGCCTCCACGACCCGGCCGGCGGGCAGGTAGTGGAAGGAGGTGCCCTCGTCCCGCAGGGCGCTGTCGACCACGACCGCGTGCCCGACGGTCAGCTCCGGCACGAGCGACCCGGCCCCGCCGACGGCCACCGCCGCCCGCACGCCGAGCGCGATCAGCTCCTCGAGGAAGATCGCCGACAACGGCGCCCCGACGCCGGGCTGGATCACCGCCAGCCGCCGCCCGTCCCGCTCGATCTCGTGCACCGGCCACGGCCCGAGCTCCGACGACAGGTGCACCGTCCGCACGGCGGGTACCGCGGCCACGACCTCCGGGAAGAAGCACAGCACCGCGGCCTCCGGCAGCCGCACCCGGCGGGGCACGACGCGGTGCGGCTCGAGCACCCCCGGGTCGGCCAGGTCGTCCTCGCAGAGGGGCAGCGGATCCACGGGCCGATCATGCCCCGCGGCGCTACCGTTTCCGGGAGCGGGCACGGAATGTTGCACGCTCAACAATCGTTGGACGGGGTACCACCGACGGAAGGGGAGTCCGATGCCGCAGCCCGAGGGAGCCGAGCTCGAGGCCATCCGCGCCCGACGCGCCGACCTGCGCGGAAAGTACCTCCAGGCACCCGCCGACCGCAGGCCGACGACCGTGCAGGGCGTCCACCACCTCGCGCTGATCTGCAAGGACGTCGAGGAGACCATCCGCTTCTACCAGGAGGTGCTGGGCTTCCCGCTCGTCGAGCTGGTGGAGAACCGCGACTACCGCGGCTCCAGCCACTTCTTCTTCGACATCGGCCACGGCAACCTGCTGGGCTTCTTCGACTTCCCGGGCCACGACCACCCGGACTTCAGCGAGACGATCGGCGCGGTGCAGCACCTCGCCCTCTCCACCTCGCCGGAGGAGTTCGAGCGCGCCAGGGCCCGGCTCGACGAGGCCGGCATCGACTACCTCGGCCCGGACCGCGGCGTCGAGAACAGCCTCTACATCCGGGACCCCAACGGTGTCGGGCTCGAGTTCTACCGCGAGGAGCTCGGCAAGTTCGAGGGCGAGGAGCTCCTCACGTGACCCGTTGATCCTTCCGGCCCGCCGCCGGCACCGGCCGGCGCGGGTTCCGGACCGTCGCGCAACCCCGGCCGCTCCCGCGCGTCCCATGGTTGAGGGACCGGTACGGCCCCTCGCTACCGTGGTCCGCGACCGGAGCGGACCGGCGACTCGCCGAGCGGAGCTTGCGGAGCGAGCATCGCCTCGAGCGGAGCGCACGGAGCGAGCCTCGACACCGACGGGACGGTGCAGGGACGGATGAACGGTGACCGACGCGGCCCTGCCGGGCCGCCGCCGGGCAGGGGCGCCCCGCCCCCGCGGCGCGGCGGCGGGCCGGGCTGGACCGCCCAGCCGGGGCGCCGTCCCGCGCCGCCGCCCCAGGGGCGTCCGATGCCACCGCCGGGCGCGAGGCCGTCGGGCCCGCCGCCGCGGCAGGGTCCACCGCCCCCGCAGAACACCCGGATGATGCCGTCGTCGGCCCCCGCGCCGGAGACGTACCGGCCGCCGGTCCGCACCCGCCCGCCGAAGCCGCCCCGGGCCCGCCGGCCCGGGCGGTGGGGGCGCCGCATCAAGATCGCCCTCGCGCTGATCCTCGTCGCCCTGATCGGGTGGGGCGTCTACCTCGACCAGAACCTCAACCGGGTCCAGGCGCTGCCCGCGGACAGCACCGCGGAGTCGTCGGGCACGAACTGGCTCATCGTCGGCTCGGACAGCCGCGCCGACCTCTCCGCCGAGGACGAGGAGCGGCTGGGCACGGGCGACGCCGCCGGCCAGCGCACCGACACGATCATGCTGCTGCACTCCGGCAGCTCCGGATCGGTGCTGGTCAGCCTGCCGCGCGACTCCTACGTGCCGATCCCGGGGCACGGCTCGAACAAGCTCAACGCCGCCTACGCCTTCGGCGGGGCGCCGCTGCTGATCAGTTCGGTCGAGGCCGCCACGGGGCTGCACATCGACCACTACGCGGAGATCGGGTTCGGCGGGTTCGTCGACGCCGTCGACGCGGTGGGCGGCGTCGACCTGTGCGTGCCGAAGGCGATCAAGGACCCGAAGGCGGCGCTGGACATCCAGGCCGGTTGCCAGGAGCTCGACGGGCAGACGGCGCTCGGTTACGTCCGCACGCGGGCGACGGCGGGCTCGGACTTCGACCGCGTGCAGCGGCAGCGCGAGTTCCTCTCGGCGCTGATCGCGAAGGCGACGAGCGTGGGCACGCTCGTCAACCCGTTCCGGGTGGTCCCGCTGGCCGACGCGATGACCGCCCTGCTCACGGTCGACGACAACGACCACATCTGGAACGTCGCCCAGCTCGGCCTGGCGATGCGCGGGGTGACCAACGGGGGCATCGCGACGACCGCGCCGGTCGGCAGCACGCCGACGATCGGCGGGCAGTCCGTGGTGCGCTGGGACAAGACCCGGGCGAGCGCGCTGTTCGGCGCGCTGCAGAAGGACCAGACGCCGGCGCAGAGCTCGCTCGGCCCCTGACCACGTCGTCGCAGGTCACCTGCGGTCGTGAGTGCGTACTGCCCCTCTAGCGGCAGTACGCACTCACGGGGTCAGGCGGTGCGGCGCTTCCGGGTCGTGGTCTTCTTCTCGGCGCCGTCCTCGCCCTCGTCGGCCTTCTTGCGACGGGTGCTCGGCTTGCGGGCGCGGGCGGGCTTCTCCTCCGCCGGCTCCTCGGTCTCCTGCGGCTCCGCGCCCGCCTTCGTCGCGGCCTTCTTGCCGGACGAGCCGCGCGCGGCCTCGACGCTCGCCTGCAGCGCCGAGAGCAGGTCGGTCATCGAGTCGCCCTCGTCGTCCCGCTTCTGCTCGACCGGGGCCGGCTTGGTGTCGCCGTGCTCCTTCTTCGACTCGATCAGCTCGACGACGGCGTCCCGGTACTCGTCGTGGAACTCGGTGGGGTCGAAGTCCGCGCCCATGCTCTCGATCAGCGACGCGGCCATCTGCCTCTCCTGCGGCCGCAGCTCGATGTCCTGGTCGAGGATGTCGAAGTCCGGCTCGCGCACCTCGTCCGGCCACAACATCGTCTGCAGCACGATCGTCTTGTCCCGCACCCGCAGCAGTGCGAGGCTCTCCCGCTGGCGCAGCGCGAACCGCACGATCGCCATGCGGTCGGTCTCGGCCAGCGCCTCGCGCAGCAGCGCGTACGGCTTCGCCGCCTTGGTCTCGGGTTCGAGGTAGTAGCTCTTGTCGAACAGCAGCGGGTCGATCTGGTCCGCCGGCACGAACTCGACCACGTCGATCTCGTGCCCGCTGGCCACCGGCAGCGAGTCCAGGTCGGACTCGTCGAGGGTGATCAGCTCGCCGTCCTCGGTCTCGTAGCCCTTGACGATGTCCGCGTACTCCACGACCTCGCCGCACACCGTGCAGGTCCGCTTGTACCGGATGCGGCCGCCGTCGGCGCCGTGCACCTGGTGGAAGCGGATGTCGTGGTTGGTCGTGGCCGAGTACAGCTTGATCGGCACGCTGACCAGTCCGAAGGACACCGCGCCGCTCCACATCGCGCGCATGGTCGCCCGTCCCTTCCGCGCCGGTTGCCGTCCGTGACGGCCCGTCGGGTGACAGCATGACGGTGTGCAGCCCATGCTCGCCACTCCCGGACCGCTCCCGACGGGGCCGGAATGGGTCTACGAGGTGAAGTGGGACGGCATGCGGCTGCTCGCGGAGGTCACCGACGGTGAGGTCCGCCTGGTCACGCGCGCGGGCCGGGACGTCACGGCCACCTTCCCCGAGCTGACCGGGCTGACGTCGATCGCTCCGGACGTCGTGCTCGACGGCGAGGTCGTCCTGCTCGAGGAGGGGGTGCCGAGCTTCGCCGCGCTCGCCGACCGGGTGCACCGGCCGGTGTCCCGGGCCCGTGCCCTGGCCCGGCCCGTCACGTTCATGGTGTTCGACGTGCTGCGGCTCTACGGCGTCCCGCTGCTCGAACGCCCGATGCACGAGCGCCGCGCGACCCTCGAGCGGCTCGACACCGCCTCGGTCCCCGCCGTGGCGCTCTCCCCGCTCTACACGGACGGGCGCGCCCTGTTCGACGCCACCGGGCGGCGGGGGATGGAGGGCGTCCTCGCCAAGCGGCGCGAGTCGGACTACCGGCCGGGCGGTCGCAGCCCCGCCTGGGTGAAGGTGACCCACCGGCACACCCAGACCTGCCTGATCGGCGGCTGGCGGCCCGAGCGGTCCGGACAGGGCACGCGGATCGCGGCGCTGCTGCTCGGGGTGCCCGACGGCGGCGACCTGGTCTACGCGGGCCGGGTCCCGGTGGGGCTCGCCGGAGCGGTGGTGCAGCGGGTGCTCGGCGAGCTGATGACGGACCTGGAGACGGACGCGTCACCCTTCCGTGCCCGCCCGCCCCGGGCCGAGGCCGCCGGGGCGCACTGGTGCGAACCCGTCGTCACGGTCGAGGTGGCGCACCACGGCTGGACGGCCGAGGGCCGGTTGCGCCAACCGGTCTTCCGCGGGGTCCGGGCCGACGTCGACCCCGCCGAGGTGCGGCGGGAGGACCGGTGAGGGTCGACACGTCTGGAAACCGGCGGCACGGAGGTGTTGGATGACGCGGACGGCGATGCTCGAGAAGGGGGCACCCACCGTGGACATGCACGCACCGGCGGGCCGGGCACCGGCCGGACACGACGGGCGGCGGAGGGGTCCCGCCGTCGAGCCGACCGAGGGCCGCGCGCAGCCGCTGCCCCTGTAGATCATCTGCCCGACGACGGGCGTGTCGTACCGCGCCCGTCCCCGCTCCCTACGGTGGTGTCGATGACGACAATGCTCACCTGGCAGGCCGACGGCCGTCCGGGCCTCGAGGGCACGCGCGTGCACTTCGGGCCGGGTCCCGCCGGGTTCCGCGCGCTCGGCCGGATCGTCCGGCCGGACCCGGAGGGCGACTTCACGGCGTCGTACAGCCTGGTCGTCCGCGAGGACGGCACGCTCGGCCGGCTCTCGCTCAGCTCGGCGACGACCGGGTCGGAGAAGCATCTGACGATCAGCCGGACCGAGGGCTTCTGGCTCCTCGACGACGGCTCCGGCAGCGCGCGGCAGGACTTCGACGGCGCGGTCGACGTGGACCTGGCCTTCAGCCCGCTGTTCACCGCGCTGCCCATCCGGCGGCTGGGCGCGCACCGCGAGGCCGTCGACGTCGAGGTCCCCGTGGTGTTCGTGTCCCTGCCCGATCTCGAGGTGACCCTGACCAGGCAGCGCTACCGGACCGTGCGGCCGGGGGAGGGGGACTCGCCGGCGGTGGTCGAGTTCTCCCGCGCGGACCTGCGGGTCGAACTGGAGGTCGACGCGGACGGGTTCGTGCTCACCGTGCCGGGCCTCGCCGCGCTGGTGTCGAACGAGCGGGCGGAGCCGGCGCCGCAGAGCTGACGCCCGGCCGGGGCTACTTCCAGCCGCCGACCACGTCGCCGCGGCGGCCGAGCTCGCGCAGCTCGGCGAGGGCGTCGGGACCGTCGAGCGAGACCTCCAGGGCCAGCGGCTCGCGGGTCGAGGCCCAGCGTTGCCGGGCCAGGTACCCGGACTCGACGGTGGCCTTGAGCCCGCCGGTGGAGGCGAGGGCCCCACGCATCACGCCGAGCCGGCCGAGGGCCTCGTCGACCGCCGCGAGCAGCGCCGGCCGGTTGCCCTCGCACATGGCCAGGGTCAGCTCGGGGCGGGTGCCCGCGACGCGGGTGCCGTCGGCGAAGGAGCTGGCGGAGAGGGCGAGGGCCAGGTCGTCGTCGGGCTCGCCGGCGCCGACCGTCGCCAGCACGGCGGCGAGCAGGTGCGGGAGGTGCGAGATCCGGGCGACGGCGAGGTCGTGCTCGTCCGCGGCCGCCGGGACCACGCGCGAGCCGCAGGCCCAGGCCAGCTCGGCGACGTCCTTCCACACGTCGAGGTCGGCGCCGTCGTCGGCGATCACCACCCAGGCGGCCCCGCGGAACAGCTCCCCGTCGCCGGCGGCCCAGCCCGACTCGGCCGTGCCGGCCATCGGGTGCCCGCCGACGTAGCGGGCGCGCGGGGCGAAGGTGGCGACGGCGTCGGCCACGGCGACCTTCACGCTCACCGCGTCGGTCATCCGGACGGTGGGCGCGACGGCGTCGACCCGCTTCAGCACGCCCTCGACCGCGGGCAGCGGCACCGCGACCAGCACCAGCGCGTCGGCCTCGGCGGCCCTGCGCAGCGCGGCGTCGAGATCAGTGTTCACGTCGAACCCGTCGGCCCGGGCGGCGGACGCCGTGCCGTCGGACGCCGCGACGCCCCAGCACTCCCGGCCCGCGGCCCGCGCCGCGCGCAGCAACGACCCGCCGATGAGCCCGGTCCCCACCACGCACAGCGCTCGCATGGGCGAGCAGGCTAGTCGACCGGCCCGCCCCGCCCGAGCCGTGGTCAGTCCCGCTCCAGCGCCCCCGCCACCCGGAGGATGCCCCGCTCCTCGAGCCGGACGCCCGTGATCTGCACCCCCGCGGGCAGCTCACCCGCGGCGACGGGCGCCGGGACGGACACCGAGGGCCACCTCGTGAGGTTGAACGGGCTGGTCAGCGCGAGCAGCGCCGACCGCACCGGCACCCCGTCGACCTTCCGCTCGCCGATCGGCGTCGCCCGCAGCCGGGTCGTGGCGCTGACCAGTACGTCCATGTCGGACACGGCCGCGCGGAACTCCGCGGTGAGCCGCTTCCGGGTCCGCTGCGCCGCCACGTACGCGTGCGCGGGCCGGTCCGCGACCATCTCCAGCCGCTCGACGGTCTCCGGCTGGTAGTCCGCCCGCCGCGTGGCCAGCCAGTCCCGGTGCGTCGCGTAGGCCTCGGCCCCGACGATCTCGGCGTACGCCGCGGCCAGCTCGCCGATGAACGGCGTCCGGATCTCGAAGACCTCGGCGCCCGCCTTCTCCAGCAGCCGCACGGACTCCCGCACCGCCTCGGCCAGCACCGGGTCGGCGGCCTGCCAGTAGTCGTCGACCAGCACGCCGACGTGCGCGCCGCGGATGCCGGGCGGCTGGATGCCGCCGCCGGTGCCGTCCGGGCGGGACAGGACGTCCCAGGCGACGGAGGCCGAGTGCACGTCCGCGGCGAGGATCCCGACGGTGTCGAGCGTCTCGGCCAGGGGGAACACGCCGTCGGCCGAGAGAGTGCCGTACTCCGGCTTGAGCCCGACCACCCCGCACAACGCCGCGGGCGTCCGCACGCTCGCCCCGGTGTCGGTGCCGAGTGCGAGGGGCAGGTGCCCCGCCGCGACCGCCGCGGCCGAGCCGGACGACGACCCGCCGGTGATCCGCGTGGGGTCGCGTGGGTTGCGGGCGGAGCCGGTGGCGGAGACGTCCCCGGTCGGGCCGTAGGCGAACTCGTGCGTGGCCAGCTTCCCGACGATCACCGCACCCGCCTCGCGCAGGCGCGCCACGACCGGGCCCTCGGTCGTCGCGGCGGGGGCGTCGGCGAGCACCGCCGAGCCCGCCCGCGTGGGCAGGCCGACGACGTCGAACAGGTCCTTCACCCCGACCGCCACGCCGTGCAACGGGCCCCGCCACTCGTGCCCGGCCAGCTCGGCGGCGCGCTCCTCGGCGGTGGCCAGCGCGCGCTCGGCGTCGAGGGTGACGACGGCGGCGTGGTCGTCCGCGGCGAGCCGGTCCAGGACGTCCCGGACGTGCTCGACGGGCGAGAGCTCGCCGGAGCGCAGGGCGAGGGAGAGATCGCGCAGGCTGGTCACCCGTCCAGCCTGCCACCCCCTCAGAGCAGGGCCAGCGCGGCGTAGAGGGCGGCGCCCGCCGGGATCACCGACTCGTCGAACCGCACCCGGTTGGAGTGGTTGGGCGAGGTGTCGTGCGGCGAGGCGCCGGGCGGGCAGGCGCCGAGGAAGGCGAGGGCACCGGGCACCCGGGCCAGCACGTAGGCGAAGTCCTCGGCGCCCATGATCGGTGTGGGCAGGGTGCCGACGCGGGCGTCGCCGAGCAGCCGGCGCGCGACGTCGGACAGCCGGGTCGTGGCGGCCGGGTCGTTGACGGTCACGGGGTAGCCGGGCTCGATCTCGACCCGCGCGGTGCAGTCGTGGGCGAGCGCGGTGTGCGTGCAGACCCGCTCGATCTCGGCCCGCACCGCCTGCCGCACGCCCTCGGACATCGTCCGCAGGGTGCCCTCGAGCTCGGCGGTCTCCGGGATGACGTTGTCGGTGGTCCCGGCGCTGATCCGGCTCACGGTCAGCACGGTGGGGTCGTGCGTGTCCACCTTCCGGGTGATCATCGTCTGGAGGGCGCCGACCATCGCCGCGGCCGCCGGCACGGGGTCGACGGCGTGGTGCGGGGCGGACGCGTGGCCGCCGCGTCCCGTGACCGTGACCCGCAGGACGTCGGCCGCCGCCATGATCGGGCCGGGCCGGGAGTACACCTCGCCGCTCGGCATGGTGGCGCTGACGTGCAGGGCGTAGGCGGCGTCGGGCCGGCCGCCGGGCCCCCGGCGCTCCAGCAGCCCCTCCTCGATCATCTGCCGGGCCCCGTGGAAGCCCTCCTCGCCCGGCTGGAACACCAGGACGACGCGGCCGGCGAGCTGGTCGCGCCGCTCGCACAGCAGCCGCGCCGCCGCGGCCAGCATCGCGACGTGCAGGTCGTGGCCACAGGCGTGCATCACGCCGTCGACCTCGGAGCGGAACGGCACGGCCGCGTCCTCGCGCAGCGGCAGCGCGTCCATGTCCGCGCGGAGCAGCACGGTGCGGCCGGGCCGGGCGCCCTCCAGCACCCCGACGACCGAGCTCAGCCCGTTCCCGAGGTGTAGGCGCAGCGGGAGGTCGGCGAGGTCGGCGAGCAGGGCGTCGCGCGTCAGGGGCAGGTCGAGGCCCACCTCGGGCCGGCGGTGCAGGGCGCGGCGCAGCGCCACCGCGCGCGGCTGGAGGGACCGGGCGGCGCCCAGGAGGGTGGCGGGGGCGGTCGCGAGGTCGGGCACGAACCCGATCCTGGCACCGCGGGCACCTCCACCCGAATTGTGGTTTGTGACACAGCCGAAACGCGCCTACCGTGAGCGCCATGCCGGTGCAGACGGTGGAGGCGCCCACGGAGGCGCGGGGTTCCTCGCTGCCCGGGTTCGCGGTCGCCGCGATCCGGGAGGAGGGGCGTTGGCGATGCGTGCGTCTGGATCCCGACGCCCTGGTCGACCTCGACGCCGCGATCACCGAGCTGCGCGGGCTGCGGTCCACCGGCGCCGTCGTCGGGCTGCTCGACGTCGACGACGAGTTCTTCGTCCTCCTCCGCCCGGTCCCCAACGGCGTGTCCCTGATGGTGTCCGACGCGGTGGCGGCGCTGGACTACGACGTCGCGGCCGACGTGCTCGACCTGCTGCGGGTGGAGCTGCCGCCGGACGAGGACGCGCTCGACGACGACCCGTGGCCCGAGGGCGACCTCGCGATCCTCGCCGACCTCGGGCTGCCGGCCGAGGAGCTGGGCGTGCTCGCCGGCGAGATCGAGCTGTACCCGGACGAGCAGCTGGCCGCGATCGGCCGCCGTTGCGGGTTCGGCGAGGAGCTGGCCAAGCTCATCGGCAGCTGAGCGGAGCTCGCGGAGCGGACATCGGCGCTGAGCGGAGCTCGCGGAGCGGACATCGGCGCTGAGCGGAGCTCGCGGAGCGAACATCGGCGCTGAGCGGAGCTCGCGGAGCGAACATCGGCGCTGACCGGGCACGATGGCCGGGTGCTGCCCACCCCGGCCGACGACGTGCTGCTCGGCCGCGCCCTCGAGGTCGCGGCCGGTGCGCTGCGCACCGGTGACGTGCCGATCGGTGCCGTGGTCGTCGACGCCGCGGGGCGCGAGCTGGCGGCCGCGGCCAACGCCCGGGAGGCCCTGGGCGACCCCACCGCCCACGCCGAGATCCTCGCGCTGCGCCAGGCCGCCCGGGTCCGGGGGGAGTGGCGGCTCGAGGGCTGCACGCTGGCCGTGACCGTCGAGCCCTGCACGATGTGCGCCGGCGCGCTCGGCCTCGCCCGCGTGGGACGGGTCGTGTTCGGGGCGTGGGAGCCGAAGACCGGCGCCGCCGGGTCGCTGTGGGACGTCCTGCGCGACCGCCGGCTCACGCACCGTCCCGAGGTGGTGGGCGGGGTCCGGGCCGCCGAGGCGGCGGCGCTCCTGGAGGCGTTCTTCGCGGGGCACCGGGGGGCCTGAAATCCGTTGAGACCCGGCTTGTAACCTTGTCGGCGGTAGCGTGTCCGAGCGGCCGAAGGAGCGCGCCTCGAAAGCGCGTGAGGTTCACGCCTCCGTGGGTTCAAATCCCACCGCTACCGCCAGACCCGCCGGGCGGGCCCGCAAGGGCCCCCCGGCGTTCGTCGTTCCGGGCCGTTGACGTGGGCCGACGCACTCAGGACCATCGACCGATGCGCCTGCTGGACCGAGCCGCCGTCCAGGCCCTCCTCGACCCGGACGCGCTCCTCGACGCGGTCGCGACGGCCCTGGTCGACCTGAGCACCGGGCGGGCGTCCGTCCCGCCGCGGATCGCGGCACAGGTCGGCGAGCTCGGCCTCCTCGCCGCCATGCCGGCGTACAGCGAGACGCTCGGTGTCGTCGCCGCGAAGCTGCTGACCCTCTACCCGGGGAACGAGTCGCTGGGGCTGCCGACGCACCAGGCCCTCGTCGCGGTGTTCGCTCCGGAGGACGGCACCCTGCGCGCGCTGATGGACGGCGACGTCATCACCGCCGACCGCACCGCGGCGGCGTCGGCACTGTCCGTGCAGGCCCTGGCCCGGCCCGACGCCCGGATCCTGGCCGTGCTCGGCACCGGCCCACAGGCGCAGGCCCACGCGCGCTACGTCGCGCGGATGCGTCCGTTCGAGGAGATCCGCATCGGCGGACGCGACCCGCACAAGGTCGCCGCGGTCGTCGACTCCCTCGCGGCAGAGGGCGTCGCCGCGCGGGTCTGCACGATCGAGAGTGCGTTGCACGACGCGGACGTGGTCTGTGCGGCGACCAGCACCCTCCGCCCGCTCGTCGGGCCGGACGGGCTGCCGGACGGGGTGCACGTGGCCTCCGTCGGCTACCGCCCGGAGGGGCGGGAGGTGGACGCGGCCCTGCTGACCCGGGCGCAGATCGTCGTCGAGCACCGCCCGACCACCCTCGCGCCCTACCCCGTCGGCTCGAACGACCTCGCCGAGCTGCTCGAGCGGGGGAGGATCCACCCCGACGTCGTCGTCGAGCTCGGGGAGGTGCTCGGCGGCCTGCGCCCCGGCCGGGCCTGGGACGAGCAGCCCACCGTCTACAAGTCGGTGGGGGTGGCGGTGCTCGACGTGGCGGCCGCGGCGGTGGTCCTCGACGCTGCGGAACGGGCGGGAGCGGGCCTCGAGACGGCGCTGTAGTCCCTGAGAACGACGAACGCCGGGCATCGACCCGGCGCTCGTGCTCGCGTGGCGGAGGATAGGGGATTCGAACCCCTGAGGGATTGCTCCCAACACGCTTTCCAAGCGTGCGCCCTAGGCCACTAGGCGAATCCTCCGGCGGGAACGATACGCGACGCGATTTCCGACCCCCGCCCCGGGACCCTCCCCGGCGCATGTGGCTACACTCGGCACCGGACCCCGCGCGGCGTCCATCCTGTGAACTCCCCCAGGGCCGGAAGGCAGCAAGGGTCAGCGGGCTCTGGCGGGTGCGCGGGGTCCCCTTCGTTCTCTCCCTCTCCGGCTCCGCCCCTTCCCGAAACTTGTCGGGGGTGGTCGGTAGCCTCGCTCGCGTGGCGCTGGCTCTCTACCGGAAGTACCGCCCGGCGAAGTTCGCCGAGGTGGTGGGGCAGGAGCACGTCACCGAACCCCTGGGCACGGCGCTCTCCGCCGGCCGGATCAACCACGCGTACCTGTTCTCCGGCCCGCGCGGCTGCGGGAAGACGTCGTCGGCGCGGATCCTGGCCCGCTCGCTGAACTGCGTCGAGGGCCCCACGCCCGATCCGTGCGGCGTCTGCGCCTCGTGCGTCGCGCTCGCGCCCGAGGGGCCGGGGAACATCGACGTCGTCGAGCTCGACGCCGCGTCCCACGGCGGCGTGGACGATGCGCGCGAGCTCCGTGACCGCGCCTTCTACGCGCCGGCCGAGTCGCGGTACCGGGTGTTCATCGTCGACGAGGCACACATGGTCACCACGCAGGGCTTCAACGCCCTGCTGAAGATCGTCGAGGAGCCGCCGGAGCACCTCGTCTTCGTCTTCGCGACCACCGAGCCGGACAAGGTGCTGCCCACCATCCGGTCCCGCACACACCACTACCCGTTCCGGCTGATCCCGCCCGGCACGCTGCGCGCGCTGCTCGAGCGGATCTGTGCCGACGAGGACGTGCGCGTCGAGCCGGCGGTGTACCCGCTGGTCATCCGCGCGGGCGGCGGCTCGGCGCGCGACACGCTCTCGGTGCTCGACCAGCTGCTCGCGGGCGCCGGTCCGGAGGGTGTCACGTACGAGCGCGCGGTGGCGCTGCTCGGCGTCACGGACGTCGCCCTGATCGACGACGTGGTCGACGCCCTCGGCGCGGCGGACGGTGGCGCCGTCTTCCAGGCCGTCGACCGGCTGGTCGAGGCCGGTCACGACCCCCGCCGCTTCGCCTCGGACCTGCTGCAGCGGCTCCGCGACCTGATGCTGCTGCAGGCCGTGCCGGAGGCCGCCGAGCAGGGGCTGGTCGAGGCGGCGGACGACGAGTTGTCCCGCATGATCGAGCAGGCCGCCCGGTTGGGCCCGGCCACGCTGACCCGGTACGGCGAGATCGTGCACGCCGGGCTCACCGAGATGCGCGGGGCCACCGCGCCGCGCCTGCTGCTCGAGCTGCTGTGCGCGCGAATGCTGCTGCCCGCGGCCACGACGTCCGACGCCGGGCTGCTCGAGCGCCTCGAGCGGGTCGAGCGGCGGCAGGCCATCGCGCCCGAGCCGGGTGCGCCTGCGTTGTCGGGCGGGTCGGCTCCGGCCGGCGGTACTGCGCCGGTGGCGTCGGGTGGGGATGCGGCGCCGCGGTTCGTGCGGCCGTCGCAGCGGACGAGGAGTGGTGCTCCGGCGGCCCGGCCGGCGCAGGAGAGTGCGGCGGACGGGGCCCGGCCCCCGCGGGCGGCGGAAGGTGACGCGGCGCCGGGGCAGGTCGCGGCCGGTCGGGACGACGTCCCCGCGCGAGCGGAGGACCGTCGGCCGGCTGCTGCCGGACACAGCAGCTCGGCGGAAGGTGCGCGCGGTGGCGACGCTCCCGCCCCCGCCGACGCACCAGATCGCGCCGACGCATCTGACCCCGCCGAGGCACCTGGCCGCGCAGACGCACACGCCCGCGCAGGCTCGGCCGCCCTCGAGTCAGAGCCACCGGTGCGAGGCGAGGGCTCGGAGCCCGCGGCGCACCTTCGCGGCAACGCCCCGGGCCGCGAGGCCGAGGCCGACCGCGCGGGCGCCAGCCGCGAGGCGACTTCACCCACGCCCGCTGGGCGTGAGGCCTCAGCCGAGGCCACCGGACGTGGCTTCGCGGGTCCTGAGACGTCGGGCGAGGCGGCCGGACGTGGGTCCGCGGGTGGCGAGGCGTCGGGTGAGGCCGCCGGAAGTCGTGAGGCGGCAGGCCAGGAGGGCGTTGGAAGCGGCGCTCCCGGTCGCGCCGCGGCGTCCGAACAGGAGGCGCCCGGCCGCGAGGGAACTGGGCGTGAGACTGCCGCCGGCGATGCGCTCGGCCGCGACACTGCCGGTCGCGAGCCTGCTGGTCGTGAGTCCGGTGGTCGCGAGGCTGCGGACCGCGAGCTTGCTGGGCGCGACTCTGCCGACCGTGGGTCTGCCGGTCTCGAGAGTGCAGGTCGCGTGGGCGCCGGAGCCCGAGGCGCCGGGAGTGCAGAGGCGGCAGGAGCCGAGAGCGTCGGAGGCGAGGCGCGCAGCGGTGAGGCACCCGGCCGCGAGGCCTCCGCCCGCGAGGCCTCCGCCCGCGAGGCCTCCGCCCGCGAGGCCTCCGCCCGCGAGACTTCGGACCGTGAGACTTCGGACCGCGAGGCACCCGGCCGCGGGGCTCCCGGACGTGGGACCCCGCTCGAGCGTGAGGCTGCCGCCCGCGAGACCGCTGGACCGAGGGACGAGCCGCGGCGGCCCGAGGCACCCAGTCGGCCCGACACTGGGGCGAGCGCCGAGGCGCCGCCGCAGCAGGCGGCCCCGAGCCGTCCGTCGCCCGCAGCGCAGCCCAGCGCTGAACCTGCCGCCCCTGCTGCGGCCGAGGCGCCTGCCGCACACGGTCTCGACGCGAGCGCCGTGCGGCGTGTGTGGTCGGAGATCCTGGTCGCAGCGCGTCAACGCAGCCGCAGCACGGAGGCGCTGCTGGTCAACGCGACCGTCCGCGCGGTGCAGGACGACACGCTGGTCCTGAGCATCGCCTCGCCGCCGCTGGCCCGCCGCCTGTCGGACCAGCGGAACACGGATGTGATCGTCGAGGCGCTCCGCGCCGTGCTGGGCGTGCAGTGGCGCGTCCGCTGCGAGACGGGCGACGGCGGCGGTCCCGCGCAGCCGCCGCCCCGGCAGGCGGCGCCGCGACCCGCTCCGCAACGCCCGTCGCGGCGCGAGGCCCCGGAGCCGGAGCGGCCGAACCGTCCGGAGCCGGCGCGACAGGAGCGCCCCGAGCCGCGACGCCCGGCACCGGCGCAGCGTCCCCGCGGTGGAAGCGGCTCGGACGACGGCATCCCGCTCCCGCCCGAGCCGCCGTCCGACGAACCCCCGCCGGACGACGAGGAGGCCATGTTCGCCGAGGCCGACGCCTCCCGCGCGGAGCGCAGCGTGCGCCGCGATCCGGAGGAGGTCGCCATCGAGCTGCTCTCCTCCCAACTCGGCGCCCGCGCCTTCGACCAGCGGTGACCCCGCCCGACCAGCCGCCTCCCGGCCGACGCTGACGAACCGAGCACCACTCGCACACCCGTTCGCGCTTGGATCGCAGCGCACCAAGATCAGTGTGGGCGGCACGAGAACATGCAGCGTGGTGCAGCAGCGTGTCGTTCGGATCGATCACCGCCACGGTGATGGCTACGAGCGCCACCTGAGTGCGCGTCTAGCAACCGCAGTGTCACCCTCGGATTGATCACGGCGCTCAGCACGTGTGTGCGGATCCGCGGGCGCTACCAACGACCCACTGAGCAGCCTGCGCCAGTCCCGACAGGGCTGTCGGCCCTGCTCGCGAACCGGCACGGCGCTCGACACCAGCTCAGCGGCGGGCGAGGTGACAACGGTGTGTGCGAGCTGTCGCCGTCTGCATGATCGCGGGTTGAGGAGCGGAATCCGCGCTCACCGCGGAGCGCGCTCCCCAACTGGCGATCATGGCTGAAAGGACATGCAGGTTGCGGTGCCTCAGCCGCTCCAGTGCGGCTGCTGCACCACATCCCGCCCCAGCGCGACTCGCGGGGGATGTAGGGCGCGACCTGCGGGGGTGCAGGGCGCGAGCCGCGGGGGTGCAGGGCCCGACTCGGTTGCTGGAAGTCCCGACTCGCGGTGCTGGATCTCCCGACTCGCGGGGCCAGAACTCCCGACTCGCGGTGCTGGATCTCCCGACTCGCGTCGTCAGAGGTGGGAGAGAAGCTCTACACCCCTCCCGAATGCTGTGATCTTGTTCTCCCGCTTGTCGGGGCCGTGGCCCTCGTCCGGGAAGATCAGCAGCTCGGCGCCGGTGGCCTCGGCGATCTGCCGCGCCTCGGAGACCGGGACCCTCGGGTCGTTCTCTCCGTGCACCACGAGCAGCGGCGCGCGGATCTCCTCGACCCGCGTGAGCGGTGACGCGGCGGCGAGGAAGGTGGGGTCGGAGCCGTACTCGCGTTCCCGGAACGCCCGCCGGTGCGGCGCGGTGTTCTGCAGGAACGTGACCAGGCTGGACATGCCCGCGATGTCGACCCCCGCGGCCCACCGCTCCGGCTGGAAGGCCAGCCCGAGCAGCACCAGGTAGCCGCCGTACGACCGCCCCCACAGCGCCGCGCGCGCCGGGTCGCAGCCGAGTCCGGGCAGGGCGTCGTGCAGGGCCGCGAGGTCGAGCAGGACGTCGAGGCGCCGCTCCCGGTCGTCGGCGGAGTACCAGCGCTTCCCGAACCCGGTGGAGCCGCGCACGTTCGGCACCAGCACCGTGTGCCCGGCGGCGACGAGCAGCTGCACCACCGGGTCGAAGCTGCGCACCGCCTGGCTCTCCGGCCCCCCGTGCAGCACGACGACCGCCGACCCGTCCGGCGACGCGGGCCGGTACACCGCGCACGGCACCCGCTCGCCGTCCGACGCCGGCACCCGCACGTCCACGGGGTGCACGAACGGCGGTCCCTCCCACGCCGCGACGGTGCGGGTCAGCGGGGTGGCCTCCCCCGAGGCGAGGTCGAGCAGCACCACGTCGCCAGGTGTGTCCGGCGCGGTGAACGAGAGCGCCGCGTACCGGCCCGACGGCGAGAAGACCGGCGGGGTCCGCGTGACCACCCCGTCGACCGGCAGTGCGACGGTCGTCCGCGGCTCCCCGGTCGCGGCGTCGTGCAGCCGGAGTGTGTCGACGCCCTCGGCGGACCGCACCACCAGGAGCGTGCCGCCGTCCGGGGTGAGCAGGCCGAGGAGGTCGGCGTCGTCGTCCGCGGCGAGCCAGGAGCCGCCGAGCAGCGCGACGCCGATGCGGTCCCGGCCCGCGTCCGTGCTGACGACGACCTCGTCCCCGGCGAACTGCGGCCGCACGAACCGTGCGCCCTCGGCGAGCACGTGCACGCGCCCGCCCTCGGTCTCCGGCATGGTGTCGACGGCCAGCAACCGGTCGGTCATCGCCGCCTCGCCCGCCACCGTGACGAGCAGCCGGCGCCCCTCCGCGTCGGCCGCGACCTCGCCGATCGGCGTGCCACCGGCCAGCACGGTCTCCTCGGCCCCGGCGTCGACCCCGTGGATCACGAGATCGAACGCGACGCCGTCGGACCGGTTGGTCATGTAGACCACGCGGCCCGGCAGCACGGCGAGCAGCAGGTTCACGTGGTCCGGGTCGTCGACCAGCGGGGTGAGCTCGCCGGTCGCGAGGTCCAGCAGGCTGAGCTGGGCGCGCTCGTCGCCACCCCGGTCGTGCTCGACGACGACCCGGCGCTCGCCCGGCAGGTACCGCCCCCGGCAGGGGCTGTCGAAGGCGGTGAGCGGGGTCGCGCTGCCGTCCGGGGCGAGTTCGACGAGCTGGACGGAGCCGGAGGCGTCGCCGCCGGCGAGGACCCGGCCGGAGTCGTCGACGTCGAAGGCCCGCCAGGTGGGGAGCGCGAGGAGCTGTTCGGCGTGCACCGCGGGCACCTTACGAAAGGATCAGGCCGGCAGCCCGGCGAGGAACGTCGTGATCCCCGCGGCGATCGCGGCGGCGTAGCGCTCCCGCCCCTCGGCCGACGAGACCACGGCGGCCTCCTCGGCGTTGCGCATGTTCGCGCACTCCACCAGGGCCGCGGGCACCGTGGCGAAGTTGAGCCCGCCGAGGTCGGCGCGCGGGGAGAGGCCGTCCCGGCCGATGTAGTCGCTGGTCGGGAAGCCGTCGGCGCGCAGCGCGTCGCGCAGGTCGCGGGCGAGATCGACGGCGGGGCCGGACTGCGCGTCGTTGAGCGGCGGCGAGGAGTAGGCGACGTGGAAGCCGCGCCCGGAGGCGGCGGCGCCGTCCGCGTGCAGCGAGACGAGCAGGTCGGCGCCGGCCTCCTGACCGGCCTTGCCGCGCTCGTCGACGCAGGGGCCCACGCCGTCGTCGGAGGTCCGGGTGAGCACGACGGCGACGCCGGCGGCCTCGAGGTGGGCGCGGACCCGTGCGGCCAGGTCCCAGGTGAAGGCGTGCTCGGGGTAGCCGGCGTCGGTCGAGGTGCCGGTCGTGTTGCAGGCCTTGGTGCCGCCGCGGCCGTCGGGGACCTGGCGGGTGACGGCCGCTCGGGCGGATCCGTTGCCGCCGTTGTGCCCGGGGTCGAGGACGACCGTGCGCGTGGGGGCCGCCGGCGCGGGCGACGCGGCGACGCTGCTGGTCGGGACGGCCACGGAGGGCGCCGGGGCCGCGGGCCCGGCGGCCGTGCAGGCGACCAGCAGGAGCAGGGCCGGCGTCAGGACGAGGGCGCGACGCGGGGCGGACACGGCGGACAGCGTGTCACGGCTACCCTGGGTCGCGAGACCGCACACGCGGGCGAGACCTCGAGGAGTGTTCTGGTGCAACCGGGTGGTCAGCCGGACATGTCGATGATCCTGCAGCAGGCGCAGAAGATGCAGGAACAGCTCATGACGGCGCAGCAGGAGCTCGCCGAGGCCGAGGTGACCGGCCAGGCGGGCAACGGGCTCGTGCGTGTCACCCAGACGGCGGCGGGCGAGATCCGCCGCGTCGAGATCGATCCGAAGATCGTGGACCCCGAGGACGTCGAGACCCTGCAGGACCTGCTGGTGGGCGCCATCCAGGACGCCTCCCGCGCCGCGCAGGAGCTGCAGGCCGAGAAGATGGGCCCGCTCACCGGCGGCCTGGGCGACCTCGGCGGATTCGGCCTCCCCGGCGTCTGACGTGTTCGAGGGACCGGTCCAGGACCTGATCGACGAGCTGGGCCGGCTGCCCGGCATCGGTCCGAAGAGCGCGCAGCGCATCGCGTTCCACCTGCTCGCCGCGGACGCCGCGGACGTCACCCGGCTGCAGGAGGTCCTGCAGAAGGTCAAGCAGGGCGTGCAGTTCTGCGAGGTGTGCGGCAACGTCTCGGAGAACGAGCGCTGCCGCTACTGCTCCGACGCGCGCCGCGACCCGACGGTCGTGTGCGTGGTCGAGGAGCCCAAGGACGTCCTGGCGGTGGAGCGCACCCGCGAGTTCAAGGGCCGCTACCACGTGCTCGGCGGCGCGCTGGACCCGCTGGGCGGGATCGGGCCGGAGTCGTTGCGGATCCGCGAGCTGCTCGCGCGGCTCGGCGGGACCGGCCCGGCGACGGACGAGGGCGACATCGGCGAGGTCATCATCGCGACCGACCCGAACACCGAGGGCGAGGCGACCGCGACCTACCTGGTCCGGCTGCTCAAGGACTTCCCCGGGCTCAGCGTCACGCGGCTGGCCTCGGGCCTGCCGATGGGCGGCGACCTGGAGTTCGCGGACGAGATGACCCTCGGCCGCGCCCTCGCAGGCCGCCGTGCTCTCTCCTGAGGCCCTGTCCTAACCGGCCAGCACCTTCGTCAGCACCTCGGCGAACTCCGCCGGGGCGCCGAGGAAGCCGCCGTGGTCGCCGGGGAAGAAGGTCGGCTCCACCGCGAGCCGCTCGGCGAGGGCGGTCGACGTCGGGTGGGTCAGCAGGTGTCCGGAGTCCTGGCCGATCCCGACGACGATCCGGGTCCGCGCCGCCCGCAGCGCCTCGACGTCCGGCACGTACCGGGTCGTGACCAGCAGGTCGTGGGCCAGGAACCGCTCGGCGTCGCGCATGTCCTGCTCGGACGGCGGCGGGCCGGGCGGGGGCTCGGCCGGCGCACCGGCGTCGTCGCCCACGAATCCCGCCGCGGCCATGAACTTGGCGAACGCCGGACCGGCGCCCTCGGCGTGGAAGGTCGCGACGACGTCCTCGGTCGCGGCGCGCCGCGCCTCGCGGTCCGGCAGCAGCTCGAGCAGCGGCGGCTCGTGCGCGACGAGAGTGCGCAGCCGGTCCGGGTGCCGGGCGACGAGCGCGAGGCCGGTGGTCGCGCCGCCGCTGGAGCCGAACAGGTCCGCGGTGCCGGCGCCGAGTGCGTCGAGGATCGCGATGACGTCGTCCGCCCGCTGCTCCACCGGGACGTCGACCGTCGGGTCCTCGAGCGCGCTGTTCGCGATCCCGCGGGGGTCGGTGGTGACCACGGTGTGGTGCGCGGCGAGGGCGTCGGCGAGCGGCGCGAAGTGCGCCGCCGACATGGGCGAACCCACCACGACGAGCACCGGGCCGGAGCCACGGACCTCGTAGTGCAGGCGCGCGCCGGGAACGTCGAGCGTGTGGACCTCTGTCACGGTTCCTCCTGGTCTTCGGGGCCGGCAGGGGAGTGACCGTGCGCCGGGCGAGAACTCATCGCACGCGACGGAAAAGACCCGACGCCGCGGTGTGCGGCGCCGGGCCGAAGGTCCGGACCCGGTCCGCCCGGGCGGACCGCCTTCCCGGTGGGGCCGGTGGGGGCGCCGGTCCCGCTCCAGCGGGACCACCGCGCGCAGGAACCCCCCGGCACTGCGCAGTCAGTCGCCGTCGTCGTCACCCCAGGAGTCGTGGCCCGACCGGCCCATGGCGGCCTGCCGGCCCTCCCAGTTGCGACGGCGTTCGGCGGCGACCCGCCGCCAGGCGCGGGCCTGTGCGGCATCCAGGATGCCGACGACCACGCCGATGACGGCCAGAACACCCAGCCCGACCAGGACGATGCCGATGGGGCCGATCACGGGGACCACCTGCCCGACCGACGGCGGGCGACCTTGCTGGACGGGGCTCCGGCACGCGTGCGAACGGCTCGGATGTGGGTCATCGGATGGCACCTTCCACTCGGAGTGCTGCCCGGCGGGTGCCGGGAGTCGGTGGGGTCCCTCGGAGCGGGACCGGGGCCGCGGGGCGGCGGGTGCGACGGGCGGGGCGCGGGCCGGACGGGGAGATCACGGGCGCCCTCCTTCCCTCGGGGACCCCGGGTGGAGGTGATGCGAACCACTCGGGGTCCAGCTGTGCTTAGATTGCCCGACGGGATGTCCTCCTGCAATTGCATGGAAGGGTCCACGTGCGAATCACTCGCTCGGAGCATCCGGCCGGTTCCGACGGGTGACCGGGACGGGGGAGGTGGGATGGCGCCACAGCAGGGGCCCGCGGGTCCGCGCCGCCGGCTGGGCGCCGAGCTCCGGCGACTCCGGCTCAACGCCGACATGACCCTCGACGAGGTCGCGGAGAAGATGACCTGCTCGACCTCGAAGATCAGCCGGTTGGAGACGGGCAAGGGCATCCCCAAGCTGCCCGACGTCAACGAGCTGATCCGGATCTACGGCGTCACGTCCGACGCCGAGCAGGACATGCTGCGCCGGCTGGTCCGCGAGGGCCGGACGCAGGGGTGGTGGGAGCCGATCACCGAAGGCGTGCATCCCGAGCGGTTCGTGCTCGACGCCCCCGCGCGCTTCGCTGCACTGGAGACCGAGGCGGTCGAAGTGCGCACGTTCGACAACACGGTGCTGCTCGGGCTGCTGCAGACCGAGCGGTACGCCCGGGCTCTCATGCGGGCGCTGCTGCCGAGCCACTCGGACTCCGAGATCGAGCTCCTGGTGCAGCTCCGGATGCGGAGGGCGCGTGCGCTGCGGCGCGCCGAGGCCCCGCTCCGGGTGCGCGCCGTCATGGACGAGAGCGTGCTCTGCCGCCTGGTCGGCGGGGCCGAGGTGATGGCCCAGCAGGCGGAGCACCTGCTCGAGCTCGGGAACCTGCCGAACGTCTCGATCCAGGTGCTCCCGTTCGAGATCGGGATGCACCGGGCGCTCGCCGGTCAGTTCACCGTGCTGCGCTTCGCGGACGAGCTCGCGGGGGATGTGGTCCACATCGAGGGCAGCGCGGGCGACACCTACCTCGAGGCTCCGTCCGATGTGGATCTCTATACGAAGATCTTCGACGACGTCGCCGGGGTGTCGCTGTCCCCCGGTGACAGCGCAGAGCTGATCGCCCGCTACGGTGCGCGCAACAGTGCGCGAGGGGGCGGGTCGTGATCGAGTTCCGGACCAGCAGTTTCTGCAACCGCGGCAGCTGCGTGGAGGTCGGGCGCACTCCCGACGGCACGTTCCTGGTGCGGGACACCAAGAACCGTGAGCAGACGGCGCTGGCCTTCACCCGCGAGGAGTGGGCGGCGTTCGTGGCGGGCGTGAAGAACGGCGAGTTCGAGGCGTCCTGATCGGACTGTCGTACGTCCACGGTGGACGCTTGATCCGCCGGGTGGGTGTGCTCGCGCCACGGAGCGTGAGACTGTTACGCCCGCCTCACGCATTTGAGCTGGTTTTGAGGTAGCTGTGCCCCAACTGTGACGTTGCGGGCTACCGACGGGTAAACACCTTGACTAGCGTCTCCGGGCATCGCTCGAAACCCCGACGACCTCGAGGTGCCCTGAGAATGCCCACCACACGACGTCTGCTCGCCACCATCGCCGCTGGCGCGCTCACCGTCTCGCTCGCCGCCTGTGCGACCTCCGAACGAGGTGACGGCGGGTCGGCCGGCGCGACCGGCGGCACGATGGTCTTCGGCGCCGCCGGCGCCCCGAAGAACTTCGACCCGATCTTCAACGACGACGGCGAGAGCTTCCGTCCCGTCCGTCAGATGTACGACACGCTGATCACGTACAAGCCGGGCACCACGGACCTCGCGCCGGGCCTGGCGACCGAGTGGTCGTCCAGCCCCGACGGCAAGCAGTGGACCTTCACGATCCGCCAGGGCGTGAAGTTCCACGACGGGACCCCGCTCGACGCCGCCGCCGTCTGCACCAACTTCGACCGCTGGGCGAACACGACCAGCGAGGCCGCGCAGAGCAACATGATCTACTACGCGGACGTCTTCGAGGGCTTCAAGAACTCCGGCGGGATCTACGAGTCCTGCCAGGCGAACGGCGACAAGGCCACCATCTCCCTGAGCAAGTACAAGGGCGCCTTCCCCGCCGCCTTCGGCCTGACCTCGCTGTCGATCTCCAGCCCGGCCGCGCTGAAGCAGTACGACGCGGACAACGTCACGCAGAGCGGCGACTCGTTCTCCTACCCGGCCTACGCCACGGACCACCCGACCGGCACCGGCGCGTTCAAGTTCGAGAGCTACGACCGCACCGCGAACACGATCACCCTGGTCCGCAACCCCGACTACTGGGGTGAGAAGGCCAAGCTGGACAAGCTCGTGTTCAAGATCATCCCGGACGAGAACGCCCGCAAGCAGGAGCTCACCGCCGGCACGATCGACGGCTACGACTACCCGTCGCCCGCCGACTACAACGCCCTGAAGCAGGCCGGCCAGCAGGTGCTGATCCGCCAGCCGTTCAACGTGCTCTACATGGGCATCAACACCAAGAACAACCCGGCGCTCAAGGACATCCGGGTGCGCCAGGCGCTGGCCTACGCGATCGACCGGCAGGCGCTGGTGCAGACCAAGCTGCCCGAGGGCGCCGAGGTCGCGACGCAGTTCATGCCCAAGACCGTCGCCGGGTACGCCGACGACGTCCAGCAGTACCCGTACGACCCGCAGAAGGCGAAGGACCTGCTGGCCCAGGCCGGGGCGTCGAACCTGACGCTGAACTTCTACTACCCGACCGAGGTCACCCGGCCCTACATGCCGAACCCGACCGACCTCTTCCAGCTGATCTCGGAGAACCTCAAGCAGGCCGGGATCACGGTCAACGCGGTGCCGCGCCCCTGGAACGGCGGCTTCAAGGACGACGTCCAGACCGCGGGCAAGCAGGACCTGCACCTGCTCGGGTGGACCGGCGACTACAACGACGCCGGCAACTTCATCGGCACCTTCTTCGGCCGCGAGAAGCCGGAGTTCGGTCCGGAGGACCCGGCGATGTACGCGCAGATCAACGCGGCCGACGCCGAGCCGGACCCCGCCAAGCACGCCGCGGCGTACGAGCAGGCCAACCGCGACCTGATGGCGAAGTACCTGCCGGCCGTGCCGATCAGCAGCAGCCCGCCCGCGATCGTCGTCTCCGGTGCGATCCAGGGCCTGGTGCCCAGCCCGCTGACCGACGAGCGGTTCAACACCGTCAGCAAGACGCAGAGCTGATCCGACCGAATCGCATTATGGTTCCGTAATGCGACGATCCGGCTGCCCTGAGCGCGTCATGGTTCCCTGACGCGCTCGGGGTGCCGGTGTGAAAGGCCACCATGCTGCGCTTCATCGTGCGGCGGTTGATCCAGGTCGTCCCGACGCTCCTGCTGCTGTCCATCCTCCTGTTCGCCTGGCTGCGCTCGCTGCCCGGCGGACCGGCGGCCGCGCTGCTCGGCGACAAGGCGACCCCGGAGAAGATCGCCCAGCTCAACACCGTGCTCGGGCTCGACCAGCCCGTCCCGGTCCAGTACTTCCGCTTCCTCGGCCGCGCCCTGACCGGCGACTTCGGCAACTCCCTGATCACCGGCGAACCTGTGACGACCGAGATCGCCCGGGCGCTCCCCGCGACGATCGAGCTCGCGATGGCCGCGCTGCTGCTCGCCGTGGTGCTGGGCATCCCGCTCGGCTACGTCGCGGCGCGCTACCGCGGCCGCCCCCTCGACACCACCACCGTGATCGCGACGCTCGTCGGCGTGGCGGTCCCCGTGTTCTTCCTGGGCTACCTGCTCAAGCAGTTCTTCGCCGTGGACCTGGGCTGGTTCCCGCCCTCGGGGCGGCAGGCCGTGGACATCGACGCCACGCACGTCACCGGGTTCGCCGTGCTCGACGGGCTCGTGACCAGGGAGTTCGACGCGTCGTGGGACGCCCTCGTGCACCTGGTCCTGCCCGCGGTCGCGCTGGCCACGATCCCGCTCGCGGTGATCGTGCGGATCACCCGGGCCTCCGTGCTCGACGTCATGGGCTCGGACTTCGTGCGCACGGCCAACTCGAAGGGCCTCGCGCCCCGCACCGTCCGCGAGCGGCACGTGCTGCGCAACGCCCTGCTGCCCGTCTCGACGACGATCGGTCTGCAGACCGGCCTGCTGCTGGCGGGCGCGGTGCTCACCGAGAAGGTGTTCGTCTGGGGCGGCCTCGGCACGCTGCTCGCGCAGGCGATCGAGCGCCGCGACTACCCCCGGCTGCAGGCCGTGGTGCTGCTCGGCGCGCTGGTCTACGTGATCGTGAACCTGCTCGTCGACCTCTCGTACGCGGTCATCGACCCGAGGGTGAGGGTGCGATGACCTCGCCGAGGGGCAGCCTGCGACCCCGACCCCCGACACTGCTGGACCGCCGCCGGCGCCGGGTCGACGAGCTGGCCGAGGCGAGCGGGCGCAGCCTCACCGCCGACGCCTTCCGACGGCTGCGGCGCAACCCGGTCGCGATCGTCGGCGCCGTGATCGTCGGCCTGTTCGTGCTGGTCTCGATCCTCGCGCCGTGGATCGCCCCGCACGACGCCGCGACCGCCTTCCCCGAGCTGCAGCGCACCCTGCGCCCGGACTCGATCCCCGGCGCGCAGCCCGGCTTCCCGCTGGGCTCGGACCAGAACGGCCGCGACTTCTTCTCCCGGATGATCCTGGCCTCGCGCCAGACGCTGCTGGTCGGCGTGCTGGCCACCTTGATCGGGCTGGTGCTCGGCGTGGTGATCGGCGCGCTCGCCGGCGCCTTCGGTGGCTGGGTCGACACCGTGCTCATGCGGGTCACGGACGTGCTGCTGTCCATCCCGTCGCTGCTGCTCGCGATCTCGATCGCCGCCCTGGCCGCCAAACCCAGCCAGACGACGGTGATCATCGCGGTCGCGCTGGTCAGCGTGCCCGTGTTCGCCCGGCTGCTGCGCGGCTCGATGCTCGCGCAGCGGGAGAGCGACCACGTCCTCGCGGCCACCTCGCTGGGAGTCCGGCGTCGTTCGATCGTGCTGCGGCACATGCTGCCCAACGCGATGGGTCCGGTGATCGTGCAGGCCACGCTGACCCTGGCGACGTCGATCCTCGACGCGGCCGCGCTGTCCTTCCTCGGGCTGGGCGACGGCGACCCGGCCCGCGCCGAATGGGGGCTCATGCTCGCCAACGCCCAGTCCTACCTCGACGTCCGGCCCGCGCTGGCGTTCTGGCCCGCGATCGCGATCATCCTGGTCGCGCTCGGGTTCACGCTGCTCGGTGAGGCCCTGCGCGAGGCGCTCGACCCGAAGGGGCGCCGATGAGTGCGTTGCTGGAGGTCGAGGACCTGAAGGTGGCGTTCACCCGGCGCGGCGAGCCGGACACGGTCGCCGTGGACGGGGTGAGCTTCGACGTGAAGCCCGGCGAGATCGTCGGGCTGGTCGGCGAGTCCGGCTGCGGCAAGTCGGTGACCTCGCTGGCGGTGATGCGGCTGCTGCCCGAGCGCGGCAACCGCGTCGCCGGCTCGATCCGGATGGACGGCGAGGACCTGCTGGGCCTGTCGGACTCCGCGATGCGCGAGCGCCGCGGCCGCGACCTGTCGATGATCTTCCAGGACCCGCTGTCCTCGCTGAACCCGGTGATCCCGGTGGGGCTGCAGGTCACCGAGGTGCTCACCCGGCACCGCGGGATGAAGAAGGACGCCGCGCGCCGGGAGGCCGCGGAGCTGCTCGACCGGGTCGGCATCCCGGACCCGACGCGGCGGCTCGACTCGTACCCGCACCAGATGTCCGGCGGGATGCGCCAGCGCGCGCTGATCGCGATCGCGCTGGCCTGCACGCCCCGGCTGCTGATCGCCGACGAGCCGACGACCGCCCTCGACGTCACCATCCAGGCCCAGATCCTCGACCTGCTCAAGCAGCTGGTCGCCGAGACGGGGACGGCGCTGGTGATGATCACGCACGACCTCGGCGTCGTCGCCGGGCTGTGCGACCGGGTCAACGTGCTCTACGCGGGCCGGATCGTGGAGCGGGCCGACCGGCACGAGCTGTTCCGGCAGCCGCGGCACCCGTACACGCACGGGCTGCTCGGTTCCATCCCGCGGCTCGACGGGCCGCCGGGGGAGGACCTCGCGGCGATCCGCGGCTCGGTCAACGACAACCTGCCGTGGGCCTCGCCGGAGGGCGGGGCGTGCGCCTTCATGCCGCGCTGCCCGCGCGCGCTCGAGGTGTGCGCGGAGGTCACGCCGGCGGCGGAGGAGGCCGGGACGCGGCTGCTGCGCTGCCACAACCCCGTCCCGGTCGCGGAGGGAGCGGAATGAGCGAGCAGGCCGACGGGTCGGCCCCGGCCCTGCTGGAGGTCGAGGACCTCGCCGTCCACTTCCCGATCACCCAGGGGGTGTTCCGGGCCCGGACGGTGGGGCACGTGTATGCCGTCGACGGCGTGTCGCTCACGGTGCGCCGCGGCGAGACCTACGGCCTGGTCGGCGAGTCCGGCTGCGGCAAGTCGACGCTGGGCCGGGCGATCCTCAAGCTCACCGAGCCGACGCGGGGCCAGGTCCGGTTCGACGGCCAGGACATCGCCGGGCTCAAGGGCGAGGAGCTGCGCCGGCGGCGCCGCCGGTTCCAGATGGTGTTCCAGGACCCGATGTCGAGCCTGGACCCGCGGCAGTCCGTGGAGTCGCTGCTCGCCGAGGGCATGAAGGCGCACGGGCTGTCGCAGGGCCCGGAGGTGGACCGGAAGCGGCTGCAGGAGCTGGTCGACGCCGTCGGGCTGCCGAAGGGCGCGCTGCGCCGGTACCCGCACGAGTTCTCCGGGGGGCAGCGGCAGCGCATCGGGATCGCGCGGGCGTTGTGCGTGGAGCCCGACCTGATCGTTGCCGACGAGCCGGTGTCCGCGCTCGACGTCTCGGTGCAGGCCCAGGTGCTCAACCTGCTGTCCCGGCTGCAGCGCGAGCTCGGGCTGACCTACCTGGTCATCGCGCACGACCTGGCCGTGGTCCGGCACGTCAGCGACCGGGTCGGCGTGATGTACCTGGGCGGGATCGTCGAGGAGGCGCCGTCGACGGACCTCTACGCCGACCCGCAGCACCCCTACACCCGGGCGCTGATGTCCGCGGTGCCGCTGCCGGACCCGGAGGCCGAGGACCGGCGGGAGCGGATCCTGCTGGCCGGCGACCTGCCCTCGCCGGCCGCCCCGCCCAGCGGCTGCCGGTTCCACACCCGCTGCCCGTGGAAGCAGGCAGAACGGTGCGACACCGAGCGGCCCGACCTGCGCCAGCTCGAGGGCGCGGCGGCGGGCCACCGCGTGGCCTGCCACTGGGCGGAGCAGATCCGGGACGGCCGGATCCGCCCGCACCACGTCGACGCGGACATGGTCGACGAGGCCGCCAACCTCGCCGTCGGCACCCCGGAACACGCCGGCTCGGTGACGGAGATCCTCGGCCGCTGACCCCCGTGAGTGGCGATGGTCGCCGGAGCGACCATCGCCACTCACGAGCAGCCCGGGCCGGGGGTGAGGTCCGGGTGGTCGGGCTCGGGGCGAGGACGGAGGCCCGGAACGGGTGGGGTGGTTCCCGTCCTCCGGGCCGCGGCGCGGGCGGCGAGATCGTCGCCACCCATACCGCCGTCGGCACCGCCTCGGCGCGGGATCACGCGGCGGGCGGTGAGCACGTACACACGTCGGGCAGACCCGGCGCCGCACTCGCGGCGACCGGATTTCCGCAAGTCAGGCGGGGTCGTGAGTGCGAACTGCCGCTCTAGGGGCAGTTCGCACTCACGGGATCAGCGGAGGGCCCGGTTGATCGCCGAGACCAGCGCCTTGAAGGAGGCGGCGACGATCGAGGAGTCGATCCCGACGCCCCAGAGGACGGTGTCCTCGATGGCGCACTCCACGTAGGCGGCCGCCCGGGCGTCGTCGCCGCCGCCCATCGCGTGCTCGTGGTAGTCGAGGACGCGCACGTCGAACCCGATGCCGGCCAGCGCGTCGACGAACGCCGCGAGCGGGCCGTTGCCGCTGCCGGCGATCTCGTGCAGCTCGCTCTCGACCCGGACGGTCGCGACGATCTCGTCCCGGCCCTCGCCGTCGCTGGTCAGCCGGTGCCGGATCAGCTTGAGCGGGGTCTCGCGGGTCAGGTACTCGGTCTCGAAGACGTCCCGCATCTCCTTGGGCGAGACCTCGCCGCCCTCGGAGTCGGTGACCTCCTGGACGACCTTCGAGAACTCCATCTGCAGCCGGCGCGGCATGTCCAGCTGGTGCTCGGTCTTCATGATGTAGGCGACGCCGCCCTTGCCGGACTGCGAGTTCACCCGGATGACGGCCTCGTAGGTGCGGCCGATGTCCTTCGGGTCGACCGGCAGGTACGGCACCTCCCACGGGTGCTCGTCGACCGGGTGCCCGGCCTCGGCGGCCTCGGCCTTCATGGCGTCGAAGCCCTTGTTGATCGCGTCCTGGTGGCTGCCGGAGAAGGCGGTGTAGACCAGGTCGCCGCCCCACGGGTGCCGCTCGTGCACGGGCAGCTGGTTGCAGTACTCGACGGTCCGGCGGATCTCGTCGATGTCCGAGAAGTCGATCTGCGGGTCGATGCCCTGGGTGAACAGGTTCATGCCCAGGGTGACCAGGTCGACGTTGCCGGTGCGCTCGCCGTTGCCGAACAGGCAGCCCTCGATGCGGTCGGCGCCGGCCTGGTAGCCCAGCTCGGCGGCCGCGACGCCGGTGCCCCGGTCGTTGTGCGGGTGCAGGGACAGGATGATCCCGTCCCGGCGGGCCAGGTTGCGGTGCATCCACTCGATGCTGTCCGCGTAGACGTTGGGCGTGGCCATCTCGACGGTCGCCGGCAGGTTGACGATCATCGGGTTGTCCGGCGTGGGCCGCCAGATCTCGCTGACGGCGTTGCAGACCTCGACCGCGTACTCCAGCTCGGTGCCCGTGTAGGACTCCGGCGAGTACTGGAAGCGCCAGTCCGTGTCCGGGTACTTCTCGCCGAACTGCTGGACCAGCTCCGCACCGTCGGTCGCGATCTTGGTGATACCGGCGCGGTCGGAGCGGAACACCACGCGGCGCTGCAGCACCGAGGTGGAGTTGTACAGGTGCACGACGGCGCGCGGCGCGCCCTCGCAGGCCTGGAAGGTGCGCTCGATCAGCTCGGGGCGGGCCTGGGTCAGGACCTGGATCCGGACGTCCTCCGGGATCGCGTCCTGCTCGATGATCTCGCGGACGAAGTCGAAGTCCGTCTGGCTGGCGGCCGGGAAGCCGACCTCGATCTCCTTGTAGCCCATGCGGACCAGCAGGTCGAACATGCGGCGCTTGCGCGCGGGGCTCATCGGGTCGATCAGGGCCTGGTTGCCGTCGCGCAGGTCGACCGCGCACCACAGCGGGGCCTTGGTGATCCGCGTGGCGGGCCAGGTGCGATCGGGCAGCGAGACCGGCTCCACCAGCTCGTGGAACGGCTTGTACCGCCCGATCGGCATATGGGAGCCCTTCTGGGGGTTCCACACGGGCTGGCCCGCGGGCGCCGGTACGGAGGGCGTGCGGATCCTGCTGGCCGAGGAGGCGGTGTAGGCGTCGGGCGACATGGACACGGGGATCGTGCTCCTTCTGGGGGTGCTACCGGGAGGTGTCGACCGGCGGCACGCCAGAACCCGCGACGAGGGGCCGGTCGGTCAGACCCCGCCGCGGCGGCGAAGGAGCAGGCGCGCCATGGAGTCGACTGTAACCCCCCGCCCCGGGGCGTCGGCAACCCCGACCCCCGTCGCGATGACGGCGGCCACACTTCGTGACGCCGGGCCACCCGATAGGGGGAGCGCGCCGACCCCGCCGAACGGCCCACCGTCTGAGAGGATGCGCGCAACTCGTGCCGTGGAGGGAACACACAATGGCGGTGGGAACGACCGTGCGTCGCGGGGCAGGCCTGCTGGCCTCCCTGGTCCGGATCGTCGGGATGCTGATCGTGGCGGTCCTGGTGATCCACATCGTGCTGACCCTGCTCGACGCGAACCCGGCCAACGGCTTCACGATCTTCATCAGTGACCTGGCGGAGTACTTCAACCTCGGGCTCGGGAACCTGTTCCTGCCCGCGGAGCCGAAGCTCGCCGTGACCCTGAACTACGGCACCGCGGCGATCATCTGGGGCATCATCACCGCCGTCGTCACCCGGCTGATCCGCCGGATCGGCTGAGCCCCACCGCGGGGCCGGCCGCACGCGTGCGGTCCAGCCCGATGCGGCGGAGCCGCTCCAGGAAGTAGTCGGCGGCCGTGCGGGACGGGAACCTGTCCGGGTTCGCGCCCCACCGCTCGTGCGGCCGCAGGTCCACGTCCGCGCGGGGATAGACGAACAGCGGCGCGGAGTAGCGGGCCTCGGTGGTCGGGCGATCGGGTGCGTCGATGCGGTGCGCGGCGGACCGGAGATGGCCGCCGGTCATGTACTGCAGCATGTCGCCGACCTGGACGATGGAGTGGCCGGGCGGGGCGACCGCGTCGATCCAGCCGCCACCGCGCACCTTGACCTTCAGGCCGGTCGAGGTGGACGGCGGCAGGACCGAGACCAGGTTGCCGTCCGTGTGCCGGCAACCCCAGACCACGCGGCCGAGCCGCTCCGCCGGGACGGGCGGGTAGCGCAGCGGGCGCAGCGACGAACCGGCGTCCCGGGTCACCTCGTCGAAGAAGCCCTCCTCGTAGCCGAGCCCGGGTTCGAGTGCCCGCAGCACCTCGCGTCCGATCGCGTCCAGCCGGGCGTGCAGGGCGAGCGACCGGTCGCGGAAGCCGGGTGCGTCCTCCGGCCAGACGTTGTCGGCGTGGAAGGCCGGGAACCGGGACCGCAGTGTGGGGTCGGTGAACCCGTCGGGGCCGATCAACCAGCACGACCGGTGGTCCGGCTGGGGCGCGCCGCCGCGACCGCTCCGCCGGCACGCCGCGGCGGTCTCGGCACCCAGCGGCGTGTAGCCCCGGAGATGGTGGATGTCCGGCCGGCGGTACCGCTCGAGCTCGGCCTCGGGCCGGTCGAGGACCTCGGCGAAGGTCCGGTAGTCAGCCCGCAGCCGCTCGGCCACCTCGGGCGTGCGGACGAAGACGAAGCCGATGTCGCGCAGCCCGCGGTGCACGGTCTCCGCGCAGGCCCGGCGGCCGTGGGGCGCCGCCGACCGGAGGTCGGCCAGGTCCACGGCGGGAATCACGGACGCGGTGTCGGTCATCGTGACGCTCCTCGGGGTGGGTCCGGGAGGCGCCACCCCGGGCCTCGCCCGTACCGTAGCCCGACGCGTCGCCCGCTCGGAGGCCGTCCGGCGACGCGTCGCCGGACGGTCCTCAGATCGCGTACGGCCAGTCGGCCAGCGCGTAGGCCCCGAACCAGGCCGAGACCAGCACCGCCGCGACCAGCACGGACACCCGCGTGCCCGGCCTGCGCCTGGCCAGGCCCACGGCCACCGGCAGCAGCAGCGTGAACGCCGGCACGAGCAGCCGCGCCTTGGAGCCCATGAGCCCGTTGCTGCCCACGTCCATGACCAGCACCACCGCCGAGTAGACGACGAGCGGCCACGGCATCCACCGGCGCACGGACTGCGCCACGGACACCGCCAGCAGCGCGATCGCCCCGAGCAGGACGCCGACGGTCGCGACCTCCATGACCGACCGGCCGTCGGCCAGCGCGGCGGTGGCGAACGACGCGGTGGCCCTCCCGCCGTCGAACCGCGAGTCCCAGCCGCGCTGCTGCAGGGCGAACCAGCCGGTGAGCGAGCCCGTGCGGGTCGCGACGTAGCCGAGGTAGCCGAGCAGCCCGGTGGCCGCGAGCGGGCCGCCCAGCCAGGGCCGCCATCCGTCCCGCCGCCCGACGACGGCGACGACGGCGGCCAGCCCCACGGCCGCGACCAGTGCCGCCGCGGTCGGCCGCACCAGCCCGGCGCCGGCCGCGGCCAGGCCCGCCCCGATCCACTGCCCGCGCAGCAGGAACACCAGCGACCAGGCGGCGGCCGCGCAGAACAGGGCCTCGGAGTAGGCCATCGAGAAGACGACCGCCATCGGCGTGCTCGCGAACAGCACCACCAGAACGAGCCCGACGCGCCGGGACCCGCCGGGGACCAGCTCGCCCAGCTTCGCGAGACCGTAGGCCGCCACGATCCCGGCCAGGACGGTCGCCACGAGCGCCGCCGACAGCAGCGGCAGGCCCGTGAGGAACCGGACGACGGCGACCGTGGCGGGGTAGCCGGGGAAGAACGCCAGCGGGGTCTCGCCGCTGCGGTTGCCGTAGGCGTCGCTCAGCCCGATCGGGACGCCGTCGTAGCCGCCCTGGGCCAGGCCGAGGAACCACTGCCCGTCCCAGGAGCCGAGCTCGTCGCCGAGCCGGGTGCCCTGCCGGGTCGCGACCATGGCGAGCACCACGATCCCGACGCAGCGGACGCCGAGGAAGAGGGCGGCAGGGAGCAGCGCCCGCCCGATCGCGGCCCAGGGGACTGCGCGGCCGCGCGCCCGGACCGCCGCGAGCGGCTCGGTCGGGCGTTCGGCGGCCCCCGGGACCTCGTCCCGGACCACCTCCGCGCCCCTGTCGCCGCCCGCCGCGCTCATCGGTCCATGATCTCCTGCCGGTGCCCGGGCGTTCCGGCCCCCGCCGACCCGTACCCGACGGAGTGGTTTCGCGGCTGCGTCGCCGCGGTAGCCACCCAGCGCCCGACGGCCGGGTTCCCGCGCGGTGCCCCTCAGCTCCGGCCCCCAAACGTGGCGTGGGCCTCTGTGGCATCGGTCAAACAGGTTAACCCTGCACGTCGCAGCCGGTATCCTCGGCTCCCGACCAGCGCCCGGAGAGCGGTGCGAACACGCCCCCGAGGCGGAGGACCAGGGCGCCGGACCGGCGCCGGACAGGAGGTCGGAGTGGCCCTCGTCGTGCAGAAGTACGGCGGATCGTCGGTCGAGAGCGCGGAGCGGATCAAGAAGGTCGCCGAACGCATCGTCCGCACCCGCAAGGAGGGTCACGACGTCGTCGTCGTCGTGTCCGCCATGGGCGACACGACGGACGAGCTGACGGACCTCGCCGAGCAGGTCTCCACCGGAGCCCCGCCACCGCGCGAGATGGACATGCTGCTCACCGCGGGCGAGCGCATCTCCAACGCCCTCGTCGCGATGGCGATCCACTCGCTGGGCGCCGAGGCCCGCTCGTTCACCGGCTCGCAGGCCGGCATGCTCACCACCTCGAAGCACGGCGACGCGCGGATCGTCGAGGTCAACCCGCACCGGCTGCGCAGCGCGCTGGCCGAGGGGCACATCGTGCTCGTCGCCGGGTTCCAGGGGATGAGCGAGGACTCGAAGGACATCACCACGCTCGGCCGCGGCGGCTCGGACACGACCGCCGTCGCGCTGGCCGCGGCGCTCGAGGCGGACGTCTGCGAGATCTACACGGACGTCGACGGCATCTACTCCGCCGACCCCCGGATCGCCCCGAAGGCGCGGCACCTCGAGACCGTGACCTACGAGGAGATGCTCGAGCTGGCCGCCTGCGGCGCGAAGGTGCTGCACCTGCGGGCCGTCGAGTACGCCCGCCGCTACAACGTCCCGCTGCGCGTCCGCAGCTCGTACAACGAGAAGCCCGGCACGCTCGTCGCCGGCTCGATCGAGGAGATTCCGTTGGAGAACCCCATC
Source organism: Pseudonocardia halophobica (assembly GCF_027922425.1). Classification (GTDB taxonomy): domain Bacteria; phylum Actinomycetota; class Actinomycetes; order Mycobacteriales; family Pseudonocardiaceae; genus Pseudonocardia; species Pseudonocardia halophobica. Next base: position 121,145 of record NZ_BSFQ01000009.1, on the reverse strand, counting down.
ATCACCGGGGTCGCGCACGACCGGTCCGAGGGCAAGATCACCGTGACGGGCGTGCCGGACACCCCCGGCATGGCCGCCCGGATCTTCCGCGTCGTGGCCGATGCCGAGATCAACATCGACATGGTGCTGCAGAACATCTCCAACCAGTCGGACGGCAAGACCGACATCACCTTCACCCTGCCCCGCTCGGACGGCCCCAACGCCGTCGCCGCTCTCGAGAAGGCCAAGGAGCAGATCGGCTACGCCGAGCTGATCTACGACAACGAGGTCGGCAAGGTCTCGCTGGTCGGCGCCGGCATGCGCAACCACCCGGGCGTCACGGCCACGTTCTGCGAGGCGCTCTCGGACGCCGGGATCAACATCGAGACCATGAACACCTCGGAGATCCGGATCTCGGTGATCTGCAAGTCCGACCAGCTCGACGACGCCGTCCGCGCGCTGCACGCCGCGTTCGAGCTCGACTCCGAGGAAGAGGCCGTCGTCGCGGCCGGGACGGGGCGCTGAATCATGGCCGGACCTGTACTCGCCATCGTCGGCGCCACCGGTGCCGTCGGCACCACCATGATCGAGATCATCGACGCCCGCGGGTCCGTGCCGTGGGGCGAGATCCGGCTGATCGCCTCCGCGCGCTCCGCCGGCAAGGTGCTGAAGGTCCGCGGTGAGGACGTCACCGTGCAGGCCCTCGCGCCCGAGGTGTTCGACGGCGTCGACATCGCCCTGTTCGACGTGCCGGACGAGATCTCCGCCGAGTGGGCCCCGATCGCCGCCTCCCGCGGCGCCGTGGCCGTCGACAACTCCGGCGCCTTCCGGATGGACCCCGAGGTGCCGCTGGTGGTGCCCGAGGTCAACGCCGAGGCCGCCGCGAACCGCCCCAAGGGGATCATCGCGAACCCCAACTGCACCACGCTGTCGATGATGGCCGCGATGGGCGCGCTGCACCGCGAGTTCGGGCTCGAGGCGCTGGTCGTGGCCTCGTACCAGGCCGCGTCGGGCGCCGGTCAGCCCGGCATCGACCGGCTGCAGGCCGAGCTGTCCGCGGTGGCGGGCAAGGACCTGGGCTCCCGGTCCGGCGACGTCGCCGCGGCGGTGGCCGACCTGGGCGACGACTCCCCGTTCCCGGCCCCGCTCGCGCTCAACGTGGTGCCGTGGGCCGGCTCGCTCAAGGACGACGGCTGGTCGTCCGAGGAGCTCAAGGTCCGCAACGAGTCCCGCAAGATCCTGGGCATCCCGGACCTGCGCGTCTCGGCGACCTGCGTGCGCGTCCCGGTGATCACCACGCACGCGCTGGCGGTGCACGCCACCTTCTCCCGGGACGTCACGGTCGAGGCGGCGCACAAGGTGCTGGCCGCGCAGCCCACGATCGTGCTCGAGGACGACCCGGGCGCCGGGGTGTGGCCCACGCCCGCCGCCGTCGTCGGGCAGGACCCGACGCACGTCGGCCGGGTCCGGCAGGCGCTGGACTTCCCGAACACCCTCGAGCTGTTCGTCTGCGGCGACAACCTGCGCAAGGGTGCCGCGCTGAACACCTACGAGATCGCGGAGACGATCGCCGACCAGGTCTGACCCCGCTCGCCTGCTGCACCGACGGCACTTTCGTGCGGAGCTACCGCACGAAGGTGCCGTTCGTGCATTCTCCGGATGCGCATCGGGAGTGAGATGTGCCCCAAGCGGGCATCCCGGCCTGCCTCGTCCCGGTCCGTCCGAGATGATGTGCGCCGTGAGCTACGACGAGCTGCTGACGCGGTACGAGGCCGGTGGCGGTCGCCTGGCCAAGGCGAACGCGGAGGGCCTGGCGGTCCCGCCCGCCCTGCACACCGCGGTGGTCACCTGCATGGACTCCCGCATCGACGTGTTCGCCCTGTTCGGGCTGAAGCTCGGCGAGGTGCACGTGCTCCGGAACGCCGGGGGCGTCGTCACCGACGACGTGATCCGCTCGCTGACGATCAGCCAGCGCAAGCTGCACACCCGCGACGTGCTGCTCGTCCAGCACAGCGGCTGCGGCCTCAACACCTTCTCCGACGAGGACTTCACCGAGGAGCTCGCCGACGAGACGGGGATGCGCCCGTCGTGGCGGACCTTCGCGTTCAAGGACGTGGCGACCAGCGTCGCGCGCGGGGTCGCCCAGCTCCGGCACGACCCGTTCCTGCACCCGGAGACGCGGGTCCGCGGCTTCGTGCTCGACATCGAGCGGTTCGTGCTCGACGAGGTGTTCGTCGACGACGAGACGGACGGGGTCAGGGCAGCCGCAACGTCGTGAGGACGGCCCGGTGGTCGCTGCCGGGCAGGTCCAGGACCTCGAACGACTCCGAGGTCGCGCCCTGGTTGGCGAAGACGTGGTCGATCTCGGCGCCCAGCCAGCGGGGCAGCATCGCCGGCCAGGTCGCGGTGAGCGCCGAGCCGCGCTGCGCGGCCGCGTCGCCGCAGTCCGCGGTGGCGCTCCGCAGCACCGAGTGGTCGAGGGTGGCGTTGAAGTCGCCGGCCACGATCGCCGGCGAGCCCGCGGAGCACCACCGGGACACGCCTGCGAGGTCCTGCCGCCACTGGGCGACCGAGCCCGCGGTGGGGGCCACCGAGTGGAAGGCGACGAAGGTCAGGTCGCCCATCTCCCCGCCGGAGACCTGCACGTACGGGAACGGCGAGTCCTCCGTGATCTTGCCGATGTCGAAGGTCACGTCGCCGAACCGCGGGGACACCGCCGCGACCACGCCGTTGACGTCCTGCGACCGCCGGTCGACCGAGGCCTCCGTGCGGTAGCCGAGGTCCTCGACGAGCGGCGCGAGCTTCTGCCGGTAGCGCTCCCCGGCCTCGGGCAGGGCGATCAGGTCCGGCCGCTCGCGGTGGATGAGGTCGGCGAGGGCCCGGACGTCCGCGTCGCCGGTGTAGACGTTGAAGGACAGCACCTTCACGGGCGTGCCGCCGGTCGGTACCGGGTCGGCGGACAGCCGCGGCACCATCGTCGACGCCGTCACGGCGACGACGGCGAGCATGGCCAGCGGAAAGGGCCACACGCGCCGCATCCCGAGCGTGACCAGCGCCAGCGCCAGCGCGACGACGGTCACGATCACCAACAGGATCGCGCGGAAGGCCACGATCTGGGTGAACGGGCTCCACCGGTCGAGCCCGAACCACAGGTCCGGCACGGTGAACACCGAGGCGGCCACCGCGAGCAGGACCGCGCCGACGACCCGTCCGCCGAGACCGCGCCGCGGCCGTCGGCCTCCGCCGCCGTACCCGGGCTCGGGGGTGCGCGGGGGCGGCGGGCCGGAGCCCGGACGGGCCGTGGGGACGGCCGGCGGGAACGGCCCGGGGGGCGCGCTCACCGCGCACCGCCGGCGCGGTGCGGGAACGGGATCTCGCTCATCGCGCACCAGTCTGCCCGAGCACGGGCGGCGCCCGGAGTGGTCACTCAGCGTGGCTTCAGGTACGCGCGAGGGATCCTCGCTCCGGTGACCCGGTCGAAAACTTGACTCGGTCCAGAGAACGTGGTGCAGTGGTGGTACGCGCACGGTTCCCACCACGGCGGTCGGCCCCCACACCCCTTCCCGGGTGCGGGGGCCGGCCCCTCTCAGGACCCGCAGACGTCCGGGTAGCGCTCGCACCAGGGCGTGGTGCCCGGCAGCCGGCCGCGGTGCCGGGCGACCCACGCGTAGACGCGGTCCTGCACCGGCGCGGTGCGGGAGTAGAGCCGCTGGGGCAGGTCCGTGCGCAGGGCGACCGCGAGGGCCGCGTTGACGGCCGCGGCGCCGGTGACCGTCCGCCCCTCGGCGGCGAAGTGGACCTCGTCGGCGCAGGCGGTGGTCGTCGCGCCGGCCTTCTCGGGGGCGCCCGCCTGCTGGTAGGGGAGCGTGGTGATCCGCGCGTCCCGGTCGAGCAGGCGCAGCCACCCGACGGTGCGGGTGCAGAACCCGCAGCGGCCGTCGAAGACCAGCAGGCCGGTGGTGGGAGGCGTCATGCCGGCCAATCTAGGCTCGGCGCATGACCGACGCCGGGCCCCAGGACGCCGTGACCATCTGGCACAACCCGCGCTGCTCGAAGAGCCGCGGCGCGCTCGCGCTGCTCACCGAGCGCGGCGTGGACCCCGCCGTCGTGCGGTACCTCGACGACGCGCCGGACCGCGCCGGGCTCGAGCGCGTGCTCGCGCAGCTCGGCACGGACGACCCGCGCGCGATCGTGCGGACGGGGGAGAAGCTCTACACGGAGCTCGGGCTCGCCGACGCGGACCGGGACACCCTGCTCGACGCCCTGGCCGCGCACCCGATCCTGATCGAGCGGCCGATCGTCGTCGTCGGGGACCGGGCCGTGGTCGGACGTCCGCCGGAGAAGGTCCTCGACCTGCTCTGATCCCTCGTGAGTGGCGATAGTCGCCATGGCGACTATTGCCACTCACGGCTAGCCGACGCGGGTGACGACCGGGCTCAGCGGGGCGCGGACGTGCAGCATCCCGCCGGCGATCTCGGCGGTGGGGCGCAGGCCGGCGCGCCGCAGCAGCTTCACCACCTGCATGTTCTGCGTGTGCGTGGTGGCCATCAGTTCCTCGTTGCCCTGCTCCGCGGCCACCTCGGCGGCGCGGCGGACCAGTGCGGTGCCCAGCCCGCGGTCCTGCCAGGCGTCCTCCACGACCACGGCGAACGAGGCCGCGGCCGCGCTCGTGCGCTCGACGTTGACCATCCCGACCGCGCTGCCGCCGTCCGTGGTGAGGGCGAGGACCGTGCGCTGGGCCCCGCGGCCGAACACCGTGTGCGGCGCCCCGACGAGCGTGTCCAGCTCGTCGGGGTCGAGCCGCGCGGTGGCGGAGAGGAACCGCGCGCTGCGCGTCGCCGGCGAGCAGCGGGCGTGCAGCGCGGCGACCAGCGGGAGGTCGGCCGGCGCGGCCGTGCGCACCCGGACCTCCGAGCCGTCGACCAGCAGCAGGATCGGGTCCGGCTGCGCGACCCTCCGCGAGGGCGGCCCGGTGAGCGAGAGCTGCCCCGCGAGCTCGAGCAGCGCGGCGGCGCGGGAGAGCTCGGTGGCGGTGAAGGGCCACGACCGGCCCAGGTGCACCTGCGAGGTGCCGACGCGCAGCGTGTGGACGTGCCCGGTGCGGGCGGGCGCGCCGGGCTCGACGATCCGCGCCCGCAGCAGCGTGGCGACGGCCTGGGGTGCGCTGCCCGGGTCGGCCGCGACCATCCGGGCCAGGGCGAGCGCGGTGGTGGCGGTGTCGGCCAACTCGGTCGCGTCCGCCCGGACGAGCAGGGTGCACGGGATCCCGGCCTGTTCCACGGCGGCGATCATGCTGGCGGGCTCGATCCCGTCCGGGATCTTGACCAGCAGCTCGTCCGTGACCGACCCGTCGTCGGCCGGTTCCCCCACCACGTGCAGCGAGAGGATGTTGCACCCGGAACGGCCGACCGCGGTCGCCAGCTCACCGAGCCGGCCGGGTCGATCCTCCAGCTCCACGTGCACGCGCCACAGCGCCACCGTGACCGCCTCCTTGCAGAGTCGACCCCATCGTGGCGGCGGCGCGTTACGGGATCGCTACACCGGCATGACGCCTAGGTGCGCGCGACTGTGATCCTCTCCAGGGCGCGGCGGGCGAAGTCGATCTCCGTGGCCACATGCCGCAACGTCTCGGCGACGACCAGGGAGCCGTGTCCGGCGTCGAACCGCGCGACCTCGTAGGGCAGGTCGGCGCGCTCCCGCAGCGCGTCCAGGTAGTTGTCGATCTGCCGGATCGGGCACCGCGGGTCGTTCTCCCCGGCCAGTACCAGCACGGGCGCGCGCACGTCGCCGACGTAGGTCAGCGGCGACGCGAGCCGGTAGCGCTCCGGCACCTCCTCGGGGGATCCCCCGAACAGGGCCCGGTCGAAGGCGCGCAGCTGCTCCATCTCGTCGGCGTAGGCGGCGAGGTAGTCCGCGACCGGCACCCCGCCGATCGCCCCGGCCCACCGCCCGGGCTGGGTGCCCGCCGCGAGCAGCGCCAGGTACCCGCCCCACGACCAGCCCTCGACGACCGTGCGCGCCGGATCGACGAGCCCGGCGGCGACGACGGCGTCGTGCACCGCCGCGACGTCCTCCAGCTCGGTCAGCCCCGGCCGGCCCTCGATCGCGTCCCGCCAGACCGAGCCGTAGCCCGTCGAGCCGCGGTAGTTGACCTCGACCACGGCGAACCCGGCGTCGACCCAGGCGGCGCGGCCGGCGGAGAACCGGTCCTCGTCGGCGGCGTGCGGGCCGCCGTGCAGGGCGAACACCGCCGGGAAGGGGCCTTCGCCGGCCGGCCGGGCGATCAGGGCGTGGACCTTCCCGCCCGGCCCGTCGACCCACAGGTCCTCGACCGGGACGGACTCGGGCGCGGGCTCCCCGGGCGGGGTCAGCAGGCGCCGGTCGGTGCCGTCCGGGTGCAGCGCCCGCACCGCCGACGGCATGGCCGCCGACGAGCTGGAGTACTCCACCGTGCCGTCCGGCCGGACGTCGGCCGAGCCGATGCACCCCGGGGCGGTGGCCAGCTCGGTGAGCTCGCCGGTGGTCAGGTCGTAGCGGTGCAGCCGGGTGCGGGCGGCGTGGGTGTGCCAGATGAGCAGGGCCGAGGCGTCCGGGTAGAAGTCGGCGTCGATCTCGCCGGGCAGGCCCAGGTCGAGCTCGGTCTCGATGTCCGTGGCGACGTCCCAGATCAGCAGCTCCTCGCGGCCGCGGCGCTCGTGGCCGACCAGCAGCCGCTGGTCGCCGCGGACGGGCGCGAAGGCGATCGGGCTCAGGCCCTTGCCCGGGCCGTCGGACTTCTCGGCGACGAGGTCGCCGTCGACGGTCATGACACGCAGCGCCGGGTGCCGGGAGTCGCCGTGCTCGGAGTGGCTGATCGCGAGCAGCGTCTCGTCCTCGGACAGGCCGCCGACGCCGGCGTCCTCGGCGTGGTGGTAGACGCGGGTGGCGGGCCCCGCGGCGCCGCGGCGGTGCAGCCAGATCGTGGTGCCGTCGTCCGTCGAGGTGCCGACGGCGACCAGCGCGCGGCCGATGTCGAGACCCGCGGGGTAGCCGTCCTCGACGCCGGGCAGGGGGTTGGCCGGCGCGGCGCCCGCGGGCAGGCCGGCGAAGGGCTCGGCGACCCAGTGGCCGAACTCGTCGCCGTCGGTGTCGGCGAACCACCAGACCTCCCCGCCGTCCGGCGGGAGCGTGGCGAAGTGGGTGCCGGCGGGCCGGTCGGTGACCTGCCGGTGCAGGTCCGTGGCGCGGTCCCAGGTGTGCACCTGGGTGGTGCCGCTGGCGTTCGACGAGTACACGCTGCGGTCCGGCGCGTCGAGCGCCCAGGCGGGACGGGACATGCGGACCGCCGTGAAGCGGGCACGCCAGCGCTGCTCGCGGTCGTCGTCGAAGAGCCGCTCCGGGACGGGGGCGACGGGGTGGCCGGGGGATGCCGTACTCACCTCAACGATCCTGCACGATGAGCCCGGTGAGCCGCAGGCGGTTGATGGCGGCCAGCTCGGTGCGGGTGCGCCGGGCCTCCTCGGCCGCCGTGGTGCCGAGCCGTTCGCGCAGCACGGCCAGCAGCTCGTCCGCGCTGCGGCCGGCGGCGCACACGAGGTAGACGTGCCCGAACCGGCGCTCGTACTCGGCGTTGCCCTCGGCCATCGCCGCCCTGACCTCGTCCGACGCCCCGGACATCCCGGCCTGCTCGCGGGCGGAGGTGGCGGAGTGGATGGCCCGCTCGCCGATGCGCGGATGCCCGGCGAGGGCGTCGGCGATGCCGGCCTCGTCGAGCCGCTCGAGCTGGGTGTCCGCGGCGGCGAGGAGGGCGTCGAGATCGTCGTACGGCCGGCCGTCGGCCATTGCCTCGGCCCACGCGGGCGAGCAGCAGACGGCCAGCAGGGCGGCGACGGCGTCGGGCCGGGGGAGGTGGTCGAAGGCGGCCGTTCCGGGGGAGGTGGCGCGGGTTTCCGGGGAGCTGGGGCCCGTCATGCGCACAGCATGGTGGGCGGCGCGCATCCGGGCGATCCCTGATCCGTCACACCGGCCGGGCGGGCAGCATGGGGGCGTGACCGAGCCGGTGCGCCCCGAGGACATGCGCGTCTCCGACGCCGACCGCGCCCGGGCCGCGCGGCACCTGCAGTGGGCGCAGGGCGAGGGCCTGCTCGACCTCGACGAGTACGACACCCGCTCGCGGGAGGTCTTCCGGGCCCGGACCCGCGGGGACCTCGAGCGGCAGGTCCGGGACCTGCCGGCGGCCCCGGCGCGGCTCCCCGACGCCACCGCCCGCAGGCGGGTCTTCTCCGACACCGCCGGCGGCACGGCGCTGCGCGTGCTCACGATCATCTTCAGCACGATCGCCGTGGTGAACCTCGTGGCCTGGGGGATCGTCTCGATCACCACGGGCGAGCTGCTCTACCCGTGGTTCCTGTGGACGGGGCTGCCGCCGCTCGCCGCGCTGGGGGTCCTGTACGCGTTCGGGATCGGCCGGCCGTCCTCCGATCGGTGAGCGCGGGTCAGTGAGCCGCGAGCTCCGGCGACCCGACGAGCATCCCGATGGCCTCGGCCACGTCCGCACCCGAGGGGGCGTCCTCCGGGTCGACGACCCACTGCACCATGAGCCCGGTGAGCAGGGCCTGGTAGAAGCCGCCGAGCACGCGGGTGCGGTGGTCGGCCTCGGCCGGGTCGTCCGGCAGCGCGTGGAACATCGAGGCCAGCTCCTCGCGGGTCTGGCGCTGCGCGCCCACCAGCGCGTCGTGCAGTCGGGGCGAGCGCGCGGACTCGGCGAGGGACTCCACGTAGGTGACCCACAGCCGTCGTTCCCGGGTGAACAGGTCCACCACGGCGGTCCAGGTCTGCGCCACCCGCTCCTCCGGCGAGGCGGCCGGGTCGACCTCGGCGAGCGCCCGGTCGAGGGCCTGCGCCCAGTCCGCGGCGCCGCGCACCGCGGCCTCGGTGAGCAGGGCCTCCTTCGAGCCGAAGTGGTAGCCGATCGAGGCGAGGTTGGTGCCGGAGACGGCGACGACGTCCCGCGCGGTCGTCCGGCCGAAGCCCTTCTCGTACAGGCAGTCGGCGGCGCCGTCCAGCAGGTCCTCGCGATGTCCCATGGGCGGCGACAGTAGTAGGTGATCAAGACACCCGTCTGGAACGGGTGTCCATCGTGTCGGTCACGTCGGCGGTGACGCTGTGACGTCGACCGAGCTCAGGGGCGGCCGTGCGACGCGGTTGCGGAACCCCTCGGGTGGTGCGCCTCGGCCGCGGACGGACACGCACCGCTGTCGGCACCTGCTCCGGCCGCCCACGCCGGTCGAGGGCCTGCCGCTGCTCGGGTGACCCACGGGTGTCCCGTTTTCGGACACGGCGCGACGGACGACGCACCCCACGATGACGGTGCCCCCTCCCCGCGCCCTCCCGCGCGGTGCGAGCAGTGAGGATCGACGACGATCAGGAGCAACCCGTGACCCGACTGCGGTTCGGCACCTTCCTCGCCCCCTTCCACGTGCCCGGGCAGAACCCGACGCTCGCCCTGCAGCGCGACCTCGACTTCGTCACGCACCTGGACCGGCTCGGCTACGACGAGGCCTGGATCGGCGAGCACCACTCCGCGGGCAGCGAGATCATCGCGTCGCCGGAGATCTTCATCGCGGCCGCGGCCGAGCGGACCCGCAACATCAAGCTCGGCACCGGCGTGACCTCGATCGCCTACCACAACCCGCTGTGGGTGGCCGACCGCATGGTCATGCTCGACCACCTGACCCGCGGCCGGACGATGCTGGGCGTCGGCCCCGGGTCGCTGCCCACGGACTCGGCGATGATCGGGCTGAACCCGACCGACACGCGCGAGCTGCTCGACGTCAACATCGACATCATCATGCGGCTGCTGCGCGGCGAGTCCGTCACGCAGCAGACGAAGACCCACAACCTGATCGACGCCCAGTTGCAGCTGCGTCCGTACACGGACCCGTGCTTCGACATCGCCGTCGCCGCCGTGGCGTCGCCCACCGGCCCGCGGCTCGCCGGCCGGCACGGGGTCGGCCTGCTGTCCATCGGCGCCACCCTCACGCAAGACGGCTTCGACGCGCTGGCCCACCACTGGAACGTCGTCGAGGAGCGGGCCGCGCACTTCGGCCAGCAGACCCCGGACCGCTCGGGCTGGCGGCTGGTCGGGCTGATGCACATCGCCGAGACCAAGGAGCAGGCGTACCGGGACGTCGAGTTCGGCATCGTGCCCTGGTTCAACTACTTCCAGAAGGTCGCGGCCTTCCCGCAGATGGACGTCGGCGACTCGACGGACATCAAGGGCATGATCGACTTCATCAACGAGGCCGGTATCGGCGCGATCGGCACCGTCGAGGACGCCCGTGCGCAGGTCCAGCGGCTGTGGGACCAGAGCAACGGCGGCTTCGGCTGCATGCTGCTGCTGGGGCACGACTGGGCGAACCCGGAGGCCACCAGGCGCTCCTACGAGCTCATCGCGCAGCAGGTGTTCCCGCACTTCCAGGGCCAGGCCGAGAGCACCCTCGCGGCGAAGAAGCGGGCGCTCGACACCCGTGAGGCGCACGCCGCGACCCAGCTCGCCGCCGTCGACCACATGACCGCGAAGTACGAGAAGGAGCTGTCCGAGAAGGGCTGATCCCGGCCCACCGGGGGCGGGCCCGCGCGGCCCGCCCCCGTCAGGCCGTCCGCGCGCGCCGCAGCCGCAGCCGGGCCGTCGTCGACTCCTTCAGCGGCACCATGCGGCCGGCCGTGGCGAGGCCGTGCGGCGGCATGTTGTGGTAGATCGCCTCGTACTCACCGGCGCGGACGAGGTAGGTCTCGTGCCAGATGCCCGTGCCCTCGTGCCGGGCCGCGCGGCGGTAGTAGTTCAGCCAGGCCGGGCGGTGCAGGTCGCCGGGGTCGCGGGCGAACGCCTCGAGGTGCTCGAAGGAGCGCCAGTACTGGACGATCAGCAGACCGCTGCTCTGGAAACCCAGTAGGCCCTTCTCCGGGTCCCGGCTCAGCTCCTTCAGCATCGCCGTCATGCCGCGGCGACCGCCGAGGTCGAGGAACGTGCGGATCGGGTGACGCAGCGACGGGCGCGCCCCGATCACGAAGACCACGAAGTCGCCGTCGATCTCCGCGGTGTGGTGCCCGTACCGGATGTCGGCCATCGGAACCTCCTCGTCTCCGGTGTGGAGCGGCGTCGCCGCGTGCCTGATACCGCGCCTTGACAGGCAACCTGTTGGTTGCCTATAAAGGCAACTCCAGGGTTGCCCGTGGAGGTGGGGATGGACGAGGTGTTCCGTGCGCTCGCCGACCCGCACCGCCGTGCGCTCCTGGACCGCCTGCGGCTGCGCAACGGGCAGACCCTGCGCGAGCTGTGCGCGGGGCTCGACATGAGCCGGCAGGCGGTGGCCAAGCACCTCGCGGTGCTCGAGGCCGCCGGTCTCGTCACGACCCGGCGCCGGGGGCGGGAGAAGCTGCACCACCTCGACGCCGCACCCATCGACCTGATCGCCGAGCGCTGGATCGGCCGGTACGCCCGGGAGCGCGTCCGGGCGGTGGCGGACCTGCGCGCGGCGCTGGAGGGAGCACCCGTGTCCCCGACCGAGTTCACCTACACCACCTACGTGCGGACCACGCCCGAGCGGCTGTGGGAGGCGCTCACCGATCCCGCGTTCACCCGCCGCTACTGGGGCGTGGCCTTCCGGACCGAGTGGCGCAAGGGCGCCCCGATGGTCTGGGAGGAGAACGGGCGCGAGACCGTCGACCCCGAGCAGGTCGTGCTGGAGGCGGACCCGCCGCGCCGGCTCGCCTACACCTGGCACACCTTCACCCCGGAGTGGGCCGCGGCCGCCGGGATCGACGAGGAGACCCTGACCCGCATCTCGGCCGAGCGCCGCTCGCGGGTGGCCTTCGAGATCGAGCCGGAGGGCGACGTGGTCAGGCTGACGGTCGTGCACGACGACTTCGACCGAGGCAGCCGGGTCGCCGAGATGGTGGCCCAGGGCTGGCCGCGGCTGCTGGCGGACCTGAAGACGCTGCTGGAGACCGGCGAGCTCTAGTCCCGGGCCTGCGAGGGCGGGTGGCCGTAGCGGCGGCGGTAGGCCGCGGCGAACCGGCTCGCGCTGGAGAAACCCCAGCGCGCGGCGGCCTCGCTGGTGGTGAGCGTGGCGTCGGCGAGCAGGTCGGCGCGGGCGCGCTGAAGGCGGATCCCGGTCAGGTACTCGGTCGGCGTGCAGCCGAGCCACTCCCGGAAGCCCTCCTGCAGCCGCCGCACGCTCGTGCCCGCCGCGGCCGCCATCTCGCCGGCGGTCCAGGCCCGGCCCGGGTCGTCGTGCAGCTGGTCGACCACGCGCGCGACGGTCCGCGGGCGTGCCGGGGACCCCGTCCCGGCGCCGGGGCAGCTGGCGAGGAGGAAGCCGGCGGCGATCGCCCCGGCCAGCTGGTCCTTGACCGGGCCGCAGCCGCCGAACAGGTCGGGATCGTGCAGGTGCGCCGCCATGCTCCCGACGAGCTGGCGCCACGCCCGCCCCGGACCGGCCGCCAGGTCCACCTGGTCCGGCAGCAGGCTCCGGACCGTCACCCGGTCGTCGCCCAGCACGCGTTCGGCCTCCCGGTCGAGCCAGGTCCGGTCGAACTTGACGCCGAGGACCGTGCAGGTCGCGTCCCAGTGGCTGATCAACGACGGGGTGTCCGCGCGGAACACGGTCGCCTGCCCGGGCAGCGAGACGACGCGGCCGTGCCGGCCGCGGCTCTCCAGGTGCCCGGTCAGCGGCAGGTTGATCTCGTAGGAGCCCGGGTAGTCGCACGCGATCCGGACGTCCGCGCCCCAGCCCACGTGCCCGACGAGCACGGCGCCGAGATCGAGCGTGCGCAGCGTGAGGCGCGGCTCCCGGCCCCCGCCGAGCAGCTGCAGCTCGTGCGGGAAGTACGCCTGCGCGACGGCCCGGGAGGCCTGGTCCCAGTCCCGGGGCGCTGCACGACGCCGTGCGGACATGCCGGGAGCGTACCTGAGAGTGACCTCACGAACCCGCCGCGCGATCCGTACCGGGGCCGCGCTCACGGTGTCGCCGGGCGTCGGGGTCGCGACCTACCTTCCCGTCCCATCCCGGACGACCCATCCCGGACGACGCTGTGGGAGGAGACGGTCGATGACGACCACCGAGAAGCCCGATCTGTCCTGGCTCGACGACGTCACGATGAGCGAGCTCGAGCGCAACCCGTACCGCACCTACGAGCGGCTGCGCGCCGAGGCGCCGCTGGCCTTCGTGCCGGTGCTGGGCTCGTACGTCGCCTCCACCGCCGAGGTGTGCCGCGAGGTCGCGACCAGCCCGGACTTCGAGGGCGTGATCACCCCGGCCGGCGGTCGCACCTTCGGGCACCCGGCGATCATCGGCGTGAACGGCGACATCCACGCGGACCTGCGGTCGATGGTCGAGCCGGCGCTGCAGCCCGTCGAGGTGGACCGCTGGATCGACGACCTGGTCCGCCCGATCGCGCGCCGCTACCTGGAGCAGTTCGAGAACGACGGGCAGGCCGAGCTGGTCTCGCAGTTCTGCGAGCCCGTCAGCGTCCGCGCGCTCGGCGACCTCCTCGGCCTGCAGTCGGTCGACTCGGACAAGCTCCGCGAGTGGTTCGCCAAGCTGAACCGCTCGTTCACCAACGCCGCGATGACCGAGGACGGCGAGTTCGCCAACCCCGAGGGCTTCCGTGAGGGCGACGAGGCGAAGGCCGAGATCCGCGCGATCGTCGACCCGCTGATCGACAGGTGGATCGTCGAGCCGGACGACAGCGCGATCTCGCACTGGCTGCACGACGGCATGCCGCCCGGCCAGACCCGCGACCGCGAGTACATCTACCCGACGATCTACGTCTACCTGCTCGGCGCGATGCAGGAGCCCGGCCACGGCATGGCGTCCACGCTCGTCGGTCTCTTCAGCCGCCCGGAGCAGCTGGAGCAGGTCGTCGACGACCCGGTGCTCATCCCGCGCGCCATCTCCGAGGGGATGCGCTGGACCTCGCCGATCTGGTCGGCCACCGCGCGCATCTCGACGAAGCCGGTGACCGTGGCGGGCGTCGACATCCCCGCCGGCACCCCGGTGATGCTGTCCTACGGGTCGGCCAACCACGACACGGGCGTCTACGAGGCGCCGTCGACCTACGACCTGCACCGCCCGCCGCTGCCGCACCTCGCGTTCGGCGCGGGCAGCCACGCGTGTGCGGGCATCTACTTCGCCAACCACGTCATGCGGATCGCCATGGAGGAGCTGTTCGAGGCGATCCCGAACCTCGAGCGCGACACCCGCGAGGGCGTCGACTTCTGGGGCTGGGGCTTCCGCGGACCGACGAGCCTGCACGTCACCTGGGAGGTCTGAGATGGGCTTCGCGGTGACCGTCGGCGGTCGCCGGGTCGAGTGCGACGCCGACCAGAGCCTGCTCGACGCCTGCCTGCGTGCCGGGCTGTGGATGCCGAACTCCTGCAACCAGGGGACCTGCGGCACCTGCAAGCTGCAGGTCGTCGGCGGGGAGGTCGACCACCGCGACTCGCCGTTCGACACCCTCACCGCGGAGGAGCGGGCGGCGGGCATGGCGCTGGCGTGCCAGGCCCGTCCGGTGTCCGACGTCGAGGTGGGCGGTGCCGGCGACCGCGCCACCCACCCGCTGCGGGACCTGACCGCGACGGTGCTGGAGGTCGCGGACATCGCCCGCGACACCCGGCGGGTGCTGCTCGGCCTCCCCGAGCCGCTGGCCTTCTCCGCCGGGCAGTACGTCGAGCTCGTCGTCCCCGGATCCGGGGCGCGGCGGCAGTACTCGCTGGCCAACACGGCCGACGAGGACAAGGTGCTCGAGCTGCACGTCCGGCGGGTGCCGGGCGGGGTGGCGACCGACGGCTGGCTCTTCGGCGGCCTGGCCGTCGGCGACGAGGTGGAGGCGACCGGCCCGCTCGGCGACTTCCACCTCCCGCCGGAGTCCGACGACGACGGCGGCCCGATGGTCCTCGTCGGCGGCGGAACCGGGCTCGCCCCGCTCGTGGGCATCGCCCGCACCGCGCTGGCGCGGCACCCGTCGCGCGAGGTCCTGCTCTACCACGGGGTGCGGGGCGCGGCGGACCTCTACGACCTCGACCGGTTCGCCGAGCTGGCGGAGGAGCACGCCGGCTTCCGCTTCGTGCCGGTGCTGTCCGAAGAGCCCGCGGCCGGGCGCCGCTCGGGCTTCCCGACGGACGCCTTCGTCGAGGACGTCCCCAGCGCCCGCGGCTGGTCGGGCTGGCTCAGCGGGCCGCCCGCCATGGTCGAGGCGGGGGTGAAGGCCTTCAAGCGTCGCCGCATGGCCCCGCGGCACATCCACCGCGAGAAGTTCACCCCCGCCGACGCCCTGGGATGAGGGGTGGGGCGGCCCGGGCGGAGCGTCCTCCGCCCGGGCCGTCGTCATTTCTGACGACGCTCGGTAATGGTGTTGCGACTCCTCCGATGGTCCGTTCAGCGGTGCGGCACGACGCCGTTCGCACCCAGGACCCGGAGAGGACCCCCATGACCGCGACCCAGCCGTGGACCCCGATCCCGCCGACGACCCCGGCCCGGCCGGGCAACGCCCCGGCCACCGCCGGGTTCGTGCTCGGGCTGGTCGGGCTCGTCGCCGGGTGGCTGCCGATCGTCGGGCTGCTCGTGACGGTCCCGGCCCTGCTGCTGTCGCGCGCGGGCCGTGCTCGGTTCCGGGACGGACGCGCCTCGTCCGCGGGCCGGAGCGGCACCGGCCTGGTGCTGGGGTGGATCGGGACGGCGATCTGCCTGCTGATGACGGTGTTCGCGTTCGTCGGCGCCGCTCGTGCCCCCGAGCCCGCCGCCGTCGTGCAGCCCGCGCCTGCGCCCGCCGCGCCGGTCCTCCTCGCCGTGCCCAACGTCGTCGGGATGGCCGATGCGCAGGCCCGCCAGGTGCTCGCGGCCGCGGGCTTCACCAACGTCGTGCTCGGCCCCTCGACGGGGTCCGTCGCGGGCGTGGCGGAGGGGACCGTCACCACGCAGCTGCCCGGCGCCGCGGCGCTCGCCTCGGCAGGCGACCCGATCACGCTCGGCGAGGCCGCCGCCCCGCCGGTTCCTGCTGCGGTCCCCACCGCCGCTCCTGCTGCTGCTCCTGCTGCCGTGGACGAGCCGGTGGCGGAGTCTCCGCGCGTCGACGCCCCGCGGCCCTTCGTCGCAGCGCCCCGCGCCGCCGCCCCGGCCGCTTCGGCGCCCGCACCCGTGGCATCCGCGCCAGCGTCGGGTGGGTCCTCGACCTACTACGCCAACTGCTCCGCGGCCAAGGCCGCCGGTGCCGCCCCGCTGTACGCGGGCGACCCGGGCTACCGGCGTGCGCTCGACCGCGACGGCGACGGCGTGGCCTGCGAGAGCTGAGCCGCTCCTCCCGCCCGGCAGGAGGTCGGGCGGGATGTGGTGCGGGCCCCGCTGGCGGAATGCGCCGGCTGGCTGTGCGGCGAGGCGGCACGGCACCGGGCCGGCCGCCGAGGCGGCGTTGTTCCGGCGGGCGGGTGGTGACGCGGCGCGGTGTCGGGCTCAGGCCGCGGGCCGACGGCCGTACGTGAGGTCGTGAGGTTGGCGGCGCGCCCGGCGTTCGCGAAGGTCGATCACGTTGCCCATCCGGCTCGGCGCGCCGGCGCCGCAGCCGCGACATCGGTACGTGTCGATCCCGTACTCGGTCCGGATGGTGATGATGGCCGTGCAGCGGGGGCAGAGGGCGGTGGTGAACATGGGGTCCTCCTGGGCGCGATGCGGACTCGCCAAGCGTGCGCTGCGGACCCCTTCCCCCTCGTCGGCGGACACTGCCCATTCGGGGCCGGCGACTGCCCATGTCGACGCGGATGCATGGGCATCGGTACATGGGCGCTCCTCGCGGTCTGAGCACAGGCGCAGCCGGTGCCCGCGATGCGGCGCGGCTTCTCTTGGCGGCTGCAACCCCAGCCGGGTGCCGAGTGGACGCCCGAGGAGCCGCGGAGGATCCCGGCTTCTGCCTGCCCTTGTCCCCGGCAGCCCCGTACTCATCGGCCCTTACTCCACGGGCTGGAGGAGGGGTGGTGGTTTCCGGCGGGGTGTGCGGCTGCGGTCGATCCAGCTCGGCGGGAGGAACTCGGGCAGCCCGTCGAGCATCCGGACCTCCCAGTGGGAATGGTGGATCAGCCGGTGGTGGACGGAGCAGAGCATCACCAGGTTGTGCAGGGCGGTCGGCCCGCCGTGCTGCCACTCGCGCACGTGGTGGATGTCGCACCAGGAGGGTGGGCGGTCGCAGCCGGGGAAGGCGCAGCCGCGGTCGCGGACGGTGACCGCGCGGCGCAGCCCGTCCGGGACGGTGCGGCTGGTCCGGCCGACGTCGAGGGGGACGCCGGTGCCGTCGAGCACGACCGGGATGACCGCGGCGTCGCAGGCCAACTGGCGCAGGGTCTGTGGGGTGAGCTGGCCGCCGAACTCCAGGGACGCAGACGATGCGCGCCGCTCGAGGTCCTCCAGCCGGACGGTGACGGTCAACTGCGGGCGCCGGCCGCCGGTTTCGGGCAGTCGCCCACGCGACAGCACCTGCACACACACCTCGGCGAGCGCTTCGGCCTGCCGCTGCGCGCTGCTGCGCTGGTCGTCGGCGTCCCGCGGGGCGGCCCCGGCATCCACGACCGCAGCGATCGCGTCGAACAGGGCGGCGTCGTCGTAGCGGCCGGCGAGCTTGCCGCCGGGGCGGGTGCGGAAGCGCGAGAGCCGCAGTTCGTTGAGCTGCGCGGGTGGGGTGTCGTCGGGTTCGGGGCCGTCCTGGTCGAGGAGCTCGAGCAGTTGGGTGCCCCAGGTGTGCAGCTCGGAGGGCGTGTAGATCGCGGCGTTGGCGGCGAGTTGGACCTCGGCGCCGGCCCAGGTCTTCGGGTCGAGTCGGCGGGCGGGGCCGCTGTCGAGCAGCCGGGCGATGACTTCGACGTGGCGGAGCCCGGCTTCGCCGGAGGCGAACACGGTCGCGGTGGCAGGAAGTCGGGCCGGCAGCGGAACGCCGTCGAGCCCGATCTGTTCGCAGACGTTCTCGGCGGCGATCACGCGGCGGCGGGCCTCGAAGCGTTCCCAGCCGAGCAGATCGGAGAGTGCGCCGGTGGGCGAGCGGTAGCCGCGCTCGGCGAACACACCGCGCCGCTGGAGATCGGCGGTGGCGTCGACCACGGCCCGGTCCAGGAAGCGTCGGGCTTCCTCGTAGGCGATCAGCGCGGCGATGAGGTCGTCCGGTTCGGCGATGGGTCCAGCGGCATCGGTCAGCTGCGCGATGGCCTGCTGGAGGCGCTCGCGCGCGGTGCCGACGGGCCCTGCGTCCATGCCCTGATCATACTCGAACTGATGTTCGAACTCTGGCTCATCGTCGCAGGTCAGTGGCCGTTCGGCGCTATGCCGAGGACCCATCAGGAGCGCGTCCTCCTGGCCTGGGCCGCTCGTCGCGCTTCACTCACCGCTCCCCAGAGAGCCGTCCGCACCACCTGAATGGCGGCCCGTGTCCGTGCGGGCCGCTGCCGCCGGCAACGCGCTCCTGAACGTAGTCCCGGCGCTCACCGAAGCGGCCTCCAGGCGCGCGGAGCGCAGTGGCAGCGGATTCCACCTTCACATCGGCGAGTAGATCCCGAGGCCGGCTTCGACCCCTGCCGCCGAGCTGAGGACACCAGGGAGCTCCAGGACTCCAGGTCATCCGAGAGAACGACGAAGGCCCAGGTCTGCTGACCTGGGCCTCCGAATATGGTCGGGGTGACAGGATTTGAACCTGCGACCTCTTCGTCCCGAACGAAGCGCGCTACCAAGCTGCGCCACACCCCGAGGGCCCGCGGTCTCCCTGCGAGCCGTGGTGAACTCTACCCGACGGTTCCGGCGGCCTGCGCGGGGGTGGCCCTTGCGGCGCCGGGGGCGGCCGGACGGGGCACGAGGGTCAGCAGGCTGGCCTCCGGCGGGCACGCGAAGCGCACCGGCGCGTAGGGCGAGGTGCCCATGCCGGCCGAGACGTGCAGCCAGGTGTGGGCACCCCAGCGGGAGGCGCCGCGGGCCCGCGAGCGGTCGATCCCGCAGTTGGTCACGATCGCGCCGTACCAGGGCAGGCGCAGCTGGCCGCCGTGCGTGTGCCCGGCCAGGACGAGGTCGACGTGGTCGGCCGCCATCCCGTCGAGCACCCGCGGCTCGGGCGAGTGGGTCAGGCCGAGCCGCAGGTCGGCCGTCATCGGTCCGGAGACGCTGTCGTAGCGGTCCAGCGACAGGTGCGGGTCGTCGACCCCGACGATGCCGATCCGCCGGCCGTCGACGTCGAGGAACAGCCGCTGGTGCGTCGCGTCCTGCCACCCGCGCTCGACGAACGCCGCCCGCAGGTCCCGCCACGGCAGCGGCTCGCCGTGGATGCGGCGGTCCGAGCTGCGCAGGTAGCGGGCGGGGTTCTTCGGGGTGGGGCCGAAGTAGTCGTTGCTGCCGAACACGAACAGGCCCGGCTTCTCCAGCAGCGGCCCGAGCGCGGCCAGCACGCCGGGCACCGCCCGCGGGTGCGCCAGGTTGTCGCCCGTGTCGACGACGAGGTCCGGCTCCAGCGCGGCCAGCTCGGCGACCCAGCGCTTCTTGCTCTCCTGGTCGGGCGTGAGGTGCAGGTCGGAGACGTGCAGGATCGTCAGCGGCCGGCTGCCCTCGGGCAGGACGGGCACGGTGGCCTCGCGCAGCGTCCACCGACGCCGCTCGTACCCGGCCGCGTAGGCGACCCCCGCAGCGCCGGTGGTGACGGCGCCGATGGCCAGGCGAGCGAGGCTGTTCACGTATCCCAGCGTACGGGCAGCGAGCGGTCGACTAGCGTCACGCCCGTGAGCACCCTCAAGGAGCAGCTGCGCAAGGACCTCACCGCGGCGATGAAGGCCCGCGACGAGCTGGTGAAGGGAACCCTGCGGATGACCCTGACCGCGATCGGCAACGCCGAGGTCGCGGGCGAGGCGCACCGGGAGCTCTCCGACGACGAGGTGCTCGGCGTGATCCGCAAGGAGGCCAAGAAGCGGGCCGAGTCCGCCGAGGCGTTCTCCGCCGCGGGCCGCGAGGAGCTGGCCACGCAGGAGAAGGCCGAGGGCGAGGTCCTGGCCCGCTACCTGCCGCAGCAGCTGGGGGACGACGAGCTGGCCGCCCTCGCCCAGCAGGCCGTGGCGGACGTCGAGGCCGAGACCGGTGAGAAGCCCGGCCCCCGGCAGATGGGGCAGGTCATGAAGAAGGCGCAGGCCGCCGCCCAGGGCCGCGCCGACGGCAAGCGCCTCTCCGCCGCCGTGAAGTCCCTGCTCACCTGACCTGCCCGAACCGGACGTCGTGCGCTAGGTCCGCACGACAGAGCCGTAGGTGTATTCCGGACGTCGTGAGTGGCATGGCACGTCGCTCTGTTGCGATCGCCGATCGCGGAACTTCATGTCGACGCGCCCCAGTCGTGTCGCTTCTTCTCCTTCTGAATCCAGTCTCGCCCTTCGATGGCAACAGCCTCCATAACGCGCATCGCGTTCCTGACCCCCGAGGTCTCTAACGCGAGCTCAAACAGCCGTGCCTGATCCTCGCCCGGCTCCGTCAGGTCCTTATAGTTCTCCACTCGGATCTCGGTCTCCGAGCCGTTGACCAATGCGATGATGAAGTCCTGCTGGTAGAGATGACCAGTCTCGTCGGCGCTCGCCTCGATCTCGTTACCGGTCTCGTCCTCAACGCTGATGATCGTGAGTCGCCTGCCCGGCGCGACCCGACCCGCCTCACGGACGGTGGCCGAAGCCACCTTGTCGTAGTGGAACCCGAGGCGCTTTCGGTCCCCGAGGTGTCCGGTGAAGAAGTCGAGCTCGATCTCGAACTGACGAAGTCCGTTCTCGGTGAGTAGGAGCAGCTTCGTTCCGTACTTCTCATAACGCACTGGACCGCGTGGCTCCCGCGCTCGGCGGCCGTCGGGTCTGCCCTCCGTCAGCGCGAGGTGAGTGAAGAGGTCACCAGGACGGAGTCCGTAGAGCTTCAGGGCATCGTTGCGGATCGCCCGAAGATCAAAGTCGAGCCACGTGGCGATCTCAACGTCTGAGGGCCGGTCCTTGAGGTAGTCCATCTGACGGTGGAACGCGCGGGTGGCTTCAGCGAGTTCGTCGTCTGTCTCGCGACGTTGCCACGTCGCCACCTTGTGGCTCGCGCAGGTTGACGCAACCTGGACGTACGCGCCGCTCCCCGCGACGAGGGTGCACAGCCAAAGGAGGATGCCGGCGCCTGAAGCTGTCGCGATGATGTTCGCGCTGAGTAGCACTGCGATGACGAGCAGGAGGACTGCGCCCACCGGCCCAGCCAGACGGCGGAAGTGGTCAGGTCGGTAGATGTCAGGCCAGGCTTTGAACTCGGCTCGGTCCCAACGTTGCCTCATGCGTTCGGCGTGGTGCCGGGCGAGCCATTCAAGGCTAGCCGGGTTGCGGCGATGCCGGGATCCGTACAGATCGATGCACTCCTGGCGCAACGATCGCCGGATACCCTCGGTATCCTTCCGCCACTGCTTGGCCTTCTGCTTATCGGTCGGGCTCGCGAAGAAGAACTCCCGGTTGTACATATCCCGCACGGTCGCCTTGAACCGTTTCGCATCCTCTCGGGAGTCGATCCTCGTGTCATCGAAGCGCGGAGCGCGGCGCTTCTCGAGGCGCGTCCTCGTGAGCCGGTTCCACCGACGGGCCGCGCTGACCCCTACGAACCCCCATCCCGCGCCTGTGGCAGCGGCGACGAGTGCCGGGAGAAGGAAGCTGGCCACAGTGCGGCCGATGCCCGACGTGAGGGCCAAGAAGTACCCGGCTGTTAGGGCAAACACGATGCACAGCGCCCCGGACAGCGCCCAACTCCGAATCGGATGAGGATCCTGGTCGACATAGCGGCGCAACGGCCTGGCCGGGTCGGGGATGAAGTACTTTCTGGCTCGTCGACGGCGGTCGCCGTCGAAGCGCCCTTGGTCGATCTCCTCGGCACGGCGCAGTTCCATCTCATCCTCGGCCACGCCCGCGAGGAGTCGGTCGAGGTGGCGGCCGATGTCTCGCCGCACGTCCCGCGCGAGCGCGGTGTACAGAGCGAACACCTCGTCACGATCGGGTGCCGGGGCCGGTGCCGGCGGAGCACCTCGACGCAGGACGAGGTCGAGGATGCGGCCGATGACGAAGAGCCCTTGTTGGTAGTGATCGTCCGGAGCGCTCGACGCTTGCTCGATGAGAAGCTTGAGCGTGGGCCGAGACTCCATCAGCGCGAGCTCGCTGGCAGAACGATTGCTGACCAGTGCGAGCGCGTGACAGAAGCGGACCTCAGGCGTGTCGTGTCCGCGCGCCCGCGCGTCCTCAATCAATTCTGCTGCTTTGCCCGGGGCTCCTGCCTGCAAGAAGTTGCGGCCGATGCGGAACTTCTCGGCCGGGCTGTCATCCCGTGTCTGATACGTGTAGTTGACGTTGCCATGGACGAAACCGAACTGGGCTCCGACTTGAGCGCCATCGGTGGCCGAGTTCGTCGAAGACTGGCTTGCTGCCCCGTCTTCCCTCCCGTCCGGCTGGTTGCCGGGGCCGGTCATGCCAGATGCTGGATCGAGTCGACGATCTCCGCGATGTCGCCCGACACTGCGGCAGCGCCGGCGACGGCCGTCTTCAAGCCGGTGAGCCCGGCGACGAACCTGGCCCTCCAGCCAGCCTTTCCAGCCTCCTTGTCGTCGATTGCCGCCGAGGCCTCCTCAATGGAGTTCAGCGCTGCCGCAGCCTGGGCTCTACCGATGCCCTGCGTGGACCGGGCCGAGGCGATCAGCTGTTCAAGCTCATCGAGTTGCGCCTGTATGCGTGGGACGCCGGCGACTGCTTCCTGAGGCGGAAGCGATTGCTCGACGTTGCCGGCCACAAAGCCCACCTGCATGCCGACGCGTGCATGGCCCTGCGCGGTGTTCTTGCTGTTTTGATTCACGTTCGCCCCCCGACTACCCGATCGGGTGACAACGCTACGTGCCGTGACTGGGTCGACACATCTCATCTATTGCGGATTGACGGCGGCCTGATGGCTTGATCTCACCGTGGAAGCACGAACGGCGCCTCCGCTCCCTTGAGAGGAGCTGAGGCGCCGTTCCGGTGCGTACTACTTGGCCGGGGTCTTCCTCGCCGGGGCCTTCTTGGCGGCCGGCTTGCGGGCGGGGGCCTTCTTCTTGGCCGGGGCCTTGGCGCGCCGCTCGGCGAGCAGCTCGGAGGCGCGCTCGTCCGTGATCTCCTCGACCGAGTCGCCCTTGCGGAGCGAGGCGTTGGTCTCGCCGTCGGTGACGTAGGGGCCGAAGCGGCCGTCCTTGATCACCATCTTCTTGCCGGTCGAGGCGTCCTCGCCCAGCTCGCGCAGCGGCGGGGTGGCGGCGGCGGTGCGCCGGCCGCGCTGCTTGGGCTGCTTGTAGATCTCCACCGCCTCGTCGAGCGTGACGGTGAACAGCTGGTCCTCACTGGTCAGCGACCGCGAGTCGGTGCCCTTCTTCAGGTAGGGCCCGTACCGGCCGTTCTGCGCCGTGATCTCCTCGCCGGACTCCGGGTCGGTACCGACCAGGCGCGGTAGGGAGAGCAGCTTGAGGGCGTCGTCGAGGGTGACCGTCTCCAGGGACATGTCCTTGAAGAGCGAGCCGGTGCGCGGCTTGGTCTTCTTCGAGGCGTCCTCGGGCAGGAGCTCGGTGACGAACGGTCCGTACCGCCCGTCCTTGGCGACGATCTCGTGCCCGGTCACCGGGTCCGTGCCCAGCGACCGGCCCTCCTGCGGGACCGAGAACAGCTGCTCGGCGATCTCCTCGGTGAGCTCGTCCGGCGGCAGGTCCTCGGGCAGGTTGGCGCGCTGCGTCTTGGGCTTGCCCTCGGCGTCCGTCTCGCCCGTGGGGCGCTCCATGTACGGCCCGTACCGCCCGACGCGCACCACGGCCTCGCGGCCCTGCGAGTCGGTGAACAGCGGGATCGAGTTGATCTCGCGGGCGTCGATCTCCTCGAGGTTCACGCCGACGAGCTTCTTCAGCCCGCCCGCCCTCGCCACCGAGCCCTCCGAGCCCGCGCCGTCGCCGAAGTAGAAGCCGGTCAGCCAGGCGTTGCGGGTGAGGTTGCCCGACGAGATGGCGTCGAGCTCGTCCTCCATCGCGGCGGTGAAGTCGTAGTCGACGAGCCGGCCGAAGTGGTGCTCCAGCAGCCCGACGACGGCGAACGCCACCCACGAGGGCACGAGCGCCGAGCCCTTCTTCCAGACGTATCCGCGGTCCTGGATCGTCTTGATGATCGACGCGTACGTCGACGGCCGGCCGATCCCGAGCTCCTCGAGCTTGCTCACCAGGCTCGGCTCGGTGAACCGGGCCGGCGGGTTCGTCGAGTGGCCCTCGGGCGTGAGCTCGGCAGCGGTGAGGGCCTGGCCCTCGGTGAGCTGCGGCAGCCGCGACTCGGCGTCGTCCGCCTGGCCGCCCGAGCCCTCCTCGATCGTCTCGACGTACGCCTTGAGGAAGCCGGGGAAGGTGATCGTGCGGCCGGAGCTGGCGAACACGACGTCCTCGCCGGTCGCCGCCGTGCCGTTGATCCGCACGGACACCGTGGTGCCGCGGGCGTCGGCCATCTGCGAGGCGACGGTCCGCTGCCAGATCAGCTCGTAGAGGCGGAAGTCGTCCCCGTCGACCTCGCGGGCGATCTCGCCCGGGGTGCGGAAGGTGTCGCCGGCGGGCCGGATCGCCTCGTGGGCCTCCTGGGCGTTCTTCACCTTGCGGGTGTACTGCCTCGGCGACGGCGCGACGTACGAGTCGCCGTACAGCTCGCGGGCCTGCGCCCGGGCGGCCTGGATCGCGGCGTCGGACAGCGTGGTCGAGTCCGTACGCATGTAGGTGATGTAGCCGTTCTCGTACAGCCGCTGGGCGCTGCGCATCGTGCGCTCCGCCGAGAAGCGCAGCTTGCGGCCCGCCTCCTGCTGCAGCGTCGACGTCATGAACGGGGCGTACGGGCGACGGGTGTACGGCTTCGACTCGACCGACGCGACGGTCAGGTCCCGGCCCTCGAGCGACTCCGCCAGCCGGCGGGCGCTCGCCTCGTCGAGCACGGTGACGTCCGTGTTCCTGAGTTTGCCGTCCGGTCCGAAGTCGCGGCCCGCGGCGACCCGGCTGCCGTCGACCGAGACCAGGCGCGAGCCGAACTGGCGCGGGGTCGCGTCGGCGCCCGCGTCCATGGTCGCGGCGATGTCCCAGTAGCCGGCGGAGACGAACGCCATCCGCTCCCGCTCCCGCTGCACGATCAGCCGGGTCGCGACCGACTGCACGCGGCCCGCCGAGAGCTTCGGCATGACCTTCTTCCACAGCACGGGGGAGACCTCGTAGCCGTAGAGCCGGTCGAGGATCCGCCGGGTCTCCTGCGCGTCGACCAGGTCCTGGTCCAGCTCGCGGGTGTTCTCCGCGGCGGCGCGGATCGCCGGTTCGGTGATCTCGTGGAAGACCATCCGGCGCACCGGGATCTTCGGGCGCAGCGTGTCGAGCAGGTGCCAGGCGATGGCCTCGCCCTCGCGGTCGGGGTCCGTCGCGAGGAGGAGCTCGTCGGCGTCCTTGAGCAGGTCCTTGAGCTCGGAGACCTTCGACTTCTTCTCCGGCGTGACGATGTAGAGCGGGTGGAACTCGTTGTCGACGTCGACACCCAGGCGGGCCCACGACTCGCCCTTGTACTTGGCCGGGACGTCCGCCGCGCCGCGCGGCAGGTCCCGGATGTGCCCGACCGACGACTCGACGACGTAGTCGTTGCCGAGGTACGGCTGGATCTTCTTCGCCTTGGTGGGGGACTCGACGATCACCAGGCGGCGCACGCGCCCGCCGGCCGATGTGGCCGTGCCGTTCCCGTTGCGGCGCCCCCCGCCGGCCGCGCTGCGGCGCGTGCGGGTGCCGGCGGCCGTGCCGTTGCTCTCGGCAGGCGCGTCGGTGTCGGTGCTCGTCGTTCGGGTTGCCACGTGGTCCTACTCCATCCCTCCGGCCGCGTCGCCGGTCACGCACCGGTTCGCGTCCGACTTCCGGGCGTCTCGGTCGGGGCGGCGCGACGGACCGTTACCTCCGGTCACCGCGTCACTCCCCTTCGACCCCGGGATCGACAGTATTGCTCCCCCGCCGGTCCCCGCCGCCACGGTCGCACACCGACCGAGCATGTCGCATCCGTCACACCGCGTCGCGACCTCCGGGGCGACCGGGGGAGCGTAGCCCGCGGGTCAAGCCCTGGGTCGACCCCAGTGCCTGGGCCATTCGGCGGTGTCCACATCCTCGGGCGCGGGGCCGACCAGCTCCACGAGACGCTGCAGGCGCCGCGCTCCTGCGATCCGTAACGCCGGTCCGGCCGCCGGGCATTCCGGCGCGACGGCCGGGACGAGCGCGAGGTGGTGGCTCCGGCACTGCGCCGGGGCGGGCGGCGCCGGCGGCAGGTCGAGGGCGGTGGTGCCGTCCGTGAGCAGGATCGCCGGGGCCGGGCGGGTGGGCGACGACCTGGGCGCGGGTGGGATGACCGGGCCGCTCGTGGGCGCGGGTTCGGCGTCGGGACATGCATCGGGGTCGTCCGTGGTGAGAGCGTCCTCCGTGAGCGCGGAGCCCGCCTCGGTGTCCGCCGCGGCGCGCTCCCGACAGCCCTCGCAGGGTGGGAGCACGATCCGCGCGGGCGGCAGGCCCAGCCGCGTCGTGGCGGCGATCAGGGCGTCGTGGGTGCCGGGTGCGGCGCCGTCGAGGGGCAGGACGCAGCCCCCACGCCCGTCCGCGCGGCCGCAGGCGAGCACCCAGAGCCGCAGGGCGGTGCCGTCGAGCTGGAAGCCCGCCGGCACGCTCTTGCGCCGGTCCCGGCCCGTCCAGGCCCGCGCGAGGCCGGCCAGGTCGCGGCGGTAGGCGGTACGCAGCTCCCGTCCCGCGCAGGTCCGCTCGCCGAGCTCGAACGGGATGCCGAGCGGCGCCGCCGCGGCCCGCACGGCCGCCGCCCGCCCCGCGTCGGCCACCTGGAGGCTGATCCGTGCGGTGTCCCCGGCCCCGAAGCGGGTGATCCGGGCCGGCCCGCACAGCAGCCCGGCGAGATCGCCGAGCCGCAGGGGCCGGGCGTCCGCGGAGAACAGCGAGAGCTGGGACACGTCGCGCACCCTAGAACATCTGTTCGAGAGGTGATCGCGCGGCGCGCCGGATTCGCCCGACCGGACGGCGACACGCCGAACCGACACGCGCACCCCGGGTTACCGGGTGCGGCTCATCGCGGTGCGGCGCCCGGGATCGCCGCGAGCTTCGTGCAGTTGCCGGCCTGCTGGGCCGCCTTGTCGAGGCGCGGCGAGGTCTTGAGGTCGCCGAGCGCGTCGGGCGCCGTGAGCTGCGTGAGGTTGGTGTTGGTCTCGTCCAGGGCGGCCCGGAAGGCGTCGACGTTCGCCGGGTCGGCGGCGTCGACCTTCGCCTTGGCGGCGCCGATGTCGTTCTGCAGCTTCTCCAGGCCGGACGAGATCCGCGCGACGGTGTCGTCGCCGCCGCCGACGGGCGAGGCCCCGACCGTGCCGAGCTGGTCGCGGCTCTGCTGGAGGCCGGTCTGGCTGGCGCCGAGGTAGTCCGACAGCCGCTGCTTGATCGTGGGCAGGTCGGCACCCTCGAAGGCGGGCTGGGCCAGCACCGGGGTCGTGTAGGTCAGGACCGCGCCGCAGACCTTGTCGACCCAGGCCACCGGGTCGGCGCCGCGGCCGGCCGTCGGACGCGGCGCGGGGTCGGCGGTCGGGGTGCCCGCGACGACGGTCGCGCAGCCGCTGACGGACAGCAGCCCGCCGAGCACCACGGCGACGGCGAGCCGGGACGGGCGAGGCACGGGGCGCCTCCAGGGGACGAGGGGAGCGGGGGCCGGGGACCGACAGTACGCGAGCGGGCCGTCCCGCCTGCTCAGCCGCCGGGCGTGGGGCTGCTGAGGCGGCTGAGGTTCTGGCAGGCGGGCGCCTTCGTCGCGGCGTCGGTGACCGCGGAGTCGAGGCCCGCCAACGGGTCCTGGTTCGCGTCCTGCAGCTGCAGGACCGGCGCGACCGCGCCCTCGATGTCCTGCTGCAGCGTCGGGGAGGAGAGGTCCAGGGCGTCGACCTGGGTCCTGGCCTGCTGGAAGGCCGAGCGGTAGCCGGTGAGCTGGTCGCGGAACTTCGTGACGGCCTCGTCGCCGCCGGAGACCGGGGAGGCGCCGAGGGTGTCCAGGTCGGCCAGCGCCTTGTCCAGCGACGTCGCCGTGTTGCCGAGGTAGGCCGACAGGTTGCGCGCCTGGGCGGGCAGGTCCGGGGCCGCCTGCGGCCCGACGATCGCCGCCTCGCGGAAGGTGGCGTAGGAGCTGCACAGGCCGTTGGTCCAGTCGACCGTCTCCTGCTCGCTCGCGCCGCCGCACCCGGCGAGCAGCAGCCCGGTCGCGACCGCGGCCACCGCCGCGGCGCGGCGCCGGGCGGCGCTGGTACGCATCGTCATCCGTGTCCTCCACGTCGGCCCTGCTGGCGGCCCCCCGGACGCCCGTCCGTCCCGTTCGCCCCGTCCGGGGCGCTGAGACGGTAGCGAGTCCGGCGTGGACGCAGGAGGCCGCCCGCCCCCGGAGGGGGACGAGCGGCCTCCTGGATCGCCGAGAGGGCCCGGCGCCCGGCCGACCGGACTCCGCCGGTCGGCCGCGCCGGATCACGCCACGGGGCTGTCCGCGGGCGTCTCCTGGATCGACGACGTGCGGCGCTTCGACACCGTGACCGCCGCGACGATGATGATCACCGCCACGACGGCGATCGCGATGCGGATCGGGGCCGAGGCGCTGTCGCCGACGGTGAACACGACGACCGCCGGCGCGATCAGCACCGAGACCAGGTTCATGACCTTGATCAGCGGGTTGATCGCCGGGCCCGCGGTGTCCTTGAACGGGTCGCCGACGGTGTCGCCGATGACCGTCGCCTCGTGGGCGTCGGAGCCCTTGCCGCCGTGGTTGCCGTCCTCGACCAGCTTCTTGGCGTTGTCCCACGCGCCGCCGGAGTTGGCGAGGAAGATCGCCATCAGCGTGCCGGTGGCGATGGCGCCGGCCAGGTAGCCGGCCAGCGGGCCGACGCCGAGGCCGAAGCCGACCGCGATCGGGGCGAAGATCGCGAGGAGGCCGGGGGTGGCGAGCTCGCGCAGCGAGTCCCGGGTGCAGATGTCGACGACCCGGCCGTACTCCGGACGGTCCGTGCCGTCCATGATCCCCGGCTTGCTGGCGAACTGGCGTCGCACCTCGTAGACGACCGCGCCCGCGGCCCGGGTCACGGCGTTGACCGCGAGCCCGGAGAACATGAAGACGACGGACGCACCGATGATCACGCCGACGAGCGTGTTCGGGCTGAACACCTCCGCGCTGAACGTGTTGCCGGCGTCCTGCAGCGCGACCCCGGCCTTGGCGAGCGCCTGGGTGAACGCGTCGCGGTACGAGCCGAACAGCGCCGTCGCGGCCAGCACCGCGGTGGCGATGGCGATGCCCTTGGTGATCGCCTTGGTGGTGTTCCCGACGGCGTCGAGCTCGGTGAGGATGTCGACGCCCTCGCCCTCGACGTCGCCGGACATCTCGGCGATGCCCTGGGCGTTGTCGGAGACCGGGCCGAAGGTGTCCATCGCGACGATCACGCCGACCGTGGTCAGCAGGCCGGTGCCCGCCATGGCCACGGCGAACAGCGCGACGACGATGGAGCCCGACAGCAGGAACGCCCCGTAGACGGCGGCGCTGATCACGAGCGCCGTGTAGACCGCGGACTCGAAGCCGATCGAGATGCCGGACAGGATGACGGTGGCGGCGCCGGTCAGCGACGAGCGTCCGACGTCCTGCACCGGCTTGTCCTCGGTGCCGGTGAAGTAGCCGGTCAGCCAGAGGATGACGCCCGCGAGCACGATGCCGATGATCACGGCGACCGACGCGATGATCCGCGGGTCCTGGGTCAGCGTGGTGACGGACGCGTCCGTCGGGTTCGTCAGGTCGGCGAAGCTGCCGGGCAGGTAGACGAACGCCGCCACGACGGACAGCACGCCGGCGAAGACCGCCGAGATGTAGAAGCTGCGGTTGATCGCCTTGAGGGTGTTCTCGCCGGCGCGGGCCCGGGTGACGTAGACGCCCATGACCGCGGTGATCACGCCGATGGCGGGGATGATCAGCGGGAACAGCAGGCCCTGCAGGCCGAACGCGGCCGAGCCGAGGATCAGCGCCGCGACCAGCATGACCGCGTAGGACTCGAACAGGTCGGCCGCCATACCGGCGCAGTCGCCGACGTTGTCGCCGACGTTGTCCGCGATGGTCGCGGCGTTGCGCGGGTCGTCCTCCGGGATGCCCTGCTCCACCTTGCCGACGAGGTCGGCGCCGACGTCGGCCGCCTTGGTGAAGATGCCGCCGCCGACTCGCATGAACATCGCCAGCAGCGCGGCACCGAAGCCGAAGCCCTCCAGGACCTTGGGGGCCTGACCGGCGTAGACCAGCACGACCAGGGCCGCGCCGAACAGGCCCAGGCCGACGGTGAACATGCCGACGACGCCGCCGGTGCGGAACGCGATGCGGGTGGCCTTCTCCCGGCCGCCCGGTTCCCGCGAGGCCGCGGCCACGCGGATGTTCGCCCGGGTGGCGAGCCACATACCGGTGTAGCCGATCGTGGCGGAGAAGACCGCACCGATCACGAAGAAGATCGACCGGCCGATGCGTTCGCCCAGGTCGTCGGCAGGCAGCGCCAGCAGCAGCAGGAAGACGACGACCACGAAGATGCCGAGCGTCCTGAACTGTCGTTTCAGGTACGCCTGGGCGCCTTCCTGGACCGCTTCTCCGATCTCCTGCATCCGCTTGGTGCCCTGGCCGGCGGCCAGCACCTCCCGGAGCAGCATGTAGCCGATGGCCAGGGCCGCGAGCGCGACGACGGCGACCACGCCGACGACGACGCGATCACCCGAGCCGAGCTCGAGGCCCACAGCGGGCACGGACATCCGTCCTCCTGTTGCGTCGGTGTGCGCCAGGGAGGCCGATCCGGCCGGCTCGCGTTCCGACGGCATCCCTGGCGTCGAGCGCATGCTCCGTCGCGTCGGTGCGACGGGCGCGTGCAGTGTACGAGTGTGTCCGATGTCGCAGTTGAGATCCACACCACCCCACCTCCCCGTCGGGCGAGGTGATCGAGAACACAGACGGCCGAATGGCCGAACCCGCAGGTCCAGTTGATGATTGAACGATCATCGAAAGAGGCCGTCTGCGGCTTCTACGACCACGTGCTCGACCTGCCGGCCGCGGATCGCGAGCTGCTCCTCGGAGCCCTCGCCGCGGCGCCCGCCCGGGACGGGGTCGCCCAGGACTTCGGGCTGCTCGCGCCGGGCCCTGCCACCGGTGCGGCCGCCGGCGCCGTGGCCGAGCAGGGCTGGATGTGCTGCTTCTCCGGCCGCTACCACCTGCACAGCGCCGGGCTCCTCGGCCCGGAGGAGCGGTTCGTGGTCGCGGTGCTCGGCGGCCGGCCGCGGGTGGGCGGCCGGGCGCAGGCGCGGGACGAGTCCGACGCGGTGGCGTCGGCGGCCGACGTGCTCACGGGGGCGTTCGGCAGCGACTGACCTTGCGCCCGATTCCCGGGCGTGCGCGCGGAACCGTCGGTGCGGTGTGCGAGCCTCGACCGTATGCGTGACCAGGCGATCGGGTGGGCGGGCGACGGGCCGGTGCTCGTCGAGGGGCCGCCGGACCCGGTCGCGCCCACCGCGCCGGCGCCACGGTCGGCGCGCGGGCTGGAGCTGCTGAACCGGGTGCTCGCGGG
This sequence comes from Pseudonocardia halophobica, assembly GCF_027922425.1. Taxonomy (GTDB): domain Bacteria; phylum Actinomycetota; class Actinomycetes; order Mycobacteriales; family Pseudonocardiaceae; genus Pseudonocardia; species Pseudonocardia halophobica. Next base: position 89,466 of record NZ_BSFQ01000009.1, on the reverse strand, counting down.
CTCCGGCGTCGATCCGGACGTGCCCGTGGTCGAGGTCGAGGCGGACGGGACCCTCCCGCCGGGAGCGGCCGGGGACACCGAGGAGCTCGAGGACGAGTTCGACCCCGCCGAGGCGGCGAACCCGCTGCGCCACGCGGTGCGCCTGCCGCCCCGGCCCGGTCGGGCCGTGGCCTGGCCGGCCTGGGCGCCGCAGGAGGTGGTCGAGGCGTTCCGCCGCGCAGGCGTGGCGCGGCCGTGGAGCCACCAGGCCGAGGGCGCCGAGCTGGCCCACGCGGGGCGGGACGTCGTGGTCGCCACCGGCACGGCGTCGGGCAAGTCCCTCGTCTACCAGCTGCCGGTGCTGTCGCGGCTCGCCATCGACCCCCGCGCCACGGCGCTGTACCTGTCCCCGACCAAGGCGCTCGCCGCCGACCAGCTGCGGGCCCTGCGCGAGCTCGGCCTGCCGGACGTCCGGCCCGCGGCGCTCGACGGCGACACCCCGATGGACGAGCGGGACTGGGCTCGCCGGCACGCCCGGTGGATCTTCAGCAACCCGGACATGCTGCACCGCTCGGTGCTGCCGCGGCACGGTCGCTGGGCGGGCTTCCTGCGCAAGCTCGCCTTCGTGGTCGTCGACGAGTGCCACACCTACCGCGGGGTCTTCGGCTCGCACGTCGCGCTGCTGCTCCGCCGCCTGCTGCGCGTCGCGGCGCGCTACGGCGCGCGCCCGACGATCGTGCTCGCCTCGGCCACCGTGGCCCGCCCCGGCGAGTTCGCCTGCCGGCTGACCGGCCGCGAGGTCAGTGCGGTGACCGAGGACAGCTCGCCCAGCGCGGGCCGGACGGTCGCACTGTGGGAGCCGCCGCTGCTGCCCGAGCTCAGCGGCGAGAACGGCGCCCCGGTCCGCAGGCCAGCGTCGACGGAGTCCTCCCGGATGCTGGCGGACCTCGTGGTGGAGGGCGCCCGGAGCCTCGCGTTCGTGCGCTCCCGCCGCGGCGCCGAGGTCACCGCGCTCGGTGCGCAGCGGCTCGTCGCCGACGTCGACCCGGACCTGGTGCCGCGCATCTCGGCCTACCGCGGCGGCTACCTGCCCGAGGAGCGCCGGGCCCTGGAGAGCGCGCTCATGCGCGGCGACCTGCTCGGCGTGGCCACGACCAACGCCCTCGAGCTGGGCGTCGACATCGCCGGGCTCGACGCCGTGGTCGTGGCCGGCTTCCCGGGCACCCGCGCCTCCTTCTGGCAGCAGGCGGGCCGCGCCGGCCGGGCGGCGGACGAGGCGCTGGTGGTGCTCGTCGCGCGGGACGACCCGATGGACACCTACCTCGTGCACCATCCGCGGGCCCTCATCGGCGCGCCCGTGGAGAGCTGCGTGCTCGACCCCGGCAACCCGTACGTGCTGGCGCCGCAGCTCGTGTGCGCCGCCGCCGAGATGCCGCTCACCGAGGCGGACGTCGCGGGCGTGTTCGGGGGCGCCGTCGCGGAGGAGGTGCTCGCCGAGCTGGTGGAGGACGGGGTGCTGCGCCGGCGCCCGACCGGTTGGTTCTGGCCGACGCCCCGGGAGCAGCCCGCCGCGTCGGTCGACATCCGCGGGTCCGGGCTGGGGCAGGTCGCGCTGGTGGAGGCCGGCACCGGGCGGATGCTCGGCACGGTCGACGGCGCCTCCGCGCCCGGGACCGCGCACCCCGGGGCGGTCTACCTGCACCGCGGGGAGAGCTACGTCGTCGACGAGCTGGACCTCGACGCCGGCGTCGCGCTCGTGCACCAGGAGGAGCCGGACTGGCGCACCGACGCGCGGTCGAACTCGGACGTCGAGATCGTGGCCGTGCGGGCCCGCAGCGACCACGGCCCGGTCTCCGTGTACTTCGGCGACGTCCGCGTGACCAGCCAGGTCGTGGGCTACCAGCGCCGCACCCCGGACGGGACGGTGCTCGAGACCGTGCCGCTGGACATGCCCGCGCAGACGCTCGAGACCCGCTCGGTCTGGTACACGATCGACGAGGGTGTGCTGGCCGATGCCGGTCTCGACCCGGCGCGGTTGCCCGGCGCGCTGCACGCCGCCGAGCACGCCGCGATCGGCCTGCTCCCGCTCTTCGCCATCTGCGACCGCTGGGACATCGGCGGCCTCTCGACCGCGCTGCACCCCGACACCGGATTGCCGACGGTGTTCGTCCACGACGGTCACCCCGGCGGCGCGGGCCTGGCCGAGCGGGGGCACGCCGTGCTCGAGCGCTGGCTGCGGGCGACCCGCGAGGCGATCCGGAACTGCAGCTGCCGCACCGGGTGCCCCTCGTGCGTGCAGTCGCCCAAGTGCGGCAACGGGAACAACCCGCTGGACAAGGCGGGCGCGGTCCGCGTGCTGGACCTGGTGATCGGCGCGCTGGTGCGGCACCCGGCGGTCGGCTGAGCGATCGGGCGGCGCGACTGCAGGGGACGTCGTCGGCCGCCGCCGGCGGGCCCGTCGGGGGCCGGACCGGCCGGCGGCGGCCAGCGAGCGGTGGGTCCGTATGGGGGTCAGCGACGGAGCGCCTCGGTCCCACCGCGGTCTGGGGAGCGTGCTCGTGGACGGTGCTGCCGACTCCGCCGTGCTCGTCGATCGCGCCGTGCCGTGTTCAGTAGGCCCGGTCCGCGCGGGACCCGCCAGACGCGGTCGCCGATCGGTTCCGGTCCCACGACGAGCGCGGGTGCCGGAGTCGATCGACGGGCAGCCGTCGGGCGGGCGGCTGCAGGTGGCGGAGGCCGGTATCGCGACACCGTTCACCGGGTCTTCCCGACCGTTCACCGGTTCGTCGCTCGGTGGTCTTCCCGTGGCCGTCGTGGAGGCCGTGTCGGGTACCGGTCCGGCGTGGGCGCGGCCGGTCGCCGCCTCTGCCGCGAGCAGGCTCCACGGCCGCCGCACCTGCACCTCCACCAGGGCGTTCCAGCCGTCCAGAGTGCACCGGGTGAGTTCGGCGGCCATGGCGCCGGTGACCCGGCGCGCCGCCGCGCAGGCGGCCTGCTCGCCCTGCACGGGGTCGCCGGCCGCCGCGAGTGCGGCGAGATCGGCGGCCGCTTCCGCCCGGTGCCGGGCGAGCACCGCGCCGCCGACGTCGACGAGGAAGGCCGTCACCGCCAGGAGGGTGGCCGCCGCGAGGGCCGCCCACACCGTGGCGGATCCCCGGTCACGGAGCTCCCTGCAACGCGGCTCGGCGCTCGACCGGCGCGCGCCCTGCAACCCGGTGCACGCGGCCGAGCGGTGTGGCGTGGTCCGGGTGCTCACGCGGCCGCCTCGGAGGCGGTGACGGCGCCGGGTTCGAGGGCGCCGACCGCCGTGCCGCTGACCTGGATCGGCACGGGGCCGACCGGCGCCGCGGTGACGACGGCCCGCACCTCGAGGGCCCCGACGGTCAGCTCGAGAGTTGCGCCGCGCGGAGCGAGCGCCGCTGCGGCCGCGCGCCCGCGGTCGGCCTCACCCCGTGCCGCGAGGCGGACCAGCTCCCGGGCCGCGTCGGTGCAGCGGACCGCGGCGGCGACCGTGGCGACGGCGCCGAGCGCGGCGAGGACGACGAGGGTGAGCGCGCCGAGCGCGATCGCCGCCTCGACGGTGACCGCGCCGCGCTCGGCCTGGCGCATCAGAACGTGACCGACAGCGCGCGCTGCACGAGCTGGGTCAGTGCCGTGACGATCGAGTCGCCGCTGATGACGGTGTAGAGCACGGCGGCGAACGCGGCCGCCGCCAGCGTCCCGATCGCGTACTCGACGGTGGACATCCCCCGGTCGTCGGCGGTGATCCGCGCCGCGAGCGCGCGGAGGAGTGTGGCGAGCCGGTGGCGGAGTCGCCGGAGCGGCGAGCTGCGGTCGGGCGGGCCCGGGTCGGCCGGTGCGCCGGACAGCCGCTCGACCGCGACGGGCGACGGCAGGTCGGCGGGCCCAGACCACGTGCGAAGTGCGTTGCTGCCGGGACGGGGCCGCGGGTCGGGACGCGGCTCGGGCCGGGGCAGGGCGAGGGCGGGCAGGGACATCGGGTCCTCCTCGGGTCGGGGTCGGGGTCGGGGTCGGGGTCGGGGTCGGGGTTGGGATCGGGTCGGTGGGACGAGTGGTCGGGTGGTGGTGGGGTGGGGGCGCGCGCCCGCCGGGTGTCAGCCGTGGGCGCTCCCGGGTCGGCGGAGCCGGCGCGGCGGGGGAGGTCGGGCGGTGCGGGGAGCGGTCACCATCGCGCCAGGGCCTCTCCGGCGAGGCCGATGACGACCGGCGCGATCCCCAGGGCGAGGAAGGCCGGGAGGAAGCAGAGACCCAGCGGCGCAGCGATCAGCACCGCGGCGCGCTCCGCCTTCGCCTCGGCCGCGTCGCTGAGCCCGGCGCGCAGCCGGGCCGCCTCCGACCGGGCGACCCGCGCCAGCCCGGCGCCGGTGTCGGCCGAGCGGCGGGCCGCCCGCCCGAACGCCTCGAGGCCCGGTACCGCCGCGACCGCGCCCCACGCCTCCGCAGGCGCCGACCCGAGCTCGAGCAGCCCGGCCGCTCGGCGGAGGCCGGTGCCGACCTCGCCCTCGATCCGCAGCGCCGCCGCCTCGGCGGCCGCGGGAACCGGGAGCCCGGCCTCGAGGCAGGTGGCCAGGAGCTCCCATCCCGCCGCCAGGCCACCCGCGTCCGCCCTGCGGACCGGGCGCGCCACGGCCCGCGCCACCAGGAGGTGCAGGCCCACGGCTGCGGTCGCACCGACGACCACGGCGCCGAGGACGCCGGCCGCACCGGCCGCGGGCCCGCCGACCACCGTCCAGACGACGACGGCGACGGCCAGCCCTCCGACCGCCGTCCAGCCACGGCGGAGGGGTACGGCCGGTTCTGCGGCCGGCGCGGCCGTCGACACCAGGCCGCCCAACCGGGCCCTGGCCCCCGGAGCGCCGCCCACCAGCAGCGCGAGGGCGAGGAGCACCAGTGCGGCGGCCGTGGTCATCGGCTCACCGGGCCCGTCGCGATGCGGTCGCTCCACAGGAGGCCGGCCAGCAGCAGGCCGGAACCGACCAGCAGCAGAACCTGACCGAGCAGCCCGCCGCGCAGCACCCCGAGGGGATCGGCTCCGAGCAGGTGGCCCAGGCCGAGCCCGAGCACCGGCAGCGCGGTCAGCACCCCGGCGGTGGCGCGCGGCCCGGCGAGCCTGGCGCGGACCCGGGCCTCGAAGGCGAGCCGCCAGCGCAGGTCGGCGAGCGTGCCGGACAGGAGGTCGGCGAGCGGGGCGCCGTGCCGGTCGGCCAGGGACCAGGCGCCGGCGAGGCGGCGCAACTCGGTCCCCACCAGATCGCCGCGGTCCGCGGCGCCGCGGCGGAGGGCGGCCGGGACGTCGTCGCCCAGGCGGGCGGCAGCGGCCGCCGGAGCGAGCGCCTCGGCAGCCAACGGACCGTCCGAGCGAGCGCCGTCGAGCGCGGCCGCGGGGTGCGCCCCGCTCCGGAGCTCCTCGACGATCCGCGACACGGCCTCGGCCAACTCGCCCGCGGCCGCGCTAGCTCCGGCCCGCTCCCGGGCCCGTGCGCGCCGGTGCCGGACCACTTCCGCCGCCCCGGCTCCCGCGACCCCGCCCGCGGGCCCGCCGAGCACCAGGCCGAGCCCGGCACCGGCGAGCACGACCAGCAGCCGGAGCGGCGGGACGGCGAGGACGCGCGCTGTCGGCGCCGGCGCGAGCACCCGCAGCCGACGGCGCGCCGAAGGGCCGGGCGCGCACACCAGCGCCGCCGCCAGGAGGGCCGGCACCGCGGCACTCACGGCGCATCCCACGGTGTCGGAACCCAGTCTTCGGTGCACGACCGCTGGAGGTGCCCGGGGACCCGGTCCCGATCCCACAGCGCCTGGACGACCCCGGCGTCCGAGGTCGTGACGGCGTTCACGACGCACTCCACGGCGCCGGGACTCCTCGTTCGGCGAGGAGGCGGTCGAGATGGTCGCGGTCGGCGGTCCAGCCGCGGCCGCGCTCCCACACCGGCCGGACGACCACCTCCGCGGGCCCGGCCGACGTCTGCCGGCCGAGCACACCGACGGCCTCGAGCACCCGGCCGCGGGGGGTGCGCCGCATGTGCAGCACGACCTGCACCGCTGCGGCGAGCTGGCTGTGCAGGGCCGCGCGCTCCATGCCGCCGAGCGCGGCGAGTGCCTCGAGCCGGGCCGGCACCTCGCGGACCGAGTTGGCGTGCACGGTGCCTGCGCCGCCGTCGTGACCCGTGTTGAGGGCCGACAGCAGATCGCAGACCTCGCCGCCGCGTACCTCGCCGACGACGACCCGGTCCGGCCGCATGCGCAGTGCCTGGCGGAGGAGGTCGCGCAGGCTGACCCCGCCCGCGCCCTCGATGTTCGCGGGGCGCGCGACCAGCCGCACGACCTGCGGGTGCCGCGGCTGGAGCTCCTGCGCATCCTCGACCGTGAGGATCCGCTCGGCCGGGTCGACCGCGCCGAGCAGGGCGGCGAGAAGGGTGGTCTTGCCCGAGCCGGTCCCGCCGGAGACCAGCACCGCGAGCCGGGCCGCGACGACCGCGCGCAGCAGCTGTTCGGCGGCCGGCTCGAGCGTGCCGAGCCGGGTGAGTGAGCCGAGGTCGTGCGCGGCGGGGCGGAGCACGCGCAGCGAGAGGCAGGTCCCGTCGACGGCGACGGGGGCGAGCACGGCGTGCAGCCGCACCCCGCGGGACCCGCCGGAGCCCCCGGGACCGCCCGCGAGCCAGCCGTCGACGTAGGGGCTGGCGTCGTCGAGCCGGCGGCCCGCCGCGAGCGCCAGACGCTGGGCGAGCCGCCGGACCGCCGACTCGTCCGGCAGCCGGACCGGCGCGGGTTCGAGCCCGGCGCCCCGGTCGACCCTCACGATGCCGCCCCCGGAGACCAGCACGTCCGTGGTGCGGGGATCGCGCAGCAGCGGATCGAGCGGGCCCGCCCCGACCAACTCCTCACGCAGCACCCGGAGCGCGGCGAGGACGTCGAGGTCCGAGGCGACGCCGCCGGACTCGGCGCGCACGGCGTCGGCCACGGCCGCCGGGGTGGGCTCGTGGCCGTCCTCGGCGAGCCGGGTCCGGACGCGGTCGACGAGCGTGGTCACGAGGCCCGCCGCAGGTCCGGCGCCCCGGTGCCCGCCAGCGCGGTGAGCAGCTCTCGGGCCGCGGTGCTGAGCGGGCCGCGCTTGCGGCCGGGTGGCACGCCCTGCTCGGTGAGCCGCGCCAGCGTGCGCTCCGGCGTCATCGACGCGAGCAGCGGGAGTCCGAGCGCCTCGGCGATGTCGGCCGGGGCGAGGCCGCCGGGCGAGGGGCCACGCACGACGAGACCGACCTCGCGCGTCTGCTCGGCCAGCACCGCCGCGACCCGGCCCGCCGCGGCGCAGGAGCGCACGTCGGCCGGGACGACCAGCGCGGTCAGGTCGGCGGCGTCGAGGGCCGCGACGGCCGCGTCCGTGGGGTAGCGCGGGACGTCGCACACGACCGTCTCGCCCGCCCGGCGGCCCGCGTCGAGCACGGCGGTGACGGCACCGGCCGACGGTCCGGCCGCCTCCCGCGCACACGACAGCACGCCGAGCTCGGCACCGGACCGGCTGATCGCGGGTGCGGGCAGCGCGGCGTGCAGCGCCGAGGCGGGCACGCGGCCGTCCGTGATCGTGAGCTCGGGCCAGCGCAGGCCCGTGACCTCCTCGGCACCGAGCACCAGGTCCAGTCCGCCGCCGAGCGGATCGCAGTCCACGAGCAGGGTGCGGTCGCCCGCAGTTGCCGCGACCACGGCGACGGCTGCCGCCAGCACGGACGCCCCGGCCCCGCCCTTCCCACCGACGACGGCGAGCACCCGCCCCACCCCCGTGGCCTCGCCCTGCTCGGCCGCGGCCGCGAGCCGTTCGACGAGGTGCGGCTCGGCGGCGGGCAGCTCGACCGCCTGCTCCGCACCGAGCGCGACGGCACACTCCAACGCCTCGATCGACGCCCGGTCGAAGCCGACCAGCATCAGGTCGGCGCGCCGGGGCAGGCCGGCGCGTACGCAGCGCCGGGCCGACTCCTCGTCGAGCAGCACGAACGGGGCGCCCGGCCAGTGCCGCCGCGCGTCCGCCGCATCGGCCGCCCGGTGCACCTCGCAGCCCGCGGCCGCCGCCAGCCGGAGGACGGCGTCGAGGAGTTCGGGGTCCTCGACCATCACCAGTGTCCGCTCGCCCATCGCACGCTCCCTCCGCCGCTCCCGTCCCTCGGGGCCGATCACGAGCCTGCGGCCTCGGGGCGCGGGTGGACGGACCGATCGCGCCGCTGTGGATCGTCGGGGTCGGGTGTGGACAGATCGGTCCGGGTCGGCCTCCGACCTCGGGAATCGTCGGGGTGCGGGGGCATGATCGTGCGGGGGCGTGTGGGTGCCGCTCGGGGCAGGGTGCGGTGGGTCGTGGTGGCGCTCCGGGCGGGTGTCGGGGTGGCGGTCGTCGTGGTTCGTGGTGGCGGCCGTTCTCGATCCGCGGCGGCGGTCGGGGTGGCGCGGGCTCGCCCGGCCGCAGTCCCGCGACTGTTCTTCCGCGGCGCCCACCCGACGCCTCGTGCCGTACCTGCGGCCCGCCGCCCCGCCGCGCCCCGCACCTGCACTCCGCCGTCCGGCCGTCGGGCGATCGCCCGGCAGACAGTCATGGCCCCGGGACGTACTTGCGGTTACAGTTGTCGTCGGCTCGGACCGTGTCCGAGCGGGTTCAGCTCGACCCCCCGGGGCTGAACCGCCCGACGGCCTCCGCCAATCCCCCCTGGCGGAGGCCGTCCCCATTCCGGGGCCGGCCGGGCGCCGCGTCGGGCCCGATCCGCGGATCTGGCAGGCTTCCCCGGTGCCCGCTCCGACCGCCCCCGCCGAGCAGCCGGCCGCTCCCCGGGCCCCGCGGCCGGCCGCCGCGTTCTTCGACCTCGACAAGACGATCATCGCCGGTTCCTCGGCGCTGGCCTTCTCCCGGCCCTTCCGCCGGCAGGGCCTCATCACCCGGCGGGCGGTGCTGCGCAGCGCGTACGCCCAGCTCCTGCTGCTGTTCGCGGGTGCCGACGCCGACACGATGGACCTGCTGCGCCGCCGCATCACCGCGCTCGCCACGGGGTGGGAGGTCGCCCAGATCCGGTCCATCGTGGCCGAGACGCTGCACGAGATCGTCGAACCGATGATCTACGCCGAGGCCGCCGAGCTGATCACCGAGCACCACGCCGCGGGCGACGAGGTCGTCGTGCTCAGCGCGTCGGGGATCGAGGTCGTGGAACCGATCGCCGCGCTGATCGGCGCCGACCGCAGCATGGCCACCCGGATGTCCGTGCGCGACGGCCGCTACACCGGGGAGATCGACTTCTACTGCTACGGCGAGGAGAAGGCGGTCGCCGCGCGGGCGATCGCGGCCGAGCGCGGCTACGACCTGGCCGACTGCCGGGCCTACTCGGACTCGATCACCGACCTGCCGCTGCTGCTCGCCGTCGGGCACCCGACGGTGGTCAACCCGGACAAGGCGTTGCGGCGCGAGGCGGAGCAGCGGGGCTGGCCGGTGCTCGCCTTCGCGGCCCCGGTCTCGCTGCGTTCCCGGCTCCGTCCGCGGGCGCCGGTCCTGGCCGTGGCCGCCGCGGGGCTGGGTCTCGCGGCCGCGGGGCTGGGTCTCGCCGCGGCGGGCGGCGCCGGCTGGTGGGCGCAGCGGACCCGCGAGCGGGGCAGCCGTTTCCGCAGGTCGGAGGCATTCTGACGGACAGGGCGGCCGCTCGCATCCGCCGTCCGGGTCGCGTCGCGGACCGCCGATCGACACCCTCCGGGACTGAACCGGTGCACCTCGCCGGACCCCTTGCTGTGGTGCCGCTCACGGGGTACGAATGTCCTCACGGACCTCCGCGAGGCCAGAGCCGGTGCGGCAGAGAAGCACCCGACTCCCCTTCCCGGAGCTCCGTGCACGACCGCCGGGCACTCCACGCACAGCACGCCGCGGGAGGCATGTCGTCGTGGGCCTGCGTACCGGGACGCCGGACGCCGAGGCCGGAGCACGACACGTAGTGCACGCCTGGATCCCGGTGCTTCGTGCGAGTGGGCGGTGCCCCTTCCCGACACGGTGGGGGCACCGCCCCCTCTCGTGTCGGGGGTCGGTCAGGCGCGGGCGTCGGCGATCGACATCCCCTCGCGGGCGCCGGCCTCCCAGGCGCGGCAGCAGTGCAGGATCCACTCGCGCAGCCCCTCCGGCGTCCCGGCGGCGAACCCCTCCGCGGCCGCGCGGTACTCCTGCGCCCGGCGCAGGTGCCCGACCTCCGGCACGGCGAGCGACTTGGGGTCGTAGCCGGTGGCCACGGCGGTGAGCCGGGCCGCCGCCCGGGCGACGACGCCGTCGGCGGTCCCGAAGGGACGCAGCGCGAGCAGCTCCCCGTGCACCACCGCGACGACGACGGGCGCGGGTACCGCGGTCCCGCCCGTCACCAGGTCGGCCAGCAGGGACAGCCGCGCCGACGCGCCCTCGCGCGGTCGTCCGAGCCGGGCCTCGTGCTCCTCGACCGGGATCAGGTCGGTGGCCGCCAGCACGTGCAGCCGGGCCAGCGCCTGCAGCGGCGCCCCCTTCCACGCCGCGAGCAGCTTCGTCGCCTCGTCGGCCACGCGGACGGCGCCGGCCAGCACCGGGTCGGTGACGTGGTCCTCCCGGGCGGGGGTGAGCGGGGCGCCGTCGAGCGCCGCCGACGCCCGGGCCCCGCGCAGCGCCGCCTCGGCCGAGGTAGCCGGCCAGCCGCGCCGGTTGACCTGGTGGTTGTGCACCGGGACGAGGGCAGCGCGGGCGGCGGCGACGGCGTCGGCCACCCCGGGCAGGTCCGTCAGCGGGGCGAGCGGGTCGGTACGGGCGGGCACCGGGCCATGCTGCCACCGGGACCTGCTGACCGACCGGGTGGTGTCCTCTCCGTACTGACGGTGCGCAGGCGCATCCGGAGCACTACGTTTTCCCTGACGTGCGCGCCGCCGCTCAGCACCGGTGCGCCGAAGCGCCACGGCTAGAGGAGGGCACGAGAACATGGCCGAGTCCGGAGCGACGCTCGACAACCTCTCGACCGAGAGCCGGAGCTTCCCCCCGAGCGAGGAGTTCGCGGCGCAGGCCAACGCCACGGAGGACTGGTACGGGCGGGCGGACGAGGACCGCGAGGGTTTCTGGGCCGAGCAGGCCGACCGGCTGACGTGGGGGACGAGGTGGGAGCGGGTCCTCGACTGGGAGGCGCCGTTCGCCAAGTGGTTCGTGGGCGGGAAGCTCAACGTCGCCTACAACTGCGTGGACCGTCACGTCGAGGCCGGCCACGGGGACCGCGTCGCGTTCCACTGGGAGGGCGAGCCGGGCGACACCCGCACGATCACCTACGCCGACCTGCAGCGCGAGGTCTCGAAGACCGCGAACGCGCTGGCCGAGCTGGGTGTGGGCACCGGTGACCGGGTCGCGATCCAGCTGCCGATGATCCCCGAGGCCGTGTTCTCCATGCTGGCCTGCGCCCGCCTCGGGGCGCTGCACAGCGTGGTCTTCGGCGGGTTCTCCCCGGGCGCGCTCAAGGCGCGGATCGAGGACGCCGAGGCCAAGGTGCTCATCACCAGCGACGGGCAGTTCCGCCGCGGCAAGCCGGCGCCGATGAAGGAGAACACCGACCAGGCCGTCGAGGGCACCTCGATCGAGCACGTGCTGGTGGTCAAGCGCACCGAGACCGAGGTGCCGTGGACCGAGGGGCGCGACCTGTGGTGGCACGACGTCGTCGACGCGGCCTCGGACCAGCACACGCCGGAGGACTTCGACTCCGAGCACCCGCTGTTCATCCTGTACACCTCGGGCACCACGGGGAAGCCGAAGGGCATCCTGCACACCTCCGGCGGCTTCCTGACCCAGGTCGCCTACACGCACAACGTGGTGTTCGACCACAAGCCGGGCGAGAGCGTCTACTGGTGCACCGCCGACATCGGCTGGGTCACCGGGCACTCCTACATCGTGTACGGGCCGCTGGCCAACGCCGCCACGTCGGTGATGTACGAGGGCACGCCGAACACCCCGCACGAGGGCCGGCACTGGGAGATCGTGCAGAAGTACGGCGTCACGATCTACTACACCGCGCCCACGCTGATCCGCACGTTCATGAAGTGGGGCAAGGAGATCCCGGAGAAGTTCGACCTGTCCTCGCTCAAGGTGCTCGGCTCCGTGGGCGAGCCGATCAACCCCGAGGCCTGGATGTGGTACCGCCAGGTCATCGGCGGCGAGCGCTGCCCGATCGTCGACACCTGGTGGCAGACCGAGACCGGCGCGATCATGATCTCGCCGCTGCCCGGCGTCACGGCCACCAAGCCCGGCTCGGCGATGCGCCCGCTGCCCGGCATCGGCGCCGCCGTGGTCGACGAGAACGGCACCCCGGTCGGCCACGGCCAGGGCGGCTACCTGGTGCTCGACAAGCCGTGGCCGTCGATGCTGCGCACGATCTGGGGCGACGAGGAGCGCTACCGCGACACCTACTGGTCGCGCTTCGAGGAGCAGGGCTACTACTTCGCCGGCGACGGCGCGAAGTACGACGACGACGGCGCGGTCTGGCTGCTCGGCCGCGTGGACGACGTGATGAACGTCTCCGGGCACCGGATCTCGACCACCGAGGTCGAGTCGGCGCTGGTCTCGCACCCGACGGTGGCCGAGGCCGCGGTCGTCGGCGCCTCGGACCCGACGACGGGCCAGGGGATCGTCGCGTTCGTGATCCTGCGCGGGAACGTGGCCCAGGACGAGGCGAAGGGCGAGGAGGCCATCGCGGCCCTGCGCAACCACGTCTCGACGGAGATCGGGCCGATCGCGAAGCCGCGCCAGATCATGGTCGTCGACGAGCTGCCGAAGACCCGCTCGGGGAAGATCATGCGCCGGCTGCTGCGCGACGTCGCGGAGAACCGGGAGGTCGGCGACGTCTCCACGCTGGCCGACTCGGCGGTCATGGACCTGATCCAGACCGGCCTCAAGGAGGGCAAGGGCGAGGACTGACCGGCAGGATCGCCGGCATGACCGACGACCCCGACGGCGTGTTCGTGCGTCGCGGGGTCGTCGTGCCCGCGCGCGAGCTCCGCTGGCGGTTCTCGCGCTCGTCCGGTCCGGGCGGGCAGAGCGTGAACACCACCGACTCGCGCGCCGAGCTGTCGTTCGATGTGGCGGGCTCGCCCAGCCTGCCCGACGACGTGCGGGAACGGGCCCTGGCCCGGCTCCGCGGGCGGTTGGTCGACGGGGTGCTGACGGTGGTCGCGAGCGAGCACCGCAGCCAGCTCCGCAACCGCGAGGCGGCCCGCGAGCGGCTCGCCCAGGCCCTCCGCGCGGCGACCGCACCCGATCCACCCTCCCGGCGCCCGACGAGGCCGACGAAGGGGTCGCAGCGCCGTCGCCTCGACGCGAAGGCCCGCCGCGGGGCCGTCAAGAAGCTGCGGGGCCGCCCCGACGAGTGATCGCCGGTTCGGCGTCCACGATCCGGGGAAGACCACCGTGGACCGTGGAACCGCCCAGGCACGGCGCCGGTCGCCGTGGCACGATGACCACTCGCCGACCGGCCCGCGCCGGTGCGGCGGATCCGCTCGACGAACGCAGGAGGCACCGCGGTGGCCACCCCGACCAGCTCCAGCGGCACGGACGTCCCGCCCGTGCTGCCGTCGATCCCGCTGTCGAAGGAGCCGGCTCCCGGCTCCGGCGACCAGTCGATCGGCGCCCTCGTGCGCGACGTCACCACCCACGTCTCGACGTTGATCCGCTCCGAGGTGGAGCTGGCCAAGGCCGAGGTGACGACCGAGGTCAAGAAGGGTGTCCAGGGCAGCGTCTTCTTCATCGTCGCGCTGGTCATCGCCCTGTTCAGCCTGTTCTTCTTCTTCTTCGCCATCGGCGAGCTGCTGTCGATCTGGCTGAACCGCGCCGCGGCGTTCGGCATCGTCTTCGGCATCATGATCATCGCCGCGGGCGTGGCGGCACTGATCGGCTACCTGCGGGTGAAGAAGATCCGCAAGCCCGAGCGGACCATCTCCTCGCTCAAGGAGACGGCCGAGGTGCTGCAGCACCGGGGGAAGGCCCAGTCGAACGGGACGCCCCAGCTGGACGGCACCGCCCGCTGAGCGGGATGGGTCGCGGGGGTCCGCGGCCCGAGCCGTCGTCCGTCCGGGTCCCCGGCCCCTGGCGGCACGGGTCGGTGTCCGCCAACGGGATCCGGCTGCACACCGTCGAGGCGGGCGAGGGCCCGCTCGTCGTGCTGCTGCACGGGTTCCCGGAGTTCTGGTGGTCCTGGCGGCACCAGCTGGTCGCGCTGGCCGCCGAGGGGTTCCGCGCGGTGGCCGTCGACCTGCGCGGGTACGGCGACTCGGACAAGCCGCCCCGCGGCTACGACCTGTGGACCCTGGCCGGCGACGTCGCGGGCCTGATCCGGGCGCTGGGCGAGCCGAAGGCGCACGTCGTCGGGCACGACTGGGGCGGCCTCATCGCCTGGACGCTCACGGCCCTGCACCCGCGGCTCGTGCGCACGCTCACGGTGGTCGACGCGCCGCACCCGCTGGCGATCCGCTCCTCGGCGGTGCGCGACCCCGCCGGGCAGCTCCGCGCGACCGCGGGCTACGCCCTCGGTTTCCAGCTCCCGCGGCATCCCGAGCGCTCCCTGCGCGCCGACGGCGGCGCCCGGGTCGAGCGGATCATGCGGGCCTGGTCGGGCCCGGACTGGCCGGCCACCGCGGACTTCGCCGAGGCCGCGCGGCGCAACCGCGAGGCCATGCAGATCTCGACGGTGGCGCACTGCTGCCTGGAGTACTACCGCTGGGCGTTGCGCTCCCAGTTCCGCGCGGAGGGCCGCCGGTTCGCGGCCGCCGTCGCCCGGCCGGCCGAGGTGCCCGTCCTGCAGATCCACGGCGCGGATGATCCCTGCCTGCTGGAGCGAACGGCGCAGATCTCGCCGCGCTGGGTCACCGGTCCGTTCACCCACCACGTCCTGCCCGGCACGGGGCACTTCCCGCATCAGGAGCGGCCCGCCGCGACGACCGCGGCGATCCTCAGACGGCTGTCAGGCTGAACGCGGCCACCGCGGTGTCGGGGTAGTCGGAGAACACGCCGTCGACGCCCGCGTCGAGGAAGGCGCGGTACTCGGCGAACACGTCGCCGTGGTCGGCCTCCCGCCCGGTGCGGCGCATCCCGCGGGGCAGGAACGAGTTCTCGTTGCGGAACGTGAACGCGTGCACGAGCAGCCCGGCCGCGTGGGCGTCGTCGACCAGGGTGGTCGGCTCGCCGTCCGGCGGGATCACCAGCTCCTTGGCGGGCCCGACGGCCGCGGCGTAGGCCGCGATGCGGGCCAGCTCGTCGGGCCGCGTGAGGTCCGCGAAGGTGCGCGGGTCGCCGGCCGCGACGAGGTCGGCCGGGGCGCCGAGGTCGTCGAGCAGCTGGACGAGCCGCACCGGGATCTCCTCGTGGAGGGCCCGCAGGTTGGCGGTCTCGAAGGACTGCACGAAGACCGGCGAGTCGGCCCGGTCCAGGCCGTGCGCGCGCAGCGACGCGACCAGCGCGGGCTCGCACGCGAGGCCGCGCCCGGCGAAGTAGGTGGGGTTCTTGGTCTCCGGGTAGACGCCGATCTCGCGGCCCAGCTCGGCGGAGAGCCGGGCGCGCAGGTCGAGGATCTCCTCGAAGGTCGGGACCGGGAAGAGGCCGTCGTAGACGGTGTTCTCCTGGCGCAGGTGCGGCAGCCGCTCGACCGCGCGCAGGGTGCGCAGCTCGGCCAGGGTGAAGTCGTCGGCGAACCAGTCCTCGACCGTGACGCCGTCGATCGTGCGGACCGTGCGCCGGCGGGCGAACTCGGGGTGCGCCGCGACGTCGGTGGTGCCGCCGATCATCGGCTCGTGCCGCGCGACGAGCACCCCGTCGGCCGTGCTGACCAGGTCGGGCTCGAGGAAGTCGGCGCCCATGCGGGCGGCCAGCTCGTAGCCGGCGAGCGTGTGCTCGGGCCGGTAGCCGGGGGCGCCGCGGTGGGCGATGACGAGGGGGGCGTGCGGCGCCGGGGCGGTCAGCAGCGCGGTGGGCACGGGGGAGTGTCCTTTCGCCGGGAAACGGCTCGCTTCCCAGCCTGCGCGGACGGGGGGTCGGGGATGCGACCGCCGGGCATCGGTCTCGTGAACTCCGGACGGCGGGTCGCGAGGCTACCCACGCGGGCGGGTGACACGCCCCGGACGGGTGAGCGGGATCATGCGGCGGGGACGGGACCGGCCGTCACGGCGTCTAGGCTTCCGACCCGTGCGCGTACTGGTCGTCGGGAGCGGAGCCCGAGAACACGCCCTGGTCCTCGCCCTGGCGCAGGACCCCCAGGTGACGGCGCTGGCCTGCGCCCCCGGCAACGCGGGGACCGCGGCGGTCGCCGAGCAGCACGGGCTCGACGCCCGTGACGGCGCCGCCGTGGTGGCGCTGGCCCGGGAGTGGGACGCCGGGCTCGTGGTGATCGGGCCGGAGGTGCCGCTGGTCGCCGGCGTCGCCGACGCGGTCCGCGAGGCGGGCATCCCGGTGTTCGGTCCGGGCGCCGCGGCGGCCCGCATCGAGGGGTCCAAGCAGTTCGCCAAGGACGTCATGGCCGCCGCCGGCGTACCGACGGCCACGTCGACCGTCGTGGACAACCCGGCGAACCTGGACGCCGCGCTGGCCGGCTTCATCCCGCCGTACGTCGTCAAGGACGACGGGCTGGCCGCCGGCAAGGGCGTGGTGGTCAGCGAGGACCTGGAGATCGCGCGGGCGCACGCCATGCACCTGCTCGACGAGGGTCACCCGGTCCTGCTCGAGGCCTTCCTCGACGGGCCGGAGGCCTCCCTGTTCTGCCTGGTCGACGGCACGACCGTGGTGCCGCTGGTCCCCGCCCAGGACTTCAAGCGGGTCGGCGACGGCGACTCCGGGCCGAACACCGGCGGCATGGGCGCCTACGCCCCGCTGCCGTGGGCCGGCGAGGGCCTCGTCGACGACCTGGTGGCCCGGGTCGTCCAGCCGGTCGCCGACGAGCTCGCGCGGCGCGGCACGCCGTTCAGCGGGCTGCTCTACGCCGGCCTCGCCCTGACCTCGAACGGTCCCGCGGTCATCGAGTTCAACTGCCGCTTCGGCGACCCGGAGACCCAGGTGGTGCTGGCGCTGCTGCGCACGCCGCTCGCCGGGGTGCTGCACGCCGTCGCGACCGGCACGCTCGCCGACCAGGCACCGCTCGAGTGGAGCGACGGCGCCGCGGTCACGGTCGTCGTGGCCGCCGAGGGCTACCCGGGCACGCCGCGGCTCGGCGACGTCATCAGCGGGGCGGAGGCCGAGGGCGTGCTGCACGCCGGCACCCGCCGGCGGGACGACGGCGCGGTGGTCTCGGCGGGCGGCCGGGTGCTGTCCGTGGTGGGCACCGGCCCGGACCTCGCCGCCGCGCGTGCCGACGTCTACCGGCGGGTGGAGGGCATCCACCTCGCGGGCTCGCACCACCGCACGGACATCGCACTGCGGGCGGAGAAGGGCGAGGTCTCGGTCCCCGGACGGTGATCTCCGCTTCACGCGTCCGTGGTCCAGGTTTCCGCGGTGTGTCCCCGCCGTTGCGGCCGGCCGTCCGCATGGTCCCGAATCCGGCAAACGTGCCGGACGTCCGGTAACCAGGGAGTAGCCCGATCGGACCAACAAACAGGGCTGTGCGGGTGTGGTTGTCAGCGTGCAAACAGCGTGTAAACCCGTTCGCCGCCGGTTGATCACGGAGGGGTCGGACGGCCAGGGTTCCCCCGTCGTCGCGCACACCGACGTGCCCGGCGTACCGAAGGAATCCGAATCCCCCGAAAGCGAGATCCCATGGGTTCGCATGCTCCCCGCACCACCCGTCCGACCCTCGCGAAGCTGGGCTTCGCGGCCGTCGCCGCCCCGGCCGCGATGCTCGCGGTCGCCGGTCCGGCCTCCGCGGCCGAGCTGGCCCCGGTCGGCGCCTACCTCGACGAGAACGTCACCCACGGCACCCCGCCGCTGGAGCCGGCCCTCGAGTACGTCGACGAGACCGTCGCCGCCACCGACAAGCAGGTCTTCGACGTCGTCGGTGTGCTGACGGGCCAGTTCGAGAGCTGATCCGTCGCCGGCGGCGGGCTTCTCCTGACCGTCGTCCGGCACCGGTCGCCACGGCGCCCGGGCGGGTCCCCCGAAGACCCGTCCGGCGCCGTCCGGCCTCCGCGCCCGGCACCAGGGGCTCAGGCCGGGCGTGTCGCGGTGCGGTGTCCCCGGCGGCGGCACCGCACCGCCCGGACCGGAGTTTTAGGCTCGCGGGCGTGACCTCCCTGAACCCCGGGATCGCGGGCCCCTCGGCCCGGTCCGGCATCGCCCCCTTCCACGTCATGGACGTCTGGGCGGCCGCCGGCGAGCGGCAGCGCACCCGCGGTGACCTGATCAACCTCTCCGCCGGGCAGCCCTCCACCCCGGCGCCCGCACCCGTCCGGGCCGCCGCCGCGGCGGCGCTGGAGACCGAGGTGCTCGGCTACACCGTCGCCCTCGGCATCCCGGAGCTGCGGGCCGGCATCGCCGCCCACCACGGGCACGCCTACGGCCTCGCCGTCGACCCCGACGACGTCGTGGTCACCACCGCCGGCTCCGGCGGCTTCCTCCTCGCCTTCCTGGCCGCCTTCGACGCCGGCGACCGCGTGGCGATGGCCCGCCCCGGCTACCCCTGCTACCGCAACATCCTCACCGCGCTCGGCTGCGAGGTCGTCGAGCTGCCGTGCGGGCCCGACACCCGGTTCCAGCCGACGGTCGCGATGCTGGAGGAGCTCGACGAGCCGGTGAAGGGCCTGATCGTGGCCAGCCCGGCGAACCCGACCGGGACGGTGCTGGACCCGGCGGAGCTGGCCGGGCTCGCGCGGTACTGCGAGGAGCGCGGGATCCAGTTCGTGAGCGACGAGATCTACCACGGCATCGGCTACGCGGGCTCGCCCGCGACGGCCTGCGCCTGGGAGACCTCCCGCGAGGCGATCGTCGTCAACTCCTTCTCGAAGTACTTCTCGATGACGGGCTGGCGGCTGGGCTGGCTGCTGGTGCCCGAGCGGCTGCGCCGGGCCGTGGACCGGCTCGCGGGCAACCTCACCGTCTGCCCGCCCGCGCTCCCGCAGCACGCCGCCGTCTCCGCGTTCACCCCGGAGTCCTACGCCGAGGCGGACTCGCACGTGGAGCGCTACGCCGTGAACCGGGACCTGCTGCTGCGCGGCCTGCCCGCGCTGGGGATCGAGCGGCTCGCGCCCGCCGACGGGGCCTTCTACGTCTACGCCGACGTCGGCCACCTCACCGAGGACTCCATGCGGCTGACCTACGAGCTGCTCGACGAGACCGGGATCGCGGTCGCCCCCGGTGTCGACTTCGACCCCGTGGACGGCCACCGGTACGTGCGCCTGTCCTTCGCCGGGGCGACCGAGCCGATCGCCGAGGCACTCGAGCGGTTGCGGCCCTTCGTGGCGAAGCGGTCATAGTGACCGCATGACCAGTGCGGACGCACAGCGCGAGGAGCCGCGCATCGCGGCCTGGAACCGGTGGCTGGACTGGCCGCTGACCGTCCTCGCGGTCGCGTTCCTGGCCTGCTACGCGTGGACAGTGCTGGACACCTCGCTGTCGCCGGACACGCGCGCGGCCGTCGACACGGGTCTCACCGTGGTCTGGGTCGTGTTCGGGGTGGACTACCTGATCCGGCTCGCGCTGGCCCGGCGGCGCCTGCGGTTCGTCGGCACGCACCTGCTCGACCTGGCGATCCTGCTGCTGCCGATGTTCCGCCAGCTGCGGGTGCTGCGGCTGGTCACGGTGATCAGCGTGCTGAACCGGCAGCTGCGGGACGACTTCCGCGGCCGGGTCGCGGTGTACGTGACCGGCACCGTGGCGCTCGTCGGGTTCGTCGCGGCGCTCGCGGTGTACGACGCCGAGCGCGGCGCCCCGGACGCGTCGATCACGACCTTCGGCGAGGCGGTGTGGTGGACGATCACCACGATCTCGACGGTCGGCTACGGCGACCGCTACCCGGTCACGGTCGAGGGGCGGATCATCGCGGCGACGCTGATGGTGGCCGGGATCGCGCTGCTCGGCGTGGTGACGGCGTCGATCGCCAGCTGGTTCGTCGAGAACCTGCGGCGCACCGCGGAGACGACGGCAGAGCGCACGGAGAGCGAGCTCGCCGAGTCCGAGCGGAAGATCGACCTGCTGCTCGAGGAGGTGCGCCGGCTCAGGGCGCGGCTCGACGCGCTGGAGCCGCCGGCTGCCGGACGGCCCGCTCCAGCGGTCCGATCCGATCCAGCGCCGCGCTGACGTCCGCGTCGGTGAGGTCGGCGTGCGTCATCAGCCGGACCTTCCCGGACATGGCGCTGACCCGCACCCCGGCCTCGGCGAACCGGGCGATCGTCCCGGCCAGGTCGGCCACGGTGACCAGCACGATGTTGGTCTCGGGCTCCTGCACCCGCCAGCCGCGCTCGCGCAGGCCGGCGGCGAGCGTGGCGGCGCGGGCGTGGTCCTCGGCCAGCCGGTCGATCCGGTCCAGCGCGACCAGCCCGGCCGCGCCCAGCACGCCGCCCTGCCGGACCCCGCCGCCGAGCATCTTGCGCAGCCGGCGGGCCTCCTCGACGAACTCGACCGACCCGGCGACGACCGACCCGACCGGCGCGCCGAGGCCCTTCGACAGGCAGACCTGCACCGTGTCGGACCCGACGGTCAGCGCGCCCGGCGGCACACCGAGCTTCACGGCGGCGTGCCAGAGCCGCGCACCGTCGAGGTGCACGGCGAGGCCGGCGGCCCGGGCG
This sequence comes from Pseudonocardia halophobica, assembly GCF_027922425.1. Lineage (GTDB taxonomy): Bacteria > Actinomycetota > Actinomycetes > Mycobacteriales > Pseudonocardiaceae > Pseudonocardia > Pseudonocardia halophobica. The sequence continues at coordinate 68,772 of NZ_BSFQ01000009.1, read as the reverse complement.
GCGCCGGCGGCCTTCGCGTGCTCCTCGGGGCGGGTGACGGTGCCGCCCGCGGCGTTGTGCGTGTTCTCCAGGCACAGCAGCCGGGTGCGCAACGTGTAGTACGGCCCGGCGGTGCCCGCGGCGCGGCGGACCGCGGCGGCGGAGACCTTGCCGGGCCCGGCGTCGTGGTCGAGCGGCTGCGGCATGCCGCCGGCCAGCCAGGCGGCGGTGCCCAGCTCGGCGTCGAGCACGTGGGCGCCCTTCGGGGCCAGGAACGAGTCGCCCCGCTGCAGGTGCGACATCAGCGCGATGAGGTTGCCCATCGAGCCGCTCGGCGTCCACAGGGCGGCCGACGCCCCGAGGATCCCCGCGACCCGCTCCTCCAGCTCGCGCAGCGTGGGGTCGCCGTCGAGGACGTCGTCGCCCACCTCGGCGTCGGCCATCGCCGCGCGCATCTCGCGGGTCGGCCGGGTGACCGTGTCCGACCGGAGGTCGATCGGCGCGTCCGGATCCGGCTTGCTCGCCTTGGCCCGGGCGGAGACCGCCGAGGAGACAGTTCTCGCCGCAGGTCGCCGGGATCGCGTCGGGGTCCGCATCGGACGGAATTCTGTCAGCCCCCGCCACTCTCGGTCTCGCCGGGTCACGAAAAGGTCACGACGTTGGGCCGGACGGGTGAGGTCGGTGGGGGGATGCAACCGTGGTCGGCGTCCGCATCGTCACAGGGGCGACGAAGGGAGGGCACCAGGTGGACGACGCCGCCGAGCGCGCGTTCGCGGAGTACTTCCGCGCGCGCCGCGACGCCGTGCGCCGCACGGCCTTCCTGCTCTGCGGGGACTGGCACCGGGCGGACGACCACGCGCAGTCGGCGTTCGTCGCGCTGCACCGGCACTGGCACCGCATCCGCGACCCGCAGGCGCTCGACGCCTGGGTGCGGCGGACTCTGGTGCGGGCGGTCGTCGACGAGTCGCGCCGGCCCTGGCGCCGCGAGCGGCCGGTCGAGATCACCCCGGACCGCGCGGCCACGGGCCCGTCGGCCGACGGGGTCGCGACGCGGACGGCCCTGGTCGAGGCGTTGCGCGCGGTCCCGGCCCGGCAGCGCGCGGTCCTGGTGCTGCGATACCTGGAGGGACTCGACGTCACGGCCACGGCGGAGGCGCTCGGCTGCTCGACCGGCACGGTGAAGAGCCAGACCGCACACGGGTTGGCGGCGTTGCGGGCGATCCTGGGGGACACGCTCGACGACCTCCGGGCCGCGGGATGACGGACGGGACGAGGAGGTGACCCGGATGGAGAACGACGACGACCGGCTGGCGGCCGCCTTCCGGGCCGCCGTGCAGGACGCCCCCGAGGCCGGCTTCGACCACGAGGACGTGCTCGCGGGCTCGCGGCGACTCGCCCGGCGGCGCCGGACGCTGGTCGCCGGCGGCGTCGCCGCCGCGGCGATCGTGCTGGCCGGCGGGGTCACGACCGGGGTCGTGCTCACCCGCGACGGCGGCACCACGACCTCGGCGGCGGCCCCGGCGCCTGAGCGGGCCGAGCAGGCAGGGCCCGGATCGGCGGCCGACGCGGCGGCACCGCGGGCCGCGGCGGCCCCGTCGGCGCCCCGGTCGGGAGCGCCGCTGGGCCCGGCCGCGGGGGACTGCGTGAACCCGCAGGACCCGGAGCTGCGGGCGCTGGTCGACGCGGCGCTGCCCGGGCTGGCCGGCGCGCGGGAGGCGCCGACCACGATGATCTGCCGGCCCGGGGGCGGCCGCGAGGTCAACCTGGAGGTCACCGACGGGGCGCTGACCGGCCTGCTCACCGTCGTCTACACCCCGGCGGGGGGGCCGCCCGCCCAGACCGCGAGCGCGGTGGGCTGGGTCACCGCGGAGGTGCCGACCGCCTCGGGCGGCACCGTGGTGGTGACCTCGCGCGGCGACGCGGACTCCGGCGGCGTCCCCTTCGCCGACGATGTCCGGCCGCTGGCGGAGGCGCTCGGCCCGCAGCTGTGAGCAGGGGACCGCAGGGCAGACTGGCGGCGTGACCACGGAGAAGGGCGAGCGCCGCCGGCAGGCGCTCACCGAGGCCGCGGGGGAGCTGCTCCGCGAGGGCGGCTTCGACGCCGTCCGGCACCGTGCGGTCGCCGAACGCGCCGGCCTCCCGCTCGCCTCCACGACGTACTACTTCGACTCGCTCGACGAGCTGGTCACGGCCGCGGTCGAGCTCACCAGCCGGCAGGAGCTCGCGGCCGGCCGCGCGGAGCTCGACGCCGGCACCGAGGCGGACCCGCTCGAGCTGGTGCTCGACCAGCTGCTGGGCCGGGACTCCCGCAAGGGCGGGCTCGACGCGGTGCTGCTGCGCTACGAGCAGCTCGTCGGGGCCGGGCGGCGGCCCTACCTCGCCCCGCTCATGCGCACCCTGCGCGCCGAGCTCGACAGCCTGCTCACCGAGGCCCTGGCCCGTGCCGGGCACCCGCTCGACGCGGGCGGGCTGCGGCGGGTGATCGAGGTCGTCGACGGCGCGGTCCTGTCCGCGCTGATCGAGGCCGACCCCGATCCCCGGGCCACCGCGCGGGCGGCGCTCCTGCGCGTTCTGTAGCCACGTACCCTGGTCAGACGTGATCCCCAACGTGCTGGCCGCGCGGTACGCGAGCCCCGAGCTGGTCGAGATCTGGTCGCCCGAGTACAAGATCGTGCTGGAGCGGCGCCTGTGGATCGCGGTGCTCAAGGCGCAGCGCGATCTGGGTGTCGACGTGCCGGAGCAGGCGATCGCCGACTACGAGCGCGTGGTCGAGCAGGTCGACCTCGCCTCGATCGCCGAGCGCGAGCGCGTCACGCGGCACGACGTGAAGGCCCGGATCGAGGAGTTCAACGCCCTCGCCGGCCACGAGCAGGTGCACAAGGGCCTGACCAGCCGCGACCTCACCGAGAACGTCGAGCAGCTGCAGATGCGGCTGTCCCTGGAGCTGGTCCGGGACCGCACGGTCGCGGTGCTGGCCCGGCTGGCGCGCCGGGCGTCGGAGTACGCCGAGCTGGTCATGGCCGGCCGCAGCCACAACGTCGCGGCCCAGGCCACCACGCTCGGCAAGCGCTTCGCCTCCGCGGCCGACGAGCTGCTCGTCGCGTACCGGCGGCTGGAGGAGCTGCGGGCGCGCTACCCGCTGCGCGGCATCAAGGGCCCGGTCGGCACGGCCCAGGACATGCTCGACCTGCTCGACGGCGACGCCGCCAAGCTGGCGCAGCTCGAGTCCCGGGTCGCCGGGCACCTCGGTTTCGCGGGCGTGTTCACCAGCGTCGGGCAGGTGTACCCCCGCTCGCTCGACCACGACGTCTGCTCGCTGCTCGTGCAGCTGGGCGCGGCGCCGTCGTCGCTCGCCACCACGATCCGGCTGATGGCGGGCCAGGAGCTCGCGACCGAGGGCTTCAAGCCCGGCCAGGTCGGGTCGAGCGCGATGCCGCACAAGATGAACACCCGCTCCGCGGAGCGGATCAACGGGCTGCAGGTGGTGCTGCGCGGCACCGCGTCGATGGCCGCCGAGCTGGCCGGCGCGCAGTGGAACGAGGGCGACGTGTTCTGCTCCGTCGTCCGCCGGGTCGCGCTGCCCGACGCCTTCTTCGCCCTCGACGGCCTCTACGAGACCACGCTGACCGTGCTCGACGAGTTCGGCGCCTACCCGGCCGTGATCGCCCGCGAGCTGGACCGCTACCTGCCTTTCCTCGCCACCACCAAGGTGCTGATGGCGGCGGTGCGGGCCGGGGTCGGCCGGGAGACCGCGCACGAGGTGATCAAGGAGCACGCGGTCGGCGTCGCGCTGGCGATGCGGGAGAAGGGCCAGCAGGACAACGACCTGGTCGAGCGCCTGCAGGCCGACGAGCGCCTGGGGCTCCCGGCGGGCCTGCTCGACGGGCTGCTCGCCGACCCGCTGTCCTTCACCGGCGCCGCGACCGCGCAGGTCGCCGCGGTGGTCGCGCAGGTCGCGGAGATCACGGACGCGCTGCCCGAGGCCGCGGCCTACACCCCCGGAGCGATCCTGTGAAGCTGCTGCACTCCGGCAAGGTCCGGGACATCTACGAGGACCGGGGCGACATCGTCCTGGTCGCGTCGGACCGGCTGTCGGTGTTCGACGTCATCCTCCCGACGCCGGTGCCGGACAAGGGCAAGATCCTCACCTCGCTCTCCCTGTGGTGGTTCGACAAGGTCGCGGACCTCGTGCCGCACCACGTCCTGAGCTCCACGGACGTCCCCGAGGAGTTCGCAGGCCGGGCGGTGCGGTGCCGGCGGCTGGAGATGCTGCCGGTCGAGTGCGTGGCTCGCGGCTACCTGACCGGCGGCGGCCTCACGGAGTACCGCGAGACCGGCACCGTGTCCGGCATCGCGCTGCCGCCCGGGCTGGAGGACGGGTCGCGGTTCCCCGAGCCGATCTTCACGCCGTCGAGCAAGGCGCCGAAGGGGCAGCACGACGAGGCGATCACGTTCGCGCAGGTCGAGGACCTGGTCGGCGCCGAGACCGCGGCCCGGATCCGGGACCTCACGCTCGAGGTCTACCGGATGGGCGCGGAGATCACGGAGAAGAACGGGATCCTGCTCGCCGACACCAAGCTGGAGTTCGGCCGGGACGCCGACGGGCGGATCGTGCTGGGCGACGAGGTGCTCACGCCGGACTCGTCGCGGTTCTGGCCCGCCGACCAGTGGGAGCCCGGCCGCCCGCAGTACAGCTTCGACAAGCAGTACGCGCGGGAGTGGGCGCTCTCCACGGGCTGGGACAAGACCGAGCCCGGCCCCGAGGTCCCGCCGGAGGTGGTCGCGGCCGTCCGCGCCCGCTACACCGAGGTCTACGAGCGGATCACCGGCAGCCCCTGGACCCTGTGAGTGGCGATGGTCGCCAGAGCGACCATCGCCACTCACGACCCTGTCCGGCGCCGTTCACCTGCGGAGCGTTCCCTTCGGGGCATGTCCGCCCGACTGGTCGTCTCGCTCTCCGGGCTCACCGACGCCCGGGCCGACGCCCTGCCCCGCGCCCGCGCGCTGGCCGCCGACCTCGACCTGCGCGGCGTCCCGCTGACCCACCTGGTGCAGCCCGCCTCGCCGGACGGGCCGCCGCCGCCCGAGCTGCTGGGGTGGCTGCGCGACCGCACCCGCGGTGCCGACGAGCTCGCCCTGCACGGCTACGACCACACCCCGGACCCCGCGCGGCGCGGCGGCGTCGGGCGCAAGGGCGAGTTCGCCGCGCTGCCCCGGCACGAGGCCGGCCTCCGGCTCACCGCCGCCCGGCGCGCGCTCACCGGTCTCGGGCTGGGCACCGCCGTGTTCGCCGCGCCGCGCTGGCTCGCCTCGCCCGGCACCGTCGAGGCGGTGCGCGAACAGGGCTTCCGCATGTGTCTCGACGACGGCGGCGTCCACCTCTTCGCCGACGGCGTGCTCCTGCGGGCGCGCGCCCTCGGCTTCCGGCTCGACGCCGTGGTGTCCGGTGACGACCGGCGGCGGGCCGAATCCTGGCGCTGCCGGGTGCTGCACGCCGAGGCCGTGCGGATCGCCCGCCGGGCGGGTGTCGTGCGGATCGGCGTGCGCGCCAAGGACCTCCGCCACGACGACCGGGTCCGCACGGTGCGGGAGACCGTCGACGCCGTCCTCGCCGAGGGGGCGTGGCCCACCACCTACGCCGCGCTGTCCGCGAGCCCGGCCGCCCGCACCGCCTGAGGCCCCTGGCGCTTCCTCGATCGTCGGAGGACCCTGTCCGGCTCCCGCAGGACCGCGAGAAGGGAGAGGGACATGCCGCACGGCCGCTGTGTCATCTACTCGTTCGCCGGTGACGAGCAGGAGATGATCGCGAAGGCGAAAGCCGGTGTCCTGCCGCTCATGCAGGCCCAGCCCGGCTACCTCGCCTACGGGGTGATGACCCAGGAGGGGAAGATCATCTCGATGAGCGCCTGGGCGTCGCAGGCGGAGGCCGAGGCCGCCGACGAGGTCGCCCGCCAGTGGGCCAAGGACAACATCGACGCCACGGTGCTGGAGCGCTTCGTGGGTGAGTACGCCTGGCTCGACATCGGTCAGCAGTAGGGCCACGCGCGGGTCGGCACCTCCGGTCGCCCGGAACCCCACGTCCCCGTCGTCCCGGGACGTGCGGCCCGGAGGTGCCGACCTCGGGCTCAGGGAACCAGCACCGCCTTGCCGGCGACCTCGCGGTCCTGCAGCGCGGTGTGGGCGTCCGCCGCCTTCGCGAGCGGGAAGCGCCGCCCCACCACCGGCCGGATCCGGCCCGCGGCCGCCTCCCGCAGCATCCGCTCCTGGCGGGCCCGCCGGCCGCCCCCGAACCCGGCGAGCTGCTCCGTCCCCCGCACGCCGATCCCCCGGGAGTGCGCCTCCACCGGGTCCACCTCGGTCGGACCGCCACCCGCGACGCCGTAGTTGGAGTAGCGGCCACCCGCGCCGACCAGCCCGAACGCGGCCCGGCCGAGCGCGCCGCCCACGCCGTCCAGCACCACGTCGACCTGGCCGACCCGGCGGCGCACGGCGTCCGCCCACTCCGGTTCGCCGTAGTCGACGGCGAGGTCCGCGCCGAGCGAGCGGGCCAGCGCGAGCTTCTCGGCGCCGCGCGCCGCACCGATCACCCGCGCCCCGGTCGACCGTGCGAGCTGCACGAGCAGGCTGCCCGCCCCGCCCGCCGCCGGCAGGACGAGCACGAGCTCGCCGGGCCGCACGCCGAGGTCGCCGAACAGGGCCAGCGCAGTGCCGCCGTCGTGCAGCAGCACCATCGCCTCGGCCGCGCCGAGCCCGTCGGGGACGGGGAGGACGGAGGTGAGGGGCGCGACGAGCTGCTCGGCGTAGGCGCCGCCCTCGACGTCGGCCAGCACACGGCGCTCCAGCCAACCCGCGTCCACGCCCGCGCCGACCTCCCGTACCCGGCCCGCCGCCCCGCGCCCGGGGACGTAGGGGAGCGGGGTCGCGAACCGCGGGCCGGCGGCGCCACGCCGGATGATCGTGTCGAGGGTCAGCACGCCGGCGGCCTCGACCTCCACCACGACCTCGCCCGGCCCCGCGACCGGGTCGGGCACCTCCACCGGCCGCAGCACCTCGGGACCGCCGAACTCGTCCACCCTGATGACCAGCACTTCTCCTCCTCGGGTCGTCGCCGGACCCACCCTCGGAGGTGAAGTGCGGTTCAGGTCAAGGGTCGGACCGTGGTGGCCTTCTCCCGGTCCAGCACCTCGACCGTGGTCCCCTTCGGCGCGAGGTTGGTGAACAGGCCGTAGTGCATCGCCGGGTTGGCGAGCACCGCCTCGTGGATCGGCACGGCGGTGCGCGGGGTCATGGCACGCAGGTAGTCCACGGCGTCGCCGGCCTTGAGCCAGGGCGCGCCCGTCGGCAGCAGCAGGGTGTCGACCGGGTCGCGGCCCTCGGGCAGCGGGACGTAGGCGTCGCCCGGGTGCAGCAGGGCGTCGTCGACCAGGTAGCCGTTGTTGCGGATGATCGGGATGTCCCGGTGGATCTCCGCGTGGTCGCCGTTCCCGACCACCTCGATCCGCGCGCCGGCGACCTCGAGCACCGCGCCCGGGGCGGTGGTCTCGTACTCCGGGCCGTCGAGCTGCTCGGCGGTGCCGTCGTCGACGATCAGCCGGGCGTCCGGGTTGGCGCGCAGGAGCGCGGTGAGCCGGTCGGCGTCGAGGTGATCGAAGTGCTGGTGGGTCACCAGGACCGCGTCGAGTCCGGTCAGCGACTCGAAACCGGTGGAGAAGGCGCCCGGGTCGAACAGCAGGCGGGCGGAACCGGTGTCGACCAGCACGCAGGCGTGGCCGTAGTGCGTGAGCTGCATGCCCCCACCCTGCTCCGGTGCGCGGCCCCCGGCACGCGCGGGCCGCGTGTCACCAGCCTCACCCGGGCGGGGCGCCGTCGTCGTCGCAGTTCACCGTACGCTTGACGGCGTGGCGAGAGTGGTCGTGGACGTGATGCCCAAGCCCGAGATCCTGGACGTGCAGGGCCAGGCGGTCTCCCGCGCGCTCACCCGGATCGGCGTGTCCGGCATCGAGGTGCGGCAGGGCAAGCACTTCGAGCTCGAGGTCGACGACTCGGTCGACGACGAGACCCTGCACCGCATCGCCGGCGACCTGCTGGCCAACCCGGTGATCGAGGACTGGACGGTGACGCGGGTATGAGCACGCGGATCGGGGTCATCACCTTCCCCGGCACGCTCGACGACGTCGACGCCTCGCGGGCGGTCCGCTACGCGGGCGCCGAGCCCGTCGCGCTCTGGCACGGCGACCACGACCTGCAGGAGGTCGACGCGGTCGTCGTCCCCGGCGGTTTCTCCTACGGCGACTACCTGCGCGCCGGCGCCATCGCGAGCCTCGCGCCCATCATGCGCGAGGTCGTCGAGGGCGCGGCGAAGGGCCTGCCGGTCCTCGGCATCTGCAACGGCTTCCAGATCCTCTGCGAGGCCGGGCTGCTGCCGGGCGCGCTGACCCGCAACGAGAAGCTGCACTTCGTCTGCCGGGACCAGAAGCTCCGCGTCGAGAACGCCGACACCGCCTGGACCAGCGGGTTCACCCGGGACGAGGAGATCCTCGTCCCGGTGAAGAACGCCGAGGGCCGCTTCGTGGCCGCGCCGGACACGCTGAAGGCGCTGGAGGCCGAGGGCCGCGTGGTGTTCCGCTACGTCGGCGGCAACCCCAACGGCTCCGCGGCGGACATCGCGGGCGTCGCCTCCGAGAACGGCCGGGTCGTGGGCCTCATGCCGCACCCGGAGCACGCGATCGACCTGCTCACCGGGCCCTCCGAGCAGGGCCTGGGTTTGTTCACCTCGGTCCTGGGCACGCTCGCGGGTGCTCCCGCAGCCTGAGATCGTCCGCGTCCCATTAGGCTGGCGGTCCGCTCCACCGACCGAGAGGCCGTTCGTGACCCGACCCCTGCCCGGTGCGGCCAGCCACCGGGTCCTGCTGGTCGAGGACGACCCGGGCGACGTCTTCCTCGTGCAGGAACTGCTCGCCGAGGTCGACCCGTCCGTGCGGGTCACCGTCGCCGAGTCGGTGCGCGCGGTCGTCGAGCGGAACCTGCTGCCCGCCGCGGACTGCGTGCTCCTGGACCTGAACCTGCCCGGTGTCAGCGGGCTCGACGGGCTGCGCGAGGTGCTGCAGGCGGACCCGTCCGCGGCCGTCTGCGTGCTCACCGGGCTCGACGACGAGCACCTCGGCATCGCCGCGGTCGGTGTCGGCGCGCAGGACTACCTGGTCAAGAACAAGGCCGACGGGGCCGTGCTGATCCGCGCGATCCGCTACGCCGTCGAGCGCCGGCGGGCCGAGGCCAGCATGGTCCGGCTCCGCGAGGAGCAGCTCGTGGCCGCGGAGTCGGTGCGCCTCGAGCGCGGCCTGCTGCCGTCGCTGCTGCTCGACGGCAGCGCCGTGCACGGCCGCTCCTTCTACCGCTCCGGACGCACCCGCGCGGTGATCGGCGGGGACTTCTTCGACGCCGTCCGCGGGCCGTCGGGCACGGTGCACGCGATCATCGGCGACGTGTCCGGCCACGGTCCGGACGAGGCCGCGCTCGGCGCCCTGCTCCGGGTCTCCTGGCGGGCCCTGGTGCTGGCCGGGGTCGACGAGCCGCAGGTCCTGCCGAACCTGCAGGAGGTGCTGGTCAGCGAGCGGCACGAGCGCACGCTGTTCACCACCGTCTGCACCCTGACGATCGACCCGGCTCCCGAGGGCGGCAGCCGCGTGCTGCTCCGCTCGGCCGGCCACCCGCCGCCCGTGTCGCTGCGCCCCGGCCCGGTGTCGTTGCGGCCGCGCGTCGGCGTGCCGCTCGGCGTGCTGCGGGACGCGAAGTGGGAGCCCGAGATCCTCGAGCTGACGCCGGGGTGGGCGTTGCTGCTGTTCACGGACGGGCTGATCGAGGGCCGCGGCGCGCGGCCCGACGAGCTGCTCTGGCAGGAGGGCCTGATCGACGTTCTCGGGAAGGAGCGGGACACCCCGATGTCCGAGCTCCCGGGCAGGCTCGTCGAGCACGTCGAGCGGATCAACGGCGGCCCGCTCGCCGACGACGTCGCCATGCTGCTGCTCACGGACCTCGCGGGGGACGAGTGACCGCGCCTGCCGCCCCCCGACGCCGCGGCCCGGTCCGGTTGCGGCTCGACCCCGCCACGATGGAGGACGCGCAGCAGCGCTGGACGCTGCGCCGGTGGTTCACCGTCGGCGCCACCGTCCTCGGGGTGCTCTCGGTGCTCGCCGTCGTGCTCGGTGCCTGGGCCGTCGTCCGGATCGCCGACGCGCGCACCGTGCTCTACGACGAGGTCGCCCCGGCCGTCACCGCGAGCCAGAACCTGTCGTCGGCGGTGCGCGACCAGGAGACCGGGGTGCGCGGGTTCACCATCCTCGCCAACGACGTCTTCCTCGCGCCCTATGTGAACGGCAAGCAGGCCGAGGCGGCCGCCGTCGCCGCGCTGCAGCCGCTGGACCGGTCCTTCCCCGGCGCGCGCCTCCCGGCGAACCTGCAGGAGGTCGAGGTCGCCGCGGACACGTGGCGCCGCGACTACGCCGAGCCCACCATCGCGGCCGCCCGGGCCGGCGCGCCGACGCCGAACGCCGAGGAGGGCCGGCTGCTCTTCGACCGCGTCCGCGTGGCCACGGCCACGCTGATCGACGACCTGCAGACCGAACGGCTCGCGGCCCGCCAGCGGCTGGACTCGACGATCACCTTCCTCGCCGTCGTCGGGATCACGATCACGGCGGTGGCCGCGGTGTTCCTGCTGCTCGCCTCGATCGGGCTGCGCAAGGTCATCCTGAGTCCGATCCGCCGGCTCGCGGCGCAGACCCGCCAGGTCGTCGAGGGCTCCGTCGGCACCCGCGTGCTCGGCAGCGGCCCGCGCGAGCTCGTGGAGCTCGGGGCGGACGTCGAGGCCATGCGCTCCCACATCCAGCGCGAGGTCGACGAGCTGCAGGAGGCCAACGCCCAGCTCGACGACCGCACCCGCGACCTCGAGCGCTCCAACCGGGACCTGGAGCAGTTCGCCTACGTCGCCAGCCACGACCTGCAGGAACCGCTGCGCAAGGTCTCGAGCTTCTGCCAGCTGCTGCAGCGGCGCTACGGCGGCAAGCTCGACGAGCGGGCCGACCAGTACATCGAGTTCGCCGTCGACGGTGCCCAGCGCATGCAGCGGCTGATCAACGACCTGCTGGCGTTCTCCCGTGTCGGCCGCACCACCACCGGCTTCGAGCCGGTCGACCTGGGCAAGGCCGCCGGCGCGGCCGCGGCACAGCTGGCCGCGCAGGTGGAGGAGACCGGCGGCGAGATCGCGATCGCGGACGGGCTCCCCACCGTGCCCGGCGATCCCTCGCTGGTCCAGCAGCTGCTGATGAACCTGATCGGCAACGGTCTGAAGTTCCACCGCACGGACGTGCCGCCGGTCGTCCGCGTCGACGCCGTGCAGCGCGGCGACGAGTGGGAGGTCTCGGTGTCGGACAACGGCATCGGCATCGAGCCCGAGTTCGCCGACAAGATCTTCGTGATCTTCCAGCGCCTCCACGGCCGCGACGTCTACGCCGGCACCGGCATCGGGCTGGCCCTGGCCAAGAAGATCGTCGAGTTCCACGGCGGCCGTATCTGGGTCGACCACGGCGAGCCCGACGAGCCCGGCACGGCCATCCGTCTGACCCTGCCGGTGTCCCCGGCCGACCCGCCCCCCGCCGACCCGGCCCTCGCCGGCGCGGTCCCGAGCAAGGAGTCCCCGTCGTGACCGAAGCCCTCACCGACCCCGCCCGCATCGTCAACGTCCTCCTGGTGGAGGACGACCCGGGCGACGTCCTCATGACCCGCGAGGCCTTCGAGGAGCACCTGCACAACCGGCTCGACGTCGTCACCGACGGCGCCGCGGCGCTGGCCTACCTGCGCAACGAGGCGCCCTACGAGGACAGCCCGCGGCCGGACCTGATCCTGCTCGACCTGAACCTGCCGCGCCGCGACGGGCGCGAGGTGCTCGCCGAGGTCAAGGCGGACGAGGCGCTGCGCTCGATCCCGGTCATCGTGCTCACCACGTCCCAGGCGGAGGAGGACGTGCTGCGCAGCTACCAGCTGCACGCCAACGCGTACGTGACCAAGCCGGTGGACTTCGACGGGTTCATCGAGGCCATCAAGCAGATCGACCACTTCTTCGTCAGCGTGGTCAAGCTGCCGGGCAGCTGACGAAGCCGATCAGAGCATCGCGTCGATCTCGGCGCGGTGGTACTTGAGCGGCGTGGTCGGGAAGCCGAACTCGTCCTTGTGCAGTGTCGCCGAGCCGCACCAGCCGCAGCGGCCGGCGGCGTCGATCACCGCGCGCCCCTCGAGCTCCGCCCGCCGGTCGGTCGCGCCGCCGCTCCGCCCGAGGGTGACGGGCGCGCCCGCGGCCAGCGCCGGCGGCTGCTTGCGCGCCTTCACCTGCTTGTAGATCCAGTACGCCCCCACCGGGATCGCGACGATCAGGGCGATTCCCAGTATCCACTGCACCAGCCCGACGGCCACGCTGATCGCGATCCCCGCCAGCACCAGCACCCCGACGATCTGCGCGACCCGCAGCACGACCTTGGACACGACCGGCCTCCTCCCGCACCCGCCCTCGTGACCGACGTTACCGGGATCCGGCCGCGGGGGACTGGGCCGAACGGCCGGTGGACGGGACCCGGGACTACCGCGGCGTCGCCGCGATCGTCTCCTCGATCTCGGCGCGGTGGAACGCCGCCGGATGCATCACGCCACCGCGGGCGTCGAGATGCATGGAGCGTTGGCCGCACCATCCGCAGCCGCCGGCCGCGTCGAAGACCGCGCGGCTCTCCACCTCGCGACGGCGCTCCGCCGCGTTCGCCGCGGCCCGTTCCGCGGCCGTCCGTCGCTTCGCCGTCGAGACGCGGTCGTAGAAGAACCATGCGCCGAACGGCACGACGAGGATCGCGGCGGTGATCAGGAGCCACTTCACGATGGTCACGACCACCGCGACCACGATCATCAACGCCACGAGGTGCGCGAGCCCGAACTTCTTCATGTCAGCACCACCACTTCCGCGCGCAGTAGCCGCCGGTCAGGAGACCGTCGGGGAGGCCCTGGTCACCCGGCGTCGGCCAGTCGACGTTGCCGTCGCCGTCCGACGAGTACGTCCCTGCCGGGCCGGGGGCCGGGGCCGCGCACACCTGTCCGCCGTAGTCCCGGCTCCGCAGCTCCGCGAGGTAGGCCGCAGGCGCGCCATGTCCGTCGTAGACGGTCGTGTGGTCGTAGATCACGGCGGACTCGGCGAAGTCGCCCCCGGGCGTCTCGACGTAGCGGAGGTCGTTGCCGTGCCGGTCCAGCTCGATGCCCGGCTCGCGGGTCAGGGTCACCTGCCGGCCCTCCAGCGTGCTCCTGGCGTGCCGGGTCGCCTCGTCACCGCCGTACGTGCCCGGCTCGCACGCGTCGATCCCGATGACCTGGACCGTCCCGCCGTCCGACGTCCGGAACGTGTCGCCGTCGACGACGTGCGTCACCGTCACGGCGTCCCCGGCCGGTGCGGCCACTGTCGTGGGAGCCGCGGCGGCCGGAACCGCGGGCACGGACGACGAGGTAGCGGCCCTCGTCGAGGCCGACGACGGCGAGCGGTCCTCGGACGCCCCGGACAGGTCCGAGATCGCCACGATCACGAAGACGCCGGCGGCGATCCCCGTCCACACCTTGTAGGCCTTGCGCACGCACCCGTGTCGCGTCCCGGACGATCTTTGTGAGCGACGCTCGTCAGATCTGTTGAGACGGACGGCTCGCCGAACCAGTCCTCCGCGGCGTTTACGCTGGTACCCGTGACCGAGCTCGACGCCCGCACCGTCACCGACATCCCGATCGACACCGTCGCGAACGCCGCGGCCTCGCCGGACCAGCCGCAGCCGTTCCGCGAGCTCGGCCTGAAGGACGACGAGTACGCCCGCATCCGCGAGATCCTGGGCCGCCGGCCCACGGACGCCGAGCTGGCGATGTACTCGGTGATGTGGAGCGAGCACTGCTCCTACAAGTCCTCGAAGGTCCACCTGCGCTACTTCGGCGAGACCACGACGGCCGCCATGAAGGAGAAGATGCTCGCCGGCATCGGCGAGAACGCCGGCGTGGTCGACATCGGGGACGGCTGGGCCGTCACCTTCAAGGTCGAGTCGCACAACCACCCGTCGTACGTCGAGCCCTACCAGGGCGCGGCGACCGGCGTGGGCGGGATCGTCCGGGACATCATGGCGATGGGCGCGCGGCCGATCGCGGTCGGCGACCCGCTGCGCTTCGGCCCGGCCGACGCCCCGGACACCGCGCGGGTGCTGCCCGGCGTGGTCGCCGGCGTCGGCGGCTACGGCAACTGCCTGGGCCTGCCCAACGTCGGCGGCGAGGTCGTGTTCGACGCCAGCTACGCCGGCAACCCGCTGGTCAACGCCCTGTGCGTGGGCGCGATGCGCACCGAGGACCTCCACCTGGCCTTCGCCTCCGGAGCCGGCAACAAGATCATCTTGTTCGGCGCGCGGACCGGACTCGACGGCATCGGCGGCGTCTCGGTGCTGGCCAGCGAGACCTTCGGCGAGGGCACCGGCCGCAAGAAGCTGCCGAGCGTCCAGGTGGGCGACCCCTTCACCGAGAAGGTCCTCATCGAGTGCTGCCTGGAGCTGTTCCACGCCGGCCTGGTCGTGGGCATCCAGGACCTCGGCGGCGCCGGCCTCTCCTGCGCCACCTCCGAGCTGGCCAGCGCGGGCGACGGCGGCATGCACATCGACCTCGACGCCGTCCCGCTGCGCGCCACCGGCATGACCCCCGCCGAGATCCTCTCCAGCGAGTCGCAGGAGCGGATGTGCGCGGTCGTGGCGCCGGAGAACGTCGAGGCGTTCATGGCCGTCTGCCGCAAGTGGGACACGATCGCCACGGTGATCGGCGAGGTCACCGACGGGGACCGGCTGGTCATCGACTTCCACGGGGAGACCGTGGTCGACGTGCCGCCGCGCACCGTCGCGCACGACGGCCCCGTCTACGAGCGGCCGGTCCTGCGGGGCAAGGGCCAGGACGAGCTGGCCGCGAACACCCCGGCCGCGCTGCCCCGGCCGAGCGCGCCGTCCGAGCTGCGCGCCGAGATCCTGCGCCTGGCCGCCTCGCCGAACCTGTGCAGCCGCGCCTGGGTCACCGACCAGTACGACCGGTACGTCCGCGGCAACACCGCCTCCGCGCAGCCGGCCGACGCCGGCGTGGTCCGGGTCGACGAGTCCACCGGCCGCGGGATCGCGGTCGCCACCGACTGCAACGCCCGGTTCGCGGCCCTGGACCCGTACGCCGGGGCGCAGCTCGCGCTGGCCGAGGCCTACCGCAACGTCGCGACCTCCGGCTCCGTGCCGCTCGCCGTGACCAACTGCCTGAACTTCGGCTCGCCCGAGGACCCGCACGTCATGTGGCAGTTCTCCGAGGCCGTCCGCGGCCTGGCGGACGGGTGCGCGCAGCTCGGCATCCCCGTGACCGGTGGAAACGTGAGCTTCTACAACCAGACCGGCACGCAGGCGATCCTGCCGACCCCGGTCGTCGGCGTGCTCGGCGTGATCGACGACGTGGCCGCCCGCATCCCGTCCGGATTCCGCCGCGAGGGCGACGTCGTCGTCCTGCTCGGGTCGACGGCGGACGAGCTCGGCGGCAGCGAGTGGGCGCACGTGGTGCACGGGCACCTGGGCGGCGAGCCCCCGGCCGTCGACCTCGCGCACGAGCAGCGGCTCGCGCAGCTGCTGGTCGCGCAGGCCGGCGTGCTGACCGGCAGCCACGACCTGTCCGACGGCGGCCTGGCCCAGGCCCTGGTCGAGGCCACCCTGGTCGGCGGGCACGGCGCCGCCGTCGCGCTGCCGGCGGCGCTCGCGGTCGACCCGTTCGTGGCGCTGTTCTCCGAGAGCACCGGGCGGGTGCTGGTCACGGTCGCCCCCGAGGCGGCCGACGCGCTGCTCGCCGCGGCGGCGGAGGCGGGCGTCCCGGCCGAGCGGCTCGGCACGGTCGGCGCGGCCGAGTCGTCGGGGGCGGAGCTCGCGATCGACGACCTCGCCGCCCTGCCGCTCGCCGAGCTGCGCGCGGCGTGGGAGGGCACCCTGCCGGCGCTGTTCGAGGCCGGCTTCGAGTCCCGGGCGGGCGCCGAGACCCTGTGAGCGAGCCGGACCTGCTCGACGCGTGGCTGGCCGGCGGGGCCGCCCCGCCACGCAGCGTGATCAAGGAGGCCGTCAAGGAGTCCCTGGCCGCGCTGGCCGAGCGGGCCCCCGGGCGGAGCGTGGAGGTGCGGATCCCGCCCTACGCCGCGGTCCAGTGCATCGAGGGGCCGCGGCACACCCGCGGCACCCCGCCGAACATCGTCGAGACGGACGCCCGGACCTGGCTCGCGCTCGCCACGGGCGGTCTGAACTGGACGGATGCGGTGAGATCGGGCACCGTGAGCGCCTCGGGGTCACGTGCCCCGGAGGTCGGGGCGCTGCTCCCGCTGCGCTGAGGACCACCGTCCGGGGCTCTCGTCGGGTCCCCGGAACGGGCGACGCCTGCACCGTACTGGTGGCGAAACGGCGTCCCGAGGTCGAAGATTGCCCCGATCGGCACACGGACGGACCCGACGGGCGACGGGAGGTGGCTGCGTGGTGGCAGCGGGTAGCCTCCCAGGCCCCGACGATCTGCCGGCCGGACTGTTGCGGACGGCCGCGGCCGGCGCGATCGGCGGGCTCGACGGGATCCTCGGCGAGCAGCCGGGGCCCGAGGTCCGCTCGCTCGCGGAGCGCTGGGCCGAGCTGCTGCCGAACGCCGGGATCGAGGACGCCGGCGTGCTCGCGTCGTTCGTCACCCGGTTGGGGGCCGCGCTGCGGGCCGAGCCCTTCTGGCCGCTGGCCGTGCGGGGGATCGGGTCGGACCTGGCCGCGTCGGGCTTCTGCGGGGACCGCGCCGGCCTGGTCGGCGCCGCACCGGAGGACGTCCTGCCCGGCACGGTCCGGCTGCTGCGCGAGGCCGCGCCGGGGGCGCTGGGTCTGACCTCGCCGGGGGACCGGTATCGGCTGTCCCTCGCGCTCGACGAGCTGGCCGCCGGGTTCGCCGGCGCCCTGCGGTTCCGCGCCCACCAGGCGCAGGAGGACCTGATGCGGGCCACCCTGCGGGCCCGCCGCAACGTCGAGAAGGCGCTCGCGGAGAGCGAGGCGCACTACCGCACGATCTACACCCAGGGACCGGTCGGCATCGCGATCGCGACGCTGGAGGGCGAGGTCGTCGACCTCAACCCGGCCGCCTGCCGCATGCTCGGGATGCTCGAGCGCCCCACGCTCCCGCGCCCGGTCTCCGACTTCATCCACCCGGACGACTACGAGGCCTTCGACGCCGCCTACCGCCGCCTGGTGTCCGGCACGCCGGACACCGTGAGCATCGACGTCCGGTTCGCCGGGCCGACCCGGATGTACGTCTGGGGGCACGTCACCGGCTCGCTGATCCGGGACGACACGGGCCGGCCGAGCCACCTCATCGGCGTCATCGAGGACGTCTCCGAGCGGTACCGGCTGCGGACGCGGCTCGTCGAGGCGTCGTCGCGCGACCGGCTCACCCGGCTGCCGAACCGGGACATCACCGAGGAGGCCGTGCAGCAGGCGTTCGCCGGCTCGGCGACCCGGGTGGGGCTGTGCGCGATCGACGTCGACGACTTCCGCCGGGTCAACGAGATCCACGGGCACGCCGTGGGCGACGAGCTGCTGGCCGCGCTGGCCGACCGGCTGCGCACCGCGGCCGGCCCGCACCTGGTCACCCGCACCGGCGGCGACGAGTTCGCCGTGCTGCTCACCGACCCCGAGGGCGTCGGCGAGGTGTCGGCGGTCGCCGACCGGCTGCTGCAGGCCCTCGCCGCGCCCTTCCACGTCTCGGGCCGGTGGATCGGGGTCACGGCCAGCATCGGCATCGCCGAGGGCGGCACCGACTCCGAGTGCCCGGCCGAGCTGCAGCGGGCCGCGGGTGTGGCGTTGTCCTGGGCGAAAGGTCAGGGCGGCGGCACGCGGGCGGTGTTCGACCCCGAGCGCGACGCCGGCGAGGCGGCCCGCTTCGAGTTGGTCGCGGCCCTGCGCGGCGCGGTCGAGCGGGACCAGTTCCGGCTGGCCTACCAGCCGCTGGTACGGCTGACGGACCGCTCGGTGCGCGGCGTCGAGGCGCTGGTCCGGTGGGAGCACCCGGAGCAGGGGCTGCTCGGGCCCGGCCGGTTCATCGAGCTCGCCGAACGCAGCGGCGCGATCGTGCCGCTCGGCCGGTGGGTGCTGGGGGAGGCCTGCCGGGAGGCGGCGTCCTGGCAGGAGGAGCTCGGCGTCGACGCGCCGTACGTGAGCGTCAACGTCTCGCCGGTGCAGCTGCCCGAGCCGGGGTTCGTCGAGGAGGTCGTCACCCTGCTGACCGAGACCGGGCTCGCCCCGGACCGGCTGCAGCTCGAGATCACCGAGCAGGCGGTGCTGGGGGACGAGCCCGCCACGATGGACGCGCTGTCCGCGCTGCGTGCGGCGGGCGTGCGGCTCGCGCTCGACGACTTCGGCACCGGCTACTCCAGCCTCGCCTGGTTGCGCCGGCTGCCGGTGCACGCGCTGAAGATCGACGGCTCGTTCATCGACGGCCTCCGGCACGAGAGCCCGGACCCCGTGGACGAGAGCATCGTGGGCTCGTTGGTCGCGATGGCGCACGCGTTGGGCCTCGAGGTCACGGCCGAATGGGTGGAGACGGACGTGCAGGCGGAGCGGCTCCGGCGGCTCGGCTGCGACCTCGGCCAGGGCCGGTGGTTCGGTGACGCCGGTCCCGCCCGATGGGTTCCGGGCCTGCGGCGGCGTACCATCGAGTAGCCGCCACCCCGAGTTCCCCGAGGAGCGAGTGCGTTGAGTTCCAGCCGGAACGAGACCCCCGTCCACTCCGACACCCCCTCCGACGAAGCCGACCCCTCGGTCGACGACTCCCCCAAGGAGGAGTGCGGCGTCTTCGGCGTCTGGGCTCCCGGGGAGGACGTCGCCAAGCTGACCTACTACGGCCTCTACGCCCTGCAGCACCGCGGGCAGGAGGCCGCCGGCATCGCCGTCTCGGACGGCCGCCGGATGGTCGTCTTCAAGGACCTGGGCCTGGTCAGCCAGGTCTTCGACGAGCAGACGCTCTCGTCG
Source organism: Pseudonocardia halophobica (assembly GCF_027922425.1). Classification (GTDB taxonomy): domain Bacteria; phylum Actinomycetota; class Actinomycetes; order Mycobacteriales; family Pseudonocardiaceae; genus Pseudonocardia; species Pseudonocardia halophobica. The sequence continues at coordinate 49,693 of NZ_BSFQ01000009.1, read as the reverse complement.
TTGCGTGGGCACCTGGCCGTCGGCCACTGCCGCTACTCCACCACCGGGTCCACGACCTGGGAGAACGCGCAGCCGGTCTTCCGCACCACCGCCACCGGGAGCGGCCTGGCCCTCGGGCACAACGGCAACCTGGTGAACACCGCGGAGCTGCGGGAGGAGGTCGGGAAGCTCCAGGACAAGGGCCGCGACTCCGGGGTGCAGGCCACCACGGACTCGGACCTGGTCGCCGAGCTGCTCGCCGCCACCGCCGCCGACACCGGCGTCGAGGAGGCCGCGATGCGGCTGCTGCCGCGCGTGCGCGGCGCCTTCTCCTTCGTCTTCGCCGACGAGAACACCCTCTACGCCGCCCGCGACCCGCACGGCGTCCGCCCGCTGGTCCTCGGCCGGCTGGAGCGGGGCTGGGTCGTCGCGAGCGAGACGGCCGCGCTGGACATCGTCGGCGCCTCGATGGTCCGCGAGGTCGAGCCGGGCGAGCTGCTCGCGATCGACGCGGACGGCATGCGCAGCTCGCGCTTCGCCGCGCCGGAGCCCAAGGGCTGCGTCTTCGAGTACGTCTACCTGGCCCGTCCGGACACCTCGATCTCCGGGCGCTCGGTGCACGCCGCGCGCGTCGAGATCGGGCGCCGGCTTGCCCAGGAGGCCCCGGTCGAGGCCGACCTGGTGATCCCGGTCCCCGAGTCCGGCACCCCGGCCGCCATCGGCTACGCCCAGGGCTCGGGCATCCCCTACGGCCAGGGCCTGGTCAAGAACGCCTACGTGGGCCGGACCTTCATCCAGCCCTCGCAGACCATCCGCCAGCTCGGCATCCGGCTGAAGCTCAACCCGCTCCGGGACGTCATCCGGGGCAAGCGGCTGGTCGTGGTGGACGACTCGATCGTCCGCGGCAACACCCAGCGCGCGCTCGTCCGGATGCTGCGCGAGGCCGGGGCGCTCGAGGTGCACGTCCGGATCGCCTCGCCGCCCGTGCGTTGGCCCTGCTTCTACGGCATCGACTTCGCCAGCCGCGCGGAGCTCGTCGCGAGCGGGCTGGACACCGAGGGCGTGCGGCGCTCCATCGGGGCGGACACCCTCGCGTACGTGTCGGTGGACAACATGGTGGCCGCCAGCGAGCAGCCCCGCAGCCGGCTGTGCTGCGCCTGCTTCGACGGCGAGTACCCGATCCCGCTCCCCGAGGAGGCCCGGCTGGGCAAGCACCTCCTCGAGGCCCCCGCGCTCGACGCCGCGGGCGCGGCCTCCGGCGACCCCGGACCGCTGCGGGAGAACGCCCGGGACACCCCGGCGCCGCTGTCCGTCGGCTACGGTGCTGCGGAAGCCCTGAACAGGCCCTGAGGCCTGTGCGGCCCGGCCCGCGACCGCGGGCCGGGCGGCCGGGGCGGCGCACGCCCGCCGACCCGGCGGACGCGGGTGCCCCCGTGTCCGAGACCTCCCTCCAGGAACGAGAGCCCGACCCATGCCGACCTCCCCGTCGACCCCCGAGCAGGACCCGCACGCCAGCTACGCCGCCGCGGGCGTGGACATCGAGGCGGGTGAGGAGGCCGTCGAGCAGCTCCGGCCGTACGCCGAGAAGGCCACGCGCCCGGAGGTCCTGGGCGGGATCGGCGGGTTCGCCGGGCTGTTCGCGCCGAAGCTCGGCAAGTACACCGAGCCGGTGCTGGCCGCGTCCACGGACGGCGTGGGGACCAAGGTCGCCATCGCGCAGGCCATGGACAAGCACGACACCATCGGCCTCGACCTGGTCGCGATGGTGGTCGACGACCTCGTGGTCTGCGGCGCCGAGCCGCTGTTCCTGCAGGACTACATCGCCGTCGGCAAGCTGGTGCCCACGCAGGTGGCGACGATCGTCAAGGGCATCGCCGAGGGCTGCCAGCAGGCGGGGTGCGCGCTGCTCGGCGGCGAGACGGCCGAGCACCCGGGCCTGATGGAGGCCGGCGGGTACGACCTGTCGGCCACCGGGATCGGGATCGTCGAGGCCGAGGCCATGCTGCGGCCCGAGCGGGTCCGCCCCGGGGACGTGCTGGTCGCGATGGAGTCCTCCGGCCTGCACTCCAACGGCTACTCGTTGGCCCGGCACGTGCTGCTCGACATCGCGCGCATGCCGCTCGACGGGCACGTCGAGGAGTTCGGCCACACCCTCGGCGAGGAGCTGCTGAACCCCACCCGCATCTACGCCCGGGACTGCCTGGCGCTGGCCGCGGAGACCGGGGTGCGGACGTTCGCGCACATCACCGGCGGCGGGCTGGCCCGCAACCTCGAGCGCGTGCTTCCCCAGGGCCTGGTGGCCGTCGCCGACCGCGGGTCCTGGACGCCGGACCAGGTGTTCAAGCTGATCCAGGGCCGCGGCCGGGTCGAGCGCGGCGAGATGGAGAAGACGTTCAACATGGGCGTCGGCATGGTGGCGGTCCTTCCGCCGGACGACGTCGACCGCGCCCTCGCCGTCCTCACCGCCCGGCACGTGCCGGCCTGGGTGCTCGGCGACGTCCGGCGCGCCGAGGGCGAGGCCTCGGGCGGGGTCGGGTCCCGGGTGCAGCTGGTGGGCGAGCACCCCCGCTTCTGACCCGTGCGCGCGAACTGCCCCTAGAGCGGCAGTTCGCGCTCACGACCCCTCCTGAGCTGCTGGTTCAGGTGGTCGCGTGGGCCAGGGCGACGGGCTCCCGCAGCATCGGCGGGTGCAGCGCGGTGGCCGGGCCGCGGCGGAAGAGCTGCGGTGGCCGGCCGCGGCCCCCGGTGACCCGGGTGGCCGTCGGGATGAGGAAACCGGGCGTGGAGGTGACCTTGCGCTGGAAGTTGCGCGGGTCGATCTCGGTGCGCCACACGGCCTCGTAGACCCGGCGCAGGTCGGTCACGGTGAACTCCGGGGGGCAGAAGGCTGCGGCCAGCGTGGTGTACTCCAGCTTCGCCCGCGCCCGCTCCACACCGTCGGCGAGGATCGTGTCGTGGTCGAAGGCCAGCCCGTACACGTCCTCGACGGGCAGGAACGCCGCCGTCGGTCCGCCGGTGGGCTCGGGGTCCGGCACGTCCGGCAGCAGCGCCAGATAACCCATGCTGAGCACCCGCCCGCGGGGGTCCCGGTCCGGTGCCGCGTACCCGCCCAGCTGCTCGAGGTGCCCCTGCACCGCGCCCTGGGTGGCCGCCCCGGTCTGCGCGACCAGCTCCCGCGCGGCCGTGTCGCCGAGGTCCTCGTCCGCCCGGACGAACCCGCCGGGCAGCGCCCAGTGGCTCTCGTAGGGCCGCTCCCCACGCCGGACGAGCAGCACGTTGAGCTGGTCGTGGCGCACGGTCAGCACCACCAGGTCGACCGCCACCGCGAACAGGTTCCCGCGCATCCCTCACCGCCTTCTCGTCGGCGTGAGGCTATCGGGTGAAGATCGGTCGCCGCAGGGCGGGCGGTACGCCCGGTCGCCGGGTCGGCGGGCATCTCCGCAGGTGCGCTGACCTGCACAGGAGTCCGATGACGGCGCAGCGTGGCCGACGCCCGGGCGCGTCCTCCGCTCGGGAACGATGGGGCGACCGTGGGAAGGCTCACGTCCCCGAGGGGCCGTGCGAGAGGCGCCACCGGCCCTGACGGACGCCTCCCACCCGTCCGGAGGCGGGTGGGAGGGAATGCGTCGTGACGTCCGGTGGTGCCGAACAGCCCGCCCCGGCGGTGGGCGGGAGGACCGCGCTAGCGGCGCTCGTCGTCCTCGTCGTCGGCGTACGACCCGTAGCGCTCGGCGTACTCGTCGTACGACTCGTCGTCGTCGGTTACCGCCGTCCCACTGCCGATCTCCCGCTGCAATGCATCGAGATCCATCGTGGGGGAGCTGTACTTGAGCGCTCGGGCCACCTTCGTCTGCTTGGCCTTGGCTCGTCCGCGCCCCATGGCTGGTCCCCCTTACAACAGGGAAGGGGCGGCCGGATGTCTCGGCGGCCCCGTCTGTGTCATCACTGTCCTGGGCTCCACAGTACCGTGCGATAGCGCGAGCGTGCGACGTGGCATCGACGGTGTGACCGAACTCGGTACGCGGTCCCGCGCGCACTCCGCGGTGCGATCACGCGGAGGGCGTGTCCGGCGGGCGGGCGGGTGCGGAAGGATCTCGGACCGTGCCGTCGCCGTTCCTCTCCTACCTGCGGGTCTACGAGCCGCTGCGCGCGTTCGACGGCGCGTCGGGCGCCGCGGTGCGGGCGGGGCTCGCGCGCGGGGCCGTCCGGCCGGACAGGGCGGGCCGCCGGGAGCGCGAGCTGTGCCTGCGGGCGATGCTGCGCGGGCGGCTCCTGCCGGGCGACGCCGGCGGCGGGGCGGGTGCCCCGGTCGACGTCCTGGTCCTCGGGGGCGAGGGCGGCGAACCGTTCGTCTGCCCGCTCGACACCCGGCCGCGCGCCGGGGCGGCCGTGCTGGGCTTCCTGGCCGAGGAGGACCCGGTGCTGCGGTCGTCGGCGCTCGTGGTGCCCGAGGCCGCGGCGCGGCGCCGGGCGGAGCGTGCGGTGGCCGAGCTCGGGGACTCCGCGGCCCACGTCGTGACGGCCGCGTGGACCGTCCCGCTGCCCTGGTTCGCCCTGGTCGACCCGGAGGAACGGCAGGTCAGGCTGGATGCGCAGCGCCGCGTCTGGTGGCGGGTGCCGATCGCCAAGGCGCTCGGCCGCGCCGGGCAGGCCGAGCGCGTCGTGCGCGGCGCCCTCGGCGACGACGGGCCCGCGGAGGTGCTTGCCGAGACCCGCGGCTGGCTGGAGCGGTTCGACCGGACGTCGATCGTCGAGCTGGACTACGGCGGCCTCGTTGACCTCGTCGACGACGCCGCCCTGCGCGCCGACGACTCGGCGGGCGAGGTCCAGCGGGCGCTGCGGCTGCTGCGCGCGGGAGACCTCGACGAGGCCACCGAGTGCTACGGCCGGCTGCGCGACTTCTGGGGCCGGGTCGCCGCCCGTCAGCGGGACGGTTAGCGGACCCGCAGCTGCGCCGCGCGCCCGGGCGGCGGGGCGCCGTCGTCGGCCGCGTAGGAGTCCGGGTCGATGGCCGCGGGCGAGGCCCGCTCCTCGGTCCCGGCGACCAGCTCGGCGTCCGCGGGCACCGACCGCTTGAGGAGCGCCAGCGCCACCGAACCCAGCTCGTGGTGCTGTGTGACACTGCCCACACGCCCGACGGGTCGCCCGTCCTTGAGGACGGGGTCGCCGGTCACCGGCAGCTCCTCGTCGCCCGCGTCGAGGTGCAGCAGCACCAGCCGGCGTGGCGGGCGCCCGAGGTTCGCGACGCGCGCGACCGTCTCCTGGCCGCGGTAGCAGCCCTTGGTGAGGTGCACGGCCGACGGGATCCAGTCGACCTCGTGCGGGATCGTCCTCCCGTCCGTGTCGAGGTGGACGCGGGGGCGACGGGACTCGACCCGGAGCGCCTCGAAGGCCATCGTCCCGGCCGGACGGGCACCGGCGGCCGTGAGCCGCGCCCACCACGCGTCGCGCTCGGCGCGGGGGACGAGCACGTCGGCGGCGTCGGGCCCGGGCCAGGGCATGCGCCGGACGAGCCCGCCCTCGGGCAGCGCGGCGCTGGCGTAGGCGCCCTCGGGCACCGGGAGGCCGGCCGCGGTGAGTGCCGCGGCCGTGTCCGGACCCACCACGGACAGCACGGCGAGCTCGTCGGTCGCGTCCCGCGGCTCGACCTTCGACCAGAACACCATCTTCTGCAGGTAGGCCAGCAGCTCGGCCAGGTCGGCCTGCTCGGTGTCGAGCCAGACCGTGTCGCCGGCGTGCGAGACCACCGCGTGGTGCAGCACCCGACCCTGCGCGTCGAGGATCAGCGCCTCGGTGCCCGCACCCTCCGGCAGCTCGCTGACGTGCTGGCTCAGCAACAGGTGCAGCCAGCTCAGCCGGTCCTCGCCGGGCACCGCGATAACGCCGCGGTGGGAGCGGTCGACGACCGCGGCCGAGCGGGCCATCGCGCGCTGCTCGGCCAGCGGGTCGCCGCGGTGCGCGGGAACTGCGGCGTCGGGGTCCGGCTGCTCGACGGTCGCCTCGGGTCCCTCGGTCACGCGCGCGCCTCCTTCTCTCCGAGTTCCTGGGACGCCTTCAGATCGGCCTCGCGGCAGGTCGCGCACCGCCCCGAGAGCGCCACGTGCGTGACGTCGAGCTCGAAGTCCTCCCGCTCGCGCAGGCGGTCCGCCAGTTCGTCCATCAGTGCCGTGGGCGCCTCGCTCACCGCGCCGCAGTGGTGGCACACGAGGTGGACGTGCTCGTGCGCCCGCTCCGAGTAGGTCGGCGCGCCGTGCCCGAGATGGGTGTGCCGGACGAGCCGCAGCTCCTCGAGGAGGTCGAGCGTGCGGTAGACGGTGGTGATGTTCACCGCCGGCGCCGCGCGCTGTACCTGCGTGCAGATCTGCTCGGGCGTGGCGTGGCCCAGCTCGCGGACCGCGTCGAGCACCAGCTGGCGCTGGGGTGTCATCCGCAGACCGCGCCGGTGCAGCGTCGACTTGAGCGAGGTGTCCACGGCCCTGATGGTAGGCGCGTCGACGGGCGTGGGACCGTGGCGAGGGTGAGTGCTCCACGGGCTGCTGTCGCAAGTCGACTGGCCGGGTGGAGTCGTGCTCCGTTAGGGTGAACGCTTCTGAACGCGAGTACGGATCTCCCTACCCTCGGCGAAGTGAGCGGTGGGGCGACGACGGAAAGGGTCGGGACATGACGGCTGACGGGGGTGAGCGCTCGCTCGGTGCCCCGCGGTTCGACGTCGTGCTCCGCGGCTACGACCGCAGGCAGGTCGACGAGCACGTGGCGCGCCTGCAGCGGGTCCTCGCGCGCATGCGCGCCGACCTGGACGCCGCCCGCAGCCATCCCTTCCCTGCCGTGGGGCCGCAGCCCGGCATGGGCCCTGGGCCGCGCCCGATGGGACCCGGGGGGCCGATGGGCCCACAGCCGGGACCGCCGCCGGGTGCCCGCCCGCGTCCCACACCGCGTCCGCGCCCGGGCGGACCCGAGTCGCCGGACATGATCGGCTCTTTCACCGACCGCATGCAGAGCATCCTGCAGGCCGCGGAGGAGGAGGCCGAGGAGATCCGCACGTCGGCCCGTCGCGAGGCCAGGGCCGAGACCGAGTCGCTGCGCAAGGAGCAGGAGAACGCGCGCACCGAGCTCGCCGAGCTGAGCCGGCAGCGCGACGCCGTCGTGGCCGAGCTGACCCGCCTCCGCGGCCAGCTCGAGGGCCTGCTCGGCGCCCCGACCGCGCGGTTCGCCGTCACGCCGCCGTCGTCCGGCGCGTCCTCGCCGTCGACGGGCGAGGACGCGCGCACCGATCGGCCCGTGCGGCCGAGCCCGCGTCCGAAGCCCGCACCTGCGCCGGCCGAGGGTCCGGCCGCGGGACCCGCCGCCCAGCCGCTGCCGGGTGCGGCGCCGTCCTCGTCCTCCGGGGCTCCGGGTGGGACCGCCGGGTCGCAGGGCGCGTCGTCGCCTGGGTCGGCGTCGGCGGCCGAGGAGACCACTGCCGTCCGTCGTCCCGAGTCCGGCTCGGCGCCCGGCGACCTCTTCCGGCCGGCCTCCGAGACCCGCGCCGAGAACCGCACCGGGACCCGCGCCGAGACCCGCGCCGAGAACCGCACCGAGAACCGCGCCGAGAACCGGGGCGAGAGCCGTCCGGAGCCCGACGAGGACGCCGAGCCGGCCACCGCGATGGTTCCGCTCGCGTCGTCCGATGAGGACGCCGAGAAGCCCGAACCGTCTGCGCGGCAGGTGGAACCGGACCGCACGGTCGCCGTGTCCGCGGTCTCCGCGCTGTCCCCGGCGAAGCGATCCGGGGACACCGGATCGGCTGAAAAGTCGAGCGCCACCCCGCCCGCGAGCGGGTCGGACACGCCGGGTGACACGCCCACGGCGAAGGCCGAGCCGGCGGCGAAGGCCGCGGCCGACGAGGTGTCCGAGACGGTCAAGGTCAGCGCGGTCCGGCCGGCGCCCGCGCCGTCCGGCGACTCCGCCAAGGGGCGGAACGGCAGGTCAGGGCCTTCCGATGAGTCGCGCAGCGGTGTGTCGGCCGGGGAGCGCAGCGGGTCGTCCGGGTCGTCGTCCGGATCGGCGCGCCCGTCCGGGAGCGACGACGCGGCCCGTGCGGACCGGTCGACCTCGGGATCACGCTCCGGATAGAACGACTGCACACCGTGACGTAGATCGGCGTAGCGTGCGCGCTCATGGAGCAGGCGTTCTCGGCTGACGTCCTCGTGCCGCTCGGCGTCGGGGCCGCGGCACTGGTGATCGCGGTCGTGATCGTCGTCGTGCGGGCGTTGCGCGGCAAGGCGAAGTCCCAGCCGGTGGCCGAGCCTACCCACTCCGACTGGACCGGCGAGTCCGTCGGCGAGATGCCTGCGCCGCGCCCCGCGCCCGAGCCCGTGCCCGCCGGGGTCGCGGCGGGTGGTGCTGCTGCGGGTGGTGCTGCTGCGGGTCCCGATGACGCGGCCGCGCTCGTCGGGCAGGCCCGCCCGCGGACCGTGGCCGACGCGGTGGCCGTCCGCGAGGCCGACACCGCGCCGCTCCCCGTGCAGTCCGACGTCCTGCTCGCGCGTGCCCGCGCCCACCGTGCGGCGGCCGAGCACGCCGCCGCCATCCAGACCGAGGCCCGCCGCGCCGCCTCGGGCGACGACCCGGGCCCGCAGGAGGAGTCGCGGGGCGACGAGCCGGGCCCGGGGCGCACCGACGGCCGCGCGACCGCCGTCGGACACCGTTCGCTCGCCGACCAGGGTGCGGTGGATGTCGAAGCCGACGCCGCCGGCGAGGACACCTCCGCAGCCCGGCCCGCCGGCGACGCCACGTCGGAGGGAGCGGCGGAGGGAGTGACGGGCCGAACCGCCCCTGCGGAGCCGCCGACGACAGGCGCCGATGAACCGGCTGCCCGAGCTGCTGCTGCCGACCGGCAGGAGGGCGTCGCCGACGTCGTGTCGCTGCGGCGCGACTCCGTGCCGGTCATCGGCGAGTCCGGCCCCCGCTCCGTTCCTGCCGACCGGCCAACTCCCGACGCCGAGGAGCCCGAGCTCACCCCGGCAACCCGCGCTGCGCGGCTCATGGCGGCCGCGAAGGGTGCGCCCACCCCCTACGCGCGCTCCCGCGAGGCGGTGCCGGAGAGCGGGCAGGAGCCGGCCGCGGGCGACGCGGTGGCTCCCACCGACGAGCGCCCCACCGCCGCCCAGCTCGCCGCCCTCGCCGAGCAGAGCACCGTGCCGGCCGCGAGCACGGACGCCACCGGCCCTGCTCCCTCGGGGCCCGACGGGTCCGCTGACGGTGGCGAGAACGAGCCGGAGACCGAGACGGAGACCGAGACGGTGACCGGAAGCGGGGCCGCCGACCAGACCTCGGCCGACCGCCCTGCCCAGGCCGAGCCGCCGGGCTCCGAACCGCAGGACGCCGACCAGCAGGAACCCGCTCAGCCGGGTGGGCTCGAGCCCGTCAGTGCCGAGCAGCCGGGCATCGACCAGCCGGGGCCGGAGGAGGCGGGGTCCAGCCGGACCGTCGCCGCGGCCGTCCAGCACGCCCTGGCGGCGCGCGCGCGTGCCGCGCAGCCGAACGGCGTGGTCGACCCGCGCCGCGGCGACGCCCGCGACCGGCTCCTCGCCGTGCTGCTCGACGACCCGGCGCGCGCGGTCGGCGCGACGGTCGAGCTGCAGAGCCAGCAGGAGGAGCTCAGCCGGCTCGCGGAGGAGATGCGTACCCGCCGGGACGAGCTCGGCGCCGTCGTCCGCCGGCTGGCCGCCGCCGGCCTCGGCCCGGACCAGGTCGCGAAGCTCGCCGGCCTCGACCGCGCCGAGGTCGACCGCATGCTCGGCCGGCCCCGCCGCCCCTGACCCGCCCGCACCGCACGATCACTCCGAGCGCGACAGGCGCTCCTCAGCTCATCGGCGCCAGTGGCACGGTCACACCGGAACGATCATCGCCACAGCGGACCGCCCTCAGCCCACCACCCGGTGCAGCAGGGCGGACATGTGCGGCTGCATCGGCTGCCCCTGCATCGCCCGCTCGTCGACGTAGGCGAGGTCGCCCTGGTTGACCAGGCCGTAGAGCCGCTTGGCCGCGACGACGTCCTTGGCGGACGGGGTGCGCACCACCGCGTCGGTCTCGATCTGCCAGGAGCGCAGGTCGCCCTTCTCGCCGTACCAGGCCTCGATGATGCCGGTGGCGTGGGCGATGAGGACCTCGAGCGAGCCGTCGGGCTGCGGGCGCCAGAACCCGGTCTCGCGCGCGGCGGGCCGGATGACCTTCCCGTCCTCGTCGAGCAGCCAGGCTCGGGCCTCGTACGAGACGAACGGGCGCCCGTCGTGCGCGAACACGAGCTGCTGGCCGAAGTGGAAGGGTCCGTCGATGGTCGGGTAGACGACCTCGCCGGTCCCGCGCCACACGCCGATCAGCGGGAGCAGGCCGACGCACTGCTCGTGCAGGTCCGGGCCCTGCCGGAGGTTGGCGGTGTCGTCGGGGACCGGCAGGTCGTCCCACTGGGGGCGGTTGCGCTGCGGTGAGTCCGGCGCGGCGTTGACGGGGCCGGTGATCGTGGTGGGGACGTCGTTGCCGTCGGGCTGCGTCATGCGGAGGGCTCCTCCGGGACTTCCTCGGTCGGCCGGGCCGCGAGCGCGGCGGCGGCGTCGGGCGCCGTCGTGAAGAGGCGCCGCAGCAGGAAGCCGGTGAAGGCGACCGTGCCGGCGCTCGCCGCGATCAGCAGCACGGTGAAGAACCAGTGCACGGCGGGCGAGCATAGTCCCGCCGACCCCCCGTTCGCCCGACCCGGGTGAGGGCGGCGCGCCTCCGTACGGACCACGCTGCGGGCGGGAGGGGCGGAATGGGTGGGCTCGCGGCCGAGCCGGCGACGACGACGGTCGTCCGGCTGATGGACGGCGCGGCGGTGGCCTTCGAGGTCCTCGGCGCCGCGGTGCTGGTGATCGGCCTCGTCTGGTCGGTCGTGCTGTCGGCGCGGGTCTGGCTCGCCACCGGGCGCGGCCGCGAGGGCTACCAGACCCTGCGCGAGACCTTCGGCGGCACGCTGCTGCTCGCGATCGAGGTCCTGGTCGCCGCGGACCTGCTGCGCACGATCGCGGTCGAGCCGACCCTGCAGAACGTCGCGATCCTCGGTCTGATCGTCGTCATCCGCACGTTCCTCAGCTTCTCGCTGGAGATCGAGATCGACGGTGTCCCGCCCTGGCGCCGCGCCCTGACGAGCGGCCCGGAACGCATGGCCGCCGCGGCCGTGCGGGCTCGGGACCGGACGAGGGCCGCGAGCGACTGAGTCACCCGCTCCGGGCGGTGCCGCCCGGGCGCGCGGGCGCGAGGGTGGACGACCGGCGCGACGACGGGAGACCGCTGATGGCCCAGGCGGACGAGGCCGCGAGGACCGGGACGACGACGGGCACGGCGGCACCGCAGTCCCCCGAGGACGTCCTCCGCTCGGCCGGCTACACCCGGCTCCTGATCCTCGCGGCGATCGTCGGTGCGCCGATCTCGGCGGCCGCGTACTTCTTCCTCCAGCTGGTGTCGGGGCTGCAGAGCTGGACCTACACCGACCTGCCGCGCGCCCTCGGCTTCGCCACCGCGCCCGTGTGGTGGCCGTTCCCGGTCCTGGCCGTCGCGGGCCTGATCGTCGGGGCGGTCATCCGCTACCTGCCCGGGCAGGGGGGCCACTCGCCCGCCGACGGCTTCAAGACGGGCCACGTGCCCGTCCCGCGGGATCTGCCCGGGATCCTGCTCGCCGCGCTCGTCGGGCTGGGGCTCGGGGTCGTGCTGGGGCCCGAGGCGCCGCTGATCGCCCTGGGCGGCGGTCTCGGCGTGCTGGCCCTGCACGCCTTCCGCAGGGGCGCCGACGGACGGACGACGGCCGTGCTCGCCGCGACCGGCAGCTTCGCGGCGATCAGCGCCCTGCTGGGCTCGCCGATCCTCGGTGCCTTCCTGCTGATGGAGGCGTCGCTGGCCGCGGGTGCGGCGCTCGGCGTGATCCTGCTGCCCGGCCTGCTCGCGGCCGGGATCGGCTCGCTGATCTTCCTCGGGCTCGACTCCCTGACCGGGCTCGGCACGGCGTCGCTGACGCTGCCCGGCCTCCCCGCGTTCGGCACGACCGACATCGTGGAATTCGGGTGGGCCGTGCTGGTGGGCCTGCTGGCGGCGCTGGTCGGCGTCGTGATCCACCGGTTGACGGCGGTGGTGCGCCGGCAGGTCGAGCCCCGGATCGTCGTGGCGGGGCCGGTGGTCGGGGTGGTCGTGGCCGGGCTGGCGGTGCTGGCGGCGGTCCTGAGCGGGCACGACGTGTCGTTCGTGCTGTTCTCCGGGCAGGAGGCCCTGGGTCCGCTGCTGCTCGGCAGCGCCGGGTGGAGCGTGCCGGCGCTGGTGATCGTGCTCGTGGCCAAGGTGCTGACCTACGCGCTGTGCCTCGCGAGCTTCCGCGGTGGCCCGATCTTCCCGGCGTTGTTCATCGGGGCGGCCGGCGGCGTGCTGCTCTCGCACCTGCCCGGGCTGCCGCTCGTCGCGGGGGCGGCCATCGGCATCGGCGCCATGTCCGTGGTGATGCTGCGGCTGCCGCTCACCTCGGTGCTGCTGGCGACGCTGCTGCTCGGGGCCGACGGGCTGGCCGTGATGCCGCTGGTCATCGTCGCGGTCGTCGTCGCGCACGTGACGGCGGCACGCCTCGCCCCGGCACCACCGACGGTCTGACCCCGACCCGCGGGAGGCCGGACAGCACACCGCCCCGGCCACCGCGAGGGTGACCGGGGCGATGCGGGTCCGCGGTCGTCAGGCGACGGCGATCTCCGTGCGGTGCAGGCCCGGCGCCTCCGGCGAGAGCGTGGCCTCGCCGTTGCCGCTGCGGGACAGCGCCCGGACGGTCCAGGTGCCCGGCGCGGCGAAGAACCGGAAGTCGCCGGAGGCCGACGACACGACCTCCGCTGTGAACTCGCCGGTCCCGTCGAGCAGGCGCACGAACGCGCCGCCGACCGGCTTGTCACCGGCCACGACGCGCCCGGCCAGGACGGTCTCCTTGGTCAGGTCGGTACCGGCGGGCAGCTGCGCCGCCTGGTCAGGTGCTCCACACATTGGTCACTTGCTCCCCAGCTCGATCGGCACGCCGATGAGCGAGCCGTACTCGGTCCAGCTGCCGTCGTAGTTCTTGACGTCCGAGTGCCCCAGCAGCTCACGCAGCACGAACCACGTGTGGCTGGAACGCTCGCCGATGCGGCAGTAGGCGATGGTCGACTTGCCGGCGTCGAAGCCCGCCTCGCCGTAGAGGGCGGTGAGCTCCTCGTCCGACTTGAAGGTGCCGTCCTCGTTGGCCGCCTTCGACCACGGGATGTTGATCGCCGACGGGATGTGGCCCGGCCGCTGCGACTGCTCCTGCGGCAGGTGGGCCGGGGCGAGGATCTTGCCGGAGAACTCGTCGGGCGACCGGACGTCGACCAGGTTCTTGGTGTCGATCGCCTCGACGACCTCGTCACGCAAGGCGCGGATCGTGTTGTCGGCCGGCTTGGCGGTGTAGGTGGTGCCGCTGCGCTCCGGGACGTCCGTGGTCAGCGTGCGGCCGTCGAGCTCCCACTTCTTGCGGCCGCCGTCGAGCAGCACGACCTTCTCGTGCCCGTAGAGCTTGAACTCCCAGTACGCGTACGCGGCGAACCAGTTGTTGTTGCCGCCGTAGAGGACGACCAGGTCGTCGTCGGCGACGCCCTTGCTCGACAGCAGCTCGGCGAACTGCTCCTGCGACACGATGTCGCGGCGGACCGGGTCCTGCAGCTCGGTCGTCCAGTTGATCTTGACGGCACCCGGGAGGTGGCCGCCGTCGTAGGCGGTGGTGTCCTCGTCGACCTCGAGGAACACGACGCCCTCGGTGCCCAGGTTCTTCTCCGCCCAGTCGGCGGTGACCAGGACGTCCTCGCGGCTCATGGTGATGTCACTCCTGTGTGTCGGTGTCGATGGTGAACGAAGAGGGGTCAGGCGCGTGCGGCGCGCGCCCGTGCGAGCAGGCCGTACATCTCGCAGCCCAGGCAGAAGCCGAAGGCGGCGTTGAGGAAGGCGGCCACCAACGCGAACGCGGTGGCGACGATGCCGAGCACGGTCAGCCCGGAGAGGTAACCGAGCGCGCCGACCGCGGCGAAGAGGAAGCCGACAGTCTGGGAGAAACGGACGGGGGCCGCCTCCTCGCGCTCGGCGGGCGGGCCCAGGCGAGGGGCGACCGCCAGCCGGTAGAGCACGCCGTAGGGCGCGAACCGCATGCCGGCGAACGCGCCCAGCGCGAACACCAGCGCCTGCGCGGCAGCGAGCCAGCCGCTGCCGCTGACGAGGACCAGCGCCAGGACGACGGTGGTCAGTCCGGCGGCGGACCGCACGCCGCGCGGGTCCAGGGGCGGGTCGACCGAGCGCGCGGGAGCGCCGGACCCGTCCGGTGCGGACATGGGGGAACTCCTGAGGGTTCTCGACGAAGGGGTCGGGGTCAGGAGGGCCGACACAGGCAGCCGGCCACGCGGCACAGATCGACTGCGCGGCGTCGGGTCAGCGGCCAGTTCACGGCAGCGAGGGTAACCGAAAGGTCCGGTCGGCGGGAGCGGCGTCCCGGAAGATGGACGCCCGTCACGCCGGGCGTCCGCGCAGCTCCGGGGCCAGCGCCGCGGCGAGCTCCGCGCGCCGGGGCACGCCGGACACCCGCAGCAGCTCACGGCCGGTGCGGTCGAAGCCGATCGTGGTGGGCGTCCGCATCACGGACAGCGCGCGGGCGACGTCCGGGCGATCGGCGACGTCGATCTCCACGTGCCGCACCCCGGGCTCGCCCGCGGCCAGCTCGCCGAGCACGCCCGCCGTCTGCCGGCAAGGGGTGCAGACCGGCGACGAGAGCTGCAGCAGGAGCACCTGCTCCGCACCCTCGGGGGCGGAACCGGTGAGGGCCCAGCCGTCCGGCGAGCCGGCGCCGGACGGGGTCCGCACCCGGCCGTTGCGGGCGCGCAGCACCAGCCCCAGTGCGGTGGCCGCCACCAGCACCGCGATCAGGACCACGAGTCCCGTACCGCTCATGTCCCGGGCCAACCCGGCCGGCCGGCGCGATGTTCCCGGGTCAGCCCGTCGTACCCGATCCGGGGAGTGCCCCGACGACGACGTCGCGCGCCTCGCCGGAGATCTCCAGCGTGCCGTCGCGGGCCTGGAGCTTCGTGGGCACCACGCCGAAGGGGAGGCCGCCAGGGTCGATGCGCAGCGCGAAGGTCTGCTCGACCAGCTCGGTGATCGCCTCGGGCAGCGGGTCGCCGTCGCTGCCGCGCACGTCCCGCGGCACGACTCGCATGACGCCGTCGGCCACCTGCAGCTCGGCGAGCACGACGGGCTGGTACTCCTCGCCGGCGATCGTCACGGTGCCGGAGAGCCGCGCGACGGAGTCCGGGTCGAGCTGGCGCATGGTCGGGTCGCCGCCCTCGTCGACGACGTCGGCGATCGCGTTGGCGTCGACGTTGCCGAGGCTGAACCGCTCGACGCCCGGGAGCATCCGCTGCAGGTCGTCCGCGCCGACGCGGGCCGCACCCTCGGCCGTGGTCACCCGCAGGCCGGGCGTGCCGCCGCCGAGCAGGCCGGACAGCGGCGCCTCGACGTTCCGCAGGTCGGCGCGCAGCTGCACGTTGTGCAGGTCGCCGACCTGGAGCCGGTCCGCGCGGACCTCCACGGAGCGGTACTCGCCCGAGACCGCCTGGGTGAGGAAGGGGAAGCCGTTGATCCGCACCGAGGGGTCGTCGGCCAGGCCGAGCCGGTCCCGCAGCTCGCGGGACACCACCGACTCCGCTGCCGCGGCGGCGGCGTAGTCCGCGGCGACCAGTACCCCGGCGAGCACCAGCACCGCGACGATCAGGCGTTTCACTCTCGACCTCCGGCTCCCACACGTCGCGCGGGCCCAACCTAGAGACCCCCGACGCCGGCCCGTGCGGCGGGCCCGCCACCCGCCATCCGTAACAGTGCTCTGACGGGTACGTAACGCGCCCGAAACCGCAGCCGCCTCCGGATGAGGGAATTCGTCACGCACAGGTATTTCTGCAGCGCACGAGCACGTCGAACGGGGTGAGCTGGCTCGCGGAACTCGTGTCCGCGGCAACCGCTTGTCTATTCTTGACCGATCCGCGTGACGGACCCGCCGGGTCACGCGGTGCGGGACGGAGGTCGGCGTCGCCCACCGTGACCAGAACGACGGACGCCGGGCGTGGCGTCCGCCGTCGATTCCCCGGTGGAGAGGAGGCAGCGGTGGAACTGCTACTGCTGACAGCGGACACGGACCCCGGTTCGGTGCTCCCCGCGCTGACCCTGCTCCCGCACGGCGTCCGGACGGCAGCGCCCGAGGTGGCCGCGCTGCTCGACGCCGGCCCCCACGACGCGGTCCTGGTCGACGCACGGACCGACCTGGTCGCCGCGCGGAGCCTCTGCCGGCTGCTCGGCAGCACCGGCACGGACGTGCCCGTCATCGCCGTGCTCAACGAAGGCGGACTCGTGGCCGTCTCCGGTGAGTGGGTGGTCGACGAGATCCTGCTCCCGTCCGCGGGTCCCGCGGAGGTCGACGCCCGCCTGCGGCTGCTGAAGTCCCGCCCGGGCGCGGACTCCGCGAGCGCGGGCGGCGCACTGGTGCTGGGCGAGCTGGTGATCGACGAGGCGACCTACGCGGCGCGGCTGCGCGGGCGCCTGCTCGAGCTCACCTACAAGGAGTTCGAGCTGCTCAAGTACCTCGCGCAGCACGCGGGCCGGGTGTTCACCCGGGCTCAGCTGCTGCAGGAGGTCTGGGGCTACGACTTCTTCGGTGGCACCCGCACCGTCGACGTCCACGTGCGGCGGCTGCGCGCGAAGCTCGGCCCCGAGCACGAGCAGATGATCGGCACGGTGCGCAACGTCGGCTACAAGTTCGTCCGCCCCGGCCGCGCCGGGCTGGGCGTGCCGGCCGGCGGGATCCCCGAGGAGAGCGACACGGACACGGACGACGACGGCGACCGAGCCGCCTTCCGTGGCCTGCACCAGATGCACTGATCGACCGATCACGGCACACCGGGACGGCCCGCGGGTAGGGTCGTCCCGGTGAGCGCCGTCCGGGTCCTGTCCGAGATCGACCCCGCCACGACGGCCGGCGTCCGCGCCCTGGCCGAGGCGGCCGAGCGGGCCGACGGGCGCGAACCCTTCTCCGAGCAGTTCCTGCTCAACCTGCGCGGCGGGCCCCGCGAGGGCGTCACGCACCTCGTGGCCCGCGCCGACGGGACCGTCGCCGGGTACGCCCAGCTCGACGGCACGTCGGCCGAGCTGGCCGTGCACCCCGACCACCGCCGCCGCGGGCTCGGTGCCGCGCTGCTCGCCGAGCTGACCGGCCGGGCCGCGAAGATCGATGTCTGGGCGCACGGCGACCTCCCGGCGGCCGCCGCCCTCGCACAGTCCCACGATCTGGAACGCGCCCGGG
Source organism: Pseudonocardia halophobica (assembly GCF_027922425.1). Taxonomy (GTDB): domain Bacteria; phylum Actinomycetota; class Actinomycetes; order Mycobacteriales; family Pseudonocardiaceae; genus Pseudonocardia; species Pseudonocardia halophobica. The sequence continues at coordinate 32,331 of NZ_BSFQ01000009.1, read as the reverse complement.
TGCTGTGGCAGATGCGCCGCACCCCCGGCGCCGGCCCGCTGCCCGCGCTGACCGTGCCCGCGGGCGTCACGATCCGCCCCTTCGTGGTGGGCGAGGACGAGAGCGAGTTCCTGCGCGTCAACAACGCCGCCTTCGACTGGCACCCGGAGCAGGGCGGCTGGGCGGTCGACCAGGTCCGCGAGCGCGAGGCCGAGGACTGGTTCGACCCCGAGGGTTTCCTGCTGGCCGTGGACGCCGACGGCACCCTGCTCGGCTACCACTGGACCAAGGTGCACCCGCCGACGGCGACCGAGCCGTCCCTGGGTGAGGTCTACGTCCTCGGCGTCGACCCCGCCGCGCACGGCCGCGGCCTGGGCCGCGTGCTGACCCTGGCCGGCCTGCACCACCTGGCCGGGCGCGGGCTCGACACCGTGCTGCTCTACGTCGAGGCGGACAACGCGCCGGCCGTGCGCGTCTACGAGAAGCTCGGCTTCGCCGTCCACACCTCGGACGTCATGTACTCCTCGTGATGCTGCGTCAGCCCCCCGTCACCGGTCCGTGTGGCCGATCACGTCGCAGGTCACGGGTGAGTCACGCCCCGTCGGGCGGGTGATGAACCCCGCGCCGTTCGGGTTACCTGTTCACTCCCCGTTCATTCGCCGTGGGTCGAGCGTCCACCGGACGCACTTAGCGTTCGACGCCGAGCGGCTCGGTGTGGGTCGCACGTGCGGCCGGTTCCGACCGGCTCCCCGAACCACGGAGGAACCAGCAGTGAAGACCATGCGCCAGAAGCGCGCGCGGATCGCCGCCGTCGGCCTGGCGGCCGGTGGGGCCATCGTGCTCGCCGGCTGCGGTGCGGCCAACGAGGGCTCGTCGGCGGGCGGCGCGTCGAGCGCCCCGTCGTCGAACGTGTCGGGCACGATCTCCGGCGCCGGCGCCAGCACCCAGCAGGCCGCCACCCAGGCCTGGGTCGCGGGCTTCACCGGCAGCAACCCCGACGCCACCATCAACTACGACCCGAGCGGCTCGGGCGCGGGCCGCACCCAGTTCATCGCCGGTGGCGTGGACTGGGCGGGCAGCGACGCCTACATCAAGGGCGACGAGCTGGGCAAGGCGCAGCAGCGGTGTGGCGGCGACATCGTCGAGATCCCCGTCTACGTCTCGCCGATCGCGGTCGTCTACAACCTCCCGGGCGTCGACAACCTGCAGCTCTCGCCGTCGACCCTGGCGAAGATCTTCGACAAGAAGATCACCACCTGGAACGACCCGGCCATCGCCGCGGACAACCCGGGCGTGAACCTGCCGTCGACCGCGATCGCGCCGGTCAACCGGTCGGACAAGTCCGGCACCACCCAGAACTTCGCCGACTACCTGAAGGCCGCCGCCGGTGCGGACTGGCCGTACGACGTCAGCGACAGCTGGCCGGTCCAGGGCGGTGAGGCCGCCCAGGGCACCTCGGGTGTCGTCGGCGCCGTCAAGGCGGGCCAGGGCACCATCGGCTACGCGGACGAGAGCCAGGCCCAGGGCCTCGGCCAGGCGAAGATCAAGGTCGGCGACCAGTACGTCGGCCCGACGCCGGACGGGGCGGCCAAGCTGCTCGAGTCCTCCGAGCGCGTCTCGGAAGGGGGCCCGCACGCCTTCGCCTACAAGCTCAACCGCACCGTGACCGACTCGAGTGCCTACCCGATCTCGCTCGTGTCGTACGCGATCGCGTGCAGCAAGTACACCGACGCCGCCAAGTCCGGCCTCGTCAAGGCGTACCTGAACTACGTGATCAGCCCGGAGGGTCAGCAGGCCGCGCAGCAGGCCGCCGGCTCCGCCCCGCTGACCGACGCGATCCGCCAGCAGATCACGCCGGCGGTCAGCTCCATCGCCTGATGAGCACGTGAGCCGGCGGGGCCGGGTCGTCGCACCGCGACCGCCCGGCCCCGCCCGGTGCCGCCCCACCCCGCTTGCAGAGAGGACGCCGTGAGCGCCCCCACTACGACCCCCGCGACGGCGACCCCGTCGACCAAGCCCGTCCGTCAGCTCGGCGATCGGATCTTCGCCGGGTCCGCCACGGGCGCCGGCGTCCTGATCCTGATCGTGCTCGCCGGTGTGGCGGTCTTCCTCATCGCGCAGGCGATCCCGGCCTTCACCGCCTCCCCCGAGGAACTGCCGGGCGGCCGCAACCTGGCCGTCTACATCGGCCCGCTGGTCTTCGGCACGCTGCTCTCCGCCCTGATCGCGTTGCTGATCGCGACCCCGCTCGCGGTGGCCGTCGCCCTCTTCATCACCCACTACGCGCCTCGCCGGCTGGCCCAGGGTCTCGGCTACGTGGTCGACCTGCTCGCCGCGGTGCCCAGCATCGTGTACGGGCTGTGGGGAGTGGCCGTCCTCGCGCCCGCCTCGCTGCCGTTCATGACGCGGCTGCAGGACTACCTCGGCTGGATCCCGCTGTTCGCCGGGCCGGTGTCGGCCACGGGCCGCACGATGCTCGTCGTCGGCGTCACGCTCGCGGTGATGATCCTGCCGATCATCACCGCCGTCTCCCGCGAGGTCTTCCTCCAGACGCCGAAGCTGCACGAGGAGGCCGCTCTGGCCCTCGGCGCGACGCGCTGGGAGATGATCCGCATGGCCGTCCTGCCGTTCGGCCGCTCCGGCATCATCTCGGGCGCCATGCTCGGCCTCGGCCGCGCACTCGGCGAGACGATGGCCGTCGCGATCATCCTGTCCGGCTCGGGCATCGTCACCTTCAACCTGATCAGCTCGAGCAACCCGTCGTCGATCGCGGCGAACATCGCCCTGCAGTTCCCCGACTCCACCGGCGTCGCGGTGAACACCCTGATCGCGTCGGGCCTGGTGCTCTTCGTGATCACCCTGCTCGTCAACTCCATCGCGCGCTGGATCATCAACCGGCGGCGCGAGTTCTCGGGGGCGAACTGATGACCAGCGACACCCGCACCGACACCGAACGCTCCCGGACGGACGGCGAGTTGGCCGAGCAGGCCGTCGTCCCGATGCCGCTCGTCCACGGGGAACTGCCCCGCTGGGCGCCGTGGGCGATCCTCGTCGCCTCGCTCGTCGTGGTCGGCGGGATCCTCGCCGCCACGGGCAATTTCGGCCTCGGGCTCACCCTGGTGCTCGGCGCCGTCCTGTACGCCGTCGCCACGTACGCCGTCTCGCGCTTCGTGGAGGGCGGCCGCAAGGCGACCGACCGCGTCGTCACCATCGTGGTCACGGTCGCCTTCCTGATCGCGCTGATCCCGCTGATCTCCGTGGTCGTCACCGTGATCCAGAACGGGCTGGCCCGCTTCGACGCGGCGTTCTTCACCAACTCGATGCGCGGCGTCGTCGGCGAGGGTGGCGGCGGCTACCACGCGATCATGGGCACGCTGATCATCACGGCGCTGGCCGCCCTGATGTCCATCCCGATCGGCATCCTGACGGCCGTCTACCTGGTCGAGTACGGCAAGGGTCGGCTGGCGCGGGCCATCACCTTCTTCGTCGACGTCATGACGGGCATCCCGTCGATCGTCGCGGGCCTGTTCGCCTTCGCGTTCTTCGCGCTCTTCGCCGGCCCGGGCATCCGCTTCGGCTTCGGCGGCGCGGTCGCCCTGTCGATCCTGATGATCCCCGTCGTCGTGCGCTCGACCGAGGAGATGCTCAAGATCGTCCCGAACGAGCTGCGCGAGGCCGCCTACGCGCTCGGGACGCCGAAGTGGCGCACCATCCTCAAGGTCGTCATCCCGACGTCGATCGCCGGTATCGCCTCCGGCGTGACCCTCGCGATCGCCCGCGTCATCGGTGAGACGGCCCCGCTGTTGATCATCGCCGGCCTGACCACGGGGGTGAACCTCAACCCCTTCAGCGGCCGGATGACCACGCTGCCGGTGTTCGCGTACAACTCCTACGCCGCGCCGGGCGTGCCCCGCGAGCCCTTCATCGACCGCGCGTGGACCTCGGCCCTCGTGCTGATCATCATCGTGCTCGTCCTCAACCTGCTGGCGCGCCTCGTCGCCAAGCTGTTCGCCCCCAAGACCCGATAAGGCGAGGATCCGACGTGAGCAAAGCCGTCACCGCCAAGAACCTCAACATCTACTACGGCTCGTTCCTCGCCGTCGAGGGCGTCGACATGGAGATCAAGCCGAAGACGGTCACGGCCCTGATCGGGCCGTCCGGCTGCGGCAAGTCGACCTTCCTGCGGTCGATCAACCGGATGCACGAGGTGATCCCCGGCGCCCGCGTCGAGGGGAAGCTCGAGCTCGACGGCCGCGACCTCTACGGCAGTGGCGTGGACCCCGTGGGCGTGCGCCGGCAGATCGGCATGGTCTTCCAGCGGCCCAACCCGTTCCCCACGATGTCGATCTACGAGAACGTGATCGCCGGACAGCGCCTGAACAACAAGCGGGCCGGCAAGAAGGCGACCGACGAGCTCGTCGAGCGCTCCCTGCGGGGTGCCAACCTGTGGAACGAGGTCAAGGACCGCCTCGACAAGCCGGGTTCGAGCCTCTCCGGCGGTCAGCAGCAGCGGCTCTGCATCGCCCGCGCGATCGCGGTGCAGCCCGACGTGCTGCTCATGGACGAGCCCTGCTCGGCGCTCGACCCGATCTCCACGCTCGCGATCGAGGACCTGATCAACGAGCTCAAGACGGACTACACGATCGTCATCGTGACCCACAACATGCAGCAGGCGGCGCGGGTCAGCGACTTCACGGGCTTCTTCAACATCGAGGGGACCGGAAAGCCCGGCCACCTCGTGGAGATGGACGAGACGAAGACGATCTTCTCGCAGCCGAAGCAGAAGGCGACCGAGGACTACGTCTCCGGCCGGTTCGGCTGAGCCGGGGACCTGCGGGAACGGACGCCGGCGGTGCGCGATGCCGCCGGCGTTCGGCGTTCTCGGCCTAGATCTGCAGGGCCTCGGGGTGGTGCCCGGTCACGACGTAGACGGTGCGCTCGGCCAGGGCCACGGCGTGGTCGGCGATGCGCTCGTAGAAGCGGGCGAGCAGCGTCAGGTCGACGGCGGCGGGGATCCCGCAGGTCCAACGCTCGCCGAACATCAGGGCGAACAGGTCGCGGTGCAGCGCGTCCACCCGGTCGTCGTCGGACTCGAGCTCGAGGGCAAGGAGGACGTTGCGGGTCCGCAGCACCGTGACGGCCTTGGCCACCATGGCGGTGACCTGGGCGCTGAGCTCCACGACGAGGTCGCGGGCGACGTCCGGCACGGCCGGCAGCGGGTCCCGCCGGTGCGCGGCCTCGGCGATGTGCTGGGCGAGGTCGCCCACCCGTTCGAGCTCGTGCGCGGACTGGATGGCCGCCACGACCACCCGCATGTCCGGCCCGACCGGCGCGAAGATGGTGATGGTCTCGGTCGCGAGGACCTCGATCCGCGCCCGCAGGTCGTCGATGGCCGGGTCGCCCTCGATCACCCGCTGGGCCAGGCGGGGGTGCCGGTCGAGCAGGGCGGCGCAGGCCGCCCGGAACGCGACCACGACGGCGTCGCCCATCTCGCCGAGCAGCGCCTGCAGCCGGGCGGTGTTGCCGTCCAGGGTCTCCCGTGCCACCGGGTCAGCCTAGGAAACGGGACGGACGACCACGGCCGGGTCCCCGTGAACGGTCGATGAACGACGGGCGTTCTAGGCGCCGAGCCGGAAGCCCACCTTCAGCCCGACCTGGAAGTAGTCGACGGCCCCGTCCTGCAGGTTTCCGCGGATCTCCGTGACCTCGAACCAGTCCAGCCCGCGGAGTGTCTCGTGGGCACGGCTCACGCCGTTGCGGATCGCCGCTTCGACGCTCTCGGGCGAGGTGCCGACGATCTCGGTGACGCGGTACACATGATCCGTCATGCACCTGTGTAGCCCGATCACGGGGTGCCGCAAACGTGGGAGCGGCGATCAGACGGCGAGCGGCCCCGGCATCTGCCCGGTGACGACGTAGACGATCCGCCGTGCGACGGCGACGGCATGGTCCGCGTAGCGCTCGTAGAACCGGGCGAGCAGCGTGACGTCGACCGCCGCCTCCACGCCGTGGTCCCAGTTCCGGTCCATCAGCACCGTGAACATGTGCTTGTGCAGGTCGTCCATCGCGTCGTCGTCCGACTCGAGCTCGGCGGCCGCCGCGAGGTCGCGGCTGCGGATGACCGCGCCGGCCTTGCGGGCCAGTGCCACACCGACCCGGCCCATCTCGGCGAAGTACGGCGCGATCTCCTCCGGCAGCACCGGCTGGGGGTGGCGGCGCCGTGCGGCCTGCGCGACGTGCAGCGCCAGGTCGCCCATCCGCTCGATGTCCCCGGCGCCGTGGATCGCGGAGACGACGATCCTCAGGTCCGTCGCCACCGGGGCCTGCAGGACGAGCAGGGCGAACGCCTTCTCCTCGGCGGAGTGCCGGATCTCGTCGATCCGGATGTCCTCGTCGATGACCTGTTCGGCGAGCCGGAGATCCGCGTCGAGGAGCGCGCGGGTCGCCTTCTCCATGGCCGTCGCGACGTCCTCGCACATCCCGGCGAGAGCGTCGCCGAGCTCGTCGAGCTGGTCCGTGTAGGCGTCGCGCATGGTCCGAGGGTAAAGGGGTGCGATCCGGCGCACAGCAGCAGGACGTGAACCGGCGATGAATGCTCGGGGTCGCGGTCAGCCGCAGGAGGCGGTCGGGGCCGTCTGCGCCGCCGGGGCGGCCGCGTCGGTCACGGGGGCCCGCACGGTGCCGTCGAACGAGCTGCCGAGGACCAGCTGGAGGGTCCCGGTGCTGCCCGGGTCCTGGACGAGCCGGGCGCCGGGGACGACCTCGCGGAGCAGCTCGGCGGCGTCGGCGCGGTCGGGGGAGAAGCGCAGGACCGTCTCGGCGGAGGGCTGCGCGGCGTTGCCGACCTCGCCCACGCCGAACCCGAGCGACCGCAGTGCGTCGCCGACCTGGCGGCCCAGCCCGTCGCGGCCCGCGGCGTTGACCACGCCGACCGTCACGTCGGAGGGCTTCGGCCCCTCGGCGGACGCCACCGGTGTCGTGGTGGTGGGGAGGGGCTGGCCCTTGCGCAGCGCGGAGAACAACCGGGAGGACTCGGTGTCGCGCAGCTCCAGGTTGCCGCGGGTGTTCGGCACGGCCGAGACGGGCAGCGGCAGGAAGGTCACGCCGTCGGCGGACGGCCGGTCGAGCGCCGAGGTCAGCCGGACCATCTCGTGCACGCCGACGTCGTCGGCCAGCATGCTGCGGCCCAGGGCGGCGGCGAAGTCCCGGGTCGTGGTCGGGGACAGCAGGGTCGAGGCGGAGAGTGCCTCGCGGAAGGTGGCCGCGAGCAGCTGTTGCTGACGTTGCAGCTGGCCCAGCGCGGGGGAGGGGTCGGTCGGCACCGCGGCCGCCTCGGCGAACCGGACGGCCTGCGTGCCGTCGAGCCGGGTGGTGCCGGCCTGCGGGACCACGGTCCCGAGTGTGCGGTCCTCGACGGGTTGCCCGACGCACACGTCGACGCCACCGATCGCGTCGACCATGCCGGCGATGCCGGGCAGGTCCAGCGCGACGAACCGGGTCACGGACATCCCCGTGAGCTGCTGGACGGTGCGGACCAGGCATCGCGGCCCGCCCACCGTGTAGGCCGACGACAGTGCGGTGCGGGTCTCGGCGGGGACCGTCTCGTCGAGGTAGGTGGCGGCCGCGGGATCCCAGCGCGGGCAGGGCGGTCGGTTGATCTCCAGGTCCATCGGGAAGGAGACGCCGACGACCCGGTCCCCGTCCGCGGCGACGTGCGCGAGCATCAGGGTGTCCGTCCGCTCGTCCGTGGCCGCCGGGGTGCCCGAGCTGCCGGAGGCGGTGCCGAGGACCAGGACGTTGTCGTCGCCGGCCTGGCCCGCGGCGTCGATCACCCCGGACTCGGGGTCGAGGGCGGCGACCGAGCGGATCGTCGAGTCCATCCAGCGGGTGGCGCCCCAGCTCAGCGCGACGCCGAGGAAGGTCAGGACCGCCAGCGCGGCCGCGGTGATCCGGCCGGCCAGGGCGAGGCGGGACGGCCGCTTCGGCGGGGTGTCCGTGGCGGTCCGGCGGTCGGCGCGACGGGCGCGGGGGGCCTCGTCCTCGTCGCTCTCGTCGTCCTCGTCGTCGTCCAGGCTGACGCCGGCATGGGCGGCGGTCAGGCGGGTGAGGCTCGCGTCGATCGCGCGGGTGCGGTCGGCGAGGGCATCGTCGTCTGCGGCCTCGTCCTCGACGGGGGGAACGAGCGCGGTGTCGTCGCCGCGGGGGGTGCGCAGGGCGCGGCCGGGGCTGTCCGGAGAGCCCGTGCGGGCGCGGAGGCGGGTGGTGGGGGAGGCGGTCGTCCCTTCGGCCTCGTCCGGCTGCGGGCGCGGCGCGGCGCCGGGTCGGCGCGCAGGGCTGGCCTGGGGTGCGGAGTCCTGCGCCGGCGGTCGGCCGCCGGCGTTCGGGGTTCGGAGCGGTGCACCGGCGGGGCCGGCCGGGACGCCGACGGTGCTCGTCGCGGGATCGGAGGGACGGCGCGGCCTGTCGGGGCGGATCCCCGTTGTGGCTGCGGCGTCGGAAGCGTCGGGTCGGCGCGGGACCGCGCGCCGCGGGTCGGCGCTCGACGGGCCGGGGCGGGCATCCGGCCGTCGGTCGCCGGCTTTTCCGACCGGTCCGGCGGGACCGGCCTGCGGGCCAGCCTGTCTGCCGCCACCCTGGTCGCCACGTAGGCGGTCGTAGCCCTGAGGCCCGGGGGTGTTCCGGCCGGCGCCGTTCTGCCCGACCCCGTTCTGGCCGGCGCCGTTCTGGCCGACGCCGCTCTGCCCGAACCCGTTCGGTCCCGTGTTCGGCGGGGCGTTGTTCCGCCCGGGGCCGTCCGCCCCGGTGTTCTGGGCGGCGCTGTTCGGCGTGGGGATGCTCTGCGTGGCGCCGGGCGGCCCGTACCCGCTCTGTCCGGCGCTGTTCCGGCCGTAGCTCCTCGGCTCGGAAGAACCGGGGGCAGCGCCGTTGCCTCCTGGACGGCCCTGTCCCGCGCCGCTGCGTCCGTAGCCTTCCCGTCCGACGCCGTTCTCGCCCTGCCCGGCCGGGCCGTGGCCGTTGCCCTGCCCAGCGGGGCCGAGGCTGCTGCGCTCGTCGGCGGCTCGGCGTCCGGCCTGTCCGGTCCCGGCCTGCTCGTACCCGCCGGGCTGCCCCGGCCAGGACTGGCTCGGGGCGGTGCCGTTCCGCGGCCGGCCGTTCGTCGTCGGGGCGGGGTCGTACCCGCCAACGCCCGGTCCCTCAGGGGCGCGGCGCTCGCGCCCGGAGGTCTCGTCCGCCCACGGGGCAGGCTCGGGGTCTTCGGTGGCGCGGATGCCGAGCCGGGCGAGGACGTCGTCCGCAGGGGGAGGCCCGTCCCCCCGGGCACGCCGGCCCGCGCGGGAACCCCGCGACCGCCGGTCGTCCTCGTCCTGCACGTCACCTCCGGCCCACCGACAGCGGGAAGGGCGGAGTAGCCGTCACCGGCAGTGTCCGCCCCGGCCGTCGAGTTTACGGAGCCGCAATGCTCCGACCGGCGGAGGGTCAGCCGGTCGTGCGAACCGGCTGGGGTATGGACCGGCGCGCCCCGGCCGGCCCGGCGAGCCGCACCCGGCCGCCGCGCGCGGTCCGGTAGGCCACGGCGTTGCGCCCCGCCTCCTTGGCCGTGTAGAGGAGCATGTCGGCCTCGCCGATCAGGCGCTCGACCTCGGCGATCCGCCCCGCGGCGTGCGCGACCCCGATGCTCACGGTGACTCGCAGGTCGGGGTGCAGGTCGGACCAGTCGTGCCGCGCGATCCGGTCCCGTGCCTGCTCGCTGATCTCCACCGCCTGGGCCAGGTCGCGGCCGGGCAGGACCAGCGCGAACTCCTCGCCGCCGTAGCGGGCGCAGAAGCCGCCCTCGGGCAGCGCGGCGTCGAGCTCGGTCACCATGCGTTGCAGGACGCGGTCGCCGAACAGGTGCCCGTGGGTGTCGTTGACGAGCTTGAAGTGGTCGATGTCGACCAGCGCGAGGCACAGCCCGGTGGTCCGGAAGGGCGTGCCGTCGATGTCGGCCAGCAGGGCGGCGAGCCGCTCGTCGAGGTAGCGGCGGTTGTAGCTCGCGGTGAGGCTGTCCCGGCGGCTCTGCTCGCGGGCCTCGGCGTGCTCGCGGCGGAGGCGGTCGAGCTCGTCGTGCGCGTCGGGCAGGGGCTCGTCGCCGTGCAGGAGGCGCAGTGCCGCGTGGAGGTGGCCGTAGGCCTGCTCCCAGGCGCCCTCGGCGGCGAGGCGTTCGGCGGCGGCGGTGTGCAGGGCCGCGCGGTTGCGCGGGGACGCCGGCGGGGTGTCCGTGACCGTCGGCGCGTCGTGCACCAACGTCCGCACCGTCGCCCTGCCGTCCATCCCGATCACCCCCCTGCTGCCCCTATCGTCGTCGTGACTCGTGTGGTTCTTGAGACGGACGGGACGTTCCTACCCGTTCGCGTCCCACTCCACCCGACCGGGCGAAAGATGATCCACGGGGCGTCGGCGCGCGACGTCACCCGCCGGAGTGCTCCAGCTCCGCGCCGAAGGGCACGGAGGGGTCGTCGGCGTCGTCGAGCCAGTGTTCGGGCAGGACGACCTTGCCCGGCGAGCCCTGCCGCCCCCGCGGGCCCTCGGCGTCGGCGGGGAACTCCTGGTCGAGGTCGAGCTGCGCGAGGAGCTCGTCGAGCTGGTCGATGCTCTCGACCATGCCGAGGCTGCGCCGGAGGTCGCCGCCGACCGCGAAGCCCTTGAGGTACCAGGCGATGTGCTTGCGGACGTCCCGGATGCCCTTGTGGTCCCCCATGTGCTCGCACAGCAGCACGGCGTGCCGACGCAGCGTGGCCGCGACCTGTCGCAGGTTCGGCGGGGTGGGCAGCGGGCGCCCGGCGAAGGCGGCCTCGAGGTCGCCGAACAGCCATGGCCGGCCGAGGCACCCCCGCCCGACGACGACGCCGTCGCACCCGGTTTCGCGGACCATGGCGAGCGCGTCGTCGGCGCTGAAGATGTCGCCGTTGCCCAGCACGGGGAGCCCGGCGGGCAGGTGGTCGCGCAGGCGCGAGATCGCGGACCAGTCGGCGTGCCCCGAGTAGCGCTGCGCCGCGGTCCGGGCGTGCAGCGCGACGGCCGCGACCCCGGCCTCGGCCGCGATCCGGCCGGCCTCGAGGTAGGTGTGGTGCCCGTCGTCGATGCCGATCCGCATCTTGACGGTCACGGGCAGGTCGCCGGCGTTGTCGACGGCCGCCTTCACGATCCGCTCGAACAGCCGCCGCTTGAACGGCAGCGCCGCCCCGCCGCCCCGCCGCGTGACCTTCGGCACCGGGCAGCCGAAGTTCATGTCGATGTGGTCGGCGAGGTCGCGCTCGACGATCATCCGCACGGCCTGCCCCATCGCCGCCGGGTCCACGCCGTAGAGCTGCATGGAGCGCGGCCGCTCGTCCGGGTCGAACGCGATCATGCGGAAGGTCAGCGGGTTCTTCTCGACCAACCCGCGCGAGGTGATCATCTCGCAGACGTAGAAGCCTGCCCCCTGCTCGCGGCACAGCCGCCGGAACCCCGGGTTCGTGATGCCCGCCATGGGCGCCAGCACGACCGGCGTCGCCACCTCGTGGCGGCCGATGCGCAGCGGCGGCAGCACCGGGCGGGCGGTGCTCGCGGGGGTGTCCAGCAGTGTCACGGGATCCCATTGTCCACGTGCGTGTCGCGACGGTGTGGGATGAGGGGGTGAGGGTGATCCGGATGACGGTCGTGGGGCTCGGTCTGGCGCTGTCGGCCGCCTGTTCGGCCTCGCCTGCGCCGGCCGAACCCGCCGCACCCAGCCCGGCTCCCTCGCGCACGGTGGTTCCGGTGCCCTCGCAGGTGTTCGAGCAGCCCGGCCACAGGACCGTCCTGCCCGGCCGCGTCGACGAGGCCGAGCTCGGCGTGTCCTACGAGTTCAGCGTGTACGCACACTGCGGTGGCCGGTACACGAGCTTCGACTCGCGCTCCTGGGACGCCGGACGTGATCCGTTCGACGCCGGCGGCGCGCTCGGCTACGTGGCAGGCGTGATGACCCTGGTGTCCGACGACCTCGCCCGCTTCGAGACCGGCGGCGCGGTCATCGATTACCGCCCCACCGTCGGCGCGACCCCGCTCTGCGCATGAGCCGCCCTTCGCACCCCAGCCGGCGTCCACGCGTCGAGTAGGCTCGACCGCGGTCGACCTGGGCAGCTCCCCGGGGTCCGGCCAGGGCCTCTAGCTCAATCGGCAGAGCAGCGGACTTTTAATCCGCGGGTTCAGGGTTCGATCCCCTGGGGGCCCACCCTGCCTGAGCTGCAGATATTGGATCAGAGGCGTAGCGCAAGCTTGTAGTGACTGCGAGTTCGAGCGACCGCTTCAGCTCTTCGTGGCTCGTTCGATGTTGTGTGTTGGCTGCTTGGGCGGGCCGGAACTGCATATCGATGCCTTGATCCGTCCTGCGCGAGCTGAGCTCAGTGAGCACGAGCTCGCGGAAGAGGCCGGTCGAGGGCGAGCCCTTGGCGAACTCGGTGTCCGGACGGGAGTACGTCGAGTTCGGGGCGAGCCTTGGCGTAGAGCAAGAACAGAATTCGGTAGAGGTAGCGCCGGCTCTGCCGGGTGAGGTCAGCGGCGAGTCTGTCGACGTCGGGCTGGCCCTCGTCACGGCGGCGGCGCAGGACCTCGGAGGTGAGGAGCTCGATCGACTCGCACGCCGTCGCGCAGATCCTTCGGAACGCCGACGGCGTGTTGACCGACTCCTTGCTCAGACCCAGCGGCCGGGCGTTGTCCTCACCCGTGTCCGGGACGAGGCTCTCGGCTTCGACGAGGATCGGCGATGATCTCGATGTCGCCGCTCGCCTTAGGGCCGCGGCGTTCGAGGGCGGTGGCGAGGTCGATTCGCGGTAGCGTCGCCGGGCCTGCTGCCCGCTCGGCGAGCTGCCCGGACATGGCCGCAGCCCAGCGATGGGCTCGGCCAGCGCGTCGCCCGGCGGCAAGCGTGACGACCTGTTTCACCTGTACTGCACGCCGATCGACCGGGCGCCGGGCTACTGCTGCACCCCGACCGACGGGGACGACGCGAAGTCCAGCCGCTGGTGGGGCGGCACCGGCGGCCGAGGCGGCTCCGGGCCGGGACGGCCGACCTCGAATCCGATGCCGGCGTGCAGGATCAGGAACGCCGCTGGTAGTCGCGCACGGCTATCGAGTCGTGCAGCCGCAGGCCGCGGCGGTTGAGCCGGCCGAGGGCGCGGGCCAGCGCCGGCGGGGTGTGCGAGGCCAGCCGTGCGCCGTTCGCGATCGCCCACAGGACCAGCCGGTTGACCGGGACGATGCTCTTGGCCGTGGCGCGGGCGAATGCCCGGCTGCCCCGCACGTAGTCGCCGATCGCGGCCTCGTAGGCGGGGAACGCCCGCGCTGGGTCGCCTCCGGCCTCGGCCAGTTCTCCGGCCAGCACGTAGGCCCCGACGACGGCCAGGCTCGTGCTGCCGCCGACGGCCGGTCCGGGGCAGTACCCGGCGTCCCCGACCAGGCTCACCCGCCCGCGCGACCAGGTGTCCAGGTGCAGCTGGGTGATCGAGTCGAAGTAGAACGCGGGGGTCGTGTTCAGCTCGGCGAGCAGCGCCTCCACCCGCGCACCCGCGCCCGCGAAAGCCGCCCGCAGCAGCTGCTTCTGCCGGGGCACGTCGCGATGGTGGTAGGCCAGCGGCGCCTCGGTGCGGAACAGGAACACCGCCCGGCCGTCGCCGGTGCGCCGCGCGCCGTAGAGCCCGGCCATCCGGCCGACCCCGGCGTCGACGATCATCTCGCCGCGCAGCCCGAGATCGTTGGGCACTGACGCGACCGCCACGTACGCGCCGAGGTGCGTGGCGAACCGCGTCTCCGGTCCGAACACCAGCCGCCGCACGTTCGAGTGCAGCCCGTCGGCGCCGATCACCACATCGAACACCCGCGGCCGGGCGCGCGCGAAGCTCACCTCCCCGCCCTGCCCGATCGCGGTGATCGAATCACCGAACAGATACTCCACGGTGGCGGCCGTCGAGGAGTGCAGGATCGTGCTCAGGTCGTCGCGCATGATCTCGACGTGCCGGTCGGACACGGCGGCCAGCAGCCGGGTGAGATCGATGTGCACCGGCGTCGCGACGCCCTCACGGTAGAGCGTGATGCGGTCGGTGCCGGTGGCTGCCGCGGCGACCTGCTCGGCCAGCCCCATCCGATCGATGATCTCCAGGGCCGGCCGGAACAGGTCCACGGCGTGCCCGCCGGCGTGGCGCAGCGCAGGGGCCTGCTCGACCACCGTCACCTCGAAGCCGTAGCGATGCAGCCAGTAGGCCAGCACCGGTCCCGCGACGCTCGCGCCGGACACGAGTACCCGCACCACCCACACACCCAAGCAGACCCGCGACCAGTCAGGGTAGGGAGCAAGCACGGCGGCTGCACTCGTCCAGGACCCCGTCGCCGGCTGGCCGCCCGCGAGGACGGTCGGTGCGACGGTGTCCCGCCCGTACTCGGGCGGGATACCGGCCAAGATGTTCGTCGCGCCGATCGATCAGGATGTTCTTTCCCGTTCGCGAATGTGAATCGGAGCGAGCCTTGGCCCGAACAGCGAGCTCCGGATACGGCACCGATCGCCAGCCGCGTCGGCCTCTTCGGATTCGAGCAGCCTACGTGCAGGAGGTCGACGACATCCTCACCGAGGTGCTGTGCGTCAAGGCTGAATCGGCATTTATCGTAGACCCTCTGCCCTGTCGTCCATGTCGACGCGAATCGATTTGCAGCGCACGGGCCGAAGGGCAAGAACAGCTCTGCATAGCGGGTCGGAGAACAAGGCTTCCGGCCGTAGGGCAGACCGGGTAGAGGTGATGGTTGCCACGGTCACGTGACTGTCCAGTCTGGGGGCGCACGGCTGAGGCGAAGACGGCCGGCTGGCTGCTGGCGTCGGACGCACGGTAGGAGGACGAGTGGAAGGCGGTCGCGAAGTCGGCGCGGGTCAAGGTAGGCCGTCGACCCGCGGTCGCGGGGGTGCTAGCAGCGCCAACGTTCACCGGCCGCTACCGGGCGCAACGCCGAAGGCTCCGCCGCGACCTATGCCTGCTTCTTCGTCGCCCGCGCGAACAGGACCTGACAACCACGGCGACACGCGAGGGTCCGCTCTTCTAGGCCTGACCGACCGGTAGTGGCGGACCTGAAAGGCTGATGCGGCCGATGCTGATCGTGGAGCCGACCGAGACGTGCCAGCGGATCATGTCGCCGGTGTCGGCCCGGTCAGCAGAGTGACCACACCAGCGCCCAGACCCCTTTCGACCTGCGACGGCGGTACAACCCGTTGATCGACTGCCGGTGACCGTAGCGTTCGGGCACGTCCGCCACGGCGCGCCGACCCGGGTGCGCCGGGATCCCGTCGACCGCGGGCGCCCGCCGCCACCACGGCAGCGCTACGGGCACCGACGCCATCAGTCGCACGGGCGAGCCGCACGGGCGCGGGCTCATTGACGAACGCGGTCGGGCCGGAACCCGTTCGCCCACCAGGCCAGCGTTCGGCGGCGTCGACCTCGTAGAACCGGCGCGGTGCCGAGCGGCACTGCGGTGGCGACCGCGGCGCCGTCGACCAGGTCAGCTCGGCTGATCGCCGCGCCGGACGGGCCGCGCAACCGCCCGACCGGCCGGAAGGCGTCGACCTGGTCGACCAGCGCGGGCGGAACCACAGCGGATTACCGGCCAGGGCGCCAGCGACCACGGTTGTCAGCCGGTCGGCGTGCTGGCCACGTCGAGCGCTGCGAGCAGTTGCTGGGCCACCGGGTGAAGTCGGTCGGCGTCGCCGATCTCCTCAGCCGATCACTGCGCGTGCGGTCTTGACCGGGAAGCGGCTGGCCGGGCGCGTGCCGGTCACCGAGGTCTTCCCGTACTTGGCCATCCCGAACCCGTCGTAGCCGTGTGCTGCGACCTCCGCGCAGATCTTCCGGTAGTTCCCGACGCCGCCGACGTACGGGTAGAGGTTGCGCGGCTTGCCCGGAATGTTCGCACCGACCCACCAGGAGTTCGCCATCGGCAGCAGCGTCGCCTGGGTCACCGCGTTGTGGTGGTCGACCCAGTCGTCCTCGGCCTCGGGCAGCGGCTCGATCTTGTCGAGCTTGTGCTCGCGCATGTACTTGATGCAGTCGGCGATCCAGTCGACGTGCTGCTCGATGGAGACCGGCATGTTGCTCAGCACCGACGGGCTCTGCGGTCCGGTGATCATGAACAGGTTCGGGAAGCCGTGGGTCGCGACGCCGAGGTAGGTCCGCGGCCCTTCGGCCCACTTCTCCCGCAGGGCGACGCCGCCCCGTCCGGCGATGCCCATGTTGAAGAGCATGCCGGTCATGGCGTCGAACCCGGTCGCGAACACGATGGCGTCGACCTCGTACTCCGCGTCCCGCGTCCGCACACCTGTGGGGGTGATCTCCTCGATCGGTGAGCGCCGCACGTCGACGAGCGTCACGTTGTCCCGGTTGAAGGTCTCGTAGTAGCCGTTCTCGAGGGGCGGCCGCTTGGTGAAGAACGGGTGGTCCTTGGGAGCGAGGAGTTCGGCGACCTCCGTGTCACGCACCCGTGCGCGGATCTGGTCACGGACGAACTCCGAGGCCGTCTCGTTGGCCGCCGGGTCGGTCAGGAGGTCGTTGAACGTGAGGCCGATGCGGAAGCCGCCCTGCGCCCACGCCGTCTCGTAGATGCGCTGCCGCTCCTCCTCCGGCACCGAGAGGGCGGGCCGCTCCGGGGCGTCGTAGGGGAAGCCGAAGCTCGTCTCCCGGGTCCGCTGCCAGATTTCGTTGTAGGTGGCCTTGGTCTCGCGCACGTACTCCTCGCTCAGCGGCCCGTTGCGCCCCGCGATGTCGTAGTTCGGGGTGCGCTGCAGCACGTACACGTGGGCCGCCTGCTCGGCGATCTCCGGGATGGCTTGGACCGCGGTCGCCCCGGTGCCGATCACTGCGACGCGCTTGCCGGTGAAGTCGACTCCTTCGTGGGGCCAGCGCGCGGTGTGGTACTGCTCGCCCCGGAAGCTGTCACGTCCCTCGAAGTTGGGCAGGTTGACCGCGGACAGGCAGCCGACGGCCGTGATGAGGAACGTCGCGGTGACCCATCCGCCGTCGTCGGTGCTGATCCCCCAGCGGTTGGTCGCCTCGTCGTAGTCGGCGCTGGTGACCCGGGTGTCGAACTGGATGTCGCGCCGGAGGTCGAAACGGTCGGCGACGTGCTGCAGGTACCGCAGGATCTCCGGCTGGGCGGCGAAGCGCTCGCTCCAGGTCCACTCCTGGAGCAGGTCCTCGGACAAGCGGTCGGAGAAGCTGTAGAAGTAGCTCTCCGAGTCACACCGGGCGCCGGGGTAGCGGTTCCAGTACCAGGTGCCGCCGACGTCGTCCGCCGCCTCGAACACACGCACCGACAGTCCGAGCGTGTTGCGCAGGCGGTGGAGCATGTATAAGCCCGAGAACCCCGCCCCGACAACGATCGCATCGAAATCTGTTCCCGGTCCGACACCGTTTCCCGGAGTGGTGTGCTGCTCGCTGGACATGCCTTACTCCCCGGTTGATCTTCCTAGGTCGGTACTACCTCCGGCAGGACCTGCCGGCAGCGAAGGACGTAGCCCGAGTGGGCCGAGCGTGCGGTTCCAGGAAGCTCTCACCGGCACTCCACGGATCGTCGAGGCCCAGCTCTGTGGCCGTTCGCGCTCCGCCGTCCCGTCCCGGCGCGGCACGAGGGGCGCCAGACGGTGGTGTGGCGGAGTGTGAGCTGGGGCACGGCGAGTGTCAAGGCTCGGCCGCCCACTGGTCCGGCCTGCGGCTGACCGGTGTGGAGGGCGCCGATGACCCCGAGCGGCGCTCGTCGCGACTCTTGGATTCGCGATGATCGAACGCATGCAGATGCTGCGCGGGAGCACGGCCTATACGAGTGGGTTTTGACCGTCTACTCCCCAACCGCTCAGAAGCCGGGGTTATTCGGTTCCCGCTGTTCGCCGAGAGGCGCGTGGTCCGACGATTGCCGTATATGTGACTCGTCGAACCTCGGTGAGGCCGACCTGCTCCCGTCGAGCAGCGGACCGACGGCATGGTGCGGCCGCGCGGGCTTGGCGTCGAGTTCGGTGTCGGGCAGGTCTCCGAGCAGCAGCCGTGGGCCGCGTCGCGCGGCGGGGCGGGAGTCGCGGATCGATCGTCGACGATCGGGGCAAGTCATGCGGGTGCCGGGGGACTCTGTCGGGTCGGAACCAGAATGTCCGCCGCGCAGACGGGTAGACGGCCTGTGTGCATCGTCGCACGTGAGGAGCGCCGGTGATGGTTCTGTCCCGCCTCACTGCTGCCGCCCGCCTGATGGCGGGAGCGGCCCTGAGCGCCTCCGCGACCGGGGTCGGGTTGACCGCGGGCCTGGTCGCGGGGTCCGCCGTGGTCGGCGCCAGGGCCACCCGCGCGGTCGCCGGGGCCACCGTCACGGTCGCCGGCAGCTCGCTGGCGCTCGCGCGGAGCGGCGCAGAGGCCGGCGTCAGGCGGGTCGCCACGGAGGTGACAGGGTCTGATCCGTTCACCGACGGACGGTTGGCGCGGGTCGCGGACGTAGCCCGGAGCATGTTCGAGCCGGCGGACGAGCGGCACCACCGCCGCGTCTGGGTCTCCGGGGGTCACGCGCACGTCGAGCTCGCCGAGCCGGCCGTCGAGGGCAGTGCGGAGATCCGGCGCGCCCTGCGCCGGCAGCTCGAGCGCCTGGAGGGCGTGGAGTGGGCGACGGTGAACGACGTCGCCGGCCGGGTCCTCGTCGCGTTCGACCAGCGGCGCGTCGGGGTCGAGGACGTCGTCGAGACGGTGACCGCGATCGAGCGGGCCCGCGGCGGGCGGCAGGTCTTCCCCCGTCACGACGAGCACCCGGCCGACCTCGAACCCCTGCTGGCCGCGCTCGCCATGGCGGCCGTCGACACGGCGGGGATCGGGGTGGCCGTCGCGGGGAAGCTGCTCCCGATTCCCGCGCTGCCCCGGCACGCGACGCTCGCGCTCGCCTTGCTCGACTCGCAGGGCTGGATCACCGAACGCCTGTCCCGGCACATCGGTCGGATCGGTACCGACCTGGTGTTCAGCGGCACGAGCGCGCTGCTGCACGCCCTGACCCAGAGCCCCGCCATCCCCGCGTTGAATGCGGTTGCCGCCGTCGAGCGCGCGCTGGAGGTCTACACGCGCCGGCAGGTCTGGCGCCGGCGGGAGCCGGAGTTGTGCCGCCCCGAGCAGGCGGAGGGGCCGGGCGCGCCGCTCGCGCCACCGGGGGAGCGGCCCGTTCCGCTGCCGCCGGGGCCGATCGAGTCCTACGTGTCCCGACTGAACCCCGCCTCGCTGCCGGCCGCCCTGGGCCTGCTCGCGCTGACCCGCGCACCCGGACGCTCGGCGGACCTGCTGAAGGCCCTGTCGCCCCGGACGGCGACCATGGGCCGGGAGTCGTTCGCCACCGTGCTCGACCTGCTGATGTGCCGGCGCGGGGTGCTGCCCATGGACGGTTCCGCGTATCGGAGGCTGGACCGCGTGGACACCGTCGTCCTGGACTCGGACGCGTTGTGCACCGGTCCGCCGGTCGTGCTCCAGGCCACCGCCGGAGCAGACGACTGGGACGAGCGGGCGATCTGGGGGACGGCGGCGCGCCTGCTCGCCGACCCCGACCGGAAGGCCGGCGCCCGGCTGGGCCCGCCCGAGGGGTCACCGGACGGGCCCGGTGGCGTGGTCCGGGCGGTGCTCGACGGCGACCGGCAGGTCGGGACGGTGACGGTCGCGGCGGAGCTCGACCTCCACGCCGAGGCGCTGCTCAAGGCAGTGGCCGCGGCCGGTCACCGGCTGGTGCTCACCGAGCACGACGGGACGCGCGAGCTCGCCGGCCTCGCCGACGAGATCGCGCCCTCGGGCGAACTGCTGGCGCAGACCGTGCGACGGCTCCAGGCGCAGGGCCGCGGCGTGCTCGTCGTGTCCGTGGTGGACGGTGCGGCGCTGCAGGCGGCGGATGTCGCCGTCGCCCCCGTCCGCCGCGGGTGCGCTCCCGCGTGGGGCGCGGACCTGGTGACCGGGCCCGGGCTGGCCGACGCCTGCCGTGTCGTCGCCGCGACCCGCCGGGCCCGGGAGGTGAGCGCGGAGGCCGCCCGCGGCGCCGTCGTCGGCAACGTCCTCGGAGCCCTGCTCGCCGCCGTCGGCGACCCGCGGCGTGGGCAGCGGAAGGCGACGGCGCCGGGCAAGACGGCGACCGGGGTGATGATGGCGCGGGGGGCGTGGGCCGCGCTGCGGCTCGACGCCGAGCCGGCGCCCCCGCCGACCGTGCAGACACCCTGGCACGCCCTCGAACCCGAGCAGGTCCTGCGCCGGCTGGCCGATCGGGCCGCGCAGGACGGCGAGGAGCATCCGCGACGGCCTCGTGCCGAACGGCCCAGGACCAGCCGGCCCGCGCGCTTCGCCCGCACGGTCATGGCCGAGCTGTCGGACCCGCTCACGCCCGTCCTGAGCACCGGGGCGGTGGCCACCGCGATCCTCGGCGAGGTGACCGACGCCGTGCTCGTCGGCGCAGTCACCGTGGTCAACGCGGTGATCAGCGGCTTCCAGCGGATGCGCGCGGAGACGGCCCTCGAGTCATTGCTGCTGCAGCAGGAGGTGGTCGCGCATCGCGAGGTCGACGGCGGCCGCGAAGACGTGCCGGCCGACGCCCTGCGTCTCGGGGACGTCCTGCTCGTCGAGGCCGGGGACGTGGTGCCGGCGGACCTCCGCCTGCTCGAGGCCTGCGATCTGGAGGCCGACGAGTCCAGCCTCACCGGCGAGTCGCTCGCGGTCGCCAAGTCGCCCACGGCGACGCCCGGGGCGGCGGTCGCCGACCGGACCTGCATGCTCTTCGACGGCACGACCGTGGTCGCCGGCCGCGGACGGGCCGTGGTCGTGGCGACCGGCGACGCGACCCAGGCGGGACGGGCCGCCGCAGCGGCCGGAACGGTGCCACCCCCGGTCGGGGTGCAGGCCCGGCTCGGCGAGCTCACCCGCGCGGTCCTGCCGGTGACCCTCGCCGGTGGCGCCGTGGTCGCCGGGCTCGGGGTGCTCTGGCGGCGCCCGCTGCGGGAGGCCGTTCGGGCGGGCGTCGCGGTGGCGGTCGCGGCGGTCCCCGAGGGGTTGCCCCTGGTCGCGACCGTGGCACAGCTGGCCGCGGCGCGCCGGCTCTCCCGGCGGGGGACGGTCGTGCGCAGCGCCCGCGTGCTGGAGGCGCTCGGCCGGGTCGACACGGTCTGCTTCGACAAGACCGGCACCCTGACCGAGAACACGTTGCGGGTGGTGCGGCTCGTGCCGGTCGACGGTGCCGGCGGGATCGGCGAGGGCGGGCTGCTGCAGCTCGCCGCGTCTGCCGTCGGCAACGGTGACGGTCAGGCACACGAGACGGACCGTGCGGTCCTGGACGCCGCCACCGAGCGGGGCGTGGCCGTCGCGCAGGAGCCGGAGACGAGCCTGCCGTTCGCCACCGGGCGCGCGTTCTCCGCCGCGGTGCGCGACGGGCGGCTCGTCGTGAAGGGCGCCCCCGAGGTCGTGCTGGGGCGTTGCACCGGCGCGGAGGCCGTGCGGGAGCGCGCGCACGCACTCGCGGCCGAGGGGCTGCGCGTGTTGGCGGTGGCCGATCGGCCGGTCGACGGCAGCCCGGACGACCTCGACGAGGCGGCGCGGGAGCTGACGCTGCGCGGGTTCGTCGCCCTCGCCGACACCGTCCGGAAGTCGACGGCCACGGTGGTGGAGCAGCTGCGTGCCGCCGGGGTCCGGGTCGTCGTCGCGACCGGTGACCACCCGGAGACGGCGAGCGCGATCGCGGCACAAGCCGGTGTCCCGAACGCCGACCGCGTGGTGACCGGCGCGCAGCTCGCCCGGGCGTCCGACGCCGAACGGGCCGCGCTCGTGCGCGAGGCGGCCGTCTTCGCCCGGCTGTCCCCGGAACAGAAGGTGACGTTGGTGGCGGCGCTGCGACGGGCCGGCGCCACGCTCGCGATGACCGGTGACGGGATCAACGACGCCGCCGCGATCCGCCTGGCGGACGTGGGGATCGCGGTGACGGGCACCGAGTCACCGGCCGCGCGCAGGTCCGCGGACGTGGTGCTCACCGACGCCGACCTGACCCCGTTGGTCGATGCGGTCGCCGAGGGCCGGGCCATGTGGTCCAGGGTGCGCGACGCGGTGTCCGTCCTCGTGGGCGGCAACGCCGGGGAGGTCGCCTTCACCGTCCTCGGCACCGCGTTCGGCGGCCGGTCCCCCCTGGGGACCCGGCAGCTGCTGCTGGTCAACATGCTCACCGACATGTTCCCGGCGCTGGCGATCGCGGTGGCGTCACCGCGCCGCAGCGGCGGCGACGGTGACGGCGACGGCGGTCCGCTGGCCGCGCACCCGCTCCGGGACGTGCTGCTGGCCGGCCCGCACCGCGGCTTCACGCGATCGGTGCGCCAGATGGTGCTGGTGCGCGGCGTCGCGACCGCGGCCGGGGCCGGGGGCGCGTGGGCGGTGGGCTCGCTCACCGGGTTCCGGGGCAGGGCGAGCACGATGGGGCTTGCCGCGCTGATCGCCAGCCAGCTCGGCCAGACGGCCTGGGCCGGGCGACGGAGCCCGCTGGTGCTGGCGACCGCCGCCGGTTCCCTGCTCGTGCTCGCGGCGGTCGTGCAGACGCCGGGAGTGAGCCGGTTCTTCGGCTGCACGCCGCTGGACCCCCTGGCCTGGCTGGTCGTCCTGGGCTGGGCCGGGGTCGCCACCCTCGGTGCCGAGGTCGTGCCCCGCCTGGTGCGGCAGTGGCGGGAGCGGGGCACGCCGTCGGTCGGCGCACCGCTGACGAATTCGGACAGCACGAACAGGGAGGTCGACGATGGCACTGACGAACCCCTTCTACACCCCTGAGATGCAGGGACCGTACGAGCTGTACGGCCTGGGGGAGTTCGAACTCGAGGAAGGCGGGGTCATTCCCGACCTGCAGTTGGCCGTCGCGACGTTCGGGACCCTCGACGAGGACAAAGGCAATTCAATTCTCCTGCCGACGTGGTTCTCCGGGACGCACCTGACCTGGGAACAGGCCTACATCGGGCCGGGACGAGCGCTGGATCCCGACAAGTACTTCATCGTCGTCGTCAACCAGATCGGCAACGGGCTCTCGACATCGCCGCACAACACCGACGGTGATATCGCGATGTCGACGTTTCCGAAGGTGCGCATAGGTGACGACGTCCGGGCTCAGCAGCAGTTGCTCCGACAGCAGTTCGGGATCGAGCGGCTGCACGCCGTGGTCGGCGGCTCGATGGGCGCCCAGCAGACCTGGGAATGGGCCGTCCGCTTCCCGGAAGAAGTGCTGCGGGCGGCTGCGATCGCCGGCACCGCGAAGAACACCCCGCACGACTTCCTGTTCACGCAGACCCTCCTCGACGCGATCACCGACGACCCGGGCTGGAACGGTGGCGAATACACGTCGAACACCGACGTCGGCCGTGGCCTGGCTCGGCACGCCGACATCTGGGCGGTCATGGGCCTGTCCACCGAGTTCTGGCGGACCGAGTTCTGGCGCAACATCGAGCTCCCCGACGTCACCTGGAACAGTGCCATCGAGTTCAAGGACCGGTTCATCCGCGCCGTCTTCGCCGCCATGGACCCCAATTCGCTACTCGTGCAGGGCTGGAAATGGCAGCGCGGCGATGTCTCCCGCAACACCGATGGGGATCTCGCGGCCGCGCTCGGCCGGATAACGGCCAAGATGTTCGTCATGCCGATCGACGAGGACATGTTCTTCCCGGTTCGGGACTGCAAGGCGGAGCAGGCCTTGGTGCCGAACAGCGAACTCCGGGTAGTGCACTCGATCGCGGGCCACTTCGGCCTCTTCGGGTTCGAGCAGTCCTACCTGCAGGAGGTCGACGACAACCTCACCGAACTGCTGAGCTCCGAGGTCTGAACCTGCATACCCTTGAGCGTCGGCTCATATTCATGTCGGCGTGAGTCGACCCCCCGGTGTATGGGTCGAAGATCGAGAACCGCCCTGGCCATTTCCCGCATGGGGACCGTGTCGCTGGGTAGCTCCGTGCCATGGCGGCTGACGAAGTCGTTGCCCTTACCGGGCATCGAGCTCGATCGGGACGCTGGGCAGAGATCTCGACGGAAGTGGAGTATCGCGGTGGCTGATCGGCACGTGCGCAATGACCTGGCAGAACTCAAGGGGATCGGCCCCAAGTACGCCCAGATGCTCAAGGACATCGGCGTGGACTCGATCAAAGAGCTCAGCCACCGCAACCCGTCGCATCTGAAGCAGATGATCGAGGAACGGCACGGGCCCGTCGTCGCCATGTCGGAGGATGAGTGCCGCGACTGGATCGAGCAGGCCAAGGCGCACCAGGCCTGACGGCACCGTGGACCGAGGCGCCGACGGCCGGGCGTGCTGGTGGGGCCGATGGCGGTTGACCGCGCCGGAACGCGTCCTGAAACAGGCGAGCCGGCTCGACCGTCGTCACGGTTCGTTACTGCGACCCTGCGGCCACCAGTGTCGCGGTGAGGGGTTCGAGCTCGGTGATCAGCTCGTCGAGCTCGGCGGGGGAAAGGGCGTCGTAGGGCGGGGCGGCGAGCTCGTCGGTGAGGTCTTCGATGCGTTGCTTGGTCTCGCGGCCGGCGTCGGTGAACCGGCTCTCGGCGTCGACGAGCCCGCGCTCGCGCAGCCCGGCCATGACCGCGGCCAGCCGCTTCTTCGGCAGGTGATGGATGCGCCCGAACGACTCCGGCGGGTGGATGCCCATCTCCAGCGCGGACAGCACGTGGGCCTCCGTGCCGCCGATGCGCGCGCCGACGAGAGCGGCGACGTGCCCGTCACCACGGTGCTCGCGCAGCATGGTTGCGGAATGCCACAGGCGGGCGACCGGGTCGCTCGGCACCGGCAGGGTGCGCATCCCGGCGTAGTTCACCCGACCTTCCGTGGGCGCGCTCGTCGCGGCTCTGGTGGTCAGGTCGGCGGCGCGCACCAGGCCCGGGGAGTCGGCCAGCTCGTCGCCGAGGATCCGCCGCACGGAGGCCGCGCTGCCCCGCTCCCGCGCGGCGAGGGACGCCTCGGGCGGGATCGTCTCCCACGCGCTCGGGATGTGCCGCGCGGCCTCCCCCTCGGCGAAGCTGTAGAAGGCCGCGTGCACGACCTGCGCCGGCACCCGCCCCAGGGGCGCAGCGCGGCTGGCGAAATAGCCGTCCCAGTAGGTGCGGTGGCCGAGCGCGGCCAGCTCCTCGTTGCACTCGTCGGCGAAGTAGGTGACCAGGCAGATCGGCTCCAGGAGCTCGAACATCCGGCGGGCGGTGCTCGCAGTGGGCATGCCTGATCTGACTCGGAGAGCCCCCCGAACTCATCGGCTTGTGGAGTAGAACGTCGGCTACTTCCGTCGCTCGACCAGGGTCCGCTCGGTGTGATGGGGCGAAGCCGACCGAGGCCCCGACCATCGGGTGGAGCGTGCCGACCCCCTCGGTCCGGCATCCGGACACCGGAGCTTCTCGCATCACAGCCCGGGCGCTGGAACCCGTACGTCGACCACTCGACGTCGTGCAGACGTGCTGTTCAGTAACGCCGCCGAGCGGTCGGCAAAGGTCGGGTCGGCTGCTCTGCATCGGCCCAGACGCCAGCTTCGTCCTTGCCGGGCGGTGTCCCGTTGCTCCATTCATCGCCCGACCACCGCCACAGGGCGATGATGCCCGCAACCACAAGGTGCACCAGGACCACGACAGCAAAGACGAGGACGCGCAGGGCGAGGAAGACGCCGGCAGCGACGGGCGTGAGAAGGCACAGCAGCGGCGTGCATCCGACGAGGATGAGAAACAGCAGTAGAGAGATCATGCCGCCTCCTGGCTGCTGGGCAGCGGCGAGCCGGAAATTCTGCCAGCCCTCGTCGAACCCCGCCATCGCCTCGGCCGGGACGATCTCCTCGGGTCGGCGGCGTCGTCGTACAGGTACCCGGCTACTCGGCGCCGGGCCCGAAGTCCGTCCAGCGCGGTCTTGGCGCCGTGATCGAGTTGCAGCTCCCCGGCGCATCCCCGAGTCTCTTCATAATCGAGATTTTGTCGGAAGGGTGATCGTTGTGGCTCGTCTTCTCGGGGATGTGCGCGGAGCGGTCGCGCGGCGCGCACGCTCCGGTCGGTGGAGCGGCTGGACGGTGGGACTGGTGGTGCTCGCTCTGGTGCAGCTCGCGGCGCCCCCGGTGATCTCGGCGCTGGGTGGGGGAGCGTTCACGACGGCGGACCGGGCCGGTGAGCCGGCGATCGTGCCGGCCGGATACGCGTTCTCGATCTGGCTGGTGATCGAGCTCCTGTCGCTGCTCTGGGCGCTGTGGGCGGCGGTGCCGTCCGGGCCGGACCCGGACCTTCGGGAGCGGATCGCGCGGCCGCTGACCGTGGTGTTCGCGGGGTTCACCGCATGGTTGGTCGCCGCCGAGCTCGAGCCGCGCTGGGCGACCTTCGCGGTGTTCCTGGTCATGCTGGCCGGGCTGCTCGCCGCGACCCGGATCGCGCTGCGGGAGGCGGCCCGCATCAGGGCGTGGAGCGGCTACGGACAGGCCTTGCTGTGGGGCACGTTGGGGCTCTATCTGGGATGGAGCAGCGTGGCGATCTGGCTGAACCTCACCACGGCTCTCGTGGCATCCGGGGCGCCGCTCGACGGGTCGGCCGGGCTCCTCGGGCAGCTGGCGGTGCTGGCCGGGGCGACCGCGACCGCGGTGGCGCTGCTGCGCTGGACCGGTGTGCTGCTGCCCTACCTCGGCGCGGTCGTGTGGGCGCTGGCCGGGGCGATGCTCGGTGCGCGCGGAGCGGGGGAACCGGTGCTCGCGTTCGGTGCCGCGGTCGGGCTGGTTGTCGTGATCGTCGCCGCCCTCGGGATGCGACGACGCGGCTCGCATCTGCGGTGGGCCGGTCCTGGTCGGCGTCGGCTGGCGGAGGGCTGAGCGGTGGCCGGGACTCCGGGGGGTGACGCGGCTCTGTTCGCCTATCTGAGCTACCGGGATGCGCCCGCCGCGCTCGAGTGGCTCACCACGGTCGGGTTCGAGGTCGTCACGCTGCAGGACGGTCCGGACGGGCCGACCCGACCGACTGAGGCTCGACCCGACCCCAGACGGCGAGAGCATGCGGGCCTGGTCAGCAGCTGAGCTCCACAGGTCGCGTGGCCGATCTGATTCTCCGTGGTCACGTCGGGCACGAGCGAGCGAGGAACTCCTCCCTGCCCGGCAGGTCAGCACTGTCGCTCGGGACGCCGGCGCTCGCGTCCACGCTGTCGATGATCTCCGTTCTGTGCCAGAACGCTGCCGGAGAGTCCAGCAGGTTCCGATAGCGCAGGTAGGCCACGTGCACGGTGGGGTCGGTTCGAGCGGTCCTGACCACGTCCATGTGATCGAACGGGCGCTCCGGCGACCGCACAGGCTGGGCGCCGACCCATCGGGCGTTCGTCTCGGCATCCAGCAGGACGGTGTCGTGGAACCACGGCTCGAGGTTCTCCGTGGTCCAGGCGGTCGAGGCCACAGCCAGCATCGCGGGCTCCTCGCAGGTGTCGAGGAGGTCGACGAGAGCAGCGGCATGGGCCAGGGCCAGGGCGGCGCCCCGTCCCCAGGTCGGGTTCGTACAGACCGCGGCGTCGGCGACCGAGAGCAACCCGGCCGGTGACCGCGAGGACAGCCGACGCAGCTGGTTGGCCAACTTGCCCATGATCTGGACGGTGCCGACCGGTCGGGCGTCCGCGATCCACGTCGAGGCGGGGGGCACCGATCGAAGGGCGTGCAGGAACCCGTCCGTGTTCCGCAGCAGGGCCCGCAGTTCTCGGTCGTGGGCGGGTGCGAAGAAGGTGGCCGACAGCCAGCCCGCATCCACGGGAAGGACGAGCAGGGTCGCGAACGGCAGCTCGACCCGCAGCATCGGGTCGCTGCCCGTGAACCCGGTGTCGCGCCGGAACCACTGTGTGAAGTAGACCTGCCGGGTGTCGACCGTGCAGGTCGTCGGCGGGGCGGTGCCGGAGCGGACACACCACTCGGCCACCCGGGATCGTCGGCCGGTCGCGTCGACCACCACATCCGCCGGCAGCTCCCCGAGGGTCGTCGTCACCCCGGTCACCCGCGGCCTGCCCCGCGCGGTGACCAAGAGGCCGGTGACCTCGACGCTCGGCCGGAGAACAACATTGGGTTCGGCATCGACGGCCGCCCGCAGCACCCATTCGAGGACCGGTCGCCGGCACCGGAACTGCACGAGCTCGTCGGCGCCCGGGCGGAGACGGGCATGCGGCCGGGACGCGAGTAGGTCGACGTCGTGGGCACCAGCGGCGCGCAGCCGATCCAGGATTTCGGGTGCCCTTTCCGCCAGGATCGCCCGACCGAGCGCCTGCGTCCCGTGCAACTGGCGGAACTGGGGGACACCGCGCCGCTTCCAGCCGTGCCACACCTCCTCGACGCCGGCGGGCACCGCCTGCCCGTCGGCCTCGACGAGCACGACGTCGTGCCCGGCCCGGGCCGCGAACAAGGCGACCGCCAGGCCCCCGAGGCTGCCGCCCGCCACCATGATCGAGCTCATCGGCCACCCCCGAACCACGTCGGTATAGTAAGACTCTACTGAGTAGAGCGGTACTGTACGCAGATGGTGAAAGCTGTCAACCGCCCGTCGGGCCTGCGTGCCGAACAGGCCGCGCAGACGAAGGTCCGGATCCTCGAGGCGGCGCGCGAGGTCTTCGAGCGGCGGGGTTACGGGGGTGCCCGCATCGAGGACATCGCCGCCGGCGCCGGGGTGGCCGTGCCGACCGTCTACAAGACCTTCACCAACAAGAAGACCCTGCTGGCGGGCGTGGTCGCGCGGGCGATGACCGGAGCCGACTACGCGGGCGACGTCGACGAGCAGGACTGGTGGAAAGAACAGCTTCGCGAACCCGATCCCGCTCGCCAACTGCGACTGATCGCCCGCAATGCCCGCACGATCTACGGCCGCGCCGCGTCCGTGCTGGAGATCCTGCGGGCGTCGGCCCCGCTCGACCCTGACATCGCGGCCACCTGGGCCGACGTCTTCGCCCAGCGCCTCCAGCGAAGCCACCGGACGGCCCACAACCTGCTGGCGAAGGCCGGCAGGCGGGCCCGCTTCGACGAGCAGGAGACCGCGGTGACCCTGCTGGCGCTCACCCGACCCGAGCTCTACAGCGAGCAGATCGGCCTGGGCCGAGATCCCGACCAGTACGAGCGCTGGCTCGGCG
The DNA here is from genome assembly GCF_027922425.1 of Pseudonocardia halophobica. Lineage (GTDB taxonomy): Bacteria > Actinomycetota > Actinomycetes > Mycobacteriales > Pseudonocardiaceae > Pseudonocardia > Pseudonocardia halophobica. The sequence continues at coordinate 3,207 of NZ_BSFQ01000009.1, read as the reverse complement.
ACGTGCTCGTCACAAGCCTGCTGACAAGCGGAAGCGATCCCCAACCACTAACCGGTTCGGCGTGAGCATCCGGGGAGAAGCCGCGGTTCTCCCGAGTCGGCTCGGTGCGAGCGGAGCGTGTGTCCGGGAGCTCGCGCTGTGCCGTGATTCGTTCGTCAGGTGGCGCGGCCGCGGGCCAGGCTTTCGCCGGAGTGGCCGGGGTTGCCGTCGAAGTGCTCGACCGACACGTCGACGGTGTCCAGCACGTCGAGTGGGAGGTCTGCGGGCAGTACGAACCGGCCTGTCCAGCGGTCCGGGCCGCCGGCGGTGAGCCCGCCCAGTGCGTAGAGCCGGGTGGCGCCCTCGTCCATCAGCCAGGCCTCCAGGTAGCCGCCGGCCGGGACCGCGCTGTGTTCCAGCGCCACCGTCAGGATCCGGCGACCGCCGATCTCGGCGAGGCCGGTGCTGCCGGTTGCCCCCGAGCCGGGGTCCAGCGCGACCAGCGGCACGGCGCCGGGCGCGTCGGGGACCTCCGGGTCGCCGGGGCCCAGCGTCAGCCCGATGCCCACCCCGCCCGCGAGCCCCACGACCAGGGCGGCCGCGGCGAGGAGCAGGGGGCCGCGGCGCCGGGAGGGCAGTGTGGTGACGGTGCCGGGCCCGGCCGGGGCCGCCGCGGGGCCGGTGTCCAGGTCGGGGCCGAGCTCGTCGACGACGCGTTCCCACACGGTGGGCGGCGGGTCCTGCAGCGGCCGGTCGGCACCTTCGCGGGCCAGCTGCGCCGTGCCCCGCAGCGCCTCGACCTCGGCACGGCAGGTGGGACACCCGCGCAGGTGCGCCTCGGTCCCCGGATCCGGGTCCCGGGTCGACAGGGCGGCGTCGACGAGCTCGTCAGGCCCCGGGTGCCGCACCGCCCGCCTCCCATCGTCGTCGCATCCGGTCCACCCCGCGTCGGAGGTGGCTCTTCACCGTGCCCAGCGGGAGCCCGGTCACCGAGGAGATCTGCTGCTGCGTGAGGTCGTCGTAGAAGGCCAGCCGGACCACCCTACGTTGCGTCTCGGGCAGCCGGTCCAGTTCGTCGGCCACGACGACGACGTCGAGGACCTGCTCGGGCCGCGGTCCCACCGGGGGTGGCGGGCCGGCCCGTGCCGCGCCCTCGGCGGCCGCCCGCTCCCGCTCGCGCAGGGCCAGGCGGTCGGCGATCTGCCGTCGGGTGATGCCGAGCAGCCAGGGGGCGAGCCCACCGCGCTCCGGGTCGAAGCTGCCGCGGCCGCGCCAGGCGCGCACGAAGACCTGCTGGGTGACGTCCTCGGCGTCGTGGTGGCTCTGCAGCACCCGCAGCGCGACCGTGTGGACCACCCGCGCGTGCCGGTCGTAGGCCAGGCGGAGCGCCTCCGGGTCGCCGGCGCGCAGGCGGAGGGCGATCTCCCCGTCCGGGCCCTCCGCCGCTGCCGATCCGGTCGACCCGGTCACCGGCGACGGGAGCCGTCCGGGGTCCGCGGCGCTGCCCGGCTCCCGCGGGGGCCCCGGCGGCAGGATCTCCGTCATCCCGGTGTCCGGCGGCGTGTCACCGGACGAGCATCGCAGGGCCGGACGAACCGGGCATCCCGACGACGTGGCCGGGGTGTTCACGACGTACCCGCCGGCGGCACCAGCGGTACGGCCGTGACCACGACGTTGTCCCGGTACGACCGGCTCCCCCGGTCGAACGGCCCGCCGCACGTCACCAGGGTCAGCCGGGGCGGGCCGTCGCGGGCGAACAGCTCGCCCGCCGGGAGCGCCTGCTTGTCCACCACGCGCACCGCGCGCACCTCGTACCGCACCGGCGGGGCGGCGGAGCGGCGGATGGTGACCACGTCGCCCGGCGCGAGCCCGGCGAGATCGTGGAACGCGCCGGGCCCCTGCTCCCGGTCGTCGACGTGCCCGGCCAGCACCGCCGAGCCGGCACCGGCGCCCGGGGCCGGGCCGAAGCGGTACCAGCCGACCGTCGCGACCTCCGCCGGCACGCCCATCGCCCCGGAGGCGTCCACCCCCACCGGCAGCACCGGCGCGGTCAGCAGCGTCCGCCCGGCCCGATCGACCGTGAGCCCCACCGGTTCGGCGGTGACGGGTCCGGCTGCTCCAGGGTCCCACGCCGGGGCCGCGACCGAACCCGGGACGACCGGGCCCGCCGGCGGGGGCACCGGAGCGGGAGTGGCCCGGAGCGCCCAGGCCACCCCCGTCCCGGCGAGCAGCGCGAGCCCCGCGACCAGCGCGAACAGGGCCGCGACCCCTCTCACGACCCGACTCTCGACCGGACCCGGGGCTCGCGTGCGCGCCACGGTCAGGAGCGCGCGGCGCGCGTGCGGCGCAGGCCGACCGCGCCGGCCGCGACCAGCGCCAGGCCGGCCGCCGGCCATGCGCCGTCGCTCGCCGGGGCGCCCGACGGGGCCCCGGCCGGGACGCCGGCCGGGGCGCTGTGCAGGCCGTCGACGGTGAAGGTCACCAGCCGGAGGTTGTCCGCCTGCAGCGAGCCGATCGCGTGCACGAAGGTCGCCGTGCCCTCGGCCAGGGTCAGGTCGGCCGGGCCGAGCACGGGCTCGGTCGTGCCCGCGGCGGCGACCGCGGCGGACAGGGTGCCCGCCGGGACCTCGGCCGTGGCCTGGTTCGGGTTCGTCAGCCCGGTGAGCGCCGGGCTGCCGTTCGCCAGCACGTCGACGGCCGGCGCGGCGGCCGTGTGCCGGACGACCAGTCGGGCCTGCCCGGCCGGCACGGCCGAGACGTCGTCGACGAACGGGGTGACCGTCGGGGCGCCGTTCGCGTCGAGGTGGGCCGCGAGGGTGACGTCGCCGCCGGCCGGGACCTCCGCCTGCGCGGACAGCAGCGGCGCACCGGAGCCGTCGGCCGCGTCGGCCGGGAAGAGGGCCACGGTCCTGGTCCCGGCCGGCAGGTCGACCGGGCCCGCGGCGGTGCCCGGGGCGAAGTCGTCGAGCGCGCGCTGCCCGTCGACATAGACGTCGACCGGGGTGTCCGGGATGCCGTGCACGACGTGCACGGTGCCGGTCTCCTGGGCGGTTGCGGCCGGGGCGGTCGCAAGGACGGCGGCGCACGCCGTGAGCAGTCCGCCGAGGGTGAGGGTGAGGCGTCGCATCGGATCTCCGTAAGGTTGTTGATGTTCGGGACGAGGTGTTCCGGACGCCCGCGACGGCAGGGTGTGGCTGATCGGTTCTTGTCGTTGGTGGCTTCTGAGGA
>NZ_BSFQ01000008.1:218399-227540 GCF_027922425.1 Pseudonocardia halophobica | reverse complement strand
CCGTTCGGCGCGGCGGGCCCGGGGGCGGGCGGCCGGTCCGCGCGCGGCTCCCCCCGCTCGGGGGCCTCGGCGTCGTCCGCGCGCGCCGGAGCCGGCCCGGGCAGGTCCTCGGGCCGGGGACCAGCCGGCGTGCTGGGGCTCCGGTACTCGCGCATCCCTTCCATGGTGCCCGACGGACCGCGATCCCTTCTGGCGGGCCCGCCCGGGCGCGCCGCGCCGCGGAAGCGCGGATGAGCTGCGGAAACGGTCTCAGGCGCGGACCTCGTCGAGCAGCAGCGGGCCCCGCTCGGCCGGTTCGTCCCCGATCGCGAGGCCGTCGTCGAGCGCGGCCCGCGCACCGGGCACCGCGTCGGGGGTGTCGGTGTGCAGCTCGAGCAGCGGCTCGCCGGCCCGCACCTCGTCGCCGATCCCGGCCAGCAGGCGCACCCCCGCCGCGGCCTGGACCGGGTGCTCCTTGCGCGCCCGGCCCGCCCCGAGCCGCCAGGCCGCCGTGCCGACCGCCAGCGCGTCGAGCCTGGTCAGGACGCCGGAGGCCGGTGCGTCGACGGTCTCGACGTGCGCGGCCGTCGGGAGCGGTGCGCCCGGGTCGCCACCCTGTGCGGCGATCATCCGCTCCCAGACCTCGAACGCCCGGCCCGACGCCAGGACCTCCGCCGGGTCGACGTCGGCCTCCGGGTCGATCCCGGCGAGCCCCAACATGGCGTGGGCGAGGGCCAGGGTGAGTTCCACGACGTCGGGCGGCCCGCCGCCGCGCAGGACCTCGACCGCCTCGGCGACCTCCAGCGCGTTGCCGACCGCGCGCCCCAGCGGCACGGACATGTCGGTGAGCAGCGCGCGCGTCGGCAGGCCCTCGGCCGCGCCGATCGCGACCATCCGCCGGGCGAGCTCCTGCGCGGCCTCGCGGGTCCGCATGAAGGCGCCGCTGCCCACCTTGACGTCCAGGACCAGCCCGTCGGTGCCCTCGGCGATCTTCTTGCTCATGATCGAGCTGGCGATGAGCGGGATCGACGGCACGGTGCCGGTGACGTCGCGCAGGGCGTAGAGCCTGCGGTCGGCCGGGGCGAGCGCGGGCGTGGTCGCGCAGACGACGGCGCCGACCTCGGCGAGCTGGGCGGCGATCTCCTCGGTCGACAGCTCGGCCCGCCAGCCCGGGATCGCCTCCAGCTTGTCGAGGGTGCCGCCGGTGTGGCCGAGGCCGCGCCCGGACAGCTGCGGGACGGCCGCGCCGCACGCCGCGACCAGGGGCGCGAGCGGGAGGGTGAGCTTGTCCCCCACCCCGCCGGTGGAGTGCTTGTCGACCAGCGGGCGGCCGACGTCCGGCAGCGCCAGCCGCTCCCCGGACTCGATCATGGCGAGGGTCCAGCGGGCCGTCTCGGCGTCGTCCATGCCGTTCAGCAGGATCGCCATGGCGAGGGCGGACATCTGCTCGTCGGCGACATCACCGCGGGTGTAGGCGGCGACCACCCAGTCGATCTGCGCGTCGCTGAGGCGGTGGCCGTCCCGCTTGGCGGCGATGACGTCGACGGCGGAGTGGGTCACGCGCGTCCTCCCTGGTCAGGTGGGGTCGTGAGCGGCAACTGCTGCTCTAGGGGCAGTGGGCACTCACAGGGTGAAGGCGTCGGGCAGCATCTCGGCGAGGGTGCGGACGCCGCGCGGCGTGTCGAGGGTGCACTCCGGGCCGCCCAGCTCGAACAGCACCTGGCGGCAGCGTCCGCACGGCATGAGCAGGTCCCCCGCGCCCGAGCGGACCGCGACCGCGACGAACCGCCCGCCGCCGGTGATCCGCAGCTGGCCGGCGAGGGTGCACTCGGCGCAGAGGGTGAGGCCGTAGGAGGCGTTCTCGATGTTGCAGCCGGTCACCACGCGGCCGTCGTCGCACAGGGCGGCGGCGCCGACGTGCAGGCCGGAGTAGGGCGCATACGCCGCGGCCGCCGCCTCGACCGCGGCGGCCCGCAGCCGGTCCCACTCCCGATCTCCCACGGTCACCCGATCGATCCTGCCGGACGCCGTGCAGGATGTGATCGTGGACGAGACGAGCGTCGTCGTGGACGCGACCCCCGACGAGGTCTGGGCCCTGGTCAGCGACATCACGCGCATGGGCGAGTGGAGCCCGGAGTGCACCGGCGGGGCGTGGCGCGGCGGCGCGACCGGCCCGGTCGTCGGGGCGCGGTTCGTCGGGTTCAACCGGCACGGGCGGATCCGCTGGCGCACGCACTGCCGCGTGATCGAGAGCGTGCCGGGCAAGGCGTTCGCGTTCACGGTCCTGGAGAGCGCGATGACGTGGGGCTTCCGGATCGAGCCGATCGAGGGCGGCACGCAGCTGTCCGAGTGGCGCGAGCGCACGGGCGCCCTCGCGGTCCCGGCGAAGCTGTTCGCCGGCACGGGCCTGCTCGGCCGCGACCGCGAGGGGATGATGGTCGACGGCATGATCCGGACCCTCGAGCGGATGAAGGCCGAGCTGGAGCGCTGACGCGCCGGTACGCGGCGAGTGGTGCCGAAGCACTCGCCGGTACGGGCCGAACGGCCGATGGGCGCGCGGGCGGTACGGCCGTAGGGTCGCGATCATGCACGCGTGGCGGCGGTCGACGGTGGGTGCGCTGGTCGCCGCGATCTTGTCGCTGCCCCTCGCCACGCCTTCCGCGAGCGCCGCCCCGTACACCACTCCCACCCAGCCGCCCGCCCTCGCCGCACCGGCCCCCGCGGGCGTCTGCCCCGGGCACGAGGCCCCACCCGGCCCGCCGGCGCGGGAGGAGACGGTCGCGATGGCCCCGGTCGCCGTCCCGCAGCAGCCCGTCGGCGGGGCGCGGCTCGGCGGGTGCGGGGACGTCCTGCCCGACGGCGCCGCCCCGCCGCCCGCCGTCAGCGCCGCGGGCTGGGTGGTCGCCGACCTCGACTCCGGTGCCGTCCTCGCCGCGCACGACCCGCACGGGCGGCAGCGTCCGGCGTCGACGCTGAAGATCCTCACCACGCTTGTCGTGCGCGCGCAGCTCGACCCGGACGCCGACGTCGTCGTGGCGCCCGAGGACGTCCAGGTCGACGGCAGCAAGGCCGGCATCGGCCCCGGCGGCCACTACAGCGTGCGGCAGCTGCTGGCCGGGCTGCTCCTGAACTCGGGCAACGACACCGCCATGGCCCTGGCCCGCACGATGGGCGGCGTCCCGGCCACCCTGCAGGCGATGCAGGCCCGCGCCGAGCAGCTCGGGGCTCTCGACACCCGCCCCGCCACGCCGTCGGGCCTCGACGGGCCGGGCATGTCGACCTCGGCCTACGACCTGGCCGTGTTCTTCCGGGTGGCGCTGCGGGACCCGCTGGTGCGCGAGACCCTCGCGGCCCCGACCGTGCCCTTCCCCGGCTTCGCCGACCGGCCCGGCTTCATGCTGGCCAACGACGACCCGCTGCTCCACACCTACCCCGGCGCCTTCGCGGGCAAGACCGGCTTCACCGACGCCGCCCGGCACACCTTCGTCGGCGCCGCGGAGCGGAACGGCCGACGGCTGGTGGTCGCGCTCGTGCGCGCCGAGCAGCACCCGGTGCGGATGATGGCGCAGGCCGGGGCGCTGCTCGACTACGGTTTCGGGCTGCCGCCGACGGCCTCGGTCGGCACGGTCGTCGACGCCCGGCCCGTCGAGCCGACCCCGGCCCCGGCGCCCGCACCGGCCCCGGTGGCGATCGCCCCGGCGCCCGCGACGCACCCGGTCCGGGCGTGGGCCGTGGCGGCCACCGTGGCGCTGGTGCTCATCGCGGGGACGGGGATCGTCCTGGCCCGACGACGTCGCGGCTGACCGGGTTCCCGCAGGTAACCGGGGTCGTGAGCGGCAACTGCCCCTCTAGGGGCAGTCGGCGCGCACGGGTCAGCGGCGGGGACGGAGCGCACGCAGGCCGAGGAGCCCGCCGACCGCGGTGACCGCGCCGGCGCCGAGCAGGCCCGCGGCGGCGGCGGGGCTGGGGCCGGACCGGACGACGACCTCGGGCCGGATCACCGCCGGCGCCGGCACCTCGACCGGCTCCTCCTGCTCGTTCTCCTTCGCCGTGGCCGCCCAGGCGGTGACGAAGAGGATGAACCGCGAGGTGAAGAACGCGAAGACCAGCAGACCGATGATCGGGCCGAACGCGACGCCGGCCGGCGACTGGGTGACCGACGACAGGTAGATCGTCATGACCTGCTTGAGGACCTCGAAGCCGACCGCGCCGATCACGGCCGCGCGCATCGCGCTCTTCACCGCGACGGGCGCGCGCGGCAGCCGGGCGATGACCCAGAGGAAGACCAGCCAGTTCGCGGCGAGACCGAGCAGCACGGCGAACATGGCGAGCAGGAACCTGGCCCAGGCCTGGCCGCCGAGGCCCACCAGGTCGAGCAGCAGCCGGCCGAAGGCGTTGCCCGCCGCCGACACCGCGAACGACAGCACCAGCGCCAGGCCGAGGCCGACCAGCGCGATCAGGTCGAACAGCGTCTTCTTGACGACGTTCGGCGTCTCCGGCGGCTGCGCCCACTGCTCGGACAGCGCCTCGCGGAGGTTGCCCATCCACCCGATGCCGGAGTACAGCGCGACGACGAGGCCGATGATGCCGACCGCGCCCGCGGAGCTGATGGCCTGGTCGATCACCTGGTTGATCGTGTCGCCGAGCTGGCCCGGCACCTGCGCGGTGATGCCCTCCTGGATCTGCTGCAGCAGCTGGGGCTGGCTCTGCAGCACGAACCCGGCGATGGCGAACGCCACCATCAGGATCGGCACGAGCGCCAGCACGCTGAAGTAGGTGATGGCCGCGGCGTAGTGGTCGCCGTGCCGGTCCGTGTACCGCGTCCCCGCCCGCATCAGGTGGTCGAGCCAGGGCATGCGCTCCCGGGCCTTCTCGATCGCGCTCGGGCCGTCGTCGGTGTCCTTCGCCCCGTCGTCGGCCGCGCTCGCGCGGGTCTTCTCGTCCGTCGTCGGCCCGGCCACGCCCTCACCCCATCAGCTCGTCGGCGGCAGGAACCCGATCCTCTCGTGGACGGCCGCCAGCGTCGCGCCGGCGACCTCACCCGCCCGGGTGGCTCCCCGGGCGAGCACCCGATCGAGCTCGGCGGGGTCCCCCAGGTACTGCTGTACCCGCATCCGCAGCGGAGCAACGAAATCCGCGACGACCTCCGCGAGGTCCTTCTTGAGGTCGCCGTAGCCCTTGCCCGCGTACTCCGCCTCGATCTCGGCGACCTTGCGGTCGCTCAGCGCCGAGTAGATGGTCAGCAGGTTCGCGATGCCCGGCTTCGCCTCCGGGTCGTAGCGGATCTCCCGCTCGTTGTCGGTGACGGCCGAGCGAATCTTCTTGGCGATCCGCTTGGGGTCCTCGAGCAGCTCGACGATCCCGCCGGGCGTCGACGCCGACTTGCTCATCTTGATCGTCGGGTCCTGCAGGTCCTGGATCTTCGCCGCGCCCGCCGGGATGAACGGCTCCGGGACCGTGAACGTCGGGCCGAAGCGCTGGTTGAAGCGCTGCGCGAGGTTGCGGGTCAGCTCCAGGTGCTGGCGCTGGTCCTCGCCCACCGGCACGCGGTCCGCCTGGTAGAGCAGGATGTCCGCGGCCATCAGGACCGGGTAGCTGAACAGCCCGACGCTCGCCCGCTCGGCGCCCTGCTTCGCGGCCTTGTCCTTGAACTGCGTCATCCGGGAGGCCTCGCCGAACCCGGTGTAGCAGTCGAGGATCCACGTCAGCTGGGAGTGCTGGGGCAGGTGGGACTGCACGAAGATCGTGCAGCGGTCCGGGTCGAGACCGAGCGCGAGCAGCTGCGCGGCGGCGTTGCGGGTGCGTGCGGCCAGCGTCGCCGGGTCGTGGTCGACGGTGATCGCGTGCAGGTCCGGGATGAAGTAGAACGCGTCGTGGTCCTCCTGCAGGGCGACCCACTGCCGCACGGCGCCGAGGTAGTTCCCGAGGTGGAAGGAGTCGGCGGTCGGCTGGATCCCGGAGAGCACCCGGGGACGTCGCGCGGTCGTGTCGGTCCCGGTCATGGGACCAGTCTCTCAACCGCCGTCGACCCGGTTACGCCCGCCACCGGGCACGAGGTCCGCGGGCACGACGGTCCCGAACGCCAGCTCCTCCCGGCACCCGCGGCAGCGCAGCCGCGGGCGGAAGGGCCGCCCGCACGCGCGGTGCACGCCCTCGTACGCCGCGGGCCGCCCCTCGGCCGCCAGCCACCGCCGGCCCCAGTCGGCGAGGCAGGTCAGGATCGGGAAGGTGGCGCGGCCGCGCGCGGTCGGGCGGTAGCCGTCCGGGTCCTGGTCGAGGACGCCGAGCGCACGGAACCGGCGCAGCCGGTCGGCCAGGACGTCGGGCGAGACGCCCAGGGCGCGCTCGAAGGCGGAGAAGGTCCGGGTCCCGACCAGAGCGGCGGACAGCACCGCGGCGCCCCAGCGGTCACCGACGATCTCCATCGCGCCGGGAAAGGCCGAGAGCGGGTCCGCCGGCAGGGTGGCGCGGCTGCGTCGCGGGTGCAGCCGCGCACCGGGCGGCCCGACGATCGGGACGCGGGCCCCGGGGTCGAGGTCCAGGTCGTCGAGCCCCACCGGCAGGTCGCAGTGCACGCAGGTCACGAGCAGGTCGGTGACGGCTCCACAGCCGGTGTGCACGGGGTCGGGCAGCGGCACCTCGCGGGGCACCCACGCCCGCTCCCAGAGCCAGATCGCGGTGAGGAGCGCCCACGTGTCGCGGCCCGAGGCCGTGAGCCGGTACTCGTGCCGGGACCGGCCGCCGTCGCGGTAGGGGCGGGTCTCGAGCAGGCCGGCGTCGGTGAGCGCGCGGAGGCGGCTGGACAGCGACGCGTCCGAGATGCCGAGCGCGCGCTTCCACCCGCCGTACCGCCGGACGCCGAGCAGCGCCCGCTGCAGGATCAGCAGCGTCCAGGTGTCGGCGAGGAGGGCGGTGGCCAGGTCGAGCGGCGTGGGCTCGGCCCGGGTGGGCCCGTCGGCCGGGGGCGGAGAGGACGCCGACGCGACCGGTGCGCCCGGGCGGGGCGCAACCGGCTCCCGGGTGACGGTCGAGTCGGTGACGGCTTCCCCCTTGACCGGGTTTCTCGCTTGACCGGACGGTGGGCCCGATCGTAGCGTCGTGCTGGCTCTGTCGATCGAAGTGCGGGATCCCGCCCGACGAGCCCGACGACCAGGGGGGTCGAGTGAGGCGGGGCGGCCGCCGCCGAGGCGCGCGGTCACCCCGCCGCCCGCTCCGGTGACAGGTGGAACCGACCCTGTCGGACCAACGCGGACCTGCGCGGACGCACGCTGAGCGACGGAGCGGTCACCGTTTTTCACCCGCAGGTGGACGCGGCGAGGCCGACAATCGAGGGCGCTCGTCGACACGCCCAGGGGAGATCACCGTGCAGCGCAACCGCTCTTGGTGAACGACCGAGTGGGGTGCGGGCCCCGGCTGCCCGCACCCCCGGGCGTCGTGTCCCCTATCCCTCCCGGGCCGCGCGCACGCGGTGCGGCGCTCGCTCGGCGCGCGCCCCGCGGGTGAGCATCAGCGCGCTCGCGAGCAGCGCGCCCGCCGCCCCGCAGATCCCCACGGCCAGGGGCGCGCCCCACCGCTCGGCCAGCAGGCCGCAGACCAGGATCGCGAGCCCCTGCGCCGCGATCAGGCCCGACGCCGCCAGCCCGGTGGCCCGGCCGCGCACCTCGCCGGGTGTCGTGCGGACGAACACGGCCTGGGCCGGGACGAGCGCCGCGGTGCACAGGGCCCCGGTGACCGCCCACAGCACCACGACGGCCGCGACGTTCGACACGAACATCGAGGCCACGAGGGGCACCCCGGCCAGCGCGGTGCAGGGCAGGATCGCCCGCTCCCGCAGCCGCTCGGGCACCCAGCGGCTGATCACGAGCGCCCCCAGCACGCTGCCCGCCGGGTCGGCCGCCATGAGCAGCCCGACCGCCCAGGGGCCGGCACCGAGCTCGTCGGCCAGGGGGACGGCCAGGGCCTCGGGCGCGACGTAGCCGCCGACCAGCCACACGGCGAGGGCCAGCGTGCGCAGCCGGGAGTGTGCGAAGACCGTGCGCGCGCCCTCGCGGATGTCGGCGAGCCAGGACAGCGCGGCCGGTCCGGCGCCGTCGGCCGAGGCGGCGGGTGCCGAGCGCCTGCGGACGCCGACCCGCACGAAGAACGCCGAGAGCAGGAAGGTCGCGGAGTTCAGCAGGATCGCGACGCTCGGGCTGATCAGCACCAACAGGGCGCCGCCGACGGCGAACCCCGCGATCTGCGCGGTCTGGTTCGTGATCTGCCGGACGGCGAAGCCGCGTTCCAGCAGCTCCTCGCCGTCGAGCACCTCGGGCAGGAGCGCACCCTGGGCCGCGGTGTGCGGGGAGGCCAGCACCACCACCAGGACCAGCAGCGGACAGAGCAGCGCGAGCGGGATCCCGGGGACCGCCAGGGGCACGACGAGCAGCGCGCGGGCGACGTCCGCCAGCACCATGACCTCGCGGCGGCGGAAGCGGTCGGCCACCCAGCCGAGCAGCACACCCCCGAGCAGCGCCGGCAGGAAGGTCAGCGCGTAGACGGCCGCGGCCCAGGCCGCGGAGCCGGTGCGGCCGTAGACGAGGACGGAGAACGCGACGCGCGCGAGCTGGTCGCCGCAGATCGAGACGAGCTCCGCCGCCCAGAGGGCGCGGAACTCCGCAGTGCGGAACACGCTCGGTCGCGTGACTCTCCGACGCACGATCCCCCCGAGGTGGCTGCCGCCCGTACCGCCCGGTCCACCGGGCCCGTAGATCGATACTGAACGTGAGCGACCGGAGCCGGAGAGTCCCGGCGGATCGCTCGGCGGGCGGTCGTCGTTCGGCGGTGACCGGTCGCCTCAGCCTGCTCCAGGACGTCGGACCGCGCACCCCTTTCCACGCGGACGGGTGTGCGGAGCCGGCCCGGGAGCGCCCCCCGGAAGTGGGAGCGGGCGGCGCGGGCCGGTGGGTTCAGGGGTCTCGACGGGGGCTTCGGGAGCGGGCTGTGGAGGGGTTTATGGGGTCTGTGGGGTGCTGGTCCGTGAGGTGGCCGGGTCACCAGGCGCGGTTGCGCATCTGCGGTCTCTTCCTCGCTCGTCGGGTCGCTGTCGGGTGTGCGGTGCTCACCAGGCGCGGTTGCGCATCTCGGGCTCCTCGTGGTCGTCGGGTCTCGGTCGGGTCGTCTCAC
>NZ_BSFQ01000008.1:0-218302 GCF_027922425.1 Pseudonocardia halophobica | reverse complement strand
CACCAGGCGCGGTTACGCATCTCCGGCCTCCTTCTCGCTGCTCAGGGCCTTGTCGGGCTTGCCGTCTCACCAGGCGCGGTTACGCATCTCGGGCCTCCCCGTCGCTCGTCGGATCTCGGTCGGACTGCCGCTCTCACCAGGCGCGGTTGCGCATCTCGGGCTCCTCGTGGTCGTTGGGTCTCGGTCGGGTCGTCTCACCAGGCGCGGTTACGCATCTCCGGCCTCCTTCTCGCTGCTCAGGGCCTTGTCGGGCTTGCCGTCTCACCAGGCGCGGTTACGCATCTCGGGCCTCCTCGTGGTCGTCGGGTCTCGGTCGGCTCGTCTCACCAGGCGCGGTTACGCACGTCAGGTCTCCTCGTCGCTCGTCGGGTCTCGGTCGGAACTGCCGCTCACCAGGCGCGGTTGCGCATCTCGGGCCTCCCTCGGGCTCGTCGTCGAAGAGGGTTGCTCACGTTTCGTGTGCTCTTGCTCACCAGGCGCGGTTGCGCATCGCGACTCCTCGGGTTGCGGGTCCGTACGTCCCGTCGGAGGCTCTCACCAGGTCGGATCGTGCCCGGGACCCCTCCCGGCGTCACGGACGGACGGAGGGAACGGTTCATCACGGGGTGCGATCGGGAACCAGGCACGCGGGGTCGTCTCGGGTCCCACCCTGCGCGGTCGCGCACGGCGCCCTCCTCCCCGCGCACCGACCGGCGGTAACGACCGCGGCCGCTCCGGCGATCAACCGGTGACCGGCGGTCCCGGACCGCGGCGGCCGGTGCGCTCCGACACTGCGGGCAACGACCGCCGGCGAAGGCGGGTACGCCCGGTCGCGGCGCGCCGCCGCCCGGCCCGGGCCCGACGAGCCCACAGCGTGTGTTACCCAGAGTAGTCGAGACACGCGATTCGGTACCGTTTCGGGGCATCCGGATCGAGTGATCGTTTGACTACGCTCAGGTCCGACATCACCAGTTTGGCTGGACAGGAGACTCTCCCGTGGCGCAGTCACCTCGACGGAGGTGCGGGATCACCCGTTGGGCCGTGTGGGCCCAGCCCACTCGGGTGATCGCGATGCTCGCCGTGGTGGAGACTCTGGCGTTGGTGCTCCTCGCCCTGTCCTGGTCCGCCCTTCGGCCCACAGCCGGTTCGGCCGTTCTCGCGCTCGTGCTGGCCGCGTCGGGCATCGTGCACACCGAGGTGGCCACCGGCGTCGAGCGCGCCCGCCGCCGGGTCGGCGAGAAGTCGTACACCGACCTCTCCACGATCTGGACGTTCGCCGCGGCGCTGCTCCTGCCGGCCGCGCTGGCCACGACCACGATCACGGTGATCTACACGTACCTGTGGTTCCGGGTGTGGAAACCGGCGCGGTTCCCGCTGTTCCGGCACACCTTCACCACGTCGACGGTGCTGCTCGCGGCGGTCGCCGCGCGGGAGGTCGTCGAGCGGACCGGCGGGTCGGAGGCCTGGTCCACGGGCCTCGCGGGGCTGGCGGCGCTCGCCTGCGCCACGCTCGTCTACGCCGCGGTCAACTCGCTGCTCATCGCCCTGGCCGTGGCCACGAGCAACCCCGACGCCAAGCCCGCGGACCTGTTCGGCCACCTCGACGACGTGGCGGTCGAGGTCGCCACGCTCTGCCTCGGCGCCATGCTCGCGCTCACGCTCACCGTGTCCTGGTGGTTCGTGCTGTTCGCGTTCGTGCCGATCCTGGTGCTGCAGCGGGCGGTCATGTTCCGCGAGCTGGCCGACGCCGCGACCACGGACGGCAAGACCGGCCTGCTCACCGCCACGGCGTGGAACGCCCGCGCCGGTGAGGCGATGGTTCGGGCCCGGCGGGAGCGCACGAGTCTCGCGATGCTGGTCCTCGACCTGGACCACTTCAAGAAGGTCAACGACACCCACGGGCACCTCGCGGGCGACCGCGTGCTCGCCGCGGTGGCCGACGCCGTGCGCGCCGAGGTCCGGGGGGACGACCTGGTGGGCCGCTTCGGCGGCGAGGAGTTCGTGGTCCTGCTCCCCGGCCTGCCCGCGGAGCGCGCGGCCGCCGAGCTGCACGCCGTCGCGGAGCGGATCCGGCAGCGGGTGACCACGCTGGTCGTGCCGGTCGACACGCCGGACGGGCCGCTCTCGATCCGCAACCTCAGCATCTCGGTGGGCGGCACGATGGTGCCCAGGGCGCCCAGCACGACCGTCGAGCAGGCCATGGCCATCGCCGACCGCGCGCTCTACCGGGCCAAGGACTCGGGCCGCAACGCCGTGCGGATCGCCGACCACTCGCAGCACGGCGCCGCACCACACGGAGAGGCGCCGCAGAGCGGCCGGGAGCCGGAGGCCGCCGAGGCCCCGCGCGCGGAGCCCGAGGCCTCCTAGTCGCCGTCCCCGTCGGCGGGGGCGTCCGCCGGCTCGCCCTCGACCGCCGTCCCCACGTCCTCGGCGCCACCGGCCCGCACGACGTGGACCACGCCGTTCTCGAGGTCGATGGGGCCCAGCCGGAACGTCTCGCCGTTGCCGGACTCGCCCGCCTCGTCCGAGATCTTCGGACCGGGGAACAGCTCGCCGAGGACACCCATGCGCGTCAGGCTACGCCGGGGTGAGGGGCAGCAGGGTCGGCCCGGCGTGGGCGGCCGGGGTCAGCTTCGCGACGGGCTCGCGGTAGGTCGTGCTCCGCTGCCGCACCGGACGCCCGGCGGCCGCGGCGATCGCCGTCAGCTCCTCCACCGAGCGCTCGGAACCGTTCTCGGAGCCGGCCATGCGGGAGATCGTCTCCTCCATGAGCGTGCCGCCCATGTCGTCCGCCCCGCCGCGGAGGATGTCGGCGGCGAGGTCGTCGCCGAGCTTCACCCAGGAGCACTGGACGTGGTCGATCCGGCCGTGCAGGGCCAGCCGCGCGAAGGCGTGCACCGCGCGGTTGTCCCGCTCGGTGGGCCCGGGCCGGGCGATCCCCGCCAGGTAGATCGGCGCGTTGTGGTGCACGAACGGCAGCGGGACGAACTCGGTGAAGCCACCCGTGCGGTCCTGGATCGAGGCGAGCGTGCGCAGGTGCCCGAGCCAGTGCCGCGGCTCGTCGACG
This sequence comes from Pseudonocardia halophobica, assembly GCF_027922425.1. Classification (GTDB taxonomy): domain Bacteria; phylum Actinomycetota; class Actinomycetes; order Mycobacteriales; family Pseudonocardiaceae; genus Pseudonocardia; species Pseudonocardia halophobica. The sequence goes on along the minus strand of NZ_BSFQ01000008.1, from coordinate 215,256 downwards.
TGCCCGTACATCATCGTCGACGAGGACGGGATCCCCAGCTCGTGCGCCGCGGACACGACCTCGATCCACTGCGCCGCGGGCAGCTTGCCCTTGGTGAGGACCCAGCGGACCTCGTCGTCGAGGATCTCGGCGGCGGTCCCGGGGATGGACCCGAGTCCGGCGGCCTTCAGCTCGGTGAGCCACTCGCGGATCGACACCCCGGCCTTCGACGCCGCGGACACGATCTCCATCGGCGAGAAGGCGTGCACGTGCATCCCCGGCACGGCCTCGCGCACCGCGCGGGCCAGGTCGGCGTAGAAGGTCACCGGCAGCTGCGGGTCGATCCCGCCCTGCACGCACACCTCCGTCGCGCCGTCCCGGGCGGCCTCGACCGCGCGCGAGGCGATCTCCGGCAGGGAGAGCCGGTAGGCGTCGGCGTCGCGCTCGCGCTGGGCGAAGGCGCAGAACCGGCAGCCGACGTAACAGACGTTGGAGAAGTTGATGTTGCGGTTGACGACGTAGGTGACCTCGTCGCCGTTGACCTGCCGCCGGACGTCGTCGGCGAGCCGGGCCAGCTCCTCCAGCGCCGGACCCTCGGCCGTCAGCACCGCCATGGCCGCCGCCTCATTGGCCGGGTCGAGCAGCCCCGCCGGGTTCGACGCGGCCAGGTCCAGCCCGGCGCGGACATCGCCCGTCAGCCGCTCGGGAGCCCGTGACCGCTGGGCGGCGAGCTCGTCGCGCAGCTCGTCCCAGTCGCCGTACACCGACGCGAAGTCCCCGCGCCGGTCCCCCGTGCGCCCGGTCGTGTCGATGGTGCTGTGCAGGTCGGTGCGACCGGTCGACTCGAACCCGCCGTCGGGCTCCTGCCACGGCCGCCCCTCCACGACGGCCTGCTCGTCCGCCAGCCCGGTCTCCGGGTCGGCAAGCGCCGCGACGTGCGCGTGCAGCCGGGTGTCGATCCACGGCGAGCCGGCCAGCACGTACTTCGGGTAGGCCGTGAGCCGCTCCCGCAGCGTGAAGCCCGACTCGGCCGAGCGCGCCGCGAGCTCCTCGATGACCGGCCACGGCCGCTCGGGGTTCACGTGGTCCGGCGTGACGGGCGAGACGCCGCCCCAGTCGTCGATCCCGGCCCGCAGCATCAGGGCGAACTCCTCGCCGACCAGGTTCGGCGGGGCCTGCACGCGCATCTTCGGGCCCAGCACCAGCCGGGTCACCGCGATCGTCGCCGCGAGCTCCTCGAGGTCGGCGTCGGGGTCGCCTGCCATCGCCGTGTCGGGCTTGGCCCGGAAGTTCTGCACGATGACTTCCTGGACGTGCCCGTGCGCCCGCGCCGCCGAGCGGATCGCGAAGATCGAGTCCGCGCGCTCGGCGCGGGTCTCCCCGATGCCGATCAGGATGCCGGTCGTGAACGGCACGCCCACGCGTCCGGCGTCGGTCAGCGCCCGCAGCCGGACGGCCGGCTCCTTGTCCGGGCTGCCGTAGTGCGGGCCGCCCTTCTCCGACCAGAGCCGGGTCGCGGTCGTCTCCAGCATCATGCCCATGGACGGGGCGACCGGCTTGAGCCGCGTGAGCTCCTCCCACGACAGCACGCCGGGGTTGAGGTGCGGCAGCAGGCCGGTCTCCTCCAGCACCGCGATCGCACAGGCCCGGACGTAGTCCAGCGTCGAGTCGTAGCCGCGCTCGTCCAGCCACTCGCGCGCCGCCGGCCAGCGGTCCTCGGGCCGGTCCCCGAGCGTGAACAAGGCCTCCTTGCAGCCCTGCGCCGCGCCGGCCCGCGCGATCTCCAGCACCTCGTCGCGCTCGAGGAACGCCGCGGGGACGCGGTGCGGGACCGTCGCGAAGGTGCAGTAGTGGCACCGGTCCCGGCACAGGCGGGTCAGTGGGATGAAGACCTTCCGCGAGTACGTGACCACGCCGGGGCGGCCGGCGTCGACCAGCCCGGCGTCCCGCACGGTCGACGCGGCGGCGAGCAACGCGTCGAGCTGCTCGCCCTGCGCGGCCAGGAGGACCGCCGCCTCGGTCACGTCGAGCACGGCGCCGTCGCGCGCCCGGCGGAGGGCGCGGCGCACGGCGGACTCCGACGGGGCGGGTTCGGCGGGGCGGGCGGGGACGGCGGGGTTCTCCGGCGCGTCGGCGGGCACGGGCTCGGGGAGCATCTCGGCCATCCGCCCACACTATGTCCGGCCCGCCGCCCCGGTCGACCTGCGGGATCATCACAGGACCGGCCGGGAATACCGCGGGGACCTATCCTCGGCGCGTGCGCCTCCGTGCCGGCGTCCTCGTGCTGCTCGCCGTGCTGGTGGCGGCGTGTGCGGACGTCCCGGCGGCCGACGGCACCGTCACCCTCGCCACACCGCAGGGCGACCGCACCACGCTCGTCCACCATCCCGCGTCCGCCGGGCCCGGGGCGCCGCTCGTGCTCGTGCTGCACGGCGCGACCGGTACCGCCGAGGGCATGCGCTCCCTGACCGGGTGGGACGAGCTGGCGGAGCGGGAGGGCGTGGTCGTCGCGTACCCGGAGGGCCTCGACTGGACGTGGAACGCGGGCACGTGCTGCGGGAGCTCGGCCGCCCGGGGCGTCGACGACGTCGGCTACCTGCACGAACTCGCCGCCGCGCTCACCGAACGGGAGCGGACCGACCCGCGGCGGGTGTACGCCGTGGGGTTCTCCAACGGCGCCATGCTCAGCTACGCCTGGGCCTGCGCCCGGCCGGGCGACCTCGCCGGGATCGGACCCGTCGCCGGGGCCCTGACGGTGCCGTGCGCGGAGCCCGCGCCGGTGCGGGTCGCCGCGGTGGCCGGGACGGCGGACCCGCGGGTGCCGATCGGCGGGCGGCCGGGGCGGGCCTCGCTCGACGCCACGCTGGCCCCGTTCCTCGCCGCCGCCTCCTGCGCGGACCCGGCGACGGCCGTGACCGGGTCCGCGACCGTGACGCGCTGGTCGTGTGCGGGTGGGCGGACCGTGGCGCGGGACGTCCTCGCCGGCCGGGACCACACCTGGGCCACCCCCACCTCCGGCCCGGGCACCAGCACCGACCCCGCCGACGCCACCGGGTGGGTGTGGGCCCAACTCTCAGCCCCGTGAGACTGCGCGAGTCGGCAGATCCAGCACCGCGAGTCGGGAGATCCAGCACCGCGAGTCGGGAGATCCGGCACCGCGAGCCGGGAGTTCCGAATCCGAGTGCCGCCATGGGCGCGGGCCGTGCTGGAATGCGGCCATGCCCGCGCAGGATCACCCCAAGGTGCAGAAGGTGATCGCGGCGCTGCGTGAGGGCGGCGCCGCGGAGGAGCACGTCGAGCGCATGCAGGTGCTTCCCGACGTGGTCACCACGGCCGCTGCGGCCGCGGAGGCGCTCGGCGTCGAGGTCGGCGCGATTGCGAACTCGCTGGTGTTCGACGCCGATGGCGACCCGCTCCTCGTCCTCACCTCCGGCGCGCACCGGGTCGACACCGCGAAGGTTGCAGGACTGGTCGGCGCAGCGGTGGTACGCCGCGCGAAGCCGGACTTCGTCGCGACGGCTACCGGCCAGGCCATCGGCGGGATCGCACCCGTCGGGCATCCGGCACCGCTGCGCACCCTGGTGGACCGCGCGCTCGAGGCCTACGAGGAGGTGTGGGCCGCGGGCGGCATCGCCCATGCGGTCTTCCCGACCACCTTCGCCGAGCTCGTCGCGATCACGGACGGGACACCCGCCGACGTCGCCTGAGCGGGGCTCCTTCGTAGCTCCCGACTCGCGGCGCCGGATCTCCCGACTCGCGGTGCCAGAACTCCCGACTCGCGGTGCCAGAACTCCCGACTCGCGGTGCCAGAACTCCCGACTCGCGGTGCCAGAACTCCCGACTCGCGGGAGCCCAGAGCGCGACTCGCGGGCTGGACCTGCCGGCTCGCGGGGACGTGCCGGGTCTAGGGGCGGAGGCGTTCCCAGATCTTCCACCACGAACGCCCGGAGGTGCCGGGGGTGGAGCCGTTGCGGCCGAGCATGGCCAACGCCTCGTCGGCGGTGGGCCTCGACGCCGGGTCCTCCGTGCGCAGCGCCGCGACCAGCGAGGACAGCGGCTCCTCGGTCGCCCCGGCGAAGGCCAGGGTCGCGCCGAGCCCCCACATGTCCGCCGCGGCCGTCGCGGGACCGCCCGCCGCCCGCTCCGGCGCGACGACGCCGTGCGGACCGAGCTGGTCGCGGATCGGCACCCCGGCCTCCTCGGCCGGCAGCGCGAGCCCGACGTCGGCGAGCGCAATGCGGCCGTCGTCGCCCAGCACGACCGCGCCGGGCCGGACCGCGCCGTGCACGAGCTGCCGGTGGTGCGCGGCGCGCAGCGTGCGCAGCAGCCCCCGGGCCATGTCGAGCGCGTCGTGGGCGGCGAGCGGACCACCGGAGGCGACGTGGTCGCTCAGCCGCGTCCCGACGGCGAGCTCGGTGACCACGTGGTCGATCCCGCAGTCGGACAGGACGTCGTGCACCGCGAGCAGCCCCGGGTCGGCGAGCGCCCCGATCCGCCGGGCCTCGCGGAGCAGGTGCTCACGGAACCGCGCGTGCTCGGCGGGGGTCATGTCGGGGACGTGCAGCTCCTGCACGGCGAGGTAGCGCCCGGTCAGCCGGTCCTCGGCGCGCCAGACCGGGCCGAGCAGCCCCGCGCCCAACCCGTCGAGGACGACGTAGCGCCCCCCGATCATCCTGCTCGGGATCACGGCGGCCCGAACCTCACGGTCACCGGGGCGTGGTCCGACCAGCGCGTGTCGTAGCTCGGGGCCCGCTCGACGACGGCGTGCTCGGCCCGGCCGGCGAGTCCGGCGGTGGCGAGGACGTGGTCGATGCGCCAGCCGGCGTCGTTGTCGAAGGCGCGGCCGCGGTAGGACCACCAGGTGTAGGGGCCGTCGACGCCCGGGTGCACGGCGCGCACCACGTCCGTCCAGCCGCTCGCGCACAACGTCGCGATCCACTCGCGCTCGTGCGGGAGGAACCCGGAGTGCGCGAGGTTGCCCTTCCAGTTGCGGATGTCGGCCTCGGCGGGCGCGATGTTGAAGTCCCCGGCGACGACCATCTCCCGGCCGTCCGCCAGCGCCTTCTCCCGGCGTTCGGCGAGGTGCGCGGCGAGCGCGGCGAGGAAGCGGTCCTTCTCCTCCTGCTTCGGGGTGCCGGCGCTGCCCTTGGGCAGGTAGAGCGAGGCGACGGTCAGCCCGGGCAGGTCGACCTCGACGTACCGGCCGGAGCCGGCGAACTCGGCCGCACCGATCCCGGTCCGCACCGCGTCGGGCGCCTCCCGGCTCAGCACCGCCACGCCGTTACGACCCTTGGCGGCGGCGGGCTCGAGGGTCAGGTGCCACCCGGCGGTTGCGGCGAGGAACCCGGCAGGCAGGTCGACGGGCAGCGCGCGCGTCTCCTGCAGGCACACGACGTCCGCCTCGGTCCCGGCGAGCCAGTCCAGGAAGCCCTTGGTCGACGCGGCCCGCACACCGTTGACGTTCACGGAGCTGACGGTCGGCACGCCTAGAGCTTCCCGCAGCGCGCCCGGTCATGCGTGACGGATGTCAGCACGTGCTCCCCGCGGTCGCGGCCAGCCGCTCGTTGACGGCCCACCGGTTGTCGCCGACGAGCTTGCGGAAGCCGTTCTCGATGACGCCGCGTTCGGCGTCGACCAGCTGGCCGGCGCGCAGGGTGTCGACGGGCTCGAACTGGGTGCTGGCGCTGCGGTAGACGTCGAGCGGCGCGCTGCCCTGCACCTCCATCACGCAGCCGGTCTCGCCGGTGGTGCCGGTGCCGCGGAACACGAGCGCGATCACCGCGAGCAGGGTGCCGGCGATCAGCACGAACGCCCAGCCCTTGAAGGACGACGCCTCCAGCTTGGGCACCTTGATCTTCGGCCCCAGCGCCATGACCCCTCCCCGTGACGACCCTCGGGCTCACCGTAGCGGAGCGGACCGCCCTCCCGGGGGTGTGACGTGCACCGTCGCGGGCATCCGGCACCGACCTCGGCACGCACCAGGACAGGCGTACGGGATAGCGTGTCGGGCGGGGAGCGGCGTGCTCCTGTCGTACGGAGCCCACCAGGCGACACGTTTGCGAGGCGCGAAGCAGCGATGAAGGTCATCTACACCTATACGGACGAGGCGCCGGCCCTGGCCACGCACTCCTTCCTGCCGGTCATCGAGGCCTACGCCGGCAAGGCCGGGATCGACGTCGAGACCCGCGACATCTCCCTGGCCGGCCGCATCCTCGCGCAGTTCCCGGACCGGCTGACCGACGCCCAGCGGGTGCCCGACGCGCTGGCCGAGCTCGGCGAGCTGGCCAAGACGCCCGAGGCCAACATCATCAAGCTGCCGAACATCTCGGCCTCGATCCCGCAGCTGAAGGCGGCGATCAAGGAGCTGCAGGCCGCCGGCTACGCGGTGCCTGACTACCCGGAGAACCCGCAGACGGACGAGGAGAAGGTCGCCCGCGCCGCCTACGACGCCGTCAAGGGCTCCGCGGTCAACCCGGTCCTGCGCGAGGGCAACTCGGACCGCCGCGCCCCGTCGTCGGTCAAGGGCTTCGCCAAGAAGCACCCGCACTCGATGGGCGCCTGGTCGCAGGAGTCGAAGTCGCACGTCTCGACCATGTCCGACGGGGACTTCCGGCACTCCGAGAAGTCCGTGACCCTCCCGGCCGGGACCACCCTGTCGATCGAGCACACCGCGGCGGACGGCACCACGACCGTTCTCAAGGAGGGCCTGAAGGTCCTCGAGGGCGAGGTCGTCGACGGCGCGGTCATGCGCGCGTCGGCGCTCAACGCCTTCCTGGCCGAGCAGGTCGCCGACGCCGCCGACAAGGGCGTGCTGTTCTCGGTGCACCTCAAGGCCACGATGATGAAGGTGTCCGACCCGATCCTGTTCGGGCACGCCGTGCGGGCCTACTTCAAGGACGTCTTCGCGCAGTACGGCGAGGACCTCGCCTCGGTCGGGGCGAACCCCAACGACGGCCTCGCCTCCATCCTCACCGCGCTGGAGAAGCTCCCCGCGGAGAAGAAGAAGGCGATCGAGGACGCGATCTCCGCCGGCTACACCTCGGGGCCGCGCCTGGCGATGGTCGACTCCTCGCGCGGGATCACCAACCTGCACGTCCCGTCGGACGTGATCATCGACGCGTCGATGCCGGCCGCGATCCGCTCGTCGGGCCAGATGTGGAACGCCGACGACGCGCAGCAGGACACCAAGTTCGTCATCCCGGACTCGTCCTACGCCCCGCTCTACGCCGAGACCGTCGACTTCTGCCGCGAGAACGGCGCCTTCGACCCGACGACCATGGGCACCACCCCGAACGTGGGCCTGATGGCGCAGAAGGCCGAGGAGTACGGCTCGCACGACAAGACCTTCGAGATCCAGGCGGCAGGCACCGTCCGCGTCCTCGACGCCGACGGCTCCGTCCTGCTCGAGCACGAGGTCGAGGCCGGCGACATCTGGCGCGCCTGCCAGACCAAGGACGCCCCGATCCGCAACTGGGTCGAGCTGGCCGTCTCGCGGGCCCGCGCCACCGGCTGGCCGGCCGTGTTCTGGCTGGACGAGACCCGCGCGCACGACGCCGAGCTGATCAAGAAGGTGAAGTCGCAGCTCGCCGAGCTGGACACCGACGGCCTGACGATCGAGATCCTCCCGGTCGCCGAGGCCACCCGCTACACCCTCAAGCGCGCCAAGGCGGGCGAGGACACGATCTCGGTCACCGGCAACGTGCTGCGCGACTACCTCACCGACCTCTTCCCGATCCTCGAGCTCGGGACCAGCGCGAAGATGCTCTCGATCGTCCCGCTGATGAACGGCGGCGGCCTGTTCGAGACCGGTGCCGGCGGCTCCGCCCCGAAGCACGTGCAGCAGCTGGTCAAGGAGAACCACCTGCGGTGGGACTCCCTCGGCGAGTTCCTCGCCCTGGCCGTCTCGCTCGAGTTCCTGGCCGACGCCACGGACAACGCCCGGGCCCGCGTTCTCGGCAAGACGCTCGACGCGGCCACCGGCACGCTGCTCGAGACCGGCAAGTCGCCGTCGCGCAAGGTGGGCGAGCTGGACAACCGCGGCTCGCACTTCTACGTCGCGCTGTACTGGGCGCAGGAGCTGGCGCGGCAGACCGAGGACGCCGACCTCGCCGCGATCTTCGCGCCGCTGGCCGAGAAGCTGGCCGCGGCCGAGGAGACCATCGTCGGCGAGCTCAACGGCGTGCAGGGTGAGCCGGTCGACCTGGGCGGCTACTACTACGTCGACAAGGCCAAGACGGACTCCGTCATGAAGCCGAGCAGGACCCTGAACGAGGCGCTCGCGAGCTTCTGAGTTCTTTGCACGAACGGCACTTTCGTGCGGTAGGTCCGCACGAAAGTGCCGTTCGTGTATTCAGGTGCTGGTGACGCCGGGGATACGCCCGTCGCGGAAGGCGTCGACGAAGCGCGCGTGGTCCTCGCGGACCTGTGCGGCGTAGGAGTGGGCGAAGTCGGTGACCCAGCCGACGAACTCGTCCTCCCGGCCTCCGACCACGTCCGTGATCGCCTCCTCCGTCTGGAAGTCGACGATCGAGTCGTCGGCGTCGGAGTCCGCGACGCAGTGCACCTTGGCGGTCGCCCGGCCGAGGTACTCCACGACCGGGCCGATCTCGTCGGGCTCGGTGAGCTCCGACCAGTCCAGGTCGGACTCGTACGGCGAGATCTCGCTGACGACGAAACCCACGTCGTCGAGGTCGGTCCACCCGAGGTGCCGGTCGGCGTGGGCCTGCAGGGCACGCTGCGACAGCACGGTGCGGTGCCCGTGGTGGTGGAAGACCGCGGCGACCTCCGACTCCGGCACCACACGCGACGGCGCCGCCACGTTGCCCTGCTTCATCGTCAGCACGACGTCGTTGTCCAACGCCTGGTTGTAGCCCTCGACCAGCACCGTGTACGCGGGCAGGCCCGCGGACCCGATCCCGAAGCCGGACTTCCCGGCGACGTCCTTGATCGCGTAGGTGACGCCGGAGTCCCGCTTCGACTCGGGAATGGTGTCGAGGTAGCGCTCGAACGCCTCGCACACCCGCTCGCGCTCACCGTCGTCGAGCCGGCGGACCCCGGGACCGTCCCGCAGGATCCGGTCGAAGCCCTCGGTCTCGGTGATCGAGTCGAGCAGGGCCACGCGGGTGCTGAGCTTCGCCCGCAGCAGCGCCTCCTGCACGGGCCCGTCGCAGGTGTCGAGACGCAGGGAGAAGCTGCGGTCGTCGTCGACGTCGGTGAACGCGCGGACCTGGTCGAGGTAGGCCCGGGCGTAGCGGCCGACCAGTTCGGTGATGTCGTCGTCGGGGATCGCCTTGCGCCAGCACAGCAGCGCGAGACTGGCGGCAAAGCGGGTGACGTCCCAGGTGAAGTGGCCGATGTACGCCTCGTCGAAGTCGTTGACGTCGAAGATCAGCCGGCCGTCGCCGTCCATGTAGGTGCCGAAGTTCTCGGCGTGCAGGTCGCCCTGGATCCAGATCCGGCCGGTCCGCTCGTCCGCCCACGGGTCCTCGCGCTCGGCGACGTCGGCGTAGAACAGGCAGGCGCTCCCGCGGTAGAAGGCGAACGGGTCCGCCGCCATCTTGCGGAACTTGGTGCGGAAGGCCGCCGGGTCGGCCGCCATGAGGTCGGAGAACGCGTCGACGAGCGTGTCGACGATCCGCTCGCTCCGGTCCGTCTCCCGAGGTGACATGGCGGGAACCTAGCCCACGGTGAGCGATCCGCGGGTGATCGTGAGCGCGAGCAGGAGCACGGCGATGCCGAACACCGTGTAGCAGACGACGTCGACCACCCGGCCGCGGATCGCCAGCAGCCCGGCGCGCGCGGGCGGGAGCACGCCGCGCAGCAGCGCCGCGACCAGCAGGGACCCGCCGAGGAGCGCGGAGCCCTGGCGCCAGTGCTCGGTGAGCACCTGGACCATGCCGCCCAGCGCGATCAGCAGCACCAGCAGCAGCGCGCCGTGGACCTCGAGCCAGCCGCGGACACCGCCGCGTTCGTGGACGGCCGGCGGCGGGGCCGGCGAGCTCGGTTCCGGCGGGCCCGGCGGCGGGATGGGCGGCGGGAGCGGACCGACGCGCGGGGGGCCGGGCTGCGGTGGGGCGGGCTGTGGACCGGGGTGCGGCGAGCCGGGCTGCGGGGCGGGGTGCGGCGGGCCGGGCTGCTGTGATGCGGGGTGCGGACCGGGGTGCGTGGGGCCGGGTTGCGACGGGCCGGTTCCCGGCCGGCGGAGCGGGGCGGTCGGCTCGTCACCGCTCGGCAGGTCACCCCGCAGATGGTCGCCGCCGCTCACGTCCGCCATCCTCCCAGAGGCCGCCCACGCCGGGTCCAACCCGGCCGGTGCGCAACCCGCGTCACCCCTTCGTGACCCGCCCCGACGGTCAGCTGACCTGCTCGTCCCCGCGTTGCGTCGCGAAAGTCGAGGTCGTGATCCGTTCTTTCGGAGGGTCCGCCGCCGCTGTGACCCCGCGCACAATCGCACCGCCGGCGTCCACGGACTCCCCTGCCGGCCCACTCGACGAGGAGCACTTCATGAGCGTGGAAAGCGACGTGCAGGCGGGGGCGCATGCCGCTGCCGAGCCGCAGGCGGCCGCCGCCCCGGCGCCCAACCCGGCCCTGCTGGGCCTGATCACCTTCCTGCCCTCCGGGGTCACCCTGGGCCTCTGGTTCCTCGGGTACCTGGACACCGCCACCCTGCCGGGCGGCATGATCCCGATCGTCTCGCTCTCCGCCGGGCTCTTCCTGCTGATCGCCTCGGTGTGGGCGGCCCGGGTGGCCGCCAACGCGGTGTCCGCGATCTTCGGCGTGTTCTCCGCCTTCTGGCTCAGCTTCGGGCTGCTGCTCACCGGGCTCACCAGCGGCTGGTGGGGCGTGACCGACGCCGCCTCCGTGGCGAGCGTGCAGCGGACCTACCTGCTGTCCTTCACCCTGGTGTTCCTCCTGCTCACGTTGGCGACGCTGCGCCTGCCGCTGGCCTTCACCGCGGGCTTCGTGTTCGTGGACATCACCTTCGTGCTCGCGTTCCTGGGCGTGAGCACCGGCAACACCGGTCTCTTCCCGATCGCCGGGATCACCACCCTGGTCTTCTGCGCGATCTTCGCCTACATCCTGTTCGACGGCTTCACCCAGGACCTGGGCGGTCGTCCGATGCCGATGGGCAACGCGCTGGTGAAGTGACGCAGGCGCTGCGCCTCGCCGCACCGTCGCGCGACCGGGCCCGGACGTCTCGCCCCGAGGCGTCCGGGCCCCGCTCGTTCCCGCCCCGTCTCCTCGGCGCATGCACAACCGCTGGATCGACCCCGCGATCTCCGTTCCCGCGACGCCGTCTCGCGCGTCCTTTGAGTAGTGATCCCGCGCCGCCCGTGTCCGGACCGTGTCCCGGCCGTGTCCGCGCCGTGTCCATACTCGCCTGTTCGCGCGACTCCCCCCAGGTCAGAGGCCTGCTGTGTCAGATTGAGAAACCACACTGGACCGATGTGGACGTGAATGTGTGTGACGGAGCACACTCCTCGCCCGCGCCCTGGACGCTCCGCTCCCGGATGCCCACCAGTCTGGAGCGTGACATGAGCACTGAGCACGGACTGTCCGAACCCGCCCTCGACCCGGCGGGCGCCGCCGGCCCCGCGGCGCCCGCCGCCCCGCCCGCACCGACCGGCAACCCCGCCCTGCTCGGGCTTCCCGCCTTCCTCGTCGGCGGGATCGGCCTGACGCTGTACCTGTTCGGGTACCTGCCCGCGGCCGCCGTGGGCACCCTCGTCCCGATGACGCTCCTGGTCTCCGTCCTGGGCCTCCTGGTCGCCGGCGTGTGGGCGATCCGGATCGGGCAGGGCGCGGTCGGCGCGATCTTCACGGTGTTCGCGACCTTCTGGCTGAGCTACGGCTACCTCGTGCTCTCGCTGGTCAACGACTGGCTGAAGATCCCGGCGGAGAACGCCGCCGCCGCGCAGGGGACCTTCCTCATCGCCTGGCTCGCGGTGTTCGCGGTGCTCACCCTGGCCACGCTGCGTCTGCCGCTGGCTTTCACCACCCTGTTCGCGCTGGTCACGATCACGGTGGCGCTGGTGCTCACGGCCACGCTGAACGGCTCGACCGGCCTGCTCACCATCGCCGGGATCACCGCGGCGCTGTTCTGCCTCACCGCCGTGTACATCTTCGTCGACGGCATGACGCAGGAGCTGGGCGGACGCGCCCGGCCGATGGGCGCGCCGCTGGTGCGCTGACCCGCTGCACCGCCGACTCCGAGACCTCGTGGGGCTTCCGGTGGGGCCGCTCACCGGAAGTCCCGCGACTTCACCGCCACCTTCAGCGGCAACCGCTGCAACCGGTCCGCGACCAGGTTGAGCACGCCCTCGGGGCTCCGCTCCAGCCGGCCGCGGACCAGCAACGCCGCGCTGCCCAGCGCGACCGTGCGGTAGCGCGCCCACAGCCCCTCCGAGCAGGTGACGTTGAGCATCCCGCTCTCGTCCTCCAGGTTCACGAACGTGACCCCGCGGGCCGTCGCCGGCCGCTGCCGGTGCGTGACCAGGCCGCCGACCAGCACCCGCGGCGGGGGGTTGTCCGGGTCGAACGGATCGCCCAGGTCCGCCCGTTCCCCGGCGCCCGCCCTCCGCGCCACCTCGTCCAGCCGGTCGATCCGGACCGCGCCCAGCCCCTCGAGCTCCGTGCGCAGGTGCTGCAGCGGATGGCTGTCCGGCGAGACCCCCGTGGCCCAGACGTCCGCCACGGTCTCCTCCACCTCCGTCATCCCCGGCAGCGCGGGCGCCGCCAGCCCGACCGCGCTGCCCGGCAGGTGCTCCGGCCGCACCGCCGCGACCACACCGGCCGCCCACAGCGCGGCCCGCCGCTCGATCCCGAAGCAGCCGAACGCCCCCGCGGTGGCCAGCGCCTCCGCCTGCGGCCCGGTGAGCCGCACCCGGCGGGCCAGGTCGGCGAGGTCCCGGTACGGGCCCCCGCGCTCCCGTTCGGCCTCGATCTCCTCGGCGAGCTCGGTGCCGACCGTGCGGATCTCGCGCAGCCCGGTGCGGATCGCCCGCCCCCCGGCGCTCTCCTCGTCCGGCTCGAGGATCGCGGCGGCGCCGCCGACGTTGACGTCCGGCCCGCGGACCCGGACCCCGTGCCGCCGGGCGTCGGCGACCAGTGACTGCGGGGAGTAGAAGCCCATCGGCTGGGAGTTCAGCAGCGCCGCACAGAAGGCCGCCGGGTGGTAGAGCTTGAACCAGGAACTGTAGTAGACCAGCGACGCGAAGCTGATCGAGTGGCTCTCCGGGAAACCGAAGTTGGAGAAGGCCAGCATCTTCCGGAAGATCGTCTCCGCGACGTCGTCCGGGATCCCCCGGGTCGCCATCCCCGCGAAGAACCGCTCCCGCAGCCGCTCCATCTTCTCCGTGGAGCGCTTGGACCCCATGGCGCGGCGCAGCTCGTCCGCGTCGGCGGCGGAGAAGCCCGCCACGTCGACCGCGATCTGCATGAGCTGCTCCTGGAACAGCGGCACGCCGAGGGTCTTCTCCAGCGCGCCCGCCAGCAGCGGGTGGTCGTACTCCCACTCCTCGAGCCCGTTGCGCCGCCGGATGTACGGGTGCACCGAGCCGCCCTGGATCGGCCCGGGCCGGATCAGCGCCACCTCGACGACCAGGTCGTAGAACTCGCGCGGCTTGAGCCGGGGCAGTGTGGCCATCTGCGCCCGGGACTCGACCTGGAACACGCCCACCGAGTCGGCCCGCTGCAGCATCTCGTACACCGCCGGGTCGCTCTCCCCGAGCTCGTGCAGCTCGACCTCGTACCCCTCGTGCTCCTCGACCAGGTCCATCATCAGGTGCAGCGCGGTGAGCATCCCCAGCCCGAGCAGGTCGAACTTGACCAGCCCGGCGGCCGCGCAGTCGTCCTTGTCCCACTGGACGACGGTCCGGTCCTCCATCCGCGCCCACTCCACCGGCACGACCTCGGACACCGGCCGGTCACAGATCACCATGCCGCCGGAGTGGATCCCGAGGTGCCGCGGGAAGCCGAGCAGCTGGTCGGCCAGGGCCAGCACCGGCACGGGCAGGTCCTCCGGGACGGTCTCGGTGTCCAGCCCCGTCCAGCGCTCGATCCGCTTGCTCCACGCGTCCTGCTGGCCGGGCGAGAAGCCCAGCGCCTTCGCCATGTCCCGCACCGCCGACCGCGGCCGGTAGGTGATCACGTTGGCCACCTGGGCCGCGTGCGTGCGCGCGTACCGCTGGTAGACGTACTGGATCACCTCCTCGCGCCGGCCCGACTCGATGTCGAGGTCGATGTCCGGGTAGCCGTCCCGGTCCGGGGAGAGGAACCGCTCGAAGAGCAGGCCGTGGCGCACCGCGTCGACGTTGGTGATGCCCAGCGCGTAGCAGACCGCGGAGTTCGCGGCCGAGCCCCGGCCCTGGCAGAGGATCCCGGCCCGCCGGCAGAAGGCCACGATGTCGGCCACGATCAGGAAGTAGCCCGGGAAGTTCTTGGCCTCGATGATCGCCAGCTCGTGCGCCACCATGTCCGCGGCGAACCGGTTCTCCGCGCGGCTGCCGTACCGCTTCGCGACGCCCTGCCAGGTCAGCGCGCGCAGCCAGGTCGCCTCCGTCTCCCCCGGCGGCACGTCGAAGGGCGGCAGGTCCGGTGCCACCAGCTGCAGCTCGAAGGCCAGCTCCCGGCCCAGCTCCGCCGCCCGGCCCACCGCGCCCGGGTACCGCCGCTCGAACCGGGCCGCCATGGCCGCGCCGCCGCGCAGGTGCGCCCCGCCGGCGGCGGGCAGCCAGGGGTCCGCCTCGTCGAGGCTGCGCCGGGCGCGGACCGCCGCCAACGCCGACGCCAGCGGGAACCGGTCGGCCGTGGCGTAGTGCGCCCCGGTGGTGGCCACGGTCGGGACGCCGGCCTCGGCCGCCAGCCCGGCCAGCAGGTCGTTGCGCTCGGTGTCGGTGGGCAGGCCCTGGTGGGTGAGCTCGACGGCCACGTTCTCCCGGCCGAACCGCTCGACCAGCCCGCGCAGCGCCTCCGCGGCCGCTGCGGGCCCACCCGCCCGCAGCGCCTGCTGGACCGTGCCCTTGCGGCACCCGGTGAGCGCGACGACCCGGCCGCGGGTGTCCTCGACGACCTCCACCGGGTCGTACACCGGGCGGCCCTTCTCCGCCCCGCGCAGCTGCGCGGCGCTGATCGTGCGGCACAGCGCCCCGTAGCCCTCCGGGCCGCGCGCGAGCAGCAGCAGGTGGCTGCCCTCCGGGTCCGGCACACCGTTCTGCGGAGCGGGCAGCCCGAGGCTCAGCTCGGCGCCGAAGACCGTGCGCACGCCCAGCTCGCGCGCGGCCTCGGCGAAGCGGACCACGCCGTACATCCCGTCGTGGTCGGTGAGCGCGATCGCCTCGAGGCCGAGCTCGTGGGCCCGCTCGACCAGCTCTTCGGGATGGCTCGCCCCGTCGAGGAAGCTGAAGTTGGAGTGGCAGTGCAGCTCCGCGTACGGGACGGTCTCCTCCACCGGACCCGCGTGCGCGGGCGGCGGTTCGTACGGCTCACGCTTGCGCGACCACGCCGGCGAGTCGCCGCCGTCGGCCTCCGGGCCGCCGCGCAGGCTCGAGCCGACGCGGCCCGACAGCGCGGCCTCCAGCTCCCGCCAGGTGACGTCCGGGTTGCTCCATCCCATGCCCCGGAGCGTACTCGAACATCCGTTCTAACGGGCCGTCGCGACGGAGTTGTCCACAGGCAGGAACGGCTCCACCGCCGCCCGCACCGCCGCCTTCGGCCGCGCCCCGACGACCTGCGTGACCACCCGCCCGTCGACGTACAGGCTCAGCGTCGGCATGCCCATCACCCCGGCCGCGGCCGCGGCCTTCGGGGAGTCGTCGACGTCGAGCGCGACGACCTCCAGCCGCCCCGCCAGCTCGACCGCGAGCTCGGCCAGCACGGGCTTGATCATCCGGCAGGGCGGGCACCAGGTCGCGGTGAAGTCGACCAGCACCGGCCCCGGCGCGCGCAGCACCCGGGCCTCGAAGGTCTCGTCGGTGACGATCTCGATCACGGTTCCTCCACGGACAGTTCACACCGGGGTACCGGTGCCCGCTCGCGCAGCGCGGACCGCAGCTGCGCCTCGAGCTCGGCGCGCACCGCACCGAGCCGGGCCAGGGACGCGTCGACCTCGGCGAGCTTCAGCCGGTACACCGCGATCGAGTCGGCGCAGCTCGCGCCACTCGGGTGGCCCGCGCGGAGGCACTCGACGAAGGGCCGCGTCTCCTCCAGGGACAGGCCCAGCCCGACCAACGCGCGGATCTCGGCGAGCGCCCGCAGGTCCTCCTCGCCGTAGGTGCGGTAGCCGTTCGCCCGCCGTCGCGCAGGCAGCAGCCCGAGCTCCTCGTAGTGCCGCAACGCCCGGGGGCTCACCCCGGCCCGCTCCGCCAGCTCGCCGATCCGCATCGTCCGTCCCCCTCCCGCCGGCGACGCTAGACCTTGCCGCCGACGTGAACGCCACTATTCGAGTGGCGGGATCACCGTCCGGTCCCCATGATCCGGGTGAGGGACCGTCGATCGGAGGCTCATGGTCGACCACCGCCACCGGGCGCCACACACCAGGATCGTGCGCACCGGCCTCGCCGCCCTGCTCGCGGGACTCGCGGTGGCCTGTTCCGCCGCCACGCCCCCGTCGCCGTCGCCCGTGCCGTCCGCCTTCGCGGACGGGCTCGTGGCCGAGGTCAGCGGCGACGGAGCGTATGCCCAGCTCGGCGAGCTGCAGCGGATCGCCGACGCCCACGGCGGCAACCGGGCCACCGGGCGCCCGGGCTACGACGCGGCCGTCGACCACGTCGCCGAGGTGCTGCGCGGGGCCGGCTTCGACGTCACCACCCCGACGTTCACCTTCCGGGACGCGCAGCACCGCAACGTGATCGCGCAGACCCGCACCGGGGATCCCGGCCAGGTCGTCCTCGCCGGTGCCCACCTGGACTCGGTGCGCGACGGCCCCGGCATCAACGACAACGGCACCGGGGTGGCGAACCTGCTGGAGATCGCCACGAAGATGGGCGGCTCGCCGCCGGTGGGCCGCGCCGTCCGCTTCGCGTTCTGGGGCGCCGAGGAGCGCGACTTCGAGGGCTCGCAGGGGTACGTCGACTCGCTGTCCGCGGCCGACCGCCGCGCGATCGCGCTCTACCTCAACCTCGACATGACGGCCTCGCCGAACGCGGGCTACTTCGTGCAGGGCGACGAGCCGGCCAGCCGTGACCTCGTGGCCCGGCTGACGGGGCTGGGGGCCGCGCCGGACACCCTGGAGTTCGACGACGGGTCGGACTACGCGGCCTTCGTGAAGGCCGGCATCCCGAGCGCGGGCCTGCTGGCGGGCGACGAGCAGGTCAAGACCCCCGACCAGGCCGCGAAGTGGGGCGGTACCGCGGGCCAGGTGTTCGACGGCTGCTACCACACGGCCTGCGACACCCTCACCAACGTCGACCGCGTCGCCCTGGACCGCTTCGGCGACGCCGCCGCGGGCACCCTCGGGAGCCTCGCGACCTCCACCACGTGATCGACGCCCACCCCGGTCGTCCGCCGGACGACGCCGGCCGGGCCGCTCCCCAGCCCCCGACCGGCGTCATCCGGGCCTGCCGGCGGCGCGGTACCGGGGGCTCCCCAGCGTCCGGTCGCACGCGTCCGGCGGTCGTCGGGGCTCCGTCACCAGCTCCGACGACGTCCGTGATGCTGTGATCAGTCCACTCCCACCACCTGAGAAACACCTGTGCTGCGCCCGTGCGGCACCCGTGGACCCCGACCGCTCCGGGCGACCCACCCGATCGGGGTGATCGGCGCGCACCCCACCCATGCCGGACACTGTGCGACGACACGGTGACGGAGGGGGAGCCATGCGGGGACGACGACTGGCGGCGACGGTGGCCGGGCTCGCGGCGCTCGTGCTCGCGGGGTGTTCCGCGGCGCCCACCGCACCCGCACCACCGTCGGCAACGGCGGTGGCGCCCGATCCGGGCCTGCCCGCCCGGCTCATGTCCACCGTGAGCGGCGACGGCGCCTTCGCCCACCTGGAACGGCTGCAGCAGATCGCCGACGCGAACGGCGGCAACCGCGCCCTCGGCACCCCCGGCTACGACGCCAGCGTGGACTACGTGGCCCGGACGCTGCGCGACGCGGGGTTCACCGTGGACACCCCGACCTTCGACGTCCGCGCCTTCTCCGTGCAGGACCAGCGGCTGACCGTCGAGGGCCGCACCGTCGAGTCCACCGTCATGAGCTTCTCCCCCTCCACCCCGGCGGGCGGGCTGACCGCGCCGCTGCACGTCGTCGCCCAAGACGCCACCTCCGGCTGCGAGGCCGAGGACTTCGCGGGCATGCCCGCCGGGGCGATCGCGCTGGTCAAGCGCGGCACCTGCCCCTTCGGCGCCAAGTCCGAGAACGCGAAGAGGGCGGGCGCCGCGGGGCTGGTCGTGGTCAACACCGAGAACGAGCGGCTCGACGGCACGCTGGGCGAGTCCACCGAGACCGTGCCGACCACGGGTGTGACCGCGTCCGCGGGCGCCGACCTCGCGACGAAGGGCGGCACGCCGGTCACCCTGCTGCTGACCACCACCACGCGGGACACCGTGAGTCGCAACGTGATCACGCAGACCACGACCGGCGACCCGAACCGGGTCGTGATGGCCGGGGCGCACCTCGACTCGGTGCCGGAGGGGCCGGGGATCAACGACAACGGCACCGGCACGGCCTCGCTGCTGGAGCTCGCGACCGCGCTCGGCCCGACGCCGCCGGTGGCCAACGCCGTCCGCTTCGCCTGGTGGGGCGCCGAGGAGCTCGGGCTGGTCGGCTCCACCCGGTACGTCGAGGGGCTCGCTCCCGCCGACCGGCAGAAGATCGCGCTGTACGTGAACCTGGACATGGTCGGCTCGCCGAACGCCGGCTACCTCGTCTACGACGGCGACGACTCGGACAAGCAGGGCGCCGGCCCGGGCCCCGAGGGCTCGGCGGCCGTGGAGCAGGTGCTGCTCGAGCAGCTCTCGGCCCTGGGCGTGCAGGGGTCGGGCACCGACTTCGACGGCCGCTCCGACTACGGCCCGTTCATCGCCGCCGGCATCCCCTCGGGCGGCCTGTTCACCGGGGCCGAGGAGCGCAAGTCGGCGCAGCAGGCCCAGCAGTGGGGCGGCCAGGCGGACCGTCCGTACGACGCCTGCTACCACCAGGCCTGCGACACCACGGCCAACGTCGACCGCACGGCGCTGGACCGCAACGTCGACGCCCTCGCGGGCACGGTCGGCCGGTTCGCCCTCGACCTGACCGGGGTGCCCCAGCGGCAGTCGTAGCGGCGGTCGCAGGGACGGTCGTCGGACCGCCGGTCGTCGGGCGGCCGGTCGTGGGGCCGCCGGTCGTGGGGCCGCCGGTCGTGGGGCCGCCGGTCGTGGCGCCGTCAGTCGTAGATGCCGGTGACCCACCACCGCTCCTCCCGGTAGAGCAGGAGCAGGGCCACCCCGTCGGCCAGCTCGACCTGCAGCCGAGACCCCGTGAGGCCGTCGGCCGACCACCATCGCCGGCGTACCGGCCAGGGCCCCGCCCAGTCCCGGACCTCGCGCGGCGGGTGCCCGGTGAGCAGCAGCCGGTGCGGGTCGGCCGCGAGCATGCCGGCCTCGTGCAGGCCGACCGGCCTGCCCTCGGCGGTGTGCAGCTCGACCGGGATGGGCTCCTCCGGCACGGTCGCCGGCGACGGCGCCGGGAGACGGCCTGGCCAGGCAGGGACGGGGTCCCGCGCGGCCTTGCCGGTCCGGATCGGCCGCGACCGGCCGGGCTTGCGGGCGGCCGGCCCCCGGGTCGCGGTCGGGGCGGTGCCCCGGAGCGCGGCCTCGGGGGCGTCGGGCGCGAAGCCGCGCGGGGTCTCCCGCGGGAGCGGGGCGGGTTCGAGGACCGGGTCGAGGACGGGCACCGGTTCGCCGCCGACCACCCGCAGCCCGGCCGTCGGGCCGTCCGGGTACGGACCGAACCCCTCGACCGGCGGCTCGGCGGGCGGGCCCTCGAGGGGCCCGGCGGCACGGGAACCGGGCTCGCGGTCGTCGCCCCACGGGACGTACCGGACCCGCTCGTCCGGGTCACGGCCGCCGGCGAGGACCGCGGTGACCACGGACTCCGGACCGAGCAGCGCCTGGACCCGGACCAGCGCGCGCCCGGCCCGCTCGTCCGCCTCGCCGACGTCGCCCCACAGGCCGAGCTGCAGCGCCCCCGCGGTGACCGTCTCCTCCGGGGTGAGCCGCAGCTCGACGACGGCGCCGGAGCCGCCCCGGGTCAGCCACGAGTCGAGCTGCCAGCGCACCCGGTCGACCGTCCCGGACGGGGTGAGCGGCTCGGCGCAGCGCCAGACCCGCAGCAGCTCCTCCCCGCCCTCGGTGCGCGCCCACACCCCCAGCCGGGTGCAGGAGAGGCCGTGCCCGGCCAGGGTGTGGTGCAGCTGCTCGGCCAGCGAGCGGGCGGCGAACGCGGCCGCGTCGACCCGCGTGACCGGCGGGTCCAGCTCGATCGCGACGGCGAGCTCCTCGGGCGGGCACCGGCGCACGGGCGGGCGCGGGTCCAGGCCGCGGGCGAGTCGGTGGGCGAGGACGGCGTCGGCGCCGAACCGGGAGGCGACGTCCGCCTGGGCCAGTGCCCCGAACGCGCCGAGGCTGCGCAGGCCCAGCCGCCGCAGCAGGTCCACCAGCTCGGAGCGGTCGACGTCGGGCTCGCGGTCGAGCTCCTCCACCCCGAGCGGGGCGAGGAACTCCGCGCTGCGGCCGGGCTCGACCCCCACCCCGCGGCGGGCGGCGAGCACGGCGGCGAACAGCCCGTCGGCGAACCCGGTCTGGCACTCCACCCCGGTGCGCGCGGCGACCTGGTCGATCAACCGCTCGGCCGCCTCGCGCTCGCCGCCGAAGAACCCGACCGGGCCCCTGGCCGGGAGCGCCAGCAGGCCGGGCCGGACCACCTCCACCCCCGGGGCCAGCTCCTCGACGGCGACGACCACCGGCTCGAACAGCCGCGCGTCCCGGTCCGGGTCCGGGGCCAGGACGGCGAGCTCGGGGCACCGCGCCTGGGCGTCCCGCCGGCGCAACCCGCGCCGCACCCCCGCCGCCCGCGCACCCGCCGAGCAGGCCACCACGCGGTTGGCCAGGAACACCGCCGCGGGACGGTGGGCCGGGACGTGCGCGGCCTGCATCGCCGCGGTCACGGGCCAGTCCGGGGACCACAACGCCAGCACCCGCTCGCCGGGCTCAGCCATGGGGGTCCTCCCGACGTGGGTGACGGCCCGGAATCTGCGGAGTCGTGGTGGTGGGGCACATGATCACCGGCCGGGACCGTCCACGGCTGTCGGTGGCGCGTGTCGGTCCGGGGCGGCGATCTTGCGACACCTGCAGCGTCGTGATCACCGATCGGGACCGTTCACGGCCATGAGCGGCGCGCATCGGTCCGAGACAGTGATCTTCGAGGCGGCCGGCCGCCGGGCGAGGCCGCCGTCGATCGTGGGGGGTGCTCACGAGACCGCCGCCCGGACCACCGGGATCTCCGCCGGCTCGTCGACCATCGGGGAGCGGCGGATCTCCTCGCGCTCCGCGACCGCACCGCCGGGCCCCGGGAGCAGCAGCTCCGTCTCACGCCCGGACGCACCCGTGCCGCGGCCGGTCGACCGCACCACCGCGCACCGCGAGCGCAACCGGCCCGCGCCCCGCGCGACGCCCCGCCACTCCACCTGCGAGCACCCGAGGACCAGATCGGCGCCCGGCCAGGCACCCAGCGCGAGCAGCACCGCACCGCGCTGCCGGGCCCGCGCCTCCAGCCGCTCCCGGTCGGCCGCGCGCACCCCCGCCCGCTCGGCGCCCGCGACCACGACGAGGTCCAACCCGTCGAGCAGCGCGGCGGTGATCGCGACGAGGTCCGCGCCGGGCCGGGGCACCAGCGCGAGCCGCTCGAGCCGGATCCCGGCCTCCGCGGCGGCGACCGCGCCGAGCCCCGGCGCGCCGACCACGCCCGCCCACGCGCCCTCGGCCGAGGCCTCGGCGAGCAGCCCGAACAGCAGGGACGTCGATCCCGGGCCGGTCGAGACCGACACGGTGGAGCCGCGCCGCAGCCCGCCCCCGGGCAGCAGCGGGGCCAGCGGGGCGACGACCGGGAGGACCCGACCGTCGTCGCCCGGTGCCGGCGCGGGTCGGGCCGCCGCGGACGAGCGGTTCTCCATCCGACGCAGCAGCCCGCGAGCCGTCGCGAGCCGCTCGGCGGCACTCTCCCCGCCCGATCCACCCGGCCCCACCGGCCGGCCGGACCGGACCGGACGCCCCGCTCCGTGGACCCGCAGGTTCCGGGTGCGCGGGTCGGCGGGCGGGCGCCCGCTCCCCACGATCACGCCGCCCTCCGGGTCCTCGCCCTCCCCGTACCCCGGCCCGTCGACCGGCCAGGGATCCGGGTCGAGCGCCCAGGGCTCACCCACGCCGCACCGTCGCCCCGACTCGGAAGACACCTCGAGAGGGCGAAGGCACGAACTTCGCACACCCTCTGTCGCAGCCGCACACCTCATCGACAGCCCGTGCGGCGTCGCTTCGGGTGTGCAGGCCGGCCGGAGCGGGTGCGCCGGGGCGAAAGGGGTGTACAGCCTGCCGACCTGGCCTGGCCGGCCGGTGTGCGGGGCGGATCGGTCGCCGACAGGGCCGCCGTGGCCACCGCAGCGGCACCGGTGCCGCGCGCGACACCGGCTCACGATGTGATGGGACACGGACGGCGCGGGCAGCCTGACGGCAGCTCACGACACACCTCCCCCGCACGACGGGCACGCCGCGGGGAAGACGGCGTTCGAACCTTTGTTCGAACTCTAACCCAGCCCACCGACGCCCTCAACCCGCGATCGGGTGGACCGGTAGGGCGCCCGAGCACAAGATCGTTCCGAGCGCCACCTCACTGCGAGGCCCGACAGCAGCACGGTGACGCTCTGGCCGACGGGGCGACACTCGGGCTGGCGGCACCACATGATCATTTCGAGCGCAACCGGACAGTCCGAGCCGCGACATCGCCATCACGCGGCGGACGGCATGTCGCCGCCCGCCGGCGGGATCAGTGGGCGAAGTGCCGGGTGCCGGTGAGGTAGAGCGTCACGCCCGCCTCGGCGGCCGCGGCGGTCACCTGGTCGTCCCGGATCGAGCCGCCCGGGTGCACGACGGCCTTGACGCCGCCCTCGATCAGCACCTCGAGGCCGTCGGGGAAGGGGAAGAAGGCGTCGGAGGCCGCGACCGCGCCGCGCGCCCGCTCCCCGGCCCGGGTGACCGCGAGCCGGCAGGAGTCGACCCGGTTGACCTGCCCCATCCCGACGCCGACCGCGGCGCCGTCCGACGCGAGCAGGATCGCGTTGGACTTCACCGCGCGGCAGGCGCGCCAAGCGAACGCCAGGTCGGCGAGGGTCTGCTCGTCCGCGGCCTCACCGGCGACCAGCTTCCAGGAGGAGGGGTCGTCGCCCGGGGCGTCGACGGCATCGCGCTGCTGCATCAGCAGGCCGCCGCTGATCGGGCGGATCTCGGCGCCGTGCCGGGCGACCTCGCCGTCGATCCGCAGCAGCCGGATGTTCTTCTTCGCCCGCAGGATCTCCAGCGCCTCGGGCGCGAACCCGGGGGCCACCACGACCTCGGTGAAGACGTCCTTGACCTGCTGCGCCATCTCGACCGACACCTCGCGGTTGGTCGCGATCACGCCGCCGTACGCGCTGACGGGGTCGGTGGCGTGGGCCTTGCGGTGGGCCTCGGCGACGTCGGCGCCCACCGCGATCCCACACGGGTTGGCGTGCTTGATCACCGCGACGGACGGCCGGTCGCCGTGGTCGTGCGCGGCGCGCCAGGCGGCGTCGGCGTCGACGTAGTTGTTGTAGGACATCTCCTTGCCGTGCAGCTGCTCGGCGCGGGCCAGCCCCGTCCCGCCGGCCTCGGAGGTGTAGATCGCGGCGGCCTGGTGCGGGTTCTCGCCGTAGCGGAGGGTGGCCTTGCGGGTCCACGTCGCGCCCGCCCACTCCGGGAAGGCCGACTCGCCGCCGACCAGCACCGACCCCATCCAGGAGGCGACGGCGACGTCGTAGGCCGCGGTGTGCCGGAACGCCTCGGCCGCGAGCCGGCGCCGGTCCTCCAGCACGAACCCGCCGGCGGCGATCTGCTCGAGCGCCCAGGCGTACTTCGCGGGGTCGGTGACCACGGCGAGGCTGTCGTGGTTCTTCGCCGACGCCCGGACCATCGCGGGCCCACCGATGTCGATCTGCTCGACGCACTCGTCCGGCGTCGCGCCCGACGCCACGGTCTCGGTGAACGGGTAGAGGTTCGAGACGAGCAGGTCGAACGGCGCGATGCCCAGCTGCTCGAGCTGCTCGAGGTGCTCCGGCTTGCGGGTGTCGGCGAGCAGGCCGGCGTGCACGCGCGGGTGCAGGGTCTTGACGCGGCCGTCGAGGCACTCCGGGAACCCGGTCAGCTCCTCGACGGGAGTGACGGGGACCCCGGCGTCGGCGATCCGCTGCGCGGTCGAGCCGGTCGAGACGATCTCCACGCCCGCGGCGTGCAGCCCGGTCGCCAGGTCGAGCAGCCCGGCCTTGTCGTAGACGCTGATCAGGGCCCGCTTGACCGGCCTGCGTTCGCTCACTGGACTCTCGCCTCTCGGTTGCACAGCGTCTTTCCGGTACTCAGCGTCGCGACGGTGGCCACGAGCAACCGCCGCTCCGCGATCTTGATGCGTTCGTGCAGCTCGGCCTCGGTGTCGCCGGGCAGCACGGGGACGGCCTCCTGGGCCAGGATCGGCCCGGTGTCCACGCCGGCGTCGACCAGGTGGACGGTGGTCCCGGTGACCGTGACGCCGTGGGCGAGGGCGTCGCGGACGGCGTGCGCGCCGGGGAACGCGGGCAGCAGCGCCGGGTGGGTGTTGACGACGGGGCGGCCGATGCCGTCGAGGAACGGCGCGCCGAGGATCCGCATGAACCCCGCGCTGACGACGAGGTCCGGCCGATGCTCCAGGACGGCGGCCAGCAGCGCGCGGTCCCACGCCGGGCGGTCCGGGTGCTCGGCGGGCCGCACGGTGAAGGCGGGGACGCCGGAGCGGGTGGCCCGGTTCAGCGCCTCGACGCCCGGACGGTCGGTCCCGACGGCGACGACCTCCGCCGGGTAGGCCGGGTCGCGCGCGGCGTCGAGCAGCGCCTGCAGCAGGGTGCCGGAGCCCGAGGCGAGCACCACCAGGCGGGCGCGCCCGGGTAGGCCGTCCCGCGACGTGGGCTGTGCGCTCGTCGGGGCGGGCACGGATCTCCTCGGGCGGGCGGCTCTGACGGACCCCTCCAGCCTAGGCCGCGACGGCGGTCACAGCGCGAGGACCTGCCCCGATCCGGTCAGGAGCCGCTGATCCGCGTTCGGGAAGGAGACCGTTCGGGAATCGAACGTCCCGCTGCCCGGACGTGGATCGGCGTCATGGACGTCGAGCGGTGCAGCGTCCGGGCGGAGCGGCACGGAGCCTGGGCGAGGACGGCCGGCCCCCGGGGCCGGGTCCTGCCGGGCCGGGCCGGGCCTCCGGTCATCGCCGACCATGATCCCTGCAGGCAGAACACAGGCTCGGGCTGCCCGGATGGGATCATGGAGCGCCGCTGTCACGTTCTGCGGCCTCGCGGGCGGCGCGTTCTTCCGCCTGCCTCGCCCGGAGGGCGACGAGCTCGCCCACCGTGCGGGGGCGTGGCTCGGGCTCGGTGGGCTGCGTGGCGGCGGCCCGACCCCCAGAAGCCCCGGTCGGCTCGAGCCGGTCCGCGCGGTCTTCACGCGTCACTCGCTCGGATCGCTCCTCGGCCTCGGTGCGCTCGGCCGGATCGGACGAGGCAAGGCGCTCCTCGACGAGCTCGGCCGGGTTCTCGACGGCCCCACCGTCCGCGTCGTGCGGGAGATCCTCGACCGCGCGGAGGGCCGGGAGTTGGGCAGCGCCCGGGCGGAAGCGGATCGGGCGGCTGTGGGCGCCGTTGCTGCGCTCCTGCCGGCGGGCGCGAGCGCGCTCCACCGCCCGCCCCCGGCCCGCGCGAGCTCGACCCTCGCGGCTGCGCGAGCTGCCGGACGCCCGGCTGCGCGGCGCGTCCTCCCGGTCGGTCGCCGCGACCTCGGCGGGGTCGTCCTCGGACGACTCGTCGCCCGCTACACCGTCGGCGCGCTGCTTCGCGTCTGCAGCCCTCTCAGCGTCCGCAGCGCCACCAATCTCCTCAGCGCCGTTCGGATCGTGGGCGGCCGGACCGCCGACAGCGTCGTTGCCACCGTCGCCGCGATCGGCCGCCTCGTCCTGTGCAGCCTCGCCGCGCCCGGAGTCGCCGGAGTCCTCGGTGTCGCCGAACCGGTCGGAGTCCTCGGAGCCGTCGGAGTCGTCGGAGCCCTCAGCGCGCTCGGAGCCGTCCGCCCCGCCCTCCGGGTCGTCGGAACCGTCGGCAAGGTCCCGGTCGTCCCCGTCCCCGACCTGCGCACCGTCGTCGAGATCCGCCTCGCCCGAGTCGTCCTCGCGCGCGGAGGTCTCCTCCTCGGCCTCGTACCCGTCCCGGTACCAGCCGAGCTCCTCGTCGTCCCGCGCCTCCTCCGGCCCCGGGCCACCCCGCTGCACCAGCGCGAGGACCGCCGCGGGCCCGCCGATCCACACCACGACCGCGAGCAGGACGAGCCAGGCGGGCATCGCGACCGGGTCGTACCGCCCCGCCGCCAACCGCCCGCCGGCCAGCGTGGCGACGAGCGCCGCGACCAGGGCGAGGGTGATCGCCGCGACACCGACCGCCCGCATGCGCTCCGGCAGCGTGGACTCCGGCCCCAGCACCGTCCGGCAGATCCCGCCGACGACCAGCCCGATCCCGACCGGCACGATCACCACGACGACGGCCCAGGCCGGCGAGGGCACCGTCGGCAGCGCCCCGAGCAGCGGGAACGGGGGTAGCGGGGCGGGAGCGCCGCCGAACGGCGTCCACGCCCCGAGCCCGACGTCGACGCCCGGGCCCAGGAGCCAGGACGCGCCGGCGATCGCGGCGTTCGGCAGGTAGGCCAGGCCCAGCAGGGTCATGCCCAGGGCCGCACCGCCCGTCGGCGCCAGTGCCTCGTACAGACCGTGCACCCGGCCGGCCCCGACGACGAGCCCCACCAGCACGACGAGCGCCCCGGCGAGCAGGAGTGCGGCACCACCGACCGCCGCGGCCGCGAGTCCGGCGGCCGGCCACCCCTGCAGCCGCTCCCGCCAGTCCGCCGGCAGGCCGCAGGCACGCAGCACACCGATCCCGGCACCGACCGCGGCGATCAGTCCCGCGCCGAGCATCGCGGCCCAGGGAGCGGCGCCGACCGCGGCCGACGTGGGCAGCAGGGCGCTGCCGAGCACCGCCACGGCCGCGTGCGCCCCGGCCGAGGCGGCGACGACCGCGCCGGCGTCCTGCCGGATCCGGCACCCCAGCCGTCGAGCCGCCCATCGGGCACCCCACGCGACGACGACGATCACCGCCACCGTCGGGAGCAGCGGCAGCACGCTCAGCGGCTGCCCCTCCAGCGCCAGCGGGATGAGGTGGGCCGCCAGCCAGAGCGGGATGGCGGCGGCGAAGGCCCCGTCGACGGAGCTGTCCGCGCCACCGCCCGCGAGTACTACGAGCAGGGCCGCGGGCACGAGCATGGCGTAGCTGACCAGCACGGTGCCCATCGCCGCGGCGAGGACGACGCGGAGCCGGTCGAGGCCCTCGGGGACCTCCGGTCCGGACGACTCGGCCGCGTCGGTCGCGACGTCCGGCTCCTCCTCCGCACGGTCCGGGGCACGCAGCGAACGGGTCACCCCGCCAGCGTCGCAGCGCGGGCGCCGGGAGTCAGGCCGCCACGCCGGGACCCGCGGGTCCGGCGAACGCCACCCGGGTCAGCTCCCGACCCGCGCTACCAGAACTGCCGACTCGCGGTGCCGGAACTCCCGACTCGCGGTGCCGGAACTCCCGACTCGCGGTGCCGGAACTCCCGACTCGCGGTGCCGGAACTCCCGACTCGCGGTGCCGGAAGTCCCGACTCGCGGTGCCGGAACTCCCGACTCGCGGTGCCGGAAGTCCCGACTCGCGGTGCCGGAACTCCCGACTCGCGGGACCGCACCCCCTGTCCGGTGGAGATCAGCCCTCGCTGCGGCGCTCGCCCTCGGTCGGGATCCGCGTGGTGCGGTCGGCCTCGGCCCGCCCGTGCCGACCGCTGCCCTGCTCGTCGGTACCCCGGGACGACTCGATGCGCGTCTGCTCCAGCTCGCCGGGCTGCCCACCCGGCGACGCGGACGACGTCGACGACGGCGCACCGGACTCGGTCGCGCCGGCCCACCCGGTCTGCGGCTGCCCCTGACCCGGTTGTCCCTGGCCCGGCTGCGGGGCCTGTTGGCCCGGCTGCACCGGCGCACCGACCGACCCGGGCTGACCGGCCGGCCCCTGCTGACCGGGCCCGGGCTGCGGCTGGCCCCACGGCCCGCCCTCGTAGCCCTGCGGCTGGCCGTACGGCGCCTGCTGCGGCGGCGGACCCTGCGGCGACCAGCCGTAGCCGTACTGGCCACCCGGCCCGGGCTGCTGGACGTAGCCCCCGCCCTGCCCGGGCGGCGGGTACCCGCCGTACTGCTGGCCGTAGGGGCCGTACTGCTGGCCGTAGCCCTGCGGCGCCTGCTGCGGCCTGCGCGCGGGCATGCTCAGCAGCCCGGCCTGCATCAGCACCGCGCCGCACAGCGCCGCGGCCGCGAGGAACGCGAGCACGAGCGCCACGATCTCGATGCCGCCGACGGCGAACTGCGCCGCCGCCACGGCGACCTGCACCAGCGACAGGAACCCGACGACGGTGATCACCGCCCCCGGCACGAGCACCTTCCCCGCCGCCCGCGGCAGCAGCGCCGCGGCAGCGAGCAGGCCGCCCGCCAGCACCAGCGACGGCCCGTACAGCAGGCTGCTCAGCGGGGAGAAGAAGCCGAGCAGGTAGACGACGAGTGCCAGCCCGGCCCCCGCCATGACGAGGGTGCGCGCGGGACCCTGCAGCGGCGCCGGGGCCTCCCCGGTCGCCGGCTCCGGACTCGCTCCGGTCTGGCTCATGACCACTCCCTTGCCCGTTCTCGTGGAACCGGGGCGACGCTAGCCGACGGCCCCCGCCGGTCCACGCCCCCGTCACGACAACGCGCGGGCCCCGGGAGGGTTCCCGGGGCCCGCGCGTCGAAAGATCGAGGTCAGGAGGTCACAGGGACGCCATGATCTCCTTCATGAGGGAGGCGGTCTCGGACGGCGTCTTGCCGACCTTCACGCCGGCGGCCTCGAGGGCCTCCTTCTTGGCGGCCGCGGTGCCCGCGGAGCCGGACACGATCGCGCCCGCGTGGCCCATCGTCTTGCCCTCGGGGGCGGTGAAGCCCGCGACGTAGCCGACGACCGGCTTGGTCACGTTCTCCTTGATGTAGGCCGCGGCCCGCTCCTCGGCGTCGCCGCCGATCTCGCCGATCATCACGATCGCGGCGGTGTCGGGGTCGGCCTCGAACGCCTCGAGGGCGTCGATGTGCGTGGTCCCGATGACCGGGTCGCCGCCGATGCCGATGGCGGTCGAGAAGCCGAACTCCTTGAGCTCGAACATCATCTGGTAGGTCAGCGTGCCGGACTTCGACACGAGACCGATCTTGCCCGGGCCGGCGATGTCGGCCGGGATGATGCCGGCGTTGGACTTGCCGGGGCTGATGATGCCGGGGCAGTTCGGGCCGATGATGCGCGTCTTGTTGCCCTTGGCCACGGCGTGCGCCCAGAAGTAGGCGGAGTCGTGCACCGGGATGCCCTCGGTGATGACGACGGCCAGCGGGATCGCGGCGTCGATGGCCTCGAGCACGGCGTCCTTGGCGAACTTCGGCGGCACGAAGATGACCGAGACGTCCGCCCCGGTCTCCTTGATGGCCTCCTCGACGGTGCCGAACACCGTCAGCTCCTTGCCGCCGATGGAGACGGTGGTGCCGGCCTTGCGCGCGTTCACGCCGCCGACGATGTTCGTGCCCGCCGCCAGCATCTTGGTGGCGCGCTTGGTCCCCTCGGAGCCGGTGAGGCCCTGGACGATGACCTTGGAGTTCTCGTTCAGGAAGATCGACATTGTGCTCAGGCTCCCGCGGCCAGCTCGGCGGCCTTGTCGGCCGCGTCGTCCATCGTGGCCACCTGCGTGACCAGGGGGTGGTTGGCGTCCTCCAGGATCTTCCGACCCTCGACGACGTTGTTGCCGTCCAGGCGGACGACCAGCGGCTTGGAGGCCTCGTCGCCGAGGATCTTCAGCGCCTCGACGATGCCGTTGGCCACGGCGTCGCAGGCGGTGATGCCGCCGAAGACGTTGACGAAGACGCTCTTGACGTCCGGGTCGTGCAGGATGACGTCGAGGCCGTTCGCCATGACCTGCGCCGACGCGCCGCCGCCGATGTCGAGGAAGTTGGCGGGCTTCTGGCCGCCGTGCTTCTCGCCGGCGTAGGCGACGACGTCGAGGGTGCTCATCACGAGGCCCGCGCCGTTGCCGATGATGCCGACCGAGCCGCCCTCGAGCTTGACGTAGTTCAGGTTCTTGGCCTTGGCCTTCGCCTCGAGCGCGTTCTCGGTGCGCTCGTCGACCAGCTCCGCGTGCTGCGGGTGGCGGAAGTCGGCGTTGCCGTCCAGGGTGACCTTGCCGTCGAGCGCGATGACCTTGTTCTCCGGGTCGCGCACCAGCGGGTTGACCTCGACCAGGGTCGCGTCCTCGGCGACGAAGGTGTCCCAGAGCTTCACGATCACGTCGGACGCCTGGTCGGCGACCTCGGCCGGGATCTTGCCGGCGGCGACGATCTCGTCCGCCTTGGCCTTGTCCACGCCCTGGATCGCGTCGATCGGGATGCGCGCCAGCGCCTCCGGGCGCTCGACGGCGAGCTGCTCGATCTCCATGCCGCCCTCGGCCGAGCACATGGCCAGGAAGGTGCGGTTGGACCGGTCGAGCAGGAAGGAGAAGTAGTACTCCTCGCTGATGTCCGACGCGGTCGTGACCAGCACCTGGTGCACGGTGTGGCCCTTGATGTCCAGGCCGAGGATGGCGTTCGCCTTCTCCTTGGCCTCGGCCGGGCTCTCGGCGAGCTTGACGCCGCCCGCCTTGCCACGGCCACCCGTCTTGACCTGGGCCTTCACCACGACCGCGGTGCCCAGCTCGGCGGCGGCGGCCTCGGCGGCCTCGGCCGTGTCCACCGTCTTGCCCGGAAGCACCGGGACTCCGTGGGCGGCGAAGAGGTCCTTCGCCTGGTACTCGTACAGGTCCACTCGGCTCTCCCGATTCACGTCGCTGTGCCGGCAAGCGTCGCGAGGACCGGGGACGCGGCGATGGCCGTGCCCGCCCTGCGAGGTGCCCGCACGTAGAGACCTACTCCGACGTTGGACCCTAGCGACGCCCCTGCTCCTTCATGACATCCGCCCAGGTGAGCTGCCTCACCGACCTCGAAGTAAACCTCCGCACACCCGTCGTGCCTGCCGGATTCGGCCCGGGGCGCGGGCCGCCTGTGACCAACGAGTCGTCCGCGGGGAGGCCTGCGCCTCACCCGTGCGGGGTCGCGGCAGCCGGGTGGTCCCGCCCGGCCGTGCCGGTGACGCGCTGTGACGGGGACCCGGCGTTCGAGAATCGCCTCACCCGGGCCGACCAGCACCCCTCGGCGTCCGGCGACGCTCCGACCCGGCCGATTGGAATTCTTGGGCCGATCACCGGGCGACACTGCTCCGTTCGGCCGCCTCATCGGACGGGGAGGTCGTCACGCGGCCGTTCGGATATTTCCGTCGCGTTACCCGGCGGATTCCCGGATTCCGACTTATCGTCTGTTCATGGTGTCGGTCCGCACGGGACTGCACCGCCTGGCCAGGACGGCCGACGGTGCACGCTCCGTCATGGGCCGGGCGCTGGTCGACGCCGGGGAGGCCGCCGGGTACGCCGCGCGGACCTTCGCCTCCCCCGCCGGGCTGCGCGGGCTCGTGCTGGAGAGCGCCTGGCTCGCCGCACACGTCGCGCTCTATCCCGTCGGGCTCGCCGGCGAGACGATCCGGCCCCGCACCCACTACCGCACGGACGACCTGGACCCGGTCCAGCGCAGCTTCGTCTGCGGCGACGTGGAGGCGGCCGGCACGCCGGTCCTCCTGATCCACGGGATCATGGACAACCGGTCGGTGTTCACCGTGTTCCGGCGCGCGCTGCGCAAGCGCGGATTCGGCGCCGTGCTCGCGATCAACTACAGCCTGCTCACGGACGACCTCCGCAGCGCCGCCCGCGCGGTCGGCGAGCACGTCGACCGGCTGCGCGAGGCCACCGGCGCCGACAAGGTGCACATCGTGGGGCACTCGCTGGGCGGCGTGATCGCGCGGTACTACGTGCAGCGCCTGGGCGGCTCCGAGTTCGTCGACTCGCTCGTGACCCTCGGCAGCCCGCACACGGGCACCAACACCGCGTACCTGCTGCCCACCCCGCTCGCCCGGCAGCTGCGCCCCGGGTCCGAGGTGATGGCCGAGCTCGCCGGCCCCGCGCCGGACTGCACGACCCGCTTCCTCGCCGTCTGGAGCCGGATGGACCAGATGGTCGTGCCACAGCGCAACGCGCGGCTGAGGCACCCCGACCTCGACGTCACGGAACTGGAGCTCGACGACGTCGGACACCTCGCCCTGCCCGTCGACCCGCGCACCGTGCACGCCGTGGTAACCGGCCTGGCCAGTCGCGGAGAGCTACCGATCCACCCTTTTCGTCAGCGCCGGCGGCGCCGGGAACGGCTCGCCGCCACGCAGGGTGAGCGTTCCTCGCCCGCCTCCTGACGCGCCGTCGTCCGATCGGCGGCACCCGGCTGCCCACCCGGGGGTCGGGTTGGACGCGGCGGGGACGGCCCGCTAGGTTCGAGCCGTCCGTGTCACGGAGCGATCACGACGGCGCGGCGCCGACCCCGAACGGCGCCGAGGGTTTCCCCGAACCCACGCCGGCGCGCCCCGGAGGCCCGGCACGAAGAGAAGGGCAGGTCTTGCGCCACCGCTCCCCACGCGGCGCCCGACCGGTCCCCGAGCACGTCGCGACCCCCCGCGCGACGGTGCGCGCGGGACACCGGCTTCCGGCGCCGCCCGCCGTGTCGCTGCGCGTGCGCGCGACCGTCGCCGCCTGTGCGGGCGGCGCGCTGGTCGCCGCCGGGCAGACGATGCTCACGGCGC
Source organism: Pseudonocardia halophobica (assembly GCF_027922425.1). Lineage (GTDB taxonomy): Bacteria > Actinomycetota > Actinomycetes > Mycobacteriales > Pseudonocardiaceae > Pseudonocardia > Pseudonocardia halophobica. The sequence goes on along the minus strand of NZ_BSFQ01000008.1, from coordinate 182,153 downwards.
TCGCCGGCCCCGCCGTGGCCGCGGACCCGTACGAGAAGCTCGCCGCCAACGCGATGCTGCCGGTCGCGGACGAGACCGCCGGACCCACCGCGGACTCGATCGACCCGGCCACGCCCGCCGCGCGGGCCATCGGCGCCGACCAGCTGACCGGCTCCTCGCCACAGGCCCTGCCGGTGCTCGACGAGAAGTCCGAGCTCGACGTCGCGAGCCTCACCAAGGCCGTCGACATCGGCACCCGGATCGCCGCGACCGCTCGGCAGATCAACGCGGCCCTCTCCGGCGGCGCCCCGCAGGCGGTGCTGGAGCACGGCGAGGCCTACGTCCTGCCGACCACCGGCCGGTTCACCTCCGGGTTCGGTGCGCGGTGGGGCGTCACGCACTACGGTATCGACCTCGCCGCCCCGATCGGCACCCCGATCTTCGCCTTCACCGACGGCGTCGTGGAGGAGTCCGGGCCGGCCAGCGGCTTCGGGATATGGGTGGTGCTCCGGCACGCCGACGGCACCCGCACCGTCTACGGGCACATCAACCGCTCGCTGGTGAGCGTCGGGCAGACCGTCTCGGCCGGTGAGGAGATCGCCGAGGTCGGCAACCGCGGGCAGTCCACCGGCCCGCACCTGCACTTCGAGATCTGGGACGCGGGCAAGAACAAGATGAACCCGCTGCCGATCCTGCAGGCCATGGGCCTGCGCGTCGTCGGGGACGGAGCGAACTCCCCCGACTAGTCGCGCGCATCATGGTTCCACGACGCGCACGGACAGGCCCTTTCCGCGCATTATGGTTCCATAACGCGTTTCGGACGGGTCTTTCCGCGCCTCATGGTTCCCTTATTCGGCGGATTCGCATCGTGGTTCGGCAAGTCGCTGGGCGGTGGACGGCTCGGCCGTCGGTGCACGCCAACAGCAATGACGTCGGTGCAGGGCGGTCAGCACCTGAACCCGTCAGCACCCGACAGCGGGCGGTGCCGACTGAAGACCAGGATCGCCGATCCGCTGCACTCACGGTTTCTTGCGGAACCACCAGTGCACGGAGACAGCGATCATGCCGACGCCGGTCAGAGCTTCTGCATCGGGACGCCGCCGATCAGCATCAGCCGCACCGTGCCTGCGCTGCCGAAGTCGATCGTCACCGTGGCCCTCGGCCCCACGCCGTCGGACGCGACGACCGTGCCCAGCCCGTACTTGTCGTGGTTGACCCGGTCCCCCACCTCGAGGTGCAGCTCGGCGTTCAGCGCGCGCTGCGGGACCTTCCAGTCCCCGCGGTCGGTGGCCGTGGACCGGCGGCCGAACCCGAACCGGCCCACCGGCGCCGACGGCCGCTCCGGCTCGGAACGCGCCCAGTCGACGAGCTCGGCCGGGACCTCGTCGAGGAACCGCGAGGCCGGGTTGGTGCTCGGCTGGCCGAAGGCGGACCGCACGATCGCCCGGGACAGGAACAGCCGTTGCTGGGCACGGGTGATGCCGACGTAGGCGAGCCGGCGCTCCTCGGCCATCTCGTCCGGGTCCCCGAGCGTGCGCATGTGCGGGAAGATCCCGTCCTCCCAGCCGGTGAGGAACACGACCGGGAACTCCAGGCCCTTCGCGGTGTGCAGGGTCATCAGGGTGACCATGCCCTGGTCGTCGTCCGGGATGGAGTCGGCGTCGGCCACCAGGGCGACCCGCTCCAGGAACGCGGCCAGCGAGCCGGGCTCCGGGGCGCCGACCTCGACGTCCGAGTCGTCCAGGTCCGCGACCGCCGCGTCCCCGGCGAACTCCCGGGCGACCGTGACGAGCTCGGCGAGGTTCTCCAGCCGGGTGCCGTCCTGCGGGTCCTCGCTGGCCTCCAGGGCCTCGGTGTAGCCGGTCCGGCCGTAGACGTTCTCGAGGATCTCGGCGGTCTCGTCGCCGCGGTCGACGCCCTCGCGCAGCTCGTCGAGCATCCGCTGGAACCCGGCGATGTTGCGCTGGCTCCGCGTGGCGAGCTCGGGCAGCTTCTCCGGCTCCTCCGCCGCGACCCGCAGGGCCTGGCTGAACGAGATCCGCTGCCGCTCGGCGTAGTCCGCGACCAGGCCCTCCGCCCGGTCCCCGATGCCGCGCTTGGGCACGTTGAGGATCCGGCGCAGGCTGACCGTGTCCTCCGGGTTGGACAGCACGCGCAGGTAGGCCAGCGCGTCCCGGATCTCCTTGCGCTCGTAGAACCGCACGCCGCCGACGACCTTGTACGGCAGCCCGATCCGCAGGAACACGTCCTCGAAGACGCGGGACTGGGCGTTGGTCCGGTAGAAGACGGCGATGTCGCAGTTGCGGAACTCCCCGGAGTCGACGAGCCGGTCGATCTCCTGCCCGACGAAGCTCGCCTCGTCGTGCTCGTTGTCGGCGACGTAGCCGACGATCCGCTCGCCGTCCCCCTGCTCCGACCACAGCCGCTTGTCGCGGCGGTTCGGGTTGCGGGCGATGACCGCGTTGGCCGCGGACAGGATGGTCTGCGTGGAGCGGTAGTTCTGCTCGAGCAGGACCGTGGTCGCGTTGGGGAAGTCCTGCTCGAACTCGACGATGTTGCGGATGTTGGCGCCGCGGAACGCGTAGATCGACTGGTCCGAGTCGCCGACCACGCACAGCTCGGCCGGCACCGCGCCCGCGGTCGCGGGCGCGACCAGCTCGCGGACCAGCGCGTACTGCGCGTGGTTGGTGTCCTGGTACTCGTCGACCAGCACGTGCCGGAAGCGGCGGCGGTAGTACTCGGCCACGGCCGGCATCCGCTGCAGCAGCGCGACCGTCTCCATGATCAGGTCGTCGAAGTCGAAGGCGTTGGCCTGGCGGAGCCGCTCCTGGTAGGTCGCGTAGACCTGCGCGACCCGGCGCTCGTGCTCGTTGCCCGCGCGCTGCGCGAAGTCCTCCGCCGTGATCAGCTCGTTCTTCAGGTTCGAGATCTGCGCGGCCAGCGACCGGGCGGCGAACTTCTTCGGGTCCAGCTCCTGGTCCCGCGCGACGATCCCGATCAGCCGGCGGGTGTCGTCCGCGTCGTAGACCGAGAAGGCGCTGCGCACGCCCAGGTGCTTGGCCTCGCGGCGCAGGATCCGCACGCACATGGAGTGGAAGGTCGAGACCCACATCGCCTGCGACCGGCGGCCGACCAGCCCGTCGACCCGCTCCTTCATCTCGGCGGCGGCCTTGTTGGTGAAGGTGATCGCCATGATCTCGCCCGGGTGCACGCTCCGCTCGGCGAGCAGCCAGCCGATCCGGTGGGTGAGCACCCGGGTCTTCCCCGACCCCGCCCCCGCGACGATCAGCAGCGGGCTCCCCGCGTGCGTGACGGCCTCGCGCTGCTTGGGGTTCAGCCCCTCCAGCAGTGCCGCGCCGCGCTTCGTCTTCGGCTCCACCGGAGCCTGGGCGGGAAGTTCGAACAGAGCGCTCATCGTGTCGAACACGGTACCGCCGTCCCCCGACGGAACCGGAATCGGCGCACGGCCGCGCGCCGTGTGGCAGACTGTCCGCGTGCACCGCACCTCGTCGACGGGACGATTTTTCTACGGGTACCGGATTCCGGCACCCGTCGCCCGCTGACGCAGCAGAACCGACGCCCCGGAGTCCACGGACCCGGGGCTTCTTACTGTCCGGGGTCGGTGGACGCCCCTCGTGAGGAGTAGACCGATGTCCGTGACCGACGACCACACCGCCGCCGAGGTCCCCGCCCCGGCCCCGACCGACGCCGAGATCGCCGAGCTCCGCAAGGAGATCGACCACCTCGACGCCGAGATCCTGCGTCTGGTCAAGCGACGCACCGAGGTCTCGCAGCGGATCGGGTCGGCGCGGATGGCGGCCGGCGGGCCGCGCATCGTCTACAGCCGGGAGATCACGGTCCTCTCCCGCTTCCGCGAGCTCGGCGCCGAGGGCCGCGAGCTCGCCATGCTCCTGCTGCGCCTCGGGCGCGGGCGGCTCGGCGCGCGCTGAGGCGGGCCGCCGGTCGCGGCGGCTGAGGCCCCGCTGAGGAGCGCGTCGCCGCCCGGCGAATCCCCCGCACGGAGCGGCCCCGCCGTGGCACTGTGGTGTCCATGGGGATCGTCTTCTCGCTGATCGCTCTGATCGGGCTGTTGGCCGCCCTCGGCCACGTCGGCTACGTGGCGATGCTGAACAACGCCGCCAAGAAGAAGGGTGCGGCCGGCGCCGAGATCGCCGCCTACACCCGCACCCGCATCCCGGTCGCGGCCGGTGCCACCGGCGTCGCGCTGCTCGGCCTGCTCATCACGAGCGGCCCGAGCCTCACGGCCGACGTCATCGGCATGCTGCTCGCGGCCGGCGGCGGCGTCGTGGGCTACCGCGGCCTGCAGCAGGAGCGCGCGAAGTACCCGACCTCCCGCTGACCGGGGGCGGGGACCGGGCACGGAATGTGTCCGAGTCGTGACGTGACGCTACGTCATGACGATCGGCCTTCTCGTCACGCCCCGTGAAGGCCTGACGACGGGCCGCCAGACCCCGTCCGACCTGCGCGAACCAGGATCGCGAGACGATTTTGTGCCGGTCACCGCACGGTCAGCGGTCGACCTCCTTCGATGAGCGGAGTTCACCCGAACGACCTACCCGCGATGAGCGGGCGAATGACACTTGGTGAACAGCGCGTGACTCCGGTAGACCTGACCGGGTCGCTCCCCGCGCTCCCTGAGGAGGTCGGCCGGTCGTGGCCACGTTCGAGCACCGCGTCGGCAACCCGCTGCCGCCGGAGAACCCCGTCACGGTGGCGGAGCTGCTGCGTCGCGGTGTCCCCGCCCAGCGCGCGGCCACCGACGCCCCGCAGGCACCGGCCCCGGCCGCGCCCGCCGCGGAGGGTCCCTCCGAGTCCGACGGCGACCGCCGCCCGCTGCCCCGGATCCCCGCTCCGCGGCCCGCGCCGGAGGACCTCGTCGACGCGGCCGACGCCGCGTCGGCGCCCCCGGTCGCCGGACCCGACGAGCTCGAGGACCTCGCAGACCTCGACGACCTCGACGACGACCTCGAGGACGCCCCGGTGACGGGGAGCCACGCGCTGCCGGACCCCGAGGACCCGCGACCCGGCCAGATCATCTCCGTCGGCGCGCTCCTGCGCCGCGAGCCCCGCGCGCCGCACCCCCTCGACCGGCCCATCCAGCCGCGTCCCGCGCAGCTCGGCCGGCGCAGCCACCCCGGCGCCCGGCGCGCCGCCGTCGCCGCGGGCGCGCTCGTGGCCACCGGCTCGGTGCTCGCCGCGGCGATCCTCACCGAGACCTCCAACCGCAGCTCCGAGGCGCAGGCCGCCGCGGACGGCAGCTTCCCCGGCATGTCGCTGCGGGACGGGATCCAGGGCTCCCTGGTCGGTGGCGTCGGCGGTCTCGAGGCGGGTCAGGCCGCGCCGACCTCCTGGATGACGGTCGCCTTCCCGTCGGCGCTGGTCGACCCGGTCACCGCGGCGGCGCTCGGCGGCGCGACCGCCGGAACGGCCACGGCCGGCACGGGCGCGGCGTCGTTCGTCGGGCCGGTCGCCGCGGTCCCCGCCGCGGGCGGCATCGGCGCCGGTGCCGCGCCGGCCACCGGCGGAACCGCGACGGCCCCGAACATCCTGTCCCCGATCTTCGGCGACGGCGGCTCCACCGGCGGCGGTACGCCCGGCGGCGGCTCCACCGGCGGTGGCACCGTCCCCGGCGGCTCCGGCGGGTCGGGCGACGGCAGCATCGTCGGTGGCGTGGTCGGCACGGTCGGCGGTGTGGTCGGGGGGATCGGCGGCGGCGTCACGGAGCCCGTCGGCGAGGTGCTGACCCCGGTGACCGACTCGGTCGGCCGCGGCGTCGTCAAGCCCGTGACCTCCGCCGTCGGCGGCGGCGTCGTCGCGCCGGTGAGCGAGGCGGTCGGTGGTGTCGTGGGCGGCGTGGACCACGCCGCCGCGCCGCTGGCCCCCGTGACGCGCGGCGTCACCGGTGTCGTCGAGAACGTCGGCCGGACCGCGGCGCCCGTGCTCGAGCCGGTGAACCAGACCGCGCAGCAGGTCGTCGGCATGGTGAAGCCCGTCGTGCAGCCGGTCGCGCAGGTCGCGACCGGGACCGTCGGTGCCGTCGGCGGGGCGGTCTCGTCGGCCGCGGCGCCCGTCGTCGCGCCGCTCGCCGGTGCGGTCGGCCCGCTCACCACACCGGTCGTCGACGACGTCGTGGCCCCGGTGACCGGGCACGTCGTCGCCCCCGTGGCGGACGCCCTCAAGCCCGCCGTGACGCCGCTCGCCGACGTCCTCGAGCCGGTCACCACCCCGGTGCTGTCCGCCGCGGCCCCGCTCACCGCGCCGCTGCTCAAGGCGGCCGCCCCGGTCACCGACCCGCTGCTCAAGGCGGCCGCTCCGGTGACCGGACTGCTCGACACGTCGGCGGCCACCCAGGGCACCCCGGCCTCGCAGGCGCCCGCCGCCGCGGCGGCGCAGGGTGCGGCCGGCCAGGCCGGCTCGGCGGTCGAGCAGACCGCGACGCTCGCACCCGTCGCGAAGGCCGTCGAGACCGTGACCGAGGCCGCGCCCGGTCCCGTGAAGGACCTGGTCGGCGCCGTCGGCGGCGGGACTCGGGGTGCGGCCGGCCAGGCCGGCTCGGCAGTCGAACAGACCACCGCGCTCGCCCCCGTCACGCGGGCCGTCGAGACGGTGACCGGCGCGGCTCCGGCCCCGGTCCGGGACACCGTCGGCGGACTGCTGGACGGGTCGGGCTCGCAGGGCGGCTCGGGCGCCGGATCGAGTGTTTCCGAGGCTCGGTCCGACGGCTCGCGGTCCGGCGGCTCGCGGACCGCGTCGGACTCCGGCTCGGAGTCCGACTCCGGCTCCGGGTCCGACACCGGCTCGCGTTCCTCCGGGTCGGGCGGCTCGGACTCCGGCTCCTCCTCCGACTCGCGGAGTTCGGGCACCGGGAGCTCCGGCGACGAGGGCGGCTCCGGCTCGCTGCTGCGCGAGACCTCCGAGGGTGTCGGCGGCGCGGCCAAGACGGTCACGGGCGGGCTCGAGGGCACGACCGAGGCCGTCGGCGGTCTCCTCGGCGGCAAGTGACCTTTCGCTGATCGAAGGCCCGCTCCCTCCGGAGCGGGCCTTCGTCGTCCCGCGGCCCCGGCCAGCTCGGGCACTCCTCCGAGACACCCGGTGCACCGCCACCCACCGGCCGAACGACGGCCGGCGACACGGCACGGCCCCGAGCGCCCGTCACACCAACCGGCGGTCCGAGGCCCAGCGGGAGAGCTCGTAGCGGTTCGACAGCTGGGTCTTCCGGAGCACGCTCGACACGTGCGTCTCGACCGTCTTCACCGAGATGAACAGCTCGCCCGCGATCTCCTTGTAGGCGTAGCCGCGGGCGAGGAGCCGCAGCACGTCGCGCTCCCGCCGGGTGAGCAGGTCGAGCTCGGGGTCGACGGCGGGGGCGGCGCCGGGGCGGTCGGAGAAGGCGTCGAGCACGAAGCCGGCGAGCCGCGGCGAGAACACGGCGTCGCCGGCCCGCACGCGCCGCACCGCGTCGCCCAGCTCCCGCGCGGAGATCGTCTTGGTGACGTAGCCGCGCGCGCCGGCCCGGATCACGGCGATGACGTCCTCGGCGGCGTCGGAGACGCTCAGCGCGAGGAACACCACCTCGGGCTGCACCGGCCGCACCCGGGCGAGGACGGCCGCGCCGCCGCCGTCGGGCATGTGGACGTCGAGGAGCACGACATCGGGCTTGAGGTGCCCGATGCCGGCGACGGCCTCGTCGACCGACCCGGCCTCGCCCGCCACCTCGATCGGCGGGTCGCCCGCGGCCCCGCGCTCCAGCTCGGCGCGGACGCCCGCGCGGAAGAGGCCGTGGTCGTCGACCAGGAAGACCTTGATCGCCCCGGTCACCGCTGGCTCGCTCATGCGTCCTCCCGCTCGGCGTCGATCGTCATCTCCAGGTGCACCTCGGTGCCCTCCCCCGGCGCGCTCCGCAGCCGGACCCGGCCGCCGTGGCGACCCATCCTGCCGTGCACGGAGTCGGCGAGGCCGTGCCGGTCCTCGGACACGGCGTCGGGGTCGAAGCCCTTCCCGCGGTCGCGGACGAACACGTGCACCTCGGTCCCCTCCGCGCCGCCCTCCGGGTCGTCCGAGCCGTCCGACCCGCTCTCCACCTCGGCGTACACGCTCACCTCGTCCACCCCGGCGTGCTTGGCCGCGTTGACCATCGCCTCGCGGGCGGCCAGGACCAGGGCGCGCAGGTCGCCCTCGGCGTCGTCGAGCGGGTGGTCGCCGACGATCACGGGGTTGACGGTGATCGCGTAGGTGTCCTCCACCTCGGCCGCCGCGGCCTGCAGCGCCGTCGCGAGGGTCTCCCCCGGCGGCCCGGGCCGCTCGCCCCCGCGCCCGTAGCCCGAGGGCCCGTACAGCCAGTTCCGCAGCTCCCGTTCCTGCCCGCGCGCCAGGCGCTGCACCTCGCGCGGGTCGTGGGACTGCTTCTGGATCAGGGCGAGGGTCTGCAGCACCGAGTCGTGCAGGTGCGCGGCGATCTCCGCGCGCTCGGCCGTGACGATCCGCTGCCGCCGCTCCTCGCCGAAGTCGCGCGCGAGCCGCACCCACCACGGGACGGTGAGCACCGCGACGCCGACCAGCGTGGCCAGCACGGCGAGCACGCCGAACTGCAGCTGCCCCAGGTCGAGGTTGCCGAGCAGGAACACGGTGATGCCGGCGGCCACGAAGATCCCGCCCGCCACCACCCGCAGCAGGGCCGTGCGGCCGCCGAGGAAGCCGCTGCGGGCCCCGCTCGTCCAGCGCCGCCGTTGGGCCTCGTCCGCCTCGCGCCAGACGACGGCCGCGCCGAGCGCCGCCACCCCGAGCGGCCCGACGATCCAGCCGACCACCTGGTTCTGCAGCGCCGCCCCGGCCAGGCCGATGCCCAGCCCGAGCGCCGCGAGCCCCATCGCCTGCTGGCGCTCCTTGACGGTGACCTGCCGGGTGACGTCCGCGGCCTCCTGCCGCACGAAGACCCACAGCAGGCCATAGGCGATCACGCCGGCGCCGTTGGCCGCAGCGAGCACGACGAAGGCGACCCGCACCCACAGCACGTTGACGCCGAGGTGGTCGGCGACCCCGCCGGCGACGCCCGCGAGGAGCCGGCCGGAGCGGCGGCGCGCGAGCGGGGCGGCGCGGGTGGCGGGGCTGGTCACCGCTCCATGGTCACACGTGGGGGAACCCCGGACACCGGGGTCGTCCCCGGGGGTTCTCGGGGTCCTCCCCGATACCGTGGGTGCGCGCGGGCGGGGAGGGTCACCGGTATGAACAGCACCGACGTCGGGACGACGTTGCGGGACATGTGGGAGACCCGCCCGTCGCGGCCGCGACGGGACCGCAAGGTCGCCGGCGTGGCCGCCGCGCTCGCCCGCCGCTACGACATCGACCCGGTCCTCCTGCGCGTCGGCTTCGTCGTCGCCGCCTTCTACGGGATCGGCATCGCCCTCTACCTCGCGGGCTGGGTCCTGCTGCCCGCCGCCGACAAGGACGACCCGCTCGACGGCGCCGCCACGGACACCGCGGCGCGCAGCTCCGGTCGCACCGCGCCGCCGCTGGTGATCGCCGGGCTGATCCTGGCCCTGCTCCTGACCAGCGGCCTGTTCTGGGGCAACGACGGCAGCGTCGTCCTGCCCGTGCTCGCGGTCCTCGTCCTGCTCTTCCTGTTGCACCGCAGCCGCGGGCAGCGTGGGCTCGAGGCGGCGCAGGAGGCGCCGACGGTCCGCACGTCCGCCGAGGACGGCGTGGTCGACGGGCCGGAAGCGCCGGTGAAGGACCCGCTCGGCCCGGACCCGCTCGACCGCGGCACCCCGCCCGCGTGGGACCCGCTCGGCGCGGCACCGTTCGCGTGGGACCTGCCGGAGCCCTCGGCGACCGCGCCCGAGCCCGCACCGGTGCGCCGGCGCAGCCGGGTCACCCCGGTCACGCTGGCCCTGGCGCTGGTCGGCGGCGGCATCGCGGGCGCGGTCGTGCTGCTGACGTCCGGCCTGGCCGGACTGCCGGTCGTGTTCGCGACCGCGCTGGCCATCCTCGGCGTGGGCCTGGTGTTCGGCGCGTTCACCCGCGGCGGCCGCGGCCTGATCCCGTTCGCACTGCTCCTGGCCGTGCTGACCTGGGCGTCGCTCGCGGTCAAGGTGCCGCTGGCGAACTTCGGCTCCGGCGTCGGCGACCTGCGGGCCGCCCCCACGACCCCCGCCGCGGTGGCGCCGAGCTACGAGCGCGGCGCGGGGACCGTCGACCTGGACCTCAGCCGCCTCGACCTGAGCGTGCCGCCGGGCGAGCCCGCCACCCCGGTCCGCACCGCGGTGAGCGTGGGTGCCGGGGACATCCGGGTCACCGTGCCTCGCAACGCCGACGTGAGCCTCACCGGCCACGTCGACTTCGGTGAGATCAGCTTCGACGGCACCAGCCACAGCAGCCCGGACGCCTCGCTCACCGTGACCGACGACCTCGGCGCCGACGGGGTCCGCTCCGGCCGGCCGCTCGTGCTCGACCTGACCGGGGGCGCGGCCTCCGTGGAGGTGCACCGTGTCTGAGCCGCAGGACGCCCGGCAGCAGGAGGAGCGGGCCGTGCGCCGGATGCCGGACCCGCTGGCCCTGATCGTCGGGCTGGTCAGCCTGGGGATCGCCGGGTCGGGGTTCCTCGGCCGCGCGCCGGACCTGTCGGCCTTCGACGCACGCTGGCTGCTCGCCGGCGGGGCCGTGGTGCTCGGCCTGGTCCTGCTGGTCGCGAGCGTCCGGAAGCGCTGACCACCGGACCACGAACGGCGCTCTCGCTCGGACGATCCGAGCGAGAGCGCCGTTCGCTCACTCCCACTCGATGGTGCCCGGCGGCTTGCTCGTGACGTCCAGGACGACCCGGTTGACCTCGGCGACCTCGTTGGTGATCCGCGTGGAGATCCGCTCGAGGACCTCGTAGGGCAGCCGGGTCCAGTCCGCGGTCATCGCGTCCTCGGAGCTGACCGGCCGCAGGACGACGGGGTGGCCGTAGGTGCGGCCGTCGCCCTGCACCCCGACCGACCGGACGTCGGCCAGCAGGACGACCGGGCACTGCCAGATCGACCGGTCCAGACCGGCGACGGTGAGCTCCTCACGGGCGATCGCGTCCGCCTGGCGCAGCGTCTCGAGCCGCTCGGCGTCGACCGCGCCGATGATCCGGATGCCCAGCCCGGGCCCGGGGAACGGCTGGCGCTGCACGATCACCTCGGGCAGCCCCAGCTGGGCGCCGACCGCGCGGACCTCGTCCTTGAACAGCGCTCGCAGGGGCTCGACCAGCGCGAACTCGATGTCGTCCGGCAGGCCGCCGACGTTGTGGTGGCTCTTGATGGTGGCCGTGCCGGAACCGCCGCCGGACTCCACGACGTCCGGGTAGAGCGTGCCCTGCACGAGGAACCCGACGTGCTCCTCGGCGGCGACCTCGCTGGTCGCGGCCTCGAAGACCCGGATGAACTCCCGGCCGATGATCTTGCGCTTCTGCTCGGGGTCGGTGACCCCGGCGAGGGCGTCGAGGAACCGCTCCCGCGCGTCGACGGTGTGCAGGTTCGCGCCGGTCGCGGCGACGAAGTCCTTCTCCACCTGCTCGCGCTCGCCGGCCCGCAGCAGCCCGTGGTCGACGAACACGCAGGTCAGCCGGTCGCCGATCGCGCGCTGCACCAGCGCGGCGGCCACGGCGGAGTCGACGCCGCCGGAGAGCCCGCAGATCGCCCGGCCGTCGCCGATCTGGGCGCGGATCGCCTCGACGGTCTCGTCGATGATCGACGCGGTGTTCCAGGTCGGGGTGATGCCGGCGATCTCGTGGAGGAAGCGGCGCAGCACCTCCTGGCCGTGCGGGGAGTGCCCGACCTCGGGGTGGTACTGCACGCCGGCCAGCCGCCGGTCCCGGTTCTCGAAGCCCGCGACCGCGACCCGGTCGGTCGACGCCGTGACCGTGAAGCCCTCCGGCGCGCGGGTGACCGAGTCCCCGTGGCTCATCCAGACCGGGTGGCTGCTCGGCAGCCCGTCGTGGAGCACCCCGGCCTCGGGCGCGACGTGCACCTCGGTGCGGCCGTACTCGCGGGTCCCGTCCGGCGCGACCTCGCCGCCGAGCGCCTGCGCCATGGCCTGGAAGCCGTAGCACATGCCGAAGACCGGGATGCCGGCCTCGAACAGCCGCCCGTCGAGCCTCGGCGCGCCCTCCGCGTAGACGCTGGACGGGCCGCCGGACAGCACGACGGCGGCGGGGCGGCGCGCGACGATCTCCTCGACCGTCGTCTCCGCCGGGACGATCTCGGAGTACACCTGCGCCTCGCGCACGCGGCGGGCGATCAGCTGGGCGTACTGGGCGCCGTAGTCGACGACGAGGACGGTGGGGTTCTCCACGGCGTCCAGGGTAATCGGCGACGTGCGTCACCCGGTCCGGCGCCCGCGACCGGTCCGGGGCGCCCGGGCACTGTGGAAGGCTGAGGCCGTGAACGGCGAACCGGGCGCCCGACCCGTGCCCGCCCGGCGCCGCGGGCCCCGCCCATGATCCCCGCCCCGTACGACGAGATGCGCGACGCCGCCGGGACCGTCCGGGCACCGTGGACCGGGCTCGCCGGGGTCCTCGACGGCGCCGGGCCCGCCGGGCTGCTTGCGCGCCGCGCCGACACCCTGCGCCTGCTCGCCGACGACGGCGTGGCCTACCACCCGCCCGGCGCCGAGTCCGAGCAGCTCTGGGAGCTCGACCCGCTCCCGCTGGTGCTCGACGGTGCGGAGTGGGCCGGCCTCGAACGCGGCGTCGCGCAGCGGGCCGAGCTGCTCGACCGGCTCCTGGCCGACCTCTACGGCCCCCGCGCCACGATCACCCGCGGGCTCCTGCCGGTCGAGGTCGTCGACGGCCACCCCGGCTACCTGCACGGCTGGCGCCGCCCGGCCGGGGCGCCGCCGCGCCGCGAGCTGTTCCTGTCCGGCGCGGACCTCGGCCGGTCGCCCGACGGGTGGACGGTGCTCGGCGACCGGGTGCAGGCGCCGTCGGGCGCGGGCTACGCCATGGCGAACCGCCGGGTGGTCGCGCGGGTGCTGTCCGCCCTGCACCGCCGGTCGCGGATCCGCAGGCTGGGCCCCTTCTTCGAGGCCGTCCGGGCGGGCCTGCAGGCCGGCCGGGACGACCGGCGGATCGTGCTGCTGCACCCCGGCCCCGACTCCGAGACGGCCTACGAGCAGGCGCTGCTGTCGTCGTTGCTCGGGCTCCCGCTCGTCCTCGGCTCCGAGCTGACCGTGCGCGACGGCCGACTCTGGCAGCACTCCCTGGGCCGGCTCGACCCGGTCGACGTCGTGCTCCGCCGGCTCGACGCGGACTGGTGCGATCCCCTCGACCTGCGCCCCGACTCCCGGCTCGGCGTCCCCGGCCTGCTCGAGGCCGCGCGGCTCGGCACCGTCACCGTGCTCAACGGGCTGGGCGCGGGTGTGGCGGAGAACCCGGGGTTGCAGCCCTTCCTGCCCGCGCTGTGCCGGGCGCTGCTGGATGAGGACCTGCTGCTGCCCAGCGTGCCCACCTGGTGGTGCGGCGACCCGGCCTCGCTCGCGCACGTCCGGGCGCACCTCGGCGAGCTGGTCCTCACGCCCGTCGCGCCAGGCCGGGCGCCGGTCCGTGGGGCCGACCTCGACCCTGCCGCGCGGGCCGCGCTGCTGGCCCGGATCGAGGCCGAGCCGCACGCGTGGGCGGCACAGCGGGAGGTCGTGCTGTCCACCGCGCCGGTCGTGACGGACGCCGGGGCCGAGCCGCGGGCTGTCACGCTGCGGACCTTCGCCGTCGCCTCCGGGGAGGGCTGGGAGGTGCTCGACGGCGGGCTGGGCGCGGTGCCCACCGCCGGCCTCGACGACGGCGTCGCCACTCTGGCCAAGGACGTGTGGGTGGTCGGCGAGCGCGCAGATCGCGCCGCGCCCGGCGTCCAGGACGAGGTCCTCGGCGCGGCGAGGCCAACCGGCGTCTCGCCGCGGGTGGCGGAGGACCTTTTCTGGCTCGGGCGGTACGCGGAGCGGGCCGAGGACACCGCGCGGCTGCTGCGCGCCGTCACGGACCGGTGGGCGGACTTCCGGACCTCGCCCGAGCCCGCGGGCGCCGGCGCCTTGCGGGCCCTGCTCGCGGCGACCTCCGAGATCACCCGCACGACGCCGGGCTTCGCCGCGCTCCCGGCCGACGAGGACCCGGGCCCGGAGCTCCACTCCCTGCTCTACGACCGGAACCGCCCCGGCGCCCTCGGCTTCGCCGTGCACCGCCTCACCCGGGCCGCCCAGGCGGTGCGCGAGCAGCTCTCCACCGACACCTGGCTCGTGCTCGGCCGGCTGGACACCGTGCTGCAGCGCCTGGCCGCCGCTCCCGAGCCGGACACCGGGGACGTGTCCGAGGCGCTCAACCGGGTGCTCGAGGGGCTGCTCGCGCTGGCCGGCATCACCGCGGAGAGCCTGGTCCGCGACGACGGTTGGCGGCTGCTCGACGCGGGCCGGCGGGTGGAGCGGGCCCAGCACGTCGTCGCGCTGCTGGCCGCGACGCTCTGCGACGCCCCGCGCGGCCCCGCCGACCGGCTGGTGGTCGAGTCCGTGACGATCGTGGCGGAGAGCGTGATCACCCACCGCCGGCGCAACGCGGGCCGCCCCGGCATCGCCCCGCTGCTCGAGCTGCTGCTCGCCGACCGGGACAACCCGCGGGCCGTCGCCCACCAGCTCGACCGGCTCGCCGACGACCTCGCGCACCTGCCCGGCGCCGTCCCCGCCTCGTTCGACGCCGCCGTCGCCCGCCTCGCCGGAGCCGACCCGGCCGCGCTCGCCGTCCGGGACACCGCCGACGGCACCCGCCCGGCCCTGCGCGCGCTGCTGGCCGGGCTCGGCGCGGACCTCGACCGGCTGGCCGAGGACGTCGCCGCCGCGCACTTCGCGCCCCGCCCCGGCCCGCACGCCTACGACCCGCTCCTGGGTGCCTCGTGACCAGCACCTACCGCGTCACGCACCGCACGGCGTACGCGTACTCCGGTGAGGTCACCACCAGCTTCGGCCGGGCGCACCTGCTCCCGCGCACCCAGCCCGACCAGCGGTGCAGCGAGGCCCGGGTGGCCGTCGACCCGGCGCCGGACGAGCTGCACGAGCACGTCGACGCCTTCGGCAACCGCTCCACCTACTTCTGCGTCCGCACCCCGCACCGCGCGCTCACCGTGCTGGCGGAGAGCACGGTGACGGTCGACCGGGCCGTCGTGCCGCCGGCCCTGCGCGGCTGGGAGGAGGTCCGGGACCGGAAGGACCTCGACGCGCGGCCCTTCGCGCTGCCGTCGCCCCGGCTCCCGGCCCAGCCGGCGGTCGCCGACTACGCCGCGCCCTCCTTCCCGCCCGGGCGCCCGCTCGGGGAGGCCGCCGCCGACCTGTGCCGGCGCATCCACGACGACTTCGCCTACGTCACCGGCTCGACGACGGTCCGCTCCACCGTGACCGACCTGCTCACCGGCGGCGAGGGGGTCTGCCAGGACTTCGCGCACCTCGCGGTGGCCGCGCTGCGCACCCGCGGCCTGCCCGCCCGCTACGTCAGCGGCTACCTGGAGACCCGCCCGCCGCCCGGGAAGCCGAAGCTGCGCGGTGTCGACGCCTCGCACGCCTGGTTCTCGGTCTGGACCGGCGACGGCTGGCTCGACCTCGACCCGACCAACGACCGGGTCGTCGACGACTCGTACGTCGTGCTCGCCCACGGCCGCGACTACGGCGACGTGCCCCCGCTCAAGGGCGTGATCTTCGCGGACTCGGCGCGCAGCACGATGGCCGTGGCGGTCGATCTCGAACGTGTGGCTCCGGACGCGGCCGGGTAACGAGCCCCGTGCGCGCCTTCGCCTGCCCCCACTGCTCCGCCCTGGTGTTCTTCGAGAACTCCGGCTGCCTCACCTGCGGCACGGAGATCGGGTTCTCCCGAGAGGAGCAGGCGATCGTGCGCGCCGACGGCCGGCACCGGTGCGCGAACCGGCGGACCGCGACCTGCAACTGGTTCGCCGACGCGCCCGGCGCACTGTGCGCCTGCTGCGCCCTCACCCGCACCCGCCCCGCCGACGACGACACCGACGGCCTGGCCGCCTTCGCCCTCACCGAGCAGGCCAAGCGGCGGCTGCTCTACCAGCTCGACGACCTCGCGCTGCCCGTCGTCGGCAGGACCGAGGACCCACGCGGCGGGCTGGCCTTCGACCTGCTCTCCAGCGCGCACGAGCCGGTGACGACCGGGCACGCGAGCGGCGTCGTCACCCTCGACCTGGCAGAGGGGGACGCCGGGTACCGCGAGCGGATGCGCGTGCAGCTCGCCGAGCCCTACCGCACCCTGCTCGGGCACCTGCGGCACGAGACCGGGCACTGGTACTGGGAGGTGCTCGTCGACCGGCCCGGGCGGAACGAGGAGTTCCGCGCGCTGTTCGGCGACGAGCGCGAGTCCTACGCCGACGCCCTCCAGCGGCACTACTCGTCCGCGCCGCCCGAGGGGTGGGAGGACCGGTACGTCAGCGCCTACGCCACGGCGCACCCGTGGGAGGACTGGGCGGAGACCTTCGCCCACTACCTGCACATCCGCGACACGTCGCAGACCGCGGCGGCCTTCGGGATCAGCGTGCAGGGACCCCTCGACGCCCGTGAGGACCTCACCTCCGAGCCGGCCGAGTCCGAGAAGGACTTCGACGCGATCGTCGCCGCCTGGCTCCCGCTGACCTACGCGCTCAACGCCGTGAACCGCTCGATGGGCCACGCCGACCTCTACCCCTTCGTGCTCGCCCGGACCGTGCTGGACAAGCTGCGGTTCGTGCACGACCTCGTCATCGCGCGGCCCGCCTACGTGCCGGCCTGACCCGCCAGCCGCTCCACGCCGTCGAGCAGCAGGCCCAGGCCGAACTCCCAGGTGTCGTCGGAGTACTCCTCGTCGAACCCGCCCTTCTCCCAGATCCGGGTCATGGTCGGGAAGCGCTCGGGCGTGTAGTAGGTGCCCCAGAAGCCCGACCGGGACTCGTAGTAGTCGTCCTGGGTCACGCCGGTGCGGGCGGAGACGCTGGTGTCTGTGACGGCGGCGCGGGCCGCGCCGAAGACGTGGGACTCGACGAGGTTCGCGACCCGGCTGATCGTGGCCTCCGGCAATCCGGTCAGCGCGACCGCCCGGTAGAGGTCCTCCTGCGCGTCGAGCACGTGCGGGCCCAGCGGCATCCGCCAGAGGTTGGAGCGGATCAGCCACGGGTGCTCCTGGTACATCCGCCAGGCCTCGTGCGCGTGGAACTCCACCTGCGCCCGCCACGGCAGCGCGCGGTCCGGGAGCCGGCGGTCCGCCCAGGCGCGGTCGATCATGAGCTCGAACAGCTCGTCCTTGCCCGGGACGTAGGTGTAGAGGCTCATCGCGCCGACGCCGAGGTGCTGGGCGACCTTGCGCATGGACAGCTCGTCGACGCCGTGGACCCCCGCGACCTCCATCGCGCCGGCCACGACCTGCTCGAGCGTGAGCCGCTGCTTCGGCCCGCGGGTCGGCGGCGGGGGCGGATCCCAGAGCAACCGGATCATGGCCCGCCCCTCCGGCGTGCCGTACTCGGTGTCCGGTTCGTCCACGTCGCGAAATTCCCTTCCGAGCGTCACTCCGTACGGTGTATGGTATCCGATTGGAACGCAGTACGCCGTACGGAGATTCGTGGACGAGAGGACCTGATGATCCACACCGAGTCGCTCACCCGCACCTTCCGGGTGGGCAGGGAGACGGTCGAGGCGGTGCGCGGGATCGACCTGGACGTGGCCGAGGGCGAGCTCGTCGCGTTCCTCGGCCCCAACGGCGCCGGCAAGTCGACCACCCTGCGGATGCTCACCAGCCTGCTCCCGCCCACCTCCGGCTCCGCCCGGGTCGCGGGGGTCGACGTCACCGAACACCCCGCCGAGGTCCGCCGCCGGATCGGCTACATCGGCCAGAAGGACGGCGCCGGGCACAACTACCGGGTCTGGGACGAGCTCCTCATGCAGGGCCGGTTCTACGGGATGGGCAAGGCCGAGGCGAAGGCCGCCGCGGAGTCCCTGCTCGCGACGCTGGACCTCACGGGCCTGCGGATGCGCAAGGTCAGCTCGCTCTCGGGCGGGCAGAAGCGGCGGCTCGACATCGCGCTCGGGCTGATCCACGGCCCGCGGCTGCTGTTCCTCGACGAGCCGTCCACCGGGATGGACCCGCAGAACCGGGCGAACCTGTGGGAGCACATCCTGCGGATCCGCGAGGAGCGCGGGTCCACGATCGTGCTGACCACCCACTACCTCGACGAGGCCGACGCGTTGGCCGAGCGGGTCGTGATCATCGACCACGGGCGGATCATCGCCGACGACACCGCCGAGGCACTCAAGCGCAAGCAGGCGGGCGACCGGCTGACCGTCGTAATCCGGCCCGAGCAGGCCGCCGGCGCACGGGCCCTGCTCGCCACCGAGGGCAGCGAGCCGGCCGAGAAGCCCGACGCCGACGGCCTCGCCCTCTCCGTCCGGGTCGAGGCCGCGTCGCACGCCATGCCCGGGGTGCTCGAACGGCTGCGGGCGGCCGGGGTGGACGTGATCGCCGCGTCCGCCCGCCAGCCGACGCTCGACGACGTCTTCCTCAACCTGACCGGCCGCAGCCTGCGCGAAGGAGAGTCCTGATGGTCGCGATCTCCCTGCCTGCTCCCCCGCGCACCGGCCTGCTGGCCGACGTCGGGCACGTGTGGTGGCGGGAGACCCTCACGATCGTGCGGGACCCGTTCTCGCTGATCTTCTCCCTGCTGCAGCCGCTGGTGTTCCTCGGCCTGTTCGGCCCACTGCTCGCCGGGGTGGCGGGCGGGACCGCGGCGTTCGGCGGCTCCTCGCTGCAGTGGTTCCTGCCCGGCGTCGTCGTGATGATCACGATGTTCGGCACGTCGATGACCGGCGCCAACCTGCAGTTCGAGATCATGACCGGGGCGTTCGAGCGGATCCTCGCCACGCCGCTGTCCCGCTCCTCGCTGATGATCGGGCGCGCGCTCAAGGAGCTCACCCCGCTGGTGGTGCAGGCCGCGGTGATCACGCTCGTGGCGATCCCGTTCGGCTTCGTGCTGTACCCGCTGCACGTGGTGGTGGGTCTGGTCCTGCTCGGCGTGTTCGGCGTGGGGATCGGGGCACTGTCGTATGCGCTGGCGATCGCCGCCCGCAAGACGGAGTGGATCTTCTGGGCGGTGCAGCAGTCGCTGCTGTTCCCGCTGCTCATCCTGTCCGGGATGATGCTGCCGCTCGAGACCGGACCGGGCTGGATGCAGGTGGTGTCGAAGTTCAACCCGCTCACCTACGTCGTCGACGCGGAGCGGGTCCTCTTCGCGGGCGGCATCGCCGACACGACGGTGCTCTGGGGCTTCGTCGCCGCCATCCTCACCGCGGTCGTGGGGCTGGGAGTCGGGATCCGCGCCATCCGCAGGGCGACCATCTGACTGCACGGGCTTCGCCGGGAGTCGGCCGGAGCGGCAGTCAGTGCTTCCGGACCACGGTCTCGACGCCGCCCTCCCGCCACATCGTGATGTCGAGGTGCCCGCCGCCCACCTCGACCGCCGACGCCCCGACGAGCCGGGCGCCGAGGAAGCGGTCGAAGGTCCGGCCGCGCAGGTCGAAGCCGGTCTGCGCGAACAGGTCGTCGGCGAAGCGGGCGTGCAGGTCCGGGTCCTGCACGTTCTCGACCGTGCCCCAGACCTTCGCGTCGCCGTCGGACACGTG
This sequence comes from Pseudonocardia halophobica, assembly GCF_027922425.1. GTDB lineage: Bacteria > Actinomycetota > Actinomycetes > Mycobacteriales > Pseudonocardiaceae > Pseudonocardia > Pseudonocardia halophobica. Next base: position 162,503 of record NZ_BSFQ01000008.1, on the reverse strand, counting down.
GGTGTCGACGGTCGCGGTGTGCAGCGTGAAGCGCGGGTCCCGGTCGAGGTCGCGGAACTTCGCGGTGTCCGGCATCCCGCTGATCCAGAGCCGGTCCTCGAAGAACCGCGGCTCCATCGGGCAGATGCGCGGGTAGCCGTCCGGCCGCAGCGTCCCCAGGAAGCACAGGTTGCCGGTCGCGGCGTGCCGCCGGCGGAAGATCTCGGCGATCCGCGGCGCGACCTTCTCGAACTCCTGCCAGGAGGTGGTCATGCCGGGACCGTACGACCGATCCCTGACAGGTCCTGTCCGGTTCGGCTCACCCAAGTGGCCCGATGGGGCCTCCTGTCCCCTTCGGCTCATCCGAGAGGTCCGTCGGGTCCTGTCCGGTTCACCAGCGCGGGCCGGCGGGATCGACCCCGAGCAGGGCCTTGCCGACCATCTCGTGGGTGAAGGCGTCCGTGCCGGGGTGGAAGCGGGCGGCCCGGACGTCGCGGGAGAGCCGCTCCAGCTCGCTGCCCACCCGGTAGGACGCCCCGCCGACGGCCTCGCACGCGGTGTCGACCACGCGCATCGCCGCGTGCGCCGCCCGCCACTTCGCACTCAGCACCTGCACGCCCCACAGCGGCCCGTGGTCCACCCCGGTGACCCAGTCCCGGGCGAGGGCGTCGAGCTGGGCGCGCGCCGCCGACAACTCCAGGTGCATCGCCGCGACCTGCTGCTGCACCAGCGGATGGTGGGCGAACGTGCCGCGGGGCAGCGCGATCGAGGTGCGGCTCCGGACGTGGGCGACGGCCAGCTCGAGGGCGCGCTCGGCGATGCCGACGTACACATTCGCGATCAGGGTCAGCGCCCACACCTGCATCGTGCCGACGACCGGGTCGTCCGACAGGCCGGCCGGCACGACGCGCAGGACCTCGGCGTCGGCGAGGTACACGCCGTCGAGCACGGTGTCGTGGCTCTCCGTGGCCCGCATGCCCTGGGCGTCCCAGTTGCGGACGGTCCGCAGGCCGGCGGCGTCGCGCCGCACGAACCCGTGCACGACGACCGGTGCGGACGGGTCGGAGGCGTCCATCGCGTGCAGGCCGAGCCGGTCCCAGTGCTCGCCGAGCGAGCCGAACATCTTGCGGCCGTCGAGCCGCCAGCCGCCCGGGACCCGCGTGGCCCGGGTCGTGGAGAGGGCGACCGGCACGTCGTTGCCCGCCTCCGCGTGCCCGGACGCCAGCACCTCGCCGGCCGCGGCCCAGGTCAGGACGGGCTCGGCGACGTCGACCCCGCGGGCCGCGAGGTCGGCCGCGGTGCCCACCCAGTAGTGGTGCATGCAGGTGGAGAGGGCCGTGGCCGGGGAGAAGCGCGCCATCCGGCGCTGCTCGGCGGCGAGCGCCTCCAGGTCCAGGCCGAAGCCGCCGCGGTCGGCGGGCAGGGCGGCGCGGAGCCATCCGGCGGCACGCAGGGCGGCGAGGTCGTCCGTCGCGTAGGTGCCGGTGGTGTCGTGCCGCGCGGCACGGTCCCGGAAGTCCGTGAGCAGGTCGTCGGTGAGCGCCGTGCGCTCGAGCATCGTCGTCATGGCCCGGAACGCTAGGAACGCGTCGGGGGTGTCCACCTCGGGCGAACGCTCCATGTGCCGCTCCATCCCGGATGGAGCGTTCCCCCGATGTGGACGCGGCCGGCGCGCTCCTAGCGTCGGCCCGGTCAGCAGGACCCCGACCGAGGAGGTTCCCGTGTACGTCCGACTCGTCACCTTCGGCATCACCGTCCCCGAGGAGGCCTACGCCGCGCACGCGGAGGCCGTCGCGCCCGCCTTCGCCGACTGGCCCGGACTGCTCGGGAAGTGGTGGCTCGCCGACGCCGACCGCGGCACGTACGGCGGCGTCTACCTCTTCACCGACCGCGCGGCCGCCGACCGCTCCCGGGACACCGACACCTTCCGGGCGATGACGGACAGCCCGGCCCTGACCGGGATCACCGTCCGGGAGTTCGACGTCCTGGCCGCGCCGACGGCCGTCACCGCGCCCGACCTGGTGGCGGTCGCGCGCTGAACCCGGTCCGTTCGACCCGTTCGCACCGACGCGGCCGGTCCTACGCTCCCGGGCGTGCCGGGTGACGAGGCTCCTCCGCTGGTCGCGGACCGTCTCGCGGCGTCCCGCGCCGCCGAGCTCGTCGGCCGGGCGGAGGAGCAGCGGGTCCTGGCGTCCTGGCTCGATCCCGCGGGTCCGGCGGTCGGTTTCGTGCACGGCCCCGGCGGCATCGGGAAGACCGCGCTGGTCCGGGGCACCCTGACCCGGCTCGGGCGGCCCTGGGCGGAGCTGCAGGGGCGGGCCGTGGAGCCGACCCCGCGCGGGGCACTGGCGGAGCTGGGCCGGGTGCTCGGGCGGCCGGTCCGCGACCCGGTGGAGGTGTCCCGCGCGATGGTCGCGGCCGGCACCGAGGTGCTGGTGGTCGACTCCTACGAGCGCTGGAACCTGCTCGACGGCTGGCTGCGCGCGGAGCTGGTCGCGGCCTTACCCGCGCACGTGACCACGCTGCTGGTGGGCCGCCGCGCACCCAACCTGGCCTGGCGGACCTCCCCGGGCTGGCGCCCGCTCGTCGCCGAACTGGCGGTCGGCCCGCTGCGGCCCGAGGACCTCGACGCGCTGCTGTGCCGGCGCGGTCTCGCGGACGGGCAGCGCGCCTGGGTGGGCGCGCTGGCCCACGGGCACCCGCTGGCCGCCTCCATCGCGACCGAGGCGCTGCAACGGTCCGGCGGCGTGCCGCCCTCGGCCGGCACCCCCGGCGAGGTGGCCGAGGAGCTCGTCGAGGTCCTGCTCGACGACCTCGACCCGGCCGAGCTGGAGGTGGTCGAGGCGGCGACCGTGCTGCGCCGCGTGACCCTGCCGCTGCTGCGCTCGGTGCTCCCCGAGCACGACGCCGACCTGGCCTGGTCGGTGCTGCGGAGGCTCCCCCTGACGCAGGTCTCCGGCTCGGGCCTGGAGCTCTCCGGCGTCGCCCGGGCCGTGGCGCTCGACGCGCTGGAACGCCGGGACCCCGACCGCGTCCGCGCCCTGCGGACCCGCGCCGCCCACGCGATCGTCGACGGCCCGGCCGCCGACCCGCGGGGTGCGGACTGGGACGTCACCGCGGACCTGATGCACCTGGTCCGGAACCCGGTGATCCGCAACGCCTACGCGCCGCCCGGCGGCCTGCAGCACCCGGCGGAGCGGGCGTGGCCCGAGGACCGCGCGGCGGTCCTGGACATCGCGGGCCGGTTCACCGGCGCCGGCGGCGCGGCGCTGATCGAGACCTGGTGGCGGGAGCGGCCCCAGGACTTCCACGTCGCCCGCGGGCCCGCGGGCGTCACCGCGTTCAGCACCGTCGCGCTGCACGACGAGATCGCGGAGCCGGCGCTGCGGGTCGACCCGGTCCTCGCCGCGACGACCGACCACCTCCGCAGGCACCCCCCGCCGTCGGGCAGCCGGTCGCTGCTGGTCCGGTCGATGCTGGGGCACCGGCGCGGCGAGCTCTCCTCCCCGGAGGTGGCCACGCTCGTCGTCGACCTCAAGCGCACGTACCTCGAGCACCGGGCCACCCTGCGGCGCGTCTACACCGCCGTCCACGAGTGGGAGGCGGCCGCACCGCTGCTGCGCACCATGGGCTTCGTCCCCGCCGGCGCGCTGACGATGGGCGGGCTCCCGCATCGCCTCGCCGTGCTGGACTTCGGCGCCGCCGGCCTCGACGGCTGGATCGCCCGGCACGTCCTCGACGAGCAGCGGCCCGGTGCGCCCGAGGCCCTGCGGCCCGCCGTCCTCGAGCTCACCCCACGCGAGCAGGAGGTCCTCTCCCTCCTCGCCGAGGGGATGACCAACATGGAGCTCGCCCGCGCGCTGTTCATCAGCGAGCGCACGGCCAACCGGCACGTCAGCAACATCTACACGAAGCTGGGCGTGCGGAACCGGGCCGAGGCGACCCGGGTGGCCCTCGAGGCGGGCCTCGCCTCGTGACCGGGAGCACCATCCGTGTCTCCCGGGTGTACGACCACGAGCCGCATCCGGGCCGGTCCGTCCTGGTCGACCGGGTGTGGCCGCGCGGGGTCCGCCGCGACGACCTCGGCCTGGACGAGTGGGCGAAGGACGTCGCCCCCAGCCCCGAGCTCAGGAGGTGGTTCGGCCACGACCCGGAGCGCTGGGAGGAGTTCCGCCGCCGCTACTTCGCCGAGCTCGACGCCCGGCCGCAGGCCTGGCGGCCCCTGCTCGACGCCGCGCGGTCCGGCACCCTGACCCTGCTCTACGGCGCCCGGGACCGGGACCACAACAACGCCGTGGCGTTGCGCGACTACCTCGCCGCGCGGCTGGCCGAGGACTGACCTGCCGGCTCAGGCCCGGACGGTCAGCCCCACCCGCTGGAACTCCTTGAGGTCCGAGTAGCCCGTCTTCGCCATGGCCCGGCGCAGCGCGCCGAAGATGTCCACGGTGCCGTACGGCGTGGACGACGGGCCGAAGAGGACCTGCTCCAGCGTGCGGTCGGACGGGGCGAACCCCGTGACGTCCGAGCGCGGCAGCGACGGGTGCGCGGCGGCCGAGGTCCAGTAGAGACCGTCGGCGGGGGCGTCGGCCGAGTCGGCGAGCTGCTCGCCGAGCATCACGGCGTCCGCCCCGCAGGCGATGGCCTTGGCGACGTCGCCCGAGCCGTTGATGCCGCCGTCGGCGATCACGTGGACGTACCGGCCGCCGGTCTCGTCGAGGTAGTCCCGGCGAGCCGCGGCCGCGTCGACCAGTGCCGTCGCCATCGGGACGCCGATGCCCAGCACCTCGTCCGTGGTGGTGGCCGAGGACTCGCCGTAGCCGACGATCACGCCGGCCGCGCCGGTGCGCATCAGGTGCATCGCGGTGCGGTAGTCGCCCACGCCGCCGGCGACCACCGGCACGTCGAGCGAGTTGATGAAGTCCTTGAGGTTGAGCGGCTCGCCCTTGCTCACGTGCTCGGCGGAGATGATCGTGCCCTGAACGACCAGGATCTCGACGCCGCCGGCGAGCAGGGCCGGGGTGAGCTCGCGGGCCCGCTGCGGGCTGACCCGGGCGGCGACCGTGACGCCCGCGTCCCGGACGGTCCGCAGCGCCTCGGCGAGCAGGTCCTCCTGGATCGGGGCCGCGTGCAGCTCCTGCAGCGCCCGGACCGCGGCGCTCGGGTCGTCCGAGTCGGCGGCCTCGACCACGCGGGCGATGGCGCCCTGCGCATCGGCGTGCCGGGACCACAGGCCCTCGGCGTTGAGCACCGACAGGCCGCCGAGCTTGCCGATCGCGACCGCGGTGGCCGGCGAGACCACCGCGTCCGTCGGGTGCGTGACGAGCGGGATCTCGAACCGGTAGGCGTCGAGCTGCCAGGCGGTCGAGACCTCCTGCGAGCTCCGCGTCCGCCGCGACGGAACGATCTCGACCTGGTTCAGGTCGTAGGCACGACGGGCCTCCCGGCCCATCCCGATCTCCACGAGGTCACGCACGGGTGACCAGCGTAGACGAGCGGGCCGCGGCGTCAGCGGGCGGCGTAGTTCGGTGCCTCCACCGTCATGGTGACGTCGTGCGGGTGGCTCTCCTTGAGCCCGGCCGCCGTGATCCGGACGAGCTGGGCCTGCTGGAGCTCGGGGATCGTCTGCGCGCCGGCGTAGCCCATCCCGGACCGCAGGCCGCCGACGAGCTGGTGCACCACGGACTGCAGCGGGCCGCGGAACGGGATCCGCCCCTCGATGCCCTCGGGGACCAGCTTGTCCTCGCTGAGGACGTCGTCCTGCGCGTAGCGGTCCTTGGAGTAGGACTTGGCGGTGCCGCGCGACTGCATGGCGCCGAGCGAGCCCATGCCGCGGTAGGTCTTGAACTGCTTGCCGCCGACGAAGATCAGCTCGCCCGGGGACTCCCCGGTACCGGCCAGCAGGCTGCCCAGCATCACGGTCGACGCGCCGGCCGCGATGGCCTTGGAGATGTCGCCGGAGTACTGGATGCCGCCGTCGGCGATCACCGGGACACCGGCGGGCGCGCAGGCGCGCGAGGCCTCGTACACCGCGGTGATCTGCGGGGCGCCGACGCCGGCGACCACGCGGGTGGTGCAGATGGAGCCCGGCCCCACGCCGACCTTCACCGCGTCCGCCCCGGCCTCGACCAGCGCCTGGGCCCCGGCGTAGGTGGCCACGTTGCCGCCGACGACGTCGACCGACTCGCCGACCTCGGCCCGCAGCTTCGCGACGGTCTCCAGGACGCGCCGGGAGTGCCCGTGCGCGGTGTCGACCATCAGCACGTCCACCCCGGCGTCGACCAGGCCCATGGCCCGGGCGTACGCGTCCTCGCCGACGCCCACCGCGGCACCGACGACCAGCCGCCCGTCCGGGTCCTTGGTCGCGAGGGGGTACTTCTCGGTCTTGTTGAAGTCCTTGATCGTGATCAAGCCGCGGAGCACGCCGTCGCCGTCGATGATCGGGAGCTTCTCGAGCTTGTGCCGGCGCAGCAGGCCCAGCGCGGCCTCCGCGGTGACGCCGACCCGCGCGGTGATCAGCGGGGCCTTCGTCATCACCTCGTGGACCGGGCGCTGGAAGTCGACCTCGAAGCGCATGTCCCGGTTCGTGATGATCCCGACGAGCTTGCCCTCGGAGTCGGTGACCGGCAGGCCCGAGATGCGGTACTTGCCGCACAGCGCGTCGACCTCGGCGAGGGTCGCGTCGGGCGAGCAGGTCACCGGGTCGGTCACCATGCCGGCCTCGGACCGCTTGACGACCTCGACCTGGGAGGCCTGCTCCTCGGCCGAGAGGTTGCGGTGCAGCACCCCGAGGCCGCCGGCGCGGGCCATGGCGATCGCCATCCGCGCCTCGGTCACGGTGTCCATCGGGGACGACACCAGGGGAACCCGGATCCGCACGCGGCGGGAGAGCTGCGTGCTCGTGTCGACCGCACTCGGCACGACGTCGGACTCCGCGGGGAGGAGCAGCACGTCGTCGAAGGTGAGGCCGAGCATCGCGAACTTCGGCGGCAGTCCGTTGATCTCGCTCGTCATGGCTGGTCGTGCACCCTTCACCGGACGTCCAGGCGGCCCGCTCGCGGCTCGGGTGGACCACCGTCGCAGGACACCATCGTATCCGGGCCGCCGAGCGCCCCCGGTCCGCCGTGGGGAGTCGCCCGACACACCCGGATCGACGGGCCCGTCGACCGTCCGTCCCCAGGCCGGGTGAGTTGTCCACAGGCCTGTGGGTGGACCGGTGGACAGCGTCCCGCCCGCCCGGCGGGACGCGGTACCGTGTGGACGTGGCGTTCGACGGCCTGCCCCCCGACCCCTTCGCGGGCGATCCCTACGACCCTGCCCTCTCGCTCGACGAGGGCGGCGCCGAGGAGCACGAGGAGCTGACCGAGGAGGAGCGCGAGGAGGTCGTGGCCGACCTCGCGGACCTCGCCGTCTACCAGGCGCTGCTCGAGCACCGCGGCATCCGCGGGATCCTCGTCGACTGCGCGGACTGCGGCGAGCAGCACTTCCACGAGTGGAACCTGCTCCGGTCCAGCCTGCAGCAGCTGCTCGACGAGGGGCAGATGCGCCCGCACGAGCCGGCCTTCGACCCGGACCCGGCGCACTACGTCACCTGGGAGTACTGCCGCGGCTACGCGGACGCCGCGCTCAACGAGGACTGACTCCTCCCCGACACGCGCGAAGGCCCCCGACCGGATCGGTCGGGGGCCTCCGTGCATACGGCCTCAGCTGGTGGTGGTCGTCGGTTCCGTGGTGGGCTCGGCCGTGGTGGTCGTGCCCATCGACGTGGTCGTCGTGCCCGCCGGCGGCGTGGTCGACGTCGAGGTCGTCGGGTCCTGCCCACCCTCGGTCTTCGGGGGCGGCGGCGCGGTCGACGAGCTCGGCGCGGTCGAGTTGCTCGGCGACTCCGGGACACCGGCGATCCGCGGGTCCTGCGTGCGGGGGTCGTCCCGCGGGTCCCCGGTGCTGGTGTCCGGCGACGTCGGAGCGTTCGAGCTCGACGGGGTGGTGCTCGTCGAGTCCGAGGGCGGCACGACCGGCTGCTGCTGGTCCTGGGTGCCCTCGGTCGCCGGGGCCTGCGGCCGCGGGGTGCCGTTGCGCAGCGGGGCGCGCGGGTCGGTCGGCTGACCGGACGGCGTCTCCTGCACCTTCTGCGCCAGGAAGGTCTGCTCGGCGGCGAGGTAGGTCTTCCCCTCCTCCGGGCGGACCTGCTCCAGCAGCGGCGCGAGCGCCTGGAGGTCCTGCTGCGCGCCCGCGGTGTCGCCGCGCTCGAGCTTGGCGTTGACCTGCTCGATGCGCTGCTTGACCTCGACGGCCGCGAGCTTGGAGTTCGCCGCGTCCTTGTAGAGGACCTGCGTGACGCCGAACAGCGGGCTGCCCGGGTCCGCGTCCTGCGCGCCGATCGACACGCCCGCGATGCTGAAGACCAGCAGCGCGGCCGCGCCGGCGAGCGGGATCAGGTGCCGGCGCCGCGACGAGGGCCGCTTCACCGAGCCGGACTCGACGGCCGCCACCGCGGTGTCGAGGTCGACCAGCTCGGGGATCGGGTCGGCGTCGACCTCGGCCTTCCACGCGGCGAGCATCGCGACGACCTTGTCGTCCGCGTCGTACCCGCCGTACCCGGGCGCCGAGACGGTCATCCCGGCGGCGAGGGCGTTGATCAGCTCGTCGTCCGCCTGGACGGCGACCAGGTCCAACGGCTCGTCGGCGAACTCGGCCTCCTCGGCGTGGGAGCCGCCGCGGCCGGCCGGGAACGGGATGGGCCGGTTCGGCACGCCGTACGGACCGCCCGCGCGGTGGCCGTTGGCACCGTTGCCGTTCGCCCCGTTGCGGGGGCGGCCGAAGGGGTGGCCGCCCTGGTTGTCACGGTCGGACATTCAGACCACCTCCTCCTCGGGCATGTTCTTCCGCAACCGGGCCAGGGCCCGGTGCTGGGCCACGCGGACCGCACCGGGTGTCGACCCGACCGCGTCCGCAGTCTCTTCCGCACTGAGTCCCACGACCACTCGTAGGACGATGATCTCGCGTTGCTTCTCGGGGAGCTGGTCGAGCAGGCGCGACATCTGTTCGGACAGCTCGACGCGCAGCGCGCGCTGCTCGGGGCCGTCCCCGGACTCGACGGAGTCCGGCACGTCCGCCACCGGTTCCGACCGGTTGCGGCCCGCCGCACGGTGCGCGTCGATCACCTTGTGCGACGCGATCCCGTAGACGAAGGCCAGGAACGGGCGTCCCTGGACGCGGTAGCCGGGTAAGGCCGTCAGCACGGCCAGACACACCTCCTGCGCGACGTCGTCCGCCGAGACGGACGACCGGTCCGATCCGCCGAGGCGCGCGCGGCAGTACCGCACGACCAACGGCCGGATGGTGGCCAGTACACGTTCGACCGCTCCGCGGTCACCTGCCATAGCAGATGCCACCAGCTCGTCGAGAACGTCTGTCGGTTCACTCATCGCGCAGAGTCGTCCAGGCGTTACGCAGCATGTTCGTCATCATCCGTTCGGTGAGCCCGACTACGGAGAGTGCCGAATCGGGATCTCAGTGCCGACCACCGTAGCGAAGCCCCCGGAGCGTCCGGGAACCGCTCTCACGAGTGAGGACGGATGAGAGGCGCGCTGGTTGCGGTCCGTACCGGCGCCGACGCCGACGTGTCGGACGTCGTCGGCGAGCGGTCATCCCGGGGCGTGACGCGGACGCGGGGCGTGACCGACGGGAACCCTGTCGAGTCGGTCACGCGCGGCGACCGGCCGGGCGGTGGGAGCGGGTCCGAAGGCGACGGACGGACGTCGGGGACACGGTGGACGCCCGAGGGCGCCGCCCCTGCCGGCGCGCGACGGCGGCGCCGGGAGACGGTCGGCCGCGCGGCGGGGGCGGGCCGCGCGGCGGGCGCACGACGGCCGACGGCGCCACGGACGGGCGCGGCACGGGCGGTCGTGCGGTGCGGAGCGCGTGGCGGGACGGACCCGGCCGGTGCGTGGCTGCGCTGCGACAGCCACGGCCTCGGCCGCGTCGTCCGCCCGTTCACTCCCACCCGGACCCCCGGTCCGGGTGCTGGTGCGGTGGTTCAGTGGTGCTCCGGACCCGGGCGGGTCCGACGGCGCAGCGTCCGCGTCAGGACACGAGGCCGCGACGGAAGCCGTGCGCGACGGCCTGGGCGCGGTCCCGGACGCCGAGCTTGCGGAACAGCCGGCGGGCGTGGGTCTTCACGGTGTCCTCGGACAGGTAGAGCTCGCGCCCGATCTGCCCGTTGCTCTTGCCCTGGCTCATCCCGCGCAGCACCTGCAGCTCGCGCTCGGTGAGCTGCACGCCCGGGTCGGCGGGCGCCCGCGGCGTGGGGACCGCGGTGGAGGCGAGGGTGTGGGCGAGGGCGGCCACCAGCTCGGGCCGGGAGGCGTCCCAGCGGAGGTAGCCCCGCGCACCGCCGGCGATGGCGGCGGCGATGCTGCCCGCGTCGTCGGGGGCGCCGAAGACGATGACGTTCGCCTGCGGGTGGGCCGCCACCAGACGTCTGGTGGCCTCCACCCCGGTGGGCACCGCGCGCTGGGTGCCGACCAGGACGACGTCGACCGGCTGCCGGGAGAACCGGGCCAGCAACTCGTCCCCATGGGCGACGCAATCGATCCGGTGCACCCCCGGCACCGCGGACATCACGCGGGTGAGACCTTCGCGGACGCTGCGACGATCGTCGCAGATGAGTACCGTCGTCACGACGATTCCTTCCTGCAGCTTCCTGCAGCCGGGTGATGTGTCACCCTCCGCATCGGCGAGTGACCGGATCACCTTGACACGATCAGGGCGACTTTGTGCCCTCCATTCGGGACCTCTGCGCCGAACGGCACTCGTCATGTGGGTGACTGAGGACCGAATGGAGTAATTACACTACCGCGAGCCTCATCTCACCCGGAGGCGCCTCCCCCCATCAGGCGCCGCCCCGCCCCCTCGGACCGGGCACGGATGACGCTCAGCGTGGCCGCCGCGGCGTGTCGTCGGCGAGCCGAACCGTTCGGCGCACCGATCGTCGATCGGAGCAACCGATCGGGCCGCCGATCGTGTCGTTCCGGACGCTCGGAAGACGGGTCCGGCGGTCGCACCGTGGCGCCGGGCGGATCGCCCACCCGGGACGGCCGCGGGGGGCCCTCCACGAACCCGTCCGGGGGCTTCCGGGAACCCGACGGAGTTCCGCCCCCGCGGCCCTTCCCGGAGGCGTGGGAGCAGATGTCCGGAGAGGACGGCGTCCGGGGCACGGCGGTGTGCCGGGCGACCGTGGCGGCGGCGTCCGCGGCGGCCAGGAGGGCCGCCCAGGCGAGCGGGAGCAACCCCGCTGCGGTCGCGTCCTCCGCGACCGCGTCGAGGGCCGCGAGGGCCGCCTCCGGGGTGGGCGCGACGACGCCCTCCCCGGACTCCGCAAGACCGTCGTGTCCCCTGCCCGCCCGCACGGCGGCGACCACGGCCGCCAGGAGCCGGGACTTCACCAGGTGCCGCGGCGAGCCGGCCGCGGCGGCCCCGCGCACGGCCCGGACGGCCGCAGTGGCGGCGCCGTCGAGGTCCCCGCGGGCGAGCGCGAGCTCCGCCCGCACCCAGTCCGCCCGGACGGCCGGGCGCCACGGCCCGGCGCCGCTCGACAGCTGGGCCACGCCCGCGGCGAGCACCGCATCCGCCCTGCTCAGCAGGCGGACGGAGCGGTCGAGGTGGCCCTGGCCGAGGGCGTCGGCCGCGAGTCCGGTGAGCGCGTCCACCCGGGCCGAGAGCAGGTCTGCGCAGGGGCTCGCGGGACCCGTGGCCCCCGCGACCGGATCCTGGCCGGGGTCGGCACGGCGATCCGCATCGGCGCCGCCGGAAGGTCCCGGCCCACCCGTCACCGCGGCTCCGCGGGACGCGGTCTCGCAGGCGGCGGGCCTCGGTCCGCGGGCCTCCGACGGGTCCTCCGCGGCCGGTCCCCGAGCCGGTGCGGCCCCGAGGTCGGCCGCTCCGTCAAGGACCGGCAGGACGAGGGCCAGCGCCTGCCCGTCGAACCGCTCGGCGAAGGCGTGGCCACCCCGCTGCCGGAGGTGCGAGGCGCGGGTGACGAGGGCGTGCGCGCGGACCTCCACGGGCACCCGGGGATCACGCACGAGGTCCTCCAGGAGGGCCGCCGCGGCGGCGTACCTGCCCTGCCCGCCGAGGGCCACGGCGGCCGTCCAGCGCACGACGGGCCCCGTTCGTCCGGTCCGGCCGACCGACACGCCGCGGGGGCCGACGACGGCCACCTCACTCACGCGGCTGTCGTCCAAGTGGGCGGGTCCGTTCAGGGAGAGATCAGGTTTCGTACACCCACATGAACTAGTTCTTGTGGGTGATCGACGCCAGGTCCGTCAGCTCGTCGGCCGCCGAGGTCAGCGACCCGAGCCGGCCGATCCGGGCCGGGAGCGCGGCGTCCGCCCAGCCTGGCCCTGCGGCAAACGAGCGGAACCGGGGGCGGGTACGGGGCAGCGCGGCGAAGAGACCGGGGTCGGCCGTCGCCGGGCCCTGGGCCCAGAGCACGACCGCGGCCGGCGCGGTCCGGCGCACGGCGGCCACCAGGGCGTCGAGCGGCAGGTTGGGCCCCAGCGGCCGGTACGCCACGCGCCGTTCGGCCAGGACGGCTCCGAGCACGGCGAGCGGCAGGTGATGCCACTCGCCGGGCGAGCCGGCCAGCAGGATCGGGCGGGCCTCCGGGGCGGGCCGGGCCGCGGCCAGCGACCGGGCGCCGTACACCGCGGTCACGGCCTCGCTGACCAGATGCTCGATCTCCACCCCGGCGCCGGTCGACTCCCACCGCTCGGCGACCGCGCACAGCACGGGCCGGACGACGTCGTTCCAGGTCCGGGTGAGCCCGTCGGCCTCGATGCCCTCGTCGACCAGCCGGCGCACCGCGGGCGCGTCCATCGACAGGGCCGCCCGCCCGACGCCCCGGGCCCGCCGGCTCGCACCGGGCAGTCGGAGCACGCGCCCGCCGACGCGCACGCGCGCGCCGAGGTCGAGCTCGTCGTCCGTGGGGTGGCCGGCGAGGAGCAGCGGGCCGCCGTCTCCCGCCCCGGGCTCCACGGTCCCCGTGCCGGGCACGCCGACGGGCCGCCCGGTCCCCGCGTCCGGGGGCGTCGCAGCGAGGGCGTGCCGAGCGGCCTCGGCGGGCGTGGCCCCCTGGAGCAGCGCCTGCTGCATCAGCTCGAGCCGGGCGATGTCGGCGGCGCCGTAGCGCCGGTGCGCGCCCGGGGTGTGCGCCGAGGGACCGAGGCCGTAGCGCCGGTCCCAGGTCCGCAGGGTCGCCGGTGCGACGCCGAGCCGCCGGGCGACGGCCGCCACCGTGAGCCGGGGGGTGTCGACGACCCCGGACGGGGTATCCCGCATTCGACCCTCCGGTGTGCCGTGCTCGTCCGCGCCGATCCGCGCGGCCCGCTCCCCGCGCCCTGGCACGGAGCGGTCGGGTGCCTGCTCCGGAACCGGCTGCGTGGTCACCCGCTCATGGTCGGGGCTCTCCCCCGGCGGGGCAACCGCGACACGGTTCCCCGAACCGGCCTCTTGAACAAGGTTTGGCGCGTTTCTATGCTGGGCACCTCGTTGCCGAGCAACGACTCTTCGCTTCGAACGGGTGGGTGATGACGGTGGCGGACATCAGGCGGCTCCCGGGGCCGGTCTCCGAGGTCTGGGACTGGCAGATGCAGGGCGCGTGCCGCGGGATGGACAGCTCGTTCTTCTTCCATCCCGAGGGCGAGCGCGGCCCGGCGCGGACGAACCGCGAGCGGCGGGCCAAGGAGATCTGCGCGGCGTGCCCGGTACTGGAGATGTGCCGGCGGCACGCGCTGGAGGTCCAGGAGCCCTACGGCGTGTGGGGCGGCCTGTCCGAGCACGAGCGGGAGGCGATCATCCGCGGCCGCGACCGCAGGCTCCGGATCGACGGCCGGAAGGGCGTGCAGCCGGCCTGAGGCCGACGGCCCGTCGGAGCGCCGGAGAACGCCGAAGGGCGGGTGGCCGTCGAGGCCACCCGCCCTTCGTCTGCGGTACTACCGGGTCAGCACCCGATCAGTGCCCGTGCCCGTGCCCGGCCGCGGCCGGGGCCGGCGGGGCGTCCTCGGGCTTGTCGACCACGGCGCTCTCGGTGGTGAGCACCATGCGCGCGATCGACGCGGCGTTGACCACGGCGTTGCGCGTGACCTTGACCGGGTCGACGACGCCGTCGGCCAGCAGGTCCGAGTAGGACAGCGTGGCGGCGTTGAAGCCCTGGCCCCACTCCTGCTCGGCGACCTTGGCGGTGACGACCGCGCCCTCGACGCCGCCGTTGGCGGCGATCCAGTAGAGCGGGGCGGTCAGCGCGCGCCGGACGATGGCGACACCGGTGGCCTCGTCGCCCGCGAGCGTGAGCTCCTCGAGCGCGGCGGCGGCCTGCACCAGCGCCGAGCCACCACCGGGGACGATGCCCTCCTCGACCGCGGCGCGGGTCGCGGAGACGGCGTCCTCGATACGGTGCTTGCGCTCCTTGAGGGCGGTCTCGGTGGCCGCACCGGCCTTGATGACCGCGACGCCACCGGACAGCTTGGCCAGCCGCTCCTGCAGCTTCTCGCGGTCCCAGTCGGAGTCGGTGGTCTCGATCTCGCCCTTGATCTGGGCGATCCGGCCCTGGATGTCGTCCGCCTTGCCGGCGCCCTCGACGATCGTCGTGGCGTCCTTGCTGACGACGACCCGGCGGGCCCGGCCCAGCAGGTCCAGCCCGGCCTCGGACAGCTTGAGCCCGACCTCCGGGTTGATGACCGTGCCGCCGGTGGCGGTGGCGAGGTCGTCCATGAAGGCCTTGCGGCGGTCGCCGAAGAACGGCGACTTGACCGCGGCGACCTTGACGGTCTTGCGGATCGAGTTGACGACCAGGGTCGACAGGGCCTCGCCCTCGACGTCCTCGGCGATGATCAGCAGGGGCTTGCCCTCGCCCAGCACCTTCTCCAGCAGCGGGAGCAGGTCCTGGATGGAGCTGATCTTGTCCCGGTGCAGGAGGATGTAGGTGTCCTCGAGGACGGCCTCCATGCTCTCCGCGTCGGTGACGAAGTACGGCGACAGGTAGCCCTTGTCGAACTGCAGGCCCTCGGTGATCTCCAGCTCGGTGGCGAGCGTGGAGCCCTCCTCGACCGTGATCACGCCGTCGTTGCCGACGGAGCCGATGGCGTCGGCGATCAGCCGGCCGATCTCCTCCTCGCGGGAGGCGATGGTGCCGACCTGCGCGATGTGCTCGGCGCCGTTGACCGGGATGGCCTTCTGCAGCAGCCACTCCGAGACCCGGTCCGCGGCGGCGGCGATGCCGCGGCCGAGGGCGGTCGGGTTGGCGCCGGCGGCCACGTTGCGCAGGCCCTCGCGGACCAGTGCCTGGGCGAGCACGGTGGCGGTGGTGGTGCCGTCGCCCGCGACGTCGTTCGTCTTGGTGGCGACGGTCTTGGCGAGCTGCGCCCCGAGGTTCTCGTACGGGTCCTCGAGGTCGATCTCGCGGGCGATGGTCACGCCGTCGTTGGTGACGGTCGGACCACCGAACTTCTTGTCGATGACGACGTGGCGGCCGCGGGGGCCGAGCGTCACCTTCACGGCGTCGGCGAGCTGGTTGACACCCCGCTCGAGCGCGCGCCGCGTGTCCTCGTCGAAGCTGATCTGCTTCGGCATCAGAGCCTCTCGTTCTGGGTCAGGAGAAGGAACCGCCCCGGCGCCCAGGCCTTCCGGCGCTGCGCCGCCGGGGCGGATCACTCACGCGGGGATCGTCAGTTGACGACCGCGAGCACGTCGCGGGCGGAGAGGATCAGGTACTCCTCGCCGTTGTACTTGACCTCGGTGCCGCCGTACTTCGAGTAGATGACGACGTCGCCCACGGCCACGTCGAGCGGCACGCGGTTGCCGTTGTCGTCGATCCGGCCCGGCCCGACGGCGAGGACCTTGCCCTCCTGCGGCTTCTCCTTGGCGGTGTCCGGGATGACGATGCCGGAGGCCGTGGTGGTCTCGGCCTCGCTGGCCTGGACGACGATCTTGTCCTCGAGCGGCTTGATGTTCGCCACGATGACCTCCCCTTTCCTGGGGTGACTCACGAACTGTCCGTAGTACTGTCCACCGACAGCCGACCAGGGGCCCCGCCGTCGCGGGTGCCGGGGCGACCCGACCTGAACTGTGCGGTTGGCACTCTACCCACGAGAGTGCCAGCCGTTCAACGGGCCCGCCACCCGATCGCGGTCGTAGGCTCCGGATCCATGCCGACTGTGGGAGAACTCGAGGTCTCGCCCCTCTGTCTGGGGGCCAACGTCTTCGGCTGGACCGCCGACGCGGACGCCTCGTTCGCGGTGCTCGACGCGTTCGCCGAGGCGGGCGGCACGTTCGTCGACACCGCGGACTCGTACATGTTCCGGGTTCCCGGCAACAGCGGCGGCGAATCCGAGACGATCATCGGGAACTGGATGGCCGCGCGCGGGAACCGGGACGCGATGGTGGTCGCGACGAAGGTGGGCTCGCTGCCGCAGCGCGCGGGCCTGGGCGGGGAGAACATCAAGGCCGCCTGCGAGGACTCGCTGCGCCGGCTCCGCACCGACCGCATCGACCTCTACTACGCGCACAAGGACGACCCGGACACCGTGCAGGAGGAGACGCTCGACGCCTTCGACGCGCTGGTCGAGGAGGGCAAGGTCCGCCAGGTCGGGGCCTCGAACTTCTCCGCCGCGCGGCTGCGGTCGGCGCTGGAGATCTCCGACCGGGACGGGCTGGTGCGCTACGCCGCGCTGCAGCCGCACTACAACCTCATGGAGCGCGCCGGGTTCGAGTCATCGCTGCAGGACCTGCTGCGCTCCGAGGGGATCGCCTGCCTGCCGTACTACGCGCTGGCCAAGGGCTTCCTCACCGGCAAGTACCGCGGCGAGCGGGTCGACAGCGTGCGGGCCGAGGGCGCCTCGGCGTATCTCGAGGACCCGCGGGGGCGGGCGGTGCTCGCGGTGCTCGACGAGATCGCCGCCGGATACGAGGTCCCGGTCCCGGCCGTCGCGCTGGCCTGGCTGGCCGCACAGGACACGGTCGCCGCGCCGATCGCGTCGGCCCGCACGGTGGAGCAGCTGCAGAACCTGCTGCCGATGCTCACCCTGCAGCTGACCGACGACGAGCTGCGACTGCTCTCCCACGTGAGCTCCTGACCCGCGGCGGACGACCGTCGGAGATCTTCGGGCGGAGGGGGAGGGCCAGCCCGGCGACGGCCACGGCGATCGCCACCGAGATCAGCAGGGCGGCGTGCAGGCCGGTGTGGAGACCACGGGCCGCGAGCGCGCCGAACAGCCCCACGCCCAGGACGCTGCCGGCCTGCCGGGCCGTGTTGAGGGTGCCCGCCGCGACGCCCGACCGCGCCGGCTCGACGCTGCCGAGCAGCGCGGCGGTCATCGCGGGGACGACGAGCCCGAGCCCGAACCCGGCGACCGCCAGCCCGACCACGACCGCGTCCGTCGCGATCACCGTCAGGCAGCCGGCGGCGAGCAGCGCCGAACCGACGACGATCGTCCGGTGCGGACCGCCGAGGCGGGCGGCGAGCAGGTTGGCGAAGCCCACCGCGACCGTCGTCGGGGCGAAGGCGAGGCCCGTGACCAGCGGCGACCGGCCGAGGACCTGCTGCAGGTACAGCCCGATCACGAAGATCAGCCCGTAGAACGCGACGTTGACCAGCAGCCCCATCGCCGAGGCCGCCGCGAACACCGGCCGACGGAACAGCGCAGGCGGCAGCATCGGCGCGGGGGTGCGGGTCTCGACCACGACGAACGCGATTCCGGCGAGGACGGCGAGCCCGTACAGGCAGAGCACCGCAGGGGCCGCGAACCCGGCGGCGCCGCCGAGGATCGTCGCGCCGGCCAGCGCCGCCAGGGCGGTCGCGGCGGCGGCCTGGCCGGACAGGTCCACGCCCCGGGCGCCGGAGGCGGGCGTCTCCCGTACCCGGCGCGCGGTGAGCAGCAGCCCGGCGATCCCCAGCGGCACGTTGATGAGGAACAACGTCCGCCAGCCGGCGACCTGGACGAGCAGGCCGCCCAGCAGCGGGCCCGCGGACAGCGCGACGCTCGCCCCCGCCGCCCAGATCCCGACGGCCCGGGCACGGGCGGCCGGCGCCGGATGGGCGTGCGCGACCAGGGCCAACGAGCAGGGCACCAGCACCGCCGCGCCGATGCCCTGCACGGCCCGCGCCGCGATCAGCGTGCCCAGCCCCGGCGCCATCCCGCAGGCCACCGATGCCAGCGTGAACAGCACGAACCCGCCGGCGAACAGCCGTCGGGCGCCGAGCCGGTCCCCGAGCGCGCCGGCCGTCAGGATCAGCGCGGCGAAGGTGACGGTGTAGGCGTCGACCACCCACTGCCCGCCGGCGACACCCCCGCCGAGGGCCCGCCCGATGGGCTCCACCGCGACGTTCACGGCGGTCACGTCCAGCTGCACCACGCCGAAGCCGAGCGACGCGGCGACGAGGGTCCACGGTCCGGTTCGCAGGCTCGTCGACATGCCGTCGACGCTAGGCACGGGTCGCTTCGACGGCCGTCGAACCGTCCCGGCCCTAGCCTCGGAGCATGCCCGGAGACGCCGACATCGCCGCGGTCGGCGCGCTGCTCGGCGACGAGCGCCGCTGCCGCATCCTGCTCGCCCTGGACGACGGCCGCGCCCTGCCCGCGAGCCGGCTCGCCGCGGAGGCCGGGGTGAGCGCCGCGACCGCGAGCAGCCATCTGGGCAAGCTGCGCGAGGGCGGGCTCGTCACCGTGGAGACGCACGGCCGGCACCGCTTCTACCGGCTCGCGGGCCCGCACGTCGGGCGGCTGCTCGAGGCGATGGTCGCGCTGGCGCCGCCCCGGCCGGTCACCTCGCTGCGCGAGGGCACCCGCGCCCGGGCCCTGCGCCGGGCCCGGACCTGCTACGACCACCTCGCCGGCGAGCTGGGCGTCGGGATCATGCGGCACCTGGTCGACGCCGGCCTGCTCACCGGCGGCGACGGGCACCGCGATCCCGCCGATCCGCCCGTCGGGTTCGGGCAGGACGTCGACTACCGCTTCACCGCCGACGGCGACACCTGGCTCGACGACTTCGGCGTCCGCCTCGCCCCCGGCCGCCGCACGATCCGCTACTGCGTCGACTGGACCGAGCAGGCCCACCACCTGTCCGGCGCCGCGGGCGCCGGGATCCTGGCCCGGCTCGTCGAGCTGGACTGGGTGCGACGCGCGCCGAAGGACCGCGCCGTCACGGTGACGGACGCGGGCCAGGAGGGGTTGGCCCGCACCTTCGGCGTCTGATCCCGCGAGTCGGCACTTCCGGGTCGGCGAGTCGCACATTCCGGGCGCTCCCGGGATCGCACGCTCGGTGGACCGGGAGTGCCCACTCGCGGGTCAGGGGACGAGGACCTCGGTGACCTGCAGGCTCGAGTTCGCGGGCAGGCCCAGCTCGGAGGGGGTGGCGCCGGTGTGGGCGAGGTGAGCGCCGAGCGCGGCGACCATCGCCCCGTTGTCGGTGCAGAGCACCGGGCGCGGGACGCGCAGCCGCAGGCCCGCCGCGGTGCAGCGCTCCGCGGCCATCTCCCGCAGCCGCGAGTTCGCCGCCACCCCGCCGCCGAGCAGCACGGTGTCCATGCCGTACTCCTGCGCGGCCTTGACGGTCTTCATCGTGAGGACGTCCGTCACCGCCTCCTGGAACGACGCGGCGACGTCCGCGACCGGGATCGGCGTCCCCGCCCGCTCCAGCGCCTCGACGTGCCGGGCCACGGCGGTCTTGAGCCCGGAGAACGAGAAGTCGTACTTCGCGTCCCGCGGTCCGGTGAGCCCGCGGGGGAAGTGGATCGCGGCCGGGTCGCCGTCGCGCGCGGCCTTGTCGATCCACGGGCCGCCGGGGAAGGGCAGCCCGAGCAGCCGGGCGACCTTGTCGAAGGCCTCGCCGGCGGCGTCGTCGATCGTGGCGCCGAGCGGGGTGACCGGCCCGGCGAGGTCCGGCACCGCGAGCAGGCTGGAGTGCCCGCCGGAGACGAGCAGCGCGAGCGCGGGCGGCAGCGGCCCGTGCTGCACGGTGTCGACGGCGACGTGCGCGGCCAGGTGGTTCACCCCGTAGAGCGGGACCTCCCACGCCGCCGCGTAGGCCTTCGCCGCCGCGACCCCGACGAGCAGCGCCCCGGCGAGCCCGGGACCTGCGGTGACGGCCACGGCGTCGACGTCCGGGCCTTTCAGCCCGGCCGTCTCCAGCGCCCTGTGCACGGCCGGGACCATCGCCTGCAGGTGCGCCCGGGACGCCACCTCGGGGACGACGCCGCCGAACCGGGCGTGCTCCTCGACGCTCGACGCGATCTCGTTGGCCAGCAGCTCGGCGACCCCCGCGTCGGACATCCGGACGATCCCCACGCCGGTCTCGTCGCAGGAGGTCTCGATTCCGAGAACGATCGTCACCGGGGGTCCCTCTTCATCGTGTAGGCGTCGGCCCCGCTGGGCCGGTAGTACCGCTTCCGCAGCCCGACGACGGCGAACCCGGTCTTCTCGTAGAGCCCGATGGCGGGCTCGTTGTCCGTCCGGACCTCGAGGAACACCGTCGCGTGCAGCTCGTCGGCGACCTGCAGCAGCGCGTCGAGGAGCCGGCGGCCGATGCCGCGGCCCCGGTGGGCCGGGTCGACCCCGATGGTGTGCACCTCGGCCTCGGCCTGCGGCGGCCCGGCGGTGACGCCGAGCCCGGCGTAGCCGACGAGCTCGCCGTCGAGCCGGGCGGCGAAGTACGGCAGGCCGCGGGAGACCTCGTCGCGGAAGGACTGGGCGCTCCACGGGTCGTCGCCCGGGAAGAGGATCTTCTCCAGCTCGGCGCAGCGCGGCGCGTCGGCCCGGTAGAGGGGGCCGATCGTCACGGTGCCGGTGCCGCTCACGTGTGCACCTTCTTCCGCTCCCCGGGCGGGACGGCGTCGGGTCGGCGCAGGTAGAGGGGCTCGAGCGGGCCGGGATCGCGGCCGGAGTCCAGGGCCGGGGCGGCCGCGGCGACCAGGCC
Organism: Pseudonocardia halophobica; assembly: GCF_027922425.1. Taxonomy (GTDB): domain Bacteria; phylum Actinomycetota; class Actinomycetes; order Mycobacteriales; family Pseudonocardiaceae; genus Pseudonocardia; species Pseudonocardia halophobica. Next base: position 141,557 of record NZ_BSFQ01000008.1, on the reverse strand, counting down.
CGCGGGCGTCGGGCTCGCCGGCTCGCGCACGGGCAGCCCGAACCGGTCGGCCATCGTGCCGGCCGCGGCGACCAGGTGCAGCCCGTCGAGCCGCTCGGCCACCGAGTCGGGGCCCTCGACGGTCGGGCCGGTCAGCCGCGCGCCCTCGGCCTCGTACGCCGCCCAGTACACCTCGCGGCGCCGCGCGTCCGTGGCGACCAGCAGGTTCCCGGTGAGCTTCCCGGGCAGCACCACGGCCTGGGCGATCGCGTCGAGCGAACAGACCCCGTGCACCGGGACACCGAGTGCGTCGCCCAGCGAGGCGGCGGTGACCATGCCGACCCGCAGGCCGGTGAAGGGCCCCGGACCGGCGCCGACGACGATCGCCTCCACGTCGCGCAGCCGGATCCCGGCGTCGGCGCAGGCGCCCTGCACGCCGGGCATGAGCAGCTCGCCGTGCTTGCGGGCGTCGTGCGCGACGCGCACGCCGAGCTCGGCGACGCGCGCGCCGGGGCCGTCGGTCAGCCGCACGACACCGGCGGTGACGGCGGGCGTGGCGGTGTCCAGGGCCAGCACGAGCACGTCACCGAGCCTACGAGCGTCGTTCTCAGCAGCCGTCCTCGGGCCGGCCTGGGCCCGTCTCGTCCGGGTCGGCGGTGCAGTCCGGGGTGCACAGGTGCGGGCAGGGGCGCCCCGCCGGGTGCGGCGGGGCGGGCGGGAGCGGCGGGAACGGGTCGGGGGTCGGGCTCATCGGTCTCCTCCTCGGTTCGCGGCCGAGCCTGCGCGCCGGCGCTGTCACGGCGCTGGCGCCGGGCGTCGCCGCGCTGCCATCGCCGTGCCGGCGCGGGCCCCGACCGTTCCGTCCCGTTCACCGAGGACAGGAGGAGACAGGGACGGCAAGGGGTCGGTGCCGGCCCACAGCGCGGCCGCCGTCACCGGTTCCCCCTCCCGTCAGCAGGGGGCTCGTCCGCGCCGCCGTGATCGTCACCCGCGGACGCGGTGGGCCTACCAGTCCCGGAGCAGGCCGGGCAGCTCCGCGAGGCGCTGGATCACGCCGTCGGGCTCGACGTCGACCGGCACCCGCTGGGCCACCGGGATGTCGCTGTGCGGGACCAGTACCGCCCGCATGCCGACGTTCTTGGCGCCGCTGATGTCGTCGTACGGGCGGTCGCCGACGTAGACGCAGCGGGCCGGGTCCGCGACCCCGACGGCGGCCATCGCGGCGCGGAAGGCCTCGGGGTGCGGCTTGGTGTACTCCAGGTCGCTGCTCCAGGTCACGCCGTCGAACAGGTGCAGCACCCGGTCCCGGCGCAGCCAGTCCTCGTGCCACTCGCCGGGCCACATCGTGGAGGACAGCACGCCGAGCCGCAGCTCGCGCCCCCGCAGCTCCTCCAGCATCGGCGCGGCCTCGGGGTCGGTGTGCGTGGCCTGCACCCAGAACTCCCGGTACGCCTCGAGCGCGGCGCCGTGCAGCTCGGAACGCTCGTCGACGGCGGCGTCGGCCAGCACCTCGGCGAGGTGGAAGGCCCGGGCCCCGTCCTGCACCGCGGCCCAGCGGGCGGTGTCGGCCTCGGCCAGGGCGGTCGCGACCTCACGGGCCCGCTCGGGCTCGTCGGCGTGCAGGACCTCGGTGTAGGCCCGCCAGCCGGCGTGGAAGTCCATGGTGCGCCAGGGCGTGAGCGTGCCGCCCCAGTCGAAGAGGACCGCCTCGATGCCACTCACGACCCGACCCGCTCCGCCCGCGCGACCCGGACGTCGTCCTCCCGCCGCTCGAGGTGGACCAGGACGTGCTTCTCCGCCAGGCGCTCGGCCACGCCCTCGCCCCACTCCACCGCCACGACGGCCTCGGTGAGGTCGGTGTCGAGGTCCAGGTCGTCGAGCTCCGCGGCGACCGAGGCCACCGCGCCGAGCCGGTAGGCGTCGACGTGCACGAGCGGCACGCCCGGCCCGTCCGGCATCGGCCGGTGCTCCCGGGCGATCACGAACGTCGGCGACGTGACCGGACCGGCCACCCGCAACCCACGCGCCAGGCCCCGGACCAGCGCCGTCTTGCCCGCACCGAGCGGCCCGGACAGCACCACGAGATCGCCGGCGCCCAGCTGACGGCCCAGCTCCTCGCCGTACGCCTCGGTGTCGGCCGGCTCCGGGAGCTCGACCGGCTCGTCCCACGTCATGCTCGCCTCCACCTGCGCCGGCGCGGGGCCCGCGAGGCCGCCCGCCGAACCAGTCCCTCCAGGGCCTCCTGGACCTCCTCGTGCCGCTCCAGCAGCGGCAGGTGCCCGACGCCCTCCAGCTCCAGCAGCTCGGCCTTCGGCAGTTCGGCCGCGATCCGCTCGCCGTGCGAGAACGGGATCACCTGGTCCTTCGTGCCGGCGACGATCAGCACGTCGCAGCCGGCGAGCGCGGGCAGCGCCGCCAACCGGTCGTGCGTGCCGAGGGTGTCGGCGAAGTCGGTGAGCGCGTCGAGCGCGTTGGCGCTGATCATGGTGTCGACCAGGTCGACCAGCGCCGGGTCGACGCGGCGGTCGCCGAACGCGTAGCGCCGGGTGAAGCCCCACACGATGTCGCCCAGGGCCTTGCGCGCGCCCTCGACGACGCGCGGCTGCACCCGGGCCAGCGCGCCGAGCCCGCGGGTCACCGGGTTGTGCCGGGAGAGCAGGGTGCCCGGCAGGCCCGCGCTGCCCATCTCGCCCGCCGACGTCGCCACGAACCCCACGCCCAGCACCCGCTCCTCGAACAGCTCGGGCTGCTGCTCGGCGAGGGCCATCAGCGTCATCCCGCCCATCGAGTGCCCGATCAGCACCAGCGGGCCCTCCGGCGCCAGCGCGCGGATGACCGAGTCCAGGTCGTGGCCGAGCCGGTCGATCGTGCAGCTCTGCTGCGGCGCGCGCTCGGAGCGGCCGTGGCTGCGCTGGTCGTAGAGCACGGTGCGCACGGACGGGTCCGCCATCAGCGGGAACGCCTCCCGCTGGAAGTGCCAGGTGCGGCGGTCGAGGGCGAACCCGTGTACCAGGACCACCGTGAGCAGCGGCTCACCGGTGCGCGAGGGCAGCTCCTCGCAGGCCAGCCGGATGCCGTCCTCGGTCATGACCGACGACGACGTCGGCGCCGGTTCCGCACCCGGCTGCCGGCCCCCCGAGTCGAGCTCGCCGGCGAGGCGGCGGCGCTCCTTGGCGATCTCGTGCCGCTTGTGGCTCGCCACCCCGACGCCGACGGCGGCGCCCGCCGCCCCGACGACACCGCCCGCGACGCCGAGCGCCTGCCACAGCTTCCGGCCGGCCACGCTCACTCCCCCGCGCCCAGGTGCGTCCGCCGGACCCGGGCCCCGTGCACGCCCGTCGCGATCTCGTAGTGGATCGTGCCCAGCTCGGTGGCCCAGTCCTGGGCGGTGGGCCCGCCGCCGTCCCCGGCGCCGAAGAGGACCGCGGTGTCGCCCTCGTGGACCTCGTCCTCGCCGCAGTCGACCACGACCTGGTCCATGCAGACCCGGCCGACGACCGGGCGGACCTCGCCCGCCAGGCGCACGCGCATCCGTCCGCGGGCGTTGAGCCGCCGCGGGACGCCGTCGGCGTAGCCCACCGGCACCAGGGCGAGCGTGGTGTCGTGCGGGGTCGTCCACTCGTGCCCGTACGACACGCCCTCGCCGGCCGGCACCCGCTTGACCAGCGCGACCCGCGCCCGGAACTCCATGGCCGGGCGCAGCGGCGATGCCTCGACGGGCCGGTCCAGCGGATCCAGCCCGTACACCGCGATGCCGGGCCGGACGATGTCGAGGTGCAGGTCGGGGCGGGTGAGCGTGGCCGCGGAGTTGGCGAGGTGCCGCAGCGGGGCGAACCCGCGCCGGCGGGCCTGCTCCCACGCCGCGTTCAGCCGCGCGAGCTGGGTGTCGATCACCGGGTGGTGCGGCTGGTCGGCGTGCGCGAGGTGCGACCACACGGCGACGACCTCGGCCTCGTCGCCCGCCTTCTCCACCGCGTCGAGCAGCTCGGGCCAGTCGCCGGGCTGGCAGCCGTTCCGGGACAGCCCGGTGTCGATCTTGAGGTGCAGCCGGGCCGGGCGGCCGGTGCGGCGGGCGCCGTCGAGCACGCCGGCGAGGTGCCGCACCGAGGAGACGGAGAGGTCGACGTCCGCCGCGATCGCGGGCGCGAAGTCATCGTCCGGCAGGTGCAGCCAGGACAGCACGGGCGCGGTGATGCCGGCCTCGCGCAGCTCCAGGGCCTCCTCGATCGTGCACACCCCGAGCCAGGTGGCGCCGGCGGCCAGCGCGGCCCGTCCGACCTCGACCGCGCCGTGCCCGTACCCGTCGGCCTTGACCACGGCCATGGTCTGCGCACCCGACTCACGCGCCGACCCCGACAGCAGCGCGACGTTCTGCCGGATCGCCCCGAGATCGACCACCGCCTCGGCGCGCGGTGTTCCGGACGGCTGGGCCGCTCTGGTGGGCTGGGCCGTTCCGGCGGGCTGGGCCGTTCCGGGGAGCGAGGACACGCCCGCATTCTGACATCCGCCCCCGACAGGAGCTGTATCGATCACGGCGGTGAAGGGGGACAAGGGATCCCGCCCACACATCCTTCGGGTCCTCGCACACCGTTCCGGTCCTCGTGACACACCCGCGGCGCGCGCCACACCCCGTCGACGGGGTGTGCGACGTCCGAGCGGGTGTGCGGGCGGTGAGCGGCGGCGCGGTCGGCCTCCGACTTCCCGGGCTGAGCCTGTCCGGGAGAGGCCTCGAGCTCAGCGAGCCGGTCCGAGCGAATCGCCGACGCTTCCGAGGTCGCAGGCGAGGCAGCAGAACCAGACACCCCAAGATCGCGGAAGATCACCAAGCCCGTGCACCCACGGCAGCCACCAGAGCCCTCTCCGCACGGAACCGGTGATCATGCAAGGGCCGATCGCCGGTTCCGTGCAGGTACGGCACTCCCGAGCCCGTGATCGCCGAGCAGCCCGACTCGCCCACCCAGGCACCCGTCGACAGCCCGCGCCACGAACTCGAGCGATGTGCCGCCGGGCCCGAGTCGATGCGCCGGCAGTCGCCGGAAGCCCGACCGGCGCCAAGATCAGCGAGCCGGTGCACTCACGGCTGCGCGCACAGCCCTCCACACACGGGATCGGCGATCATGAGGGCGCTGATCATCGGTCGGGTGCGCTCACGGCATCCCTGAGACCGCCGCCACCGACCAGCCCCGGCAGTCCCACAACCCCCTCCACACCCCACCGCCGATCACGACGAGCGGCAGCCCTCACACCCCCAGCGCCGCCTCCCGCACCTCCCGGATGGCGGCGGGGATGGCGGCCTGGAGGGTGGAGGCGGGGGCGGGGACCGCCGGCTCCCCGCCCGCCCGCTCGGCGGCGAGGGTGGCGGCGCGGGTGTGGACGTGGGCGGCGCAGCCCGCGGCCCACCAGGGGTCGAGTCCCGCGGCGAGCAGCGCGCCGACCAGTCCGGTGAGGACGTCGCCCGACCCGGCGGTGGCGGCCCAGGCGTCGTCGGAGGGGTTGACCAGCGCACGTCCGTCGGGGTCGGCGACCACCGTCGCATTGCCCTTGAGCAGCACGGTCACGCCGAGCTCGACCGCGGCCTGGCGGGCGGCGCCGATCCGGTCCGGCCCGACCTCGCCCGCGATCCGGACGAACTCGCCGGCGTGCGGCGTGACCACGACCGTCCGGCCGTGCACCGCCCGACGCAGGTCCTCGTGCTCGGAGAGCAGGGTGATGCCGTCTGCGTCGATACAGGTCGGGACGTCCCGGTCGAGGACGCCGGACAGCAGGTCGTACCCCGCCGCGTCGGTGCCGATGCCGGGGCCGACCGACCAGGCCTGCGTGCGCCCGGCCTGCGCGAGGTCGTCCGTGCCGACGACCTCGGGCCAGTGCGAGCGGACGACGTCGGCCGCGCTGCCCGCGAACCGCACCATGCCGCTGGTCGCGAGCACGGCGGACCCGGTCGCCAGGACGGCGGCGCCCGGGTAGGTGGCCGAGCCGGCGGCGACCCCGACCACGCCCTGCGTGTACTTGTCGTCCGTCGGGCCCGGGATCGGCCAGTGTTCGCCGACGTCGGCGGCCTCGAGGACCCACGCGTGCGGCTCGGGCAGGTTCGGCCCGAGCCCGATGTCGACGAGCACGATGTCCCCACATCGTGGCCGCGCGAGCACGTGCACGGGCTTGAGCGCCCCGAAGGTCACGGTCAGGGCCGCGTCGACCGCGGCCCCGTCGGTCGTGCCGGTGTCCGCGTCGACGCCGCTGGGCAGGTCGACCGCGACGATCGGCACCCCAGCCGCCCCCGCGGCCTCGACCAGCGCCCCGGCGGGTTCGCGCAGCGCGCCCTTGCCGGAGATCCCCACGATCCCGTCGACGACGACGTCTGCGCCGGTCACCGCCGCCGACGCCCCCGGGTCCTCCCCCACGAGCACCCGGCCGCGCGCCCTTCGGAACGCGGCGAGCCCGGCGGCATGGGCGCGGTCCGGGGCCAGCAGGACTGCGGTGACGGCCAGCCCGGCGCGCCGCAGCTCGGCCCCCGCCCACAGCGCGTCGCCGCCGTTGTTGCCGGCCCCCACCAGCAACGTCACGCGCCGGCCGGTCGTCCGCCCGTGTCGCTCCCCGAGGAACCGGCGGACGCCGAGGGCGAGCCCGTGGGCCGCTCGGCGCATCAGCACCCCGTCCGGCAGCCGGTCGAGGAGCACCTCCTCGGCCTCGCGGATCTGCTGCGCGGTCCACACACCCTGCATGGACCGCACGCTAGCCGCGGCGACCGGCGGCTACACCTCGTTGATGTCGAACTTGACGTCGCTGCCCTCGACCGCGGTCACCTTGGCGACGACGTCGAAGCTGCGCTGCGGGATCACGACGTGGCAGGTCAGCGTGGCCCCCACGGTCGCGTCGAGGCCCGCGGGGCAGTCGACCGAGTTCGGCGCGGTCTGCAGCTGCTCCTGCACCACGCGGGTGATCTCGGACTTCACGTCGTCGCTGGAGACCGACATGCTGCAGGCGCTCAGGCCCAGGAGCAGGCCCCCGGCGGCGGCCAGCGTGCCGATGGTACGTGCGATCCTGGCGTTCATCGTCTGTCCCTCTCGGATGGTTGCCGGACCCCTTCCGGCCTGGTCAGAACGCTATTGACGCGCGCACCGCGGGACAGGAGTGGTGCTACCACACCCGCGGCTCGCACTGGCCACCCCCCGGCGGACGGGCTGCCCGGCCGGGGCGGTCGTCCGGCTGATCGTTCGAGTACGCCGCTGGGCGGGCGTGATCGCGCGACGGTACGGTTCCGCTGTGAGCCGGACCAGCACGTTCACCCGTCCTCCCGCCCTGCGGAACGCCAAGGACGCGCTGGAGCAGCTGTCCCGGCCGGGACCCAACGAGGTGCTGCGCGGCGACCTCGGGCTCGTCGGCATCCCCGGCGTGGTGTTCGCGCCGGCCGAGGGGCTCGGCCTGCCCGCCGTCGCCTTCGGACACGACTGGATGCAGCCGGTCTCGCGCTACGCCGACCTGCTGCGCCACCTCGCCTCGTGGGGCATCGTCGCGGCGGCGCCCGGCTCCCAGGGCAGCCCGCTGCCGAGCGTGGCCCGGTTCTCCGCCGATCTGCGGACCACGCTCGACGTCTGTGCCGGAGTCCGGCTCGGCGACGGCAGGATCAGTGTGGACTCGCGGCGGACGGCGCTGGCGGGCCATGGCATCGGCGCGGGCGCGGCCCTGCTGGCCGCCGCCGGGCACCCGAAGGTCGCCGCGGTGGTCGCGATCGCGGCGGCCCAGACCCGCCCGTCGCCGGTCGAGGCGGCCAAGGCGGTTTCGGTGCCGTCGTTGCACGTCATCGCGGGGAAGGACACCGTCGCGCCGATCTCGGGGCACGCGGAGCAGATCGCCGCGGCCTGCGCGGGCCCCACCTGGGTGCGCCGGCTGCCGAAGGCCGGGCACACCGACTTCCTCGAGGGCCTGCACTGGTCCGACCTGGTGCTCTCGGGCGGCCCGAACGCGAAGACCCGCCGCATCACGCGCGCCCTGGTCACGGCGTTCCTGCTCAAGGAGCTGTGCGGCGAGGACCGGGTGGACGACCTGGTCGACGGCAAGGTGCCCGGCACCGTCCTGGAGACCCCCGAGGCGTGAGCCGTTCGCGATCGCGAACGAGTCCGCCGTGTTGACCCCCCGCGCGGTGCGGCGCTCGCATCCTGTCCGGGTGCGCCCGGACCTCGCCCTCGACCCCGACGGCCTCGACGCGGCCGCCGCCCATGCCGCCGCCCTGGGTCTCGACCTCGAGAATCTCGCGCGGGACCTGCAGTCGTCCGTCGAGGACTGTCACGACATCGGCCGGGTCGTCGCCGGGGCCGCGCGCGAGGTGGCGGCCGCGGCCGACGTGTTTCTGCAGGTCGCCGGCTCGACGCGACGCGCGGAGAGCGACACCGCGCGGGTCCTCGACCGCCCGTGAGTCGCGTGGAGCTCGACGTCCTGGTCGAGCGGCTGAGCGCCGCGGCGGCCGACGCCGCCCGGGTCGCCCGGACCGTGCGCGCGAGCTGGTGGGACGCCCGCGGCACCGAGTTCGCCGAACGGCTCGCCCTCGTGGGGCGGGAGCTGGAGCGGCAGGCCGACGCGGTCGCCGAGCTCGCCCGCGACCTCGCCGCGCCGCCGATCGAGGCGGCCGCCGGCCCGGTCCTGCCGGGCACGGGCGGCCGGCGGACCGCGGAGACGCGGGGCGTGCGGCTCCCGCTGCTCGACGACGAGCGGGAGCCGCCGCAGACCTGAGCCGGCGCCCGCCTCGGACGGCCCCGGCGCCGGATCAGACGGCTGCGGCCACCACGGAGGCGATCCGGCCGGCGGTGGTCTCGGCGAGCTCCTGGGTGCCGGCCTCGACCATCACCCGGACCAGCTGCTCGGTGCCCGACGGCCGCAGCAGCACCCGCCCCGTCTCCCCGAGCTCGGCCTCGGCCTTCGCCACCGCCTCGGCCACCGCGGGCGACGCCGCGACGGCCTCCTTGTCGGCGACCTTCACGTTCTGCAGCACCTGCGGCAGGGGCTGCACCACGGAGGCCAGCTCCGCCAGCGTGCGACCGGTCTCGGCCATGCGGCTCATCAGGCGCATCGCGGTGAGCAGCCCGTCGCCCGTGGTCGCGTGCCCGGGGAGCACGACGTGCCCGGACTGTTCGCCGCCGAGGGTGAACCCGTGGGCGCGCAGGTCCTCGAGCACGTACCGGTCGCCGACCGCGGTGGTGCGCAGCGTGACGCCCTCCGCCTTCATCGCCAGGTGCAGGGCGAGGTTGCTCATGACCGTGGCGACGAGGGTGTCCTCGGCCAGCTCGCCCGACTCCTTCATGGCGAGCGCGAGGATCGCCATGATCTGGTCGCCGTCGACGATCCGGCCCTCGGCGTCGACGGCGAGGCAGCGGTCGGCGTCGCCGTCGTGCGCGATGCCGAGGTCGGCGCCGTGCTCGACCACGGCCGCCTGCAGCGCGTCCATGTGCGTGGAGCCGACACCCGCGTTGATGTTCAGCCCGTCCGGTGCCGCGTGCAGCGCGACGACCTCGGCCCCCGCCTTGGTGTAGGCCGTCGGCGCAGCCTCCGAGGCCGCCCCGTGCGCGCAGTCGACGACGACCTTCACGCCGGTGAGCGGGCGCGGCGTGGCGACGAGCAGGTGCGCGACGTACTGCTCGAGCGCCTCGGGCAGGTCCCGGACGCGGCCGATGTCCGCGCCGGTCGGCCGGGTCCACTCGGCGTCGAGCCCCTGCTCGATCTCGAGCTCCAGCGCGTCGGGCAGCTTGTGCCCGCCCGCGGCGAACAGCTTGATCCCGTTGTCCGGCATCGCGTTGTGCGAGGCCGAGATCATGACGCCGAGGTCGGCGCCCAGGGAGTCCACCAGGTGGGCGACGGCCGGGGTGGGCAGCACACCCAGGCGGACCGCGTCCGCGCCCGCGGACGTGAGGCCGGCGAGCACGGCGGCCTCGAGCATCTCGCCGCTGGCGCGGGGGTCGCGCCCGACCAGCGCGACGGGGCGGTGCTCGTCGCCGGCGGCACGGTGGGCGGCGAGGACACGGGCGGCCGAGGCGGAGACGGAAACGGCGAGCTCCGGGGTGAGGAGCTCGCCGTTCGCCAGGCCCCGGACGCCGTCGGTTCCGAAGAGTCGACGCATCCGGCTACCGGATCAACGCTTCGAGTACTGGGGCGCCTTGCGGGCCTTCTTGAGGCCGTACTTCTTGCGCTCGGTGGCGCGGGCGTCCCGGGTGAGGAAGCCGGCCTTCTTCAGCGGCGGGCGGTCCTCGGAGTCCACCTCGACCAGCGCGCGGGCGATGGCCAGGCGCAGCGCACCGGCCTGGCCGGAGGTGCCGCCGCCGGTGAGGTTGGCGAAGATGTCGAACCGCTCGGTCTTCTCGACCGTGACGAGCGGCTCCTTGATGAGCTGCTGGTGCAGCTTGTTCGGGAAGTAGACCTCGAGGGACTTCCCGTTCAGCGTGAACTGACCCGAGCCGGGGACGAGGCGCACCCGGACGACGGCCTCCTTGCGGCGGCCGACGGTCTGCACCGGGCGGTCGGAGACGATCGGGGCCTCGACGGCGAACTCGTCGGCCGGGGCCTCGGTCTCGGCCGTGTCGTACGACGCGGCGTCGCCGATGGTGTAGTCCAGGTTGTCGCCGGCCTCGGAGGCCTCGGAGGTGTAGACCTCCTGCTCGGGCGACTCGGGGGTGCTCACGCTCTGTCCCTCTTCGTTGCTCTCGGGGTAGGTCACTGCGCGACCTGGGTGATCTCGAACGGCTGCGGCTTCTGGGCCGTGTGCGGGTGCGACGGGCCGGCGTAGACCTTCAGCTTCTTGGCCATCGCCCGGCCGAGCCGGTTCTTGGGCAGCATGCCCTTGATGGCCTTCTCGACCAGCCGGTCGGGGTGCGACTCGATCATCTCGCCGACCGAGCGCTGCTTGAGACCGCCCGGGAAGCCGGAGTGGCGGTAGACGAACTTGTCGTCCCGCTTCTTGCCCGAGACCGCGATCTTCTCCGCGTTGACGATGACGACGAAGTCGCCGGTGTCCATGTGCGGGGCGTAGGTCGGCTTGTGCTTGCCGCGCAGCAGCGTGGCGGCGTGGGTGGCCAGGCGACCGAGCACCACGTCGGTGGCGTCGATCACGTGCCAGGCACGGGTGATCTCACCGGGCTTGGGGCTGTACGTGGGCACGGGTCTACCTCGTCGTTCTCGGGCTCGGGAGCTGCCTCGAAGTCAGTCTCTCTTCTGAGTGCGCCGGTGCGGACGCCGCCCGACCACCGGCCGGGGCCGGCGGCGGCGCGGGTCTCCACCCGTCGCACAACGAACAGTCAGGGTACCCGCCGCTCGGAACGGAGGTCAAAACGCCCCCACACCGACCGCGAACGCCCTGCACGAACAGGGTACGCGCCCCGCTCCCGGCTCCCCACGCGGGGGCGGGGCGCGGGCCGCTCACGCCCAGCGGCGGGCGTTGACCTGCTCGACCTGACGGTAGCCCTCCTCGGCCCGGCCCAGCGCCTCGCCGATCCGGGCGAGGACGGCGGTGAGGTCGGCGGCGGCCGCGTCCCACTGCTTCTGGCGGGCGGCGTAGTCCGTCGCCGCCGCGCCCTCCCAGGTCGCGACCAGCGGGGCCAGCTCGCGGCGCAGGTCGTCGAGCCGGCCGGTGATGCGCGCCGCGGTGCCCGCGACCGCCGTGCGGGCGGCGGCGAGCTCGGCGAAGGTGACCCTGATCTCCCCCACTGTCCGTCCCCTCACCCCAGCGCCGCGCGGATCGCGGAGAGCGACGCGGACTGGTCCTCCTCGGCCTGCCGGTACGTCCGGCCCGACCCGGTGATCGCCTCGCCGATGCCGCGCAGGGCCGCGGAGAGCGCCCGGGCGTCGGCGTCCCACCGGGCCATCAGCGACTCGAACGTCGTGGCGGCCTCGCCGCGCCACGCGCCGGCGAGCGGCGTGAGCCGGGAGCGCAGCGCACCCAGCTCGGCCCGCACCTGCTCGTCCGTCCCGACGACCCGGGCGCCCGCCCTGGCCATCTCCTCCGGTGTGGTGCCGAACCCGCCGGCCCCGGTGGTCCCGCTCGTCATGACGTCCTCCCCTGACTCGGTGCGGCGAGCCTGGCAGCGGCGCGCCCGGTCCCGGGGCGCTTCGGGCGAACCGTTCGCGATGGTGAAGCGGTCACTCCCGGACCCGCAGCGAGGCGACGACGACCGCGCACGCCCGCTCGACCGCCGCCGACCCGCCGGGCGGGTACCGGCAGCCGACGCTGAGCTGGTCGGTGCGCTGCAGCCGGACGTGCCACTCGACCGTCGCCGGGCCGGCGAGCTCGCGGTAGCGCAGCCCGCCGTCCTCCTCGCGGAGGCCCTCCAGGCGCGTGCCCGCCGCGACGGCGCGGTCGTACCGGTCGCGCAGCTCGGCCCGGGCCCGGGCGCCCTCGGTGCCGGCGTCGTAGCCGAGCGGGGTGCGCTCGACGGCGACGAGCCCGGTGCCGTCCGGCTCGGCGGCCGGGGCGAGCAGGGTGCGGCGGTGCTCGGGCGCGCCGCCGACGTGCGCCCACCCGTCCGGCACGGCGACCTCGTACCCGTACTGGACCAGGCGGTCCGCGGGCAGCGGATCGGGCAGGAGGAGGCCGAGACCGAGCAGGCCCGTTGCCGCGACGACCGCGAGGGTGGCCGTGAGCAGGCGCCGGCGGCGGGGCGGGGGTGGCGGCGGGAGGAGCGCGGGTCGCCGCTCCGGGTCGTGGTCGGGTGCCGGCTCGTGCCGCGCGAGCACGGCCGCCGCCTCCGGCCGCGGGGCGACGGTGGCCGGCCCGCGTCCCGCCTCGTCGAGCAGCGCGGCCAGCAACGGCGTCCGGGCCACGCCGCCGACCAGCAGGACCGGCCCGGGCGGCACGGCCGCGACGACCTCGGCGAGGAGCGGGGCCAGCGCCTCGCGGACCTGGTCGGCGGTGACCCGGACCCGCCCGGCCTCGGTGCCGATCGTCGCGCCGGGCAGCAGCGAGAGCGTCTCGCGCAGCACCGTGACGTCGGCCTCCCGGCGCGGGGCCGCGGGCAGCAGGGCGCGCACGGCCGCGTCGAGGTGCACGCCGCCGACCGGGAGCTGCCGGACGAGCCGGCCGTCGCGCAGTACCCGGGTGCCCGACGCCCCGGCGTCGACGACGAGGCCGGGGATCGGCGCCGGGCGGACGGGCCGCGCGCCGGGGCGGAATGCCGCGGCGGCCGCGCCGGGTGGGACGCCGGCCGGGAGCACACCGTGCAGCACCGCCCGCCCGTCCTCCCGACCGGCGACCCGGGTGCCGTCCCGCCCGGCGTCGACAGGGCAGGTCACGGCTCCGCCCACGCCACCTGCACCGACCGCGGGGCTCCGCGCCGGTCGACCAGCAGACCGCGGCCCGGCGGCCGGGGTCCGGCCCGGACCGCGCCGACCAGCGGCCCCTCGTCCGGGCTGCCGTGCATCACCAGCGCCGGCCCGCCGAGCTCCCGCAGCCGCCCGACGACGGGGTCGAACAGCGCCCGTGACGCGCCGCCGGTCCGCCGCGCGACCACGAGGTGCAACCCGACGTCGGCCGCCTGCGGCAGGAACTCCGCGAGCGGCGCCAGCGGGTGCGGCGCGGTGGAGCCGGCCGGGGCGACGAGGTCGTAGTCGTCGACGAGCACCCAGACCTCCGGGCCCGACCACCAGTCCCGCGCCGCCAGTTGCTCCGGCGTGACCTCCGGGCCCGGCAGTCGGCGACGCAACGTCCCCGCGAGCTCCCGGCCCGCGTCGGCGATCGCGGTCGCGGTGCCCGCGTGCTCGACCACGTGGCTCGTCGGCAGCGCGCCGAGCAGCGACCGGCGCGGATCGATCACCACGATCCGCGCCTGCTCCGGTGTGTGACGGGCCGCGATGCCGCGGGCCAGGAGCCGCAACAGTCCGGTCTTGCCGCTGCGGACGTCGGCGAAGCAGAGCAGGTGCGGCTCGGCGGGGTCGAGCAGGACCGGTTCGAGCCGCTCCTCGTCGAGGCCGAGCAGGACGCCGTCGACGGAGTCCAGCAGTGGTTCCGCGGCCACGAGCGCGGGCAGCACGCGGACCGGCGGGAAGGCGGGCCCGGGCCGGTGGACCAGCGGGCCGGGCGCGGCGAGGACCATCGCGTCGCCGTCGGGAGCGAGTCCGTGGCCGGGCCTGGCCGGGACACCGGCGGCCCGGCGACGGTCCACCTCCGAGTCCCCCGGCTCGCCGAGCCGCAGCTCCAGCCGGGTCCCGAGCTTGTCCTTCAGCGCCGGCCGCAGCTCGCCCCAGCGTCCGACCGAGACCGCGAGGTGGATCCCGTACGCCAGCCCGCGCGCGGCGAGCGCGGCGAGCCGGGCGGCGGGGTCGTCGGCCGGGCCGGCCGTCAGGGCGGCGTACCCGTCGACGACGAGCAGGACGTCCGTCGCCGGCTCGTCCGCCAGCTCGCCGGCCGCGCGTCGCGCCCGAAACTCCTCGACCGAGCCGATGCCCTCCGCACGGAACCGCTCCTCCCGCCGCGCGAGCAGCCCGCCCACCTCGGCGAGCGTGCGCGGCACGAGGTCGGGGTCGGCCGCGACGGTGCCGACGTGCGGCAGCTCCGCGAGCGCGCCGAGGGCGCCGCCGCCGAGGTCGAGCACGTGCACACCGAGCTCCGTCGGGCTGTGGGCGCGGGCGAGCGCGGCGACGAGGGTGCGCAGCGCCGTCGACTTGCCCGACCGCGGCCCGCCTGCCACCGCGACGTGCCCCGCCGCGCCCGCCAGGTCGACGACGAGCGGGTCCCGCCGTTGCCGCGCGGGCCGGTCGACGAGGCCGACCGGCACCCGCAGCGCGGACCCGGCGTCGAGCGCGTCGAGCGGGGGTGGCTCGTCGAGCGGCGGCAGCCAGACCCGATGTGCCGCAGGGCCTCCGAGGGCGACGACGGCGTCGACCGCGGCCGCCAGCACGGACTCCCCCGCCGGTTCGGGGCGCGGTTCCGGCGCGGTGACCGGAGCCGCGGTGAACCGGTGCGCGCGGCGTGCGACGGCCACGCGACCGACGGGCGCGGCCCCGGAGACGTAGGCGCCCCGGAACCGGACGAGCTGGTCGGTGCCCGCGGAGAGGATCGCCGCGCCGGGCATCGGCGGGAGGGTGTGCGCGTCGGGCACGCCGAGCACCGCCCGCGACTCGGAGGCCGAGAAGGTGCGCAGCGCGATGCGGTAGGACAGGTGCGACTCGAGCCCGCGCAGCCGCCCCTCGTCGAGCCGCTGCGAGGCGAGCAGCAGGTGCAGCCCGAGCGAGCGGCCCAGCCGGCCGACCGTCACGAACAGCTCCACCAGCTCCGGTCTGCGGGCCAGGAGCTCGGAGAACTCGTCGACCACGACCAGCAGGACGGGCAGCGGCGGCAAGGCCCGGCCCGCGGCGCGTTCCCGCTCGTACTCGGCGATCCCGGCGAGGTTCCCGGCCGCCCGCAGCAGCTCCTGCCGCCGGGTGATCTCGCCCTCGAGCGCGTCGGCCATCCGGTCGACCAGGGCCAGCTCGTCGACCAGGTTCGTGATCACGGCGGAGACGTGCGGCAGCCCGCCGAGGCCGAGGAAGGTCGCGCCGCCCTTGAAGTCGACGAGCACGAGGTTCAGCTCGTCGGGACCGTGCGCGAGCACCAGGCCGACGACGAGCGTCCGCAGCAGCTCGCTCTTCCCTAACCCGGAACTGCCGCACCCATAAATGCAGACGGCCCCGGGCGGTGCGCCAACACCGTGATCCGAGGCCTTGACGGAGTAGGAGCTCCGCCCATGGGCATCATGCCCCCTGCCGTCCGCGGCGACCAGACCGAGGCCAATCGCGCCCTGTATGCGGCCGTGAACACGCTGCCCGCCGCGTTCGCGATCCCCGTCGGCGACATCCTGCGTTCCCTTGCGGTCGCCGACCGTCTCATCGAGCGCGGACCCGACCCCGAGGTCTGGGGACCGACGACGGTGCCACCCGCGGAATGGGCAGACATACAGCGCCGTGGACTCCTCGCGGGCGTCCTCGACGACTACCGCACCACCCTCGCGCACCTCGACGGCCCCGCCCTGCGCCGCGCCGCCGACACCCTCACCGCCCCGACCAGCTGACGCCGGCCGGGGCTCACCCCTGCGCGCCCACGGGCGCCCACACCTGTCCGCCGACACCCGGCGGGCCTCACCCCTGCACTCACACCAGGAGACACCCATGCGCACCATCCCTGTCGACTCCACCCGCGCCCAGTTCATCGGCACCGGCAAGGCCGCCGCCCGCGCCCAGTACGCCGAACTCTCCGACGGCTCCCGGCGCCGCACCGGCGAGCAGGACAAGGACGAACACGGCGTCCCGCTGTGGGTCATCGACGTCCTGGTCGACGACGACGACGCCGACCGCGCCGAGGTCATCGGCGTCCGCGTCGCCTCCTGGGACGAGCCGAAGGTCGACAAGTGGAAGCCGGTCCGGTTCATCAACCTCGTCGCCGTCCCCTACGCCGACCGCTCCACCGGCCGCGTCGCCCTCTCGATGCGCGCCGACGGCATCGACGGACAGGGCCAGCAGAAGCCGGCGGCCGCGTGATGTGGGACGTCCTCGCCTTCCTCGGCCGGGTCGCCGCCGCCATCTGGTGGCTCGCCCCGCTGCCGATCTCCCTCGTCCTCGCCGGGATGTTCTTCGGCTACCTCGCCGTCCTACTCGTCCCCCGAGACCGCCCGTGGATGCGGCCCACCCTCCGCGTCCGCAGGCCAGCTCCGTGGGCCGTCGGACACGACCCGGACGACGCCGTACAGGCCGTCGAGGTGCCCGACGACATCAGCGCCGACGTGTCCGCCGCGCCACCACGTCCCGCGGCCGAACCGCTCGCCGAGATCATCCCGATCCGACCGCGGCGGCACGCAGCATGACCGCCACCAACTCCGGAGCCCCTGCCCGCTTCCCTGGGGTAGGGGCTCCGGCCCGTCCGGGGTGGCGCACCCGCCGCCGACACCACGCCGAGCACCGCGCCGACCAGCACGCCGCCGCCCTCACCGCCGAGCGGCTGATCTGGGCATGGCGGCAGGCCTGCGAAGGCGCCGGCGCGTCCCGCACCGTCGACACCCCGTCCGGGCCCACCGTCTCCACCCCCGCCGTCGCCTCGGTCACCCTCGGCCCGCCCACCGTGCTGATCGTGCGCCTGCTGCCCGGCCAGCTCCCCGAGGACCTGCGCAAGGCCGCGCCCCGCCTCGCCCCGCACCTCGGGGCCGTCGCACTGCGCGTTGAACCGCGCGGCCTCGGGTGGGCCCGCGTGGAGCTCCTCGACCGCGACCCGCTCGCCGACCCCTACCGGATCCGCCACCACCACGCCGGCCCCGTCCTCCTCGGCCTCACCGAGTCCGGTCCGCTGTGGGTCGACCCGCCCGACCTGCCGCACATGATCTGCCAAGGGCAGACCCGGTCCGGGAAGTCCACCTGGACCTACGGGCTGCTCGCGCAGCTCGCCCACCGCCGGACGGTGCGGATCGCCGGTGTCGACGCCTCTGGGCTCACCCTGCGCCCCTTCGCCGTTGCCGACCGGGTGGTGTCCGGGCTGGCCGACCTCGACCGCGTCGAGCATGTTCTCGCCGCCCTGGTCGACGACATGGATACCCGCCTCACCGCGATGCCCGTCGACCGCGACGTCCTGCCCGTCGACGACCACCACCCGCTGATCCTGGTCGTCCTCGAGGAGTGGCCCGGGATCCTGCGCGCCCTCGACACCGCCGACACCAGGCAGGGCAAGCGCGTCCGCGCGCTGGTCGCGCGGCTGCTCGCCGAGTCACACAAGGTCGGAATGCGGGTCCTGCTGCTCGCCCAGCGCGCCGAGGCCACCATCGTCGGCGCTGCCGAGCGGGCCCAGTGCGCGGGTCGGCTCTCGTTCCGCGTCGACTCCCCCGAGGCCGTCAAGCTGCTCCACGCCGGCGCCGAAGACCTCGCCCCCGATCACGCCGGCGCCGACCCGGGCATCGCCCTCTACACGTGGCCTGGCCTGCCCGTGGGCCGCCTACGGGCTCCGTACCTGTCCTACGCCGAGTACGCCCGGGCGGTCGCCCCGTGATCCCCCTGCTGATCCTCGCGGTGGTCCTGCTCAAGCTCCCTGCCCGTCACGTCGGCGAGCCTGCTCCGGCACGGCCGGTGTGCGGCCCGCGACCCGCCCACGCCACCGCCACCCGCCTGCGCGTGCTCGCGGGTCGTGCGCCGGCCGTGCTGCCCTCCGGGGCCGACGTGATGGGCAGGGAGCGGCTCCCCCTGCCCGGAGCCGAGGTGCCCCCGGCAGGGCCGCCGGAGGCATCCCGCGGGGAGCGTGTCCGATGAGCTCCACGGTGAGGCCTGGCCGTCCGGCCGCCGCGACGCCGGAGGCGGGAGCGGGCGGCCGGGAGCGGCCGAAGGCCGCGACCCTTGGTACTCCTGCGGACGCCCCTTCCGCCGCTGGTCAGCCGCCCGTCGTGGCTGACCGGGAGAGGCGCCGTCGGCACCGGCGCGCGGAGGCGATCGCCTGGCGCTCACGGTTGTGGTCCTGGACGTCCCTCAAGCGGCTGCGGCACTGCGGCCGGGTGACGCACACCGCGGCGGGTGGCCCGGTGCTGCGGGTGTCCGAGACGCCGGAGGGTCGTCGAGCGGGTCTGGCCGGCCTGCAGTCTTGCGGGTCGCCGTGGGCGTGCCCGGTGTGCGCCCGCCGGATCGCCGGGGAACGCTCTGCCGAGCTGCTCGACGTGCTGTCCACGGTCGCCGCCGCGCGCGGGTCGGCGCACCTGATCACCCTCACCATGCGGCACCGTCGCGGTCAGCGCCTCGCCGACCTGTGGACCGCGCTGTCCGCGGCCTGGGGTGCGGTCGTGTCCGGGCGGCAGTGCGAACGCGAACGCGACACCTGGGGCCTACTCGGATGGGTCCGGGTCGTCGAAGCCACCCACGGCGAGCACGGTTGGCACCTCCACGTCCACGCCCTCGCGGTCTTCGACGGCCCGATCTCAGATCTGATGGCCGAAGAACTCGGCGGCCGCTGGTTCGCCCGCTGGCAGCGCGCCCTGGCTCGCCGCGGCATGGACGCCGTCGAAGACCGCGGAGGCCTCGACGTCCGCGCCGTGCAGATGACCGCCGCGTCGCTGGAGCAGGTCTCCGACTACCTCGCGAAGATCACCGCCGAGGTCGTCGCCTCCTCTGCGAAGGAGGGCCGCGACGGCAACCGCTCCCCGTTCGCGATCCTCCGCGACGCCCTGGCCACCGGGCTCGCCGACGACTGCGAACTGTGGTGGGAGTGGGAACAGGCCAGCTTCAACCGCCGACAGGTGTCCTGGTCGCGGGACCTCCGCGCCTGGGCGGGCCTGCGCACCGAACGCACCGACGACGACATCGTCGCCGAGGACCTGGGCGGCGAGGACACCATCGGTGTCACCCCCGAGGCATGGCCCGCCGTGCGCCTGCACGTGGCCGAGCTGCTCGACCTCGCCGAAACCCAGGGCGTCGACGCCGTGAAGGCCTGGCTCACTGCCCGGTGTCTGGACTGGTTCCTACCCGCGCCCCGACGACCAGTGACAGCAAGACCCGTCTGAGAAACCCGTCCCGCCCCCGATTGGACGGCCCGGACCGGCGCTGCAACGCCGGCTACCCGGACCTTGATCAGCTACAAGGGAGCTGACCCATGAACGATGGTTCCACCTCGTGCTGCCCCAACGCAGCGCACGACTCAGTGACGTTCCGGGCGGCCGGGCGATGAGACCACGCTTCGACCGCTCGATCCTCGACGCCGCCGACCGCGACGCCCTCGCCGAGCACATCCGCGACATGAAACGCCGCGGTCTGAGGCCGCCCACCTTGAGGAACCGGGAAATGCGGGTGCTCGACCTTGCCACCCACCTCGCGCCACGGACTCTGCTGCAGGCCACCACCGCCGACATCGAGCAGTGGCTCGACGCGCAGGTCAACCGCGGCCTCTCCCAGGCCACCCGCGTGTCCTACACCGCGAACATCCGCAGCTTCTACGGCTGGCTCGCCCGCCGCGGCTACCTCACCGAGGACCCGACCCGCGAGATCCCGCTTCCGCGCCGACCCCATGCCCGCCCACGACCGATCCCCGAGGCCGATCTCGAACTCGCCCTAACCACTGCCGACCAGCGGATGCGCGCCTGGCTGGTCCTCGGTTCCTACTGCGGGCTCCGCGCGATGGAAATCCACCAGGTGCGCCGCGAGGACATCCTTGACCACCTCGACCCGCCGATCCTCGACATCCCGGAGGGCAAGGGCGGCCGGCCTCGCAAGGTGCCGCTCCCGGCCGAGGTGCTCGCCGAGCTGGCACCGCACATGACCGGCCGCCGCGGCCGGCTCTGGGCACTAGACCAGCAGCCGGACCGTCCCGGCTATCACGTGTCGATCCTGGTCAACGCGCACCTGCGGCAGCTCGGCATCCCGCACACCTGCCATTCGCTGCGGCACCGCTACGGGACCCGGATCTACCAGCTGTCGCGAGACCTTCGGCTCACCCAAGAGCTGCTCGGGCACTCCTCGCCGGCCACCACGCAGATCTATACGCAGTTCAGCCAGGACCACGCCGCAGCTGTAGTTGCACACCTGGGCTCGCTTCTCGGACCTCGCCGCGGACCTTTGTCGTGATCGCAGACCGAGTGCTAACGTCCACCGGCACAACCGAATACCCCGCTAGGGAACGGGATCGTCAACCGTCCCGATCGCCACACGGCCAGGCGCCGCGCGATCGCGCAATCGCGACCCCCGAACCGAACGATCTAGTGAAGTGCAGCGGCGTCCAGGCGACGCCAGCTTCCGTCACGGACCAGGCGTCTCCGACAGGTCGAGCGAGATCACCAGGCCATACGCGCCTGCGATCCCGTCTCCCACCCGTGGACGCTGGACGCAGGCGCTGACCCACAAGGGACAGCCCCGTGACGACCGAATCGCCCCTCGCCAAGGACGTCCACCACGTCCGCGCCCGCATCGCGGGTCGCGCCAAGCAGAACCCCAACGATCCGCGCCTGAGCGCCGACCGCGCCGAGCTGGCCGCGCTGCGCCTCGAGCAGCACGTTGCCAACGTCCTCGCCACCGCTCCGCCGCTCACCAACGAGCAGCGATCTCGAATCGCTTCGCTCCTCGCACCCGCTCGCCAGACGGAGGCGAGCACGCCATGAGAACGCAGGAACGCCGGCCGCGGGACATGCGGCCGGCGCTCAGCACTAGCAACCCAGGCGGTGGGCAGGGCCAGCGTAACCGAATCGACGACGTCGCCGCCCTGGCGCTGTGGAAGGCCCTCGACCACCTCGATGCACATGACGCGTGCGCCTGCTGGATCTGGCCACGCCGTTGCCGCCGGAGGCGACAGGCATGACCGCAGCTGCAGATAGAGCAGCTCCGGTCGAGCAGCTCCCGCCGGCCGACGTCCCGGCCGAACAGAGCGTCCTCGGATCAATGCTGCTCAGCCGCGCTGCGATCGACGACGTGCTGCAGCAGCTCGAACCACGCGACTTCTACCGGCCCGCGCATGCCGACGTCTTCGCCGCGATCGTCGACCTCCACCACCGCGGCGACCCCGCCGATGCGGTCACTGTCGGCCACGAGCTGGACAGCCGGGGCCAGCTCGCGCGTGTCGGTGGCCTTCCCTACCTGCACACGCTCATCGCTTCGGTCTCAACGCCGGCCAGCGCGGCGTTCCACGCCGAGATCGTTGCCGCACAGGCCAGGAAACGGCGCGCGATCGAAGAACTCACCCTGGCGCTGCAACGCGTCCGGCAAGCCGGCACCGGGTTCGATGACGTCGACGACCTGGTCGCCGACGCCGCCGCGAAGCTCGCCGCCGGCAGCACCCTCCGGGACCGGCCGGCGACCTCCTGGGCAGCCGTCGACCTCACCGCCGTCCTCGATGGCACGTACCGGCCGGCTCAGCCGACGGTCAGCCGGCGCGCGGACGGCGTCGGCCTGTTCTACCCCGGCCGCGTTCACAGCGTCTCGGCCGAGTCAGAGGCCGGCAAGAGCTGGTTCGCGCTGCTCGCCGCACGGATCGAACTCGATCGTGGGCACTCGGTGGTCTACCTCGACTTCGAGGACGACGAGGGTGGCGTCGTCGGCCGCCTGCTCGCCCTGGGCGCCGACCCCGACGCCATCCGCCACGGGTTCGCCTACGTCCGCCCGATGGAGGCAATCAACGTCGGACGCAACCGCGCGATCCTCGCCGACCTGCTCGAGCACTTCGATCCGACCCTCGTGGTCCTCGACGGCGTCACCGAGGCGATGACCCTCCACGGCATGGAGCTCATCGACAACGGCGACATCGCCAGGTTCGGGGCGATGCTGCCCCGCTGGATCGCCGACCGCGGACCGGCCGTCGTCGACCTCGACCACGTCACCAAGGACCGCGAGGGCCGCGGCCGCTACTCGATCGGCGGTCAGCACAAGCTCGCCGGCCTCAACGGCGCGGCCTACGTCCTGGAGAACCGCACCCCGTTCGGGATCGGTGTCACCGGCCGATCAACCGTCTACGTCGCCAAGGACCGACCCGCACAGCTTCGCCAGCACGCGCTCCCCGCACGCGACGGCCTGCACTGGTTCGCCGACCTGACCCTGGAGAGCGTCGTCGTCGACGGCCGGCCCGTCCTCGACGCCAGCCTCGTGTCTCCCCACCACCGCGGCGAGGAGCTGTCGACCTTCCGCCCAACCGCCCTGATGGCCAAGGTCGCCGCTGCGCTCGCCGGCGCGCCACGCCCGCTGTCCAAGACAGAGATCACCGACCGGGTCCGCGGCCGGCGCGCCGCCGATACCCGCGCCGCCCTCGCCGCCCTCGTCGACGAGGGCTTCGTCGTCGAAGAGGACGGGCCGCGCGGAGCCAAGAACCACCGCCTCGTGAAGCCCTTCGAGGAGTCCGCAGCATGACCACCGACCGACCCCGTCCCACCCCGTCCCACCCCGTCCCGGACGGGGTCAGCGTGACCCCGTCCCCCGTCCCCCCCTATGGGGACGGGGTCACTGACTGGAGGACCACCTCAGAGCTGACCCCGTCCCGGACGGAAGAGGTCTACATCGGTGGCCCGCTCGACGGCCAGCCCGCCCGACCGCACCGCGGCCGCTGGCCCATTTGGCGCCACGAGGACGGCACCCCCGTCGCTACCGCCGCGGGTGACCGCGAGTTCCTCGGCCACGACCGCCACACGTACCCGCCGTTCTACGTTGACCTCGACCAGACCGGCCGCCCCGTGCACTCCTCGACCCTCGTCCCGCCGAGATGTCGATGACCCGCCGCACGGACTGGCCGGCGATCCGCCGCACGCTGCAGCTGCTCGCCCAGCTCGACGACGACATCCTCATCGGCCCGCTCTACCGCCGCGGTCAGCTCGCCGGCATCGGCACCGTCGCCGACTTCCGCGCCGACCTCCTCGCCCTGGCCGTGCACCCCGACACCGTCGGACCGCTCGCCTGGGCCGCGCTCCTGCGCCGCCAGCGCGGCCACCCCCTGTACCGCCGACCAGTGCTTCCGCACCGATGGCCCGACGACACGAGGAGCCCGACATGACCCCGTCGCTCAACCGCACCGAGGTCCGCACCCGCCGCGCCGTCCCCGACCTACTCGCGGACCTGCTCGCCGGCCCAGCACTGCCGGGCGCCCGCTGCGCCGGCCTCGCCCCCGAACACGACGTCGACCCGCTCCCCGGCGAAACCCACGACCAGCACGCCGCACGCCTCACCCGCGCCGCCGCCCGCTGCGCCGACTGCCCCGCCTCGACAACGTGCGCCCAGATCGCCGCCGAACTGCCCGAGCGATTCCGCGTCGGCATCTGGGCCGGCCGCGCTCACGGCCTGCCACACGTCCGCCGCGGCGCCGCATGACCACCAGCCACGACACACGCAACCAGGAGGAAACCCGTGCCGACCAACCAGCTCCTTGACCGCGCCCTCGACGCCATCCCCGGCTACCGCGACGCCACCACCGCCCGTCAACGGCTCCTCGAGCACGCCGAGGACCTCGCCCGCCGCGCCCGCGGACCCGAAGGCGCCGGCGCCACCCGCGCCCTGGCCAACGACCTCGCGACCACCGCGACCGACGGGAAGAAGCTCCCCGACGACCTCCACGTCCAAGCCTTCGACGCCGCCCAGGCCGGCGAGCGCCTCAAGGCCGGCGCCACCGCTCTGCGCCTGGCCGCCGCCGAGGTCAATCACCGCGCCGACGAGCTGATCGAGGAACACGTCGACTTCGCGCTCGACGTCCTCCGCGCCGAGCTCGACGAGCTCCTGACCGCGGCTCGCGCCGCCGCCGCCAACCTCGGCGATGCCCGCACCGCCGAGCAGGCCGTCGACGCCGGCCCCGATGCCGCAGCCGCGCTGCGCGCCATCCGCGAGTCCGCGGCCCGCTACCGCACCCTGCGCAAGGCCCACGCCGACCTGATCCACCTCGCCGTGGTCGGCAGCGTCCCCGAACGTGAAGGTGGCCGGCCGGTGCCCCGGTGGGGCCGTAAGCCCGGCAGCGACCTCGGATGGTGGCCCAAGGAAGCCGCCGCCGCGTTCCCCGTCGCCGGCCCGCCCGTGGACCTGCCCGACGACGACACCGCGCTCATGTTCCGAGTGCTCCAGCTCGACGGCGTGGACATCGCCGACCCGGTCACCGTCGAGACCCGGGCACAGACCGACCATGACGCCAGTAAGCCCGCCCCGGTCCGGCCCAACCAGGTCATCACCGTGCGGCCGCACCAGGACCCGTACAAGCCTCAGATCGCGCCCGACGAGCTCCACCCCGGCCAGGGGCGCAGCAAGGCCACCCCTGCCCGAGTCGCCGCGATCGTCAATGCCGACCGGAACAGCAAGGGCCTGCGCCGCCGCACCGGGACCGAGTGGTGAGCGGCATCGAGGACGGCCGCCGTCTGCGCCGCAAGCGCACCCGCCACGGCCAACCTGCCGAGCAGCAGAAGGAACCATCTCCGCGCCAACCTGACGCCGAGCCAGGCGAGAGCGGCAAGCTCACCGGCGTTCAGCGTGGCCGGCAGATGCGCCGCGAACGGGTCGCACGCCGCGGCCAAGGCCCCGTCACTGGGCGGACCCCGAACTACCAGCCCACCACCAAGACCGACCCGGTCTAACCGAGCTGGGGCGTCAACGTCACCCAACTCCTCCGACCGGGTCGGGCGGAGGACGGGAGCCATGGGCCTCCGAGCGTGGAATCGCCGAACTTCCCACGCATAGACGAGCCCAGCGCCCCGCGAGGTGCCCTGGCCACCGGCTGGTCCCTGGTTCCAGACCGCCGGCCAGGGCACCTCGCACCATCCAACGCTGCACCCCGCGAATGAGCCGCCCTGATGTCCGCCCGCAACGACTGAGCCGCCCTTCGTACCGCTTGCGCCTGCTCAATCACGGCTATCGCCCGAGTCTGCGCCTCCGCGGCATGCACCTTCGCTTCGAGCGCACTGCGCATGGTCTCGGTTATGTCATCGGCATCGACCTCGGCCGGCTGCCTCGCTGGAACCGACATAGCTGGTCCACTACCCCGGGGAGAACGACCCATGCCACGCGCACCCCACAGACGCCCGGCCGCGGCCCGCGCTGCGGGGGTGGGGGGGACCCCCTCCCCGGGCGTGAGTCTTCGCCCGTGTGGCTCTGCGGACTTTGGTCTCTACGCTTCGGCCGACGTGGGACGGCCGGCCCGCCGGTGTTCCCTCCGACGAGCCGACCGCCTCCTGCGACCCCCCGTACAGATAGGACCCCGATACCAGCTTGGGAAATACCGGGCGGAGGTCGGTCAGTCGTGTGGCCAAGGGCCCGGAACCGGATAGCTCGTGGTGAACGGGACGTCGTGCTCCGGACGTAGCACGGCGCGGCCATCCGCCGCGGGGGTCTGGGCGGGGACGGCCGCGCCGCTCAGCGGATCCCGGAGGGGCCTGGGATCCACGGTCTGGGTGTGCCCGATCTTGCTGCCGTTCACGCGGTGACCGACTGCATGTTCGCTTTACCGCCCGTTGGAGTTACCTCCCGGCAGTGCTGGCCGGGGGAGCCGACCGTAGCGCCAGCGCGACCGCCCTCGAGGGGAGGGGACTCGACGAGGACGGCCGCGCCGGGTGCGCGGGTAGCTGGGCACAGCGCCCGCGGCTGCTCAACGTGTCTCGCGAGTCCGGTCGAGTGGCGGCAGCTGGCTCTTACGCCGAGACGTCGCGCATCAGAGACGCGGGGTGGTGACATCAACGAACGTGCCGAAGCAGCAGAACGGTGGCCAACAGCTGTCTCTCGATCTCGCACACATCCGAGCGGATCGCCGCAACCACCTCTGGCGCCGCGCCCCCGAGTTCACCGAGAAGGTCTTTCACGGCCGCCACGTAACGGCGACCGTCGAAGAGATGCCGCTCCAGAGCGGCCTTGAACTCAACTCGTTGCTCCTCGGACGGATTCGCTTCCCAGCGATCACCAGCAAGCTTCACGTCCAGCGTTGCATCTATGAAGCGCGCCTTATCGACGCGTTCCCGGACACGGAGCGCGTGGATGTGCCCGAGCCGACTTCCGGGAATAGCTGTCACGTCAAGGCCCTGTTGTGCGACGACGGTGATGTGCTTCTTCGCTCAGCGGGATCCGACAGCACGGCCGTCCCGGCCCCTGCGGGATGAGCCCGACGGTGCGGACCCCTGAGGACGGCCGCGCTATCGCGGGTCCTGCTCGGCTGAAGACCCGCAGCCTCTCGATTCCCGGGCCGCCGTGCCGTCCCACGCTTTGTACAGGTTTGGGGTCGTGGCGTCCAGATTTCCCCTCCGGGGCGGGCTGGCCCCGGCCGGAGGAGCGGACCGCGGCACCAGGCGTGCCGCCGGAGGAGATGAGATGCCGTCGCACAGACGGCGTGGGATCAGGCCCCCGCGCGGCGGATCTGTCTCCGGGATACGGAGCAGCGGGAGCCCCTCCTCCGCGAGGAACCTGTTCAGCAGCTCTCCTGCGCCTCGGAAGATCGGGTTGAAGACCTCGGCGATGTCGCGCCGCTTCTGCTCACGCTTCTTGCGCTTGATTCCGACGAGCCGGACCCGGATCCCGACGTGCTCGACAGGCACCAGCAGCACGGAGGAGTCCCGCGGGTCCCTGTAGGTCCTCGACAGGTCCACGTCGAACTGCACCGTCGGTGTCGCCTCGATCGGCTTCCGGTGCTTGTCCATGTTGTGGAGGCTGTGCAGCTCCTTCGTCCACGCGACCCCCCGGCAGGGCTGCACAGCCTCGATCCAGGCGGCGTGCTCGGCCCGCATCTGGCCCAGCTGCCTCGCCGTCCTGTCCGATGCCCATTCGTCCGGCGTGAAGCACACCGGGAACTGAGTGCCGTCGGCCGGTTTCCCTCGTGCCAGCCAAGACGCCGTGTAGACGGCGTGGTCGAGGGAGCTGCGCAGGCAGTGCAGGGTTTCGCTGGCCCACAGGCTCACGCTGCGCTTGTCCTCAGGCTGGATGAACCCGTAGAGGTTCTCCGCGTCGAGCGGGCCAGCCTGGGGATTGTCCCGCGGGAAGCGGACGTAGTCCCACTGGTGGGCAGCGATGCGCGCCGAGATCCGTTCGGCCACCTCGTCCATCTTTGCCGCCGCGTCGTTCCCCTGTGTGTACCGCAGCGTGGCCCCGAAAAACGACGGCCCCTCGCCTGATCTCGGGACGACCTCCCAGCTGAACGGCTGCCGCGTCACTCGGCCACGCGCCGGTACACCCAGCGGCCGTCACGCTGCTCACCGGTGCGCCGGTAGGTTCCCGCCCGCAACGGGTCCGGCGACTCCGTCGACAGGTACTCCAGCGACACCGGCGGGTTCTCGTGGTCCGCGCCCGGGATGTCCATCCAGCGGGCAGCCTCCGACGCCGGGTCGACGTACAGCACGTGCAACGACATCAGGTTCCTTCTCCTCCGGGTTCGTACGCATCCCCTACTTGCCACAGCATCGCGATGTACGCCGACAGCCGATCGGCCGGTTCGTCGCCGCGGCCGTCCCAGGGATAGCGCTCGTCGACGTACCGGCCGGCGAGGTCGTGCGCCGCAAGTCTGAGCCGCTCGCCTCCGAACTCGATTAGCCGCTGTTCGGCCATGTCCTGCAGGTACTCCCCGCCGTAGTAGTCCTCCCCGCTGGCCGAGCTCACGACGGTGGCCGCCACTCGATCTGCACGGAGTCCGGATCGAACCAAGCGCCCCCCGGCCGGCGGCCCCGCGGAGCTGGCAGCACCGTGATGGACATCAGCGCGTCGACGATCCCGCGACGACGCTGCAGATCCAGCTTTGCCCACGCGCCGGCCACGTCGTCGGCAGTCACGACGTCCACCAGAGGCGAATGGATTGTCGCCTGCGCGAGCGTCGCCTCCAGCTGCAGCTGCCGCTCCAACAGGGGCCGGTTCGCCGCGTCCATCATCGCCAAACTGATCTCTCCACGGCCCAACCGTGCTGCGAGTTCCGTGCGCTGCTCGTCGATTCCAGCCAGGTCCCCACGGACCTGCGCGATGTCCACCTCGGGAGCCGCCGGCGCGAACAGGTCGCGAGCGTCGTCCATTGACAGGCGCGCCACTGTCAGCTGCGACACGAACTCGTCCAGGCTGTGCGCCGCGCGGGTCACATGCCGCGGGCCGCCGCGCTCGTTCGACCGGCACCGGTACGACGGGTGACGGTGCGTCCCAGACGTGCCGACCACCATCCCCTCGCCGCACGTCGAGCAACGAGCGATGCCGCTCAGCAGCCACCGCGGCGTGTTGCCCCGGCTGGTCCGGCGCGACTTGTCACCGAGCACGGTCACGACACCTTGCCACTCCTCCTCGCTGACGATCGCTGGCCACTTGGCTACACCGACGACGCGGCCGCGGTGCTCGAGCAGACCGGCGTTCCGGGCCCGCTTCAACACGTCCCGCACGGCGTCCGGAGTCCACGCGCGCTCGGCCTTCGTAGTCGTGAATCCGGCCTCGTTCCACGACCGCACGATCATCCGAAGTGAACCGCCCTGCAGCATCGACCGCGTCGCCTCTGCGATTGCACGCGCCTCGGCCGACTCCAACTCCATGCCGCCGCTCTTGTACCCGAACGGACGGACGCCGCCAAGGAACCCGCCGTCCTGCGCGATCTGCAGCATCTTCGCCGCGACACGCTCCGACCGGTGCTCCGACTCGTAGCGGGCCACAGCGCCAAGCTGCCGCGCAACCATCCGGCCCGCCGGAGTCGCCAGATCGAGCGGTCCGGCCTTCACCGTGTGAACGCCGACGCCGCGCGGGTCACAGACCTCGATCCACTCCTCGAGCTCCGTCGGTGAGCGGTGAAGCCGGTCGCTGTGCCACGTCAGGACCGCGTCGACCTTCCCGGCCCTGATCGCGTCGAGCAGCGCGCGGTATGCCGGACGTGGCTTGCCCGAGTACGCGGACATGTCGTTGTCCTCGAACGGCGGTAAGACGACCTCCCAGCCGAGGTCTGCGGCGAGTTGTCGACAATCGCTGACCTGCCGCTCGACGCCGAGGCCGGCCCCGGTCTTGTCGCGACTGATCCTCGCGTAGATGGCGCATCGCCGGGGTCCTGTTGCCTGCACGAGCCGTAGTGTGTCATAGTCCCGCTAGGCGTTGCCCGACCCCGTCGCGCCGACGCACAGCCCGTGCGGACCGCTGCCGCCCCGCGCGGACTCCTTGAGGTCGAGCAGGAGCGGGCGGCCGGCGTCGTCGAGCCCGAGCGGGACCCGCATCCGGTCGGCCGTCGAGCGCGACCGGCGCAGCGTCGCGACGTCCGCGGGGCCGATCCCGCCGAGTCCCAGCAGGTCCGGCAGGCCCTCCGCCGCCGGCCGGGTCCGCTCGGTGCCCGCGGGCCGGTACCGGGCGAGGCGGCGGGCGAGGGCGAGCGCGTCGGCGGCGTCGAGCTCGTCCGGGCGCGCGACGGCGCCGGGCTCGTCGAGCCGCAACCGCACGACCGACGCGGACTCCCGCCGGGCCGCGGGCACCCCGACCCGCAGCACCGTCACACCCTCCGCCGCCGCCCACGCACCGGGCCCGTCGACCGGGCCGTCGACGACGACGAGCAGATGCCGTGGCCCGGGGTCCGCGGCCCACCAGCGGCGCAGCTCGTCCGGATCGGAGGTGATCATGCGGACCGGGCCGAGGGCGTCCCGCTCGACGGCATGGGCGTTGTGCGGCAACCACTTCAGCCAGTCCCAGGCCTGGTCGCCGGTGAGTGCCGCGACGTGGACGTCGGACGGGCCGTGCCCGAGCACGAACCCGGCGACGACGGCCCGCGCGACCGCCCGTGCCCGCTCCGGACCGCCGTCGAGCCACACCGCCGACGCCGCCCGCAGGTCGACCGCGACGGGAAGGTCCGGCACGACCGAGCGCCGGGCCAGCAGGCGGCGGAGGGCGCGGGCGCTCACCGGCTCGACGCCGTCGACGGGCCCGGTGCGGGGCGGAACGAGCGGGGTGGCGAGCCGCTGCGGTCCGAGGCCGACCCGGACGCGGGCGAAGTCCGCGTCGCCGGGGTCGTGTTCCCACAGCCGGCCGGCCGCGAGCATCTCGGGCCAGGCGGCGGGATGCGGGTACAGCTCCTCCAGCGCCGCCCGCTGTGCCGCGGCCGCACGGTCCGCGCGTGCGCGCAGCTGGGCGAGATAGCGCAGGTAGTCGCGGCGGTCCTCGTCGACGGTCGCGGTGCGCTCGGAGCCGCGGGCGGTACCGCCCGTGAGCAGCATGCCGACCGACGACAAGGCGAACATCCCGCCGAACACCCACGCCGACGGCTCGCTCGACCCCACGGCGACCACGCCGAGCGAGCCGAGCAGCATCGCGACCGGCAGGACCCGGGCGAGCAGCCCGGGCGGGACCGCGCGCTCCGGCTCCGGCGGCGGCTCCACCCGGATCTCGCCGGTGGGCAGCGGCGGCGTGCGCCGGCGGTGCCGTGCCACCTCGACCGTCCCCAACTCGTGCCCCACTTTCGCCGAACGGCCGCGGGCGGACCCCCGTTCGGCCGATACTGCGGCCCGATGATCGCAACGCGAGGCGCTCTCGCGGGGCGGTTTCGCCGAAGTCGTGAGTACTGGGAGGTCGCGTGTGGACGCCTACCGCCGGGTGACGGTGCTGGCCCCGGCCTGCCGGCTCGACGTCGCGCTGCCGGCCGACCTCGCCGTGGCCGAGCTGGTCCCGATGGTGCGGGAGCTGCTGGGCGACCCCGTGCCCGCCGCCGGACGGGCCCCGGTCCCGTGGCGGCTCGACGGCGCGGCCGGGGCACCGCTCCCGCCGGGCGCCACGCTCGCGCAGCTCGGCGTGCACGACGGCGAGCTGCTGCGGATCGGTCCCGCGCTCGCCCCGCCGCCACCGCCGCAGTACGACGACCTGCCCGAGGCCCTCGCCGCGGCGGTCGAGGCCGGGGTTCGGGGCGGCGACCGGGTCCTCCCGCTCGCGGTTCTCGTCGCGGTGACGGCCACGTCGGCGCTGCTCGCGGGGGTGCGCGGGGGTGGGCTGCTCCTCTCCGCGGCCGGGATGGTGGTGGGGGTCGGGGCGGCGGTCGGTGCTCTGGTGGTGGCGCGGGTCAGTGGGCGGGGGGTGGGGGCCGGACCTGCGCCGGCGGGATCCGAGGACAGGGCGCGGAACCTCCTGGCCGCTCTCTGCGCCCTCCCGCCGGCCGCTGCGGCGGGTTGGCTCCTGGCCCCCGGCTCGCCGACGGCCGCGGCGCTGGGTGCGGCGCTGCTCCTCGCCCTGGCCGCGGCGACCGCCCAGGCCGTGGTGCGGATCGTCGCACCCGTCCTCACCGCCGCCGCTCTCGTCGGTGCGACGGCGGCCCTGAGCTGCGCCGTTCTCCTGCTCACCCGCGGCACTCCCGCCGCGGCCGGAGCGGTGTGCGCGGCCGTCGGTGTGCTCGTCGCTCCTCTGGTACCGCGGCTGGCGCTCCGGCTCGCGGGGCTACCGGGCCCCGAGGATCCCGTGCACCCACCACCCGAACCGGAGCCCCGGGCCGATCTCGCCCGCCGCCACCTCGCCGGTCTGGTGCTCGGCGGCGCAGTCGTCACCGCCGGCGGCGCGGGGCTCGCCGCCACCGCCCCGGGGCCGTGGGGTCCGCTCCTCGCGGCGGCCGTCTGCGTCGTGCTCCTGCTGCGCGCCAGGGGGTTCGCCGAGCCGCTCCCCTCCCGCGCGCTGCAGGTGGCGGGGCTGCTCGGCGGGTGCGGCGCGGCGGCAGCGGGAATCCTTGCCGCCCCCGCCCCGATCCGTCTCCTGGCGGCGCTCGCGAGCCTGGCCGCCCTGCTCGTCGTGCTCGCGCTGCACGCCCGGCCGCGCCGCTCCGGACCGGTCGGCCGCCGCACCCTCGACCTCGCCGAACTCGTGCTGACCGCCTCGTGCGTGCCGCTCGCGGCGGCAGCGCTCGGCCTGTTCGCGCTGGCCCGCGGATGGTGAGCGCGCTCGTCCCGGTCGCCGCGCTGCTGCTCGCGCTGGCGCCGGGACCGGACGGCGGACTGAGCCAGGTGACCGAGTGCGTCGGGGCGGGCGGCACGGAGCGGGGCGGTGGGCTGCCACTGGCCCAGGTGCACGCGTTGGCCGACGGCACCGGCATCCGGGTCGCGGTGATCGACACCGGCGTCGCCCCGCACCCGCGCCTGGCCCGGCTGACCGGCGGCGGCGACTACCTCACCGGCGGCGACGGACTCACCGACTGCGACGGTCACGGCACCGCCGTCGCGGGGCTGCTCGCCGCCGCCCCGAGCCCCGACGACGACGTCGTCGGCGTGGCACCGGGCGTCGAGGTCGTCGCGATCCGGCAGGCCAGCCCGTCGTTCACGGTGACGACGGCGAGCGGCGAGACCCTGCCCGCCGGCGACACCGCCACGCTGGCCCAGGCGGTGCTGCGGGCGGTCGGCCTCGGCGCCTCGGTCGTGACGATCAGCGAGGCCGTCTGCCTCGACGCCGCTCGCGCCGCCGTCGTCGGGCGGCCGTTGCGGGCCGCGGTGCGGGCGGCGAAGGCGGCGGATGTGCTCGTGGTCGCCGCCGCCGGCAACGTCGGCTCCGGCGGCTGCACGGGCGAGCCGGGCGAGGTACCCCTGCCCGCCGCCGCGGGCTTCGCCGGCGGCCCGGGCGTGCTCGACGACGGGGTGCTCGCCGTCGCCGCCACGACCCCCGACGACGCCCCGGCCCCGTTCACCGTCCACGGCCCCTGGGTCGACCTCGCCGCCCGCGGAACGGGTCTGCGGTCGCTCGCCCCCGGCTCCGGGCTCACCGGTCCCGACCTGCAGGGCACGAGCCTCGCGGTGCCGATCGTCGCGGGCACGGCCGCGCTGGTCCGGCAACGCTTCCCCGTGCTCGACGCGACGGCTGTCGCCGAACGCCTGGTCGCCACGGCCCGGCGGGTCCCGGGCGGTCGGTCCGACGCGCTCGGTGCCGGCGTCGTCGATCCGCTCTCCGCCCTGACCCTCCTCACCGCGGCCGACCCGCGCCCGGCCGCCTCCGCGGTCGCGTCCCGCCCGCCCGCGCGCCCGACGCCCGCCTGGGTGCCGATCGCCGCGGTCACGGCGCTCTGCGTCCTCGCCGCCGCCTCTCCGCTCCTGGTGCGTCGGCTCCGTCCCTGATCCGACGCCCGCTCCACAGCGGCTCCGCCGCGGCCCACTCCGCAGCGAGCCGGCGGGAACGCTGCCGGGCCGCGGCCGCCGCTGTCAGCCACACCGCTGCGGCGATCGCCGCCCCGCCGAGCAGCACGATCAGGCCACCGACGACGACCGCGTCGGCCGTGCCCGTCGCCGGCGGAGCGACGGGGCGCCCGGCGGTATCGACCCACAGCGGCACGGTCCGGCCCGCGGGGGTGCCCGGCGCGACCGTCACCGGCCCGCGGCGACCCGTGCCGTCCGGGGCGAGCCACACGGCCTGCACCGGGACCTGCGAGACCAGGGCGTTCTCGTCCGGCGCGCGGACGGGGGCGCCGGCGACGGTGGTCGCCTTGGTGCGGTGCAGGTCCGGCGCCGCGCGGGACACCGCCCGCGCCCCGGCCGCGTCGCCGAAGAGGACCGCCAGGACGAGCACGACGAAGGCCGCGGCCGGCGCGATCCGCCGCACCACGGCTGCCACCCGCTCGACGTCGAACCCGGTGTGTGTCACGGATCGAGAATCGGCCGGTCGTGACGGAAGCACAATGTGCCGATCGTCGGGTGAGACTTCGGCGGATCCGAAGGCTGTACGGTCCGGGCATGGCGTTCGACCTGCTCGATCTCCGGCTCTTCCTCGCGGCGGCCGAGCACGGCAGCATCACCCGCGCCGCCGAGCTCGTGCACCTCTCGCTGGCCTCGGCGAGCGGCCGGATCCGGGCGATGGAGGCGGCCTCGGGCGCGCCGCTGCTCGACCGGCACCGGCGCGGAGTCGTCCCCACGCGCCCCGGTGTCCTGCTGCTGACGCACGCGCGGGAGATCGTCGAGCGCCACGACCGGATGCGCCTGGAGCTCGCGGACCTCGCGGGCCGGCCTGCGACGGTCACCGTGCTGGCCAACACCTCCGCGGCGACCCTGCTACCGGACGTCCTCATCGGCTTCCTGGCCGAGCATCCCGACGCCGACGTCGACCTCCTCGAGCGGCCGAGCCACCGGATCGTCGTCGGGCTGACGTCCGGGCGGGCCGAGTTCGGGCTCCTCGCCGACACCGTCGACCTCGCCGGGCTGGAGACGGTCCGGCTCTGCCCCGACCCGCTGCAGGTCGCGTGCACCCCGGACGACCCGTTGGCGAGGGCCGCGACCCTCACGTTCGCCGAGGTCCTCGACCGGCCCTTCGTCGGCTACGCCGAGGGGAGCGCGTTCGAGGAGCACCTCCGCCGGCAGGCCCTGCCGCTGGGCGCGCATCCCCGGCACCGCGGCCGCTTCCCCGACGCGGCGTCCGTCTGCCGGGCGGTCGCGGCCGGCGTCGGGATCGCGGTCCTGCATGCGCGCAGCATCGCCGACGGGCTCGTCCGCGTTCCCCTCGCCGACGCCTGGGCCGACCGCGACCTCGTCCTCGCGACCCGTGACCTCGCCGGGCTCAGCCGGCCCGCACGCGCCCTGGCCGACCGGATCCGCAGCGAGCTGAGGCCTTAGGACCCGACGGCGCGGCGGGCGTCGGCGAGGTCCAGGCGCCCGCCCTGCGGGAGCAGTCGGAGCGCGGCCTCGGGCGCGGCCGGGAGGGCGGCCGGCAGGCCGAGCGCGGCGGCCGTGTCGGCGTCGGCCACGCCGTGGGCGATCCCGCTCGCCGACAACAGCCAGACCGTGCCGCCCCCGGTCGGCGAGACCGCCCGCACCGGCCCGCCGCCGAGCAGCACGGCCGCGGCCGCCTCACCACCGGTCAGCGGCACCCGCACACCCTCCCGGACCGCCGGCAGCATCGGCGTCAGGCTCACCCCGGGGCGCGCGTCGGCCGCCGTCGCGCACACGATCCCGCCGTCCGACGACCACGCGGGCACCCGGTCCGGCCACCCGGCGGTCGGCAACGTGGTGAGCCGCGGGGCCTCGGCGACGACGGCGGGCGCGACCTCGCGCGGACCCGCTCCACCCTGTGCCCGCAGCACCTCGGCGAGGGTCGCGGGTACCTCCTGCGCGCCGCCCGGCACGATCGCCAGGAAGGCGCGGCCGCCGTCGAGACCGGTGGTCGTCAGGACGTCGCCGGGCCGGCCTGGCACCCCGCGCGGGCCCGGGCCGTCGGGCAGGACGGGCGGCGCCAGGGCCGGTCCCTCGGGGATCGCGGAGAGCGTCGACGCGCCGACCTTCCGGGGCGCGGCGCCCGCGAGGCCGAGACCGGTCAGCACGGTGGGATCCGCGCCCACCGCGTGCCGGACGCCGTCGAGCACCGCGAAGCGCTCCCCGCCGGGCGCCTCGACGAACAGCGCCGGTGCCGCCGGAGTCCCGGCCCCCAGCGTCCCGGCCAGTACCGTCGTGCCCTCCGGCGCGTCGCAGACCGCCCAGCGCTCCGGCACCGCGGGCCCGTCGATCGCGACTCCTACCGCGCCCGGTAGCTCGGCGGGCGGGTTCCGCGCCACAGTCACGAGGTCGGCGTCCGGCACCATCCGCGGCTCGCCCGGTGGTTGCCCGAGTGCGGCGAGGACGAGGCGCCCGGCGACGGCGTCAGGCACCGGGACCAGCCGGTCCGGCTCGTGGGCGACGGCGTACACCGCGCCCGACGGCGTGCCGACCACCAGCGCCTGCCGGCTCCAGTCCGGCCGGGGCGCGAGCGCCGCCTGCACCGCGGCGGCACCGAGCCCGAGCAGCGCGAGGACGACGCCGACCAGCGTGGCCCGGCGCTGCGCGCGCAGCTGCTCGTGCAGCGGCACCGGGTCGGCCCGCACGAGCGCGGCCTCGAGCCGCCGGAACGCGTAGCGGTGGGCGTCGGCCTGGTCGCGGGTCGCGGGCGGCGGGACCGGGAACGGCACGTCCGGACGCTAGCTCCGCGGCGCCCTCGACCGAGGCGAAACGGGAGAACTCGTGCCCGGCCTCCCGGATCGCCACCTCGGACGCACAGAACTCCCGACTCGCGGTGCCGGAACTCCCGACTCGCGGTGCCGGAACTCCCGACTCGCGCTACTCCTCCGCCACCCCGATGTCCTCGTTCCACAGGTCGGGGCGGGCGGCGATGAAGTCCTCCATGAGCCGGACGCAGCGCTCGTCGTCGAGCAGGGTCACCCGGACCCCGTGTTCGGCGAGCCAGT
Source organism: Pseudonocardia halophobica (assembly GCF_027922425.1). Classification (GTDB taxonomy): domain Bacteria; phylum Actinomycetota; class Actinomycetes; order Mycobacteriales; family Pseudonocardiaceae; genus Pseudonocardia; species Pseudonocardia halophobica. The sequence continues at coordinate 105,085 of NZ_BSFQ01000008.1, read as the reverse complement.
CGTGCCCGCCGGTGAAGGTCCGGCTCTCCCCGATGATCACCGCGCCGATGCCGAACTGCCGGATCAGCCCGCTGCAGTACCAGCACGGCGAGAGCGTGGTGACCATCGTGGTGCGCCGGTAGTCCCGCTGCCGGCCCGCGTTGCGGAAGGCGGCCGTCTCGCCGTGGACCGACGGGTCGTCGTCCTGGACCCGGCGGTTGTGCCCGCGGCCGAGCACCTCGCCCCCGGGCCCGAGCAGCGCGGCGCCGATCGGGATGCCTCCCGACGCGAGCCCGGCGCGGGCCTCCTCGAGCGCGATCTCCAGGGCGGCGTGTGCGTCCACGCGGCCCAGCCTCCCATCCGGGGCGCCCGTGCGGTGCCCGGGCAACCCACGCGAAACACACCGTTCCGCTGGCTACTGTGGGAAGCGTGGACACGCCCCGAGAGACCCCCGGTGAGTCCACCACCGACGCCGCCCCCGACGCCGGCGCCGCCACGCCCGACCCCACCCTCGACTCCGTCCCCGAGACCGCCGACGACCTCACGCTGCTCCGCCGGTACGAGCCGGTCCTGCGCTACACGAAGGGCGAGCTGTTCCTGCCGGTGACGGTCGGGGACTACGTCCGCCGCTGCAGCCTGTGGGACGAGCCGGCGGGCGACCGCAAGCGCCCCGGCGAGCCGCTCGTCCCAGCCGGCGAGCTCACGCTCGAGGGCCTCGGCGAGGCCGGCCGCCGCTACCGGGAACGTCGTCTGCACCTTCGGTTCGTGCAGGAGTCCCTCGGGGCGCGCGAGGTCCAGCGGTGGCGCCGCGCCGAGCGCCCGCGGCTGGGCGGCATCGGCCGCTTCGCCGCGGTCGGGGTGATCGCCCGGCTGATCGACGTCCTGCTGCGGCTGTCCCTGCTCGTCCGCGGCAAGGTGCCCAACGGCCTCGTCGCGGCCGCCCACCAGCGCGCCCGCGACCTGACCGGCGCGACCTACTACGGGCGTGTCGTGCGCACCGCGGGCTACACGGTCCTGCAGTACTGGTTCTTCTACGCCTTCAACGACTGGCGCTCGACCTTCCACGGCGTCAACGACCACGAGGCCGACTGGGAGACCGTCGCCGTCTACCTCGTGCCGGACGGGGCCGGGGGCCTCGTGCCGGCGTGGGTCGCCGCCTCCACGCACGACGACCACGGCGACGACCTGCGCCGCCGCTGGGACGACCCGCGGCTCGACCGGGACGGCACCCACGCGGTGCTCTACCCGGGCGCCGGGTCGCACTCGCACGCGTTCGTGGCCGGGGACTACGTCGTCAGCGTCGGCCTTCCCCCCCTCCGCGCGGTCCTGCGCACGCTCCAACGCGTGCGGCGCTGGCTGATGCCGTTCGCGCCCGAACCCGGGACCGGCGGCTTCGACATCCCGTTCATCGACTACGCGCGCGGCGACGGCGTCCGGCTGGGTCCGGGGGGACGCTCGTGGACCGCGGTGCTCGTCGACGACGGCACCACCTGGATCCGTGACTTCCGCGGCCTGTGGGGGCTCGACACCCGCGACTCCTTCGGCGGCGAGCGCGCCCCCGCCGGGCCCCGCTACGAGCGCGACCGGACGGTCCGCCGCTCCTGGGCCGACCCGTTGGGCTGGGCGGGCCTGGACAAGGTGGCCGCGACGGCCGAGGAGGAGGCCGCGGCGCTGCAGGAGCGGATGAAGGTCCTGCAGACCCGGGTCGACGAGCTGGAGGACGAGATCGAGACCGAGCGCGCGGGGGTCCGCGGCCTCCACGCGGAGCTGCGGTTCCTCGCCGCCCGCTCCGACGCCGCCCCCGGCCGCCCCGCCCACCTCGAGGAGCTCGAACGGCGGGAGCGCGAGCTCGCGGAGCTGGTGGCCGAGCGGGTGCGGCTGACCGAGGAGATCGACGTCCAGGCGGACCGCCTGGCGGGCCCGCGCCCGCCCGGCCCGCCCGATGCCCACCTGCGCCGGCCGCACATGCCGTACGTGGTACCGGCGGACCTCCGGTCCCGGTTCCTGCGGGTGTGGGCGGCGCTGTCGATCCCGGTGCTCATCGGCGGCCTCGGCGCCCTGCTGTTCTGGCCGCACCTGTCGACCCTGGTGTGGTTCGCCGTCGGCCTCGTGCTGTTCGCCGTGGTGGAGGCCGTGGCCCGGCGCCGGTCGATCGAGTTCGCCGCCACCATGGCCGGGCTCGCGATCACCGCGCTCGTGATCACCAGCGGGGTGATCGCACTGCTGTCCGGCTGGAAGATCGTGCTGGCCGGGTCGCTGGCCCTGGCGGCGCTGGTCCTGCTCGTGGTGAACGTCAGGGAGCTGCGGGGGCGGTAGGTCCGGTCGGGACCCGCAGGTTGCGGGTGACCTCGGCCCGCGCGGCGAGCGCGGCGTCGTCCGGGTAGTCCACGCCGACGAGGGTGAGCCCGTGCGCCGGGGCCACGGCCACGCCCTGCCGCTCCGCCCGGCCGAGCAGCGCGGCCGGCCAGTCGACGGCGCGACGCCCGCGCCCGACGTCGAGCAGCGCACCGACGAGGCTGCGGACCATCGAGTGGCAGAAGGCGTCGGCCGACACGGCCGCCGACACCACGCCGTCCGCGTCCCCGGTCCACGAGAACCGCTCCAGCGCGCGGACGGTCGTGGCGCCCTCGCGGCGCTTGCAGAAGGCCGCGAAGTCGTGCTCGCCGAGCAGCCGCTCCGAGGCGGCGTTCACGGCGTCGAGGTCGATCGGGTACGGCCAGGACACGGTGTCCCGCGCGCGCAGCGGCTCGGCCCCGTACGGGGTGGTCGCCACGCGGTAGACGTAGTGCCGGCGCAGCGCCGAGAACCGGGCGTCGAACGCCGCGGGGACGGGGGTGACGGCGCGGACCCGCACGTCGGGCGGCAGGAACCGGGCGAGCCGGCGGACCAGCCGCGCGGTGTCGACGTCCGCCGCGAGGTCGGCGTGGGCGACCTGGCCGGTGGCGTGCACCCCGGCGTCCGTACGCCCGGCGACGGTGAGCCCGACCTCGGTGCGCAGGATGCGGCTCAACGCGTCGACGAGCACACCGCACACCGTGCGGCGGGTCGGCTGTACCGCCCAGCCGGAGAAGTCCGTGCCGTCGTAGGTGATGTCGAGACGAAAGCGGGCGAGCCCGCCACCCTCGCGGGTGGCGGGCTCGTCCGGATACTGCGTGGTCACGCGAGTGGACCCCTGATCAGGCCTTCTCGGTGCCCTTGTCGTCCTTGTCCGACGCGTCGTCGGCCTTCGCCTCGGCGCCCGCGGACTCCTCGGCGTCGGACGCCGGGGCGGTGGCCGCCTCGGCCTCCTCGATCGCCTCGGCGTCGGTGGGCTGCGGCTGACCCGCCGCGGCCACCGTCTCCTCGGAGACCGGCTGGTCGGCCGCCGTCTCCTCGGTCGCGGTCTCCTCGGTCGCCGTCGCCTCGGCCGCCGGGGCGGACTGCGTGGCCTGCGAGGCCGCCGCGCGCCGGGCCCGGTTGGCCTCGTCCGTGACGGTCTTCTGCTGGATCAGCTCGATCACGGCCATGGGGGCGTTGTCGCCCTTGCGCGGCAGCGTCTTGGTGATCCGGGTGTAGCCACCGTTGCGGTCCGCGTAGAACGGGCCGATCTCCTCGATGAGGCGGTGGACGACGCCCTTGTCGCGGATGACCTTGAGGATCTCGCGGCGGTTGTGCAGGTCGCCCCGCTTGGCCTTGGTGATCAGCCGCTCGGCGTAGGGCCGCAGCCGGCGGGCCTTGGCCTCCGTCGTGGTGATCCGGCCGTGCTGGAACAGCGCGGTCGCCAGGTTGGCCAGGATCAGCCGCTGGTGAGCGGGCGAACCGCCGAGGCGGGGCCCCTTGGTGGGCTGAGGCATGGCTACAACTGCTCCGTTTCTGCGTAGTCCTGGCCGTCGTCGGAGAACGGGTCGGCGTCGTAGCCGCCGGTGTCGGTCCCGTAGTCCGAGGCGGCCGCAGACGGGTCGAACCCGGGCGGGCTGTCCTTGAGCGCGAGGCCGAGGCCGACGAGCTTCATCTTGACCTCGTCGATCGACTTCGCGCCGAAGTTGCGGATGTCCAGCAGGTCCGCCTCGCTGCGCCCGACGAGCTCACCCACGGTGTGGATGCCCTCGCGCTTGAGGCAGTTGTAGGAGCGGACGGTGAGGTCGAGCTCCTCGATCGGCATCGCGAAGGCCGCGATGGTGTCCGCCTCCTGCGGCGACGGACCGATCTCGATGCCCTCGGCGTCGACGTTCAGCTCGCGGGCGAGGCCGAACAGCTCGACGAGGGTCTTGCCGGCCGAGGCCAGCGCGTCGCGCGGGCCGATGCTCGGCTTGGTCTCGACGTCGAGCACGAGCTTGTCGAAGTCCGTGCGCTGCTCGACACGGGTGGCCTCGACCTTGTAGGTCACCTTGAGGACCGGCGAGTAGATCGAGTCGACCGGGATCCGGCCGATCTCGGCGCCGGTGGCCTTGTTCTGCATCGCCGGCACGTAGCCGCGGCCCCGCTCGACGACGAGCTCGACCTCGAGCCGGCCCTTGTCGTTGAGCGTGGCGATGTGCAGGTCCGGGTTGTGCACGGTGACACCGGCCGGCGGGACGATGTCCCCCGCGGTGACCGCGCCCGGGCCCTGCTTGCGCAGGTACATCGTCACCGGCTCGTCCTCCTCGGAGCTGACGACCAGCTCCTTGAGGTTGAGGATGATGTCGGTGACGTCCTCCTTCACCCCCGGCACGGTGGTGAACTCGTGCAGCACGCCGTCGATGCGGATGCTGGTCACCGCCGCCCCCGGGATGGAGGACAGCAGGGTGCGCCGGAGCGAGTTGCCCAGCGTGTAGCCGAAGCCCGGCTCGAGCGGCTCGATGACGAACCGGGAGCGGGTCTCGGTGACCGAGTCCTCGGTCAGGGTGGGGCGCTGAGAGATCAGCACTGTGTGTCTCCTTCGTATGCCGCGACACCCACTATTTGATGTCGCAGTGAGCCCCCCGCCCCACTGCAGGGCGGGGGGACGAACAGGAGACCGGCGAGGGCTACTTGGAGTAGAGCTCGACGATCAGCTGCTCGGTGACCTGCGTGTCGATCTGCGCGCGCTCGGGCAGCTGGTGCACGAGGATGCGCAGGTTCGACGGGACGACCTGCAGCCACGCCGGGACCGGGCGGTCGCCCTGGGTCTCCTTGGCGATGACGAACGGGTCGAGGTTCAGGCTCTTCGGCCTGACGTCGATGATGTCGTACTGCGAGACGCGGAAGCTGGGGATGTTCACCTTCTGGCCGTTGACCAGGAAGTGCCCGTGGTTCACCAGCTGCCGGGCCATCCGCCGGGTGCGCGCGAGGCCCGCCCGGTAGACGACGTTGTCCAGCCGCGACTCGAGGATGCGGAGCAGCTCGTCACCGGTCTTGCCGGAACGGCGGTGCGCCTCCTCGTAGTACGAGCGGAACTGCTTCTCCAGCACGCCGTAGGCGAAGCGCGCCTTCTGCTTCTCCTGCATCTGCAGGAGGTACTCGGTCTCCTTGATCCGGATCCGGCCGTGCTGGCCGGGCGGGTAGGGACGGCGCTCGAACGCCTGGTCGCCGCCGACGAGGTCGACCTTCAGCCGGCGGGACTTGCGGGTCATGGGGCCGGTGTAACGAGCCATCTCTGGTTACTCCCTCTCCCTTAGACCCGGCGCCGCTTGGGCGGGCGGCATCCGTTGTGCGGCTGGGGCGTGACGTCGGAGATCGTGCCCACCTCGAGGCCGGCGGCCTGCAGCGAGCGGATCGCGGTCTCGCGGCCCGAGCCCGGGCCCTTCACGAAGACGTCGACCTTCTTCATGCCGTGCTCGGCCGCCTTGCGGGCGGCGTTCTCGGCGGCCATCTGCGCCGCGAACGGCGTGGACTTGCGCGAGCCCTTGAAGCCCACGTGCCCGGCGGAGGCCCACGCGATCACGGCACCGGTCGGGTCCGTGATGGACACGATGGTGTTGTTGAACGTGCTCTTGATGTGCGCGTGGCCGTGCGCGACGTTCTTCTTCTCCTTGCGGCGGACCTTCTTGGGTCCGGCCGCGCCACGGGTGCGGGGCGGCATTACTTCTTACCTGCCTTCTTCTTGCCCGCCACGGTCTTCTTCGGGCCCTTGCGGCCGCGCGCGTTGGTCTTCGTGCGCTGGCCGCGGACCGGAAGCCCACGACGGTGGCGGATGCCCTGGTAGCACCCGATCTCGATCTTCCGGCGGATGTCGGCCTGCACCTCACGGCGCAGGTCGCCCTCGACACGGAAGTTGTTCTCGATGTACTCGCGCAGGGTGGCGAGCTGCTCGTCGGTCAGGTCCTTCGAGCGCAGGTCCACGCTGATGCCCGTGGCGGCGAGGATCTCGAGCGAGCGCGAGCGCCCGATCCCGTAGATGTAGGTCAGTGCGACCTCCATCCGCTTGTCGCGGGGGAGGTCGACACCAGAGAGTCGTGCCATGCGGCTGGTGTCTCCTTGGGTCGTGCCGGGTACTCCCGACGGCCGTCCCTGGTGACTGGCCAGGGCACCGGCCCGGTACCGGAGGTGTCACCGCGCCTCGGGTGGCGCGGCAGGTCCGTCGGGTTCCTCTGTTGAGCTGTGAGCGTCTCCGCGTGGAGTGCGGTGATCAGCCCTGGCGCTGCTTGTGGCGCAGGTTCTCGCAGATCACCATGACCCGGCCGTGACGGCGGATCACCTTGCACTTGTCGCAGATCGGCTTGACGCTCGGCTTGACCTTCACGTCTGTCCTTTTGCCGTTCCGTGTGGGTCTCCGGGGGCGGAGCCCCCGGATGTGTCACTTGTAGCGGTAGACGATGCGGCCGCGGGAGAGGTCGTAGGGAGAGAGCTCCACGACCACCCGGTCCTCGGGGAGGATCCGGATGTAGTGCTGCCGCATCTTCCCGCTGATGTGCGCGAGGACCCGGTGCCCGTTCTCCAGCTCCACGCGGAACATCGCGTTCGGCAGGGGTTCGACGACCCGGCCCTCGACCTCGATCGCCCCGTCCTTCTTGGCCATGTCCTCCGCGTTCCGTGACAGGTGACTGTTGTCGGTCGTGCTGGTACTGCAGGTACTGCTGGGTACTTCTGGGGTACTGCTCGCCTTGCTGCGGGCGCACCACGGGGCGGGGACGGGACCGGAGGGTGCGCACGCGCACGAGCGGAACCGGCGCCACACGGCGCGCCGAGGACCCAGTGTACGTGTGCTTTACAGGGCCCGGCACATGGGGTACGCGCGCGGGAAGCCGCCGGCCCCGCGACACGGGCCCCGGGCACCCCGCTCCTGTCCGCTTCGCCCGGAATCCGGTTGACCTCGACCCCGGTGCAGGTGCTCCAGTATGCCTCGTGAGCACCGGAACGGCACCCGTCCCGCAGCGCCTGCCCCGGCCGCTGCGGCCCTTCCGGCACCGCGACTACACGATGCTCGCGCTGTCCATGGCGGCGTCGTTGTTCGCCAGCGGGCTGTGGATCGTCGCGCTGGTCTACCAGGTCATCGCGCTGGGCGGCGGGCCGTCGGACCTGTCCCTGGTGTCCGCGGCCGCGGCCACCGGCCTGCTGGCGAGCGTCCTGCTGGGCGGGGTGGCGGCGGACCGGGTCTCCCGACGGCTGCTGCTCCGGCTCGTCGAAGCGGTGCGGATCGTCATGGCCGGCCTCGCCGCGACGCTCGCGCTGACCGGCACCCTGCAGCTCTGGCACCTGGCGGCCGTCGCGTTCGTCGTCGGTGCGGCCGAGGCCTTCTTCTACCCGGCCTACTCGGCGATCCTGCCGACACTGCTGCCGGCCGACGAGCTGCTGGCCGCCAACGGCCTCGAGGGCGTCCTGCGGCCGGTCGCGATGTACGCCGCGGGCCCCGCGCTGGCCGGCGGACTGGTCGCCGCGTTCGGGCCGGGCGTCGCGCTCGGCGGCGCCGCCGCGGGGTACGCGCTGGCGCTGCTGCCGCTGCTCGCCATGCGGGTGCCGCCGTCCGCGGAGGAGGAGCGGGAGCACAGCTCGGTCCTCGCCGACCTGCGCGAGGGCTTCGCCTACCTGCTGCGCACCGGCTGGCTCTTCGCCACGCTCGCCTTCGCGGTGCTGCTGGTGCTGGTCGTGATCGGCCCGATCGAGGTGCTGCTGCCCTTCGCCGTCCGGGACCAGACGGCGAGCGGACCGGGCGGGTACGCGCTGGTGCTGGCCGCGTTCGGGCTGGGCGGCGCGGCGGGCTCGCTGATCGCCTCGGCGGGCCGGATGCCACGCCGCTACCTCACGGTGATGATCCTGCTGTGGGGTGTCGGCGGCGTCCCGCTGGCCGCGATCGGGTTCACCGACCGGCTGTGGGTCATGGGCGCGATCGTCGGCGTGGTCGGGGCGGCGCACGGCGCGGCCATGGTGATCTGGGGAACGCTGCTGCAGCGCCGCGTCCCGTCGCACCTGCTCGGCCGCGTCTCGAGCCTCGACTTCTTCGTGTCGCTCGCGCTGATGCCGGTCTCGACCGCGCTCGCCGGCCCGGTCGGGGAGGCGGTCGGCATCCCGCTCACCTTCGCGATCGCCGGCCTCGCCCCGGTGCTGCTCGCCGTCGCCGCGGTCGTGGGCTGGCGCCTGCACCGCGACGAGCTGCAGCACCCCCTCGACCCCACCCCCGAACGGTGAACGGCGCTCTCGCTCGTTCCCGGTGAGCGGGAGCGCCGTTCGCCGGGCAGGTCAGAGCGCCTTGAGCTCCTCGGTGACCTCCATGACGGACTTCTTCGCGTCGCCGAAGAGCATGCTGGTGCGCTCGGCGTAGAACAGCGGGTTGTCGATGCCGGCGAAGCCGCTGTTCATCGAGCGCTTGAGCACGATGACGGTGCGGGACTCGTCGACGTTGAGGATCGGCATGCCGTGGATGGGCGAGCTGGGGTCGTTGCGCGCCGCCGGGTTGGTGACGTCGTTGGCCCCGATGACGAGCGTGACGTCCGTGCGGGCGAACTCGTCGTTGATCTCGTCCATCTCCTTGAGCGCGTCGTAGGCGACGTCGGCCTCGGCCAGCAGCACGTTCATGTGCCCCGGCATGCGCCCGGCCACGGGATGGATGGCGTACTTGACCTCCACCCCCTTGGCCTCGAGCAGCTTGGCCATGTCCTTGACCGCGTGCTGGGCCTGCGCGACCGCCATCCCGTAGCCCGGCACCACGATCACCTGCGAGGCGTAGGCCATCTGGATCGCCGCGTCCGACGCCGAGGTCGACTTCACGGTCCGCTCCACGCCGTCGTCCGACGCCGCCACGCCCGTGCCGCCGAACCCGCCGGCCACGATGGCCGGGATCGTCCGGTTCATCGCCACGGCCATCTGGTTGGTCAGGATCGAACCGGACGCGCCGACGATCATGCCGGCGACGATCATCGCCGTGTTGTCCAGCGCGAGACCGGCGGCCGCGGCCGAGAGCCCGGTCAGGGCGTTGAGCAGCGAGATCACCACGGGCATGTCCGCGCCGCCGATCGGCAGCACCACCATCACCCCGAGCACCGCCGCCAGCAGCAGGACCAGCACGATCCACAGCTCCGACGCCCCGCCCAGCCCGGCGACCACGGCGCAGACGACCGCCGCGACCAGCAGCAGCACGTTGACCGCCTGCTGCGCCCTGCCCAGCCCCATCGGCCGGCCCGGCAGGATCTCCTGCAGCTTGCCGAACGCGATCAGCGAGCCCCAGAACGACACCGACCCCACGATCGCCGCGAACAGCGAGGCGACGACGACGTAGGTCGCGGTGTCGAGGAAGCCGCCGGACGTGCGGAACTCCGACCAGGCGATGAGCGCGACCGCCCCGCCGCCGACGCCGTTGAACAGCGCCACCATCTGCGGCATCGCGGTCATCTTCACCTGCCGCGCCGACGGCACGCCCAGCGCCGCGCCCACGACCAGGCCGACCACGATCAGGATCCAGTTGTGGTGCACCCGCAGCAGCGTCGCGACGACCGCGATCAGCATGCCGACAGCGGCGATCTTGTTGCCGCGCACCGCCGTCTTCGGCCCGGTCAGGCCCATCAGGCCGTAGATGAACAGCGCGAACGCGACGATGTAGAGGATCGGGACGAGGACGTCCAGGACCGCGGCGTCCATCAGCGCTGCACCTGACCGTCCGCGCTCTGCTCCGCGTCGGCGCTGACCTTCTCGGCGCTGACCTTCTCGGCAGGCTTGGCCTTGAACATGCCCAGCATGCGGTCGGTGACCAGGAAGCCACCGACGACGTTGATCGTGCCGAAGGCGATCGCGACGACGAGGATGATCGCGTCGAGCACCGACGGGTTCTCCAGCTCACCGAGCACGATCAGCCCGCCGAGCAGCACGATCCCGTGGATCGCGTTCGTGCCGGACATCAGCGGCGTGTGCAGCGTGTTCGGCACCTTCGAGATGACCGCGAACCCGACGAACCCGGCCAGCACCAGGATCGCGATGTTCGCCAGCAGGGACCCGCTCTGCATCACTCCGCCTCTCGCGTCACGCAGGACTTCGCCAGGACCTCGTCCGACCAGTCCGGCGCCACGGCGCCGCCGTCGTCGAGCATGAGTTCGAGCAGGGCCGAGACGTTGCGGGCGTAGAGCTCCGACGCGTGCTCGGGCATCCCGGCGGGCAGGTTCAGCGGCGAGGCGACGGTGACGTCGTGCTTGACGACGACCTCGCCCGGCTCGGTCAGCTCGCAGTTGCCGCCGGTCTCCCCCGCCAGGTCGACGACGACGCTGCCCGGCTTCATCCCCTCCACGGCCTTCGCGGTGACCAGGGTCGGAGCCTTGCGCCCGGGCACCAGCGCCGTGGTGATCACGACGTCGAACCCGGTGATGGCCTCCTCGAGGCGCTTCTGCTGATCGGCCCGCTCGTCCTCCGTCAGCTCCCGGGCGTAGCCGCCCTCGCCGGCTGCGTCAATGCCGAGGTCCAGCCACTGCGCGCCCAGCGAACGCACCTGGTCGGCCACCTCGGGCCGCACGTCGTAGCCGGTCGTGCGGGCGCCGAGCCGCTTCGCGGTGGCCAACGCCTGCAGCCCCGCCACGCCCACGCCGAGCACCAGGGCGGTCGCGGGCTTCACCGTGCCGGCCGCGGTGGTGAGCATCGGGAAGAACCGCGTCGAGCGCTCCGCCGCGAGCAGCACCGCCTTGTACCCGGCCACGTTCGCCTGCGAGGACAGCGCGTCCATCGACTGCGCCCGCGAGATCCGCGGGACCGACTCCATCGCGAACGCCGTGACCCCGGCGTCGCGCAGCGCGGAGGTCGTGTCCGGCGACGTCAGCGGGGCCAGGAAGCCGATCAGCGTGGCCCCCGAGCGGAGCCTGCCGATCTCCTCCGCGGTCGGCGGGGCCACCTTCACCACCACGTCGCACGACCACGGATCGCCGACCGTCGCGCCCGCGTCGACGTACAGCTGGTCCGGGATCAGGGCACCGAGGCCGGCGCCCGACTCGACGACCACGGACACGTTCTTCGACCGGAGCCGTTCCACGACCTTCGGCACCAGCGCGACGCGACGCTCGCCGGAGCCCGACTCGCGGGGCACGCCCACGGTCGCTCCCGGAGGCCGCTGCGCTGCGGCATCAGCACTCATGCGTGGAACGTAGACCAGCCGGGCGCCGGGAGGCCCTCTCCGGATCAATCCGAGACCCTGCCCGACCGGGCGGTACCCGCCGGGCGGGGACCGCGGGACCGGTCAGCCGGGGAGTGTGAGGACGGAATGCCCGTCCTCGGTGACGGCGACGGTGTGCTCCCAGTGCACGGCCCGCCCGCCGTTCGCGGTGACGACGGTCCAGCCGTCCTCGAGCTCGTGGGTCTCGGGGTCGCCCCCGGTGAGCATCGGCTCGATCGCCAGGGCCATGCCGGGGCGCAGCTTCGGGCCGTGCCCGGGCTCGCCGTGGTTGGGCAGGAACGGGTCCATGTGCATCGACGTGCCGATGCCGTGGCCGCCGTACTCGGCGACGATCCCGTAGTCCGCCCGGTCCGCGATCGCGGCGGCGCGGCAGGCCTCCTGGATCGCGTACGAGATGTCGGTGAGCCGGGCCCCCGGGCGCACGGCCTCGATCCCCGCCCACATCGCGCCCTCGCACGCCTTCGACAGCGCGAGGTCCGCGGCGGCCACCTCCCCGACGGCCAGCGTGACGGCGGAGTCGCCGTGCCAGCCGTCGAGGATCGCGCCGCAGTCCACGGAGACCAGGTCCCCGTCGGCCAGCACCTGGGCCGACGACGGGATGCCGTGGACGATCTGCTCGTTCACCGACGCGCAGATGCTCGCCGGGAACCCGTGGTAGCCCTTGAAGGAGGGGACGGCGCCGGCGTCCCGGATGACCTGCTCGGCCAGCGCGTCCAGCTCCGCCGTGGAGACCCCCGGCTTGGCGAGGTCGGCGACCGCCGCCAGCGCGGCGGCCACCACGGCCCCCGCCGCCCGCATGGCCTCGATCTCGGCCGGGCTCTTGAGCTCGATGTCGCGCCCCCGAAGCCGTGCGATCGCGCCGCGCACGCCGCCCTTCCTGCCGGTCATGCGGGCCTCCTGTCGATGGGTGCTACTTGCGTGCCTCGAGTGCGGTGGTCACCCGGTCCGTGATCTCGGGGACCTCACCGACGGCGTCGACGGTGACGAGCCGGTCGGCGTAGTACCGCAGCAGCGGCGCCGTCTCGTCCCGGTACACCTGCTGGCGGTTGCGGATGACCTCTTCGTTGTCGTCCGACCGGCCGCGGCCGAGCAGCCGCTGCACGACGACCTCGTCGTCCACCTGGAACTCGACGACGGCGTCGAGCTCGACACCGTACTCGGCCAGGATCCCGGCCAGCGCGTCCGCCTGCGGGACGGTCCGCGGGAAGCCGTCGAGGATGAAGCCCTTCGCGGCGTCGGGGTCCGCGAGGCGGTCCTTCACCATCGCGACGGTGACCGAGTCCGGCACGAGGTTGCCGGCGTCCATGTACGACCTGGCCTCGAGGCCGAGCGGCGTCTCGTCCTTCAGGTTCGCCCGGAACAGGTCTCCGGTCGAGATGTGGGGGACGTCCAGCTGCTGGGCCAGGCGCTCGGCCTGGGTCCCCTTACCCGCACCCGGCGGACCGACAAGAACGAGTCGCACTTGGAACCCGACCTCCCTGCTCTCTTCTGCTCTGCCGCCTGCTCTGGCGACGAACGAGGTGATCCTCGACGGGACCGTCGGGCTCGAGGGCCCGGTCGCCGAGGCGTCGATACTGCATCTTCGACGGCCCGTCGAACAAGGCCCTCTACCCCGACTCTAACGCAGGAAACCTTCGTAGTTCCGCTGCATCAGCTGGCTCTCGATCTGCTTCACGGTGTCCAGCCCGACCCCGACCATGATCAGTACGGCGGTGCCGCCGAAGGGGAAGTTCTGGTTCTGCCCGCTGCCCGTGACGCCGAGGAAGAAGTTCGGCAGGACGGCGATGATGCCCAGGTAGAGCGATCCGGGGAGGGTGATGCGGCTGAGCACGAAGTTCAGGTACTCGGCGGTCGGCCGGCCCGGCCGGATGCCCGGGATGAAGCCGCCGAACTTCTTCATCTCGTCGGCCCGCTCCTCCGGGTTGAAGGTGATGCCGACGTAGAAGTAGGTGAAGAAGATGATGAGCGCCACGTACAGGGTGATGTGCAGCCAGTTGGACTGGTCGACCAGGTAGGTCTGGACGAACTGCTGGAAGGCGCCGCCCTCGTTGCCGAGCAGCCGGGACACCAGGTCCGGCAGGTACAGCAGCGAGCTGCCGAAGATCACCGGGATGACGCCGGCCTGGTTCACCTTGAGCGGCAGGTACGTCGACGTGCCGCCGTACATCCGGCGCCCGACCATCCGCTTGGCGTACTGCACCGGGATCCGGCGCTGGCCCTGCTCGACGAACACGACGCTGACGATGATCGCCAGGCCGAACACGCAGACGGCCGCGAAGGCCAGCGGGCCGGCGTTGTCGAGGATGTTCTTGCCCTCGGCGGGGATGCGGTGCGCGATCGAGGCGAAGATCAGCAACGACATGCCGTTGCCGATGCCCTTCTCCGTGACCTGCTCACCCAGCCACATGACGACCGCGGTGCCCGCGGTCATGACGATGACGATGATCGACAGCGAGAAGACGTTGGAGTCCGGGATGATCGGCCGGTCGCAGTTGCCGAGCAACGCGCCGCGGTCCGCCAGCGCCACGATCCCGGTGGCCTGCAGGATCGCCAGCGCGATCGTGAGGTAGCGGGTGTACTGCGTGAGCTTGGCCTGCCCGGACTGGCCCTCCTTCTTCAGCACCTCGAACCGCGGGATGACCACGGTGAGCAGCTGGATGATGATCGACGCCGTGATGTACGGCATGATCCCGAGGGCCAGGATCGACAGCTGCAGGAGCGCGCCGCCGGAGAACAGGTTGATGAGCGAGTAGATGCCCGCGTTGTCGCTGCCCTCGACCTGCCGGATGCACTCCTGCACGTTCGGGTAGGACACGCCGGGCGACGGGATGTTCGCCCCGAGCCGGTAGACGGCCACGACCCCGAGGGTGAAGAGGATCTTCTTCCGGAGATCCGGGGTCGTGAGGGCCGCCCGGAAAGCGCTGAGCACCTCGGTGATCCTCCTGGTCTGCTGCCCGCACGGTCCGTGCGTCGCGACGCACCTGGGCGAAAGACGACTCTAACAGCGACGACGCCGCCCGCTCGGCCGCCCCTCGACGGGGGCGGGCCGCTCGGACGGCGTCGCCGGGTGAAGCCCTGTCTGGGACAGGTCAGAGCTCGGTGGCGGTGCCACCCGCGGCCGCGATCTTCTCCTTGGCGGAGCCGGAGAAGGCGTGGGCGCTGACGGTGAGCGTGACACCGTCGAGGTCCCCGTTGCCGAGGACCTTGACCGGCTGGCCCTTGCGGACCGCACCGGCCTCGGCGAGCTCGGCCGGGCCGACCTCGCCGCCCTGCGGGAAGAGGGCCGCCAGGTCGCCGACGTTCACGACCTGGTACTCGGTCCGGAACCGGTTCTTGAAGCCCTTGAGCTTGGGCAGCCGCATGTGCAGCGGCATCTGCCCGCCCTCGAAGGCCGGGGACACGGTCTTCCGGGCCTTGGTGCCCTTGGTACCGCGACCGGCGGTCTTGCCCTTGCTGCCCTCACCGCGACCGACGCGGGTCTTGGCGGTCTTGGCGCCGGGCGCCGGGCGCAGGTGGTGAACCTTGATCGTCTCGCTCATCAGGACACCTCCTCCACGGTCACGAGGTGACGCACGGTGTTGACGAGCCCGCGGACCTGCTGCGTGTCCGGCCACTCCTGGGACTGGCGGATCTTGCGCAGGCCGAGGGCCTTCAGCGACTCACGCTGGTTGCGCTGCCCGCCGATGGCGGACTTCACCTGCGTGATCCTCAGCTTCTTGTCGGCCATGACGCTCACACCCTCGCAGCCTGGGCGGCCTCGGCGCGGGCACGGAGCATCGACGCGGGCGCGACGTCCTCGAGGGGCAGGCCACGGCGGGCCGCGACCTCCTCGGGCCGCTGGATCTGCTTCAGCGCGTCCACCGTGGCGTGCACGATGTTGATCGCGTTGTCGCTACCCAGCGACTTCGACAGGATGTCGTGGATGCCGGCGCACTCCAGGACGGCGCGCACCGGGCCACCGGCGATGACACCGGTACCGGGGCTGGCCGGGCGGAGCAGGACCACGCCCGCGGCCGCCTCACCCTGGACGCGGTGCACGATCGTGCCGCCGATGCGGGGGACGCGGAAGAAGTTCTTCTTCGCCTCCTCGACACCCTTGGCGATCGCGGCCGGCACCTCCTTGGCCTTGCCGTAGCCCACGCCGACCAGGCCGTCGCCGTCGCCGACGATCATGAGGGCGGTGAAGCTGAAGCGACGACCACCCTTCACGACCTTGGCCACGCGGTTGATCGTGACGAGTCGCTCGATGTACGGGGTCTTGTCCTGGGCCGCCCCGCCACGGCCACCGTCGCGGCGGTCCCGGCGGTCGTTACCGCCCGGGCCACCGCCTTCGCGCCGCGTACGTCCCGGCATCAGACGGTCCCTTCCATCATGTTGGTGTTCATCAGAACTTCAGGCCTCCCTCGCGGGCGGCGTCGGCCAGCGCCGCGATCCGGCCGTGGTAGCCGAAGCCACCGTGGTCGAACACGACGGCCTCGACACCGGCGGCCTTGGCCCGGTCGGCGATGAGCTCGCCGACCTTGGCGGCCTTGGCCTTCTTGTCGCCCTCGACCGAGCGCACGTCCGCGTCGAGCGACGAGGCGGCGGCCAGCGTGTGGCCCGCGACGTCGTCGATCAGCTGCACGTGCAGGTGGCGCGAGGAGCGCTTGACGGCCAGCCGCGGACGCGCCGGCGTCCCGCTGATCTTCTTGCGCAGCCGGGCGTGCCGGCGGGCCAGCCCCTTGCGGCGGGTGGCGGACACCCGCGAGGCGGTGCGCTTCTTCGCGTTCGCAGAAATCGTGTCGGCCATGGCTTACTTACCCGTCTTCCCGACCTTGCGGCGGACGTTCTCGCCGGCGTACCGCACGCCCTTGCCCTTGTAGGGCTCCGGCTTGCGGATCTTGCGGATGTTCGCCGCGGTCTCGCCCACCAGCTGCTTGTCGATGCCGCTCACCGAGAACTTGGTGGGCGACTCGACGGCGAAGGTGATGCCCTCCGGCGGCTGGATGACGACGGGGTGGCTGAACCCGAGGGCGAACTCCAGGTTCGAGCCCTTGAGCGCGACGCGGTAACCGACACCGACGATCTCGAGCTTCTTCTCGTAGCCCTTGGTGACGCCCTCGACGAGGTTGCTCACCAGGGTGCGGGACAGGCCGTGGTAGGCCTTGGTCTTCCGCTCGTCGTCCGGCCGCTCGACCGAGACGACGCCGTCGTTCAGCGCGACCGTGATCGGCGCGATGACGGTGTGCGACAGGGTGCCCTTGGGCCCCTTGACGGTGACCGTGCGGCCCTCGATGGTCACGTCGACGCCGGACGGCACGGTGATCGGCAGCTTCCCGATGCGGGACATCGCTCTACTCCCTTCTCACCAGACGTAGGCGAGGACTTCCCCGCCCACGCCGCTCCGGTAGGCCTGCTTGTCCGTGAGGAGGCCCTGGCTCGTCGAGATGATCGCGATGCCCAGGCCGCCGAGAACGCGCGGCAGGTTGGTCGACTTCGCGTAGACCCGCAGGCCCGGCTTCGAGACCCGGCGCAGGCCCGCGACGCTGCGCTCGCGGTTGCGCCCGTACTTCAGCTCGATCACCAGGGACTTGCCGACCTCGGCGTCCTCGGTGTGGTGGCTCGCGATGTAGCCCTCCTTCTGCAGGATCTCCGCAATGGCGACCTTCAGCTTGGAGTGCGGCATCACGACCTGGTCGTGATAGGCCGAGTTCGCGTTCCGCAGACGCGTGAGCATGTCTGCGATCGGATCGGTCATCGTCATGGTGTGGTGTCTCTTTCCCGCCGTGGTTCCCCCCGTGACTCACGGGGGGCCTGCGGCGAACGAAACGACAGCTGAGTGATTACCAGCTGCTCTTGCTGACGCCCGGCAGCTCGCCGGCGTGTGCCATCTCGCGGACGCACACGCGGCAGAGGCCGAACTTGCGCAGGACCGCGCGCGGACGCCCGCACTTCTGGCAGCGGGTGTAGCCGCGGACCTTGAACTTGGGGGTCTTCTCCGCCTTGATGCGAAGCGCCTTCTTCGCCATCTCTCAGTTCTCCTTGAAGGGGAAGCCGAGCTGGCGCAGGAGCGCCCGGCCTTCCTCGTCCGTGGTCGCGGTGGTCACGACGGTGATGTCCATGCCACGCGGCCGGTCGATCGAGTCCGGGTCGATCTCGTGGAACATGGACTGCTCCGTGAGACCGAACGTGTAGTTGCCCCGCCCGTCGAACTGGTTCGGCGAGAGGCCGCGGAAGTCGCGGATACGCGGCAGCGCGATCGTCAGCAGCCGGTCCAGGAACTCCCACATCCGGTCGTTGCGCAGGGTGACCTTCGCGCCGATCGGCATGCCCTCGCGCAGCTTGAACTGCGCGATGGACTTGGTGGCCCGCCGGACCTGCGGCTTCTGGCCGGTGATGGTGGCCAGGTCCCGCACGGCGCCGTCGATCAGCTTCGAGTCACGGGCGGCGTCGCCGACGCCCATGTTCACGACGACCTTCACGACGCCGGGGATCTGCATGACGTTGCCGTAGGAGAACTGCTTCTGCAGCTCGCCCTTGATCTCGTCGACGTAGCGCTGCTTGAGGCGCGGGTTGACCTTCTCCGTGGTGGTCATCAGATCTCCTTCCCGGACTTGCGGGAGATCCGGACGCGTCTGGCCTTGCCGCCGTCCTCGGACTCGACGAGCTTCTTGCCGACACGGGTCGGCTTCCCGTCGGAGTCGACGACCATCACGTTCGAGACGTGGATGGGCGCCTCCTGGGTGACGATCCCGCCGGACTGCGCGCCCCGCTGGTTCTGGCTCACCCGCGTGTGCTTCTTGATACGGTTCACGCCCTCGACGAGGACGCGGTCGCGGTCCGGGTAGGCCTGGATGACCTTGCCCTTCGCGCCCTTGTCCTTGCCGGCGATGACGAGGACCGTGTCGCCCTTCTTGACCTTCATGCTCTACAGCACCTCCGGGGCGAGGGAGATGATCTTCATGAACCGGCGGTCACGGAGCTCGCGGCCGACCGGGCCGAAGATACGGGTCCCCCGCGGCTCACCGTTGTCCTTGATCAGGACGGCGGCGTTCTCGTCGAACCGGATGTAGCTGCCGTCCGGGCGGCGCTTCTCCTTGACCGTGCGCACGATGACCGCCTTGACGACGTCACCGCGCTTCACGCCGGCCGCGGGGATGGCCTCCTTGACGGTGGCGACGATGGTGTCGCCGATCCCCGCGTAGCGTCGCGCCGAACCGCCCAGCACCCGGATGCACAGGATCTCCTTGGCACCGGTGTTGTCGGCGACGCGCAGCCGCGACTCCTGCTGGATCACTTCGCCTTCTCCAGGATCTCGACCAGCCGCCACCGCTTGGTGGCGGACAGCGGCCGGGTCTCCATCAGCCGGACGCGGTCGCCGACGCCGGCCGTGTTGGCCTCGTCGTGCGCCTTGACCTTGCTGGTCCGCCGGATGACCTTGCCGTACAGCGGGTGCTTCACGCGGTCCTCGAGGGTGACCACGATGGTCTTGTCCATCTTGTCGGACACGACCAGGCCCTCGCGGACCTTCCGCTCCCCGCGCTGCTCCTGAGTCTTCTCGCTCATGCCGCGCCCTCGTTGTCGCTCGGGGCGGCCGAGAGGCCCAGCTCGCGCTCGCGCATGACCGTGTAGATCCGCGCGATGTCGTGCCGGACGGTACGCAGCCGCCGGTTGTTGTCCAGCTGCCCGGTCGCCATCTGGAAGCGGAGGTTGAACAGCTCCTCCTTGGCCTCCTTGACCCGCAGCACGAGCTCCTCGTCGGTCAGCTCACGCAGCTCGGCAGCAGTGGTGGCCGCCATCAGATGTCACCACCCTCACGGGTCACGATCCGGCACTTCATGGGCAGCTTGTGGATGGCGCGGCGCAGGGCCTCCCGCGCGAGAGCCTCGTTCGGGTAGCTCATCTCGAAGAGCACCCGGCCGGGCTTGACGTTGGTCACCCACTTCTCGGGGGAGCCCTTACCGGAACCCATGCGGGTCTCGGCGGGCTTCTTGGTCAGCGGACGGTCCGGGAAGACGTTGATCCAGACCTTGCCACCACGCTTGATGTGCCGGTTGATCGCGATACGCGCCGACTCGATCTGGCGGTTGGTGACGTAGGCGGGCTCCAGCGCCTGGATCCCGAACTCGCCGAACGTGACCCGGGTGCCACCGGTCGACATCCCCGTCCGGTGCGGACGGTGCTGCTTGCGGTGCTTCACCTTGCGGGGGATCAGCATGGCTCAGTTCTCCCCGTTGCTCGAGGCCGGGGCCTCCGACGGCGCAGCGGTCGCGGTGGCGGTGCCACCCGACTGCTCGGCAGCCGCACGCCCGGCGTCGGTGCTGGTCGCGGTCGTGCCCGAGGCTCCGGATCGACGGCGGGCCGGACGCTCGCGACGCGGTCCGCGGCCCGGCGCCTCGGCGGCGGGGGCGTTCTCGCGGCGGCCGCCGACGACGTCGCCCTTGTAGATCCAGACCTTCACGCCGATGCGGCCGAAGGTCGTCCGGGCCTCGAACAGGCCGTAGTCGATGTCCGCGCGCAGCGTGTGCAGCGGGACGCGACCCTCGCGGTAGAACTCGGAGCGCGACATCTCCGCGCCGCCGAGGCGGCCGGAGCACTGCACCCGGATGCCCTTCACCTGCGGCGAGCGCATGGCCGACTGGATGGCCTTGCGCATCGCGCGGCGGAAGGCCACGCGGTTGGACAGCTGCTCGGCGACGCCCTGCGCCACGAGCTGTGCGTCCGACTCGGAGTTCTTGACCTCGAGGATGTTGAGCTGGACCTGCTTCTTGGTCAGCTTCTCGAGGTTGCCGCGGATGCGGTCGGCCTCGGCGCCGCGCCGGCCGATCACGATGCCCGGGCGGGCGGTGTGGATGTCCACCCGCACACGGTCCCGGGTCCGCTCGATCTCGACCTTGGAGATGCCGGCCCGCTCCATGCCCTTGGAGAGCATGCGGCGGATCTCGACGTCCTCCTTCACGTACTCCGCGTACTGCTTGTCGGCGTACCAGCGCGACTTCCAGTCCGTGGTGATGCCCAGGCGGAAGCCGTGCGGGTTGATCTTCTGCCCCATCAGCGGGCCCTCCCCTTCGCACCACGGGAACGGCCGGCCTTCGCGGGCGCGGACTCGACCTCGATGGTGATGTGGCTCGTCCGCTTGCGGATCCGGTACGCGCGGCCCTGGGCCCGCGGCCGGATGCGCTTGAGCGTCGGCCCCTCGTCGACCATGGCGACGGCGACCACGAGGGTCTCCGGGTCCATGTCGAAGTTGTTCTCGGCGTTGGCCGCGGCGCTCGCCACGACCTTCGCCACCGGCTCCGCGGCGGCCTGCGGCGAGTACCGCAGGATCGCCAGCGCCTCGTTCACCGGCAGGCCGCGGACCAGGTCCACGACACGACGGCACTTGGTCGGCGACATCCGCACGAACCGGGCCTTCGCGAGCGCACGAGCGGGCTCGAGCGCGGCGTCGGCGGTGCTGCTGGCTGTGTCAGCCATGCTGTTTCTCCACCTCTCCTTGGTCGCTACTCGGTCCGCCTCAGCGCCTGCGCGCCTTGCGGTCGTCCCTGATGTGGCCACGGAACGTGCGGGTGGGAGCGAACTCCCCCAGCTTGTGGCCGACCATCGAGTCGGACACGAACACCGGCACGTGCTTGCGGCCGTCGTGCACCGCGATCGTGTGGCCGATCATGTCCGGGATGATGGTGGACCGTCGGGACCAGGTCCGGATGACGGTCTTCTTGCCGGACTCGTTGAGGGCGTCCACCTTCTTGAGCAGGTGGTCGTCCACGAACGGGCCCTTCTTCAGGCTGCGCGGCATGTCTTAACCTCCCTGCTCAGCGCTTCTTGCCGGTACGACGCCGGCGGACGATCAACTTGTCGGACGGCTTGGTGCGGCGGGTGCGGCCCTCGGGCTTGCCCGCGGGGTTGACCGGGTGGCGGCCACCGGAGGTCTTCCCCTCACCACCACCGTGCGGGTGGTCGACCGGGTTCATGGCGACACCGCGGACGGTCGGGCGCTTGCCCTTCCACCGCATGCGGCCGGCCTTGCCCCAGTTGATGTTGGAGTGCTCGGCGTTGCCCACCTCGCCGACGGTGGCGCGGCAGCGCACGTCGACGTTGCGGATCTCGCCGGACGGCATGCGCAACTGCGCGTACGGGCCGTCCTTCGCCACCAGCTGCACGCTCGACCCGGCGGAGCGGGCGATCTTCGCGCCGCCACCGGGGCGGAGCTCGATCGCGTGCACCACGGTGCCGGTCGGGATGTTGCGCAGCGGCAGGTTGTTGCCGACCTTGATGTCGGCCTTCGGGCCGGCCTCGACCTTGTCGCCCTGCTTGAGCCGCGCCGGCGCGATGATGTAGCGCTTCTCGCCGTCGGCGTAGTGCAGCAGCGCGATGCGGGACGTCCGGTTGGGGTCGTACTCGATGTGCGCGACCTTGGCCGGGATGCCGTCCTTGTCGTTCCGCCGGAAGTCGATCAAGCGGTACGCGCGCTTGTGGCCGCCGCCCTGGTGGCGGGTGGTGACCTTGCCGTGCGCGTTGCGGCCGCCCTTGCCGTGCAGCGGACGGATCAGGGACTTCTCCGGGGTGTCGCGGGTGATCTCCGCGAAGTCGGAGACGCTGGAACCGCGGCGGCCGGGAGTCGTCGGCTTGTACTTACGGATACCCATGGGTCAGCTCGCTCCCTCAGCTCGCCCGGGCACCGAACACGTCGATGTCCTTGCTCTCCGCGGAGAGCGTGACGATCGCGCGCTTGGTGTCCTTGCGCTTGCCGTAGCCGGTGCGCGAGCGCTTCCGCTTCCCGGGGCGGTTCAGCGTGTTCACGCTGACGACCTTCACCCCGAACACCTGCTCCACGGCGATCTTGATCTGGGTCTTGTTCGCGTCGGGGTGGACGAGGAAGGTGTACTGCTTCTCGTCGAGCAGCGAGTAGCTCTTCTCGGACACCACCGGCGCGAGCAGGATGTCGCGCGGGTCGGGGATCACTTGCCCTCCTCCTTCTCCGCACGCTCGGCACGCTTGGTCTTGACCGCGACCGGACCGGCCAGGAACGCGTCCAGCGAGGCCTGGGTGAACAGCACGACGTCGTTCACGAGCACGTCGTACGTGTTCAGCTGGTCCGGTGCGATCAGGTGGACCTGCGGCAGGTTGCGCAGGCTCAGCAGGTTCACCGAGTCGTCCCGGTCGACCACCGCGAGCACGCGGGTGTCGGCGCCGGCGACGGCCGCGACGGCCTGGCGGGCGGACTTCGTCGAGGGGGTGTCCCCGTCGACGATCCCGGAGACGACGTGGACGAGGCCCGCGCGGGCCCGGTCCGACAGTGCGCCGCGCAGCGCGGCGGCCTTCATCTTCTTCGGGGTCCGCTGGCTGTAGTCGCGCGGCGTCGGGCCGTGGACGGTGCCACCGCCGGCGAACTGCGGCGCGCGGGTCGAGCCCTGACGGGCACGGCCGGTGCCCTTCTGGCGGTACGGCTTCTTGCCGCCGCCACGGACCTCGCCGCGGGTCTTCGTGTCGTGCGTGCCCTGGCGGGCCGCGGCCTGCTGGGCCACGACGACCTGGTGCATCAACGGCACGTTCGCGGTCACGTCGAAGACGTGGTCCGGGAGCTCGACCGAGCCGGACTTCGCGCCCGACGCGTCCTTGATCTCGACGGTGCTCACTGGGCACCACCCTTCGCGGCACTCTTCACCACGACGAGCCCGCCACGGGGGCCGGGGACGGCGCCCTTGATCAGCAGCAGCCCGCGCTCGGCGTCGACGCGGTGGATCTTCAGGTTCTGCGTGGTCTGCCGGGCGACACCCATCCGACCCGCCATGCGCACGCCCTTGAAGACGCGGCCCGGGGTGGCACAACCACCGATCGAGCCCGGCGAGCGGTGCTTGCGCTGGGTGCCGTGCGAGGCGCCGAGGCCCTTGAAGCCGTGGCGCTTCATGACACCCGCGGTGCCCTTGCCCTTGGTGGTGCCGACGACGTCGACCACGGCACCGGCCTCGAAGGCCTCGGCGGTGATCTCCTGGCCGAGCTCGTAGCTCGCGGCGTCCGTCGTGCGCAGCTCGACGGTGAAGCGGCGCGGGGTCACGCCGGCCTTCGCGAAGTGCCCGGTCTCCGGCTTGTTCACCCGGCGCGGGTCGACCGCACCGAAGGCGAGCTGGACCGCCTCGTACCCGTCCTTCTCCTGCGAGCGGATCTGCGTCACGACGTTGGGCCCGGCCTGGACCACGGTGACCGGAACCACCCGGTTGTTCTCGTCGAATACCTGGGTCATCCCGAGCTTCCGGCCCAGGATCCCGGTGATCTGCCTGTCGCTCATCGGTGCCCTACTGGATGTTGACGTCGACGCTGGCCGGCAGGTCGATGCGCATGAGCGCGTCGACCGTCTTCGGCGTCGGGTCGAGGATGTCGATCAGCCGCTTGTGCGTGCGCATCTCGAAGTGCTCGCGCGAGTCCTTGTACTTGTGCGGCGAGCGGATGACGCAGTACACGTTCTTCTCGGTCGGCAGCGGCACCGGACCGACGACACGAGCACCGGTACGCGTCACCGTCTCCACGATCTTGCGAGCAGACGCGTCGATTGCCTCGTGGTCGTAGGCCTTGAGCCTGATGCGGATCTTCTGTCCCGCCATGGTCGTGGGTCGTCCTCTTCTTCCTGCCGCTGCTTCACGGTGTCTCCGGGTGTCCCGCCCCGAGGGGAGCCCCGACCAGCTCTACGTCGCAACCACCGGCACCGACGCGCGCGAGTCCGTGCGGACTCGGGCATCCGATGCGGACCGGGCGTCCGCGCTCTGTTCAGGTCTCACCCACTGGGCTCCGGTCCACGAGGTCGGGCGTGTCGCCCTGCTACCCGCATACCGGTCCCCGGGTCACCGCTTCCCCCAGGGGGGTCGCCTGTCGATCCGGGGTCGGCGCTTCCGACGACTCACGGAGTCCCGGGAGATCCCGGCTGCCGTGTGCCCGCCGTCCGCGCGCAACCCGTCAAGGATGCCACACCGGTTCGGGTGGCCCTCGACCGGGGTGCGGCCCGTGGACCACAGGGGTCCACGGGCCGCGGAAGGGGTCTTACTTGGTGATCTTGGTGACCTGGCCGGCGCCGACGGTCCGACCACCCTCGCGGATGGCGAACTGCAGGCCCTCCTCCATGGCGATCGGCTGGATCAGCTGAACGCTCATGGTGGTGTTGTCACCCGGCATGACCATCTCGGTGCCCTGCGGGAGGGTCACCACGCCGGTCACGTCCGTCGTCCGGAAGTAGAACTGCGGACGGTAGTTGTTGAAGAACGGCGTGTGCCGGCCGCCCTCGTCCTTGCCCAGGATGTAGACCTGGCCCTCGAACTCGGTGTGCGGCGTGATGGAGCCCGGCTTCACGACGACCTGGCCGCGCTCGACGTCCTCGCGCTTGATGCCGCGGAGCAGGAGGCCGACGTTCTCGCCCGCACGACCCTCGTCGAGGATCTTGCGGAACATCTCGACACCGGTGACGGTGGTCGAGGTCGACTTCTCGCGGATGCCGACGATCTCGACGGTCTCGTTGACCTTCACGATGCCGCGCTCGATACGGCCCGTGACGACCGTGCCGCGACCGGTGATCGTGAAGACGTCCTCGACCGGCATGAGGAACGGCTTGTCGGTGTCGCGCTCCGGCTCCGGGATCGCCTCGTCGACGGCGTCCATCAGCTCGAGGAGCTTGGCGCCCCACTCGGCGTCGCCCTCGAGGGCCTTGAGCGCCGAGACGCGGACGATCGGGAGGTCGTCGCCCGGGTACTCCTGCGAGGACAGGAGCTCACGGACCTCGAGCTCGACGAGCTCGAGGATCTCCTCGTCGTCGACCATGTCGGCCTTGTTCAGCGCGACCACGATGTAGGGCACGCCGACCTGGCGGGCGAGCAGCACGTGCTCACGCGTCTGCGGCATCGGGCCGTCGGTCGCCGCGACCACCAGGATGGCGCCGTCCATCTGCGCCGCACCGGTGATCATGTTCTTGATGTAGTCGGCGTGACCGGGGCAGTCCACGTGCGCGTAGTGCCGCTTCTCGGTCTGGTACTCGACGTGCGCGATGGAGATCGTGATACCGCGCTGGCGCTCCTCGGGCGCCTTGTCGATGTTCTCGAACGCCGAGGCCTCGTTGAGGTCCGGGTACTTGTCGTGCAGAACCTT
This sequence comes from Pseudonocardia halophobica, assembly GCF_027922425.1. Lineage (GTDB taxonomy): Bacteria > Actinomycetota > Actinomycetes > Mycobacteriales > Pseudonocardiaceae > Pseudonocardia > Pseudonocardia halophobica. Next base: position 79,479 of record NZ_BSFQ01000008.1, on the reverse strand, counting down.
GGTGATGGCCGCCGTCAGCGTGGTCTTGCCGTGGTCGATGTGACCGATGGTGCCGATGTTGACGTGCGGCTTGGTCCGCTCGAACTTCGCCTTCGCCACTGCAGTGTCCTCCTGGACTTGATCTTCTTCTCCGCCGTGCTGACGGCAGGTCTGGGGGTTTCGAGGTGCGGGCCGCGAACAGGCGGGTGACCCTACCCGTCCGCGGACCGCGCCTCGCGAGCGGTCCGGACTTACTCGCCGGTCGCCTTCGCGATGATCTCCTTGGCGACGTTCGAGGGGACCTCGGCGTAGCTGTCGAACACCATCGTGTAGTTCGCCCGGCCCTGGGTCCGCGACCGGAGGTCGCCGACGTAGCCGAACATCTCCGAGAGCGGGACCAGCGCCTTGACGACGCGGGCGCCCGCCCGCTCCTCCATGGCCTGGATCTGGCCGCGGCGGGAGTTGAGGTCGCCGATCACGTCGCCCATGTAGTCCTCGGGCGTGGTGACCTCGACCGCCATCATCGGCTCGAGGATGGCGGGGGACGCCTGGCGCGCGGCCTCCTTGAGGGCCATCGAGCCGGCGACCTTGAACGCCATCTCGGACGAGTCGACCTCGTGGTACTGACCGTCGAGCAGGGTCAGCTTGATCCCCGTGAGGGGGTAGCCCGCGAGCACGCCGTACTGCATGGCGTCCTGCGCGCCGGCGTCGACGGACGGGATGTACTCCCGCGGCACGCGACCACCGGTGACCTTGTTCTCGAACTCGTACAGCGCACCGTCCGCCGTGTCGAGCGGCTCCAGCTTGATGATGACCCGGGCGAACTGCCCCGACCCACCGGTCTGCTTCTTGTGCGTGTACTCGTACTTGTCGACGGTCTTGCGGATCGTCTCCCGGTAGGCCACCTGCGGCTTACCGATGTTCGCCTCGACCTTGAAGTCGCTCTTCATCCGGTTGACGAGCACCTCGAGGTGGAGCTCGCCCATGCCGGCGATGATCGTCTGCCCGGTCTCGTCGTCCAGCGAGACCTGGAAGGTCGGGTCCTCCTCGGCGAGCTTCTGGATCGCCGTGGAGAGCTTCTCCTGGTCCGCCTTGGTCTTCGGCTCGACCGCGACCTGGATGACCGGGTCCGGGAACGTCATCGACTCGAGCACGATCGGTGCCTGCGGGTCGCTGAGCGTGTCGCCGGTGGTCGTGTCCTTCAGGCCGATGACCGCGTAGATGTGGCCGGCCAGGGCCTCGTCGACCGGGTTCTCCTTGTTGGCGTGCATCTGGAAGAGCTTCCCGATGCGCTCCTTGCGGTCCTTGGTCGAGTTGATGACCTGGGAGCCCGCGGCGACCCGGCCCGAGTACACCCGGACGTAGGTCAGCTTGCCGAAGAACGGGTGCGCGGCGATCTTGAAGGCGAGCGCCGAGAAGGGCTCCTCCTTCGAGGGCTTGCGGCTGGCCGGGGTCTCCCCGTCCGTCAGCGTGCCCTCGACCGGCGGCACGTCGTACGGCGACGGCAGGTAGTCGATCACCGCGTCGAGCATGGGCTGGACGCCCTTGTTCTTGAACGCGGAGCCGCAGAGCACCGGGTACGCCGAGCGGTCCTTCACGATCTGCCGGACGCCGGCCTTGATCTGCTCGACGGTGAGCTCCTCGCCGCCGAGGTAGATCTCCATGAGCTCGTCGTCGGTCTCGGCGACGGCCTCGAGAAGGGCGGTGCGGTACTCCTCCGCCTTCTCCTGCAGGTCGGCCGGGATCTCCTCGACGGCGTAGTCCTCGCCCTTCTGGACGTCGCCACGCCAGGTCAGCGCGCGCATCTCGACCAGGTCGACGACGCCGATGAACTCGCTCTCCGAGCCGATCGGCAGCTGGAGCGGCAGCGGCTTGGCCGCGAGCCGGTCCTGGATCGTGCCGACGGTGAAGTAGAAGTCCGCGCCCAGCTTGTCCATCTTGTTGACGAAGCAGATGCGGGGGACGTCGTACTTGGTGGCCTGCCGCCAGACCTGCTCGGACTGCGGCTCGACCCCCTCCTTGCCGTCGAAGACCGCGACCGCGCCGTCGAGCACGCGCAGCGAGCGCTCCACCTCGACGGTGAAGTCGACGTGGCCGGGCGTGTCGATGATGTTGATCTGGTGGTCTTTCCAGAAGCAGGTCGTCGCGGCGGACGTGATCGTGATGCCGCGCTTCTGCTCCTCCTCCATCCAGTCCATCGTGGCGGCGCCGTCGTGGACCTCACCGATCTTGTAGTTGATCCCGGTGTAGTACAGGATCCGCTCGGTGGTGGTGGTCTTGCCGGCGTCGATGTGCGCCATGATGCCGATGTTGCGGACCTTCGTCAGGTCCGTCAGCACGTCCCGTGCCACGTTCAGCTCACTTCCCCTGGGAAAAGGTTGGCGCGGACGGTCGGCCCGTCACCAGCGGTAGTGGGCGAAGGCCTTGTTGGACTCCGCCATCTTGTGCATGTCCTCGCGCCGCTTCACGCTGGCGCCGAGGCCGTTGCTCGCGTCGAGCAGCTCGTTCATGAGGCGCTCGACCATCGTCTTCTCGCGACGCTGGCCGGCGTAGCTCACGAGCCAGCGGAGGCCGAGGGTGGTCTGCCGGACGGCGCGGACCTCGACCGGAACCTGGTAGGTCGCGCCACCGACACGGCGGCTGCGGACCTCGAGGGCCGGCTTGACGTTGTCCAGCGCGCGCTTGAGCGTGACGACCGGGTCGGTGCCGGTCTTCTCGCGGGTGCCCTCGAGCGCGGCGTACACGATCCGCTCGGCGAGCGAGCGCTTGCCGTCCTTCAGCACCTTGTTGATCAGCTGCGTCACGAGGGGCGAGCTGTAGACCGGGTCGGAGACCAGCGGCCGCTTCGGGGCGGGGCCCTTACGAGGCATCAGCTCTTCTCCTTCTTGGCGCCGTAGCGGCTACGGGACTGCTTCCGGTTCTTCACACCCTGGGTGTCGAGCGACCCGCGGATGACCTTGTACCGGACTCCCGGCAGGTCCTTCACGCGGCCGCCGCGGACGAGCACGATGCTGTGCTCCTGCAGGTTGTGGCCCTCGCCGGGGATGTACGCGGTGACCTCGATGCCGCTGCTCAGCTTGACGCGAGCGACCTTCCGCAGTGCGGAGTTCGGCTTCTTCGGGGTCGTGGTGTAGACGCGCGTGCAGACCCCGCGGCGCTGGGGCGAGCCCTTGAGCGCGGCGGTCTTGGTCTTCGCGACCTTGTCCTCGCGGCCCTTGCGGACCAACTGCTGGATCGTGGGCATGAACCCTCTGCTTCTTCCCTACTCGTGATGCTCAGGTGTCTCGCCCGTGCGGCTGCCCGGGCGGGCGGTCGTGCGCCGCCCGATCGTGGTCACGGGCCGCTTCCACCCCGGCCCGCCGGACCGCGAGGTCGGGCGTGTCGCGCCCTGCGCACCGGCCCGGAGTCGGGGAACTCCGCGGAGGCGTCCAGGACGGACGAGGGCACGCGTGATCGCGCGCAGGTCCCAAGGGTACGCGGCCCGTCTGACGAGGGTCAAAACGGGTCCGCCCAGGGGCCGCGGCGGGGCCTGCGGGCCTTCCGCCGGCCATCTCCGGGCCACTCGCGCGTCGCCTGGGAGGCTGCCGCAGCCCGTACGCCGACGCAAGCAGGCTCACCCGCTCGTCGCAGATCGACCCGCGCTCGTCGCACGTCGACGACCTGCGGACGCCCCGGTCACCGGCCTGGCCCGCGCGGGCCGCCGTTGCCCCGGCCGCCCCGGTCCGCGGGCCCGTGGCGCGACCCTACGGTTCGATCATGCGCCTCACACTGCCGTGCGCCGCCGTCCGGGCCGCCACCCGGTTGCTCGTGGCCCCCGCACTCTCGCCCCGGCTGCCGATCCCGGTCTCGCGGGCGCTCGTCGACCTCCAGGGCCGACTGCTCCCCGTGCCCCGTGGCACCCGCTCCACCCCCTCGTCGCTCGGCGGCCGGCCGTCGGTCCGCGTGTCGGTCCCCGGCAGCCGCGACGACCGCCCCGTGCTCTTCCTGCACGGCGGCGGCTACGTGGTCGGCTCCCCCGCCTCGCACCGATCGCTCGGGGCGTGGCTGGCCGAGGCGAGCGGCGGGACGGTGCACCTGCTGGACTACCGGCTGGCGCCCGAACATCCGCACCCCGCCGCGCTCGACGACGCCGAGCGCGCCTACCGGGCGCTCCTCGACGCGGGACACCAGTCACAACGCATCGCCCTCGCCGGAGATTCCGCGGGCGGCGGACTGGCCGTGGCCCTGCTCCTGCGGCTGCGTGCGACGGGCCTGCCGCTGCCCGGGAGCGTCGGGCTGATCTCCCCCTGGCTGGACCTCGACCTCACCGACCCGGCCATCGCCCGCAACACCGGGCGGGACGCGATGCTGGGGCCGGGCCTGCTGCGCGAGGGCAAGCGGTCGTACCTGCGCGGGGGCGAGGCCGTCGACCCGGAGCTGCGGCCGCTGGAGGCCGACCTGTCCGGCCTGCCGCCGCTGCACGTCGTCGCCGGGGCGGACGAGGTCCTGGTGGGCGACGCCGACCGGCTGGTCGAGCGGGTCCGCGCGGCCGGCGGGACGGTCACGTACACGCGCGCCGAGGGCATGTGGCACGACCACGTCCTGGAGGCCGGGCTGCTCGGGCGGGCCCACGCGGACCTGCGGGAGCTCGGGGCGGCCCTGCGGCGCGACGTGGCGGACCGGCGGGTGCGGGTCGCGGTCGTCGGCGCCGGCTTCGGCGGGATCGGCATGGGCGTCGCCCTGCGCGAGGACGACCTCGCCGACGTCACCGTCCTGGAGAAGGCGCCGCAGGTCGGCGGGGTCTGGCGGGACAACACCTACCCGGGTGCGGCCTGCGACGTCCCGTCGAACCTGTACTCGTACTCGTTCGCTCCCGGGGACTGGAGCCGTCGCTTCGCCCCGCAGCCGGACATCCTGCGCTACCTGCAGAGCGTGGCGGCCGACCATGACCTGGAGCGGGACATCAAGCTCGGCACCGAGGTCACGGACGCCAGGTGGGACGACGACGCCGCCGTCTGGCGGATCCGGACCAGCGGCGGGGACCTGGAGGCCGAGGCCCTGGTGGCGGCGTGCGGGCAGCTCTCGCAGCCCGCAACGCCCGACCTGCCCGGGATCGAGCGCTTCCCCGGGCCGGTCTTCCACTCCGCGCGCTGGGACGACTCGGTCGACCTCCGCGGCAAGCGGGTCGCGGTCGTCGGGACGGGGGCCAGCGCCATCCAGTTCGTGCCGGCGATCGCCCCCGACGCCGCGCAGGTCACCGTGTTCCAGCGCTCGGCGCCGTACGTCATCCCCAAGCTGGACCGCCCGTACGGCCCGCGGGCCTTCTCCTTGCGGTTCCGCGGCTGGAGCCGGGCCGCGCGGACGTTCTGGGCCGGGTTCTTCGAGTTCGGCGCGCTCGGCTTCACCGCGATCAGGCCCTTCGCCTCGACCTTCGGCCTGCTGCACCGCGCCCAGCTGCGGCTGCAGGTCCCCGACGCGGAGCTGCGCGACCGCGTCGCGCCCGACTACCCCGTCGGCTGCAAGCGGGTGCTGATCTCCTCCGACTGGTTCCGCGCGCTCGCCCGGCCGAACGTCGACGTCGTCACCGAGAAGATCTCCGAGGTGACCGAGGAGGGCGTGGTCGCCGCCGACGGCACGCTGTACCCGGCCGACGTCGTCATCTTCGGGACCGGCTTCCGCACCCAGGACTTCCTGGCACCGATGCGGGTGGTGGGCCGGGAGGGCCGCGAGCTGTCCGAGGAGTGGCGTGAGGGGGCGCGGGCGCACCTGGGTATCACCGTGCCCGGCTTCCCCAACCTGTTCCTGCTCTACGGCCCCAACACCAACGTCGGCTCGGGCTCGATCGTGCACATGCTCGAGTGCCAGATCCGCTACGCCCGCGAAGGCATCCGGCGGCTCGCCACCGGAACGCGCTCGCTGGAGGTGCGGCCCGGCGCCGCCACCGCCTACGACACCGAGATGCAGTCGCGGCTCACGGACAGCGTGTGGACGGAGTGCGTGAGCTGGTACCGCACCGACTCGGGCCGGATCACCAACAACTGGCCCGGCACGATGCTCGAGTACCGCCGCCGCACCTCCACCCTCGACGAGGGCGAGTACCTCACTGCTTGACCGACCTAGAAGAACGCGTTATGGCTCCATAACGCGCGCGGAGCCGCCCTCAGAACGCGTTATGGCTCCATAACGCGGGTAGAGCGCCCTCAGAACGCGTTATGGCTCCATAACACGCGTGGAGCGGGCCTCAGAGCGCGTCATGGCTCCATAACGCCTCGCACCCCTCCGGCATGTGCCCGCCGGAGGGGTGCGTCGTTCTCCGCCCCTTCCTCGCGTGCCGCCGGCACAGCGAGCGCGGCCCGAGAACGGCGGCGGGGCCGGCGCCCGAAGGCGCCGGCCCCGTCCGACCTCGTGCGGACCACGCGGTGCGACTAGCGGTAGTCGCGGCCGAAGTCGTAGTCGTCCAGCGGCACCGCGGCACCGGTGCCCGTGCCGAACACGTCGGGGCTGTAGTAGCCGTCGTCGTAGCTCGGCAGCGCGTAGGCGGCCGCGCGGGCCTCCTCCGTGGGCTGCACCTGGATGTTGCGGTACCGGCTGATCCCCGTACCGGCGGGGATCAGCTTGCCGATGATCACGTTCTCCTTCAGCCCGACGAGCTTGTCGCGCTTCCCGTTGATCGCGGCGTCGGTGAGGATCCGGGTGGTCTCCTGGAACGAGGCCGCGGACAGCCACGACTCCGTCGCCAGCGAGGCCTTGGTGATGCCCATGAGCACCGGGCGGCCGGAGGCCGGCTCGTTGCCCTCGGCGACCACGCGCCGGTTCTCCGACTCGAACTCGCCCCGCTCGGCGAGGGCGCCGGGCAGGAACTCGGTGGCACCCGAGTCGATGATCGTGACCCGGCGGAGCATCTGCCGGACGATCACCTCGATGTGCTTGTCGTGGATGTCCACGCTCTGCGTGCGGTACACCTTCTGCACCTCACGCACCAGGTGCAGCTGCACCTCGCGCGGGCCCATGACGCGCAGCACCTCGTGCGGGTCCGCCGTGCCCTCGAGGAGCAGCTGGCCGACCTCGACGTGGTCGCCGTCCCGGAGCGGGCGCTCCTCGCCGTCGACCACCGTCATGGCGAGCCACTGCCGCTTCGACAGCTTCTCGTAGACGATCTCCTCGCCCCCGTCGTCCGGGATGAGGGTGATCTTCCAGAAGCGGTCGCCGTCCTCGATGCGGATGCGGCCGTCGACGTCCGCGATCGGCGCCTTACCGCGCGGGACACGGGCCTCGAAGAGCTCCGTGACACGCGGCAGACCGGTCGTGATGTCGTCGCCCGCGACACCGCCCTGATGGAAGGTACGCATCGTCAGCTGCGTACCCGGCTCACCGATGGACTGGGCCGCGACGATGCCGACCGCCTCGCCGACGTCGACCAGCTTGCCGGTCGCCATGGAGCGGCCGTAGCAGGTCGCGCAGATTCCGGTGGCCGACTCGCAGGTCAGCGCGCTGCGCACGCGGATCTGCCGGACGCCCGCCGCGACCAGCGCGTCGAGCGCCGGGTCGCCGAGGTCGCCGCCCTTGGCCACGATCACGTTGCCGTCGGCGTCCGTGACCTCCTCTGCCGAGCTCCGCGCGTACACCGACGTGCGGATGTAGCGGTGCGGGATGAGGCGGCCGTCGGCCGTCTCCTCCGTGACCGGCATGGTGACCGCGCGGGAGGTGCCGCAGTCGACCTCGCGGACGATGACGTCCTGCGAGACGTCGACCAGACGACGGGTCAGGTAACCCGAGTCGGCGGTCCGCAGCGCGGTGTCCGCCAGACCCTTCCGGGTGCCGTGCGTGGAGATGAAGTACTCCAGCACGGACAGGCCCTCGCGGAAGTTCGCCTTGATCGGGCGGGGGATGTACTCACCCTTGGGGTTGGCGACCAGACCACGCATACCGGCCAGCTGCCGGACCTGCGTCATGTTGCCCGCCGCCCCGGACTTCACGATCGTGGGGATCGGGTTGTCCTCGGGGAAGTTGTCCTCCATGGCCTTGGCGACCTCTTCGGACGCCTGGGTCCAGATCTTGACCATCTCGTCGTTGCGCTCCTGGTGGGAGAGCGCACCGCGCTGGTACCGCTTGTTGACCTGGTCGGCCTTGGCCTCGTAGCCGTCGAGGATCTCCTGCTTGTTCGGCGGGACCACGACGTCGTCGATCGCCAGCGTGACACCGGACCGGGTGGCCCAGTAGAAGCCGGCGTCCTTGAGGCGGTCGAGCACCTGCGCGACCTCGGTCATCGAGTAGCGCTCGGCCAGGTCGTTGATGATCGCGGCCTGGCGCTTCTTCGGCAGCGGCTCGTTGACGAACGGGTAGTCCGCCGGCAGCAGCTCGTTGAACATGACCCGGCCGAGGGTAGTCTCGGCGCGCCAGACGTCCCCCTCCTCGAGCTCGGTGCCCGGGGTCGGCGTGACGCCGGGGAGCCGGATCTTGATCGGGGCCTGCAGGTGCAGCGTCTTGCGGTCGTAGGCCATGACGGCCTCGGCCTCGGAGCTGAACGACTGCCCGGCGCCCACGGCGTCCGGCCGCTCCCGGGTCAGGTGGAACAGACCCGTGACCATGTCCAGACGCGGCATGGCGAGCGGGCGGCCCGACGCCGGCGACAGGATGTTGTTGCTCGAGAGCATCAGCACCCGGGCCTCGGCCTGGGCCTCGGCGGACAGCGGCAGGTGGACCGCCATCTGGTCACCGTCGAAGTCCGCGTTGAACGCCTCGCAGACCAGCGGGTGCAGCTGGATGGCCTTGCCCTCCACCAGCTGCGGCTCGAAGGCCTGGATGCCGAGGCGGTGCAGCGTCGGCGCGCGGTTGAGCAGCACGGGGTGCTCGGAGATGACCTCCTCGAGCACGTCCCACACCTGCGAGCGGCCGCGCTCGACCATCCGCTTGGCGGACTTGATGTTCTGCGCGTGGTTCAGGTCGACCAGGCGCTTCATCACGAACGGCTTGAACAGCTCCAGCGCCATCTGCTTGGGCAGGCCGCACTGGTGCAGCTTCAGCTGCGGGCCGACGACGATGACCGAACGGCCGGAGTAGTCGACGCGCTTGCCGAGCAGGTTCTGGCGGAACCGGCCCTGCTTGCCCTTGAGCAGGTCGGACAGCGACTTGAGCGGCCGGTTGCCCGGGCCCGTGACCGGCCGGCCGCGGCGGCCGTTGTCGAACAGCGCGTCGACGGCCTCCTGCAGCATCCGCTTCTCGTTGTTGACGATGATCTCGGGCGCGCCGAGGTCGATCAGCCGCTTGAGGCGGTTGTTCCGGTTGATGACCCGGCGGTACAGGTCGTTCAGGTCGCTCGTGGCGAAGCGGCCACCGTCGAGCTGCACCATCGGGCGCAGGTCGGGCGGGATGACCGGGACGCAGTCGAGCACCATGCCCATCGGCGAGTTGCCGGTGGACTGGAACGCGGCGACGACCTTGAGGCGCTTGAGGGCGCGGAGCTTCTTCTGCCCCTTGCCGCTGCGGATGATCTCGCGGAGCTTCTCGGCCTCGGCCTCGATGTCGAAGTTCTGCAGCAGCGTCTGGATGGACTCCGCACCCATGGCGCCGGTGAAGTAGTCGCCGTAGCGGTCGTAGAGCTCGCGGTAGAGCCCCTCGTCCGCGATCAGCTGCTGCACGTCCAGCTTGGTGAAGGTGGTCCAGATCTCGTCGAGGCGGTCCAGCTCGCGCTGGGCGCGGTCGCGGAGCTGGCGCATCTCGCGCTCGCCACCCTCCTTGACCTTCCGGCGGACGTCGCTCTTGGCGCCCTCCGCCTCGAGCTCGGCCAGGTCGGACTCGAGCTTCTGGGCCCGGGCCTCCAGGTCGCCGTCGCGGCGCTGCTCGACCCGCTTGCGCTCCACGCTCATCTCGTTCTCGAGCGTGGACAGGTCCTGGTGGCGCAGCTCGGTGTTCACCGACGTGATGGCGTAGGCGGCGAAGTAGATGATCTTCTCGAGATCCTTCGGCGCCAGGTCGAGCAGGTAACCCAGCCGGCTCGGCACACCCTTGAAGTACCAGATGTGCGTGACCGGGGCGGCCAGCTCGATGTGGCCCATGCGCTCACGCCGCACCTTGGCGCGGGTGACCTCCACGCCGCAGCGCTCGCAGATGATGCCCTTGAACCGGACGCGCTTGTACTTGCCGCAGTAGCACTCCCAGTCCCGGGTCGGGCCGAAGATCTTCTCGCAGAAGAGGCCGTCCTTCTCGGGCTTGAGGGTGCGGTAGTTGATGGTCTCCGGCTTCTTGACCTCACCGTGCGACCACTGGCGGATGTCCTCGGCGGTGGCCAGGCCGATGCGCAGCTCGTCGAAGAAGTTGACGTCGAGCAAGAGTGTGTCCTTCTCTCGGAATTCGCGAGTCTCGGCTCTGGGTCAGTTCACGACGTCGTCGACGGACATCGAGTCCGAGCCCGGGCGGCTGGACAGGTTGATGCCCAGGTTCGCCGCCGCGCGCTCGAGGTCCTCGTCGTCCGTGTCGCGCATCTCGATGGCCGCGCCGTCGCTGGAGAGCACCTCGACGTTCAGGCACAGCGACTGGAGCTCCTTGAGGAGCACCTTGAACGACTCCGGGATGCCCGGCTCGGGGATGTTCTCCCCCTTGACGATGGCCTCGTAGACCTTGACCCGGCCCACCACGTCGTCGGACTTGATGGTGAGCAGCTCCTGCAGCGTGTAGGCCGCGCCGTACGCCTGCATCGCCCAGCACTCCATCTCGCCGAAGCGCTGGCCGCCGAACTGGGCCTTACCGCCGAGCGGCTGCTGGGTGATCATCGAGTACGGGCCGGTCGACCGCGCGTGGATCTTGTCGTCCACCAGGTGCGCCAGCTTCAGGATGTACATGTAGCCGACGGCCACCGGGAACGGGTACGGCTCGCCCGAGCGCCCGTCGAAGAGCTGCGCCTTGCCGTCCGGGCCGACCATGCGGTCGCCGTCGCGGTTCGGGCGCGTGGACCCGAGCAGCCCGGTGATCTCGTGCTCCTTGGCGCCGTCGAACACCGGCACCGCCGTGTTCGTGTTCGGCGGCACGGAGTAGAGCTCCTCGGGCATCATCTTCGCCCAGTCCGGGTTGCCGTCGATCTCCCAGCCGGACTTGGCGATCCACCCGAGGTGGGTCTCCAGGACCTGGCCGATGTTCATGCGTCGCGGCACACCGTGCGTGTTCAGGATGATGTCGACCGGCGTGCCGTCCGGCAGGAACGGCATGTCCTCGGCCGGCAGGATCTTGCCGATGACGCCCTTGTTGCCGTGCCGGCCGGCGAGCTTGTCGCCGTCCGAGATCTTGCGCTTCTGGGCCACGTAGACGCGGACCAGCTCGTTGACGCCGGGGGGCAGCTCGTCGTCGTCGTCCCGGGAGAAGACCCGGATGCCGATGACCTTGCCGTTCTCGCCGTGCGGCACCTTCAGCGAGGTGTCGCGGACCTCGCGCGCCTTCTCGCCGAAGATCGCACGGAGCAGCCGCTCCTCCGGGGTCAGCTCGGTCTCGCCCTTCGGGGTGACCTTGCCGACCAGGATGTCGCCGGGCTGGACCTCGGCGCCGATCCGGATGATGCCGCGCTCGTCCAGGTCCGCGAGGACCTCCTCGGAGACGTTCGGGATGTCCCGGGTGATCTCCTCGGCGCCGAGCTTGGTGTCCCGGGCGTCGATCTCGTGCTCCTCGATGTGGATAGAGGTGAGCACGTCGTCCTGCACGAGGCGCTGCGACAGGATGATCGCGTCCTCGTAGTTGTGGCCCTCCCACGGCATGATCGCCACGAGCAGGTTCTTGCCCAGCGCCATCTCGCCGTTCTCGGTGCACGGCCCGTCGGCGAGCACCTGGCCCACCTCGACCCGCTGGCCCTCGTCGACGATCGGCTTCTGGTTGTTGCAGGTGCCCTGGTTGGAGCGCCGGAACTTGTTCAGCCGGTACGTCTGGCGGGTGCCGTCGTCCGACATGACGGTGATGTAGTCGGCGCAGAGCTCCTCGACCACACCCGCCTTCTCGGTGACGACGACGTCGCCGGCGTCGACCGCGGCACGCAGCTCCATGCCGGTGCCGACCAGCGGCGCCTCGGAGCGGAGCAGCGGCACGGACTGGCGCTGCATGTTCGCGCCCATGAGGGCGCGGTTCGCGTCGTCGTGCTCGAGGAACGGGATCAGCGCGGTCGCGACCGACACCATCTGCCGCGGCGAGACGTCGATGTACTCGACGCCCGTCGGCGGGATCAGGTCGACCTCGCCGCCCTTCCGGCGGACCAGGACGCGGTCCTCGGTGAACGAGCCGTCCGCGTTCAGCGGCGCGTTCGCCTGCGCGATGACGAAGCGGTCCTCCTCGTCCGCGGTCAGGTAGTCGATCTGCTCCGTGACGACGCCGTCGACGACCTTGCGGTACGGCGTCTGGATGAAGCCGAACGGGTTGACCTGCGCGAACGTGGACAGCGAGCCGATCAGGCCGATGTTCGGGCCCTCAGGGGTCTCGATCGGGCACATGCGGCCGTAGTGCGACGGGTGCACGTCCCGGACCTCGAAGCCCGCGCGCTCGCGCGACAGACCGCCCGGGCCCAGCGCGGACAGGCGCCGCTTGTGGGTCAGGCCGGCCAGCGGGTTGTGCTGGTCCATGAACTGGGACAGCTGCGAGGTGCCGAAGAACTCCTTGATCGCGGCCACGACGGGCCGGATGTTGATCAGGGTCTGCGGCGTGATGGCCTCGACGTCCTGCGTGGTCATGCGCTCGCGGACGACGCGCTCCATCCGGGACAGGCCGACGCGGACCTGGTTCTGGATGAGCTCGCCGACCGTGCGCAGGCGCCGGTTGCCGAAGTGGTCGATGTCGTCCGTCTCGACCGGGATGTCGGTCTCGCCGTCCTTGGCCTTCATCGAGGTCTCACCGGCGTGCAGGCGGACGAGGTACTCGATGGTGGTGGCGATGTCCTCCTCGGTCAGCGTGCCGACCTCGGTGGGCTCCGCCAGGCCCAGCTTCTTGTTGACCTTGTAGCGGCCGACCTTCGCCAGGTCGTAGCGCTTGTCCTTGAAGAACAGGTTCTCGAGCAGCGTCTGGGCGCTCTCGCGCGTCGGCGGCTCGCCCGGGCGCAGCTTGCGGTAGATGTCGAGCAGCGCCTCGTCCTGGCCGGCCGTGTGGTCCTTCTCCAGGGTGGCGAGGATCGTCTCGGAGAAGCCGAAGCGCTCCTGGATCTGCTCGGTGGTCCAGCCCAGCGCCTTGAGCAGCACGGTGACCGGCTGGCGGCGCTTGCGGTCGATGCGGACGCCGACGGTGTCGCGCTTGTCGACGTCGAACTCCAGCCACGCGCCGCGGCTGGGGATGACCTTGACCGAGTAGACGTCCTTCTCGGTCGTCTTGTCGATGGCGTGGTCGAAGTACACGCCCGGCGACCGGACGAGCTGCGACACGACGACGCGCTCGGTCCCGTTGATGATGAAGGTGCCCTTGTCGGTCATCACCGGGAAGTCGCCCATGAACACCGTCTGGCTCTTGATCTCGCCGGTGGTGTTGTTGGTGAACTCCGCGGTGACGAACAGCGGGGCGCCGTAGGTCATGTCCTTGTCCCGGCACTCCTCGACGGAGGCCTTGACCTCGTCGAAGCGCGGGTCCGAGAAGGACAGCGACATGGAGCCCGAGAAGTCCTCGATGGGAGAGATCTCCGTGAGGATCTCCTCGAGACCCCCGACCGGGTTCTCGTCCCCCGCGTCGATCCGGCGCTGGAACCACGCCTCGTCGCCGACCAGCCACTGGAAGGACTGGATCTGCAGGTCGAGGAGGTCCGGCACCTCGAGCGGCTCGGCGATCTTCGCGAACGAGACTCGGGTGGGTGCGCCAGGGAAGTTGGGGTTCGCCGAGACGACGCTCCCCGGGTTCGCAGTGGTCACGGTGGCGCGGGAGACAGCCAAGATGCGTCCTTCCGAGAACTACGCTCTCGTCTGGCGGGCACTGCCCCCGAGGCGCTACCGTTCGGCGTCACCGCACCGGTACCGGTCCGGCGATCTGGCGACGTGTCGGGTGTGGCCGGGGAGCTGAACTCGCCGTTCGTTGTCAGAACGCCACGCTCCGACCAGGTCCGCCGAGCACCCTGGCGGACCTTCCGGACCCGGCCTTCTCGGACCGGCGGACTTCCGACAGCGTGCACGCCGAACCTGGGCGGAGGCAGCGCAAAGAGTCAGTCTAGCCGCGAAGGCAGCCGCTGTCGAGACACGTCGCTCAGCTCACCACCGGAGCCAAGCACCGTGACGTAAGAGTGACCCGGCAGGCGCACCGAGTCAAGACCGTACGCGTCGGTAAGTGGTCCCTCCCGGAGGACGACCGGCAGCTCAGGGCTCCCGGCCCCCCGGTGGACCGTCCGTCGGCGGGCCCGCGGGCCCGGCCTGCCGCCCGTCGCGCCGCACGGAATTCACTCGTCCGGAGCAACGGGCCTGGGTTCGACCTCCACCCTACGCCCCGGCCCGATCCTCCGGTCAGGCCGCCTCGCCCACCGGCCTTGACGCCCGCAGACGGCCGACAGAAGGATCGGGCGTGATCATGCACCTGCCTCACACCCGTTGACGAAGGGGTCGACGAATGGCCGAGAACACCGTGCCGACGATGGGCGAGCTGCTGGGCGCGGACGCCCCGACGAACTGGGGGAAGTGGGGCCCGGACGACGAGCTGGGCTGTCTCAACTACCTCGACGCCGGCCAGGTCCTGCGCGGGATCCGGCACGTGAGGTCCGGCGAGGTCTTCACCCTCCAGATCCACATGGGCCGCACCGACAGCCCGGGCGACCCGATCTGGCCGGGCCGCCGGGGGATGTCCCGCAAGAACGAGCTCGACGAGGGCACCTGGGACTCCCCCGACGCACCGGCCTTCCCGGGCGGCCTGCACTACGCCGACGACACCGCCCACATCTTCCTGCAGGGCTCCACGCAGTACGACGCCCTCGGGCACGTCTGGTACGACGGCAAGCTCTGGAACGGCTACGACGCCCGTACGACCATCGACGCCATGGACAAGGCCTCGGTGCTGCCCATCGCCGAGAAGGGCGTCGTCGGGCGCGGGGTGCTGATCGACATGGCCCGGCACCGCGGCAAGCAGTGGCTCGACAAGGGCGAGACGTTCGACCACACCGACCTGGAGGCCGCGGCCAAGAACCAGGGCGTGGAGATCGAGCCGCGGGACGTGCTGCTGATCCGCACGGGCTGGATGAAGTACTGGTACGAGCTGAACGACCCCGAGAAGTTCTACGACGGCTTCGTCGAGCCCGGGCTGACCTACTCCCGCGAGCTCGTCGAGTGGTTCCAGCAGCGTGAGATCCCGAACCTCGTCACCGACACCATCGCCAACGAGGTGACCGCCGACCCCGACTCCGGCGTCGCGCTGCCGCTGCACTGTGCGCTGATGCGCAACCTGGGCGTGACCCTCACCGAGATCGCCTGGCTCGACGACCTGGCCGACGCCTGCGCCGCCGACAACCGTTGGTCCTTCCTCTACGCGGCCGCCCCGCTGAAGGTCGTGCACGGCACGGGCGCGCCGGTCAACCCCATCGCCATCCGCTAGGAGACCCGGTGTCCGTCTACGACGACAAGCCCTGGCTCGCCCGCTACGACGAGGGCCAGCCCACCTCGATCACCCCCGAGTTCCCGGACATGCTGGCGCTGTTCCGGGCCACCGTGGAGCAGCACGGCGACCGGGACGCGATCCGCTACTTCGACGGCCGGATCACCTACCGCGAGCTCGACGAGCTGTCCGACGCCGTCGCCGCCGGCCTGCTCGACTCCGGGTTCTCCGCGGGAGAGCGCGTCGCGCTGTTCCTGCAGAACGACCCGCAGTACGTGATCGCGCTGGTCGGCACGTGGAAGGCGGGCGGCATCGCCGTCAACGTCAACCCCATGAACCGGGAGCGCGAGCTGCACCTGCTGCTCACCGACTCCGGGGCCAGCGTGCTGGTCACGCTCGAGAGCCTGTACCGGGACGTCGCGTCGAAGGTGGTCGGCGACACCTCCGTCCGGACGGTGCTCACCACCAGCGAGCTCGACCACCAGACCCGGAACGACGCGCGCATCCTCGGCGGCGTCGAGCGCATCGGCGCGGTCGACGGCACCGTCGACCTCGGCGAGCTCGTGGAGCGCTTCCGCGGGCAGCGGCCGCCGGCGGTGTCCTTCGACCCGCAGGACACCGCGGTGCTCACCTACACCTCGGGCACCACGGGCCCGCCCAAGGGCGCCATGAACACCCACGCCAACCTGGTGTTCAACTCGCAGACCTACCGCGGCTTCTGCGAGCTCGGCCCCGACGACGTCGTCCTCGGGATCGCGCCGCTCTTCCACATCACCGGGCTGATCGGGCACGTCACGATCGCCATGCTGCTCGGGGCGCCGCTCGTGCTGTTCCACCGCTTCGAGCCGTCGGCGGCGATCGACATCATCCGCGAGGAGCGGCCGACGTTCACGGTCGGCTCGATCACCGTGTTCATCGCGCTGATGAACGCCCCCAACGCCGACCAGGACGCGCTGCGCACGCTCGACAAGATCTGGTCCGGCGGGGCGCCCATCCCGCCGTCGACGGTGAAGGCCTTCCAGCAGGCCTTCGGCCAGTACATCCACAACATCTACGGGCTCACCGAGACCACCTCGCCCAGCCACTGCACCCCCAGGCGCGCCGAGGCGCCGGTCGACGAGGCCTCCGGGGCGCTGTCGGTGGGCGTGCCGGTCTACGACACCGTCGTGCGGATCGTCGGCGAGGCCGGGCAGGACCTCCCGCCCGGCGAGGTCGGCGAGATCGTCACCACGGGCCCGCAGGTCGTGAAGGGCTACTGGAACAAGCCGGAGGAGACCGAGCGGGCGCTGCCCGGCGGCTCCCTGCACACCGGCGACGTCGGGTACATGGACGACCAGGGCTGGTTCTACATCGTCGACCGCAAGAAGGACCAGATCAACGCGGGCGGCTACAAGGTGTGGCCGCGCGAGGTCGAGGACGTGCTCTACGAGCACGAGGCGGTGCGCGAGGCGGCCGTCGTCGGGGTCCCCGACGAGTACCGCGGCGAGACCGTGAAGGCCTTCGTCAGCCTCCGGGCGGGCAAGCAGGTCACCGCCGAGGAGCTGATCGCCTTCACCAAGGAGCGGATGGCGGCCTACAAGTACCCGCGGCAGGTCGAGTTCCTCGACGAGATCCCGAAGACGGTCAGCGGCAAGCTCCTGCGCCGCGAGCTGCGGGACCGCGAGAACTCCTGAGAACGCACGAACGGCACTTCCGCGCGAGCGGAAGTGCCGTTCGTGGACCCGCCGGTGCCGCCAGGGGCGGCCTCGCGGCGGGGATCAGGC
Source organism: Pseudonocardia halophobica (assembly GCF_027922425.1). Lineage (GTDB taxonomy): Bacteria > Actinomycetota > Actinomycetes > Mycobacteriales > Pseudonocardiaceae > Pseudonocardia > Pseudonocardia halophobica. The sequence continues at coordinate 62,239 of NZ_BSFQ01000008.1, read as the reverse complement.
GGCGCTGATCATCCTCTGGGTCAGGCCAGGGAGACCTTCGCGCCGGCCTCCTCGAGCTTCGCCTTGGCGGCGTCGGCCGCGTCCTTGGCGACACCCTCGAGAACCGGCTTCGGGGCCGACTCGACGAGGTCCTTGGCCTCCTTCAGGCCGAGGCCCGAGACCAGCTCGCGGACGACCTTGATGACCTGGATCTTCTTGTCGCCGGCGGCCTCGAGGACCACGTTGAACTCGTCCTTCTCGGCCTCGGCCTCGGCCGGGGCGGCACCGGCGGCGGGACCCGCGGCGGCGACGGCGACCGGGGCGGCCGCGGTGACCTCGAAGGTCTCCTCGAACTTCTTCACGAACTCGGCGAGCTCGATGAGGGTGAGCTCCTTGAACGCGTCGAGCAGCTCGTCGCTGGACAGCTTCGCCATCTCTGGCTCCTTCTCGTGTGTCTGGGGTGTAACTGGGGTGGAGCCGGATCAGCTCTCGGTGGGGGCGGCGGTGTCGTCCTGGCCGCCTTCGGCGGACGCGCCCTCGGCGGCCCGCTTGTCGGCCAGGGCCTGGGCCAGCCGCGCGACCTGCGACGCCGGGGCGTTGAACAGGCCCGCGGCCTTCGCCAGGTTGCCCTTCATGGCGCCGGCCAGCTTGGCCAGCAGGACCTCGCGGGACTCGAGATCGGCCAGCCGCTCGACCTCCGCGCCCGACAGGGCGCGGCCGTCCATGTAGCCGCCCTTGATCACCAGGCCCTTGTTGTCCTTGGCGAAGTTCTTCAGCGCCTTGGCGGCGTCGACCGCCTCGCCGGTGACGAACGCGATCGCCGTCGGGCCGGCCAGGAGCTCGTCCAGACCGTCGACGCCGGCGTCGGCCGCCGCCCGCTTCACCAGGGTGTTCTTGGCGACGCGGAAGCTGGCGTTCTCGCCCAGGGCGCGGCGCAGCTGGCTCAGCTGAGCCACGGTGAGACTGCTGTACTCCGTGACCACCGAGGCGGACGCGCCCCGGAACCGGTCGGCGATCTCTGCGACCGCCTCGACCTTGTCGGGTCGTGCCATGTGATGCCTCCTCTCGGGGTGTCGGTGTGCCACCGCGTCCCGAGACCCAGGAGACGACGAACGCCCCGTGCGCAGGGCACGGGGCGTGAGGTGCGGGCGTGCGTGCGCACCCGGGCTGCTTGCCTCGTCCTCCTGCGCGGGACGCCCGCGGCTGCGGGGCCTTCGTGTCCACCGGCGGGGCCGGTGGGCAGACCTGCGGTCTTCGGTGGAACCGACGTCGAGCATACGCACCCCGGCGACGCCCCCGCCGCCGGGGTGCCCATACCTACGCGACGGGGCCGGTGCGCCGCTACGCGACGCTGCAGATGCGCCGCTACGCGACGGCGACGTCCGCGATCTTCCAGGTGCCGTCGACGAGCTGCCCGGTCACCGTGAGCCGGCCCGCGGCGGCGACCTGCTGGCCGGCCTGGTCGCTCGCGGCGCGGGTGGCCTGCTGGTCGAGGAAGACCACCAGCACGGCGCGGTCCCCGGCGATCGACTCGACGGCGGCCTGCGAGATCGTCGCGGTGACCACGGCCTGCTGCTCCGGCGCGAGCTTGCGGACCTCGCCGAAGAGCTGGTCGAACTGCTGGCCGAACTCCGGCGTGATGACCTCGCGGGCGGCGGCCTCGTTCTGGTCGAGCCGGGTGTAGTCGTACGAGTAGACGGTCTTCACCGCGTCGCCGAGCTGCTGGCTGACCTGGGTGGTGGCCGCGACGTCCACCAGCGCGGTGTTCTGCGCCGCGGGCGTGCTCTTCATGCTCCACCAGCTCACGCCGGCCAGGACGGCGAGCGCCAGCGCGACGACCGTGACACCGGCGAGGATCGTGGTGCCCCGCTTCGTCCGGGGCGGGGCCGGGACCCGCAGCAGGTCCGTGAGCCCGCGCCGGGGCCGGTCCTCCCCCGCCGCCTCCCCCGCCGTCTCTGCTGTCGTCTCCGCGGGCTCCCCGAAGGCCTCGGCGCGCTCGCGGCGGGCCCGCCGGGCGCGACGGGCGCGGGCGCCGTCCGGCCGCTCCCCCGCTCCCGTCTCCCCGGCGCCGTCCGCCTCCTCCGCGGCCGGGACGGCGGCGGTCTCCGCCTCGTCCTCGACCTCCGGCGCGGTGAGCGCCTCGGTCTCCGGCTCGAACAGGGCGTGCCGGCTGTCCGCGCGGGTGACGTCCGGCCGGACCTCGGTCTCGGCGGTCTCGCCCGGCGCGTCCGGGCGCCCGGTGTCGGGCCGGCCGGTGTCCGGGCGGCCGGCGACGCGCGGGCGGCGGATGCCGGTGGTGGCGCGGCGCCGGGACGCGGTGGTGGGGACGGGCTTGCGGGGCTGGGGGGACATGGTGACCTCCTGGGGGCCGTCGGTCGACCGGAAGCGGACGGGCGCCGGGTCGGGCGGGTGGGCCCGGCTCAGCCGCTCTGTCCGGGGGCGCGGACCGGCGCGAGCTTGCTGACCTTCCAGCCGTCGTCCGTGCGGCTCATCTCGAGCTGCAGGCGCTGCCGGGTGGGGATGGGCTGCTGCCCGTCCGGGGTCACCGTCACGTCGACACCCACCAGCACCCGCGCGACGCCCGCGCGGTCGTCGAGCTCGCTGACCGCGGCGTCGGAGACGGTCGCCGTGGTGGTCCGCTTGGACTGGGCCACGAACTGCGCGTACTGCGCCCGGTTGGTGCGGAACTCGTCGAGGACCGCGCCGGTGGAGGTCTGCTCCCACCGGTCCAGGCCGCCGTCGACGTCGTGCCAGTCCAGCGTGTTCAGGCTGATCGCGGACTGCCGGGCCGCGACAAGCACGTCGTCGCGCGCCTCGGCGAGCTTCCGCTCCCCGCTCAGCAGCGTGGTCAGCCACAGCACCCCGAACACGATCGCCGCGACGACCGCGACCGCCGCCGCGACCTGCAGGGCCCGCGGTCCGCCGAACCGCCTCCCGCCGCCCGACGGCCCGGGGTCGGGCTCGTCGGCGGGCCTCGTGTTCGCCGTGCTCTCGGTCGTGCTCGCAGTCATTGCGGGACTCCATCCGGCCGTGGGGGCGTCGGCCATCGGGGGTGTGGCGTGCGGGACCGGCCGTCAGGCCAGGATCCCGGCGGGTGTTCCGAGGGGGAGCGGGTTCAGCGGTTGCGGGTCGTCGGAGCCCGCCGGGAGCGGGAGCCCCGCGGACGGGTTGCCGGTCGTGCCGGGCTTGGCGCGGGGGGTCGTCGAGTGCGGCGCCGGGGGAGCGTTCTGGGCACCGCGGACGCTCGTCGGACTCCCCTGTGGCTCGGCACAGTACGCCTTCTTGTAGACCTCGGTGTCCTTGGTGTCGTTACCGGGCCGGTGCGGTGTGCCCTGGTAGCCGTACACGCAGGGGAAGGGATCGAAGAAGTTGAGCACCAGGCCGAGGTGCGCGGTGCCGTCGTTGGGCGCCGCCGTGTAGCCGTTGGCCATCACGCCCGGGTAGGTCACGAGCAGCTGCTCCAGGTTGGACTGCCGGGGCTCGGCGATCCGGGCGACGGTCAGCAGGTTGGCGACGGTCGTGGACAGCCCGGCGCCGCTCTCCCGCAGCAGCCCGCGGATCTGGTCCGCGGCCTCGGGCGCGGTGTGGATCAGCCGCCGCAGGTCCGGGTCGGACTCCTTGAGCTGCTCGGCCAGCAGCTTCAGGCTCGAGCTGAAGTCGGCGAACTGCCCGGCGACCTCGTTCTGCGTGGTCAGGACCGTGCGCCCGTCGCGCAGCAGTGCGGTGGTCTGCGGGAGCGCGTCCGTGGCCGCCTTCGTGAACTCGCTGGTGGTGTCGAGCAGCTTCTGCAGCGGGACGCCGCTGTTGGCGAAGCCCTTGCCCAGCTCGTCGACGACCGTGCGCAGGCTCTCCAGCGGCACCGACCGCACGAACCCGTCGAGGCTCGACACGACCTGGTCCACCTGCACCGGCGTGCTCACCCGGGTCAGCGGGATGACCGAGCCGGACTCCAGGTCCGGGCCGGAGTCGCTGGCCGGCTGCAGGTCGACGTACTGCTCGCCGATCGCCGACAGGTTCCGCACGGCGGCGGTCACGTCGGCGGGGATCTCCGGGCCGCCGCGCTCGAGATCGAGCTGAGCGTCGACGCCGTCGGCGGTCAGGGTCAGCGGGCCGACCCGGCCGACGCTGACACCACGGTAGGTGACGTCGGCGCCGGTGAAGATGCCGCCGGAGTCGGCGAGCTTCATCGTGACCGGGTAGGTCGTGGCGCCGAAGATCGCGCCGAAGTTCGCGTAGCGGAAGCCGGTGTACCCGACTCCGACCAGCGTGACCAGCAGCAGCGCGAGGAGCTGCCACCTCATGGTCCGGGTGATCACCGGCCACCTCCGAGGAGTCCGCCGAGGAGACCGCCGCCCGAGCCGGAGTCACCCGAGCCGCCGGGGGCGCCACTGCCGTCCGTCGGCGGCGGGGGCACCGCGCTCGGCGTCGGTGGGGTGGTCGGCGGCGGGTTGTTCGGGTCGGCCTGGCCGAGCGGGGTCGGCGACGGGCCGAGCAGCGGCAGCGAGGGCTGGTCCGGGTTGCCGCCCAGCAGCGGCGACAGCAGCTGGCCGACGGGCGGGAGCTGGTTGAACAGCGGCGTGTCCGGCGTCGGGAAGGCCTGCCGGGTCCGCAGCAGGTTGTCCAGCAGCGTCTTCGCGTCCAGGTCCGCCCGGACGTACAGGTTGGCGTAGTCACCGGCGAACGCGTCGACCGCGGCGTCGGTGAACGGGAAGCTGCCGATCAGCTCCAGCGAGTTCGGCAGGTCCTGCCCGGACTCGGCGAGCTTCGACAGCGTGGGCTGCAGGGCCCGCAGGTCGGCGAGGACGTCGTCCCGGCTGCGGTTGATCGTGTCCGTGGCGGTGCCGGAGAGCCGGTCGAGCGCCTTGAGCATGTCGACCAGCTGCCCGCGCTGGCGCTCCAGCTCGGCCAGGCCCGGGCCCAGGTTGTCCAGGGCGTTCTCGATCTGCGGCCGCCGGTCGTTCAGCGTGGCGGACAGCCGGTTGAGCCCGTCGAGGGCGCGGGTGATCTCGCCCTTGCGGTCGTCGAGCGCGCCGACGAGCGTGTTCAGGTTGTCGAGCAGGCCGCGGATCTGCGGCTCGCGCCCGTCGAGGGCCTTGTTCAGCTCGGTCGAGATGGTCTTGATCTGCGCGACGCCGCCGCCGTTGAGCAGCATGGACAGCGCGCCGAAGACCTCCTCGACCTCGACCGCGCGGCCCGCCCGCTCGATCGGGATCGTGGCGCCGTCCGACAGGGTGCCGGTGCCGCCCTGGGTGGGCGCCGCCAGCTCCACGAACTTCTCGCCGAGGAGGCTCGTGGTGCGCACCCGGGCCTCGGAGTCGGCCGGCAGTCGGACGCCCCGGTTCACCGCGACGGTGACCCGCGCGTTCCAGGTCGCCGGGTCCACGTCGATGGACCGGACGGTGCCGACGCTGACGTCGGCCACCTTGACCAGGGACTGCGGTACCAGGTCGACGACGTCGGGGAACTCGATCGTCACGGCGTACGGGTCCTCGCCGAGGTCGGCGCCACCGGGGAGCTCCACCCCGCGCAGCCCGCCGGAGAACACCCCGCAGCCGCTCAGCGCGACCGACGCGACGGTCACCAGGACCGCGAGCCTGGCCGCGAGCCTCGTGCGCCTCACGACCCACCTCCGAAGAGCTTCGAGAAGAACCCGCCGATCCCGCCGCCGGACTCCTGCTCCTGCGGCGCCGGCGCGGCCGGGGCGGTGGTGGCCGGCGCGGCCGGGGCGGGGTTCGCCTGCCCCGGGACCGCCGGCGCCGGCTGACCGGCCTCCGGCGCGGCCGGGTTCTGCGGCACGAGCGGCACGGACGGGATCGCGAGGCCGGGGACGGGCGGGGTCTGCCCGCTGGTCACCGAGCTCAGGATCTGCGCCGGTGTCGGGAGCGTGTTCACGTCCGGCAGGGCGGCGCACGTGGGCACGAGCGGCTTGAGCGCGTCGGGGGCGCCGGTCTTCAGCAGGTCGCAGAGGAAGTAGATCGGCGGCCGGCTGAGCTCGTTGATGTTCGCCCGGGTGTCGAGCGTGCCCGACGAGCCGTTGTACGTGTTCGCGAGGTTGGAGATGCCCAGCGGCGCGACGTCGAGGATCTCGGTGAGCGCCCGCTGCTGGTCCACCAGCACCTGGGTGACGTCGGCGAGCCGGTCGACGTTGGAGTGGATGGTGTCCCGGTTGTCCCGGACGAACCCGGCCACGTCGCCGAGGGCCACCGACAGGTCCCTGATCGCCCCGCCCAGGTCCTCCCGCTCGCTCGCGAGGAAGCCGGTGACGTCGGCGAGCCGGCCGTTGAACTCCCGGACCTTCGCGTCGTCCTGGGCCAGGGTCTCGGTGAACTTCTGCAGCTCCGTGACGGTGCCGAAGAGGTCCTCGCTCGAGCCGGCGAGCGTGTTGGACAGGTTGCCGAGGCCGCGGATGGTGTCGTTGAACGCCTCGCCGTTGCCGGCCAGGTTCTGCGCACCGACGTCGAGGGCCTGCGACACCGCGCCGGCGGAGTTGGCGCCCTCCGGGCCGAGGGCCCGGGACAGGTCCGTGGCGGCCTTGGCGAGGTCGTCGACGCCGAGCGGGACCGCGGTCCGCTCGAGCGGGATCGTGGCACCGGTCTCGAGCTGCGGCGCGTCCTCCGCGACCGTCGGGAACAGCTGCACGTAGCGGCCGGTCACCAGGCTCGGCGAGACGACCGCGGCCTTGGCGTCGGGCGCGAGGTGCACGTCCGGGTCGGTGATGGTCATGTGGACCTCGACCTGCGTGCCCTGTGGGGTGATCGAGTCGATCTGCCCGACCGGCACGCCGAGCACGCGCACGTCGTTGTCCTCGAACAGCGCCGAGGCGTTGGCGAAGTAGGCCGTGATCTTCCGGCCGCCCCCGTTGCCGATCAGCCAGACGCCGGTCGCGACGAGCACGGCGACGATCGCGACCAGCGCCGTGATCTGCAGCGCGCGGCGGTCGTTCGCCCAGGAGCCGACCATCAGCAGCCTCCGGGGTTCAGCGGGCCGATCGTCGGGATCGGGAGCAGACCGCAGATGTAGTTGTCGAACCAGCGCCCGTTGCCGACGGCGTTGGTGAACAGCCGCACGAACACCGCCTCGTTCTTCAGCGTGTCCGCCAGGTCGTCCTGGTGGCGCTGCAGCACCTCGGTGACCCGGTCGAGCGTCTCGAGGGTCGGCCGCAGCTGGTCGGAGTTGTCCGCGACGAGCCCGGACAGCTGCTGCGAGAGCAGCCGGGTGCCGTCGAGCAGCCGGTCGATCGCGTCCTTGCGCCGCTGCAGCTCGGAGAGCAGCAGGTTGCCGTCGGAGAGCAGCTCGTCGAAGTCGCCGCGGCGCTCCGCGAGGATCGACGACAGGTTCCGGGCGCCGGCGAGGAGCTGGCGGATCTGCTGGTCCCGGCTGGAGATCGTGGTCGAGAGCCGGGACAGGCCGTCGAGCGTGCCGCGGACGTCGTCCGGGGTGTCCTTGAACGTGTCGGACAGCGTGCGGAGGCTGTCCGCCAGCTGGTTCGTGTCGATCTGGTCGATCGTCCCGGACAGCCCGTTGAACGCCTCGACGACGTCGAACGGCGAGATCGTGCGGTCCCGCGGGATCGTCGTGCCCGGGTCGAGCTCCTGGTCGCCCTGCGGGTCCAGGGCCAGGTACTTCGAGCCCAGCAGCGTGGCGATCTCGATGGAGGCCGAGGTCCGGTCGCCCACCCAGGCGTCGTCGACCCGGAAGGCGACGTCGACGTGGTCGCCGGCGAGCTCCACGGACGTCACCCGCCCGACCTCGACGCCGGCGACGGTGACCCGGTCGTCGGCCTGCAGGCCGGCGGCCTCGCCGAACTCGGCGTGGTAGGTCGCGCCGCCGAAGATCGACGGGGCCTGGAAGGCGACGACGGCGAGCACGGCGATCAGCACCAGGCCCGCGATCGCGAGCGGGACCGGGCGGCGCGCGCCGGTGGCGGCCATCAGCGGTCACCCCCCGTCGGGAGCGTGCCGAAGATCGGCAGGGCGGGGGCGTCCTCCGGCAGGCCGTTCGGCAGCACGCCGTTGACGAGCTGGTCCACCGCCGGCGGCACGCCCGGCACGAGCGGGGCCTGCTGGCCCTCGACGCCGTCGGGGTCGGCGCCGCACCGCGGGGCGTCGGACTTGAACACCGGGATCTCCTGGCGCGGGATGAGGTCGCCGAGCCCGACCGAGCCCGAGAGCCCGCACAGGTAGAACTGGAACCAGCTGCCGTAGCTCGCCGCGCGGCTGATCTTGTTCAGCTTGTACGGCGAGAACTCCAGCAGGTGCTCCAGCGTCGGGCGGGCCTGGTCGAGCTGGCCGGCGAGGTCGCCGAGCGCCCGGATGTCCGCCTTCAGCGGCGGCCGCGCCTCCTCGACGAAGCCGCCGGTGACCTGGGTGAGGTCGGCGATCGAGGAGATCGCGTCGCCGATGGGCTCGCGGTCCTGGGCCAGCCCGGACACGAGCTGCTGCAGCGAGGTGATCAGCTGGTTCAGGTTCTCGTCGTGGCTGTTCACGGTCTGCAGCACGCCGTTGAGGTTGTCGATGACCTGCCCGATGACCTGGTCACGGTCGGCGATGGTGCTGGTCAGCGACGCCGTGCTGGCGAGCAGGCTGTCCACGGTGCCGCCCTCGCCCTGCAGGGTCGAGACGATCTCCTGGGACAGCTTGTTGACCTGCTCCGGGTCGAGGCCCTGGAAGAGCGGCTTGAACCCGTTGAACAGCGTGGTGAGGTCCAGCGGCGGGCGGGTCTGCTGCACCGGGAGGGTGCCGCCCGGCTCGAGCCGGCCGCCGCCCCCGGTCCCCTGCCCCAGCGAGAGGAACCGCTGGCCGATGAGGTTCTTGTAGAGGATCGCCGCGGTGGCCGAGGCCGGGACGCTCAGCGCGGAGTCCACGCTGAACTCGACCCGGGCCTGCCGCCGGTCGACGATCTCGATCTTGTCGACGGAGCCGACGATGACCCCTGCGATCCGGACGTCGTCGCCCTGGAGCAGGCCGTTGACGTCCGTGAAGCGGGCCGAGTAGGTCGTCTTGTCGCCGCCCTGGCTGTTCGCGATGGTGAGCGCGAGGACCGTGGTCGCGAGCGCGGTGACCAGGGCGAACGCCAGGAACTTGGTGAGCGGGCCGATCGGGACGCGGCTCATGCGATCCGCACCTCCGTCCCGCGGTAGAGCGGGCCGACCAGCACGCTGCCCCAGCCGGGCACCGCCGCCGGCGTGGTGCCGGTGCGCGCCGCGACCAGCTCCGCGACCTGCTGCTGCTCACCGGGCGAGTTGGTGATGCCCATGTCGTATGCGGCAGGCTTGGCGCCGGCGTGGCTGTTCGGGCTCCACTCGAAGCCGGGGATCAGGTCCCAGGAGTACGTGCCGTCGAACGTGCCGTAGTCCTCGACCCCGAACTTGCCGGGCGGGCCGATCGGCTGTCCCGCCGGCGGCGGCGGGGGCACCGAACCGTCCCGGAACGGGCCGTCCGGCGGGTACTGCGGGCCCGGCATGATGATCGGGTAGCACCGCGGGCCGCGGTCGTCGGAGTAGGCAGGCTCGTCCTGGTTCGGGATGTACTTGCCGTTGCTCGCGACGATCTCCAGCGTGATGTGCACGCCCGGCTCGTCCGTGCCCTTGCCGAACACCTGGTCCAGGTACGGGATCAGCCGGCTGGCCTGCTGGAAGAAGCAGGGGAACTCCGGCGCGTAGCGCGCGAGCGTCTCCAGCGTCGGCCGGCTCGCGTGGGCCAGCCCGATCAGGTTGTCCTTGTTGGCGTCGAGGAAGGCCCGCAGGTCGTCCGACGCCCCGGTCACCGACCGGTACAGGTCGCGCAGGTTCTGCGACTCCTCGACGACCGTGCGGCTGGTGACCGTGAGGTCGTCGAGCGCGTCGAGCAGGTCCGGCGCGGAGTTCGACAGGTTCTCCGAGAAGTCCGCGAGCTGGGTGATGTCCTCCTGCAGGTCCGGGATGGCCGGCTGCAGGCCCGCGGTGAGGGTGTTGAGCCGCTCCAGCGTCTGCCCGAGCTGCTCGCCGCGGCCGGCGAGGCCCTGCGACAGCGCGCCGAGGGTGGTGGCGAGGTCCTGCGGCTGCACGGCCTGCAGCAGCGGGAGCAGGTCGTCGAGCACCCGCTCGACCTCGATGCCGGCCACGCTGCGGTCCTCGCGGATGGTGTCGTAGGCGGCGAGCTTGATGGCGCCCGGCCGGTCCGGCGGGACCAGGGACACGTACTTCTCGCCGAAGAGCGTCTTCGGCAGCAGCCGCGCCGTGACGTTGTCCGGGATCTGGTCGATCAGGTCCGGGTTCATGGACATCGTGATCGTGGCGCCGTCGCCGTCCGTGCTGATCCGGTCGACGGTGCCGACGATCAGCCCGCGGATCTTGACGTCCGCGCGCTCGTTCAGCTGCGTGCCGACCCGGTCGACCTTCAGCGTCACCGGCACCCCGGAGCGGAACGCGCCCGCGTACTGCGCCACGGCCAGGCCGATCAGCAGCGCGATGACCAGGATGAAGACGACGCCGAGGGTGACCTTCTTCGTGTCGTGCCCCGTCATCCGGCCACCCGCACCGACGTGGAGGTGCCGAAGAGCACGAGGGTGAGGAAGAAGTCGAGGATCGCCGTGCTGACGATCGAGAGCCGCACCGCCCGGCCGACCGCCACGCCGACGCCCGCCGGGCCGCCCTTGGCGTGGTAGCCGTAGTGGCAGTGGATGAGGATGACCACCGTCGCGAAGATGATCACCTTGAGGTACGAGGCGAAGATGTCCCCGACGGGCAGGAAGAGGTCGAAGTAGTGGTCGTACGTCCCGCCCGGTAGGCCGTTGATCAACGTGACGTTGATCCGCGCCGCGGCGAAGCTCGCGAGCAGGCCGATCGTGTACATCGGGATCACCGCCAGGATCCCGGCGATCACGCGGGTGGTCACGAGGAACGGCACGGACGGCACGGCCATGACCTCGAGCGCGTCGACCTCCTCGGAGATCCGCATGGCGCCGAGCTGGGCGGTGAAGCCGGCGCCGAGGGTCGCGGTGAGCGCCGAGGCGGCGACCAGCGGGGCGATGTCGCGGGTGTTGAAGTACGCGGTGATGAAGCCGGTCAGGGCCTCCACGCCGAGCGAGTCCAGGGCCCGGAAGCCCTGGAGGCCGACGAGCGAGCCGACGAACAGCGACAGGGCCGCCATGACGCCCGCGGTGCCGAGGATGACGATCAGCGCGCCGGAGCCGAAGCTGACCTCGGCCAGCAGCCGGAAGATCTCCTTCGGGTAGCGGCGAAGCGTGCGCGGGACCCAGGCGATCGCGCGGGCGTAGAGGCCCAGCTGCTCGCCCAGCTCCTCGAGCTGGTCGACCGGCCTGCGCACCAGGGTGCTGACTCGGGCCACTTCAGATCCCCTTCGGCGGGACGAGCTCGAGGTAGAGCGCGGTGAGGACCAGGTTGATCAGGAACACCAGGACGAAGGAGATGACGACGGACTGGTTCACCGCGTCGCCGACGCCCTTCGCCCCCGGGGGCGGGTTGAGCCCCCGGTAGGCCGCGACGATGCCGGCGGTGAACCCGAACAGGGCCGCCTTCACCTCGCTGACCACGATGTCGCTGACCTGCGCGATCGCCGAGAAGCTCGCGATGTACGCGCCGGGCGTGCCGCCCTGGATGATGACGTTGAAGAAGTAGCCGCCGCCGACGCCGACCACCGTGGCGAGGCCGTTGAGCACCAGCGCGGTGGTGGCCATGGCCAGCACCCGCGGGACCACGAGGCGCTGGATCGGCGAGATGCCGAGCACCTCCATGGCCGCGATCTCCTCGCGGATGGTGCGGGCGCCGAGGTCGGCGCAGACCGCGCTGCCGCCGGCGCCGGAGATCAGCAGCGCCGTGACGATCGGGGCGGCCTGCTGCACGATCGCGAGCACCGACCCCGCGCCGGTCTGGCTCTGTGCGCCGAACTGGCGGGTCAGCTCGGCCAGCAGCAGCGCGATCGTCGCGCCGAACGGGATCGTGAACAGCGCCGTGGGCAGCGCGGAGACCTTCGTGACGAACCAGGTCTGCTCGATGTACTCGCGCAGCTGGAACGGCGGCCGGAAGGTCTGTTTCACGATGTCGACGCCCAGCCCGAACAGGCGCCCGACGGGGGTGAGGGCGCGGGTCAGGGGGCTGGGGCCGGCCTGGGGAGCGGACACGGCGGAGTCCTTGTGTCGGACGGCAGTGGGGAGCTGCGCGGGGGCGGCGGGGGGAGCAGGTTCGCGGGCGGGCGGTGGGGGCCGTCCAGCCGCGACGGGGCGGCGTGCGGGGCTAGCGGAAGCGGTGCCGGCCGGGGCCGGAGCTCGGACCGCCGGGGGCGCGGCCGGTCGGGTTCTGCGGCGGGTTGTGCTGCAGGTTCTGCGGGGGTGTGGGCTGGCCGAGCGGCGCGTCCTGCACCCGCGGGATGCTCTGGGTCGGGGCGTCGGCGGGCGGGGCGTCGGGTCGACCGTAGGGCGCCGCGCCGGCGGCCTGCTGGCGGGCCGGCTGCTGCGCCGCCTGCCCGCTCTCGGCCTGCGAGCGGCGGATCGCCTCCTGCGCGGCGGGCGGCAGGGTGTGCATCATCTCGGCCACCCGCTTCTGCCGCCGCGCCACGGCCTTGCGCTCGGGCAGGCCCGCGGTGGCGTCGAGCTGGGGCTTGATCGGGGGCAGCCCGGACAGCTCGTCGACCTCGGCCATCTCCCGGGCCGCCTGGGCGGTGTCCTTCTCCTCCGACATGCCGATCGGGCCCTGCCGGCGGCCGTTGAGGAACTGCGCCACCACCGGGTCCTCGCTGGTGAGCAGCACCTCGCGCGGGCCGAACATCGCCAGGTGCTTGCGGTAGAGCATGCCGATGTTGTCCGGCACCGTCTGCGCGGTGTTGATGTCGTGGGTGACGATCAGGAACGTCGCGTCCGTCTGCGCGTTCAGGTCGATGATCAACTGGTTCAGGTAGGCCGTGCGCACCGGGTCCAGGCCGGAGTCCGGCTCGTCGAACAGGATGATCTCCGGGTCGAGCACCAGCGCCCGGGCCAGCCCGGCGCGCTTGCGCATGCCGCCGGAGATCTCCCCGGGCAGCTTCTTCTCGTCGCCCTTGAGCCCGACCATGTCCATCTTCTCCGCGACGATGTCGCGGATCTCCGACTCCGACTTCTTGGTGTGCTCGCGCAGTGGGAAGGCGATGTTGTCGTAGAGGTTCATCGAGCCGAACAGCGCGCCGTCCTGGAACAGCACCCCGAACAGCTTGCGGATCTCGTAGAGCCGGTTCTCGCTGCACCGCACGAGGTCGGTGTCGTGGATGACGATCGAGCCCTTCTCCGGCTTGAGCAGCCCGATCAGCGACTTGAGGAACACCGACTTGCCCGTGCCGGAGGGGCCGAGCAGCACGCTGACCTCGCCGGGCGGCAGCGTCAGCGTGACGTCCGACCAGATGTTCGCGCGCCCGAAGGACTTCGTCAGTCCCTCGACCCTCACCTCGACACCGGGCACGTCGCCTCCTCGCGCACTCGAGCCTGCGGCACCGGTCCTTGCCGGAGCACGCACTCGTCCTGCAGCGCCCAACGACCACGCCGCAGTCTGGTTACTGCCGGGTATTCCGCGGCGGCGACGGCCGCCGGGCCGTTCCTGAGAACGACGGACACGCCCCGTGAAGCGAGATCGACACACCGTCGTCGATCTCGGTCCGCGGAGCGTCGGCCGTCGCACCGTGTTACTCCGACCGGCCCCATGCCGGTACAACCCGGGTCTCAGGCTCCGGATGGAGTGACCTGCGGCGATACCACTCGATCGGAGTACGTGTCCCCGTCCGTCGCGGCCGCCGCGGAGGTCCGCCCGTGGGGCACGGGGCAGCCCTGCGGGAAGGTCCCGAGCTCCCGGACGTCGAAGCCGTTCGGGTAGCTGCGGATGCTGGGCAGATCCCGCACGAACTTCGGCCGCGTGCGCACGGGCATCGCCCGCACGACCCGGCCGCGCAGCCGCAGCGCGGCCCGGGACAGCGCGCGGAACCAGCGCGGCGGGGCCTCGTACCGGAAGGCCTCCCGCAGGTGGGGGTCCATGAGCGAGCGGGAGAAGGCGTCGATCAGCGCCGCCGGGGCCTTGTCGTTCGGCGGGAATGTGCACAGCAGCGCGAGCGTGGAGTCGGCGACGGCGCGGCCGCCCGGGTCGTAGCCGAAGCGCTCGCGCTCGTAGGCGTCGTGCACCTCGCAGAACTCCTGCCAGGTGGCCGGGATGTCCTTGATGCCCATGTGCCGGCCGAGCTCGCGGTAGTAGTTCGCGCTCGCGACCTTCTCCGTCTCGGAGAAGGGCCGCCAGCCGTAGGCGTCCATCCACCGGATCGGCGACACCACGAAGGTGCACAGCGTGTACCGCATGTCGTCGTTGCTGATCGGGTAGCTGCGGTGCATCTGGTTCATCCGGCGGACGGCGTCCTTGCCGGTGCCGCTGAACCCGTGCTCGAGGACGGCCTCGAGGATCAGCCCGGTGTCGTCGTAGCGCTTCTGGACACGCTCGGTGAACTCGCCGGTCTCTGCCAGCAGCTTGCCGATCGTCGGCACCGCGTAGGTGCGGAACAGCGCGAACGAGAGCGCCTGGTTGATGTCCCAGGGGAACTCGTACATCGACATGAGCCGGTAGATCTCGAGGTGGTCGGTCTCCGGGTCCAGCAGCTCGATCTCGCGGAGCCGGTCGTAGCGTCCTGCGCGGGTCATCCTGCCAACTCCAGCTGGTCCTCGGCGTGGAACTTCTCCTCGAGCGCCTCGGGCGAGGCGTCGACGTCGATCGCGAGCAGGTCGGCGCCGCGGGCGGACTCGATCGCCCCGAGCCGGCGGCCCAGCTTGTCCATGGCGTACTCGGCCATCTCCGAGATGTCGACGCCGAAGGGCGGCTCGCCGCCCTCGTACCTGTCGAACGTCGCGGTGACCACACCCATGGCCGGGACCATCAGCTCCTGCATGCGCTCGTCGACCACGTCGAACATCGCGTCGTCGGCGGCGACGTGCCGGCGGCAGGTGAAGGTGCCCCAGGCCATGTGGCGGCGCTCGTCGTCGCCGATGTGCTTGATCACCTTCTGGATGCCGGGCAGGATCCCGCGGCTCGCGCACACCTTCTGCCAGGCGAAGTAGCCGGTCAGCGCGAGGGTGCCCTCGACGATGTGGTTGTAGGTCACCGAGGCGCGGATCTGGTTGCGCGGGCTCGGGTCGTGCTGCAGCGCGTACAGGCTGTCCGGCAGCTGCTTCGTGAAGATCTCCATGTAGGCGTCGTTGAACTCGATGTACTCGTGGAGGTCGCCGGTCATCCCGACTGCGTCGAACCACAGCCGGAAGGCCTGCGTGTGCTTGGCCTCCTCGTACACGAACTGGGTCAGGTACATCTCGTCGGCGAACCGGCCCTCGGCGGCCATCGCGGCCACGAAGGGCTGCAGGTCCTGGGTCACCGACTCCTCGCCCGCCAGGAACTGCGCCGCGAGCGCGCAGGTCCACCACCGCTCGTCGTCCGTCATGGCCGCGAAGTCCTTCGCGTCCTGCGAGAAGTCGATGTCCGCCGGGTTCCAGTGCTTCGCGTTCCCCTTGGCGAACAGGCGCAGCGGGAAGGACTCCTGCTTCAGCCCGCCCGCCCCGAGGGAGGCGAACCCGTCCCGCTTGCCGTGCTCGATGGTGCGCATGGTCGGCTCCTTTGCCGGTCGAGGCTGGTGGTGGGGTGCGCCGTCAGAAGCGGATGAGGCCCCGGATGTTGCGGCCGGACCGCATGTCCTCGTAACCCTCGTTCACCTGGTCGAGGGTGTACTCCTTGGTGACCAGCTCGCGGAGCTTGAGCCGGCCCAGGTTGTGCAGCTCGAGCAGGCGCGGCACGTCGTGCTGGCCGTTGGAGCTGCCGAACAGGGCGCCGCGGATCTGCTTCTCGTAGAGGGTGAGCTCCAGCAGGCTCAGCGAGGCCGTCTCCTGCTCGGCCTTGCCCAGCGCGGTCACCACGACCCGCCCCCGCTTCCCGACGAGCTGCAGCGCGGGCTGCAGGTCGTCGCCCTCGGCGATGCCCGTCGTGAGGATGGCGGCGTCGGCCAGCTGGCCGCGGGTGAGCTCGGAGACGATCGGCCAGGCCTCGTCGATGCTCGCCGCGACGTGGGTGGCGCCGAGCTCGATCGCCTTGTCCCGCTTGAACTCCACCGGGTCGACGGCGACGACGTACCGGCAGCCGGCGTTGACCGCGCCCTGGATCGCGTTGGCGCCGATGCCGCCGATCCCGATGACGACCGCAGCGTCGCCCGCCCGCAGGTCGGCCGTGCGGACCGCGGACCCGAAGCCGGTGGTGACGCCGCAGCCGACCAGCGCGGCGAGCTCGAGCGGGAAGCCCTCGTCGATCTTCACGACGGACTTCACCGGCACGACGGTGTGCTGGCTGAACGTGCCGAGCAGGCACATCTGCCCGACGTCCTCGCCGCGCGCGTGGAAGCGGTAGGTGCCGTCGAGCTGGGGGCCGAGGGTGGCGCCCGCGCCGTCGTCGCACAGGCTGGTCATGCCGCGGACGCAGTAGGAGCAGCGCCCGCAGCTCGGCAGGAAGGTCATGACGACCGGGTCGCCGACCTCCACCTCGGTCACGCCCGGGCCGACCTCGCGCACGCGCCCGGCGCCCTCGTGGCCGCCGACCATCGGGTAGGCGACGGGCAGGTCGCCGGTCACCAGGTGCTCGTCGGAGTGGCACAGGCCGGACGCCGCCAGCTCGACCAGGACCTCGCCGGGGCCCGGCGGGTCGAGCTCGACCTCCTCGACCTCCCACTTGCCGCCCAGTTCCCACAGCACCGCTGCTCTGGTCTTCATGGGCGTCGATCATGACCCGCGTCACCCCGGACCACAGCGGGCCGCGAGTTCCCGCCCTGTCCCCCGCGTGCCAGCCCCCGACTCGCCGAAGCCCACAGCGCAACTCGCGGAAGATCAGGCGGGGGCGAGGGGGAGGGTGAGGCGGGCGACCAGGCCCCCGCCCTCGCGCGGGAGCAGGGTGAGCTCGCCGTTCATCGCCCCGACCAGGGCCTCGACGATCCACAGCCCCAGCCCCGCGGTGCCGCGGCGCTCCCCCAGCGCCACGCCCTTGGCCGTGACCAGGCCCTCCTGGCCCGGCGGGAGGCCGGGACCGCGGTCGCGGACCTCGGCGACCAGCGTGCCGTCGGCGTGGCCCAGGTCCAGCTCGACGGGTTCCTCCCCGCTGTGCCGGGCGGCGTTCTCGACGAGGTTGGTGAGCACCCGGCGGAGCCGCTGCGGGTCGCATCGCACGGACGCCCCCGGCGGCGCCACCGTGATCCGACGACGGCCCGGCGCGACCGCGGCCGCGTCGAGCACGGCCTCGGCC
Source organism: Pseudonocardia halophobica (assembly GCF_027922425.1). Lineage (GTDB taxonomy): Bacteria > Actinomycetota > Actinomycetes > Mycobacteriales > Pseudonocardiaceae > Pseudonocardia > Pseudonocardia halophobica. Next base: position 44,988 of record NZ_BSFQ01000008.1, on the reverse strand, counting down.
AGCTCGGCCAGCACGACCCGCCGGTCGGTGACCCGGCCGAGCGGGCTGCCGTCCCGCACGGCCAGGTCGGCGAGGCCCTCGAGCATGTCCTGCAGGTGGACCGCGTGCTCGGCGAGCAGCCGGGTCGCGGTGCGCGAGGCCTCCGGGGACAGTGCGCCCTTCGCAAGGTCCGTGGTGAGCGCGGTCAGCGAGGCGACGGGCGTGCGGAACTCGTGCAGCACCACGCGCACCCCGTCGAGCCGGGCCTGCTGCGCCGCGACGAGCCGGGCCCGCAGCTCCCGCTCCGAGAGCAGCTTCTCGTGCTCCGCCGCCGCCCGCGCCCGCGAGTCGGCGGCCTCCTGCAGCTGCCGCTCGAGCATCCGCACCAGCACGCCGACCAGCACCGCGGCCGCGACCAGGAACCCGCTCCACCAGGCCCCCGTCAGCAGCCGCTCGGCCACCGTGACCTCCGGGTCCGAGCCGAGCAGGCACGCGACGGTGAACCCGATCCCGACGCCGAGGGCGCCGAGCCGCCCCAGCACGGGCCCGCTGCGCAGCGACATCGCGATCGCGATCAGCGGCAGCACCGCGACGAAGATGCTGTCCGCGCCCCCGGTGAGCCCGCAGGCCACCAGGACCAGCACGCCGTCGACCACGGTGATCACGGCGGGCCGGACGGGCAGCTGCCACTCCGCCCACTCGGTCACCACGAGCGCGGCGGCGTAGAGCGCCGTGCCGATCACGATGCCCCACACCACCAGCGGGCGGCCGCGGGCGAGCTCGGGCCCCACCGCGAGCGCCAGCCCGACGGCGACCACGACGATCGCGCGGATCACCACCGCGGCCCGCTCCTCGGCGGAGTCGGATCGCCGCGTCCAGGGGTCCCAGCGCAGCGCGCCGGGATCGGTCATGGCCTCCGCGAGCGGGTCCACCCTGCCGTTGGTCGGGCTCGTCACCGGACCTCCCCTCGCCGTCGGTGCAGGTCGAGCGCTGTACGGAGAGTAGGTCCGATGAGGCCGTGTCTCTCAACCTGGCGCCGCCGGGCCCGGTGATCCACGTCGTTCCCGGCAAGGCAGCCGGGTCGCCCTCGTACCGGGCGTATTCGGGTGGCCGGCAACGCCGGCGGGGACGGCGTGGGCGCCGGGAGCGGTGGTGGCGGGTTGGGAGACACGGCCTAGGCTCCGGGCCGTGCAGGAGGGGCCCCACACCGTCGTCATCGTGGACGACCACGCGCTGTTCGCCCAGGGCCTGGCCCTCCTGCTGGAGTCCCGCGCCGGCGACACCTTCCGGGTCGCCGGGTCCGCGACGGCCGGCGAGGAGGCCGTCGCGCTCGTCGGGAAGAACCGCGCGGACATCGCCGTCGTCGATCTGGCGCTGCCGCCGCTCGGCGGGGTCGAGACGATCCGCCGGGTCAAGGCGGCCTACCCGGGCACGAAGGTGCTCGCCCTGTCCGGGACCGAGGACCTGGACCTGGCCGCGGCCGCGCTGCGCGCCGGGGCGGACGGGTACCTCGGCAAGTCCGCCGATCCCGCGGTGCTCGTCGCCCCGCTGCTGTCGCTGCTCGCCGGGGTCAAGGTCGTCCGCGGCGAGCTGCTCGAGGCGCTGCTGGCGTCGGCGGACCGCACCGCCGACGGCGTGCTCGACACCCTCTCCGAGCGGGACGTCGAGCTGTGGCGGCTGCTCGCCCGCGGGCTGGAGACCAGCGAGATCGCCCGCCCGATGCTGGTCAGCGAGCGCACGGCGAAGCGGATGATCGCCTCGCTGCTGCACAAGCTCGGCGCGGCCAACCGGATCGAGGCGGCCGCGCTCGCCGGCCGGGCGGGCCTGCTCGACGAGCAGCGCCCCTGAGGACCGGTCCGTGCGGGCCAGGCGTGGCCCGGCCGGGGAGTCGCCGCCGGTGGCCCGGGCGGGCCAGACTCCCCCGGCAAGCGAGCGAAAGGGGCTGCGACGTGGCGGCGTTCCAGAACGAGGCCGAGGTCTACGAGTACCTGGGCGGGGTCTTCCGGTTGGGCATGGAGGACGTGGCGCTGGTCGAGAAGCTGAAGCCGTCCGGGGTCGTCCTGCGCATCACGTACACCGACCCCGAGGCCGTGCTCACCGTGGACATGCCGAACTCGGAGATCCACGAGGGCGCGGGCAACGGCCCGGAGCCGAACGTCGAGCTGTTCATGAGCGCCGACACCGGCAACAGGTTCTGGCTCGGCAAGGTCGTGCTGCCGGTGGCGCTGGCCAAGGGTCAGGTCCGCGCGAAGGGCCCGGTCGCCAAGCTGCTCAAGGTGCTGCCCCTGGCGAAGGGCCTGTTCGGTCCGTACAAGGCGATGCTCGAGGAGAAGGGCCGCAGCGACCTGCTGGCGGCCTGATCCCCCGCGTCGCCTGATCCGGTGAGGTCCGGGCGCCCGGCGGGTCCGGACCTCACCGAAGATCGATACTCCCAGCGGGCCCACCACGGGCCCGCCAGGGAGGCGCGGCGTGAGCGGTGAGCGGACCGGGTCCGGCGAGCGGACCCCGGACGGGCTGCCCGAGACCCTGAACATCGACGTGCAGATGTGGACCTCGCTGCGTGGCCGGCTCCACGACTTCACGACCGTGGTGTGCGACGCCCCGGATCCGGCTCCCCGCGACACCGACGAATGGCACCGGTGGGCCACGGAGTACCTGCAGGTCGTCGCGGAGCAGGACGGCTGGCAGCCGGGTCGCTATTACTACCGCGCCGAGGTCCGGGACGAGGCCGACCGCACCGAGCAGGTGCTCATGCAGAACCACTGGGAGTACCGGACCTGAGCCGCCGCAACGGCGGTCCGGCGCGTTGTGGGCGCGCCGCCGCCTCCTCGAGCCGGCGGAGGAACTTCTTCACGTCGCCCCAGGGCGTCGCCGTGTAGAACGGCCGCTCCCGCAGCGAGCGGCTGTCGGCGCCGTAGCGCGGCGCCAGGATCGCGATGAGGGTCAGGACCGAGAGCAGGATCGTCGCTGTCATGACTCCACTCTGGCACTATTGGCCTGATTCTCCATGGCCAATTTCGCGGAGGTGGACCGGTTGGACCCCTTGGAACCCGGCACCCGCCGGATCGGCGGTACGAGCTTCGCCCGGCTGCTGGGCAGCTGGCGCCCGGCGGACCAGCGCGGCGGCCTCGCGTCCGCGCTGACCGAGCGCGTCCGGCTCCTCATCCTGGACGGCCGGCTGCCGCTCGGCAGCCGGATTCCGGCCGAGCGCGAGCTCGCCGGCGCCCTCGACGTCAGCCGGACGACGGTGGCCGCGGCCTACGAGGCGCTGCGCGCCGACGGGTTCCTCGAGAGTCGCCGCGGCTCGGGCAGCTGGACCCGCGTGCCCGGCCCGACCGGCGGGGCGACCCCCGAGACCCCGTTCTCGCCGCTCACGGGCGGTGGCCTGACCGATCTCGCGCACGCCGCGCTGCCCGCCCCCACGGACGCGATCCGGCGGGCCGCGGCGGCCGCCGTCACCGAGCTCGACGGGCAGATCGGCGGCCACGGCTACACCCTCGCCGGGATCCCGGTGATGCGGGAGGCCGTGGCGCGGCGCTTCACCGAGCGCGGCGTCCCGACCAGCCCCGACCAGGTCCTCGTCACCTCCGGGGCGCAGCACGCGATCGCGCTGGTCCTCACGCTGCTCGCGGGCCCGGGCGATCGCGTCGTCGTCGAGCACCCGACCTACCCGAACGCGCTCGACGCCATCCGCGGCCGCGGTGCCCGACCGGTCCCCGTGCCGCTCGGCCCGGACGGCCGGGAGCCGGCGTGGGACCTCGACCTGCTGACCGCCACCGTGCGGGACACCCGTCCCGCGCTCTGCTACCTGGTGCCGGACTTCCACAACCCGACGGGCGCGGTGATGCCGCCGGAGGTCCGCGCGGGCGTGGTCGAGCTGGCGCGGCGGACCCGCACCCCGCTCGTCGTCGACGAGACCCTGACCGAGCTGCCGCTCGACGTCCCGGCCCCGGAGCCGGTCGCCCGGCACGCGCCCGACTCGCCCCTGCTGATCACGATCGGCTCGGCGAGCAAGGTGTTCTGGGGCGGGCTGCGGATCGGCTGGATCCGCACCTCGGCGTCGCTGGTGCGGCGGCTGGCCGCGCTGCGGCCGTCGATCGACCTCGGCGGCGCCGTGCTCGACCAGATCGTCACGGCCCGCCTGCTCGGCGAGGTCGAGGCGGTGGTGGCCGAACGGCAGGAGTCGCTGCGCGCCGCCCGCGCCGACCTGCGCCGCCGCCTCGCCGCGGACTTCCCGCAGTGGCGGCCCAACGACCCGTCGGGCGGCCTGAGCCTGTGGGTGGACCTCGGCGAGCCCGTGTCGAGCCTGCTCACCGGGGCCGCCCGCCGGCACGACGTCCTGCTGGCCGCGGGGCCCCGCTTCGGCGTCGACGGAGCCTTCGAGCGCTACATCCGGCTGCCCTACACACTGCGGCCCGAACCCGCCGCGGCTGCGCTCGAACGACTCACCGCGGCCTGGCAGGGTCTGCGGCACCAGCCCGACGGCGGCGCGGCGGACCAGATCGCCGTGGCGTAGCCGGGACGCTGTCCTGTGGCCTGGGCCGCTGACCCAGGGCCCGCGGACCCGTAGAGTCCTGAACGATCGATCGATGAGGAGGATGGAAGTGGGCACTCGCAGCGGACCCCTCGCGGGCGTACGGGTCGTCGAGCTCGCCGGCATCGGACCGGGGCCGCACGCGGCGATGATCCTGGGCGACCTGGGCGCCGAGGTGGTCCGGATCGACCGGCCGGGCGGCCTGAGGATCGGCGGCGACGTCGACCCCACCCTGCGCGGACGGCGCCGGGTGGCCGCCGACCTCAAGACCCCCGAGGGTCGCGAGACCGTGCTGAAGCTCGTCGAGAAGGCCGACGTGCTGCTCGAGGGCTACCGGCCCGGCGTCACCGAGCGGCTCGGCGTCGGCCCCGCGGACTGCCACGCCCGCAACCCGAAGCTCGTGTACGGCCGGATGACGGGCTGGGGCCAGGACGGGCCGATGGCCGACCGGGCGGGCCACGACATCAACTACATCTCGCTCACCGGTGCGCTGCACGCCATCGGTCGCGGGAACGGCGAGCGCCCCGTGCCGCCGCTGAACCTGGTCGGCGACTTCGGCGGCGGCTCGATGCTGCTGGTCATCGGCGTGCTCGCGGCGCTCTACGAGGCCCGCGGCTCCGGTGAGGGCCAGGTCGTCGACACCGCCATGGTCGACGGCGCCAGCCTCCTCGTGCAGATGATGTGGGGGATGCTCGCGCAGAAGTTCTGGCAGGACGCCCCGGCCAGCAACATGCTCGACGGCTACGCCCCCTTCTACGACACCTACGCCTGCGCCGACGGGAAGTTCATGGCCGTCGGGGCGATCGAGCCGCAGTTCTACGCGGAGCTGCTCAAGGGCCTGGAGATCGACCCCGCCGACCTGCCGGCGCAGATGGACATCCCGTCCTGGCCGGCGATCAAGGCGCGCTTCACCGAGGTGTTCAAGACCAAGTCCCGCGACGAGTGGGCCGCGATCTTCGACGGCACGGACGCCTGCACCACCCCGGTCCTGGCCTTCGGCGAGGTCGCGCAGCATCCGCACATGGCCGCCCGGAACACGATCGTCAGCCCGGACGACACCCCGCAGGCCGCGCCCGCGCCGCGCTTCTCCCGCACCCGGACCGAGGTGCCGGGCCGCCCGGCCGAGCCGGAGTCCGTCGACCAGATCCTGGCCGACTGGTCCTGACCCCGGAGACACGAAGGCCCCCTCCGGAAGATCCGGAGGGGGCCTTCGTGCGTGCGGACGATCAGACGGTGTCGTCGACCAGCAGGTTGCGGGTGCGGTTCGGGTCGACCGGGATGCCCGGGCCCGTGGTCGTCGAGACGGTGATCTTCTTGATGTAGCGGCCCTTCGCGGCGGACGGCTTGGCCCGCAGGATCTCGTCGAGGGCGGCGCCGTAGTTCTCCACCAGCTTCTCGGTGTCGAACGAGGCCTTGCCGATGACGAGGTGCAGGTTGGCCTGCTTGTCCACCCGGAAGTTGATCTTGCCGCCCTTGATGTCGTTGACGGCCTTGGTCACGTCCGGGGTGACGGTGCCGGTCTTCGGGTTCGGCATCAGGCCGCGCGGGCCGAGGATGCGGGCGATGCGGCCGACCTTCGCCATCTGGTCGGGGGTCGCGATCGCGGCGTCGAAGTCCAGCCAGCCGCCCTGGATCCGCTCGATCAGGTCCTCGGCGCCGACGACGTCCGCACCGGCGGCCTCGGCCTCGGCGGCCTTGTCGCCGACGGCGAACACGATGACCCGGGCGGTCTTACCGGTCCCGTGGGGCAGGTTCACGGTCCCGCGGACCATCTGGTCGGCCTTGCGGGGGTCGACTCCCAGCCGCATGGCGACCTCGACGGTCGCGTCCATCTTGCTGCTCGAGGTCTCCTTGGCCAGCTTGGCGGCCTCGAGCGGGGAGTACAGGGCGTCGCGGTCGATCTTGGCCGCGGCCTGCTCGTAGATCTTGCTGCGCTTTGCCATCTTCAGTCCTTCGCGAAGATCGTGGTAGGAGCCGCGCCCGGCTCTCCCACGCGTTCGGGTGGGGTCAGTTGACCGTGATGCCCATCGACCGGGCGGTGCCGGCGATGATCTTCGCGGCCTGGTCCAGGTCGTTGGCGTTGAGGTCGCGCATCTTGGTCTGCGCGATCTCCCGCACCTGGTCCATGGTCACGGAGGCGACCTTGGTCTTGTGCGGCTCGCCGGAGCCCTTCTCCACGCCGGCCGCCTTCAGCAGCAGCCTGGCCGCGGGCGGGGTCTTGAGCTCGAACGTGAACGAGCGGTCCTCGTACACGGAGATCTCGACCGGCACCACGTCGCCGCGCTGGGCCTCGGTGGCGGCGTTGTACGCCTTGCAGAACTCCATGATGTTGACGCCGTGCTGACCCAGCGCGGGGCCGACCGGCGGGGCCGGCGTGGCCGCGCCGGCCTTGATCTGGAGCTTGATGATCGCGGAGAGCTTCCGCTTCTTGGGTGGCATCCTTGATTCCTCGTGATCGTCCTACGCGCCGCGGACCTGCCCGCCGCGACGGAGTTCGTGCACCGTCAGATCTTGGAGACCTGACTGAAGGCCAGCTCGACGGGCGTCTCGCGGCCGAAGATGGACACGAGCACCTTCAGCTTCTGCGCGTCGACGTTGACCTCGTTGATCGTGGCCGGGAGGGTCGCGAACGGGCCGTCCATGACGGTGACCGACTCGCCGACCTCGAAGTCGACCTCGACCGTGGCCGCACCGCCGGTGGCGGCGGCCGCGCCGCCCGCACCGGACGCGGCGGCGGCCTTCTCCTTCGGCGCCTCCTGCTTCGGCAGCAGGAACTTCAGCACCTCGTTCAGGGTCAGCGGCGAGGGCCGCGACGTGGCCCCGACGAAGCCGGTGACGCCCGGGGTGTTGCGGACGGCGCCCCACGACTGGTCGTTGAGCTCCATCCGGACCAGGATGTAGCCGGGCAGCACCTTGCGCTGCACCTGCTTGCGCTGGCCGTTCTTGATCTCGGTGACCTCTTCGGTGGGCACCTCGACCTGGTAGATGTAGTCCTCGACGTCCAGGGTCTGCACCCGGGTCTCGAGGTTCTGCTTCACCTTGTTCTCGTAGCCCGCGTAGGAGTGGACGACGTACCAGTCGCCGGGGGCGCGGCGCAGCGCCTCCGTCATCTCCTCGATCGGGTCGACCTCCTCCTCGGCACCGGCGGCGTCGGCGCCGGCCTCGAGATCGCCCGGGTCGGCCTGCTCGTCGGTGGCGGGGACGGCCGCGGCCGCCTCCGACCCGAAGTCGACCTCCGCCGTGTCGTCCTCGAGGGCGTCCTCCGCCTCCTCGGCCTCCACCGCCTCGGCGGCGGTGTCGGTGTCGGCGTCGACGGTGCTGTCCGAGCTGTCGGAGGCCTCGGCGCCGTACGCCACCTCGACGTCGGTGTCCTGCACCGTCGTCTCGTCCTCGGCCGGTCGGCCGTCTGGGGAGGTCACGTGCTTCTCGCTTCCTTCGTCAGCGTCGTCGTGCTCGATCGGGGTCGGTCCCGGCTCACCTGCGGGCTAGGCGCCGAACAGGGCTTCCACGCCCAGCCCGAAGACCCAGTCCAGGAGCGACACCAGCGCGACCATGAAGGCGACGAAGACGAGCACGACAATCGTGTAGGTCACCAGCTGCTTGCGCGTGGGCCAGATGACCTTGCGCAGCTCCGCCACGACCTCGCGGAGGAAGCGGACCAGCCTGGCGAACGGCGACGCCTTGCGGGGCGCCCCGCTGCCGCGCGAGGGCGTCGGGCGGCCCTTGCCCGGCGTGGTCACCGCGCCGGCACCGGACGACGACGGCGACGTGCGCCGCCCGCGGCGGTCGGCCGCGGACGTCGGGCGCTCCCGCCCGGGCTCACGCTCGTCGCTCACCGCTCGTCCTCACCGGCGGGCGGACGCCCGCACCTCGTCTCGTTCCTGCTGTCGTCCCAGGTGGCAGGGGTGACAGGACTTGAACCTGCAACCTGCGGTTTTGGAGACCGCTGCTCTGCCAGTTGAGCTACACCCCTACGCTGCCCCGGCCCGCCGCGTCGGGGACACGACGGGTTCGGAGCAGGCACACCGGAAGATCCGGTGCGCCCGGCGAATCGAGTGTACGGCACCCGTTCCCGGGCCCTTCACCCGCGGCCCCCCGGGAGAGATCCGCGCGGGTCCGCGGGCCGAAACCCGCTCGCGCGAGGGTACGCGCGGTGCGCGAGGATGAGGGCCATGTCCGCACCGACAGCATCGACCGCTGGAACGTCGCAGAAGCCCCGGATCTCCACCCGGATCGGGAACATCGCCGAGTCCGCCACCCTCGCCGTCGACGCGAAGGCCAAGGCGCTCAAGGCCGAGGGCCGCCCGGTGATCGGCTTCGGCGCGGGCGAGCCGGACTTCCCCACGCCGCAGCCGATCGTCGAGGCCGCCGTCGCCGCCGCGCAGGACCCGAAGAACCACCGCTACTCCCCCGCGGGCGGGCTCCCCGAGCTCAAGGCCGCGATCGTGGAGAAGACGAAGCGGGACTCCGGCTACGAGATCGCCGCGAACCAGGTCCTCGTGACCAACGGCGGCAAGCAGGCCGTGTACGAGACCTTCGCGACGCTGCTCGACCCGGGCGACGTGGTCATCCTCCCCGCCCCGTACTGGACCACCTACCCCGAGGCCATCGCCCTGGCCGGCGGAGTGACCGAGGTCGTCGTCACGGGGTCGGAGCAGGACTACCTGCCCACCGTCGACCAGCTCGAGGCCGCCCGCACCCCCGCCACCAAGGTGCTGCTGTGGTGCTCGCCGTCGAACCCGACCGGCGCCGTCGCCCCGCGCGAGCTCACCGAGGCCGTCGGCCGGTGGGCCCTCGAGAACGGCATCTGGGTGGTCACGGACGAGATCTACGAGCACCTGGTCTACGACGGCGCCGAGGCCGTCTCGCTGCCCGTCGCCGTCCCCGAGCTGGCCGACACCACCGTGGTGCTCAACGGCGTGGCCAAGACCTACGCGATGACCGGCTGGCGGGTCGGCTGGATGGCCGGCCCCACGGACGTCATCAAGGCGGCGACGAACCTGCAGTCCCACCTGTCGTCGAACGTCGCGAACGTGTCGCAGCGCGCGGCGGTCGAGGCCCTCACCGGCCCGCTCGACGCCGTCGCCGAGATGCGCACCGCCTTCGACCGCCGCCGCCGCACCATCGTCGAGCTGCTCTCGGCGATCCCCGGCGTGCAGTGCCCCACACCGAAGGGCGCCTTCTACGTCTACCCGGACGTGCGCGAGCTGCTCGGCAAGCAGATCCGCGGGCAGAAGATCGAGACCAGCCTCGACCTGGCCGCCGCCGTGCTCGAGCACGCCGAGGTGGCCGTCGTGCCCGGCGAGGCGTTCGGCACCCCGGGCTACTTCCGCCTCTCCTACGCCCTGGGCGACGACGACCTCCGCACCGGCGTCGAGCGGATGGGCGCGCTGCTGCGCGAGGCCCAGTAAGGACCCGGACACACACGAGGGGCGGGTGCCGACGGCACCCGCCCCTCGTGGCGTCGGGGCTACTTGTCGAGGTCGGCCAGGGCGGCGAGCGCGGAGGCGCGCTGGAAGTACTTCCACTTCGCCAGGTCGCCGACCGACTTGATGCCGAGGGCGGCCAGCGCCTCGTCGTGCTTCTCGGTCAGACCCTCGAGGGCCGACGGCGGGGCCTTGAGGACCTCTGCGGCCGTCTTCTCCTCCCAGGCCTTGTCCACCAGCTTCCCGAACTTCACGTGGTGCTCCCTCCGTGTGGCGCGGGCCCGTGCGGACCCGGGACGCAGGCAGCATCGACCCACTCGGCGATCACGGCAACCGGACACGCCCGCCGGCTCAGCCGGGGAGGACGACCTCCGCGGTGGCCCTGCCCAGCACGGACTTGCCGTCGAACACGGCCTTGACGTCGATCCGGGCGATGCGCACACCGTCCGACTCGGTGACGTCCGCGACCGTCCCGGTGATCTCCACGAGGGCCCCGGTGTCGTCGTCCGGGACGACGACGGGGCGGGTGAAGCGGGTGCTGTAGCTGCGCACGAGCGAGGGGTCGCCGACCCAGTCGGTGACGACCCGGCCGGCCACGGCCATCGTGAGCATCCCGTGCGCGATCACGCCGGGCAGCCCGGCGAGGCCCGCGACGCGGTCGCTCCAGTGGATCGGGTTGAAGTCGCCGGAGGCGCCGGCGTAGCGGACCAGGTCGGCCCGGGTGAGGTGCAGCCGCAGCGGCGGCAGCTCGTCGCCCTTCGCGGCGTTCTGCGGGGTACTCATGCCTGGGTGACCAGCAGCGAGCTCGTGGTGGCGACCGGCTCGCCCGCGGCGTCGGCCACCTCGCAGCGCAGGGTCAGCATGTGGCTGCCCGCTCGTGTGCGCAGCTCGTCGACGTGGATCGTGGTGAACAGCTCGTCGCCGCCGTGGATCGCGCGGTGGAAGGTGATGCGCTGGTCGCCGTGGACCATCCGCGTGTAGTCCCAGCCGAAGTCGGGGTCCCGGAGGAACGCCTCGATCAGCGGCATGGTGAACGTCGTCGAGAACGTCGGCGGCGCGACCAGGTCGGGGTGACCGGCCGCGCGCGCGACGTCGAGATCACGGCTCAGCGGGGAGGCGTCCCCGATCGCCGCGGCGAACTCGCGGATCTTCTCCCGGCCGACCTGGAAGGGACCGGCGGCCGGGAGGGAACGGCCGACGAAGGACTCGTCGGGCACTGCCGTCAGCGGGTCTCGCGGTGGGCGCGGTGGGTGCCGCAGTTCGGGCAGAACTTCTTGACCTCGAGCCGGTCGGGGTCGTTGCGCCGGTTCTTCTTGGTGATGTAGTTCCGGTGCTTGCACTGCTCGCACGCCAGCGTGATCTTCGGCCGGACGTCGGTGGCCTTCGCCATCGCGGGTGCCTCCTGCTTAATTCCTGCTTCGAGCTCGGATCGTGTGTGTAGCGGTGGCCGGACTTGAACCGGCGACACAGCGATTATGAGCCGCTTGCTCTACCGACTGAGCTACACCGCCTCGCGAAGCCGGTCACACCTACCTCGCTGGAGCCCCTTTACGGAATCGAACCGTAGACCTTCTCCTTACCATGGAGACGCTCTGCCGACTGAGCTAAAGGGGCGGCACGGCCCTCCGGGGACTTCCCCGTTGGACCTGCAGAACTCTACACAACCCCCGCGACGGGCCGCCAACCCGGGGGTCCCCCTCCCCGTTTCCGCAGCTCCCCACCCGGTGGGGCGCTGGAGCGGGCCGGCCGCGCGCGGGCGGGATGCAGCGGCCGCTCGCGGAGCGCCGCCTGGCACACCCGCCCCGACGCCTCGTACACCCGCACCGGCGGGGTGGCACATCCGGAAGGTCGGCGGCGCACCCGGTCGACGGCCCGTGTCACGCGCCTTCGGGTGTGCCGCGAGATCAGGACCCGCCTGCGCCACCCCGCCTGCGCCGCGCAGCGCCGCCTACCTCCCCACCGCGTGGCGCGCACGCAGCGGGCCGGCGGGCGGGCCCGGGTGGATCACCAGGACGACTTGGTGACCCCGGGGAGCATGCCGGCGTGGGCGAGCTCACGGAGCTTCACGCGGGAGACGCCGAACTTGCCGACATACCCGCGCGGCCGGCCGTCCGTCGAATCCCTGTTCCGCACCCGGGTCGCGCTCGCGTCCCGGGGCTGGCGGCGTAGCTCGCGCAGCGCCGCCTCGCGCTCGGCGTCCGGAGTCGTGGGCCGGGCGATGATCCGCTTCAGCTCCCGGCGCCGCTCGGCGTGGCGGGCCACGACCTCCTCGCGCCGCTCGTTGCGGGCGATCTTCGCCGTCGTCGCCATCAGACCTTCTCCCCCCGCGCGCGGATGCGCGCCACCGCGGCCTCGACCCCGATCCGGTCGACCAGCTCGATCGCCCTGGCCGACAGCCGGAGCCGGACGTGCCGGTTCTCCGACGGCAGCCAGTACCGCCGGTCCTGCACGTTGGGCTCGAACCGGCGCGGGCTGCGCCGGTGCGAGTGCGAGACCGTCCGGCCGAAGCCCGGCTCGCGGCCGGTCAGCTGACACCTGCGGGACATGCGCTCACCCCCGCCCCGCGTGCGGGTACGGCAGCAGGGCCATCTCCGGCGCGTTGCGGATCGCGACGGCGACCTGCCGCTGCTGCTGCGGCGCCAGACTGCTTCGCCGGTGCTGTGTCGACGGCGATCTCGCAAGCTCGATCGCGTTGTGCGCCCGGATCTCGCCGCGGTCGGAGGCGAAGGTCCGCAGGAGCGCGGTGTCCTTCCCGTCGACCTCGGTGAGGCCGCGGGCGTGCGACGGCTTGACCTTCTTCCGCGGCGACCGGACGGGGCGCGCCGCCTGCGCTGGTGGTCGGCTTCGCATGCTCGGCCTCAGCGCTCCTCTCGGAACTCGACGTGCCGACGGACCACCGGGTCGTACTTGCGCAGCACGAGCCGGTCGGGGTCGTTGCGGCGGTTCTTGCGGGTCACGTAGGTCGTGCCCGTGCCGGCGGTCGACCGCATCTTGACCACGGGACGCACGGCGGCGGACTTGGCGGCCACGCCACCCTCCTCTCGTATCGGGAACGATTGTCATTTACGGTAACACCTGCCGACCCCGACCCCTTCCCGAGGAGGGCCCATGCCCGACACCGAACTGCTCGTGGTCACGGGCCTGTGCACCGAGGGCGTGGAACGCGTCCTCGCCCGGCTGCGCACCGCCGATCCCGACGTCGTGGTCGTGCACCACGACCTGCGCGACATCGCCCGCGGGCGGCTGCACCGCCGGATCCGGGACCGCGACGGCGACACGTGGACCGAGCTCGAGCTGGCCCACGGCTGCGTGTCCTGCACGCTGCGCGAGGACCTCCTGCCGACGCTGCGCGGGCTCGCCGGCCGGGTTCCCCGCGTCGTCCTGCACCTCGATCCCGCCCTCGAGCCCGAGCAGGTGTGCTGGGCGCTCGCGCACGTCCTGGTCGACGGAGGCGGGGCCGACCCCGGGCACGGCGTGGTGCTCACCGACCTCGTCGACCTGCGCGGGGTGATCACCGCCGTCGACGCCGCCGGCTGGCTCGACGACGCCACCGGCGACGAGCCCGTCACCGGGCGCGGCCTCGCCGACCTCCCGGACGACGAGCGCACGGTCGCCCAGGTCGCCGTCGCGCAGGCGGAGTTCGCGGACCTGGTCGTGCACACCGGCTCCGCGCCGGCCTGGGAGCACGCCCGGGTCGACGCCGTCCTGGAGCGGCTGGCCCCCACGGCGCTGCGGTCCCGGCTCGCCGAGCTCGACGACGACGCGGTCCTCCTGCGCCGCACCCACGCGCAGGCCCGCCGCGGCCGACCCGACGACGTCCACGGCCCGCTGCTGCGCGGCGCCCCGCCGCTGACCACCGACTGCGGGGTGCGGCTGCTCGTCTTCTCCGCGCGCCGGCCCTTCCACCCCGACCGCCTGCACGAGGCCATCGACCTGCTGCTCGACGGCGTGGTGCGGACCCGCGGGCGGATCTGGCTCGCCACCCGGCCCGACGACGTCCTGTGGCTGGAGTCCGCCGGCGGCGGCCTGCGGATCGGGCAGGCCGGCGAGTGGCTCGCCGGGCAGGACCCCGCGGCCTGGGACGACGTGTCCGACGAGCGGCGGGCGCTCGCCGCGCTCGGCTGGCACCCGCGCTTCGGGGACCGGGCGCAGGACGTCGTCGTGCTGGCCCATGCGCTCGACGCCGACGGCCTCGACGCCGTCGAGGCCGGCCTGCGGTCCGCCCTGCTCACCGACGCCGAGCTCGCCGCGGGCGAGGAGACCTGGCCGGCGCTGCCCGATCCCTTCGGTTTCTGGCACACCGACCCCTGCGGCCACCCCGAACCGGCCGGCCGGGAGGCCGAGCGGTCCCGAGGAGAGGAGTCCTGACGGTGGAGGGGCGAGGCCTGATGGGCCCCGCGGGGTAAGGCGAGCCCTCAGCCGCGGTGCGCGGCGACGGCCCGGGACGGCGTGACCGACCGATGTCCGGAGGCACCCCTCAGGCGGAGTGTCATCGTCATGCTCTTCCTGGAGACGATGGTCGACGAGCACCGCAGCGCCCTCCTCGCGGAGGCCGAACGCATCCGCACGGCCCGGCTGGCCCGGCTCTGGCGGAAGGGGCGGCGGGAGCCGCCGCGCATCCCCGTACCCCCGCCGGTGCCGCACGAGAAGTCCGCGGTCACCGGGCAGTGCCGCGCGGCGTGAGGGGGACGCCCGCGGAACTCGCCCGGATCCGTCGGGGGTCCGTGCGAGCATGACGCCCGTGCCACGTCCGGGGGTGGGGATCGGGCTGGTCGGCCGGGGGGCCGAGCGGTCCGTCCTCGCCCGTGCGCTCGAGAGGGCGCGCTCCGGGCGGGGCACGGGCGTCCTGCTGTCCGGCGACGCCGGGGTGGGCAAGTCTCGGCTGATCGCGGAGCTGTCCGCGGAGGCGGCAGGGTCGTCCGAGGAGGCGGGGTCGTCCGAGGAGGCGGGGTCGTCCGAGGGGGCCGGGTCGTCCGAGGGGGCCGGGTCGTCCGGGCCGGGCGCGCTCGTCCTGCTCGGGCGGTGCATCGACACCGCCGGCGTGGAGCTGCCGTACCTGCCCTTCACCGAGATCGTCGGCCGGCTGCTCGCCGAGCACCCCGAGCTGGCCGAGCGGCATCCCGGGCTGCTGCGGCTCGTCCCCGGCGAGTCGTCCGCGGAGCGGGGCGGGCGCGAGCTGGGCCAGCTGCAGGTCTTCGAAGCACTGCTGTCCGCCCTGGAGACGGTGTCGGCCGCGGGGCCGCCCGTGCTGCTGGTGCTCGAGGACCTGCACTGGGCCGATCGCTCCAGCCGGGACCTCCTCGTCTTCCTGCTGTCCCGGCTCGGCGCGGGGCGGCTGCTCGTCGTGGCCACCTACCGGGCGGACGACCTGCACCGCCGGCACCCGCTGCGGCCGGTGCTCGCCGAGCTGGTGCGGCTGCCCGCCGTCGAGCGGCTGGAGCTCGCGCCGCTGCCGCCCGCCGACGCGCTCGCGCTGGTGACCGCCCTCGCCGGTGACCTCGGGCTGCAGGAGCGCGAGCTGCACCGGCTGGCCCGGCGCAGCGAGGGCAACGCCTTCTTCGCCGAAGAGCTCGTGTCGGCCGCCGGGGGCGGCGCCGGCCTGCCGGAGGCGCTCACGGACGTGCTGCTGGCGCGGTTCGAGCGGCTGCCCGCACCCGCGCGGCAGGTGCTGCGGGTCGCGTCGGTGGCCGGGCGCAGCGTCGCCGACGCCACGTTGGCCGAGGTCAGCGGCCTGGACACGGCCGAGTTCGAGGAGGCCGTCCGGGAGGCGGTGGCCCACCACGTCCTGGTGCCGGACGAGCGGGGCGACCTCGCCTTCCGGCACGCCCTGCTGCGCGAGGCGGTCTACGGCGACCTGCTGCCCGGCGAGCGGGCGCGGCTCCACTCCCGCTACGCCGACCTGCTCGCCGCGCGGCTGGCGCAGCCCGCCCCGCCCGGCCGGCCCTCGCCCGTCGGCACCTCCCCCGCCGCCCTCGCCCACCACGCCCTCGCCGCCCACGACCTGCCCCGTGCGCTCGCGGCGTCGGTGCGCGCGGCCCGCGAGGCGGACCGGGTGGGAGCTCCCGCCGAGGTCCTCCGGCACGCCGAACGCGCCGTCGAGCTGTGGTCCGCGGTGCCCGACGCCGCGGCGGTCGCGGGCGCGGACGAGATCACCGTCACGCTCTGGGCGGCCTGGTCGGCGAGCGCGACCGGGGACCCGGACCGCGGCATCGCCCTGAGCACCCGCGCCCTCGAGCTGGTCGACGCCGGCACTGACCGCGGGCGCGCCGGCGAGGTCCGGGTCCGGCACGCCATCCGCCTGCTCGAGCGCACAGAGGCCACCGCGGCCGCGGCGGCCACCGTCCGGGAGGCCGTCGACCTCCTCCGGGACGGGCCGCCCACGGCCGACCTCGCCTGGGCGCACGCCATCCTGGCCCGCGCCCTCTGGCGGACGGACGACGTGCCCGGCGTGCGCGAGCACGGCGCTGCCGCCCTGCGGATCGCGCGGGAGGCCGCCGCGGCCCTGCGCGCCGGCACCGCCGAGCCCCACGGCGAACACGGGGACGCGGACCCGGACACGGCACTCGCGGAGGCGTTGCAGGACGTCGCGGCCGTCGAGGCGGACGCGCTGATCAGCCTGGCCGTGGCGGAGGAGTTCGAGGGCCGCGGCCCGCGCAGCCGGGAGCTGTTGTCCGAGGCGCTGCCGCTGGCCAGGGGCTCCGGGAACATCGGCGTGGAGCTGCGGATCTTCTACAACCGCGGGATGTCGTTCCTCGAGGAGGGCTCCGCGGCGGCCGCGGCGGCGGAGTTCGCGGCCGGGGGCCGGCGGGCCACCGAGACCGGCACCACCTGGAGCGGCTACGGCATGGACCTGCGGGTCGCCCGGCTGATGAGCGAGTTCGTCGCCGGCGACTGGGAGGCCGCGGAACACACCGCGCGGCTCGGCGGGGCGATGGTGGCCCCGGTGGTCGCGGGCCGGCTCGCGGCCGCCGGCCTGCTGGTCGAGGTCGCCCGGGGCCGGCTCGCGGAGGCCGAGCAGCGCTGGGCGGAGCTCGACTCCCGCGAGCAGGAGGACGACCAGGTGGTCCTCCTCCTCGGCGGTGCCGGCGTCGAGGCGGCCCTCTGGCGGGGCGCGCCGGAGGAGGCGCTGCGCCGGGCGGAGACCGCCCTGGCCGACCTGGAGCGGCTCCTCCCGCACCACATCGCGGCGATCATGCTCGCCGCGCTCGGCCTCGCCGCCGTCCCCGAGGGGGCCCACGAGCAGGCCGAGCGCCTGCTCGGCGCGGCGGAGGAGGCCGCCGAGAAGGGCATCCCGCGGTCCGGCTCACTGGGCGTCGAAGGGCGGGCGTGGCTGGCGCGGGCGCGCGCCGAGCGGGACCGCGTGCGCGGCGAGGCCGACGCCGCCACCTGGACCCGGGTGCTCGAGGCGTTCGGCTACGGCGAGCCGTACCGGGAGGCCGAGGCACGGGTCCGGCGGGCCGAGGCGCAGCTGGCCGGCGCGGCCCGCACCGAGGACCGGGCGGCGGCCGCCCGGCTGCGGGAGGAGGCCGTCGCCGACCTCGACGCCACGATCGGGGTGGCCGAGCGGCTCGGCGCCGAACCGCTCCGGGCGCGGGCCACCCACCTCCGCGAGCGCGCAGGGTCACGGCGGACGCGGTCGGAGCCCGGCGCGGACGGAGCCGGACCGCTCACCCCGCGGGAGGCCGCCGTCCTGGCCCTGGTGGCCGAGGGGCGCACCAACCGCCAGGTCGGCGAGGCGCTCTACATCAGCGAGAAGACCGTGAGCGTCCACCTTTCGCGGGTCATGGCGAAGCTCGGCGCCACGGGCCGCACGGACGCGGTGGCGATCGGGTACGAACGGGGTCTCATCCCTCCCCGATCTACCGTTCAGTAACTATGGTGTGCGAGGCGCCGGTCACCGCGGACCGGCAGGAGGGACCGCATGCATGTCCACTGACGCGACCACCACGGATCACACGGCCCTCGACCCGGGACGCCCGGACCTCTCGGACGTCGAGGGGTTCTGGACCGTGCCCGTCGAGGAGCGCGCCGCCGCGTTCGCGTGGCTGCGCACCAACGAGCCGATCCCCTTCTACCCCGAGCCGGACTTCGGCCACCTGGAGCCGGGCCCGGGCTTCTTCGCACTGACCCGGCTCGACGACGTCGTCGAGGCCAGCCGGACCCCGCAGGTCTTCACCTCGGGCTCGGGCTCCACCTCGGTCGTCGACCAGCCGCCTGAGTTCGCGGAGTTCTTCGGCTCGATGATCAACATGGATGACCCGCGGCACGCCCGGCTGCGCCGGATCGTCTCGCGCGGCTTCACCCCGCGCCGGCTCGCCCAGCTCACCGAGGACGTGCAGCGGTCGGCGACCCGGATCGTCGACGACGTCATCGACCGCGGCGAGTGCGACGCGGTCACCGAGATCTCGGCCCGGCTGCCGCTGAAGATCGTCTGCGACATGATGGGCATCCCCGAGAGCCAGCACCGTTTCGTGTTCGACCGCACGAACGTGATCCTCGGGGCGCAGGACCCGGAGTACGTCCCGGAGGGCACGGACGTCATCACCGCCCTGCTCACGGCGGGTGGCGAGCTCGCGGCGCTGATGAAGGACCTCGGCGCGGCGCGGGAGAAGAACCCCACGGACGACGTCACGTCCGCGCTGGTCAACGCGGAGATCGACGGCGAGCGCCTCACCCCGGACGAGCTGGCCAGCTTCTTCGTCCTGCTGGTGGTCGCGGGCAACGAGACCACCCGCAACGCGATCAGCTGGGGCCTGAAGTTCCTCACGGACAACCCGGAGCAGCGCGCGGCCTGGCTCGCCGACCTCGACGGCGTCACCCCGACCGCGATCGACGAGATCGTCCGGCTGGCCTCGCCGGTCATCTACATGCGGCGCACCCTGGCCCGGGACGCGGTGCTCGGCGGCAAGGAGCTCACGGCGGGTGACAAGGTCGCCCTCTTCTACTGGGCGGCGAACCGCGATCCCGCGCACTTCCCGGACCCGGACCGGTTCGACGTCCGGCGCTCGCCGAACCCGCACGTCGGCTTCGGCGGACCCGGCCCGCACTTCTGCCTCGGCGCCCACCTGGCCCGCCGGGAGATGGCGGTGATGTTCCGCGAGCTGCTCACCCGCGTCCCGGACATCCACGTCACCGGGGAGCCGCAGCGGCTGCGGTCGATGTTCATCAACGGCATCAAGCACCTGCCGGTCGCCTTCACCGCCGGAGGGGCCCGGTGAACTACCCCGAGGTGCCGGTCGGCGCGGTGCTCGCCGGCTCGGCGCGCCGCTACGGCGACCGCGTGGCCGTGCACTACTACGGCCGCGACCTGACCTACGCCCAGCTGTTCGCCCGGGCCTCGGCGTTCGCGCACGCCCTGCGCGAGCAGGGCGTCGGCCGGGGCGACGTGGTCGCGATCCACCTGCCGAACTGCCCGCAGTACGCGATCGCCTACTACGGAATCCAGCTCGCCGGGGCCACGTTCACGCCGGCCAACCCGCTGCTGCCGCCCGCGGACCTCGCGGCCCAGCTGGCCGACGCCGGCGCCGTCGCCCTGGTCAGCTGGGAGGCGGCGTACCCCGCGTTCGCCGCGGTGCGGGACCAGACGCGGGTCAAGTTCGCGCTGGTCACGAACCGGGAGCAGGCCGTCGACCCCGCCGTGCGGCTCACCCCGCAGGGCGCGACGGACTTCGAGGAGTTCCACGCGCAGGCGCCCACCGAGCCGCCGGCCGTGGAGATCGACGTCCACCGCGACCTCGCCCATCTCGCCTACACCGGCGGTACCACCGGGCGGTCCAAGGGCGTGCAGCTGCCGCACCGCAACGTGGTGGTCAACGTCCTGCAGTACGCCGTGGCGGGCTCCGGCGCCCGGCCCGAGCTCGACGACCAGGGTGGCCTCGTGCTGGCCGACCAGGGCCCGGCCGAGGAGTTCCCGGTGCGGTTCGGCACCGGCGTCGTCGTCAACATCACGCCCTGGTTCCACGCGATGGGCACGGTCGGCGGGCTCAACATCCCGCTGCTGTCCGGCACCACCAGCGTGCTGCACGAGCGCTTCGACCCGGCCGCCTACCTGGCGGACGTCGAGCGCTTCGGGGCCACCTCGATGGGCGGCGCCCCGCCGCTGTACGCCGCGCTGCTGCGGCACCCGGACTTCGCGACGCGGGACCTGTCGTCGGTCCGGGCGCTCAGCTCGGGCGCGGCCCCGCTGCCCGTCGAGCTGATCGAGGCGCTGCAGCGGCGGCTGGGCGAGGACCTCGTGATCGTGGAGGGCTACGGGCTCACCGAGGTCACGATGGGCGCCACGCAGAACCCGTCCGCGCGCTCCGCGGTGCGCAAGGCCGGGAGCGTCGGCCCGCCCGTCGCCGACACCGAGGTCCGGATCGTCGACGACGAGGGGAACCCGGTGCCCACGGGCACCGAGGGCGAGGTCTGCATCCGCGGGCCGCAGGTCATGGTCGGGTACAAGGACCGGCCCGAGGAGACCGCGACGGCGCTGCGGGAGGGCTGGCTGCACACCGGCGACGTCGGCGTCCTCGACGAGGACGGGTACCTGCGGATCGTCGACCGCAAGAAGGACATGCTGCTCTACAAGGGCTACAACGTGTACCCCCGCGAGCTGGAGGAGCTGCTGTTCCGGCAGCCGGGCGTGGTCGGGGCGGCGGTCGTGGGCCGGCCGGACGTGAACGTCGGCGAGCTGCCGGTGGCGTTCGTGGTGGCGCCGGGCCGCACCGAGGCCGAGGCCGCCGAGCTGATGGAGGCGGTGAACGCGCAGGTCCTGCCCTACAAGCGGCTGCGCGAGATCCGGCTCGTCGACGAGATCCCGGTGTCGGCGGCGGGGAAGGTGCTCAAGCGGGAGCTGCGGGAGCGCCTGTAAGGAAGGTCGTCGCGGCCGACCGGCTCCGGCCGGTCGGCCGCGTG
Organism: Pseudonocardia halophobica; assembly: GCF_027922425.1. GTDB lineage: Bacteria > Actinomycetota > Actinomycetes > Mycobacteriales > Pseudonocardiaceae > Pseudonocardia > Pseudonocardia halophobica. The sequence goes on along the minus strand of NZ_BSFQ01000008.1, from coordinate 24,153 downwards.
GCGCTCGCCCCGCCGGCCGCGATCCGCACGTCGGATCCGAGGCCGGGTCAGCTCCAGATCGTCACGTAGACCGGCGGGCGGAAGCGGGACGGCGGCACCCCCGTCCCCGGGGAGCGCAGCAGCTTGGTCGCCTCCGGGGTGCCGAGGAACCGGCGCAGCGTGGTCGCCCCGGGAGCGCGACGGTCGGCGGGCAGCATCGTGGCGTGCCAGCACAGCTCGACAGGGGTGCCCGGCACGTCCACGACCTGCAGTTCCCGCCGGCGCAGGTGGTGCACGGCCAGATGGGTCAGCCCCGTGGCCACGCCCCGACCCATGATCGCCGCGTCCCAGGCCGCCGTCTGGTTGGGGAACACGCTCCGGCGGGAGTCCGGCACGCCGAGCACGGCGAGCAGGCGACCGACGTCGCTCTCGGGGTCCGTGCCGGACGGGTCGATCAGCCAGTCCCACCGGGCCGGGGTGCCGCGGGGCACGGCACCCGGCGCGGCCAGGACGGCCAGCCGGCACTTCACGATCGGCTCACTGACGAGGCCGAGGCCGCGGTCCGTGGCGAGCCGGGGGCCGAGGGCGATGTCCGCGAGCCGCTGCGCGACCAGCGCCGCCATCTCACCGGTCCCGGCCACGCCGGCGGTCAGCTCCGCGGAGCCGGCCGTCCGCGCCCCGAACGCGGCCGCCAGCGGCCCGGCGACGAACTCGACGACGTCGCTGGGCGCGACGAGCCGAACCTGCTCGGGCGCCCCGAGCGCCGAGCGCACCGCTGCCTCGGCCTCCGCGCCGAGCCCCACCAGCTGGGCGGCGATGGGCAGCAGCCGCTTCCCCCCGGGTGTCAGGGCCATGCCGGCCTCGCCCCGGGTGAGCAGCGGGTCCCCGAAGTGCTTGCGGAGCGCGGCGAGCGCCTGGGAGACGGCCGGTTCGCTCACCCCGAGGGTGCTCGCGGCGGCCTTGACCGACCCCAGGCGGGCCGCGAGGACGAACACGCTCAACTGGGTCAGCGTCATCGCGAGGCCCCCCGTCCCCTAAGCGAACGCTTAATCCGCCGTTGCCGCCTGATTGTGATTGACCTCACAATGATCCGCCACCATGGCTCACGTCCACCTCGGACGTCCGACTTCGGGGGGCGCCATGCAGGTGCCTGCGCAGTTCGAGTACGAGCGGGCGACGAGCGTCGCCCACGCCGTCGCGCTCCTCCAGCGGTACGGACCGGAGTCGCGGCTGCTCGCCGGGGGGCACAGCCTCATCCCGATGATGAAGCTGCGCCTCGCCAACCCGGAGACGCTGATCGACATCAACGGGCTCGACGAGCTCCGGACGATCAGCCTCGAGGGCGGTGAGCTCCGCCTCGGCGCGCTGGTCCGGCACGCCGAGCTGATGGCCTCGGCCGTGGCGGGCGAGCACTTCCCGATGTTCCGGGACGCCGAGCGCGTCATCGCCGATCCCGTCGTGCGCAACCGGGGGACGGTCGGCGGCTCGCTCTGCCAGGCGGACCCGAACGAGGACCTCTCGGCGGTCTTCACCGCGTTGCGGGCCGTCGCGGTGATCGAGGGCGTGGACGGCCGCCGGACCGTGCCCGTCCGCGAGTTCCACGTCGGGCCGTACCAGACGGTCGTCGGGGACACGGAGATCCTCGTGGAGATCCGGGTCTCGGTCCGGCCCGGCGGCGGCAGCGCGTACACGAAGGTGGAGCGCCGCGCCGGGGACTGGGCCGTCGCGGCCGCGGGGGCGGCGCTCTGGCTGGAGGGCGAGCGGGTCGCCGACGTCGGGCTCGGGCTGACCGCCGTCGGGGCCGACCACTTCGGGGCGCCGCAGGCCGAGGAGTTCCTGCGCGGCGCGCCGGCGACCGAGGAGAACTTCGCCGAGGCCGGGCGGATCGCGGCCGAGCACTGCCGGCCCGTCGCGGACCAGCGCGGACCGGAGGACTACAAGCGGCACCTCGCCGGCGAGCTGACGGCCCGCTCGCTGCGCCGGGCCGCCGCACGCGCCCGCGGTCGGGAGGCCTGACATGCAGATCACCGTCACCGTCAACGGCGTCGAGTACACCCGTGACGTCGAGCCCCGGCTGCTGCTCGTGCACTTCCTCCGCGACGAACTGGGGCTCACCGGGACCCACTGGGGCTGCGACACCTCCAACTGCGGGGTCTGCGTGGTCCTCCTCGACGGGCTGCCGGCCAAGTCGTGCACGGTGCTGGCCGTGATGGCCGACGGGCACGAGGTGCGCACGGTGGAGGGCCTGGCCGGTGCGGACGGGCTGGACCCGGTGCAGCAGGCGTTCAGCGACATGCACGGCCTGCAGTGCGGGTTCTGCACGCCGGGCATGCTGCTGACCAGCCGGGCCCTGCTCGACCGGAATCCGGACCCGTCGCCCGCGGAGATCCGCGAGGCGATCTCGGGCCAGGTCTGCCGGTGCACGGGCTACGAGAACATCGTGCGTGCCGTCCGGGCGGCCGCCGACCGAGCCGCGGAAGCGGGGACAGCAGCCGGGACGGTGACGTCATGACCACCCACGCCGCGGCCAGCACGCCCCTGGGTTTCGGCTCCATGCGGCGCAAGGAGGACGCCCGCTTCCTCCGCGGCGCGGGCCGCTACCTCGACGACATCGTGCTGCCCGGGATGTTGCACGCGGCGATCCTGCGCAGCCCGTACGCGCACGCCCGGATCGTGTCCGTCGACACGAGCGCGGCCGAGGCCCATCCGAAGGTCGAGGCCGTGATCACCGGCGAGACCCTCGCCGGGCTCGGGCTCGCCTGGATGCCGACGCTGAGCCACGACGTGCAGGCCGTGCTGGCGACGGACAAGGTGCGCTTCCAGGGCCAGGAGGTCGCCTTCGTCGTCGCCGAGGACCGCTACGCCGCCCGCGACGCCCTGGGGCTCATCGAGGTCGAGTACGAGCCGCTGCCCGCCGTCGTCGACGCCACCCACGCCCTCGATCCCGACGCGCCCGTGATCCGTGACGACCTGCACCGCACGGACAACCACATCTTCGACTGGGAGGCCGGCGACGCCGCCGCCACCGACGAGGTGTTCTCCCGTGCCGACGTCGTCGCCGAGTGCGACCTGCTCTACCCGCGCTCGCACCCCGCCCCGATGGAGACGTGCGGCTCGATCGCGAGCATGGACCCGGTCAGCGGCAAGCTCACCGTGCACACCACCACCCAGGCACCGCACGCCCACCGCACGGTCTACGCCCTGGTGGCCGGGATCCCCGAGCACAAGATCCAGGTCATCGCGCCGGACATCGGCGGCGGCTTCGGCAACAAGGTCGGCATCTACCCCGGCTACGTGTGCGCCGTCGTCGGGTCGATCGTCACCGGCCGGCCGGTCAAGTGGGTCGAGGACCGCTCCGAGAACCTCATGAGCACCTCCTTCGCCCGCGACTACCACATGCACGGCGAGATCGCCGCCACGAAGGACGGCACCCTGCTCGGGGTGCGGGTGAAGGTGCTCGCCGACCACGGGGCGTTCAACGGCACCGCGCAACCGTCGAAGCTGCCCGCCGGGCTGTTCCACGTCTTCTCCGGGTCCTACGACCTGCGCGCCGCGCACTGCTCCGTCACCGGCGTCTACACCAACAAGTGCCCGGGCGGGGTGGCCTACGCCTGCTCGTTCCGGATCACCGAGGCCGTCTACCTGATCGAACGGCTGGTGGACGTGCTCGCCCGCGACCAGGGCTGGGACCCGGCGGAGCTGCGGATGAAGAACCTGATCCGGCCCGAGCAGTTCCCGTACCGGACCGCGCTGGGCTGGGAGTACGACTCCGGGAACTACCCGAAGACCCTGCGCACCGCGCTGGACCTGGCCGGCTACGCCGAGCTGCGCCGCGAGCAGGCCGAGAAGCGGGCCCGCGGCGAGCTGATGGGCATCGGCGTCTCGTTCTTCACCGAGGCCGTCGGCGCGGGCCCGCGCAAGCACATGGACATCCTCGGCCTCGGCATGGCGGACGGCGCCGAGCTGCGCGTGCACCCCACCGGCAAGGCGGTGCTGCGGCTGTCGTGCATGACCCAGGGCCAGGGCCACCAGACGACGTTCGCCCAGATCGTCGCGGAGGAGCTGGGCATCTCGCCGGACGACGTCGAGGTCGTCCAGGGGGACACCGACCAGACGCCGTTCGGGCTAGGCACCTACGGCTCCCGCTCGACCCCGGTCTCGGGGGCGGCGACCGCGCTGGTGGCGCGCAAGGTCCGGGAACGGGCCCGGATCGTGGCGTCGGCGATGCTGGAGGTCGCGCCGTCGGACCTGGAGTTCGTCAAGGGCCGGTTCGAGGTCCGGGGGGACCCGGCGGCGTCGGCGTCGATGGCCGAGATCGCGATGGCCGCACACTCGGCCCTCGAACTGCCCGAGGGCGTGGAGGGCCACCTGGACGCCACGTGCGTCTACAACCCGCCGAACCTGACCTACCCGTGCGGCGCCTACGTCTGCGTCGTCGACGTCGACCCGGGCACCGGGCAGGTGACGGTGCGCCGGTTCGTCGCGGTCGACGACTGCGGGGTGCGGATCAACCCGATGGTCGTCGAGGGGCAGATCCACGGCGGCCTCGCCGACGGCATCGGGATGGCGTTGATGGAGGCCCTCGCGTTCGACCCGGACGGCAACCACCTGGGCGCGTCGTTCATGGACTACCTGCTGCCCACCGCGCTGGAGTGTCCGTCCTGGGAGCTGGGCGAGACGGTGACCCCGTCGCCGCACCACCCGATCGGCGCGAAGGGCGTCGGGGAGTCGGCGACGGTCGGTTCGCCGCCGGCGGTGGTCAACGCCGTGCTGGACGCGATCGGGGTGCGGCACGCCGACATGCCGCTCACCCCGGCCCAGGTCTGGCGGGCGATGCAGGGCAGACCGCTCCGCACCGACCTGTCGGTCACGTGACCGCCGTGGGCGACCCGGAGCTCCTCGGCCGGGCGGACGAGCTGCGGGCCGGACGGACGCCCTACGTGCTCGCGACCGTGGTGCGGGTGGAACGCCCGGCCAGCGCCCGCCCGGGCGACCGGGCGCTGGTGCTGGCGGACGGCACGATCGAGGGCTTCGTCGGGGGCACCTGCGCGGAGTCGACCACGCGGGTCGAGGGATTGCGGGTGCTCGCCAGCGGCGAGCCGGGGCTGCTCTGGATCAGGCCGGGCGGCGCACGGGTTCCCGCGCCACCGGGGGTGCGCACCGTGGACAACCCGTGCCTGTCGGGCGGCGCGCTGGAGCTCCTGCTGGAGCCGGTGCTGCCGGCCGCGCTGGTCCTCGTCCTCGGCGACGCGCCGGTGGCCCGGGCCCTGGTGCGCATCGGCGCGGCGGCCGACCACGAGGTCCGCGTCGTCACCGATCCGGCCGCGCCGCTGCCGCCGGACACCGCCGCGGTCGTCGTCGCCTCCCACGGGCGGGACGAGCCCGAGGTGCTGACCGCCGCGCTGCGCGCCGGGGTGCCCTACGTGGCGCTGGTCGCGAGCAGGCGGCGCGCGGCCGGGGTGCTGGCGGAGGTCGCGGCACGCGGTGTCCCCGCCGAGGACGTCGCCCGGGTGCACGCGCCGGCGGGTCTGGACATCGGGGCCCGGACCCCGGCGGAGATCGCCCTGTCGATCTACGCGCAGCTCGTCGAGAGCCGGCCGGCCGGAGAGGCGGAGGCGGCGGTACCGACGGCCACGGACCCGGTCTGCGGGATGGCGGTGGCCACCGGCCCGGCGGGGGTCCCGCTCGTGCACGACGGCCGCACGGTCCACTTCTGCGGCACCGGCTGCCGGGACGCCTTCCTCGCCGACCCGGCGAGGTTGCGCCGGATGACCGCGCCGGGGCTGCCGGTCGACGTCGACGCGTTGCGTGCGGGGCTCGACGCGACCGGCTACCTCGCCGACGACGCCCTGGCCACCGCGCTGTTCCTGGCCGTCCGGCTGGGCCAGCCGATTCTGCTGGAGGGCGAGCCGGGGGTCGGGAAGACGCAGGCGGCGAAGGCGTTGGCCGAGGTGCTCGACACGCCGCTGCTGCGGGTGCAGTGCCACGAGGGGATCACCGCGGCCGAGGCGCTCTACGAGTGGAACTACCCGCGGCAGCTGCTGTCGATCCGGCTCGCGGAGTCCCGCCACGCGGAGCTCTCCGACGCGGACCTGTTCACGCCCGAGCACCTGCTCGCGCGGCCGCTGCTCGCCGCGATCGAGCATCCGGGCCCGCGCCCGGCGGTGCTGCTGGTCGACGAGATCGACCGGGCCGACGACGAGTTCGAGGCGTTCCTGCTCGAACTGCTCGCCGAATCCGCGGTAACCATCCCCGAGCTGGGCACGCGACGTGCGGCGGTCCCGCCCGTCGCGGTGCTGACCTCGAACCGCACCCGGGACCTGCACGACGCCCTCAAACGGCGCTGCCTCTACCACTGGATCGCGCACCCCGGCCCGGACCGGGTCGCGGAGATCGTCCGGCGCCGGGTGCCCGAGGCCGCGGACTGGCTGGCAGCCCGGGTCGCCGGGAGCGTGCAGCGGATCCGAGGCCTGGAGCTGCTCAAGGCGCCGGGGGTGGCGGAGGCGATCAGCTGGGCGAACGCGCTGCACGTGCTCGGCGTCGACGCGGACGAGATCGGCACGGACGGGTCCGGGGCGGAGCCCGCCCTGCTCGCCGCCACGGAACGCAGCCTCGGAGCCGTGCTGAAGTACGACGAGGACGTGCAGGCCGTCCGGGCCGCGGGCCTGGCGACCCTGCTCGCGTCGCCGTGAAGGCCGATCTGGCCGTCCTGGTCGCCCGGTTCACCGAGGCCTGCCGGACGGCGGGGCTGGCGGTCGACCCGGACCGCACCGAGCGGTTCGCCCGGGCGATCGTCGCCGTCGAACCGGCCGGGCTCGACAGGCTCCGGGCGTGCGCGCAGGCGACGCTCGTCTCGGACCCGGCCCAGCTCCCCGCCCTGGAGCGGGTGTTCGCCGCCGTCTTCACCGGGGTGACCGATCCGGCCGCAGCGCGCCGCGGCGGTCCGACGACGAGCGGGTCGGACCCCGCGCCCACCGGCCGGACGACGGGCCTTGCCGGGGCCGCCGCGGCGGGCGGGGGGCCGCCACGGGGTGACGGCGCGGCGAACGGGGCCGGGCGCGCCGTGCCCTCCCCCGCCGTCGCCTCCGCGACCGAACGGCTGGGCGGGCGCGACTTCGACACACTCAGCCCCGCCGAGCTCGCGCTGCTGGTGGAGGCCATGCGACGGCTGCGGATCGCCACCCCGCTGCGCGCCACCCGCCGAACCCGCCGGGCGTCCCACGGTCCGGGGGTGGACCTGCGCCGCAGCCTCCGCGAGGCCAGGCGGACCGGCGGGGAACCCGTCCGGCTGGCCCGGCGGGCCCGGCACCGACGTCCGCGCCCGCTCGTCGTGCTCTGCGACATCTCCGGATCGATGGAGCCGTACGCCCGCGCCCTGCTCCAGCTGCTCTACTGCGCCGCGGGCACGCAGCGCGCCGAGGTGTTCACCTTCGCCACCCGGCTGACCCGGCTGACCCGCGCCCTCGCCCGGACCGGCCCCGCCCTCGCGCTGGAACGCGCCGGACGACTGGCCCCGGACTGGTCCGGCGGCACCCGGATCGGTGAGTCGCTGGAGCGGTTCCTCACGGTGCGTGGCGGCGCGCTCGGCCGGGGTGCGGTCGTGCTCGTGGTCAGCGACGGGTGGGACACCGGCGACCCGGCCGTGCTCACCCGCGCCATGGCCCGGCTCCGCCGACGCGCCCACCGGATCGTCTGGGCCAACCCACGGACCCGGCACGCCGGTTTCCGCCCGCTCACCGGCGGGATGGCCGCCGCCTGGCCCTACTGCGACGCGGTCGTCAGCGCGCACAGCCTCGACGCGCTCGACGCGCTGCTGGCCGCCCTCGCCGGTCGGCCGGGTCCGCCGGTCGTCCGCGGTGCGAGGACTCCGATCGGGTGAGGCGGGCAGGGTCCGTTAACGGAGGTGTGTGACGTCACGATGAACCGGGCGTGACCGTGCTCCCCGCCGCCCCGGCCCTTCGCCCCGTGCCGGTTCCGCGCGGCGGCGGACCGGAGGAGCGGACCGTCGCCCTTCCGGCGGTTCCGGGTCAGCACGGTCCGCGGCACGGTGGGGGTCGCGGTGAGAACCGCCGAGCGCACCCTGGCCGCTCGCACACCCAGGGCGTACACCGGCCCGACCGCATCCCGGCGGCACCGGTGGAGGAAGTGCTGCGCCGCGTGCCGGCACAGCAGGTCGAACGGGGGCACCGCCGGGTTTCCCCGGCGCTGCACGGCGCCGCCTCGGCGGCCTACACGGTCGCTGCACGGGCGGGGAGCCTCGCGACACTCGCGGCGATGCTGGTGCTGGGCGGTGCCGTGGCCGCGTCGGCCGACGGCACGGTGCCGAGCGGTCCGGCGGCGACGACCGTGACGACCCTGCAGGAGCCCGCCCCGTAGGACGGGCCCGGGGAGTCAGGCGGCGACGCCGTCCTGGTTGAGCGGGGTCTTGAGCACGTGGTCGACCAGCCGCATCACGAGCTGACCGCCGCCGAGCCGGTACCCGAACTCCTCCCAGGTCAGGAGCTCCCGGGAGAGCACCTCACCGACGGGACCGGGGTACAGGCGGGTGACCCGGAACGCGGCAGCGCGCAGCCGCATCTTCTCGTGATGGTCCATGGGGACGGGACTCATTCCACTCACCTCCGTGAAGGAAGGACGTGCGGGCCGGCGCGCGCTCAGCGCTGAGTCGCCATCCGTGGTGTTCCATCGTGACTCACCCCGTTTACCGGCAGGTGTCATCCTACCCGAAGAGTGACCAGTGTCTCACTCTGAGCGCACGAACTGTCAGAACGCGACTACCCCTCGCGCACATGATCACTCCATGGGTGGTCCACGCCACACCGACGGTCGTTCCGCGGGCCCTACGGTTCCGGGCATGAGCACCCGCACGACCGACGTCCTGTGGAGCGACGTCGAGGGCGTCCACGCCGCGATCCTCGCCCACCCGTTCGTCACCGGGCTGACCGACGGCACGCTGCCGCACTCGGCCTTCCGGCACTACATCGTCCAGGACTCGCACTACCTGCGCGGGTTCGCCCGCGCGCTCGCGCTGTGCGCGGCCAAGGCGCCCGACGAGGACGACCTCGCCATGTTCTGCGCCCACGCGGCCGGTGCGATCGCCGCGGAGCAGGAGCTGCACGCCGAGCTGCTCGGCAAGCTGGATCTGACCGCCGAACAGGCCGCGGCCCTGCCGGTCGCGCCCGCCACCCAGGCGTACGTGAGCTACCTGCTCGCCACCGCGTACTCCGGCTCGTACGCGGAGGCGGTCGCGGCGGTGCTCCCCTGCTACTGGATCTACGCGAAGGTCGGCGAGCACCTGCTCGAGGCCGGCTCCCCCGACCCGCTCTACGCCCGCTGGATCGCCACCTACGGCGGCGAGGAGTTCCAGGCCGTCGTCGACGCCGTGCTCGCCGCCACCGACCGGATCGGCGAGTCGGTCTCCGAGGCCGAGCTCGCCCGGATGCGGGCGCACTTCACCACGACCAGCCGGTACGAGTGGATGTTCTGGGACGGCGGCTACCGCGAGGAGACCTGGCCCGTCTGAGCCCGCCGTGCGCGGTGAGCGGTGCTCCGGCACCACTCACCCCGCACGTCAGCGCTGGTCGAAGCGGTCCGGGATCAGCAGGTGCAGGACGAAGCCGACGATCGCGACGACGATGGCGCCCCAGAAGCCCGGCCAGAAGCCGTCGACCACGAACGGCAGGCCGATCCGCGAGGCGAACGAGCCGACCAGCCAGAACAGCAGGGCGTTGATCACCAGGCCGAACAGCCCGAGCGTGAGGATGTACAGCGGGCAGCTGAGGATCTTGATCACGGGCTTGAGGAAGGCGTTGACCAGGCCGAAGATCAGCGCGACCACGACCAGGGTGCCCACCCGGGCTCCCGTGGTGGTCCCGCCGAGCTCGATGCCGTCGACCAGCCAGGTGGCGACCCACAGCGCGATCGCGACCACGACCACCCGGATGACGAACGCGAGGACCCACGAGCCCTCGCGCTCGTCCACCCAGCTCATGACCCCTTCTCGCCGGCGCTCGTCGGTCGCGTTCGCGGCGCTGCGGTGGGGAACGATGAGCTCGCGAGCTCGCTCACGAGACCACCGCCTGCGACACCAGCACCCGCAGCTGCGGGCGGATCGGGTAGGTGCTCGAGGGCATCAGCTGGGTCATGAAGACCACCGAGAGCTCCTCGACCGGGTCGATGTAGAAGGCCGTGCTGGCCAGCCCGCCCCAGCCGTACTCCCCGAGCCCCTGCAGCTGCTTGCCCGCCGCCGGGTCGACGACGACCGAGAACCCCAGCCCGAAGCCCGTCCCCTGGTAGGTGGACTCCGCGAAGATCGGCCGGCCGACGGTCTCCAGGTCCGCGCCGCCGGGCAGATGGTTGCGCGTGGCGTAGGCGAGGGTGCGCGGGCCGAGCAGGCGCACGCCGTCGAGCTCGCCGCCGCGCGCGAGCATCTGGGTGAAGCGGTGGTAGTCGTGCAGCGTCGACGCCAGCCCGCCCCCGCCGGACAGGAAGGTCGGCTCGCGGGTGATCGCCTCGGCCATCGCCCCGCTGCGGACCAGCCCGCCGCCGGGCTTCGGCACGTACAGCGTGGCGAGCCGCGCCAGGTCCTCCTCGCCGGAGACGTGGAAGCCGGTGTCGGTCATGCCGAGCGGGTCGAGGATCCGCTCGCGGAAGAAGGCGTCGAGCGACATGCCGGAGGCGACCTCGACGACCCGGCCGAGCACGTCCGTCGAGACGCCGTAGTTCCACTCGCTGCCCGGCTGGAACAGCAGCGGCAGGCTCGCCCAGGTGTCGCAGGCGGTGGCGAGGTCGTGCCCGCGCGGGGCGCCGAACTCGTGGCCCTTGCCGCGGTACATCTCGTCGACGGGGTGGGCGTGGTGGAAGCCGTAGGTGAGCCCGGACGTGTGGGTGAGCAGGTGGTGGACCCGGACCGGCTCGACCACGGGCTCGGTGCCGGGGTTGAGCGCGGAGCCGGAGCGGTAGACGCGGGTGTCGGCGAAGGACGGGATGTAACGCGAGACCGGGTCGGTGAGCTCGAGCGCCCCCTCCTCCCACAGCATCAGCGCGGCGACGGAGGTGATCGGCTTGGTCATCGAGTAGATGCGCCAGATCGTGTCGTCGGTGACGGGGAGCCCGGCCTCGACGTCCCGCAGGCCGTGGTGCGCGACGTACGCGACCTTCCCGCGGCGGGCGACGGCGACGGACCAGCCGGCGAGCTTGCCGGCGTCGACGTACTTCGCGAAGTGCGACTCGATGCGGTCCAGCCGCTGCGCGTCGAGCCCGACCTCGTCCGGCTCGACCTCGGTCTTCAGAGCGCTCACGACCAGAGACACTACCCACGATCACCGGGCGGGTGTGAGCACCGCGCGGCCGAGCCAGCGGCAGGCCAGCAGCGCCAGCTCGAGATCGATCCGGCCCTCGGTCAGCGGCCGCCCGCGCTCCCGTTCGGCCCGGCTCACCCGGTAGCGCACCGAGTTCTTGTGCATGGTCAGGTGATCGGCCGCCGTGGTGTAGCTGCCGCCCGCCGCGAGGAACACGCGCAGGGTCTCGCGCAGCCGGGCGCGCTGCGGGTCGTCGGCGGCGAGACCGCCGAGGGTGTCCGCCACCCAGATGCGCGCGGCGTCGAGATCCGCGCAGAGCAGGGCGACGGCGCCGACGTCGGCGAAGGTCGTGATCGTCCGGGCGTCGTCGCCCGCGGCGAGGGCCACGGTCTGCGCGCGGACGGCCTGGCGGTGGCTCTCCCGGAACCCGGCCACCCCGGTCCCGGGTTCGCCGACGGCGATCCGCACGGCCTGCCCGTTCTCCTCGACGAGCGCCTCGACCGCCTTGGTCAGGTCCCCCACCGAGGAGTCCCGGCCGAGCGGCAGCCAGGCCCAGGTCGTCGCATGGTCGTAGGCCACGCAGAGCGGGCGGCCGCGGCAGCCGGTCCGGTCGGCCAGCGTCCCGACGAGCCGGACGACGGCCGCGCCCTCCCCCTCGCCGGACCAGGCGACCAGCGCGAGGTGCCGCCCGCGAAGCCCGTAGCCCAGGGTGGTCTCGAGGGCGTCGAGGTCGGCCGGGCCGTCGCCGTCGAGCAGGGCCCGGACCCGGCCCGCCCGCAGCGTGTCCCGGTTGGCGAGCCAGCGCTCGCGCTCCTCCTCGTAGACCTCGGCGACCTGCTGGCAGATCCAGTCGACGTAGCCGAAGGTGTCGCCGACCATCCGCCGCGCGACGCCGAGCGCCACCACCGGGTCCTCCCGGCGCCGGTCGAGCTCGGCGAACATCCAGCGCAGCAGCCGGTCGTGGCCCACCCGGTAGGCGCGGAGCAGGGCGTTGACCGGGACCCCGCGCTGGGCGAGCCGGCGGGCGTACTCGAAGGCGGCCGACGGCGGTTCCATCCGCTCGGCCGGGATCTCGTGCGCCAGCATGTGCAGGATCGTCTCGACGTTGCCCTCGACGGAGGCGCCGAGCAGCTCGACGATCCGGGGGTCGCCGTCGAGCTCGGCGATCTCGGTGGCCATCAGCTGGCGGAGGTCGAGCGCGATCTCGACGACCCGCCGGCCCAGGGCGACGGCGATCGCCCGGACGCAGCCGCCCACCTGGGCGAGACCGGCCGGGGAGACGTCCGTCGACGATGGCGGCACCCCCACACAGTACGTTCTGCCGAACGTTTGACAAGTCTCCGCACGGACGAGCCCGGCCGGGTGCGACGCCGGCGCCGTTGCCCGCGTCGCACCCGGCCGGAGGTCGGTGCGGAGTGCCCTGGTCAGGGGGTGGGCACGAGGTCGTAGTCCGCCACGTCGAGCTCCCGGGTGGCCGCCCGGTAGTCCTCCACGCTGCCCTTCCAGTTGTTGGTGATCCGTCCGTCGGCCGTCTTGTACCAGCTGTTGCAGCTGCCCGCGAAGGAGCTGTCCCGCAGCTCGCGCTGCAGCTCGGCGTTGTACGCGTCCTGCGCCTCGGCCCGGACCGCGAGTGCCGCGCCCTTCTCCTTCCCCACGGCCAGGCCCTGCAGCACGTACTCGAACTGGCACTCGAGCATCGCGATGATCGAGTTGTGGCCGAGGTTCGTGTTCGGGCCGTAGAGCATGAACAGGTTCGGGAAGCCGGTGACGGTGATCCCGAGGTAGGCCTGCGGGCCGTCCCGCCAGGCCTCCGCGAGCTGCAGGCCGTCGCGGCCGCGGACGTCGAGCGCGCAGTTGAAGGACAGCGTCTCGAACCCGGTGGCGTAGACGATCACGTCCACCTCGTGCAGCACGCCGTCGGCGGTCCGCACGCCCTCGGGCTCCACGCCCTCGAGCTTCTCGGTCACCAGCTGCACGTTGTCGCGCACCAGCGCCGGGTAGAAGGTGTCCGCGATGATGATCCGCTTGCAGCCGATCGGGTAGTCCGGCCAGAGCTTGGCGCGCAGCTCCTCGTCCGGGACCTGGGCCTCGAGGTGGGCGCGGGCGGCGGCGGTGAACTCGGCGGCCACGTCCGTGCCCTGCTTCATCGCCCCCATCCAGCCCTCGTGCTCCCAGTAGAAGCCGTCGCGGCTCTCCTGCAGGAACTCCCGCTGCCGGTACCGTGCGCGCTCCTCCGGGTCGTACGGGCGGTCCTCGCGGGGCACCACGTAGTTCGGCGTCCGCTGGAACACGAGCAGCTCGCCGGCGACCTCGGCCACCTCGGGGATGAGCTGCGCCGCGCTGGCCCCGTTGCCGATGCACGCGACGCGCTTGCCCCGCAGGTCGACGTCGTGGTTCCAGCGCGCCGAGTGCCACGACTCGCCGCGGAAGGTCTCCCGGCCGGCGATGTCGCGGAAGGTGGGCCGGTTGAGCTGGCCCCACGCCGTGACCAGGGCCCGGGCGACGACGTCCTCGCCCTCGGACACCGCGATCCGCCAGACGCCCTCGGCCTCGTCCCAGTGCGCCGCCGTCACCTCGGTGTTGAGCCGGATGCGCGGCGCGAGGCCGAGCCGGTTCACGAGGCGGTCGATGTGCGCCTTGATCTCCGGCTGGAACGCGAACACCCGGCTCCAGTCCGGCTGCTCGTCGAAGGAGAACCAGTACAGGTGCGACTGCACGTCGCAGGAGGCGCCGGGGTAGGTGTTGTCCCGCCAGGTGCCGCCCCAGTCGCCCGCCTTCTCGAGCAGCACGAACGACTCCTCGCCGGACTGCAGCAGCCGCTCGGCCATCCCGAGGCCGCCGAGTCCCGCTCCCAGGACGGCGACCTCGACCCGCTGCGTCACGCGCCGGCCTTCCGCACCGCGTCGGCGATCTCGTCGATGATCCCGGCACCCGACGGCGTGGCGCCGAGGGTCCACAGGAAGTCGTGCAGCATGCCGTCGAACCGCTTCAGGGTGACGGGCACGCCGGCGGCCTCGAGCTTGCGGGCGTAGTTCTCGCCCTCGTCGCGCAGCGGGTCGAACTCCGACGTCGCGACGTAGGCCGGCGGCAGGCCGGAGACGTCCTCTCGGCGGCCGGGGCACAGGTAGTCGAGGTCGTCGCTCTGCGCGCCCAGGTAGTGCGCCCAGAACCACTCCATCGCGCCGCGGGTGAGCAGGTAGCCGTCGGCGTTCTCCTCGTACGACGGCGTCGAGAAGTCGAAGTCGGTCACCGGGTAGAGCAGCAGCTGCGCGGCGATCGCGGGGCCGCCGCGGTCCTTCGCGGCCTGGGCGACGGACGCGGCCAGGTGCCCGCCCGCGGAGTCGCCGGCGACGATCAGCCGGTCCGGGTCGGCGCCGAGCTCCGCGGCGTTCTCGGCGGCCCACACGGTGGCCGCGTAGCAGTCGTCGAACGCGGCGGGCGCGACGTGCTCGGGCGCCAGCCGGTAGTCGACGGACACGATCACGGCGCCGCTGCGGTTGGCGATGCTGCGCAGCGGGCGGTCGACGATGTCCAGGTCGCCGATCACCCAGCCGCCGCCGTGGAAGTACACGACCAGCGGCTTGGGGCCGTCACCGTCGGGGGTGTAGATCCGGACCGGGATCTGGCTCGCGGGCCCCGTGATGCGGCGCTCGTCGACCGCGATCGACTCCGGCTCGCCCTGCAGGTCGAGGAAGCCCTTCGCCGCGGCGCGGGCCATCGGCACCGTCATCTGCGGGAACGGCGGCATGCCTTGCTCGGCGAGGGCGTCGAGCAGGGTCTGGGCTTCGGGGTGGACGGGCAACGCTGCCTCCTGGGTCCGATGCGGACGGGCTCGGGGTGTCCCCTGCACCGTGACATCGGTCACGCGATCGACCTTCGTGCCGGGGGTACGAAACCCGCCGCCGTCTTCGTCTCCCCGGCACGTCGATACGCCTGCCTCAGCCGTCGGTACGCCTGCCTGAGCCGTCGCGGGAGGCTCCCCGCCGGCCGAGCCGGGCCCGGTAGGCCGCGAGCACCTCCCGCGTCTCCTCCTCCGCGAAGACGCCGGCGAACTCCTGCACGCTCCGGTCGGCGCCCTCGGCCAGCCCGGTGTTCTGCCACGTCTCGAACAGGCGCTTCTGTGCCGCGAGCACCGTGCGGGTGTGCCCGCGGACCTTGGCGAGCAGCTCCTCGACGGCACCGGCCAGCCCGGACGGCTCGACGACCGCGTTGCACAGCGTGCCGAGCCGCTCGACCGGGTAGAGGTCCCCGGTCAGCACGATCTCCTTGGCCAACGCCAGCCCGACGTGCTGCTGCAGCAGCGCCGCGTCGACCACCGAGGGGATGCCCAGCTTCACCTCCGGCAGCCCGAACGCCGCCCGCGTGGTCGCCACCCGGAGGTCGGCGGCCAGGGCGAGCTCGAACGCCGCGCCGATGCACGGCCCGTCGACGGCCACGAGCACCGGCACCGGCGCCGTCCGGACCGCCCGCAGCAGGTCGCGCAGCCGCGCGATGAAGGCCTCCGCGTCGGCGACCGAGGAGAGGGCCAGGAACTCGTCGACGTGCATGCCGGCGGAGAACACGGGACCGGCGGCGTCGACCACGACGGCCCGGCTGTCCGGGCCGAGGTCGAGGGCGGCGTGCAGGTCGCGGACGTCGCCCGCGGTCAGGGCGTTGCGCGCCTCGGGCCGGTCGAGGGTGATCCGGCGCACCGGGCCGTCGTCGGTGACGTTCATCCGGTCATCCTGACCGCGGCGCTCCCACCGGGTCATGATGAGGGTCATGGGGGACCTGCCCGAAGGGGATCTCCAGGGCGACGCCGAGGTCCTGCACGCCCTGTTCCGCCGCCGGGACTCCGGCAGCCGCCCCGGCGCCCGGACGGACGGGCACCGGATCGCCCTCGTCGTCGGCGGCGGCGGGATGCGCGGGGCCTACGCGGGCGGCATGGTGTGGGCCCTCGAGCAGGCGGGACTGGCCCCGGCCTTCGACGTGGCCTACGGCAGCTCCGCCGGCGCCTTCGTGGCCACCGCGCTGCTGCTCGGGCACGGCTACGAGGCCTCCCGGATCTTCCCCGACGACATGGCCACCCGCGCCTTCGTCGACCCGCGCCGGCTCCGCACGCGCCGGCCGATGGTCTCGCTCGACCACCTGATCGACGAGATCCTGGTGCACAGCAAGCCCACCGACTGGGAGGCGCTGCGGGACAGCCCAGCCCCGCTGCGGGTCCTGGTCACCGACGCGGACGACATGACGCCGCATGCCCTCGGCGGGCTCACCACCGCCGCGGACTGGCGGCTGGCCATGCGCGCGACGGCGGCGATCCCGCTGCTCACCGGGCCGCCGGTCGAGCTGCACGGGCGGCGCTGGATCGACGGCTCGATCGGCGACCCGCTGCCGGTGGCGCGGGCCCTGCGGGACGGGGCCACGCACGTCCTGGTCCTGCTCACCCGCACCGTCCCCGAGCTGCGCCGCTCCGACCCGACCGGCCGCACGCCGTGGTGGGCGCGGTCGATCGACCTGCTCGCCCCCGGGCTCGGCGCGATGACCCAGGACGTCCGGCGGCACGCGGACAGCCTCGACCTGCTCTCCGACGCCGCCCACCCCGGCCGGTCCGGCAGCCACCTGTTCGCCATCTCACCGGAGCGGTCGGCAGGCATCCGCGGCCTGACGATCGACGTCCCGCGCGTCGAGCTCGCCTCCCGGCTCGGCCACGACGCCGCCGCGGCCGTGCTGCGGACGGTCGACCCCGGGCTCGTCCTCGCCCACCAGCGCAGCGGCGTTCCGGACGATCCGGCCGCCCCCGATGATTTCCGGGACGCACTGCGGTCCACCCCACGACGGACCGGGAGCGACCGGCCCGCGTGAGTCGTGGGGGGGAGGCGGCATGGGTGGCAGAGGCGGTGCGACGCAGTCACCCGGCCGCCGCTTCGGCCGGCGGCGGATCGAGATCGCCCCGGGCGAGTCGCGACCGCACGTGGAGGCGGAGTGGCGCGGCGTACTCGTCGTCCTCGAGGCCGGGGAGATCGAACTGCGCTGCCACGCGGGCGGGCGCCGGCGGTTCGCCGCGGGCTCGGTGCTGTGGTTCACCGGGCTGAACCTGCGCACGGTGCACAACCCGGGCGCGGTCCCGGCGGTGATCCTCGCCGTCTCGCGCGGAGACGGGTGCGCGGCGGAGGTCACGGGTTCGTGACGTCGAGGGACCACGCCGGACACCTGCACGCGCGACCCTGGGCGGCATGACCATCGACCTGACCGTCGCTCAGGCCGAGTCGCGGTCCGCCGCGATCGCCGACCTGCTCGGCGCGCTGGAGGAGCTCACCTCGGCCTACCGCGGGCTGCCGGAGGACCAATGGGCCGGGCGCTGCTCCGCCGACGCGGACCGCATCACCGCCGAGGTGGCGCGGCACCTGTTCACCGCCCGCACCCGCCTGGCCTCGGACTACGGGCGGCGCCGGACCCGACTCCCCGGTGCTGCTGAACGCGGACTCACCGCCGGTCCGCGGTGAGCACCTCAGCTCGCGCGCCGGGCCACCCGTTCGGCGAACGCCCGGACCCACCGCCGCTGCCAGGGAGTCTCGACGGCCCGGGGCCGATAGTGCGCCCGGGCCCAGGCCACGGCCTCGGCGCCGGGATGTCCGGCCAGCACCGCCATGCACGCGATCACCGTGCCCGTGCGGCCGGTCCCGCCCGTGCAGCTGACCTCCACCCGCACGCCCGAACGGGCGCGCTCGTAGGCGTCGACGATCGCGGCGGTGGCGCCGTCCCGGTCGCGGGGCACGCGGAAGTCCGGCCAGACGATCCAGGCCGCGGGCCAGTCCGGCTCGTCGTCGTGCCCGGGGCGGCCGAGGCAGAGGGAGAACTCGGGCAGCGGCCCGTCCGGCAGGGGGTCACGGCGGCCCCGGCCGCGGACCGGGGTGCCGTCGGGGAGCAGGACCGCGCCGTCCAGCTGGATCATTCCGTGATAATGCCCCTCCGTGGGATCGAGCGAGGCCCTGGTCGGGGCACTGCGCGCCGCGGGGTGCGTGTTCGCGGAGGAGGAGGCCGAGGTCCTGGCGGCGTCGGCGGGGTCCGCGGAGGAGCTGGAGGCGATGCTGGCCCGGCGCGTCGCGGGCGTCCCGCTGGAGCACGTCGTGGGGTGGGCGGAGTTCCGCGGGCTGCGGATCGTCGTCGACGAGAAGGTCTTCGTGCCGCGCCGGCGGACCGAGCTGCTCGTGGAGCAGGGGCTGGCGCTGGCTCCTCGGGACGCCGTCGTCGTGGACCTCTGCTGCGGGTCGGGGGCGGTGGCGACCGCACTGGCCGCGGAACTGCCGGGGGCCGAGGTGCACGCCGCGGACGTCGACCCCGCGGCGGTGCGCTGCGCACGCCGGAACCTGGAACCGCGCGGCGGGCACGTCCACGAGGGCGACCTCGACGCCGCCCTGCCCGCCGAACTGCGCGGACGCGTCGACCTGCTGCTCGCCAACGCGCCCTACGTGCCCACGGCGGAGGTCCCGCTGATGCCGCCCGAGGCCCGCGACCACGAGCCGCTCACCGCCCTCGACGGCGGCGCCGACGGCCTCGACCTGCACCGGCGGATCGCCGCGCTCGCACCCCGGTGGCTGCGCCCGGGCGGGTACCTGCTGATCGAGACCTCCCGGCGGCAGGCGCCGGGCACCGCGGCGGCGATGGTCGTGCACGGCATGGGCACCGCGATGACCCGCTCCGAGGAGCTCGACGCCACCGTCGTGATCGGGATCAGCGTCGGGGTGTCTCGACGACGACGTTCGTCGACTTGATCACCGCGACGGCGAGCGAGCCGGGCTGCAGCCCGAGCTCCTCGACCGCCTCCCGGCTCATCAGCGACACCACCCGATGCGGCCCGCACTGCATCTCGACCTGGGCCATGACCTTGTCCGTGACAACCTCGGTCACCAGGCCGACCATGCGGTTGCGGGCGGAGGTGTGCACGTCCGACGGGTCCGGCGCCGCCGTCGCGTGCTCCCGGGTGAACGCCGCCAGCGAGGCCCCGTCGACGACCTTGCGTCGCGAGGCGTCGAGGTGCACCGGGAGCGTGCCGGCGTCGATCCACCGGCGCACCGTGTCGTCGCTGACCCCGAGCAGGCCCGCGACCTCCGAGATCCTGTACTCCGCCACCGCGCGGATGTTACGGCGGCCCGGCCGCCGCGTCTCCGCCGGTCAGGCGACGAGCACGGCGCGGGCGGTCTCACCCGGCCCGGACCCGCACCGCGCGAGCACCGTGCCGTCCGCCGCCCAGATCCCGGAGCGGCCCGCGGTGCGGTCGTAGCCACCCCCGGTGGGACCCGCGAAGCTGGCCACGACGACCGGGACGCCGTGGTCGCGCCCGATCCGCCGGGCCCGTTCCTCCTGCACCGCGGCGTCGTCCGGGGTGTCCACGGCACCGGCCACATAGGCGTCCATGCCGAGCGACGCCGTGCGCGCGGCCTGCTCCGGCACGCCCATGTCCCGGCAGACGGCGAGACCGAGCCGCCAGCCGTCGACCTCGACGACGCCGGGTCCGGCCCCGGCGGTGAAGTGCGCCGGCTCCGCCCCGCCCAGGCACATCTTGCGGTAGGCGATCCGCGCTCCCGCGCCGTCGACGGCCAGCACACCGAGCGAGCGGCCGCCGCCCCCGAGGGGCAGCGGGGCGCCGGCGAGGGCGAGGGCACCGCTGTCGGCGCACGCCTCGACCAGCGGCGCGAGCCGGGGATCGGCGGGATCGAGGGCGGGGGCGTCGAGCTCGTAGCCGGTCAGCGACAGCTCGGGGAAGACGACCAGCCGCGCGCCGGCCCGGCGGACCGTGTCGGCGTGGGCGCGGACGTTGGCCGCGACGTCCCGCGCGGTGCAGGGCGGTTGGGCGGCGACGACGGTCAGGGGCAGCCTCGGAGGCACGGCCGCACGGTATCCGGTGGCCCCCGCTGGGAGGATCACCGCATGCACTGGACCACGCGGCCGGAGGCACCCGAGGACGCGCCCGCGGTGCGACGGGTCGTGCTGGCCGCCTTCGACGCCCCCGGAGAGGCCGACCTCGTCGACGCCCTCCGCACCGATCCCGCATGGATCGACGGGCTGTCGGTGGTCACCGAGTCGCCGGACGGGGAGATCGTCGGGCACGCCCTGCTGACCCGCTGTCACGTCGACGAGGTCCCGGCACTCTGCCTCGCCCCCTGTTCCGTCCTGCCCGTCCACCAACGGTCGGGCGCCGGGTCCGCCGCCGTCCGTGCGGTGCTGGCGGCGGCGCGGGAGCGGGGCGAGCGGTTCGTGATCGTGCTGGGGCACCCGGACTACTACCCGCGCTTCGGCTTCGGCCGGGCATCGACCCACGGCATCCGGCTCCCCGCCGAGGTACCGGACGAGGCGCTCATGGCCCTCTCCCTCACCGACGACCCCCTGCCGGCGGGGACGGTCAGGTACGCCGCGCCGTTCGGCATCTAGCTCCGGCTCGATCCCGGGCCGCGTCCCGTCGTGGCGCGCGGCGGCGGGATCCTCGCGATCCGTACGCGTTCCGGGAGGACGTCCGCACGCTGCTCGAGCTCTGCGCGCCGACAAGATCCATCCCGGTCGTGGCGGAGCGGCTGCCGCTCGTCGAGGCCCGCCGCGCCCACGAGCTCCTGGAACGGACGGCCGGCACGGGCACGCTCGTGCTCCTGCCGTAGCCCCACCCTTGCGCGACTTGCTCGGCCGAGCTAATTTTTGCTCGTGCGAGCAAGGACCTTCACGGAGACGAGCCGGCGCGCCCAGATCGTCACGGCGGCGATCGAGGTGATCGCCGAGGTCGGCTACGCCAAGGCGTCGTTCAGCCGGATCGCGACGCACGCCGGGCTGTCGAGCACCGGCATGATCAGCTACCACTTCGCGGGCAAGGACGACCTGCTCGCGGCCTGCGTCGCGGAGATCGAGCGGGTGACCGGGTCGTTCATGGAGCCCTATCTCGAGGGCGCGGACGGGCACGTCGCGCAGCTGCGGGCCTACGTCGAGTCGAACGTCGCGCTCGTCGGCGAGCACCCCGCCGCCGTCCGGGCGTTGATCGACATCGTGCGGAACGGCGCTGCGACGAGCCCGGGCGTCAGCGGCCGCCCGGCCGTGTTCGAGGAGCACTTCCGCGCCGGGCAGGAGGCGGGCGTCTTCCGCCCCTTCGACGTCCGGGCCGTGACGATCGCGCTCACCAGTGGGCTCGACGCCGTCGTCGCCACCGCGGCCGCCGACCCGCCCGGCCCCGCGGAGCTCGCCCGCCTGGGCCGCGAGCTCGCCGACCTCTACGTCCGCGCGACCACATCCGAAGGGGAATCGGCGTGACGGTCGAGGGGAGGCCTGCCTCGGACGCGGGCCTGCGCCGGGTGGTCCGGGCCAACGTGCTGACCGTGGTGTTCGAGGTCCTCGTGCCGATGGCGCTCTTCTACGGGCTGCGCGCGGCGGGGGTGAGCCAGTGGTGGGCGCTGATGGCCGGGGTGCTCGTGGCGGCCCCGTACGTGGCGTGGACGGTCGTCCGCAACCGCCGGATCGACCTCGTCGCGCTGGTCACGCTGAGCGTCCTGGTGCTGTCCGTCGTGCTCGGCCTGCTGTCGGACGACCCCCGCACGCTCGCGATCCGCGAGGGCTGGACCGCCGCCCTCGGCGGGCTGTTCGGGCTCTGGATGCTGGTGTCGGTCGTCGTCGGCAGGCCGGCCCAGCTGACGTTGGGCCGGACGATCGCGGAGATCAAGCGCGGCGCCGAGGGCGCGGCCACCTGGGCGGCCCGCTGGGACACCGACGCGCGGTTCCGGCGCGGGCTGCGCATCGACACGGCCGCCTGGGGGGCGGTGCTGCTGGCGAACGCGGTGGTGCACGTCGTGCTCGTCTACACCCTGCCGATCGACCTGATCGCCCTGGTCACCACGGTCGTGTGGTTCGCCGCGCTGGCCGGCCTGATCGCCTGGCACGTCTGGTACCTGCGCAAGGAGGGCCTGGAGGCGTGAGCACGGTGCCCGGGCCGGGTCAGCCCGGGCCGCCGGGATGGGTGAGGTCGTAGGCCCGCGAGACCTTCTTGGGCACGACCATCCGCCACGCGTCGACGACGAGCTCCCGGGCCTCGGTCGCGTCCAGTGCCGCGAGGTCGGCGTGGACCCAGTTGAAGCGCATGTCCGACGCCGACGGCAGCCGGAACTTGTGCGGCTCGCTCGCGACGAGCGCCGCCCGCTCCTCCTTGGGGAACGCGAAGCCCATCTCGCGCTCGTCGAGGGAGAACGCCACGTAGACGATCTGCTTGACGCGGAACTTCAATCGGCCGCGCACGTACACCTGGTACGAGCGCTCCAGCTCGGTGCCCAGCAACCGGACGTCCTCGATCACCGCCACGGAATCGCCTCCCTGCGTCGCCTACACAGGACCGCGGCGGCGGGCGGGAGTCATCGACCGTCGGAGGACATCGGCATACGAGAACGGCCCCTGACCCGCGTCTCCGCTGGTCAGGGGCCGTACCCCGAGGGTGTGGCAGGTGAAGGATTCGAACCTTCGTAGGCTAAGCCGACGGATTTACAGTCCGCTCCCTTTGGCCACTCGGGCAACCTGCCGGGGTGCCGTCGGCCTCGCCGACGTGCAGGGAGAAGGATACGACAGCGAGATCCGGCCCCCACGAGGGGGGCCGCCAGCAAGGAGGAGCCCATGGCCGACCCGTCGTTCGACGTGGTGAGCAAGGTCGATCGGCAGGAGGTCGACAACGCCCTCAACCAGGCCGCGAAGGAGCTCTCCCAGCGGTTCGACTTCCGGGGGACCGACACCTCGATCAGCTGGGCCGGTGAGGAGGCGATCACCCTCGAGTCCGGGACCGAGGAGCGGTTGAAGGCCGCGGTCGACGTCTTCAAGGAGAAGCTGATCAAGCGGAACATCTCGCTGAAGGCGTTCGAGGTGGGCGAGCCCGCGCCGTCCGGCAAGATCTACAAGGTCACCGGCAAGATCCTGCAGGGCATCGCCTCGGACAAGGCCAAGGAGATCAGCAAGACCATCCGCGACGAGAAGCTGAAGGGCGTGCAGGCCCAGATCCAGGGCGACCAGCTGCGCGTCTCGGGCAAGAAGAAGGACGACCTGCAGGCCGTCATCGCGCTGCTGAAGAGCAAGGACTTCGGCATCGCCCTGCAGTTCACGAACTACCGCTGAGGGTCGGGCCGGACGGGGTCGACCCCGTCCGGCCTCAGCGGCGGAGTCGGCCCTGTCCGGCCTCAGGGTGGGGGCAGGGCCCGTCGTCCCGCCCGGGCCAGGACGCCCGGTCTCGGGAACCAGGGCCGGCGGTCGTCGGCGGGCCAGGCGTAGTACGGGCTGCCGTCGGTCAGGAGGTCGCGCACGCCGGGCAGGCCCCGCTCGGCGGCCGACCAGTCGTAGACCTGGCGTATGCGGGCTGCCGCCCCACTTGACGAGCCCGCGGCACATCGCTCGGACCGAGGAGGCCGATTCGTGACGATGCGGACGAGCTCAGCCAAGACCAGCTTCGGCACCGCGACTCTCTGAGCCGAGGCCGCACGTCGCGTACTCCGGTCGCCACCACGCCGGCATCTCCACGCCCACTGCTTCACCGATCTGCGCAGATGAGGCAACAAGTTCATCGAGACGCCCGCAGAGGACCCGATCTTGTCGGTGGTCGAATGTATGTTCGACGCGTGCAGCAGGCCGAGCTGATCCAGGACCTGGCGGACCTCCCGCCCGGCCCCGCGCTCGCCGCTGCCCTCGCCGCGATCGACCCGATCACCCTGCCGCTGCCCGACCGGCTCACCGTGGTCGAGGCCTGGCACCGCCAGCACAGCCACTCCCGGGCCGGGTTCTACCGGGCCCTGGTCGCCCTCGGCACCGACGACCCCACCCAACCCGGCTGGAGCGAACGCGATTGGTCCGACGAAGTCCGCGCCGCCCTGGCCTGGACCCGCCGCGC
>NZ_BSFQ01000007.1 GCF_027922425.1 Pseudonocardia halophobica | reverse complement strand
CCCATGACCGAGGGGCCAGTCAGACGGAGAGCCACACCCGCCGCTGTCGACCACCAACCCACCATCACCGGGCCGGTAGCGCCACCTTCACAGTCAGGGGCCGGAGGCAGCGCCGGTCCCGGTCGCGGCGACCGCCACGTCGGCGTTAGCGACGACCCCGAGTGAGTGGGGCCTGGCGGCGTCGTCGGCTGCCCGTGTCAGGGCAGGCGGTACCGGTCATGACGGGACCGACCGGTTGGGGCGGCGCTCGGCCACCAACGCCTCATCAACTGGCCCACGCCCTGAGGCACTCGGCCCATACCGTGCCGATCGCCGGGCAGGCACCGGAAGGACTCGGAGGGACGTATATCGAACTTTGAGACCAGGTCTTAGCCGACAGCTGCACGAGGCGTTACGGGAACGCCCTCAGCGTGTCTTCAACTCGCCCGTTTAGGCTTCCCGCTCGTGACCGGAGCGCTGACGCGTAGGACGGCCGGGACGCTCTTCAGAGCGTCGCTCGGCCGGCTCCGGCGTCGGGGCAGCTTCGGTGTGCGGCAGCTCGCGGTGGCCGCGGTGCTGGTGCTGGTCGGCGGCGCGCTCGCCCTCTGCTGCTGCACCGACAGCCCGGGCCGGGCGGAAGCCGGGAGCGCTGCGAACGCACCGGCCGCCGTCGGGCTCGTCGCTCATCGCGCCGATCCGGACCAGCACGACTCCGGCGCGGACACCGGCGACGGGCGGGTGCTCAGCGCTACCGAGAACCCGGACGCGGGGACCGCGCGGCTCAGTGCGTCCACCGCCGTCCACCGCGCTACGCCTGGCCGTGCTGCTGAGCGAGCCGGCCAGGGCGTCCGGGTGGCCGAGACGTGCGGGGCAGGGGCGACGTCGGATGCCGCCGCGACAGCGCCCCCCGGGCGCGCGATGCTGACCGCGCCCACCGCGACCGCCGTCGTCTCGACGGCACCCCTTGCCCCACCAGCAGTGATCAGGGCCGTGGATGCGCAGCTCCTCGATCACCTCGTAGCTCAGGCGTCGCCTTACCGGCTGTGCGTGATGCGGACGTAGATCGACCGTCGCCGGTCGTTCTGCAACTCCTGCACACGCCGCCCTCGGTGCCCGGTACGCCGGGCTGGGTCCTCACCGTGACCGGGCGGTTCCTCGAAGGCGCGTGGCGCCTCCCTCTTCTGCCCTCGGCAAGGTGACTGAGCTGTGATGTCCCAGGGTGCGGATTCCCCGCACGGATCAAGTCTTGACCTCCCCACCGAGAATCTCCGTCCCCGCCGGTCCGCCGACAGTGCATCGACGCCCGCAGCGCCCGACACGTCGCCCCCGGGCCGGCCGGTGTCGGCCGGACCGACCTGGTGGGTGGTGGCGATCGCCGCGGTCGTCGTCGTGCTGTCGGTGGTCCGCGCGTTCGCGCCGATGACCGCCTACCCGGGCGACATCTGGCGGCAGTCGGACACGGCCACGATCGCGCGGAACTTCGCGGCGAACGGGATGAACATCTTCTTCCCGCAGATCGACTGGGGCGGGTCCGGCCCGGGTTATGTGGAGACCGAGTTCCCGTTGTCGCCCTGGCTCACGGGGCTGACCTATCTGGTGTTCGGTGAGCACATCGTGCTCGGCCGGCTGATCTCGCTGGCGTTCATGCTGGTCGCGGCGACCGCGTTCTGGGGCCTGGTGCGGCGGCTGCTGCCGGCCACGGCGGCCCGATGGGCGCTGGCGGCGTTCTTCCTGTCCCCGGCGTTCATGCGGTGGGGCAGCGCCTTCATGCCCGAGGCGACGGTGCTGGCGTTCTCCGTTCTCGCGCTGCTCGGGTTCTGCCGCTGGCTGCAGGAAGACCGGCCCGCGTTCCTGGTGTGGGCGGCGGCCGCGACCTCCGCGGCGGCTCTCGTCAAGCCGACGTCGTTGCACATCGGGCTGGTCATCGGGCTGTGGGTGGTGTTCGCTGCGCGAGATCGGCTGCGCCGCCCCTCGCTGTACGTCGCCGGGGTCGCGGCCCTGGTCGCGCCGGCGCTGTGGCTGCGCCATGCCGCGTCGCTGCACGCCACCTACGGCAACACCTTCGGCGTGATCTCCGGTGGGGACAGCAAGTGGGGCAGCCTGTCGCTGTGGCTGAGCCCGGCGTTCTACCTGGGCAACCTCCGCACCGAGACGATCTTCATCTACGGGCTCGTCGGGCTCCCGCTCGCAGCGCTCGGGGTGTTCCGGCTGTGGCGGCACCGCGCGGACAGCTCACCGGCACAGGGCTCCTCGGCGGTGCTCGGGGTGTCGCCGCTGCCGCTGCTGGGCGCGGGTGCGATGGCGTTGACGGTCTACTACTTCGCGGCCGGCCGCTACACCAGTACCGACCTGGGCATCCAGTACCACGTCTACTCGCTGCCCTACGCCGCGATCGCCGTCGGTGTCGGGGTCGGCGTCGTCCTGGGCCCGGTCCGGGCCCGGCTGAGCCGGCCGGTCACCGCGGCGGCCGCGGCCGTGGTGGGGCTGTTGCTCGGGGCACAGGCGGTCAACGTGTTCGCCCAGTCGCTGCAGGACAAGGCCGGCGTGTTCGGCAGCTGCGCGATCGCGCTCGATGCCGTGTCGACCCCGTCGGATCTGGCCGTGGTGTCGACGACCAGCCGCACGGTCGAGGACGGGGTGACCAACAACTACCAGGAGCCGGTCGTGTTCTTCCTGGCCGACCGCAAGGGGTGGAGCCTGGCCGCCGATCGGCACACCCCGGAGGAGGTGGCACGCCTCCGCGACGCCGGCGCCCGGCACCTGGTCGTGGGCGACCCGCAGCTCGTCCCGCCCGGTGGACCGCTGGCGGCCTGGCTGGCCGAGAACGCCCGCCGGCTGCGCACCGGCGAGCGGGACGGATGCTCGGTGTGGGACCTCGCTGCGCCCGCCTCCAGTGACGAGCCCATGGACGAGGAGGGCACCGGGGGCCCGTGACGTCCGCCCGATCTACCTGCCGGCCACGGGGGCAGCCGGCTCTCGCGACGTGAGTCCGACGACGAGCAGGCCGACGCCGAAGACGAGGATGACGAGCTGCAGGGCGATGCCGACGGCGTCCTGGAAGCCGCTCTCCAGTCCTTCGTAGCCGATGGAGACCCCTATGACGAGGGAGAGCAGGCCGCCGACCACCAGGAGGACGCCGAGCCAGCTCGCGAGGAGGCGGCTCACCACAATTGCGGCGCCCACGAGCACGAAGGCCACGCCGAGCAGGACCCGGAAGTAGCTCTGGACGCCCCACTCGATCCAGCGGGTGGTTTCGGCATCGGCGAAGCGGGTCGGCTTCTCGGTCTCCGCTGCGGCGGCCCACGCCTCGACGTTCTGCTTGAGCGTGACGCCGTCCACCGCTTGGAGTACGGCCCAGGCCCCGGCGCTCGCAATGATCGCCCCCGTGGCCAGCAGCGCGAGAGAGGGCGCTTCTCGTCGCAGGGCGTGGCAGAGCACGAGCAGGCCGGAAAGGGCCACGAGCACGAGGAGGAACTCCGCGAGGTGGGTGGCGACCCAGGCGCCGCTCGCCGCGTACGCGGCGAAGATCGCTTCGTGGTTGTCTTCCTCTCCGGTCGGATGCAAGAGCATCCGCTGGATGGCGTTCACGACGAAGCCCCCGAGCAGTAGCGCACCGCTGAGGGTCAGCGCACTGCGGTCTGACGATCCTGCCGCTCGCATGCTCATCGCCGCGATCCTTCCCGCTGCGAGACAGGTGGCCCGGCCCTGACCCCCGAGATGCCGGTTCCGGGGCGCAACCCGAGGCCCACGGACCACGCTGTCCCAGGAAGCGCAGCGAGTCGCAGAGGAAAATGGCCTGCTCAGTGAGGCGGAAGTCCTCCCTGCTGGACCATCCTTCGGTCCGTGGCCGGCTCGTCCTGGGACGAGCCGGCCACGGGACCATCTGTCGGCGAGACCTCGCAGTGGCGCCTAGCGTGCCGTCGGGCGGAACCGGCGCAGCCGCAGGCTGTTCCCGACGACGAAGACCGAGCTGAACGCCATGGCGGCGCCGGCGAGCATCGGGTTGAGCAGGCCCAGGGCGGCCAGCGGCAGGGCGGCGACGTTGTAGGCGAACGCCCAGAACAGGTTGCCCTTGATCGTGCCCAGGGTGCGCCGGGCCAGGCGGATCGCGTCGGCCGCGGTGCGCAGGTCGCCACGGACGAGGGTGATGTCGGCGGCCTCGATGGCGACGTCGGTGCCGGTGCCCATCGCGAGCCCGAGATCGGCCCGGGCCAGCGCGGCGGCGTCGTTGACCCCGTCGCCGACCATCGCCACGACCCGGCCCCGGGTCTGCAGGTCCTCGATCACCCGCAGCTTGTCACTGGGCAGGACGTCGGCGATCACGGTCTGCGGACCGACGTCGATCCCGACCTCGCGGGCGACGGCCTCGGCCGCGGCCCGGTTGTCGCCGGTGAGCAGGATCGGGGTGAGCCCGAGCCCGCGCAGCCGCGTGATCGCCTCCGCCGAGGTGTCCTTCACCGCGTCCGCGACCACCAGCACCGCCCGCGCCTCGCCGTCCCAGGCCACGGCGATCGCCGTGCGGCCCTGCGCGGCCTCGGCCTGCGCGGCGGCGGCGAGCTCCCCGGTCAGGGGCCGGCTCCAGTCCTGCAGCAGCCGGGGCCGCCCGACGAGCACGGCGTGCCCGTCCACGACGCCCTGCACGCCGAGGCCCTCGTGATTGGCGAACTCCGCCACCTCGGGCAGTCGCCCGACCCGGTCGCGGGCCGCGCGCACGACGGCCTGGGCGATCGGGTGCTCGGAGGCGTCCTCCAGGGCCCCGGCGAGCCGGAGCACCTCCAGCTCGTCGACCCCGTCCGCGGTGTGCACCCCGGCCAGGGTCATCCGGCCGGTCGTGACCGTGCCGGTCTTGTCCAGCACGATCGTGTCGACGCGGCGGGTGGACTCCAGCACCTCGGGGCCCTTGATGAGGATGCCGAGCTGGGCGCCGCGGCCGGTGCCGACCAGCAGCGCGGTCGGGGTGGCCAGCCCGAGCGCGCACGGGCAGGCGATGATCAGCACTGCGACCGCGGCGGTGAACGCCGCCGCGGCACCGGATCCGGTGCCCAGCCAGAACCCCAGGGTGACCGCGGCGAGGGCGATCACGATCGGCACGAACACCCCGGAGATCCGGTCCGCGAGCCGCTGCACGGCCGCCTTGCCGGTCTGGGCGTCCTCGACCAGCTTGGCCATCTGGGCGAGCTGGGTGTCCGAGCCGACCCGGCGGGCCTCGACGATCAGCCGGCCGCCGGCGTTGACGGTCGCCCCGACCACGTCGTCGCCCACGCCGACCTCGACCGGCACGGGCTCGCCGGTCAGCATCGACACGTCGACCGCGGAGCTGCCCTCGACCACGGTCCCGTCGGTGGCGATCTTCTCCCCAGGCCGGACCACGAACCGGTCGCCGACGGCCAGCTGCCCGACGGGGATCCGCAGCTCACCGGAGCCGCGCAGCACGGCAACGTCCTTGGCACCGAGCTCGAGCAGCGCCCGCAGTGCGGCGCCGGCGCGACGCTTCGAGCGGGCCTCGAAGTAGCGCCCGGCCAGGATGAAGGTGGTGACCCCGGCGGCGACCTCGAGATAGATGTTGCCCGCCCCGTCCGACGGGCTGATGGTCAGCGCGAACGGGTGCGTCATGCCCGGGGTGCCGGCGGTGCCGAACAGCAGCGCGTACAACGACCAGGCGAAGGCCGCGAGGGTGCCCAGCGAGATCAGAGTGTCCATGGTCGCCGCGCCGTGGCGCAGGTTCGTCCAGGCAGCCCGGTGGAAGGGCAGCGCTCCCCACACGATCACCGGCGCGGCCAGGACCAGCGAGATCCACTGCCAGTAGGTGAACTGCCAGGCCGGGACCATCGCCAGGGCCACGACCGGTACCGACAGGACGATCGAGGTCAGCAGTCGCTGCCGGGCGTCGCGCAGCTCATCCGGCTCCGGCTCGGCGTCGTCGCGGCGCTGGTCCGGCCCCGACGGGATACCGGAATGCGGCGCGGGCGGCTCGGGCAGGCGGGCGTGATAGCCCGCGGCCTCGACGGTCGCGACGAGATCGTCGGTGCTGATCCCGCCGGCGGCGCGGATCCTGGCCTTCTCGGTGGCGTAGTTGACCGTGGCGGCGACCCCGTCGAGCTTGTTGAGCTTGCGCTCGATGCGGTTGGCGCACGACGCGCAGGTCATCCCGCTGATCGCGAGCTCGACCTCGGTCACCGTGCCCGCATCGGTGCCCGGTGCGGAGGTGTGGCTGGTGGTGGACATCAGTGCCCCCCTCCTGCGCCCGCGGAGTGGGCGGCCTCGTGCGGGGTGAGACCCGCCGCGCCGCCGGGCTGTGCCGCCGGGGCCGGCTCGGGTGCCGGATCAGCTGCCGTGCCCGACGGTCCGGTGGGCAGGGTGAACTTGGCGGTGCGCACCGTTCCGGCGTGCTGGAAGTCCAGGAACAGCCGGTAGCTCCCGGCCGAGGGGACCTCGGCGACGAACCGGATCTGCGGGCCGGGAGCGGTGCGGCCGTCGCCGGGGCTGCCGTCGGGGTGCACGTGCAGGTACGCGAGATCGGTCGACCGCAGCGCGACGAGGTGCCCGTAGGCGCCCAGGTAGGGCTGCAGGTCGTTCACCGGCACGCCGTCGCGGGTGACCGTGAGCGTCAGCGGTGAGGACCGGCCCGGGGTCAGCTCGCCGTCGAGTCGGACCTGGTAGCCGTCGACCTCGGCGGTCCTGCTGGTCGGGTGCTCGACCGGGGCGTAGGTGCCGGCCACGGACAGATCGACGCCGAGGGTCGTCGCCGGCCCGCCGGTCGGGGTGAAGTCGGCGAAGGCCCGGTAGACCCCGCCGTCGGGGACGTCGAGGCGGGTGTGCCAGGTGCCGTCGGGGTCCATGGTCGGGTGCAGGTGTTGGAAGCCGGTGGTGTCGCGGCGCACGACGATCAGGTGCAGCCGCTTGGTGTGCTCCTCGTCGAACGCGGTGACCGGCGCCCCGTCGGGGCCGGTGATGCGGAAGGCGAGGTCGGTGGTCCCGCCGGGCAGCGTCGAGGCGGTGGGCGTGAGGGTGTAGCCGCCCCTGCTCGACGCCAGCCCGGCCGGCTGGTCTGCGGTCTCCGGGACGGCGCCGCTGTGGACGTCCCCGTGGCCGGCGTTCCCGCCGCCGGACGTGCCCGGGTTCCCGGCCGTCGAGGCGGCGGGGGCGGGGCTGGTGAGGGGACCGACTGCGGATCCGGTCGCGTACGCCCCGACGGTGAGCAGGGCGAGCGCCGCGCCGTAGGCGGAGAGCTTCGCAAGAGTGTTCATGTTCAGTCCCTTGCCGGGTGCCCGCCGACCCGACGGTCGGGGGCTGGGTCGGTGCGGCTACGAGGCCGCGAGCTGGTAGCCGGCCTCCTCGACAGCGGCGCGGATGTCCGCGTCGTCGACCGAGGTGTCGCTGGTGATGGCGACCGCGCCGGTGGGCAGGTCGACGGCGACCGCGCGGACGCCTCGGACCTCGCCGATCTCCTCGCGCACCGAGGCGACGCAGTGCTCGCAGGTCATCCCGGTGACGGTGTAGGTGCTGGTGGCCATCACGTGTGCCTTTCTTCCCTGCGGTCCGCCGCCGGGTGGTGCGGACACGACGAACCGAGCAGCCGGCGGGGAGCCGGTGCTTGCGCTTGCGCTTGCGCGAAGGGCGGGAGCGCGGCGCCGTGGCCGCGCCCCACGCCGGTCAGGACCTGACCAGGCGGGCGATCGCGGCGCTCGCCTCGGCCACCTTCTGGTCGGCGACCTGCCCGCCCTCGGCGACCGCGTCGGTGACGCAGTGCTTGAGGTGCTCGTCGAGCAGGTTCAGCGCGACGGCCTCCAGGGCCTTGTTCACCGCGGCCACCTGGGTGAGCACGTCGATGCAGTACTTGTCCGACTCGATCATCCTGGTGATGCCGCGGACCTGGCCCTCGATCCGACGCATCCGCTTGAGGTGGCTGTCCTTGGTGTCCGCGTACCCGTTCACGGCGACTCCTCCCGTCCGACTGCCGACGACTATACCCTAGGGGGGTACCCTATGCGAGGGCCTGCGTGGGAAATCGGTCACCGGATGCGCGTGCGGCGGTGAGGTCGCGCGGCTCACCCTCGCTCCCGGGCTGCGGGGCTGCGGGCGCGGTCGGGCGCGCGTCGCTATCGTCGGGTTCGTGGACGGGGTCGGGCGACGCGGCTTGCAGCAGGTTCTGCTGATGCTGTCGCTGATTGTGGGTGTGGTGACCATGCACTCCACCGTCGCCTGCCACGATGCCACCGGGCACGCCGAGAAGGCTGCGGCCCATCTCGGTGGCTCCCCGTCCACCGTGCACCCGTTCGCCGCGGTCCTCGCGGCTCCGGCGGCGATGGCCGCTGTCGACGCCCACGCTGCCGACTCCTCCCTCGGCCACCCGATGACGACGGCGAGCACCGCTGCAGGGGCGGGGGTGGCGCCGGTGATGCGCGGGGCCGACTCGACCGTCGGCACGGACCGGCCCGGGCAACATTCGGCGCTGCACGATCTTCTCCACCTGTGCCTGGCGGTGCTGACCGCCCTGATCGCGTTCGCGGCCGCGGCGCTGCTCGCCCTCCTGGTCGGGAGAGCGACCCGGCGGCACGCGTCGACGACGGGTGGGCGGCCGGTGGCCGGGCCCCGGGCGCCGCCACCGACCTCGGTCCGGCTCGCGCAGCTCTGCGTGCTGCGGAACTGATCGGCCTCCAGCGCAGGAGAGCGCTGGTCCGATCACATCCGTCTGCACACAGGAGCGTCTTCATCGTGAACAGCAAGTCCGTCCTCGGCGTGCTCGGCACCGCCGCCGCCACCGTCGTCCTCGTCGCCGGCTGTAGCGGCGCGAGCGACACCGCCACCGGCACGTCGACCACCCCGAGCGCGGCGGCCACCTCGTCGGCTGCCACCAGCGCTGCGCACAACGCCGCCGACACCGCCTTCGTCCAGGGCATGATCCCGCACCACACCCAGGCCGTTCAGATGTCGGAAATGGCGGCCCAGCGCGCGAGCAACGAGCAGGTCAAGCAGCTCGCCACCCGGATCCAGCAGGCCCAGGGCCCGGAGATCGAGCAGATGCGCGGATTCCTCGCCGCCTGGGGCGAGCCGGAGACCGGCTCGGCCGGCCCGAGCGGATCCCTGGGCGGTATGGACCACGGCAGCATGAACGGCAGCACCAGCATGCCGATGTCTCAGGGCACGGGCGGCATGATGACCGACCAGCAGATGCAGCGACTCGGCCAGGCCGACGGCACGGCCTTCGACCGGATGTTCTTGCAGATGATGACCGAGCACCACAACGGCGCCATCCAGATGGCCCGGACCGAGCTCGCTCAGGGGCAGAACCCGGACGCCAAGGCCCTGGCCCAGAAGATCATCGACGACCAGCAGGCCGAGATCACCGAGATGCAGCAGCTGCTCGCGACTCTCTGACCTCGTGAGGACGGGCAGAGGTGGGCCGGCACGGCCCACCTCTGCCTGCCCGGTGAGGGGCCGCCCGGCTGCTCTGTCGCATCGCAGCGCCACCTGATCTCGCGCACGCCTGCTCACCTCGAGCACCTGGGCCGCCGGCCGGTCAAGCAGCAACGACCTGACCTCCTTCTGTCCGAACGGCCCTAACCCGCCGTCCGCGGCGACGGAAACATCCCGCCCCATCAGCGAGATCTCGGAGGAGCCGATGATCGCGCCCACTCTGCCGTCCACGCTTCTGCCGTCCGTCCTGCGGACGCCCGTGCTGGTGGGCGCGGTCCTGGCCCGGCGTCCTGTCCTGCGCCGACGGGACCGCTGGACCCGCGACCGGCTACAGGCCCACCAGGCCCGCGAGCTGGATCGGCTGCGGCGTCACGCCTACGCGCACTCGCCGTTCTACCGGCGCCTGCACGCCGGACGGCTGGACGCGCCATTGTGCGAGCTGCCGGTGCTGACCAAGGCGCAGCTGATGGAGCATTTCGACGAGGTGTCCACCCGCCCGGACGTGCGCCTGGCCGCGACCGAGGCCTACCTGGCCCGGGCGCGCGGCGATGAGCTGTTCCGCGGGCGCTACTACGTCGCCGGCACCGCCGGCACGACCGGACGCCGCGGGGTGTTCGTGTGGGGCTTCGCCGAGTGGGTGCACGTCGTCAGCTCCTACGACCGGGCCTTCGACTGGGCCGGCTCGGTAGCCGGCCCGACGCGTCGGGTCAAGACCGCAATCGTCAGCTCCACCGACCCCAGCCACCAGTCCGCACGTGTGGGGGCGTCGATCCACAGCCGCTGGGTGCCCACCCTGCGGCTCGACGCCGGCGAGGACCCGGACAGCATCGTCGAGCAGCTGAACACCTGGCGGCCGCAGATGCTCATCGCCTACGCCTCGATGCTCCGCCTGCTGGCCGCCCGCCAACTCGGCGGCCACCTGGCCATCGCGCCGCGGTTCGTGTTCAGCGCCTCGGAGGTCCTGACCGACTCCACCCGCCAGCTCGCCACCCAGGCCTGGGGCACCGTCCCGCACGACGTCTACGCCGCCACCGAGACCGCCGCCATCGCCGCGGAGTGCGGCCTCCACCAGGGCATGCACCTGTTCGAAGACCTCGTCATCAGCGAGATCGTCGACGAGCACGACCAGCCCGTCCCCGCGGGCACCTACGGAGCGAAGGTCCTGGTCACCGTGCTGTTCTCCCGGACACTGCCGCTGATCCGCTACGAGATGAGCGACAGCGTCAGCCCCGCCGGACAGCATGACTGCCCGTGTGGGCGACCCTACGCACTGATCACCGGAGTCCAGGGCCGCGAGCAGGAGGCACTGACCTTCCCGACCGCCCAGGGCGGATTGCGCGCCGTGCACCCGATCGTCTTCCACCACGTGATGGACCCCGTGCACACCGCCGGCTGGCAGATCAACCAACTTCCCGACGGCGAGCTCGAGGTCCTGCTGCTGCCGGCCGGCCCGGTCGGCCCGGTCGACGAGGTCGAGAAGGCCCTGGTCCGCCGCGACCTCGCCGAGGCGCTGACCGAGCAGGGCGTGCTCCCGCCCCCGGTCCGAGTGCGGACGCTCACCGCCATCCCGCGCACGTCGCTCGGCAAAGCCCCGCTCGTCCAGGCCACACGACCCTATACGCCTACCCCCTAGGGGTATATGGTGCGGTCGTCGGACGAAGGAGGCAGCGATGACGGCGCAGCGCACCACGACCGGGCCGGTCGAGACCGCGGTGCTGGAGGTGCGCGGGGTGTTGTGGGCGAGCGAGAAGGCCGTCGTCGAGACGGTGCTCGGCCGGCGGCCCGGCGTGCACGCGGTGGAGGCCAACCCCGTCGCACAGACCGCGACCGTTCGCTACGACCCCACCCGCACCACGGTGGCCGAGCTGGCGGGCTGGATCCGCGACTGCGGCTACGCCTGCCAGGGCCGCTCGGTGCCCGAGCACGTCTGCGACCCGCTCGCCGACTCCCGCGACACCGGCGCCGCCCCGACCGGGCAGGACACCGCACACGCCGTTGCCGCACCGGAGGCGGAGGTGTCCCCGCACGAGATGACGGGGCACGGCGACATGTCGATGGCGGCGATGGTCGCCGACATGCGCAACCGGTTCCTGGTCGCCGCGGTGCTGTCGGTGCCGGTGCTGCTGTGGTCCCCGATCGGGCGCGAGGTGTTCGGCTTCACCACGCCGGCCCCGTTCGGCCTGCGCGACGACGTGTTCGCCCTGATCCTCAGTCTGCCGGTGATCCTCTACTCGGCCTGGATCTTCTTCGACGGCGCGGTCCGGGCGTTGCGGGCCCGCACGCTGGACATGATGGTGCTCGTCGCCGTGGCCGTCGGCGCCGGCTGGGGCTACTCGCTGGTGGTCACGCTGACCGGCGGCGGCGAGGTGTTCTACGAGGCCGCGACGGTGCTGACCGCGTTCGTGCTGCTCGGGCACTGGTTCGAGATGCGCGCCCGCGGCGGCGCCAACGACGCCGTCCGCGCCCTGCTCGACCTGGCCCCGCCCCGCGCGGTGGTGCTGCGCGACGGACGGGAGGTCGAGGTCCCCACCTCCGAGGTCGTCGTCGGCGACCTGCTGCTCGTGCGGCCCGGAGCCAAGATCCCGGTCGACGGCACCGTCACCGACGGCGAATCCGACGTCGACGAGTCCATGGTCACCGGCGAGAGCCTGCCGGTGCACAAACAGCCCGGCAGCGACGTGGTCGGCGCGACGCTCAACGCCGACGGCACCCTGCGGATCCGCGCGACCAAGGTCGGCGCCGACAGCGCCCTGGCCCAGATCGTCGCGCTGGTGCAGCAGGCGCAGAACTCCAAGGCCCCCGGCCAGCGGCTGGCGGACCGCGCCGCTTTCTGGTTGGTGTTCGTCGCCCTGCTCGGTGGCGCAGCCACCTTCGCGGCCTGGGCGTTGTTCTCCGGCGAGCCGCTCACCATGGCCCTGCTGTTCGCCATCACCGTCGTCGTCGTCACCTGCCCCGACGCCCTCGGCCTCGCCACCCCCACCGCCATCATGGTCGGCACGGGGCTGGGCGCCCGCCGCGGCGTGCTGTTCAAGAACGCCTCCGCCCTGGAGTCCTCGGCCCGCATCGACACCGTGGTGATGGACAAGACCGGCACCCTCACCAAGGGCGAGCCGGAGGTCACCGCCCTGGTCACCGACGGGATCGACGAGCACGAGCTGCTCGCCCTGACCGCGGCCGTCGAGCGCAACTCCGAACACCCTCTGGCCCGGGCCGTCGTCGCCCACGCCGAGGCCCGCGACACCCGCGTCGCGGCCGTCGAGCAGTTCACCAACGTGCCCGGGCACGGCGCCGTCGCCACCGTCGACGGCCGCCGGGTCGCGGTGGGCAACCGGCGCCTGCTCGAACGGGAGGGCATCGCCCTCGGCGACCTCGAGCAGCGTCGCGACGAGCTCGCCGAGGCCGGACGCACCACCGTGCTCGTCGCCGTCGACGGCCGCGCCGCCGGGCTGATCGCCCTCGCCGACGCGCCCCGGCCCACCTCCGCCGCGGCCGTCACGGCCCTGCACGAGCTCGGCGTGCAGGTCGTCATGCTCACCGGCGACAACGAGGCCACCGCCCGCCGCATCGCCGACCGGCTCGGCATCGACACCGTCATCGCCGACGTCCTGCCCGGCGACAAGGCCGCGCAGATCACCCGCCTGCAAGAGCGGGGTGGGCGCGTCGCGATGGTCGGCGACGGCGTGAACGACGCCCCCGCCCTGGCCCAGGCCGACCTGGGCATCGCCATCGGCGCAGGCACCGACGTCGCCATCGAGACCGCCGATGTCGTCCTCATGCGCTCCGACCCCCTCGACGTGCCGACCGCCCTGCACATCGGCCGCGGCACCCTGCGCAAGATGCGCCAGAACCTCGCCTGGGCCGTCGGCTACAACGCCATCGCCCTGCCGATCGCCGCCGGCGTCTTCGCCCCCGCCTTCGGCCTCGTCCTGCGACCCGAGATCGCGGCGCTGTCGATGTCCGGATCGAGCTTCCTCGTCGCCGTCAACGCGCTGCTCCTCAAGCGCCTGCGCCTACCCCAGCCACCGCCCGCCGAGCCCCAGGTCCGGGCACCCGAAGGCACGCCCGTCCAGCCCGTGGGCCGCTGACACATCGCCGACGCCGCGAGACGCGGCGGGTCAGGCGGTCGCGAGGACCGAGAGGGTGTTGTCGTCGAAGTTCGTGACGTAGGCGGTGCGCCCGTCGGGAGCCACGGCGATCGTGGTCGGGCTGCGCCCGACCTGCACCGTGGACACGACCGCGCGGGTGCCGGTGTCGATGGTGGAGACGGTGCCGCCGCCGCTGTTGGCGACGTAGGCGTGCTTGCCGTCGGGGGCGAAGACGACGCTCTGCGGCTTCGCCCCGACCGGGATCGTGCCGGTGACCTTCTCGCTCGCGATGTCGATGACGGAGACCGTGTTCTGGTCGTAGTCGACGACGTAGACGGTGCGCTGGTCGGGCGACACGGCCAGGCTGTGCGGGCTGCGGCCCACCGGGATCACCGCGGTGACGGCGAAGGTGTGCCCGTCGAGCACCGAGACGACGTTCGACTCGTGGTCGGCGACGAACGCCTTCGAGCCGTCCGCGGTGAAGGCGACGAAGTGCGGGTTGGGCTTCACCGGGATCCTCCCGGTCACCGACTTGGTCCTCCAGTCGATCACCGAGATGTCCGCGGAGTCGTGGTTCGGGACCAGGATGGTGTTGCCGTCGGGGGAGACCGCGGAGGCGTAGGGGTGCAGGCCGACCGGGATGGTCAGCGTGACCGCGTGCGACGTCGTGTCGACCACGTCGACGGCGTTGACCGCGTTGGCGGCGTTGGTGGCGGGGTTGTAGACGCTCACGTACAGGCGCGCGCCGTCCGGGCTGATGCTGGCGAACTGCGGCGGTCCGTTGGGCACCGGGATGGTCGCCGTGATCCCCATGGTGCCCGTGTCGATCACGGAGATCGAGTTGGAGCCGGTGTTCATGACGTAGGCGGTGCGGCCGTCGGGCGACAGGAGCACGTCCTGCGGGTTCTGCCCGACCGGGGTGGTCCGGGAGACGGTCGGGTTCGCGATGCTCGCGGCGACACCGCCGGCGGCGGCCGGCGACGCGCCGCCGCCGCCGCGGAGCAGGTACACGCCGATCCCCGCCCCGGCCAGCACCACGATCACGGCCACGACGGCGAGGAGGATCCGCAGCGGACGGCGCGAGCGGCCGCTGGGTGGTTTGGCGAGCGGCGGGGGACCGGCGGGCGGACCCGTCGTGGTGGCGGGGGAAGTGGCCACCGCCGTGCCGCCGTCGTCGCGCCCACCACCGGCACCGGCACCGCCACCGCGCCCCGGGCCGCTGTCCCCGCCTCCTCCCGCGCGGGGGTCGGGAATCGGAACAGAACCCACCGCGCCGGACGCCGGGGCGCCCGGAGCGTGAACCTCGGGCGCAGCCGGCTGCACGGGCACGGCACTCGCCCGGACCTCGGCGGGAGCCGCCGGGGACGGCACGGGCGGCGGAGCCCCGGCCGGCGAGGTGCGCTCTGCCGGCGGCACGGGCGGCGGGGCCTCGGCCGGCGCGGGGCTCGCGACGGACGCACCGGCGAGACCCGCCGCCACCCCGCCGCCGGCCACTGGCGCTGCGCTGTCCGCCGCACCCTCGCCGGAACGTGGATCCGCCGTCGGGGCGGCCGCTCCCGCATCCGCGCCGTCCGCGGTCCCGACACCGTTGCCGGAGGGGTGTTCGTACGCTGCGGCGAGCGCCGCCGCGCCGAGCGCGACGACGTGCTTGGGGTGGGCGTCGACGGCGGTGGGCCGGCCCAGCGCCTCGGACACCATCTGCGACACCAGCGGGATGCGCGACGAGCCGCCCACCAGGAGGACGGCGTGGAGGTCCTCCGGCTCGACCGCCGCGGTCCGCAGGGCCCGGCGGAGGGCGCGGACGGTCGACTCGATCGACGGCCGCATCATCTCCTCGAGCTCGGCGCGGGTCAGCCGCACCTCCGCCTGCAGGCTCGGCAGCAGCACCGGGATGATCGTCTCGATGTCGAACGAGAGCGTCTCCTTCGCCAGCACGCACTCCTGCCGCAGCCTGAGCAGCGCCGCCGCGTTCTGCCGGTCCCCGTGGTCGAGGGCGGTCACCGCCCCGTCGAGGGTCCGGTCGACGAAGGCGAACACCGCCTCGTCGAAGTCGATCCCGCCCAGGCCCTCCACGCCCTCGGGCACGCCGAGCGTCTCGAAGCCGGAGCCGCCGCGGTGCCGGAGCACCGTGGCGTCGAAGGTCCCGCCGCCGAAGTCGTACACGGCGATGACCGCCCCCTCGGGCAGACGTTCGTTCGTCGCGTAGTGCGCCGCGGCGGCCTCCGGTTCGGTCGTCATCGTCACGTGCTCGACCTCGGCGATCCGCGGCACCGACCCGAACAGCTCGAGCTTGTAGGGCCCCCAGTTCGCCGGGTGCGTCAGGACGACGTGCTCCGCCGGCCCGCCCTCGCGGTCGGCGACCTTGTCGACGACGGCGTGCAGCAGCGAGGCCAGCACGGAGGCGACCGAGTGCGGAGCCCCGCCGAGGACGAGCGGCGTGGGGTCGCCCAGGCGGCGCTTGAACTCGCGGGCGACCCGGTCGGGCTCCATCATCGCCCGGCGGTTCGCGGCGTCCCCGGTGAGCACCGGGCCGTCACTGCGCCAGAGCACGACCGAGGGGATCGCCGCGGTCCGGTCGCCGAGCGTGGCCATCTCGACGGCGCCCTTGCGGTCGACGGCCGCCGCCGTGTACGTGGTGCCGAGGTCGATTCCGAGGCTGTATCCCACCGGGCCTCCTCCAGACGTCACAGGGGGCGGCAACGGCCCGAGGCCTCCCGCCCGGTCAACCTCCCGGCCACCGCCGCGACCGTCATGAGTAGTGCGCTACTCACCCCGGACGCCGGCCGCGCCCCGACTACTCATTCCGGCGGCTCGTGCCCGACGACTCCTGCCCGACGGCGGGCCCGCCGGTCGCCGCTCACCCGGGGCCGAGCTCGCCGAGGATGCCCTCGCAGCTGCGCACCAGCAGCCGCGCCGCCTGTCCGACCTCGCGCGGCGAGCCGGGGTGTTCGGCACGCAGCTGCCACCGCAGGTGCTGGTCGGCCGCGGCCTTGCGGACCTGCTGGGGTCCGGCGTCGGCGGACAGGCCGAGCCGGGCCCGCGCGTCCGTCCCCGCCGCCCCCAGCAGGAGCTCGGCCGCGGCCGCCTCGTCGGGGGAGAACGGGACCGCCCCCGAGCGGACGGCGTCCAGGAGCGCGATCTCGGCGAACTCGTGGGCCTCGGCACGCACCCGTTCGACCTCGCGTGCGAGACCGGACCCGGCCGGCGGCGGGAACCGCCGGATCACCGCCTCGAGCCCCATCAACGCCGACCGGGCCTTGAGGATCTCCGCGCGCGCCGCGAACTGGTCCGCCAGCACCGCCCGCAACAGCGGCAGGCCGCTGGCCTCCGCCAGCGCCGCCGCGAGGTCGCCGGCGCCGCCGACCTCGCCGTCGCGCACCATGCGCGTGGCGAGCCGCAGCCCGAACATGCCGAACCGGTCGAGCAGCGCGACGCGCTCGTCGGGCAGCAGCGGGACGTCGGAGGGGGCGCTGCGCAGCCGATCGGCCGTGCGCAGCAGCCGGTCCACGTCCGGCGCGCGCGCGAGCACCTCGATCATGCGGTACTCGCTCTCCCGCAGCGCCGCCGCGGAGGACGCCAGCAGCCCCGCCACCGGCACGACGGTGCGGCACAGCGCCCGGATCCGGGGGTCCGCGGCGTAGCGCGTGGCGATCCTGCCCGCGACCTCGAGCGCGTCCGGGCGGGCGTGCCCCACCTCGTCCGCGCGGGCGAGCACGCCCACCGTGTTCACCGCGTTGCGGTCGGGCGAGCCGTCCCGGAACGTCTCGAGGAACCGGATGTCCTCGCCGTGCACGTGGCGCATCAGGTAGACCACCGCGTCGACCTCGGCGGGACCGGCGTCGAGCTCGGCCTCCGGGGTCAGCAGCGCCTCGGTCCGCTCACCGAGCCCGGTGCTCGACCCCATCCCGGGGGTGTCGATCAGCGACATCGTCCGCAACGCCGGGGCCGGCCACTCGACCACGAGCCGCTCGACGTCCGCCGCGGTCACCCCCTCGAGCCGGATGTCGAGCGCTCCCTGCACCCGCCCGAACGGCACCTGCCGCGGCGGCCCCGCGCGCGGGTGGAGGGCCACGCGATAGGTGATCCCGTCGACGTACCAGGTGACGATGCGCGTGCACTCCCCGGCGTCGGTGGCGGCGAGCTGCTGCCCGACCAGCGCGTTCAGCAGCGTGGACTTGCCCGCCTTGACCCGTCCCGCGATCGCCACACGCAACGGTTCGGCGAGCCGGTCGGCCACGGCGCGCAGCTCGGCCTCGGCCGGGCTCCCGGCGTACTCGCCGATCGCCGTCCCGACGAGGGCGGCGACCCGCCGGGCGACCTCGGGCCCGCTCACCGGGCCTCCTCCGGGGCGGTCCGCGCCAGCATGTGCTCCGTGCGGGTGCGGAGGGTGGCGAAGAGCTGCAGGTCCTTCTGCAGCCGGCGCAGCTCGTCGGCGGCGTCCTCGTCGTCGCGCACCGCCTCGCGGGCGGCGTCGACCGCCTCGGAGGCCGACCGCTGGAGCTCCTCGGCCCGCTTGGTGTAGCGCTCGCGCAGGTCCCGCTGCGCCCGCCGGACCGTGTCCCGCGAGTCCTTCGATACCTGCGTCGAGAACTCCTCCACGAACTGGCGCACCGCGGTGCGTGCAGCCGCCCGCCGCTTCTCGATCGCCCGGCGCCGCTCCTCGCCCAGTGCGGCGCGGCCCATCAGCAGGCCCGCGACGATGCCCACGGGGCTGGGGATCACCAGCGTCGTCAGATGCGCGAGCATCGTGAACATCATGTAGCCGGAGTAGGTCTTCTGGAAGATCGCCAGCTTCCCGGTGACCTTCTTCGGGCTCTCGAGCGCGGTCGTGTCGATCGACATCTGCTCCAGCACGTCGACCGGCGCGCGGACCGTGAGGATCTGCTTCTCGACCAGCTCGAAGTGCTCGGCGACCCGGTCCGCCAGCTCGTCGGCGGCCTTGGTGAACCGCGCGTAGTTCTCCAGGGTCTCCGCGGCGAGCCGCGAGCGCAGCCACTTCTCGAACTCGTCCCAGTTGCGCGCCGGATCGCCCTCCTCGATCGCCCGCTCCGCCTCGGTGAGCACCGCCCGGGTACGCACCCGGAGATCGAAGTCGACGTCCGAGGAGATGTCGGCGAAGCCGTCGTACAGCACCTGCTGCCACCGCGCGCTGCGGCTGCGCAGGGTGTCCGCCCGCTCCCGCGCGCGGACGAGCTCGGCCCGCACGTCGCCCGCCGCCTCCGGGCGACCCAGCGCGGCGGCCCGCGCCGAGAGCGCGGGGACGATCTGCCCGATCACCGACTGCAGGTGGGCGCCCACCGACTGCAGTGCGACGCGCTCCGCGTCCTCGACGACGTCGTCGATCCGGCGCACGAGCGGCGGGAACCCGGACTCCTCGTTCAGCTCCGCGTCGGCGGTGGCGGCCGCGTCCGACCGCACCTGTGAGGACACGGGGAAGGCCGCAACCGTGACCCCTTCCCGCTCCAGGTGCGCGAGGTCGAGCTCGAGGATGCGCCGCCAGTGCGGGTACAGGTCGGTCTTGGTCAGGACGAACAGGACGGTGGGGCACAGCTCGACCACGGTCCGCAGGAAGCGCAGCTCCGCCGCCGTGAGCTCCTGCGAGGAGTCGGACACGAACAGCACGGCGTGCGCCGAGGGCAGCGCGCTCGCGGTCACCGCGTTGCGGACCGACCCGAGCCCGCCCACCCCCGGCGTGTCCACCACGATCAGCCCGGACTCCAGCAGCGCCCGGTCCACACCCACCGTCACCGACCGCAGGCGCCGCCGGTTGCCGGGGTTGCCGCCCTCGGCGACGTGGGCGGCGATCTGCTCGAACGCGATCGTCTCGGTCCACGGCGAGCCGACGTCGCCGTCCGGCGGCTCGTAGGTGGCCCGGGCGCTCGGCTCGGTCGCGAACCTCACGACGGTCGGGACGGACGTGGCGATGTCGTCGTCCACGGGACACACCGAGGTGGTCAGCAAGGCGTTGACCAGCGAGCTCTTGCCCTTCTTGTACTCGCCGACGACGTAGACGGTGACACCGGATCCGGACAGCAGGTCCCGGGCGCCGCGGAGCCGCTCGACGAGATCGTCCCGGCGGTACGCGTCGGCGCCGTCGATCGCCAGGTCCACGGTCTCGCGGGCGTAGCGCACCGCGGCGCTCGGTCCCTGCTGCTGGATCATGCTCCCCCCGGCCCGGCCGCCGACCCCCCGGCGGCCCTACCGGCGCGGTCGTGGACCGCGCCTCCCGGCCACCGATCAGACGTGCTCGGTCCCGACGTCGTGCGACCCCTCCATGTCGCGGTGCTCCTCGTGACCGCGGTCCTCGGTCCGGCCCTGGTCGTAGCGGTCGTCGTGCCCGGAGCGGACGTCCTGGTGCTCGTACCGGTGCTCGTCGTCCCGGCGGTCGTCGTCGCGGCGGTCGTCGCGGTGCTCGTCCCGGTCCCGGTGCTCGTCGCGGTCGCGGTACTGGTCGCGGTCCCGGTCGCGGTAGTCGCCACGGTCGCGGTGCTCGTCGCGGTCGCGGTGCTCGTCGCCGTCACGCCGGGTGCCCTCGAAGTGCCGGCCCCGCTCCCCGCTGTCGTGGTGCTCGCCCCGGTGCCCC
This sequence comes from Pseudonocardia halophobica, assembly GCF_027922425.1. Lineage (GTDB taxonomy): Bacteria > Actinomycetota > Actinomycetes > Mycobacteriales > Pseudonocardiaceae > Pseudonocardia > Pseudonocardia halophobica. The sequence continues at coordinate 213,686 of NZ_BSFQ01000007.1, read as the reverse complement.
TCGCGGTGCTCCTCGCGGTCACGGTGCTCTTCCCGGCCGCGGTGTTCCTCGTGCCCGCGGTGCTCCCCGCGGTGCTCCCCGCGGTGCTCCCCGCGGTGCTCCCCGCGGTGCTCGCCGCGGTGCTCGCCGCGGTGCTCCTCCCGCTCCCGGTGTTCCTCCCGCTCGCGGTGCTCTTCCCGTTCCCGCTCGCGGTGCTCCTCGCGCGCGCGCTCCTCCCGGCGCTCCTCACGCTCGTGCTCGCGGTGTTCGCGCTCGCGGTGCTCCTCGCGCTCCCGCTCCCGGTGCTCGCGCTCGCGGTGTTCCTCCCGCTCGCGATCGCGGTGTTCGTCGCGCTCGCGATCCCGTTCGTCGCGGTGCTCCCGCTGCTCGTGCCCGAAGACGTCCCCGCTGCGGGTGTGCTCACCCGTGCTCTGGTCGGCCATGACGGTCCCTCCTGCCCGTTCCTGTGCGTGGCTCGTCCTTCGTGCGGTGGCGACCGGCCGGTCGCCGGCCAGCAGTCTCCGGGCGTTCCGGGTGCGGCGTCGTGAGTAGTCCGGTACTTCCCTGCGCCCCGACGCAGACCGGACTACTCATGGGCGCCGTCGTCCGCGTCGGCCGGAAGGCCCTCAGATGAAGGCCCTCGGACCGGAAGGCGTCGGCCCGGAAAGCGTCGACCAGGAGGCCGCGGCCTCACTCCTCCACGCCCGCTCGCAGGGCGACCGCCAGCTCCCGCCTGCCGGGCACGCCGAGCTTGCGGTAGATCCCGTGCAGCACGTTGTCGACCGTGCGGACCGACACCATCAGCTTGGCGGCGATGGCCTTGCTCGTCATCCCGGCGGCCGCGAGCGTCGCGATCTCGGACTCCCGGGACGTCAGCACCCCGGCCGCGCCCAGCGACGCCAGGGGCGGGGTCGCGGCGCCCTCGCACCGTCCGGCCCACTCCCGCGCCCGGGTGGCCGCGAGCCGGGACGCGCCCTTGCGGCCGGCGAGCGCGTGCGCGCGGGCGGCCTGGGCCGCGGCCTCGGCGGCCAGCAGCAGCATCCCGTGGTCGGCGAAGACGTCGGCGACCTCGCCGAGCGCGCGGGCGTCGCCGGCGGCGAGCGCCCTTGCATGGCGGGCGTAGGCGGGCGCGATCGGGCCGTCGACCCCCGCCGCGACCTCGGTGATCCGCTCCAGGGCCACCTCCGCCGCGTCGAACCGCACGCACCCGTGCAGCGCCTGCAGCTCGACCTGCCGCTGGGAGATCGCCCGCGCGCGCTCGGCCGCGTCCAGCGCGCGGGTGACCGCGTCGCCGCCCTGGGCGGCCGCCGTCCACGCCGACGCGAGCACCACCCACGCCTCGCCGGCCCCGCCCGCCGCCTCCGCCGCCCGTTCGGCGTGCCGCAGCGCCGCCGCCGCGGCGACGGCGTCCCCCCGCATCGCCTCGGCCTCGGCGATCTGTGCCCGCACGTGGGCCAGGAACGGGAACGCGCCGTCCCGGACCGTGCCCGCCGCGTCCTGCAACCGCTCCAGGGCGGCACCGAGCCGCCCCTGCCGGGCGAGGGCGATGCCGTGCCAACCCCCGTACAGGGCCTGGGCGACGGGGTGGTGGGCGTCGACCGCACGACGGTGCCCGGCCTCGGCGAGCGCCTCCGCCTCCGCCAACCGTCCCAGGCCGACCAGCGCTCCGCAGCTCGCCGAGTCCAGGTGGGGGAGCCCCCAGCCGGCCGTCCAGGTGGCCGCGGCGGGCAGCGCCGCACGGCCGCGCCCGGCCACGGCCAGCGCGGCCTCGTGCCGTCCCGTGCCGCACCACGCCTCGGCGGCGACGGCCCGTGCCGGGCCGGCCAGCGGGCCGAGCCGGTCCTCGTCGTCGAGGAGGGGCGCGACCGTGGCGATTGCCTCGCCGCAGCGGTCCGAGTACGCGAGACCCGCCGCGCGCAGGACGAGCAGGTCCGGGCGCCCCGGGTCGGTCCGGGACGCGCGGTCGGCCTCCACCGCCAGCGCCGCCGCGCGATCCGGCGAGCCGACGCCCCACTGCAGGATCCCCAGGCGGACCAGCGCCAGGCGGAGCCGTCGCTCGTCGCCGTCCGCGGGCAGCCCGGCGAGCACCTCCTCGGCCGCGGCCGGCTCCCCGAGCGCCGTCAGCGCCTGAGCCAGCGTCAGGGAGGCGTCGAACCCGCCACCGCGACGGGCGGCGGCGCGGGCCACCCGCACTGCGGCCGCATGGTCCGGCTCCGCGACGTGCGCGGCCCGCCGGGCGACCGCCACGAGGGTCTCCGAGGGGACCGGGAGCCCGCCGGCCAGCCGCCAGGAGGTGGCCCGGATCCGGTCCACGGGTTCCAGGTCGGGGGCGTCGAAGGTCTCCGCAAGGAGCCGGTACACCGCGCGCTCGCGCAGCGGCGAGGTCGCCGAGCGCAGCACCTCGACGTCGATCAGGTGCGCGAGGGACACCCGCACGCGGTCGCCCACCGCGCGCGACACCAGCAGGCCCCGCTGCTCGAGCCGGTCGAGCAGGTCGGCGCCGTAGCGGCTCATCAGGCCGTCGGCGTCGAGGTCGCGGCCGAAGGCCAGCAGCTCGAGGGCCTCCTGCTCCCCGGGGAGCAGCGGGCCGATGCGGGCGCGGACCAGGTCGCTCAGCCGGCGGGTCGGGCGCAGCGGTCCCTCCCACCGCCAGACCCCGTCGACCGGGGAGAGGACGCGCGAACGCAGCCCCTCCTCGACGAACTCGCGCAGATAGGTCGCGTTGCCGCCGGTCAGGGTGTGTAGCCGCTGCACGGTCGCCCGGGCCACCCGGCCCTCGACGACCCGGCTCAGCAGCTCGGCCGTCTCGTCCTCGTCGAACTCGTGGACGTCGACACGTTCGAGCAGGTTCTCCTTCCACAGGGCGAACACCGGGTCGGGCACGGACACCTCGGTGCGCGCCGCGAGCACCAGGAAGGCCGACCGGGTCACGGCCAGGTGGTGGAGCACGCTCGCGGAGACGGGGTCGAGGAGATGGGCGTCGTTGACCCCGACGACCAGGCCGCGCCCGTTCGTGCCGGCGACGAGGTGCCCCGCGACCTGCGTGAGCACCTGCGGCCCCTCGACGGGGTCCGCGCCGACCAGCAACTGGGCCAGCGCGCCGAGGGGGATCTCCGACGCCGAGCGCGTCGCCATGACCCACCGTGCCGTCCAGCCCTCCGCCGCGGCCGCGTCGAGGACCGCCCGGGCCAGCCTGGTCAGCCCGGACCCGGCCGGCCCGACCAGCACGACGCCCGCCCGGCCGCCGGGGCCGGACCGGATCCGTCGCACCCGCGCCAACTGGGCGGCGCGGCCGACGAAGGGCCAGTGGCGCACCATCACGGCCGCCCGGAGGCCCCGGGAACGGGAGGGCCGGACGACGAATCCGCGCCGACAGGAGTGGAATCGACGCGAGCGGGACGGCCGAGAGCGCTCACCGGAACCTCACAGGAGAGTCCCACCGCCCCGAACCGCCCCCCGCGGATCGGCACCCGGACTCTGCCCATGTGCGGCCGCAGTGCCAACCGCGCACGCGCGAATTCATCCGCCTGTCGCAGCGCGCGGACCGCCAGGACGCCGGACGACGGCGTTCCGCGCGGCATCGCGCGCACCGGGGTCGGCTCGCCGAGCACGAGATTCGAGCGGCCCCGACCCCACCGCCCCGCCCGCGTGTGCATGGAGGGTCGTTCGACCCGGCCCCTGCCCGCCGTTACCCGACGACGGGCTTTCCCCGGAGTGCGGACGTCCCCGAGGAAGCCGTCAGACCTTCATCTCCGCGTACCTCTCCCCGGCGGTGTTCTCCACCACCACGCCCGCGACCTGGTCGACAGGGACGCCGGCGCTGCCGTCGAGGTGGACGCCGCCAGCCTCGCCCTGTGGCGGGACCACCCAGCCGCCGGCGATCTCCCGCGAGCCGTCCTTGGCCACCACGACCAGGCGGCAGTGCTCGCCCGCGGGGACGCCCTTGACGTTCGCCGCGAGCCGCACCCAGCCGTTGGCCGGGGTCACGGTGACCGCGGCGGTGACCGCGCCCTGGGTCGCCTCCATGGTCCGGGCCCCCGCCGCCACGGTGGCGGCCGGCGCGGACGGGGCCAGCGCCCGTCCGGCGACGACCCCGCCACCGAGCAGCGCCGCGGCCACCACCGCCGCGGCGACCGCGCGGGTCAACAGGCGCCGGCGGCGCTCCGCGGCGCGCTCGTCGCGGATCTCCCGCAACGCCCGGTGCAGCACCAGGTCGCTGTCGGGCGGGCCCTCCAGCAGGGCCTCGTCGGGCAGCTCGTCGAGCGTCCGCGTCATCGCGCGCAGGTCCTCCCACTCGGCGCGGCACTGCGCGCACCCCTCCAGATGAGCCTCGACCGCCGTCGTCTCCTCGGGGGTCAGCAGCCCCAGGACGTGTGCGGACAGCTCGCCGCCGTCGATGCCACAGGTCGTCATCCCGGCACCCCCTCCACGGTCGGGCCGAGCGCGGTGCGCAGGGCGCGCAGCGCGTAGTACGAGCGGGACTTCACCGTGCCCGGGGGCACGCCGAGCACCTCGGCGGCCTCGGGCAGCGTCCGGCCGCGGAAGTAGACCTCGGCCAGGACGTCCCGGTGGTCGGGCGAGAGCCGTTCCAGCGCGGGCAGGACGGTCAGGGCGTCGACGACCCGGTCCGCGTGGTCGCCGGTCGGGACCGGGGGAGCGGCGTCCTCCTCGACCTCCGACGGCCGGGCGCGCTGGGCCCGCACCCGGTCGGTGACCAGGTTCCGGGCGACGGTCAGCAGCCAGCTGCGCACCGAGCCGCGGCCGTTGGTCAGCACGTCGGAGTGCTGCCAGGCGCGGACCAGGACCTCCTGGACCACGTCCTCCGCCGCCGCCCGGTCGCCGAGCAGCCGGGTGGTGAACGCCAGCAGCGCCCGCCCGTGCTCGGCGTAGACGGCGCGGATCAGCGCCTCGTCCGGGTCCCGCGGACCCCTGCGTTCCCGGGCGCGTCCCCGCGCCCGGTGACCCGACCCGACCATGCACGCTCCCGGAGAGACGACGGACGACACCGCGGGCGGAACGGGCCGGACCCACCGGCGGTCCCGTGCCCCTGCGGAGCGCGGTGAGGGTAGCGAAGTCCACGTCAGCGACACGGACGCACCGAGGGAACGGTTCACCGTAACTTTTTTCCCGAACCGGTGAACCGCGTCCCGCCCGCGCCCGTGTCCTCTCGTGAACGCTCCCCCATGAACGAGGTGAACCGATGAGGACACGCGGCCCGATGCTGACGCTGCTCGCCGTGCTGGCGGTCGGCCTGGCGGTGTTCGCCGTGAACACGGTCCTGGCCGGCGGGCCCGACGACGCGCCGGCCGTGACCACGACCGCGCAGTCCGGCTCGGCGGGCTCGGACGGGTACGGCGCCCCCGCCGAGGCCGCCCAGGCCGCCCCGCAGGCCCAGGCCGCTCCCGAGGCCGCAGCCCCCCAGCAGGCTCCGCAGCAGGCCCAGCAGCAGGCGGCTCCTGCCGTCACCGACTCCGCCTTCGCCGGCCGCTCCGCCGGCAACGAGGTGACCGTCGCGATGGGCGTCGAGGGGGACAAGGTCGTCGCGTACGTCTGCGACGGCAAGCAGGTCGAGTCCTGGTTCGAGGGCACCGTCAACGGCGGGAAGCTGCAGCTCAGCGGCGTCGACGGCGACCTGACCGCCGACGCGACGAACCAGGCCGTGTTCGGCACCGTCGCCGTGGGCGACAAGAGCTGGCCCTTCTCGGCGCAGCCCGAGGACACGCCGGCCGGGGCGGCCACCGACCGGGCCGTCCTGAAGAAGCTCGGCACCGCCTGACCCGATCCCCGGAGGACCCCGTGAGCCGCTCCCCGCGCACCGGTGCCACCGACCTCGGCTACGACCCCGCCACCGAGGCCGGCACCGATCTTCCCGGCACCGACCGTCCCGCCACCGACCGTCCCGAGGCCGCCGACACCGGCGGCTACCGGCCGGACTACGACCCGGGCCGGTTCGACCCGCCGACCGACCCGAACCTGCCGATCGTCCCGGCGCAGCCCGACGCCGCTCTCGACTCCGGGCTGCAGGAGGCCACCACCTCGATCTTCGCCGCGGTGCCCGCCCAGGCCGGGCGCGACGACAGCGTCGACAGCGGCTGGGCCGACCCCACCTGGGGGCATCGCTCCTGGGACCGCCCCGACTACGACGACGAGCTCGAGGAGTTCGACCGGTTCGGCGGGTTCGACCCCGGCCCGCACCCCTACGGCGCCGACGTCGAGGGGCAGCCGGACGTCCCGGAGGTCGTCGAGTCCCCGGGCCACCCCGGCACCCGGCCGGCCGCCCTCCTGGTCCCGACCGTCGTCGGCGTCGCGATCTCCGTCGGGCTCGGCGTGTACGCCCGCGTCCACGAGGGCACCGGCATCGCGATCAACCTGGCCGGCTTCTCCAGCGGCCTCGCCGCCAAGAGTTGGCTGACCGCGGCCGCGTTCGTGCTGGTGCTGGTGCAGCTGTGGACGTCGATGCGGATGTACGGGCGGATCGGGAAGCGCCGCCCCGCCGGCCGCGGGACCGCCACGGTCCACCGCTGGTCCGGGCGCCTGGCCGTGCTGCTGACCATCCCGGTCGCGGTGCACTGCCTCTATGCGCTCGGCTACTCCGACGCGAACCTCCGCGTGCTCCTGCACTCGCTGCTGGGCTGCTTCTTCTACGGCGCCTTCGCCGCCAAGATGCTCGTCCTGCCCCGCCACGACGCCCCCCGCTGGGCCCTGCCCGTCCTCGGCGGCCTGGTGTTCGTCGTGCTGACCGGCCTCTTCCTCACGTCCTCGGTGTGGTTCCTCACCACCAAGGGCCTGACCTTCTGACCCCCGGAGACCCCACCATGAGCCCCCGTCCCGCGCTCCTCACCACCGCCGCCCTGCTGAACCGCAGGGCCGTCCTCGCCGGCAGCTGCGCCGCCGGCTGCGCCGCGCTCGCCGGCTGCGCCACCTACTCGGCGGCGCCGGAGCCCGAGGCCGCCCCGCAGGCGGGCGGCACAGCCGCGCCGCAGCCCGGCGGCGCCGCGGCCGCCGCGCTCGTGAAGACCGCCGAGGTGCCGGTCGGCGGCGGTGTGATCCTGGCCGCGCAGCAGGTCGTCGTGACCCAGCCGACCGCCGGGCTCTTCAAGGCCTTCTCGACGACGTGCACGCACCAGGGCTGCCAGGTGACGTCCGTCGCGGAGGGCCAGATCGTGTGCCCCTGCCACGGCAGCTACTTCTCGGTGACCGACGGCGCGCCGACCGACGGACCTGCGAAGAAGCCGCTCCCCGAGAAGACGGTCACCGTCTCGGGCGACGCCGTCACCCTGGTCTGAGCTGGGGCGATCAGAGTCGGAGATCACGGCCGGTCACGGCTGACCGTGACTGTGGGCGGTCACTAGACTCCGCACAACCCCGCGTAGCGACGACGCACCACGGCGTGTGCGCTCGCCGGGGTGGGTGAGGAGTTTGCGCGGATGACATCAGGCAGGGCACCGCAGGACGCCCCGACCGACCAGGTGGACGAGCAGGAGCTCAGCGAGAACGCCCCGGAGCCGCCGGAGCACCTGGTGCTCGCGGCCGAGTTCTCCGACGCCACCCGCGACCAGTGGGCGGCGGCGGTCGACGGCGTGGTCCGGAAGTCCGGGCGCATCGGCGAGGACGCGCCGCTCGGCGCGGGCGTCGAGAAGCTCGCCTGGGACACCGCCGACGGCCTCCGCGTGCAGCCGCTCTACACGGCCGAGGACGTCGCGGACCTGCCCGCGACCGGCGTCCCGGGGGCCCTGCCCTTCGTGCGCGGCTCGCGCGCCGGCGGGCACGTGCCGGACGGGTGGGACGTCCGTCAGCACCACGCCGCGCCCTCCGCGGCGGCGGTGCACGACGCCCTGCTGGCCGACCTCGAGAACGGCGTCTCGTCGGTGTGGCTCGCCGTAGGCGCCGGCGGGATCCCGGTGGCCGAGCTGGGTGCGGCGCTCGACGGCGTCGTGCTCGACCTCGCCCCGGTCGTGCTCGACGCGGGGGAGTCGGCCGCGGAGGCCGCCGAGGCCTTCCTGACCCTGGCCGAGGAGCGCGGCGTCGCGAAGGACGCCCTGCTCGGCACCCTCGGGCTCGACCCGATCGGCCTGCGGGCCCGCGCCGGCTCGGGACCGGACGTCGACTCGGTGGTCCCGCTCGCCACCCGCGTCGCGGGGGAGTACCCGCAGGTGCGGGCCGTGGTCGTCGATGCCACCGCGGTCCAGGAGGCCGGCGGGTCCGAGGCGCAGGAGCTCGGCTTCTCGCTCGCCGCCGGCGTGGCCTACCTGCGCGCGCTCACCGGCGCCGGACTCCCGGTGTCCGACGCCGCCCGCGTGCTCGAGTTCCGCTACTCGGCCACCGCCGAGCAGTTCCCGACCATCGCCAAGCTCCGCGCCGCCCGCCGGCTCTGGGGCCGGGTCCTGGAGGCCTCGGGCGCCCTGTCCGACGACCCGGCGGCCGCGGGCCAGGCCCAGCACGCCGTCGTCTCGCCGACGCTGTTCAGCAAGCGGGACCCGTGGGTGAACATGCTGCGCGGCACGGTCGCCGGGTTCGCGGCCGGTGTCGGCGGCGCGGACGCCGTGACCGTGCCGCCGTTCGACATCGCGATCGGCGAGGCCGAGCCCTTCTCCCGGCGCGTCGCGCGCAACACCCAGGCGCTGCTGATCGAGGAGTCGCACCTGTCCCGGGTGATCGACCCGGGCGGCGGTTCCTGGTACGTCGAGCACCTCACGGACGACCTGGCCCGCGCCGGATGGGCCTTCTTCCAGGAACTCGAGGCCGCGGGCGGCGCCGTCGCCGCGCTGGACTCCGGCCTGGTCGCCGAGAAGGTCGGCGAGGTCCGGGCGAAGCGGGAGAAGGGCGTTGCGACCCGCCGGACCCCGCTCACCGGCGTCAGCGAGTTCCCGGACCTCGACGAGAAGCCGGTCGAGCGCACCCCGCTGCCGGAGCCCGTGGCCCGCGGCGGCCTGCCGCTGTACCGGCCCGCGGAGGCCTACGAGGCGTACCGGGACCGGTCGGACGCCATCCTGGCCGAGACGGGTGCCCGCCCGGCCGCGTTCCTGGCCACGCTCGGCCCGCTCGCGGCGTACACCGCCCGCGCCGGGTTCGCGCGCAACCTCCTGCAGGCCGGCGGGGTCGCCGGGCCGGAGGCCGGCCCGACCGAGACGCCGGAGGAGGTCGCCGAGGCCTTCCGCAAGTCCGGCTCCCCGGTCGCCGTCCTCTGCTCCACCGACGCCCTGTACGGCGAGCGGGCCGAGGCCACGGCGGCCGCGCTGCGCGAGGCCGGCGCCGCGCGCATCCTGCTCGCGGGCAAGGGTTCCTACGACGGCGTCGACGGGTACCTGTTCGCCGGGTGCGACGCCCTGGCCGTCATCGACGACGTCTACGCCGCTCTGGAGGGGGCGAAATGACTATCCCCGACTTCACGAAGGTGGACCTCGCGTCCGGTGCGGCGCCCACGGCCGACTGGGCCGGCGGCCCGGAGGCCTGGGAGGCCCCCGAGGGCATCTCGGTCAAGCCGTTCTACGGCGCGGCCGACACCGAGGGCCTGGACTTCCTGCGCACCTACCCGGGCATCACGCCGTACCTGCGCGGGCCGTACCCGACCATGTACGCGAGCCAGCCCTGGACGATCCGCCAGTACGCGGGCTTCTCCACGGCCACCGAGTCCAACGCGTTCTACCGCCGCAACCTCGCGGCCGGCCAGAAGGGCCTGTCGATCGCGTTCGACCTGGCCACGCACCGCGGCTACGACTCCGACCACCCGCGCGTCGGCGGCGACGTCGGCATGGCGGGCGTGGCGATCGACTCGATCTACGACATGCGGCAGCTGTTCGACGGGATCCCGCTGGACAAGATGTCCGTGTCCATGACGATGAACGGCGCAGTGCTCCCGGTGCTCGCCCTCTACATCGTCGCGGCGGAGGAGCAGGGGGTGAAGCCGGAGCAGCTCGCGGGGACCATCCAGAACGACATCCTCAAGGAGTTCATGGTCCGCAACACCTACATCTACCCGCCGCAGCCGAGCATGCGGATCATCTCGGACATCTTCAGCTACACCAGCCAGAAGATGCCGAAGTTCAACTCGATCTCGATCTCCGGGTACCACATCCAGGAGGCCGGGGCGACGAACGACCTCGAGCTCGCCTACACCCTGGCCGACGGCGTGGAGTACCTGCGCGCCGGGATCGACGCCGGCCTCGACGTGGACAAGTTCGCCCCGCGGCTGAGCTTCTTCTGGGCGATCGGGATGAACTTCTTCATGGAGGTCGCCAAGATGCGGGCCGCGCGCCTGCTCTGGTCGAAGCTCGTGAACCAGTTCTCGCCGAAGAACCCGAAGTCGCTGTCGCTGCGCACGCACTCGCAGACGTCGGGTTGGTCGCTGGCGGCGCAGGACGTCTACAACAACGTGGTCCGCACCTGCATCGAGGCGATGGCGGCGACGCAGGGCCACACCCAGTCGTTGCACACGAACTCGCTCGACGAGGCGCTCGCGCTGCCCACCGACTTCTCGGCGCGGATCGCCCGCAACACCCAGCTGCTGCTCCAGCAGGAGTCGGGCACCACCAAGGTCATCGACCCGTGGGGCGGCTCGTACTACGTCGAGAAGCTCACCTACGACCTGGCCCGCCGGGCGTGGGGGCACATCGCCGAGGTCGAGAAGGCCGGCGGCATGGCCCGGGCGATCGACGCCGGCATCCCGAAGCTGCGCGTCGAGGAGGCCGCGGCCCGCACCCAGGCCCGCATCGACTCCGGCCGGCAGCCGGTGATCGGCGTGAACAAGTACGTGGTCGACTCCGACGAGGTCGTCGAGGTCCTCAAGGTCGACAACGCGCAGGTGCGCCGCGAGCAGATCGAGAAGCTCGAGCGGCTGCGCGCCGAGCGGGACTCCCGTGCCGTGGACGGGGCGCTGAAGGCCCTGACCGACTCGGCCGCGGCGATCGCGGACGGCTCGGAGCGCGGCTTCGACCAGAACCTGCTGGCCCTCGCCGTCGACGCCGCCCGCGCGAAGGCCACGGTCGGCGAGATCTCCGACGCGCTGGAGAAGGTGTTCGGGCGGCACTCCGGGCAGATCAGGATCATCTCCGGCGTGTACTCCGAGGAGGCCGGGGCCAGCCCGGCGATCACCCGTGCCCGCGAGCTCGTCGGCGGGTTCGCCGAGGAGGAGGGCCGCCAGCCCCGCATCCTCGTCGCCAAGATGGGCCAGGACGGGCACGACCGCGGCCAGAAGGTGATCGCGACGGCGTTCGCCGACCTGGGCTTCGACGTCGACGTGGGCCCGCTGTTCCAGACCCCGGCCGAGGTGGCGCGGCAGGCCGTCGAGGCCGACGTCCACGTCGTCGGGGCGAGCTCGCTCGCGGCCGGGCACCTCACGCTGGTGCCCGAGCTGAAGGAGGAGCTGGCCAAGCTGGGCCGCGAGGACATCATGATCGTCGTGGGCGGCGTGATCCCGCCGGCCGACGTGCCGCAGCTGATCGACATGGGGGCCGCGGCGGTCTTCCCGCCCGGCACCGTGATCGCGGAGTCGGCCGTCGAGCTGCTGGGCAAGCTGTCGGCCGCGCTGGGTCACGGGGACCACGCGGAGTCGACGGACTGATGCCCCCGAAGCCGCCGGACGTCCCGGCGCTGGCCAAGGGCGTGCTCGACGGCAACCGCACGATCCTGGCCCGCGCGATCACCCTCGTGGAGTCGAAGCGCGCCGATCACCTGCAGGCGGCCCAGCAGCTGCTCCTGGAGCTGCAGCCGCACGCCGGCGGCGCGACGCGGGTCGGGATCTCCGGCGTGCCGGGGGTCGGCAAGTCGACCTTCATCGAGGCGCTCGGCACCCGGCTGACGGGGGACGGGCACAAGGTCGCGGTCCTGGCCGTCGACCCGTCGTCCACCCGGACGAAGGGGTCGATCCTGGGCGACAAGACCCGGATGGCCGCTCTCGCCGTCGACGACAACGCCTTCATCCGGCCCTCGCCGAGCGCCGGCACGCTCGGCGGGGTCGCCCGGCGCACCCGCGAGACGATGGTGCTGATGGAGGCCGCGGGCTACGACGTCGTGCTGGTCGAGACGGTCGGCGTCGGCCAGTCCGAGGTCACCGTGGCGGGGATGGTCGACACCTTCCTGTTCCTCACCATCGCCCGCACCGGCGACCAGCTGCAGGGGATCAAGAAGGGGATCCTGGAGCTGGCCGACGTCGTCGCCGTGAACAAGGCCGACGGCCCGCACGAGCGGGAGGCGAAGGCCGCGGCCCGGGACCTCGCCGGTGCGCTGCACATGATGGCGCCGGCGAGCGAGCACTGGCGGCCGAAGGTGCTCTCCTGCAGCGCGCAGACCGGGAAGGGCCTCGACAAGGTCTGGGGCACGGTCCTCGAGCACCGCGCGGCCCTGGAGAAGGCCGGCGAGCTCGCGCGGCGCCGGGCCGACCAGCAGGTCGACTGGATGTGGGCGATGGTCCGCGACCAGCTCATGGACCGGCTCACCAGCGACCCGGGGGTGAAGAAGCGGCTGCCCGCGCTCACCGACGAGGTCCGCACCGGGGAGCTGACCCCCACGCTGGCCGCCCAGGAGATCCTCGACCTCCTCGGCTGACCCGACCGGAGTCGCCGCGGACGCGCCGGGATCCGGACGAGACAGACGGCGCAGGTCGGCGCATGCTGGGGGCGTGACGGACGTGGCGGGCCGGTCCCGGGAGTGCGCGCAGGCGCACCCCGGCGAGCCCCCGCGCCCGGACGGGACCCGGGGGCCAGGCCCGTCCCCGGGAGCGTCCGGACCGGCCGACACCGTGCCCGACTCGGCGCCCACCCCGCCCGGCTCGCTGCCCGCCCCGCCCGACGCCCCGACCGTCCGGCTCACGGCCGGCGGCGACCCCCGGCCGTACGGCCGCCACGGTGCCTGGGTCCTGATGAAGCGCACACTCGTCCGGGCGTGGGACGACAACATCTTCAGCGAGTCGGCGGCCGCCGCGTTCTGGCAGACGCTGTCCCTGCCGCCGCTGCTCCTGGGCCTGCTGGGCAGCCTCGGCTACATCGGCGGCTGGTTCGGCCCCGACACCATCGACCTCGCCGAGCAGCAGATCATCCGCGGCGTGTCCACGGTGTTCAGCCGCAACGTCGTCGACGAGATCATCGCCCCGACCGTCTCGACGCTGCTCACCACCGGCCGCAGCGAGCTGGTGTCGCTGGGCTTCGTGATCTCGCTGTGGTCCGGGTCGTCGGCCATGTCGTCGTTCGTCGACGCGATCACGCGGGCGCACGACCAGTACGGCGTCCGCAATCCCGTGTGGCAGCGGATGCTGGCGCTGCTCATGTACCTCGTGGCGCTGGTCGGCGGGATCATCTCCCTGCCGCTGCTGGCCCTCGGACCCGACCGGCTGCCGAAGCTGCTGCCCGCCTCCTGGCAGGACCCGGCCGTCACGCTGATCGGCTGGCTGTACTACCCGGTGCTCGCGTTCGGGCTGGTCCTGGCGCTGACCACGCTCTACAAGCTCGCGCTGCCGGCGAAACCGCCCTGGCACCGCGGGCTGCCGGGCGCGCTGCTCGCCGCCGTGGTGTTCCTGGCCGGGGTCACCGGGCTGCGGGTCTACATCAGCTGGCTCACCACCACCGGCTACACCTACGGCGCCCTCGCCGCCCCGATCGCGTTCCTGCTCGCCGCGTTCTTCATCGGGCTCGCGATCGTGCTGGGCGCGCACTTCAACGCCGCCGTCCAGCACTACTGGCCCAAGCGGCTCAAGGACCGGCGGAACGTCGTGCCACAGCCGCCCCATCCGTAACGATTGCGAGATCCGCTCCGAACGCCCGCGGTCGACGACGACCACGGAGGTGTCCGCGAGTGCTGACCCCGGGCGAGACCAAGGACCTGATGCGGCGCTTCGAGAGCGCCATGAACGAGCGAAAGCTCGACGACCTGGACGCGTTCATCGCGCCCGACGTCGTGCGGCACTGCGAGGCGACGCCCGCCGTCGTCGTCACGAACCTGGACCAGCTCAAGGACTTCCTGCGGTTCGACGCCGCGGTCTTCCCGGACAACAAGCAGACCTTCGAGCACATCGTCGTCGACGGGGACATGGTCGGGCTCTGGGCGACCTACGAGGGCACCCAGGACGGCGACTTCGGCCCCTTCCCGGCCACCGGGAAGTACGCCAAGGTCAGCTTCGGGGCCGTGTTCCGGATGGCCGAGGGCAAGATCGCCGAGTGGTGGGTCACCTGGGACAACATGGCGATCCTCCGCCAGCTCGGGCACCTGCAGGGCTGACACCCGCGGGTGTGCGGGGCAGGATGCCGCACATGACCTCACCGGGGGCGTGGCTGCGCCGTCACGACCCCGGTCTGGTCGCCGTCCGGCGGGCCGCGCGCGTCACGGTCGTCGCGTGCCTGGGGTTCTCCGTCTGCCGGTACGTCCTCGGCGAGCCGGACATGGCCGCCTACGCGCTGTTCGGGGCGGTCGCGCTCGGGGCGCTCTCGCAGATCCCCGGCCCGCCGCCCCGCCGCGCGCGGACGCTCCTCGCGATGCTGCCCGTCGGGGCCGTGCTGATCACCCTCGGCACGCTGCTGTCCTTCGACCTCGTCGCCGCGACGGCCGGGATGTTCGTCCTCGGCTTCGCGGTGAGCTATGTGGGAGTGGGCGGCCCACGGCTGGTGGGGCTCGCCGCCGGGACGCAGCTGCTCTACATCCTCCCGTGCTTCCCGCCGTTCGACCCCGGCTCGCTGGGCTGGCGCATCGCGGGGTTCGCGCTCGCGGTGGTGCTGCTGACGGCCGCCGAGCTGGTGCTCTGGCCCGACCGCAGCCCGCCGCCGTACACCGACCGGCTGGCCGCGGCCGTCGGCGGGCTCGCCGGGTGTCTCGACGCGGTGGCCGACGCCTGGGCCGGCCGCGGCCGGGCCCGGCTCGAGGCCCTCCTGCCCGAGGTGGTCGACGCCGCCGAGGCCCTCCGGCCCTCGCAGCTGCCGCCCGGCCAGGCCCCGGCATCGGCCAGCCGTCGGGACCACGCCCTGGCCACGGCGGCCGGGACGGCGCGCCTGCTGCTCGGGCGGACCGCCGACCTCGCCCTGGCCGACGACCGGGACGCCCCGGACCTGCCCGCCGCCGCGGCCCTGCTCCGCGTGGTGTCCGGCTGTGCCGCGGCCGCGGCCGCGTGGCTGCGCGGCGAGGGCGAGCTCCCGGACACCGACCGCATCGCCGCGGCGCTGCGGGAGTTCCGGGCGGCCCGCGCGGCCGTCCCACCGGACGGCATCCCGCCGAAACGCCTGCGGCTCGGCTCGATGGCCCTGCAGCTGGGGGAGTGGACGAAGACCCTGGTCACGGCACTGCGGGTGGCCGGGGGCGCACCGATCCCGCCCGACAGGACACCGCCCTCGGCCCGGCCCGGGGTCTTCTGGTTCGCCCGCGAGCCGGAGTGGGCGCTGCTCTGGCACCGGCTGCGCGAGCACCTCACGCCACGCTCGGTCTACTTCCAGGGTGCCCTCCGGCTCGCCGTGGCCCTCGCCGTCGCCCGGCTGCTGGCCGGGCTGTTCGACCTGTCCCACGGGTTCTGGGTGCTGCTCACGATCCTCACCGTGCTGCGCACGACGGCGGCCGAGACCCGCGCGCTGCTGCGGCCCGCCCTGATCGGCACCACGATCGGCGCGCTCATCGCCGCCGGGCTGCTCGTGCTGGGCGTGCCGCCGACGACCTACGCGATCCTGCTGCCCTTCGTGATGCTCGTCGGCTTCGCGGCCGGGCCGCTGCTCGGGCCCGGCTGGGCGCAGGCGCTGTTCACGCTGGTCATCTCGCTCGTGTTCGCCCAGGTCAGCCCCGCGGACTGGCACCTCGCCGAGGCCCGGTTGCTCGACGTCGCCGTCGGCGCCGCGATCGGCGTGGTGATCGGCCTGATCGCCTGGCCCCGCGGCGGGAGCGGGGAGCTGCACCGCGCCGCCGCGGAGTTCCTCGCCGACGCCGCCGGCGTGGTCCGCGAGACGGTCCGGGTGGTCGCCGAGGGCGCCCGTCCCGCCGACGCCCTGCCCCGCGCCCGCCGCACCGGCCGCCTCGCCGAGGCCTCCTTCGCGCTGTACCAGAGCGAACGGCACCCGCGGCCGGGCGTCGTCGACTGGCAGGCGACCCTCGTGGCCGGGCACCACGCCGTCCGCGGCGCCGAGGCGCTGGTCCGCGAGTGCCCGACCGGCCGACTCCTCACCTGCGTCGGCCCGCTCGACCTGGCCGCCGCCGACGTCGCCGCCCGCTTCGAGCACGTCGCCCTCGGGCTCGCCCGCCGCGACCGTACGGCCCTCACCGCGCCGACCCTCCCGCCGCCGGACCTCGACTGGCCCACGGACCTCGGCGTCGACCTCTACCACCTCGCCGACCTGCGGGTCTGGCTCGACGGGCTGCGGGACGACCTCTCCCGGGTCCTCGCCGCCCGGTCCGGTGCGCCCGAGCCGGCGGTCGACGTCCGCGTCAGGCTGGCCGGGATCGCGGACGGGGCGCCGGGGTGAGGGATCACGCTGCCCGAGCTCGGGTGCGTCGTGTCCTCAGCGCCGGAGCGCGGCGAGGGCCGACCCGACGGCGTTCTGCAGCAGGCCGGCCTCCGAGGGCAGGGTGAGCCAGGTGAAGCCCAGCTCGCGGTAGGTCGGGGCCCAGTCCGGGGTGCCGCAGTAGACCCCGACCGGCATTCCCGCCTCCCGGCACTGCCCGGTGACGGACCGGAGGAGGTCGCGGTACCCGTCGTCGTCGAGCGGCGGGATCGCGGCCCGGCCCGAGCTCAGCGAGAGGTCCGACGGGCCGACGAAGATCGCGTCGACGCCCTCGACCTGCAGGATCGCCGGGAGGTCCGCGACCGCTGCCATGGTCTCGACCATGATCACGCAGCGGCCCCGGGCGAGGACGTCCGCGCCGGTCCAGCCCACCCGCGTCGGCCCGAAACTGCGCACCCCGGCCGGCGGGTAGGCGCACGCGGCGGCGGCCGCCGCGGCCTCGGCGGCGGAGTCGACGAGCGGGACGATCACGCCGTCCGCCCCGCGGTCGAGGGCCCGGGCGATCGGGTCCGGAGCGTTGTGCGGCACGCGGACCAGGGTGGGGACGCCGCGCAGCGCCTGGAGCATGGCGAGCAGCGAGTCGTCGCCGAGGAGGCCGTGCTGGGCGTCGAGGCAGACGACGTCGACGCCGGAGGAGCCGACGATCTCGGCCGCGGCGGGGGAGGGCAGCTGACACCAGCCGGCGACGGCGCCGTCGAAGGAGAGGGTCATGACCGAAGACCCTGCCCCCTCGGCGCGCCTCGCGGGAACCGGGGCACGGCCACCGTAGGGTCACGCGGTGCTCGGGGTCAGTCACGCCACGTCCGGAGCGGCCCTCGGGCTCGCGGTCGCGGGGCTCGCCCCGCAGGCGGTGGGCACGGCACCGACGGCGGGGACGATCCTGACCTTCGCGGGTGTGACGGCCGGGGCGGCGCTGCTGCCCGACCTCGACCACCCGTCGTCGACGGCGAGCCGCCGGTTCTCCTGGGCCTCCTGGCTCGCCGCGCACGCCGTCCGGCCGCTGTCGGCGTTGGTCTTCCGTCTGACCCGCGGCCCCCGCGACTCCGGGCGCGGCACGCACCGCGGCCTGACCCACACGCTGGCCGGTGCGCTGCTGCTCGCCGCCGGCGTGGGCGTCGCGAGCGCGCGCTGGGGCACGCCGGTCACCGCCGGGGTGCTGTTCGTCTGCCTGGCGCTGGCGATCAAGGGGCTCGACGGCCTGGTCCCCGGCCCGCCGTCGCTGGTGATCGCCGCCGGGCTGACCTGGGTGGCCGAGGAGTACCTCCCCGGCGGCACCGCGGGGACGGCCGGTTGGCTCGGCCTCGCCGTCGGGCTCGGGATGCTCGTGCACTCCCTGGGCGACGCCGTGACCGAGTCCGGGGCCCCGCTGCTGTGGCCGTTCCCGATCCGCGGCCGGCACTGGTACCCGATCGGCAGCCCGCGGCCGCTGCGGTTCCGCGCCGGCGGTCGCGTGGAGTCGCTGCTGGTGGCGCCCCTGCTCACCCTCGGCACCCTCGCGCTGGCGGTCTACGTGGTGCCCGGGGCGCTCGACGTCCTGCTGGACCTGCGCGCCCGGCTGGTCGCGGGCGGATGATGGTCGACGTGAGCGACTGGAGCCTGCCCGGCCGGCCCGTGATCGGGATCCTGCACCCCGGCGCCATGGGCGCCGCCCTCGGCTCGGCCCTGAAGGCGCGGGCCGGGGCCGTGATCTGGGCCGACGCGGGGCGGTCCCAGGCCACCTCCAAGCGGGCCGAGCTGGCCGACCTGGTCGCCGTGCCGGACGTCGGGGAGCTGGCCCGGCGCGCCCACGTCGTGATCTCGATCTGCCCGCCCGGGGCCGCCCTCGACGTCGCCGGACAGGTCGCCGAGGCCGTCGCGGGGCAGGACCGCATCCCGCTCTACGTCGACGCGAACGCCGTCTCGCCCGCCACGGTCGCGGCCATCGGCGCGCTCTTCCCGGACGACGCCGTGGTCGACGGGGCGGTGATCGGCCCGCCGGCGTGGGAGGCGGGCACCACGGTCCTGTGGCTCGCGGGGCGGCACGCCGCGACCGTCGAGGCCCTGTTCGCCGGGACCCCCTTCACGGCCCGCACCCTCGGCCCCGAGCCGGGCACCGCGAGCGCGCTCAAGGCCTGCTTCGCGCTGCAGAGCAAGGCGCTGCCGGCGATCTGGCTGGCCCTCGACGAGGCCGCCCGCATTCTCGGCGTCGACGGCCCGCTGCGCGAGGAACTCGCCCGGACCGGCGTGGACTACCCGGCCGAGCTGGGCGCGGTGGCGGCGCGGGCGAAGGAGAAGGGCTGGCGGTGGGTCGCGGAGATGGAGGAGGCGGCCGACGCCCTGGCCGCGGCCGGGGTGCCCGACGGCTTCTCCCGCGCCGCGGCCGAGATGTACCGGCGCGCCTGATCTCCCGACTCGCGCGTGCGATCTCCCGACTCGCGGGTCCGGATCTCCCGACTCGCGCGTGCGGATCTCCCGACTCGCGGGTCAGGAACCCCCGACTCGCGGGACCGGAACTCCCGACTCGCGGGCCGGAGGCTCAGCTCGACGGGCCGAACCGCTCCACCCGGATCCGGTCCGTGCCGACGCCGAGCCCCGTGAGCAGGTCGGTGGCGGTGTCGCAGAAGGGCGGTGTGCCGCAGACGAAGACCGTCTGCTCCGGCAGCAGCAGCGGCTCCAGGTCGGCGGCCGTGATCCGGCCCGGCGGCCGCGCGTACCCGGGCGGCACCTCGCGGGTGTAGACGATCGTGGTCTCCGGTCCCGGCAGCTCGTCGCCGTAGTAGAGGGCCGCCGGCGTGCGTGCCGAGACGATCAGCCGGAAGAGCTCCGACCCCGCGATCCGGGCGGAGCGCAGCATCGCCATGAGCGGTACCACCCCGGACCCGCCGGCCACGCCGAGCGCCGGCGCGTCCCCGGGCCAGGCGAACCAGCCGCCGATCGGCCCGCGGACCTCGAGCCGGTCCCCGGGCTCGACGACCTCGTGCAGGAACTCCGACACCTCTCCGCCGGGCAGCAGCTCGACGGTCAGGTCGATCTCGTCCGTGCCCGGGACCGACGCCACGGAGTAGTCCCGCTGCGCGGTGTAGCCGTCCTCCGCGGTCAACCTGACCACGTAGTACTGACCGGCGATGTGCCCGGACTCCGCCGGGAGCTTGAGCCGGAAGGTCTTCGCCGTGGGCGTCTCACGCCGGACGTCGAGGACCGTCGCCGTCTGCCAGACCGCCATCAGTCCCCCTGGTAGCGCTGCTCGAGCCAGGGGTCGCCCCGGTCGTGGTAGCCGTTGCGCTCCCAGAAGCCCTGCTCGTCCTCGGCCATGACCCGCAGGCCGGATGCCCACTTCGCGCTCTTCCAGAAGTACAGGTGCGGCACGAGCAGCCGGGCCGGACCGCCGTGCTCGACGGTCAGCGGCCGCCCGTCCGCCTGCCACACGACCCAGGCCTTGCCGCCGGTCACGTCCTCCAGCGGGAGGTTCGTGGTGTAGCCGGTGTGCGCCGTGGCCATGACGAACTTCGCCTCGGGCTGCACGCCCACGGCGTCGAGCAGGGTGTCGACCGAGACGCCGTCGAACGTCATGCCCAGCTTCGACCACGTGGTGACGCAGTGGATGTCCCCGGAGTACCGCGAGCCGGGCAGGGCGTGGATCTCGTCCCAGGTCCAGCTGCGCGGGCGGTCGACGAGGCCCTCGATCGTGAAGGTCCAGCGGTCGGTGCCGATCCGCGGGGTGGCCTCGGCGTTGAGCACGGGCCAGTCGTCCTTCGCGTCGTACTGGCCCGGGGGCAGCCGCGGGTCGCGCGTCGCCCGGCCGCGCCCGGTGAATCCTCGGGTGATCGCCATTCCCGTCCCTTCGCCGTCCTACCGGGACACAGCATGGCGGACCGGGGCGGCATTCCCGCGCCCGGAGCGGTGTGAGGTCGTCAGGCCCGGTTGAGCCCCGGTTCGCGGTCCGGGATCACGAACGATCCCGCGGTGCGGATGGGCAGGTCCGGCGTCGTCACGGCGTCGAGCACCCGGAAGTCCGCGGTGACCTGCCCGGGCTCCCAGCGGGCCCGGACGTACCCGCGGCGGTTGCTGCGGAACCTCAGGTGCGGGTTGGTGTGCAGGTCGGGGTGGTCGGTGGCGGCGTCGCCGTCGCCGCCCGAGGTGACGGAGCTGGAGACGAGCTCCGTGCCGACGGTCGGCGCGGCCGGGTCGGCGTAGTCCGTCTTGATCTCGTTGGCCCAGTGGACGTGGACGTCGCCGGTGAGGACCACGGCGTTGCGCACCCCGGCGTCGACCCAGCTGCGGGTGACCCGGTCCCGGGAGGCGGCGTAGCCGTCCCAGCCGTCCATCGAGAACTTCTCCGGCGCGCCCGGGTCGGTGTCGCGCTGGGCGAAGAACACCTGCTGGCCGAGCACGTCCCAGCGGGCCCGGGACCGGCGGAAGCCGTCGGCGAGCCAGCGCTCCTGCGCGGCCCCGGGCAGCGAGCGGGCCGGGTCCAGCCGTTCCGCGCAGCCGACGCGCTGCCCGTCGCCGCAGGCCTGGTCGTCGCGGTACTGCCGGGTGTCGAGCATGTGGAAGGTGGCCAGGCCGCCCCACTCGACCCGGCGGTACAGCTGCATGTCGTACCCCCGGGGCACCGACGAGCGCCGCAGCGGCATGTTCTCGTAGTAGGCCCGGAAGGCGGCGGCCCGGCGGGCGAGGAAGGCCTCCCGGGTCTGGTCGTCCTCGGGCACGTCGCCGGCCCAGTCGTCGTCGGTCTCGTGGTCGTCCCACACGACCACCCACGGGGCGACGGCGTGCGCGGCCTGCAGGTCCGGGTCGCTGCGGTACTGCGCGTACCGCTGCCGGTACCCGGCCAGCTCGGTCGTCTCGGCGCCGGCGACGGACCGCACGGCCTTCTCCGGCGTGGGGTACTCGTACTGGTAGTCGCCGAGGTGCAGGACGAGGTCGGGCTCGTCCTCGGCGAGCCGCCGGTAGGCCGTGAAGTACCCGATGGGGTAGTTCGAGCAGGACGCGACGCAGGTCGTCAGCGCCGGGCCGACGGCGCCGGCCGGGGGAGCGGTGCGGGTCCGGCCCGCCGGGGACACCGCCCTGTTCGCCCGGAACCGGTAGAAGTACTCGCGGCCCGGCGCCAGGCCGGTCGTCTCGACGTGCACGGAGTGCGCGGCCTCGGGCACGGCGTCGACCGTCCCGCGCTGCTCGATCACGGTGAAGCGCTCGTCCCGGGCCACCTCCCACTCGACCGGCACCACCCGCGCGGGCATGCCGCCCAGGCCGTCGGCCGCGAGGGGATCCGGAGCCAGCCGGGTCCACAGCACCATGCCGTCGGACGAGGGATCGCCGGAGGCGACGCCGAGGGTGAAGGGCTCGCGGGTGGACATCGACGGGATGCGTGGGCCCGCCGCGGTGAGGACCCCGGTGGCGGCGGTGGAGGCTCCGAGCAGGAACAGGCGGCGGCCGAACGGCGGGAGAGTGATGTCCGCCGTGCGACGCAGTGGAGATGACCGGCGTCCCTCGGCCCGGGTGATCCGCACGCCACCTCCCGGTGAACAGCCGGGCTCAGCCGGCCGCGAGGCCCGGCAGCCTGCGGTCCAGCGCGAGCGCCCCGAACCCGAGCCCGACGAACAGGACGGCCACCACCAGGCAGTTGATCGCGACCCGCGCGTAGCCGTGCGCGACGACGTCGACGAACGGGTACGGGTACCAGTCGATCACCGCCCCGCGGATGAGCGTGAACGCCAGCCATGCGAGCGGGTAGATCGCGGAGAGCAGCACGACGTCCCGGTCCACCAGCCCGCGCGGGCCGAACAACAGCCACCCGAGGACGGCGAAGAGCGGCGTGATCATGTGGCACAGGACGTTGGCGACCTCGTGCAGGCCCTGCGGGTTCGCGGTCTGGGCCAGCACCAGGTTGTAGACGATGCCGGTGACGGCGATGGCCACCACGGCGTCGAGCAGCAGGATCCGCATCGCGCGGGAGTCCCGCTCGGGGTCGATCGTCAGGAGCACGTACGCGATCCCGGCGACCAGGTTGCTGAGGATCGTGAAGAACGCGAACACGTTGGCCACGCGCGACCCGGTGCTGGTGAAGATCGAGTACGGACTGGAGTGGACCGCCGTGGCCACCAGCTGCAGCACGACCCCGAGCAGGGCGAGCGCCCCCACGAGCCCGAACCACGGCCGGGCGAGCGGGAGGTAGCGGGGCACCGGAGGACTCTAGCCGCGGATCCGCCGGTCCGACGGACGGCGGGAAAGGCCCACGACGACCACGCCCACGGGTGACGATCCTGCTTGTCCCCTTTCGGAGGATTCGTCCGACCTCGGCGGTGACCCTGGGCAGCACAGTTCTCACCCGTTCGCCGGAGACGGACCACGGAGAGCGATCGTCATGCCGGTGGAACGCCGGTGTCACGGCTGCGTAACACAGGGCCGGGACGGTGCGAGGCGCTGCCCGCTCCGCACCCCGTGATCAGGGAGACGCATGACGCCCGCCGACGACCTCGACATCGGCTTCACCGGTGCCCGCTTCGGCGGCGCGCCCCGCAAGCGGCGGCGCAAGAAGAGCGAGGAGCCGGCGCAGAACCAACCCGAGCGGCGGACCGCGGACGAGGCGGACACGGCGGCGATGCCGGTCGTCGGCGAGGCGCCCGCCGCACCCGACCCCGTCGCCGATCCCGCCGCGGCCGGCGGGCTCACGGGCTTCCACGAAGCTCCCGCCGTCGGGTACACCGGCGCCCGGTTCGGCGGGTCCTCCCGCCGCCGCCGCGACCGCGACGAGCACCCGGAGCCGGTGCCGGTGGCGGCCGGGCCGGTGGCCCTGCCGCCGCTGCCCCCGCCCGCGGTCGAGGACGTCGCCGAGGAGTACGTGCAGGACGACGCCGGCCGCTCGCTGGCGGTGCGGCCGTACTTCTACACCAAGGGCCGCACCCGGTCCCGCTACGAGCTGGCGATCGAGACGCTGGTGTCGACGCCGCCCGCGGCCCTGCGCCGTCCGGAGCTCGCCGAGCACACCGCGATCCTCGAGCTGTGCCGCGAGCCCCGGTCCATCGCCGAGGTCGGCGCCCTCATGGGGATGCCGCTCGGCGTGGCCCGGGTCGTCGTCGGCGACCTCGCGGTGACGGGCGGGCTCGAGGTGCACCGGACCGTCACGGCCGAGGGCCCCGACCTGGTCCTGATGGAGCGGGTGCTGAGCGGCCTCCGACGCCTGTGAGCGCCGACTGCCCCTAGAGCGGCACCTGCCACTCACGACCCCCACCGACCTGCGCCGACCCGCGCCGACCCGCGCCGACCTGAGCCGACCGGCGCTGACCGGCGCTGATCCGCGCCGACCGTTCCGCCCCGGAGGGCCGGCGACCCTGCCCGTTCGGCCGGTCCGCCGGGCGCGCGGCGCCGCGATGTGGCACAACTCGTCCATGAGCGACTTCCTGGCCCCGCCCGTCCCGGTCGTCCCCGCGCCGTTCCACACCCCGGAGCGGGAGAAGCTTCAGGAGCAGGCGCGCGCCTTCGCCGCCGAGCGCGTCCTGCCGGTCGCCGACGAGCTCGACAAGGTCAAGGGCGAGATCCCGCGGTCGCTGCTCGACGAGATGGGCGAGCTCGGCTACTTCGGCATCACCGTGCCGCGCGAGCACGGCGGGCTGGGGCTGGGGGCCTTCGAGTACTGCATGATCGCCGAGGAGCTGGCCCGCGGCTGGATGAGCGTGGGCAGCATCATCGCCCGCGCCCAGGGCGCCGGCACCGGCGTGGCGGACGAGGCCCGGCGGGCGGAGCTGCTGCGCCGCAGCGCCGCCGGCACCTGGATCGGGGCCATCGCCCTCTCCGAGCCCGACGCCGGGTCGGACCTGGCCGCCGTCGCCACCCGTGCCGAGCGGGACGGCGACGACTTCGTGATCACCGGTCGCAAGCGGTGGATCGGCAACGCGAAGGCCGCGGACTTCCTGCAGATCCTCGTGCGGACGGCGGACCCGGAGCCGGGGGAGAAGCGGTCCGCGGGCCTGGCGACCCTCGTCCTGGAGAAGGAGCGGGACTCCTTCCCCGCGGGCCTCTCCGGCACCCCGATCGACAAGATCGGGTACCACGGCTTCGTCACGTGGGACCTGGAGTTCGACGGGCTGCGGGTTTCGGCGGCGAACCTGCTCGGCGAGCAGGGCTTCGCGGAGGCCCAGCAGTGGCTCAACATCGCCCGCGTGCACACCGCGGCCCGCGCGGTGGGGCTCGCCCGGGGCGCCGTCGAGGACTGCATCGTCTACCTGCAGGAGCGCGAGCAGTTCGAGCACCCGATCGGCGACTTCCAGGCCGTCCGGTTCAAGCTCGCCACGATGGCCGCGAGGGTCGAGCAGGCGCGGTCGTTCTACCAGCACGTCGCGCAGCGGCTGGACCAGGGCGAGCCGTGCGAGCGGGAGGCGGCGATGGTGAAGCTGCTGGCCACCGAGATGGCCGCCGAGGTCACCGGGGACGGCATCCAGCTGCACGGCGGCAACGGCTACACCACCGAGCACCGCGTCGAGCGCTACTGGCGCGACGCCCGCCTCACGACGATCTTCGAGGGCACCAGCGAGATCCAGCAGAAGATCATCGCCGACCGCCTGCTGCCCCGGAGCCCGCTGGGCTGAGCCGCATCATGGAACCATGATGCGCAAATCGGCGCAGCGAGCTCGCATTATGGTTCCATAATGCGCGAATCGAGGGCTGGAATTCGAATAATGGTTCCCTAGTGCGGACCGGGGTCAGGAGTCGCCGAAGCCCGTGATCCACACCACGGCCTCGCCCGCCTCGTCCGAGGCGGCGAGGTCGACCTCGGCGGTGATGGCCCAGTCGTGGTCGTCCTCGGGGTCGTCGATGACCTGACGGACCAGCCAGCGCTCCGGCTCCTCGACGATGTCGATCATCTTGGGGCCGCGGGCGTCCGGGCCGATCCCGATACCGCCGAAGCCGTGCAGGTCGAAGAAGGGCTGGAAGGCCTCGCGCCAGCGGTCCGCCGTCCAGCCGGCCTCCTTGTCCAGCTCGCCGAGCAGGTCCCACCGGTTGAGCGAGGCGAGCTCGACCCGGCGGAACAGCGCGTTGCGCACCAGCACCCGGAAGGCCCGGGCGTTGCGGGTGACCCCGGCCGGGCCCTGGTCGAGCGACGGGGGAGCGGACTCGTCCTCGACCCCGCCGCCGGCGGCGAGCTTCTCCCACTCGTCGAGCAGGCTGGAGTCGACCTGGCGGACCAGCTCGCCGAGCCACTCGATGAGATCGGTCAGCTCGTCCGTCCGCGCGTGCTCGGGCACGGTCTGCCGCAGCGCCCGGTAGCAGTCCGCGAGGTACCGCAGCACCAGCCCCTCGGAGCGGGCGAGCTGGTAGAAGGCCACGTACTCGTGGAAGGTCATGGCCCGCTCGGACATGTCCCGCACCACGGACTTGGGCGAGAGCCGGGCGTCCTCGACCCACGGCGCTCCGCGCCGGTAGGTCTCCAGCGCCCCGACCAGCAGCTCCTCGAGCGGCTTGGGGTACGAGACGTCCTCGAGGAGCGTCATCCGCTCCTCGTACTCGATGCCCTCGGCCTTCATCGAGGCCACGGCCTCGCCCTTGGCCTTGTTCTCCTGGGCGTAGAGCACGGGGCGGGGATCGTCGAGGGTGGCCTCCACGACCGAGACGACGTCGTGCGCGTACGACGGCGACTCCCGGTCCAGCAGCTCGAAGGCGGCCAGGGCGAACGGCGACAGCGGCTGGTTGAGCGCGAAGTCCAGCTGCAGGTCGCCGACGAGCCGGATCGTGCGGCCCTCCGCGTCGGGCTCCGCGAGCTTCTCCACCACGCCCGCGGCGAGCAGCGCCCGGTAGATCGCGATGGCCCGCAGGATGTGCTTGCGCTGCCGGGGGCGCGGCTCGTGGTTGTCCTCGAGCAGGTGCCGCATCGCGGTGAACGCGTCCCCGGGCCGGGAGATCACGTTCAGCAGCATCGCGTGCGACACGTGGAAGTGGCTGGTCAGTGGCTCGGGCTGGGCGGCCTGCAGCTTCTCGTAGGAGGTCTGCGACCAGCCGACGAAGCCCTCCGGCGGCTGCTTGCGCACCACCCGGCGGCGCTTCTTCGGGTCGTCGCCCGCCTTCTGCAGCGCCTTGTGGTTCTCGATCTCGTGCTCGGGCGCCTCGGCGACGACCGTGCCGACGGTGTCGTAGCCCGCCCGGCCGGCCCGCCCGGCGATCTGGTGGAACTCGCGCGCCTTGAGCGGGCGGGTGCGCCGGCCGTCGTACTTCGACAGGCCGGTGAACAGCACCGTCCGGATCGGCACGTTGATCCCGACGCCGAGGGTGTCCGTGCCGCAGATGACCTTGAGCAGGCCGGCCTGGGCGAGCGTCTCCACGAGCCGCCGGTAGCGGGGGAGCATGCCGGCGTGGTGCACGCCGATCCCGTGCCGGACGAGCCGGGACAGCGTCTTGCCGAACCCGGCGGTGAAGCGGAAGTCGCCGATCAGCTCGGCGATCGCCGCCTTCTCCTCCTTCGAGGTGACGTTGACGCTCATCAGCGCCTGCGCCCGCTCGACGGCCGACTGCTGGGTGAAGTGCACGACGTAGACCGGCGCCTCGTGCGTCTCGAGCAGCTCGGTGATCGTCTCGTGCAGCGGGGTGAGGACGTACCGGTAGTGCAGCGGCACGGGCCGCTCGACCGAGGTGATCTCGCGGGTGGCCCGGCCGGTGCGGCGGGTGAGGTCGTCCCGGAAGAACGACGTGTCGCCCAGCGTGGCGCTCATCAGCAGGAACTGCGCCTGGGGCAGCTCGACCAGCGGCACCTGCCAGGCCCAGCCGCGGTCCGGGTCGGCGTAGAAGTGGAACTCGTCCATCACGACCGAGCCGACGTCCGCCTGCGCGCCCTGGCGCAGCGCGATGTTCGCCAGGATCTCGGCGGTGCAGCAGATGATCTCCGCGCCCTCGTTGACGGCGGCGTCGCCCGTCAGCATGCCGACCTTGTCGGCGCCGAACACCTCGATGAGGTCGAAGAACTTCTCGCTGACCAGCGCCTTGATCGGCGCGGTGTAGAAGGTGCGGGCGCCGCGGGAGAGCGCGGCGGCGTGCGCGGCGATCGCGACGAGCGACTTCCCGGACCCGGTGGGGGTGGAGAGGATGACGTTGCCGCCGGTCGCGATCTCCAGCAGCGCCTCCTCCTGGGCGGGGTAGAGCGAGAGGCCCCGCTCCTCGAAGGCCCAGTCCGCGAACACCTCGACCAGGGCGTCCGGGTCGTCGCCGGTGGGCAGGCGGTCGGTGAGCGTGGGGGCGGAGGTGGCGGTCATGATGGGGTCGATTCTCCACGAGTCGGCTCCGGCCGCCCGGCTCAGGTGAGGGTCACGGCGAGCACCAGCCCGGCGAGGGCCGTGTCGAGGACCGCGCAGAACACCGCCATCGACGGCACGACCACCCGCCCGGTGCGGTGGTGGTGGACGTCCCAGGCGGCGTGGACCAGCAGCGCCCCCGCCACCAGCACGCCGGACCAGGTCGGCGACACCTCGGCCGCCAGCAGCGCGACGGCCCCGAGCACGAGCATCGCGGCCGCCTGCAGGGGCAGCCCCCAGGGCGGGCGTCGCCGGCCCCGGGCCAGGCCGAGGAGCAGGAGCACGGCGCCGATCGCGAGCATCCCCCACGTCGGCGCGAACCCGGGCACGACCTTCGCCGCGGCGATCAGCACGACCGACACGGCGAAGGCCGGCCACGCGGCGAAGCGCGACCCGAGCGCCGCGGCCACGAGATAGACGAACCCGGACGCCGCGACGACCGGGGCGACCTCGGCCCCGTCGGCGATCCCGATCCCCGAGGCGAGCCCGACGGCGAGCCCGGCCGCGGGGGGCCAGGTCCGGTGGAACCAGCTGTGCCGGCGGGTCGTGCCGGGCTCGATCGCGGTCATGGCGCCTCCTCGGTCGGATACCCCTCAGGGGTATCAGGGCCGCGGGCCCGGAGGAAGCGCGTCGGCCGGAAGAGCGGGCGGCCCGTCCGGATCCGTCGGGGAGCAGAGGGTGTGGATCATGCACCCCCGCGGCCACCGGTCCGGGCCGCGGGCGCTCCGTCGCCCGGACCGCCCGCCGACCACCATCCGCCGCACCTGAGGGCGCCCTGGGCGCGCTGCCACCGCCGTACGGCCGATCAGGTGACATTCGGCCGGTACGGCCGTTTACCGTAGGGACCGTGACAGGGCGGGGAGCGGGCGGCGGCATGCCCGACGTCGTCCCGCCGATGCTCCCCTCCCAGGGGGACCTGGCCGACGGCGAGCGGGGCGGTGACTGGGCGGTCGAGTTCGCCTGGGCGGGCTTCCGCTGCGTCGCCTACGTCCGGCCCGGGCACGTGCGCCTGCTCTCCTCGACCGCTCGCAGCGTGACCCGCAGCTTCCCCGAGCTCGCCGTGCTCGGCGACCGGGTGAAGGGCTCCGGCATGGTGCTCGACGGCGTGGTCGTCGCCCTCGACGACGCCGGTCGCCCCAGCCGCCGCCCGCTGATGCGCCGCACCTCGACCGTCACGCCCTCGGAGTCGCTCCGCTCCCGGGTGCCGGTCGGGTTCGTGGTCACCGACCTGCTGTGGCTCGACGGCCGGCCGCTGCTGCGCCGCCCCTACGCCGAGCGCCGCACGCTCCTCGAGGGCCTGGGCATCGCCGGGTCCCCGGTGCTGGTCCCGCCCTCGCACCCGGCGTCGGAGGCGGGGTTCGTGATGGAGGCGGCCGAGCGCTTCGGCCTCGACGGGCTGCACCTCAAGCGGGTCGACGCCGCGTACAAGGCCGGGCGGCGCACCCGGGACTGGCTGCGGGTGCCGCTGCGGCGCGCGCGCCCGGTCGTCGTCGGGGGGTGGATGCCGGCCGAGCGCAACCGGCCCGGCCGCGTCGGGGCCCTGCTGCTCGGCATCCCCGAGACCCCGCCCGCGCCGGGCGGACCCGTCGGCCGGCTGCGGTACGTCGGGCGGGTCGGGATCGGCTCGGGCCCCGCGCGCCGGGAGGTCGGCGAGCTGCTCCGCACGCTCAACGCGCAGGTCTCGCCGTTCGCGGGCGACGGTCCCGGTTCCGTGCCCGAGACCGTGGCCGACGACGCCCGCTGGGTCGTGCCCCGGATCGTCGGGCAGGCCGAGTACCAGGGCTGGACCCGTGGCGCGCACCTGCGGCTGCCGGTGTGGCGGGGGATCCTGCGGCCCGGGGAGGTCGACCCCGAGGACTGGGCGGGCACGCCCTGGGAACGCGACGGCGCCGAGCAGGCCGAGGACGGGGCGGAGGTCTGGGGCCCGGCCCGCCGCGGCGAGCGGGTCCCCACCCCGCACGGGCACGGCCGGCTCGCGGACCGTGCGGCGCCGCCGGCCCCGGAACCGCCCGCCCTCCCGGCCGTGCCGGAGCGGCCCGCGGACCTCCGCACCGCGTCGCCCGGCCCCGCCAGCTCGCTCAACCGCAGCCTCGAGCAGCACTTCGTCTACAACGCCTTCAACACCATCGCCTCCCTGATGCGGACCGATCCGGGACGGGCCCGCGAGCTCCTCCTCGGGTTCGCCGACCTCAGCCGCACCGCCGACCGCGTCGGCACCCCCGAGATCCCGCTGGCCGACGAGCTGGCCGCCGTCCGCGCCTACCTGGCCATCGAGAAGGCCCGGTTCGGCCGGCGCCTGGAGACCACCGTGACGGTCGACGACGTGCTCGCCGCGCAGCTCGCCGACCTCGCCGTCGCCCCGCTGCAGGTGCTCGTCCTCGTGCGCGAGACGGTGCAGCAGCACATCGAACCGCGCCCGGAGGGCGGCGCGGTCACCGTGCACGTCCTGCCCGACGGGGCGGCCGGGGCCGAGGTCGTGGTGGCGGACGAGGGGCACGGGGAGACCCGGCTCCGGGTGCCGGCGCCCGCCGCGTGCCCGGGCTGAACCACCCACCTGTGTGAACGCCAGGTGACAACCTGCGCGGCGACGGTGTGATGTCGCGGCGCCGGTCTGCGGACGCGATCACCGGGACGCTACGGTGCGCGCATGCTCGGCCTCCCCGACGGCGCCCGCGCCTGCCTGTTCGACCTCGACGGTGTGCTCACCGACACCGCCGGCGTGCACGCGACCTCGTGGAAGACCATGTTCGACGAGTTCCTCGCCCGGCACGAGGGTCCCGGTTACCGGCCGTTCGACGTCGCCGCCGACTACGGCCCGTACGTCGACGGCAAGCCGCGGCTGGAGGGCACCCGCAGCTTCCTCGCCTCCCGGGGGATCACGCTGCCCGAGGGCAGCCCGGACGACCCGCCCGACGCCGAGACGCTCTGGGGGCTGTCCACCCGCAAGAACGACCTGGTGCAGGTCGTGCTGCAGGAGAAGGGCGTCGACGTGTACCCGGCCTCGCGGCCGTACCTCGAGGCCGTCCGGAAGGCCGGCCTGAAGGTGGCGGTGGTGTCGTCGTCGGCCAACGCCGAGCAGGTGCTCGACGTGGCCGGGCTGGCCGAGCTGATCGACCACCGGGTCGACGGCGTCGTCGCGCGCGAGCGCGGGCTGCCGGGCAAGCCGAAGCCGGACACTTTCCTGGCGGCGGCCGAGGACCTGGGCGTGCCGCGCACGGCCGCCGTCGTGTACGAGGACGCACTGGCGGGCGTCGAGGCGGGCCGGGCCGGCGGCTTCGGCCGGGTCGTCGGCGTCGACCGGCTCGGGCACGCGGACAAGCTGCGCGAGCACGGCGCCGACGTCGTGGTGTCCGACCTCTCCGAGCTGTTGGAGGACCAGTGAAGCCGGACGCGGGCCGCACCTTCGCGGTCGAGCCCTGGGTCGTGCGCGAGCCGACCCTCGACATCGCCGCGATGGGCCAGACCGAGTCGGTCTTCGCGCTGTCCAACGGCCACATCGGGCTGCGCGGCAACCTCGACGAGGGCGATCCGCACCACCTGCCCGGGACCTACCTGAACTCGTTCTACGAGGTCCGGCCGCTGCCGTACGCCGAGGGCGGCTACGGCTACCCGGAGTCCGGGCAGACGATCATCAACGTCACCAACGGCAAGCTGATCCGGCTGCTGGTCGACGACGAGCCGTTCGACCTGCGCTACGGCAAGCTCCGCCGGCACGAGCGGGTGCTCGACCTGCGCGCGGGCACGCTGACCCGCGAGGTCGAGTGGGAGTCCCCGGCCGGGCGCGTGGTGCGGGTGCACAGCACACGGCTCGTGTCGCTGACCCAGCGCGCCATCGCCGCCATCTGCTACGAGGTCGAGGTGCTCGACGAGCCGGCGCTGCTCGTCGTGCAGTCCGAGCTGGTGGCCAACGAGCAGCTGCCGACCCGCGGCGCGGACGACCCGCGCCTGGAGGCCGCGCTCACCAACGCGCTCGAATCGGAGATGCACCGCGCCGACGAGGCCGGCGCCACGCTGGTGCACAGCACCCGGAAGTCGGGGCTGCGGGTCGCCGCCGCGATGGACCACGAGGTGCACGGGCCCGAGGGCATCAAGATCACCTCGGACGCCACCGAGGACACCGGCAGCACCACGATCATCGGGCGGGTCAAGCCCGGCGAGACGCTGAAGATCGTCAAGTACCTGTCCTACGGCTGGTCGTCGCAGCGCAGCCTGCCCGCGGTCTACGACCAGGTCCGGGCCGCGCTGGCCGCCGCCCGCTACACGGGCTGGGAGGGGCTGCTCCGCGAGCAGGCCGAGTACCTCGAGGACTTCTGGGAGACCGCCGACGTCGAGATCGACGGCGACGCGGAGCTCCAGCAGGCCGTCCGCCTGGCCACCTTCCACGTGCTGCAGGCCGGCGCCCGCGCCGAGCGCCGGTGCATCTCGGCGAAGGGCCTCACCGCCGACGGCTACGACGGGCACACCTTCTGGGACACCGAGACCTTCTGCCTGCAGGTGCTGTCCTTCCTGGCGCCCGACGCGGCGGCCGACGCGCTGCGCTGGCGGCAGTCGATCCTGCCGAAGGCCTTCGAGCGCGCCCAGCAGCTCGGCCTCGACGGCGCCGCCTTCCCGTGGCGCACCATCCGCGGCGAGGAGTGCTCGGGGTACTGGCCCGCCGGCACCGCGGCCTTCCACATCAACGCCGACATCGCCGACGCCGTGCGCCGGCACGTCGCCGCGACCGGCGACACCCAGTTCGAGCTGGAGACCGGCCTGGAGATCCTGGTCGCCACCGCGCGGCTGTGGCGCTCGCTGGGCCACCACGACTCGGCGGGCGAGTTCCGGATCGACGGCGTGACGGGCCCGGACGAGTA
This sequence comes from Pseudonocardia halophobica, assembly GCF_027922425.1. Lineage (GTDB taxonomy): Bacteria > Actinomycetota > Actinomycetes > Mycobacteriales > Pseudonocardiaceae > Pseudonocardia > Pseudonocardia halophobica. Next base: position 181,136 of record NZ_BSFQ01000007.1, on the reverse strand, counting down.
CTCGGCGATCGTGGACAACAACGTCTACACGAACCTGATGGCGCAGCTGAACCTGCGCTACGCCGCCGAGGTCGCCGCGAAGCACCCGCGCAGCGCGGCCAAGCTGGGCGTGAACTCCGAGGAGATGGCCAGCTGGCGCGACGCGGCGGCCTCGATGCGGATCCCGTTCGACGACGAGCTGCGCGTGCACCCGCAGTCCGAGGGCTTCACCAAGCACAAGATCTGGGACTTCGAGCGCACCCCGGCCGACACCTACCCGCTGCTGCTGCACTACCCGTACTTCGACCTGTACCGCAAGCAGGTGATCAAGCAGGCCGACCTGGTGCTGGCGATGCAGCTGCGGCCGGACGCCTTCACGCCGGAGCAGATGCGCCGCAACTTCGCCTACTACGAGGCGATCACCGTGCGGGACTCGTCGCTGTCCGCGTGCACGCAGTCGATGGTCGCCGCGCGCACCGGGCACCTCGACCTGGCCTACGACTACCTGGCCGAGGCCGCGCTCATCGACCTCAACAACCTGGCCGGCAACACCGACCACGGCATGCACATCGCGTCGATGGCCGGCACCTGGGTGGCGATCACCACCGGGCTCGGCGGCATGACGTGCGACGCGACCGGGCTGGCCTTCGCGCCGGTGCTGCCGGCCGCGCTCACCCGGATCTCGTTCGGGCTGCGCTGGCAGGGGCGGCACATCCGGGTCACGATCACCCAGGACGACGTGGAGTACACGCTGGTCAGCGGCCCGCCGATGCGGCTGCGCCACCACGGCGAGCCGGTCGCGCTGGCCGAGGACCCGCAGGTGCGGCCGCTGCCCTCGCCGCCCACCGTCGACCCGGTGGAGCAGCCGTACGGCCGGGCGCCGCGCCAGCGGCACCACGGGAGCTGACCCCGGGTTCGATCAGGCGGGGTCGGGTCGACACGGGGTTCGATCACCTGGGGGATTGCGCAAGGGCGGCCGGGGTATCTCCCGCGCGTGACCGCAGCAGCAGTCGATCCCCCCGCCGGGCTCGTCCGCTCCGACCCCTCGACGCCGGGGCTGGGGCGGCGGCGCTCCGGCCGGGGCTGGGTCTTCCTCGGGCCGGACGGCGACCGGATCGAGGACCGGGCGGAGATCGCGCGGATCAAGAGCCTGGTGATCCCGCCCGCCTGGCGGGACGTCTGGATCGCCCCCGACCCCCGCGGCCACATCCAGGCCGTCGGGACGGACGACGCCGGCCGCCGCCAGTACCGCTACCACGACGACTGGCGCCGGGCCCGGGACCAGGAGAAACACGACCGCGTGTTGTCCCTGGGCCGCCGGCTCGCCGACATCCGCGGGGAGATCACCACCCGGCTCGAGGACAGCGGGTTGCACCGCGAACGGGTGCTCGCCGGGGCCGTCCGGATGCTCGACATCGGGGTGTTCCGCGCCGGGGGCGAGCAGTACGCCCCCAGCTGCGGGGACGACGGCTCGGACAACTGCGGGCACGACGGCGACGACCACGACGAGTCCGGCACGTTCGGCCTGGCGACCCTGCGCCGCGAGCACGTCACGCTGCGCCGGGGCCTGATCCACTTCGACTACCCGGCCAAGGGCGGCGTGCCCCGCAAGCTCGACCTGCGCGACCCGCTGCTGCACCGGCTGGTCAACGGGCTGCTGCGGCGCAAGGGCGGCGGCGAGGACCTGCTGGCCTACCGCACGGGCCGGTCGGACTGGCACGACGTGCGCTCGGAGGACCTCAACATCGCCGTGAAGGAGCTGGCGGGGGACCGGTTCACCTGCAAGGACCTGCGGACCTGGAACGCGACGGTGCTCGCCGCCGTCACCCTCGCCGGGGCGGTGGCCGAGGAGGGCCGGGTCCCGTCGGCGAAGCGGGCGCGGGCCCGGCTGGTGCGCCACGCCATCACCACGGTGTCCGACCACCTCGGCAACACCCCGACCGTCGCGAAGAACTCCTACGTGGACCCGCGGGTGGTCGAGCAGTTCGAGGAGGGGCGCACGGTGCTGGTGGCGCTGAAGCGGCTGGAGACCCCCGACCTCACCGACGACCGCAGCCGGGCCGCGGTGGAGCGCGCGGTGGTGCGGCTCATCAAGGGCTGAGCGCCTACTCCTCGCTCATCCGCTGCCGCAGCTGGGCGAGCGTGCGGGCGAGCAGCCGGGACACGTGCATCTGCGAGATCCCGATCTGGTCGGCGATCTGCGTCTGCGTCTTGTTGCCGAAGAAGCGCAGCACCAGGATCGTGCGCTCGCGCTGCGGCAGCTCGTCGAGCAGCGGCGCCAGGGTCTGCCGGTACTCGACCTTGTCCAGCTCGGCGTCGGCCGCGCCCAGGGTGTCCGCGAGCGGGGAGTCGGCCCCGGCCACCAGCTCGTCGAGCGAGGGGCCGCGGTAGGCCTGCTGGGCGTCGAGCCCCTCCAGCACCTCCTCGGTGGACAGGCCGAGCCGCTCGGCGATCTCCGACGGCTTGGGGGCGCGGCCCAGCTCCTGGGACAGCGGCCCGATCGCGCCGTTGATCGAGCTCTGCATCTCCTTGAGCCGGCGGGGCACGCGCATCGCCCAGGTGCGGTCGCGGAAGTGCCGGCGCACCTCGCCGGTGATGGTCGGGATCGCGTAGGAGAGGAAGTCGACGCCCCGGTCCGGCTCGAACCGGTCGACGGCGTTGATGAGCCCGACGGTGCCGGCCTGCTCCAGGTCGTCGACGGGCTCGCCGCGGTTGGCGAAGCGCCGGGCGATGTGCTGGACCACGGGGAGGTGGCCGGTGACCAGCTCGGCGCGCAGGGCGTCGCGGTCGGGATGGTCGGCGGGGAGCGACACGAACTTCTCGAAGAGCGGGGCCAGGTGCCCGTACTCCGAGTCGGAGCCCTGCCCGTTCTGGGCGGGGCCCTGGGCGGGGGCCGGGTCGCGGTCAGCCACGACGCCCCGGGGAAGGGTCTCTGTTGTCCGACGCCACGCAGGCATCTACCCGACGGCCCCGATCCTTCAAACGCGGTCCCCCGACCGGGGAAATGCCCGCGGAGGTCGGGGGAGATCGCTGGTAGGTTGGAACGCCGCGCCGTCGGGCGACGAGGGACGACGAGGACGTCGGCCGCGCCGCCGGCCGCGCGAGTTGCCGACAGATCGAGGGACGACCGGGCCGACCGGCCGATCCGTCACTCCCGCGAAGGACATCGAAGCAGGTGCCGACCCCCGAACCCGCCACGGGCGAGACGCCGCTCGAGCACGAGCGCGCCTATGTCGCGATGCTCTACGAGCGGCTCGACGAGCGCCGCCGGGACACCGCGCGCCGGCTCGCCGACGTGCTGCACGGCGAGACCGTGGGCACACCGCAGGCGCTCACCGAGCGCGACGCGGCGGCCGCGATGTACACGGACCGGCTCGCCGCGCTGCGTGCCGCGGAGCACGGGCTGGCGTTCGGCCGGCTCGACGCGGAGTCGGGCGAGGTCCGCTACATCGGCCGGCTCGGCCTCCTCGACGAGGACCACGACTACGAGCCGCTGCTCATGGACTGGCGCGCCCCCGCCGCGCAGCCCTTCTACACCGCGACCGCGGCCAACCCGGAGGGCATGCGCCGGCGCCGGCACCTGCGCACCCGCGGGCGGAACGTCGTCGCGGTCGACGACGAGGTGCTCGACCTCGCCGACGCCGCCGCCCGGGTCAGCGGGTCGGGCCTGACCAGCGAGGCCGCGCTCATGGCCGCGGTCAGCGAGGCCCGCACCGGCCGCATGGGCGACATCGTCGCGACGATCCAGGCGGAGCAGGACCGGATCATCCGGTCCAAGCCGTCGGGCGTGCTGGTGGTGCAGGGCGGGCCCGGCACCGGCAAGACCGCGGTCGCGCTGCACCGCGCCGCCTACCTGCTCTACACGCACCGGGACCGGCTGGCCCGCCGCGGCGTGCTGGTGATCGGCCCGAACCCGACCTTCCTGCGCTACATCGGCCAGGTCCTGCCGTCGCTGGGCGAGACCTCGGTCGTGCTCGCCACCCCCGCGGAGCTGTTCCCGGGCCTGCACGCGCGCCGGTCGGAGGACGCCCGCACCGCCGAGGTGAAGGGCCGCGCCGACATGGCCGCCGTCGTCGCCGCGGCGGTCCGGGACCGCCAGCAGCTGCCGCGGCGGCCGATCGAGCTCGTCGTCGAACGGCAGGACGTGCGGATCGACCGGGACCTGGTCAACGCCGCCCGCTCGCGGGCCCGGCGCTCGCGCAAGCCGCACAACGAGGCCAAGCGGATCTTCCGCACCGAGGCGCTGCGGCTGCTCGCACAGCAGGTGGCGCAGACCCTCGGCGGGCGGAACCTGCTCGGCAAGCTCGACGTGGAGGACATCCGCGAGGAGCTGGCCGAGGACGCCGCCGTCGCCCGCGAGCTCGACGCCCTGTGGCCCACGCTCACCCCGGAGCAGCTGCTCGGCGACCTGTTCGCCGACCGGCGCAAGCTCAACTCGATCGCCCGGCGGATCCCGGCCGAGGACCGGGCGCTGCTGGAGCGGCCGGCCGCCGGGGCGGACGTGCCGCACGACCTGCGCTGGACCCACGCGGACGTCCCGCTGCTCGACGAGGCGGCCGAGCTCCTCGGGGACGACGGGTCGGCCGCCCGGGCCGCCGAGCAGGCCGCGCTGCGCGAGGAGATCGAGTACGCCCAGGGCGTGCTCGACGTGCTGGACCTCGAGGAGGACCTCGACCCGGAGCTGCTGCGGGCCACGGACATCGTCGACGCCGACCGGCTGGCCGAGCGCATGCAGGTGCGGACCTACGAGTCGACCGCGGACCGCGCCGCCGCGGACCGCGAGTGGACCTACGGGCACGTGATCGTCGACGAGGCGCAGGAGCTGTCGGCGATGGCGTGGCGGCTGGTGATGCGCCGGGTGCCGAGCCGCTCCATGACGATCGTGGGCGACGTCGCGCAGACCGGCGACATCGCCGGGGCCTCCACCTGGTCGGAGGTGCTGTCGCCGTTCGTGCAGAACCGGTGGAAGCTCGAGCAGCTCACGGTGAACTACCGGACGCCGGCGGAGATCGCCGACGTCGCCGACGACGTCCTGGCCGCCATCGACCCCGGCCTCACCCCGCCGACGTCCGTCCGCAGCACCGGGGTCCCGCCGCGCGCCGTCCCGATCGCCCCGGGCTCGCTGGAGGGGTCCGACGGGGTGCTCGCCGGGATCGTCGCCGAGGAGCGGGGCGCGGTGGGCGAGGGGCGCACCGCGGTGCTCGTGCCGGCGGCGCGGGTCGCCACGATGCGCGAGGCCGTGCTCGGCGACGCCGCACCCGAGGACCCTGAGGACCTCGAGGCGCCGGTCGTGGTGCTGCCGGTCGGCGCGTCGAAGGGCCTGGAGTTCGACGCCGTCGTGCTCGTCGAGCCGGCCGAGGTGCTGGCCGAGAGCCCGCGCGGGATGAACGACCTCTACGTCGCGCTCACCCGTGCCACCCAGCGGCTCAGCGTGGTGCACGCCGCGGACCTGCCGGAACCGCTCAAGCGCCTCCGCCGGGCCTGACCGCCCGGCACCCTTCGACCGCGCGTCCCCCGCGGACCGCGGTCCGCGCGTGTGAGTTCCCTGCCCGAGGGGAACCGACCACCAGTCGGTCGATGCTCGGGGAGGCAGGATGCGGATCGTCGTCACCGGCGCGACGGGCAACATCGGGACGGCGGTGCTGCGCCGCCTCGCCCGGGAGGACCACGAGCTGGTCGGGGTGGCCCGCCGGGTGCCGGCGGGGCCGGTCGCGGAGGGGCAGCCCGCGACCTGGAGGTCGCTCGACCTGACCCGCGCCACCGCGGAGGAGCTCGTGCGGGTCCTCGCCGGCGCCGATGCCGTCGTCCACCTGGCCTGGGGCTTCCAGCCCTCGCACGACCTGCGGTACCTGCGCGAGCTCGGCGTCGGCGGCACCCGTCGCGTCGTGGCCGCGGCGGCCGCGGCCCGGGTGCCGCACCTGGTGCACATGTCCTCGATCGGCGCCTACTCGCCGCGCCGCGACGACACCCCGGTCGACGAGACCTGGCCGACGGACGGCGTCCCGACCTCGCGCTACAGCCGGCACAAGGCCGCCGCCGAACGGATCCTCGACGGGGCGGAGGGTGCCCTGCCCACGGTCACCCGGCTCCGGCCGGGCATCGTCGGGCAGCGCGCGGCCGGGAGCGCGCTGCTGCGCTACGGGGTGCCGGGTCTGGTGCCGGCGCGCGCCCTCGCCTGGTTGCCGGTGCTGCCCCTCGACCGCCGCCTGGCGATCCCGGTGGTGCACGCCGACGACGTGGCCGACGCCGTCGCCCGCGTGCTGGACCGGCGTGCCGCCGGCGCGTTCAACCTGGCCGTCGACCCGCCGCTGACCGCCCCGGACATCGCCCGGGTGCTGGGTGCCCCGCTGGTGCACGTGCCGTCGGCGGTCCTGCGCCCGGCGATGTCCGCCGCGTGGCACCTGCGCCTGCAGCAGGTCGACACCGGCTGGCTCGACATGGCCTTCGCCCTCCCGCTGATCGACTCCACGCGCGCCCGCACCGAGCTCGGCTGGTCGCCGACGAAGGACGCCGTCGCCGTGTTCCGCGAGGTCGTCGACGGCATGCGCACGGCCGCATCGGGGCCCACGGCGGTGCTGCGGCCCCGCACGGTCGCCGGCGCGACCAGGGACGCCCTGCTCCACGGCCACGTCGGCAGACGGTCGCGGCCGTGAGCACGACGCCGCTGCCCACCCGCCGGGCCGGCGCCCTCCCCGGGCTGGTCGCGGCCGCCCACCCCGGTCCTGCCGCGGCCGTCACGGTGGTCGCCGCCCTGCTCGCGGTCGACGCCGGACAGCCGGCCCGCACCACCCTCGTCGTCGCCCTCGCCGTGCTGGCGGGCCAGTTGACGGTCGGGTGGGTCAACGACCTGGTCGACCAGAAGCGTGACCGTGCCGTCGGGCGTGCGGACAAGCCGCTCGCGGCCGGCCGGGTGGCCGCTCACCAGGTCCGCACGGCGGTCGTCGTCGCCGGGGCCGCCTGCGTGGCGTTGTCCGTGGCCGCGGGCTGGCGCAGCGGGCTGGTCCACCTCGTGCTCGGCGTCGGCTCGGCGCAGGCCTACAACCTGGGGCTCAAGGGCACCCGGCTGTCGTGGCTGCCGTACGCCGTGGCCTTCGGCACGCTGCCGGCCGTGGCCTCGCTCGCCGGCTCGGCTCCGGCGTGGCCGCCCTGGTGGACCACCGCCGCCGGCGCGGCGCTCGGGGTCGGCGCCCACGTGCTCAACGCACTGCCCGATCTCGCCGACGACGTGCGGACCGGCGTCCGGGGCCTGCCGCACCGGCTGGGGGAGCGCGCCGCGAGGCCACTGGCCGCCGGGCTGCTCGTCGCCGCGTCGCTCCTGGCCGCGCTCGGCCCGGCGGGGCACCCGCCCGCGTGGGTGTGGGCGGCGCTGCTGGTGGTCGCCGCGCTCGCGACGGTCGCCCTGACCGGCCGCGGTCGCGTCCCGTTCCGGGCGGCGATGCTGATCGCGCTGCTCGACGTGGTGCTGCTCGTGGCGGCCGGCTGATGCCCGGCTGGGACCTCGCGGTCGTCGGGGCCGGACCCGCCGGTGCGGCGACCGCCCTCGGGGCGCTGCACACCGCGCCGGGGCTGCGGGTCGCGCTGCTCGACCGCGCGGACTTCCCGCGGGACAAGGCCTGCGGGGACGGCGTCGCCCCGCACGTGCTCGACCGCCTCGCCGAGGTCGGGGTCACGGGCCTGCTCGACGACCGGGTCCCGGTCGCGCGGCTGCGGCTCGCCCGCGGCGACCGCGGGGTCGACCGGATGATGGCCCGGCCGTCGTACGTGGTGCCGCGCCGGCTCCTCGACGCCCGGCTGGTCGAGGCGGCCTGCGGTGCCGGCGCGATGCTGGTCCGGCACCGGGTCCGCGACCTGGCGGTCGGACACAGCGACGTCGTGCTCGACGGCAGGCACCGGGCCGCCGTGGTCGTCGGGGCGGACGGGGCGCGGTCCGTGGTGCGCCGCCGTCTCGGGTGGTCCACTGCGCGCACCGCCTTCGCCCTGCGCGGCTACGCGCCGGTGTCCGCGGGGCGCGAGCAGGCCCAGGTGATCGCCTTCGGGACGGCCCGGCAGCCGGCGTACGCCTGGTCCTTCGACCGCGGCGACGGGCTGGCGAACGTCGGGTACGGCGAGGTGCTCGGCCGCGGGCCGGCCCCCACCCGCTCCGAACTGCTCGACCGGCTGGAGGAGCTGCTGCCCGGCGCGGGGCGCGACGGCACCGACTGGAAGGGCCACCACCTGCCGCTCTCGGGTGCCCGCTGGTGGCCGCCCACCGGCCGGGTGCTGCTGGTGGGCGACGCCGCCGGCCTGGTCAACCCGATGACGGGGGAGGGCATCTACTACGCGGTCGCCACCGGCCTCGCCGCCGGCCGGGCCGCCGCGCGGGCGATCACGGCGGGCCGGCCCGAGACGGCGGGGCACTGCTACCGGCGCGCCGCCCGCGCGCACCTCCTCCCGCACCTGCGCCACACCGCGCTCGCGGCGCGCCTGACCCGCAGCGGGGCGGTGCTCGACGCCGGCCTGCGCGCGTCGGCGCGGGACGGCCGGGTCTTCGACGACCTCGTCGAGCTCGGGCTGGCCCGCGGCCGGATCACCCCCACCGTCGTCCGCGGCCTGGCCCGCGCCCTCCTGTCGACCGCCCCCGTCCGTCCCGTGGAGGAGAGTCGAGCATGCGCATCCTGAGCGTCCGAGGTGCCCTTCCCGCCCATCGCCACCGACAGGAGGAGATCACCGAGGCCGTCGCGGGGTCGCTGCTCGGGGGCCGCGTCGACCGGGCGGTCCTGGAGCGGTTCCACCGCAACGCCGGTGTCGGGACCCGGCACACCGCGCTGCCGCTGGAGCGCTACGGCCGGCTGCGCGACTTCGGGGAGTCCAACGACGCCTTCATCGCGGCCGGGGTCGAGCTCGGCGCCCGCGCGGTCGTCGACGCGCTCAAAGCGGTCGACCTCGCGCCGTCGGACGTCGACCTCGTCGTCTCCGCGACCGTGACCGGGCTCGCCGTGCCGTCCCTCGACGCGCGGGTCGCCGCGCTCACCGGCATGCGCGACGACGTGGTGCGGGTGCCGATCGTCGGCCTGGGGTGCGTGGCCGGGGCCGCGGGGGTCGCCCGGCTGCTCGATCACCTGGTCGGCCACCCCGACGCGGTCGCGGTGCTGATGAGCGTCGAGCTGTGCTCGTTGACCCTGCAGCGGGACGACGTCTCGGTGCCCAACCTGGTCGCCAGCGGCCTGTTCGGCGACGGCGCCGCCGCGGTGGTCGCCGCGGGATCGCGGCGCGCCGAGCAGCTGGTCGACGGCGGGCGCGTGCAGCCGGAGGTGCTGGCCGCCCGCAGCCGCCTCTACCCCGACTCCGAGCGGACCATGGGCTGGGACGTCGGTGCCGGTGGCCTGCGGATCGTGCTCGACGCGGCCGTCCCCGACCTCGTGCGCCGGTACCTCGGCGACGACGTGCGCCGGTTCCTGGCCGACCACGGGCTCGGGCGCGCGGACGTCGAGTGGTACGTCGCGCACCCCGGCGGCCCCAAGGTGCTCGAGGCCCTGCAGGACGCGCTCCAGGTCGACCGCGACGCACTGGCCCTGACCTGGGACTCGCTGCGCCGCGTCGGGAACCTCTCCTCGGCCTCGGTGCTGCACGTCCTGGCCGACACCCTCGACGTCCGGCCGCCGCGGCCGGGCTCGTACGGCCTGATGCTCGCGATGGGGCCCGGCTTCTGCTCCGAACTCGTCCTGCTGCGGGCACCGGCATGAGCACGCCGTTCCCGGTGTCGGCCCTGCTCTTCACGCTGCTCGTGCTCGCGGTCGGTCTCGAGCGGTTGGCCGAGCTGGTGCTCTCCACGCGCCACGCCCGGTGGGCGTCGGCCCGCGGGGGTGTCGAGACCGGCCGCGGGCACTACCCGGTGATGGTCGTCGTGCACACCGGCCTGCTCGTCGGGTGCCTGGCGGAGGTGTGGCTCGCCGGCCGGCCCTTCGTGCCCGCGCTCGGCTGGCCGATGCTCGCCCTGGTCGTCGGGTGCCAGAGCGTCCGGTGGTGGTGCATCCGCACGCTCGGCCCGCGGTGGAACACGCGGGTGATCGTCGTGCCCGGGCTCCCGCTGGTCACCTCGGGGCCCTACCGCTTCCTGCCGCACCCCAACTACGCCGCCGTCGTCGTGGAGGGTGCGGCCCTCCCGCTCGTCCACACGGCGTGGCTCACCGCCGTGGCGTTCACCGTGGCGAACGCCGGGGTGCTGACCGTGCGGCTGCGGGAGGAGCGGCGGGCCCTGCGCGAGGCCGCGGCCACGGAGGTGCGGGCGTGAGCGCCCGCCCGGTCGACCTGCTCGTCGCCGGTGGCGGCCCGGCCGGCCTGGTGACCGCGCTCCACGCCGCCCGCGCCGGTCTCGACGTCGAGGTCTGGGAGCCTCGGCCCGGCGCCGTCGACAAGGCCTGCGGCGAGGGCCTGATGCCCGGGGCGCTCGCCGGGCTGCTGGCCCTCGGCGTCGATCCGGCCGGGCACCCGTTCCGCGGCATCCGGTACGTCGGTGGCGGGCGGTCGGCCGACGCGGACTTCCGCCTCGGTCCCGGCCGGGGGATCCGCCGGCTCACGCTGCACCGGGCGCTGCGCGAGGCCGCGGTGGCCGCGGGGGCCCGCATCGAGGAGCGCGCCGTCGGGGAGGTGCGTCAGGACCACGCGGGCGTCACCGCCGACGGGCGGCGCGCCCGGCACCTGGTGGCCGCCGACGGCCTGCACTCCACGGTGCGCCGCGCCCTCGGCCTCGACGCCGCCGCCGCCCGGCACCCGCGCTTCGGGTTGCGCCGGCACTTCCGGACCGCCCCCTGGTCGCCGTACGTCGAGGTGCACTGGGGTCGCGAGGTCGAGGCCTACGTGACCCCGGTGGCCGCGGACCTCGTCGGGGTCGCGCTGCTCGTCTCCACCAAGGGCTCCTTCGACAGCCGGCTGCGGGCGCTCCCGGGTCTCGAGGAGCTCCTGTGCGGCAGCGAGCCGGCGACCGACGTGCGGGGGGCCGGTCCCCTGCGCCGCGGCGCCCGGCGGCGGGTGGCCGGGCGGGTGCTGCTGGTCGGCGACGCCGCCGGCTACGTCGACGCCCTGACGGGGGAGGGTCTGGCCCTCGCGTTCGCCCAGGCGGACGCCGCCGTGCGGGCGATCGTCGACGGCGAGCCGCAGCGATACGAGCGCGACTGGGCACGCCTGACCCGGCGCTACCGCCTGCTCACCGCGGCGCTGCTGGCCGGCACACGTCCGCGGGTCGCGCGCCGCGCGCTGGTCCCCGCCTCGCGGCTGCTGCCGCCGCTCTTCGGCGGAGCGGTGAACGCGCTGGCCCGCCCGGTCGGCGGCGGCCGGTGACGCCCCCGCTCCCCGTCAGTCGAGGTCGGCCTGCCACAGGTCGGGGCCGAACACCTCGTACTGGATCTCGGAGGGCGCGACCCCGCGTTCGATCAGCGCCGAGCGGATCGCCTGCATGAAGGGGATCGGGCCGCACAGGTAGTACAGCGCGTCGTCGGGCAGCGTGACCTCGGACAGGTCCATCAACCCGGCGTGGACCCCGTCCATCGGTTCGATGCTGCCCGTGCCGTCCTCGTACCAGACGTGGAGCGAGGCGTTGCGGGCGGTGAGGACGTCCTCGACGACCTGGCGGCGGAGGGCGAACGACCCCTCGTTCGCGTCGGCGTGCAGGAGCGTGATGTTCAGCCCGGAGTTCGCGGCGACCAGGTGCGAGAGCATCCCCGCCATCGGCGTGATGCCGATGCCCGCACTCGCGAAGACCACGGGGCGGCCCGCGTCGTCCAGGACGACGTCGCCGTAGGGCAACGACATCGTCAGGACGTCGCCGATCTCGACCGTGTCGCAGAGCAGCGTGGACATCTCGCCGTCGGGCTTCCCGTCGCCCTGCACGCGTTTGACGGCGAACTGGCGATGCTGCCCGTCGTCGGCGCGGGTCAGGCTGTACTGGCGGGGCTGCCGCACGCCGTCCGGCATCGGCATCAGGACCGTGACGTACTGGCCCGGCAGCGAGGTCTTGACCAGCCGGTCGTCGACCCGCTCGACCACGAACGTCACGACGTCGTCGGTCTCCCGGATCTTCCGCTCGACCCGCCACGGCCGCCAGACCGTCTCCGGCCGGACCCCGCGTGCGCTGTAGAGGCCGCGCTCCTGGTTGATCAGCGCGCTCGCCATCAGCCAGTAGACCTCGTCCCAGGCGGCGGCGACCTCGGGGGTCACCGCGTCGCCGAGCACGTCGACGATCGCCCACATCAGGTTGTCGTGGACGACCTGGTACTGCTCGGGGCGGATGCCGAGGGACGCGTGCTTGTGCGCGATGCGGCGCAGCAGCTTCTCCGGAGTGCGGTCGGGTGCGCTCACCAGCACGCTCGCGAACGAGGCGACGGACCCGGCCAGCGCCTGCTGCTGCGAGCCGTCGACCTGGTTGCCGCGGTTGAACGTGCCGTCCAGCAGCTCGGGGTGCTCGGCGAACAGGTGCTCGTAGAAGCGGGTGGCGATCGTGCCGATGTTCTCGCCCACCACGGGCAGCGTCGCCTCGATCACCGGACGGGACTTGTCGGACAGCACGGCTGTCACCTCCGCAGGTCGATGTCGGCCTGCGTTCCCGGCCCCGCGGCCCTGAAACGGCGTCAGCCGGGTTCGAGGTCGAGCCCGTCGGCCGCGTTGTGCCGCCACTGGTCCACCGTGCGGATGTAGCGGAACAGCTCCTGCGAACCGGGCGCCCAGCGTCCCTGGGTGGCGATGTCGAGCAGCGAGGCGCCCGCGCGGTAGGACTCGGTGGCGAAGCCGGCCCGCAGGGAGTGGCAGGTGACCGGGTAGGGGAGCCCGGCGCGTTCCCCGGCCCGCGCGATCACCGCGGTGACGGCGTCGGGGGACAGCGGTTCGTCGCGGACGGTGTCGTGCCGGTCGATGCGCCGGAAGGCGGGGCCGCCCGTGTGCCCGCTCGCCCGCAGCCACGCCAGCCAGGCCGAGCGGGGACAGAGCAGGGGGTGCCGGCGCCGGGGCAGCGCGCTGCGGCCGGTCGTCTTGCCGACCCGGACGTCGAGGACCACGCCGTTCTGCTCGACGAGCACGTCCGAGGTCAGCAGGTGGGCCTGGTCGCTGGCCCGGGTCGCGCCGTAGAAGCCGATGGTCAGCATGGCGCGGTCGCGCAGGCCGCGGCGGGTGTCGGGGCACGCCTGCGACATCGCGAGCACGGCCCGCAGGTCCACGGCGTGGGCCTGGCCGCGGCCGCGCCGCTCGCCGCCGGCGGCGAGACGGCGCCGGTAGATGGTGAGGGCCTCGCGGGCGGCGGCCGGGCCGCGGGGGTCGACATCGGCCCCGAACCTCCTCAGCCCGTGCAGCGCCCCGGCGAGCTTGCGCCGGATGGTGGCGGGCGCGGCCGGCGCGCCGGGCTCCCGCCCGACCCGGGGCGCACCCTGCTCGAGCCAGAGCACGAACCCGACCAGGGCGCCGCGGCCCCCGGAGAGCAGCGGGATGCCGGCCCACCGGGTGTAGTCCTCCCAGGCGGCCCAGTCCCGCGCGTAGGCCTCACGGGTGCTGGCCACCCGCTCCGCGTCGAGGTAGTGGTCGGCCGCCGCGTCGAGCGCGTCGACCCGCAGCGTCGCGTCGGAGGCGGGGTCCCCGGGCAGCGGCCGGCGCCGCAGCGCGGACGTCGCCCGGGGGGTGAGCGCGGTCTCCCGGCCGGTCACCGGCATGTCGGACGGGTCGTGAGGGCTCGGTCGTGCACGGCACGAGCCTAGGAGCCGCGCGCTCGACGGCGTCGGCGGCGCGCCCGGCCGGGTCCGCCCGTCGGCTCGGCCCGGGCGAGGAGTAGGGGCCACCCCCGCGTACCGGCGGGACCACCCTCTGTGCCCGGTGGCCGCACGGCACGACCCTGATGGGCACACGACCGAGCCGGGGAGGCGGGGCCGTCATGAACCCGATGACGAGGTTCGACAGCCAGATCGACGACATCGCGGAGGACGCCCTCGCCGTGCTCGAGCGGCACCGTCTCGACGGGGCCGCCGACTGCGCGGAACTCCTCGTGCGGCTGGAGCAGGCGAAGGCCGAGGCCCACCGGAAGATCGCCGCGCAGGTGGAGGCGATCTACCGGGCGGGCTGCGACGACGCCGTGCAGGCCGAGCGCCGGATGGAGGCGCGGGTGCGCACGGCCGTCCTGGTGATCGTCGTGGCGGTCGTGGCCGCCCTGTCGGTCCTGGCGCTCGTGCTGCGGCTCGACGCCCAGCAGTTCACCCTCTACCTCGCCCCCGTGACCGGCATGGCCGGCACGGTCCTCGGCTACTGGTTCGGCGCGGCCGGGCGACGCACCCGCTGAGCACGGGCCCGTTGCGCGGGGCCCGCTCAGCGGCGCAGCATGCCGCGGTGCCGCCGGCCGTAGGCCCCCGCGGCGAGGACGACGCCGACCGCCGCGACCGCCACCTGGATGACCAGCAGGAGCCACGGGAACCCGCCGCCGGAGTTCCGGTAGCCGAACAGACCGGCGAGGTACGACCCGACGAAGGCCGCGACGATGCCGATCACGATCGTCAGCCAGATCGGGATGCGCTGCTTCCCGGGCACGACGAGCCGGCCCAGGGCTCCGATGAGCAGGCCGACGAGCAGGGCCGAGATGATCCCGGTGATGGTCATGGCGTTCTCCTCCGCGTGAGGCCGTGACCTCGGTGTACCCCGATCGCAACATCGTTACGGAATCTCTCAGCGGATCCACAGGTGCGAAGGGACGCGGCGGGTCGCCCCTCGTTCGACGGGGCCTCGACGCCGGGGGCGGGTGGTTCTCAGAGGTCGAGCACCAGGCGGGCCGAGCAGGAGCGGGACACGCAGATCATCATCGCGTCGTTCGCCGCCTGCTCCTCGGCGGTGAGCACCGAGTCGCGGTGGTCCGCGACGCCCTCGAGCAGCCCCGTCTCGCAGGTGCCGCAGGTGCCCTCGCGGCACGACGAGAGGATCCCGACGCCGGCCTCCTCCACGACCTCGAGGATCGACCGGTCCGCCGGCACGGTCAGCGTCGTGCCGGTCTGCGCGAGTTCGATTTCGAACGCCTCCCGCGGCCCGTCGTCCGCGCCGGCCTTGGGGGCGAACCGCTCCAGGTGCAGGGTCCCGGCCGGCCAGGCCGCGCACCGCTCCTCGACGGCGGCCAGCAGGGGCTCCGGCCCGCAGCAGTAGACCGCGGTGCCCTCGGCCGGCTCGCCGAGCAGGGCGGCCAGGTCGAGCAGCCCCGTCTCGTCCTGCGGACGGACGTCCACCCGGTCGGGGTGGCGCTCCTCGAGCCGGTCGCGGAAGGCCATCGACGCGCGGGTGCGGCCGCCGTAGACCAGCCGCCAGTCCGCGCCCGCCACCTCGGCCGCCGCGATCATCGGCAGGATCGGCGTGATGCCGATGCCGCCGGCGAGGAACAGGTACCGCGGGGCCGCGACCAGCGCGAAGTGGTTGCGCGGCCCGCGGACCCGCACGGTGTCGCCCTCGGCCAGCACGTCGTGGACGTGGGCCGAGCCGCCCCGGCCCGCGGGCTCGCGCAGGACCGCGACCTGCAGCACCGAGCGCTCCGCCGGGTCGCCGCAGAGCGAGTACTGCCGGGTCAGCCCGTCGGTGAGCACCAGGTCGACGTGCGCCCCGGGCTCCCAGGCGGGCAGGTCCGCACCGGCGGGGTCGCGCAGGGTCAGCTGTACGACGCCGTCGGCCAGGATCTCCTTCTTGTCGAGGACCAGGTCGAGCTCGGGCTCTGGGGTATCGGCCTGCATTCGGGTCTCCTCGGGGTGCTCAGGCCGGCGCGGGCTCGCGGGCCGGTGCGGGCTCGGGCGACGGTGCGGGGACGGCGGCGGGCCCGTGGCCGTCCGGGTGGGCCAGCAGCCACTCCCACAGCTCCACCGGGTCCTCGAAGATCCGCTCGCTGCCGCAGTGGCAGACGGCGCGGAGCCGGTCGGTGCCCAGGACCCAGTGGATGCGGTAGACGCGGTCGCCGCCCAGGACGGGCGGGGCCTCCGGGATGCCGGCGCTCATCGGGCGGGGGCCGCCGGGGCGTTGCGCGGGGCCTGCCCGACCATCCGGGCCAGCATCCGGCGCGCGGCCAGGCCACCGGTGTCGATGTTGATCGAGAGCTCCTGGTAGCCCTCCGGCTCGCCCTGGATCACCTGCTCGAGCACGTCGAGGGCCTCGACGTCCTGCAGCACGACGGTCCGGTTGTTCTCGGCGAGGAAGGCCGAGACCTCCTCGTCGTCGAGCGCGAAGTCGCGGGCCACCATCCAGAAGTCGTGCGTGGAGTGCTCGGTCTCCGGGGTGATCGCGTAGACGACCTCGACGTGGAAGGCGTCGGGGTCGGTGCCGTCGGGGTTCGGGACGGAGCCGACGGGCGCGATCCGGCTGTGCAGCTTGTACAGGCACGGCGGGGTGTACTCGATGTCCTGCCAGCGGGCGATCCGCCCCTGCAGGCCGGTCGACTTCGAGTAGAAGGGCGGGCACTCCGCGTCGTCCATGTGCCGGGAGACGTAGACGATGCCGGCCTCGTCGTCGACCTCGGTCGAGATCGGGGTCGAGGCGACCTCGGGGGTGCCGATGTACCCGCCGTGCAGGTAGGTCTCGTGCGACAGGTCGAGCAGGTTGTCGACCAGCAGCGAGAAGCGGGCCTGCAGCGGCTCCATCCCGCGGACCGTGGTGAAGTCCGGCGAGGCCAGGTAGGGGACGCGCGGGATGCGGGTCGGGTCGGCCAGCGCGGGGTCACCGATCCAGATCCAGATCAGCGAGTCGAGCTCGACGACCGGGTACGGGGTGAGCCGGGCGGTGCGCGGCACGCGGGTCTGGCCGGGCACGGCGACGCACTTGCCGTCCGAGCCGTAGGTGAAGCCGTGGTAGCCGCAGACGACCTTGTCGTCGACGAGCCGGGACGGGGCCCGGGACAGCGGGAAGCGGCGGTGCACGCAGCGGTCGGAGTTCGCGACGACCTCGCCGGACTCGGTGCGCCAGAACAGGATCGGCTCGTCGCAGATGGTCCGGGCGAACAGCTCGTGGCGGATCTCGGAGCCGTACGCGGCGACGTACCACTGGTCGCGGGGGATGGTGCTCATGAGGTGGCTCCCTCGGGTCGGACGGTGGTGCCGGCGGCGCGCGGTGCGGTGCCCGGGGTGGTGTCCGGGGTGGTGCTGCGCAGCCGGAGGAGGAAGAGCAGGGCGGCGGTGGCCACGAAGACCACGCCGAAGGCGATGTAGAGCTGCTCGGGCGTCCAGCCGCCGTCGAGCAGCGTGCCGGCGAGCGTCGGGGCGAGGATCGCCCCGGCGCGGCCGATGGCCAGGCCGGTGCCCACGCCGGTGGTGCGCACGGCCGGGTCGTAGACCGTCGGGGTGAGGGCGTAGAGCCCGGCGACGCAGCCGTTGACGAACACGCCGATCACGGCGGCGATCGCGAAGGCCGCGGCGAGCGAGGACGACGCGCCGATGAAGATCGCCAGCAGCCCGCCGGTGGCCACCAGGTACGTGGCCAGGACGGTGCGCAGGGCGAACTTCGCGGCCAGCAGCCCGAGCAGCGCGGCGCCGAAGATCCCGCCGACGTTGAGCAGGGTGCCGCCGGCGATCCCGGCCGTGGGGGAGAGGCCGGCCTCGACCAGCAGGGTCGGCGTCCAGCTCGTCACGAAGTAGAAGCCCGCCATGATGCAGAAGAAGACGACCCAGAGCACCAGCGTGGTGCGGCGCAGCCGCGGCGTGAGCAGCTCCTTGTAGCCGGCGCCGACGCCCTTGGGCGCGGCCGTCTGCTCGGGCAGGGCGGCCAGCGCCTCGTGGCGCATCCGGGCGAGCAGCGCGTTCACCCGCTCCAGGGCCCCCGCCGGGCGGCGGGCCAGCAGGAAGTCCAGGGACTCGGGCAGGCGCCACCAGACCAGCGGGATCGACGCGGCGGTCGCGAGGCCGCCGACGAGGAACACCGCCCGCCAGCCGAACTGGCCGATCAGCACGGCGGCCAGCAGCCCGCCGAGCGTGGCGCCCAGGGCGTAGCCGGTCGAGTTCAGGCTCACCGCGAGTCCGCGCCAGCGCTTCGAGGCGTACTCGGCGGCGATCACGTTGCTGGTGGCGAGGATGCCGCCGATCCCCAGGCCGGTCACCGCGCGGAGCACGCCGAGCTGGGCGGGGGACTGGCTGGCGGCCGACAGCAGCATCGCGACGGCCGCGACGGCGAGGCATCCGAGCACGATCGGCCGCCGGCCGAACCGGTCCGCCCACGGCGCCACGACCATCGAGCCGACGGCCATGCCGATCAGGCCCGCGGACAGCAGCAGGCCGAGCTGGGCGCCGTTGAGTCCCCAGTCGGCGGAGACGGACTTGCCGGTGAAGGCCATGACCAGCACGTCGAAGCCGTCGAGCATGTTCAGCAGCACGCACACGACGACGGCGCCCCACTGGAAGCGGGACATCGGTCGGTCGTCGATCAGCTCCCGGACCGTGGCGCTCATCGGCGCCGGCCCTCGGGAACGCGAAGGGTGGGAGGACGCATGGCAGCACTCCGTTGTCGACTGCGTCGGGGCCCGCACCGGTCCGTGACGACGGCCGTGGTGGGAGCGGGCGCCGCCCGGGTCGGGTCCCGGTGCGGTGTCCGAGAGCATGCGTTCCGTGCCCGGCGCGGCCGAACAGGCCTTCCGGAAAATGGAAGGGTTTGTGCCGGGCTGGCTCGTGCTCAGCCGGCGCGGTAGCCCTCGGCGAGGGCGCGGGTGATCGCCCGTGCGCTGGTGCGCACCAGCGGCGTGAGGGTGTGCGGCGACGCCGTGCCGTGCCGGACGACGAGCGAGACGGCCGCGACGACCTGGCCGCGCTCGTCCTGGATCGGCGCGCCGACGGAGAGCGCGTCCATCGTGACCTGGCGGTCGCTGATCGAGAAGCCGTTCACGCGGACGTCGGCGAGCATGCGGCGCAGCTCGTCGGCATCGGTGACCGTGCGCTCGGTGAAGCGCTCGATCCGGCCGCCGAGGACGTCCTCCTGCACCTCGGTGGGGGCGTGGGCGAGCAGCACGAGCCCGACGCCGGTGGCGGTCAGCGCGAACCGCCCTCCGACACGGGTGAGGACCGGGACCGCCCCGGAGCCGCCGATCCGCTCGACGAACACGACCTCGGTGCCCTCGCGGACGGCGAGCTGGACGTTCTCCCGTGTGATCTGGGAGAGGTCCTCGAGGAACGGCAGCGCGCGTTCCCGCAGGCCCTGGCCCCGCGGGGCGAGCGCGCCGAGCTCCCAGAGGCGCAGCCCGATCCGGTAGGAGCCGGTGTCGTCGCGCTCGAGGGCGCCCCACTCGACGAGTTCGCCGAGGAGCCGGTGGGCGGTCGAGAGCGGCATCCCGGCGTGCCGCGCGAGCTGGCTCAGGGTCATCGCGGGGCGGGCGGGGCCGAAGGCGCCGAGCAGGGCGAGCCCGCGGGTCAGCACCGGGCCCGTCGGACCCGTCGGTCGGCCTCGACCCGCCATGTCCGCTCCCGCTCGTCCGTCCGCCGTACCCGCGTGGGCGCTAGTGTCCGTACTCGTCTTCGGTCATGGCGTCCCGGGGTATCACCCGGCGACGTCGGTGCTCCGGCCGGCGGCGGGGAGGGTCGCGATGACCGGGATGTACGACGTCGCCGTGGTCGGGGCGGGACCGGCCGGGAGTGCGGCCGCCCTGAGGGTGCTCCAGCTCCGGCCCGACGCCCGGGTGCTGCTGCTCGACGCCGCCCGGTTCCCCCGGGACAAGACCTGCGGCGACGGGATCGCGGCGGGGGTCTTCGACCTCCTCGCCGCCCTGGGCCTGCCCGAGTCGGCCACCCTCGGCGGGGCCGTGCCGCGGCTGTGCGTCCGCTCGCCGCGCGGGGCCGTGGTCGACCGGGACTGCGCCCGTCCCAACCGGGTCGTGCCCCGCGCCGTGCTGGACGACGCGCTCGTGACGGCCTGTGTCACGCGCGGGGCCCGGTTGCGGCGCCAGCGCGTCCGTCGCGTCGAGGCTCACGCCGACCACGTGGTGCTCGACGGCGACACGGCCGCGCGCACGGTGATCGGTACCGACGGCGCCAACTCCGTCGTCCGCCGTGGCCTCGGCATCCCGCCCCGGCCGCGAGGGATGGCCGTGGCGGTGCGCGGCTACAGCCCGCAGGCCCCCGCGACCCCGGGAGCGCTGCACATCGCCTTCGCCGAGGGCCGCCGACCCGCGTACGCCTGGTCCTTCCCGCTCGCCGACGGCGGCGCCAACGTCGGGTACGGGGTCTTCGACGGCACCGCGCCGACCAGCCGCGACGAGCTCCTCGCCGGGCTCGACGCGCAGCTGCCGGGCCAGGAGCCCGACCCGTCGACCGTCCGGGGCCACCGCCTGCCCCTGTCCACCGGCGGCCGCGTCCAGCCGGACGGGCGGGTGCTCCTCGCGGGCGACGCCGCCTCGCTGGTCAACCCGCTCACCGGCGAGGGCATCTTCGACGCCGTGGCCTCGGGGGTGCTCGCCGGCCAGGCCGCGCTCTGCGGGGCGGCGGCGGGCGCGGTCCACCGGGCGAGCCTGCGCCGCTGCTTCGGCCGCCACCACCGGCACACCGCGGCCCTGGCCCGCCTGATGAGGAGCCCCCGGTTCGTGCACGCCGCGGTGCTCGCCGCGGCGCGGGACCGGGCGGTGTTCGACGACGTCGTCGAGGTCGGGCTGGGGCGGGGCGCCGCGCACGCCCGCACCCTGGCCACGATCGGTGCGCTGTTCGTGCGGCCGGGGACCGGTCGTCGCGCGGGCCTGCCCGCAGGGCCCCTCCTCGCCCCGGCGGCACCCTGACGCTGGGCCGGGGCGGACGAGCCGTTCCCGTGGGCGAGGCCCGGCCGGGCGGGCCCTTCGTCCCTAACCACCGGCACCCCGGCCGACCGACCCTGGAGGCGGTTCACGGCCCGACGGCGGCGGAGGTCGATCCCGACATGACCCGCGACGAGATCGATGACGACCTGACCCGCGACGACATCCGCGAGTGGCTGGTCGAGCTGCTCCTCGACAGGGTCCGCGAGAGCCGCTACCCCAGCTACACCCTGCTCGACCTCATCGAGCGGTGGATCCCGCGCCGCATGATCCCGGAGTACCTGGAGGTGCTCCGGGAGAAGGTCGAGCACGACCGCTACCCGAGCATCCCGCTGCTGCGCAGGATCCGGCGCGTCGCCGAGCGCCTGCCGCACGGTCACCACCACCATGATCACGAGGACCGGGAGTCGGCCGGCTGAGCCGCCCTCGGGTCGGGGTCGCCGCGGATCGCGGCCGCCGTACTACTAGGCGAGAAGTGCGCGGGCGGTCTCCCACATCTCCTGCACGATCGTCCCGGCCGGGGCCTGCCGCGCCAGCGCCGCACCCTGGCCGGCCCACTGGTTGACCCGGTCCACGCCCGTCGCGCCCCCGCGCCGCCACTGACCCACGAGCCGGCGCTGGTGGGGGTAGGGCGCGGGCGCGGGTGCCTCCGGCCGGGCCCAGCCGGTGACGAACTCCGTCGGCACGGCCCGGCCGAGCCGCCCGGAGTAGGCGCGGGTGGGCACGGTCCGCTCCGGTGGCAGCTCCGCCAGGGCCGACGCCCAGGTCTCGTCGATGCCGGCCTCGGGCGACCGCAGGAGCGCCGTGCCCACCTGGACGGCGCTGGCGCCCAGCGCCAGCGCCGCGGCCACGCCCCGGCCGTCGGCGATCCCGCCGGCGGCGACGACGGGCACTCGCAGCCGGTCGGCGAGGTGGGGGAGCAGGGCGAAGAGCCCGACGTTCGTGTGCTCGGCCGCGGCCGGATCGAACGTCCCGCGGTGGCCGCCCGCCTCCATGCCCTGCGCGACGATCGCGTCGGCGCCGGCCTCCTGGGCGGCGAGCGCGTCCTCCAGGGTGGTCGCGCAGGCGAACCAGGCGATGCCGCGGGCGTGCATCCGCTCGACGTAGTCGGGCTCGAAGAGTCCCATGATCGAGGAGATCACGGTCGGCGCGGCGTCGAGCATGGCCTCGCACTGCTCGGCGAACACCGGGCCCGCCGGACCCGGTTCGCCCGGCGCGCCGAAGCCCGCGAGGTAGTCCTCGGCGGCGCGCAGGCGGTCGGGGGCGTCGACCGGCGGGTCGGGGATCCAGATGTTGAGCTGGAGGGCTCCGGCCGAGCCCGCGCGGAATCGCTCCACCCACGCCGTGATCTGCTCGGGCGGGTCGAGGACGACCCCGTCGGCGCCCATCCCGCCCGCCTCGGCCACCGCGATCGCCAGCTCCGGCGGGCAGGCCCCGGCCATCGGCGCCTCGAGGATCGGCAGCCGCAGGCCGAACCGTTCGCAGAACTCCGTCACGCGTCGCTGCATGCCCGTCATCCGACCACACGCCGCGGTTCACGCGGAGGTGATCCCCAAGGCCGAGCGAGGGGGAGGTGCGCGCTTACCCGAACCTGGGCACACCGCAGCCGAACCTGTACACGGCGTTCGGCGGCGGGGCGAGGCTGGGAACAGCGAGGGTGCGGGTCCTCAACCCACTTTCGGAACCCGCAGCGGCGCGGCCGCTCCCAGGACCGCAACGGCGCGGTCAATCCACGAGGATCGGGCGGTCGCGCCGCCACCACGCCCGGCCGGCAGTCGAGCCGTCGGGGGTCCGCACACTCGGAAGGGGCGCGGCACACCTGCGCCCGTGCGGTCGCACACCGGAGGGGTCGACGGCACACCCCAGTTGACCGGGTGTGCCACGCGCGGCCGGTGTGCCGTGACAGGAATGCTCCGCGGCGCGATCGCGTGAGCTGCGCCCTCGAGCCGGCCGATGTGGAGCGGGCTCCGCCGGCCCCGGCGACGGGTGGCCGGCACGGTCGGACGTGCGCGCCTTGAGTCGCTCGTTCCTGTCGCGCGGCACCTTCCACTTTTCTGGCACCTCCTCGCCCCCGGGCGGCCTTCTGACCCAGGAGAAGAGGTGTTCTCCCGGGTCCAGTACTCTTCGAACTACAGAGATGTAAGTCTGAGTATCGAATACGAGTTGCGTAATTCTGGGAGATGCACGGTGGAAGATGCGGCGACGGCGATGCGACCTGCGGAAACCGACTCGGGAGCGGTGGCGGAACCCCGCCGGTGCGCCTTCCGGCGCTGCCGGGAGCCGCTGCCCGTGCTTGTGGGCAGGGGCAACCGGCCGCGCTACTGCCAGGACGGGCGGAGCTGGGGGACGAAGGGGCTGAGCTGCAAGGACGCCGAGGCGGCGTTCGTGGCCGTCGAGTCGCTGCGGGAGGAGGGGGACACCGCGGGCGCGGTCACCGCCGTCGACGACCTCGGGGCTCGGCTCGCCGCGGCGGCCGGCCCGCTGGCCGCGGTGCTCGACGGCGTGGCCGTGCTGCGTACCCAGCTCGACGACGAGGTGCGCGAGGCACTGGCCGCGCGGGACGCGGCCCTGGCGCGGTCGGCGGAGGACCACGGTGCGCGGCTGGCGGCGGAGGAGCGCGCGGTGCGGGCCGAGTCGATGGCGGCCGAGGCCGGCGCCCGGGCCGCGGAGGCGGTCGAGCTGCGGACGGAGGCCGAGCGGGCGCGCACGCGGGCGAAGCAGGCCGCGGCCGCCGCGGAGCGCGAGCAGCTGCGGGCCGAGGGCCGGTCCGTCGCGCTCGAGGACCGGGCCGTGCGCGCCGAGGACCTCGCCGAGGCCGCCGCCGCACAGACCGCACAGCTGCGCGACGAGCTCGCCGCGCTGCGCGCCACCCTGACCGCCCGGGACACCGAGCTCGACACCGAACGACGCCGGGCCCGCGAGGCCGCCGAGGCCCACCGGACGGAGCTGGCCGCCCGCCGGACGGAGCTCGACGCGGAGCGGCAGCGGGCACGCGAGGCGGCCGTCACCCATCGCGACGAGCTGGACACCGCGCTGGCCGGCCTCCGGGAGGAGCACGCCTCCCGGCTGGACGCCGTCCGGGCCGCCGCCGCCGAGGAACGGGACCGGACGGCCGCCCGGCACCGCACGGAGCAGGACCGGCTGCGGGAGGAGCACGCGGCCGCGATCGACCGGCGCGCCGCCGAGCACGCGCGGGAGGCGGCCGACCTGCACCGGCGGCTCGGGGCGGCCGAGCACGAGCTGGAGCGGCTGCGTGCGGCGGCCGACCCGGGGGAGGGGTGAGGGCTACCGCTCGAGCCCGCCGGTCCGCAGGCCCGCCCGCAGCGCCTTCTTGTCGATCTTGCCGACGGCCGTGGTCGGCAGGGCGTCGACCAGGTGGACCGACTTCGGCGTCTGCACCGCGCCCTTGAGCGCCCGCACGTGCGCGGTGAGCTCCTCCGCGGTCGCCGTCGCGCCGGGCCGCAGCACGACCGCGGCGGTCACCGCCTCGCCCCACTTCTCGTCGGGGAGCCCGAACACCGCGGCCATCGCGACGGCGTCGTGGCTGGTCAGCGCGTCCTCCACCTCACGGGGGAAGACGTTGAAGCCACCACTGATGATCATGTCCTTGGTGCGGTCGACGATCGTGAGGTAGCCGCGGTCGTCGCGCCGGGCGACGTCGCCGGTGTGCAGCCAGCCGTACGCGAAGGCCTGCGCGGTCAGGTCCGGCTTGCGCCAGTACTCCTCCATGGTTCCGGGACCGCGGACGCAGATCTCGCCGGGTTCGCCGGGCTCGACCGGGTTGCCCTCCGGGTCGAGGAGGGCGACGTCGACGGTGCTGATCGGGACGCCGCACGAGCCCTCGAGCGTCGGGTCGGCGTGCTCGGCCCGGCGCAGCACGCTGATCGGGTAGCACTCGGTCTGGCCGTAGAGCTGGGAGAACACCGGGCCGATCCGCTCCAGCCCCTCCGCCAGCCGGGTCGGCGACATGGGGGAGGCACCGTAGAGCAGCAGCTCCAGCGAGCTCAGGTCGGTGCGGTCGAGGGCGGGATGGTCGAGCAGCGCGTAGATCATCGTCGGCACGGCGAGGGTCATCGTGATCCGCTCCCGCTCGACGGTCGCCAGGAAGCGGCCGGGATCGAAGCCGTCCTGCAGGTGCACGGTCCCGCCGCGCTGCAGGACCGGCACGACCTTGGTGCCCGCGACGTGCGTGATCGGCGCGACGGCGAGGTAGCGGGCGTCGAACGGGATCTCGAAGTCGGTGAGCGTGCCGATCGACATGATGTGGCTGACGGCGGGGTGCCGGCGCATCACGCCCTTCGGCCGGCCGGTGGTGCCGCCGGTGTAGTTGACCAGCGCGATGTCGTCGACGTGGGCGACGTCGTGGGCGGTCGCCGCACCCACCGCTGCGGTCTCCGCGAGCAGGTCGGGTCCGAACTCCGACGGGCCGAGGCCGAGCACCGGGACGTCGCCGGAGCGGGCGGCGAGCTCGGCCCCGCGGCCGGCGTGCCGCTGGGCGTCGACGAGGCAGGCGGCGGCGTCGAGGTCGGCGAGCTGGTAGAGCTGGTCCTCCACCGAACCGAGCGGGTGCAGCCATGACGTCGCCATGCCCGACGCCTGCACCGCGATCCCCGCGCACCAGGCCTCCGGACTGTTGCCGGCGAGCAGCCCGATCCGGTCGCCCCGCCGGAGGCCGCGGTCGGCCAGTACCCGTTGGATCCGCCCGACGAGCTCCGTCACGGCGGCGTAGGTGAGCGTTCCGGTGTCGGTGGCGAAGGCGGTGCGGTCCGGGTACCGGCGCAGCGCGCGGAGCACCAGCGTCCCGACGGTCGTCTCCGCCCAGAGCGGTGCCGGCGCGGAGCCGGTGTGTGCGGCGGTGCTGCGGGTGTCCGTGGTCATGCGTGCTCCCTCGGTGCGGCGACGGACGTCGGGCCGGTTCAGGACGGGGTGACGGCGCGGTCCGGATCGGCGGCGGCCTCGTACTCGCGCGCCAGGCGGTCGACGAGCTCGGCGGCCGTCGGGATCTCGCGGACCCCGGAGACGGAGTGGCCGGCGCTCCAGACCTCGGTCCACCGGCGCGGGCCGAGGCCGCCGTGGCCGTAGAGCGCGTCGGCGTCGGCCGGGGTGACGGTCTCGTCGAGGGCGGCCGGGTCGAGGCCGGCGGCGCGGATGGCGGGGGCGAGCATGCTGCTGGGCAGGCCGGTGAACGCCCTGGTCAGGACGACGTCGTCGAGCGTGCTGTCGACGCACATCCGCTTGTACTCCGGGGCCGCCATGCTCTCCCGCGTGGCGAGGAAGGCGGTGCCCAGGTAGCCGAGGTCGGCGCCGAGCGTGCGGGCGGCGGCGAGTGCGGTGCCGTCGCCGATCCCGCCGGCGAGCACCACCGGCCCGCCGAAGAAGCTGCGTACGGCGCGCACGAACGCGAACGGGTTCATCCAGCCGGTCTGCCCGCCCGCACCCGCGGTGAGCAGGACCAGCCCGTCCGCCCCGGCCGCGACGGCCCGCTCGGCGTGCCGCAGCGTCGCGACGTCGGCCAGGACGAGAGTGCCCGCGTCGTGCAGCGGTCCGAGGACCGGCGCCGGCGACCCGACGCTGGCGATCACCAGCTCCACCCGGTGCCGCACGAGGACCGCGAGGTCGTCGGTGAGCCGCGGCGAGCGCATGATCAGGTTCGGCGCACAGGGCGCGGCGGCGGGGCCCGTCCGGGCACCGATGTCGGCGAGCCAGCGGTCGAGCTCCTCCGCGCTGCGTGCGTTGGCGGTGGGGAACCCACCCACGACGCCCGCCTCGCACGCCGCCACCACCAGGTCCGGGCCGGAGACCCGCAGCATCGGCGCGGCGATCACCGGCAGGCGCAGCCGCTCCGTGATCCGCAGGGGCAGGCCGGTCCGTTCCGGCACATGTCCTCCCGGGCCTCGACGACGGGTCCGCCCGCGATTATCGACGTTCGGCGCGCCCGACCGATGGGCCGACGGGGTGACAGGCGGCTCGGCTCAGGCGCCCCAGGGGTCCTCGTCGGGGTGGTCGGGTTCCGGGGGTTCCTCGACCGGCCAGTCCTCGTCCGCCGCCGGCGGGGGTGCCTCCGCCGCGGTGCCGGCGGCGGCCCCGCCGTTCCCTGCGACGGCCGCCAGCACCCCCGCTCCGTACTTCGCGAGCTTGTTCTCCCCGACCCCGCTGACCGTGCCGAGGGCGGCGGGGGAGCTCGGGGCGAGCGTGGCGATCGCGCGCAGCGTGGCGTCGTGGAAGATCACGTAGGCGGGGACGCCCTGCTCCTTGGCGGTCGCGGCCCGCCAGGCCCGGAGCCGCTCGAACACCGGGGCCGCGTCGGCCGGCAGGTCCGCCGCGGGGGCCGTGGAGCGGGAGGAGCGGCGGGTCCGCGTGTGCTCGGGGTCCTTGCGCAGCATCACCTGGCGCTCGCCCTTGAGCACGGCGGAGCTGCCGTCCGTGAGCTGCAGCGTGTTGTAGGCCCCGCCGACCTCGAGGAGCCCACGCGCCAGCAGCTGCCGGACGACGCCGCGCCACTCCTGCTCGGACAGCTCGGTGCCGATGCCGAAGGTGGAGAGCTGGTCGTGCCGGGACTGCTCGACCTTCGCCGTGCGCTTGCCGACGAGGATGTCGACGACCTGCCCGGCGCCGAAGCTCTGGTTCCGCTCGCGCCTGAGCCGCCACACCGTGGACAGCAGCTTCTGGGCCGGGACGGTGCCGTCCCAGGACTCGGCCGGGGCGAGGCAGGTGTCGCAGTTGCCGCACGGCTCGGTCTTCTCGGAGAAGTACGCGAGCAGCTGCACCCGCCGGCACTCGACGGTCTCGCACAGCGCGAGCATCGCGTCGAGGTGCTGGCCGAGCCTCCGCTTGTGCGCCTGGTCGCCCTCCGAGTCGTCGATCATCTTGCGCTGCTGCACGACGTCGGCCAGCCCGTAGGCCAGCCACGCCGTCGACGGCAGCCCGTCCCGGCCCGCGCGGCCGGTCTCCTGGTAGTAGCCCTCGACGGACTTGGGCAGGTCGAGGTGGGCGACGAACCGGACGTCGGGCTTGTCGATGCCCATCCCGAACGCGATGGTCGCGCACATGACCAGGCCCTCCTCGCGGAGGAAGCGGGCCTGGTGCTCGCGGCGGACCCCGGCGTCGAGCCCCGCGTGGTAGGGGAGGGCCGGCACGCCCTGGCCCTGGAGGAACTCCGCGGTCTGCTCCACGGACTTGCGCGACAGGCAGTAGACGATGCCGGAGTCGCCGGGGTGCTCGGTGCGGATGAGGTCGAGCAGCTGCCGGCGCGGCTCGGCCTTCGGCGCGATCCGGTACTGGATGTTGGGCCGGTCGAAGCTCGCGACGACCTGCTTGGCCCCGGTGAGGTCGAGCCGCTCGGCGATCTCCGCGCGGGTGTGCTCGGTGGCCGTCGCCGTGAGCGCGATGCGCGGCACGGCCGGCCAGCGCCGGTGCAGCTCGGAGAGCATGAGGTAGTCCGGCCGGAAGTCGTGGCCCCACTGCGCCACGCAGTGCGCCTCGTCGATCGCGAACAGTGCGATCCCGCCGCGGGCCTCGAGCCGGTCCAGCAGATCGACGGTCGATCCGACGCGCAGCCGTTCGGGCGCGAGGTAGAGCAGGTCCAGCTCGCCCCCGAGCAGCGCCCGCTCCGTGTCGCGGCGCTCCTCCGGCCCCTGCGTGGAGTTGAGGAACCCGGCCTTCACCCCGAGCGTGCGCAGGGCGTCGACCTGGTCCTGCATGAGCGCGATGAGCGGCGAGATCACCACGCCGGTGCCGGGCCGAACCAGCGCCGGCACCTGGTAGCAGAGCGACTTGCCGCCACCGGTGGGCATGAGGACCAGCGCGTCCCCACCCGCGCACACGTGCTCCACGACCTCCTGCTGCGGCCCCCGGAACGCCTCGTAGCCGAAGACCCGGTGGAGCACCTCGAGCGCGGGGGCGGGGGGAGCGGTCACGGCGCGATCGTAAAGGCCGGCACCGACGGTCCGGGACCGGCACGTGAACCCTCCTGACGACGAGCGGAGGCCCGTGCGTCGTGCAAGAGTCGCCCCATGAGCGACCTGCGCGACGCCGACCTCCTCACCGGCGACTTCTTCGGTTACGGCTCCCTGCTCACCGACGAGGAGCAGAAGATCGTCGGACGCGTCCGGGAGTTCTGCAGGACCGAGATCGCCCCGATCGCGCAGGAGGCGTGGAGCCGCGCCGAGTTCCCGCACGAGATCGTGCCGAAGTTCGCGGAGCTCGACATCGCCGCGCTGCCCTACGACGGGCTCGCGGGCCCGGCCGCGCGCCGGCTGCTGATCGGGTTCGTCTCGCTGGAGCTCGCCCACACCGACGCCTCGCTGAACAGCTTCTTCGGCATCCACAACGGGCTCGCGATGGGCAGCATCGACCTCTGCGGCTCCGACGAACAGCGCGAGCGCTGGCTGCCGGCCATGGCGCGCATGGAGCAGATCGGTGCCTTCGGCCTCACCGAGCCGCACGGCGGGTCCGACGTCGCGCAGGGCCTGGAGACCACCGCCCGCCGCGAGGGCGACACGTGGGTCCTGAACGGGGAGAAGCGCTGGATCGGCAACGCCACCTTCGCCGATCTCGTGGTGATCTGGGCCCGCGACGAGGCCGACGACGCGGTGAAGGGCTTCGTCGTGCACGAGGACAACCCGGGCATGACGGCCACGAAGATCGAGAACAAGATCGCGCTGCGCACCGTGCAGAACGCCGACATCGTGCTCACCGACTGCCGCGTCCTCGAGGAGGACCGGCTGCAGCGGGCGAACTCCTTCAAGGACACCAACGGCGTGCTCCGCCGGACGCGTGGCGGCGTGGCGTGGGGCGCCACCGGCACGATGATCGGCGCCTACGAGGCCGCGCTCGCCTACAGCAAGGAGCGCGAGCAGTTCGGTCGGCCGATCGGCGGGTTCCAGCTGGTCCAGGACCTGCTGGTGCGCATGCTGGGCAACATCACCGCCTCCCTCGGCATGTGCGTCCGGCTGGCCGAGATGCAGGACGCCGGCGAGGCGCGCGACGAGCACGCCGCCCTGGCCAAGGAGTACACGACCACCGCGATGCGCGAGACCGTGGCGCTGGCGCGGCAGGTCGTCGGCGGCAACGGCGTGGTGCTCGACTACGGCGTGGCGAAGTTCTTCGCCGACGCCGAGGCCCTCTACTCCTTCGAGGGCACCCGCGAGATCAACACCCTCGTCGTCGGCCGGGCGATCACCGGCCACTCCGCCTTCGTCCGCTGACCCCCGATTGCACTATGGAACCATAATGCGATTTTCGAGCGATACTGAGCGCGTTATGGAACCATAATGCAAATTCTCGCCGCGAAAGTGTGTATTATGGTTCCATAATGCGCGTCAGCGCAGGGAGTCCTGCCAGGCGGCGTGGAGGTCGGCGAAGTCGCCGCCGGAGGCCAGGAGCTCGGCGGGGGTGCCGTCCTGCACGATCCGGCCGCCGCCCATCACCAGCACCCGGTCGGCGATCGCGACCGTGGACAGGCGGTGGGCGATGATCAGCGCCGTCCGGTCCGCCAGCACCGTCTCCAGCGCGGCCTGCACCGCCCGCTCCGAGGGGATGTCCAGGCTCGACGTCGCCTCGTCGAGCAGCACCACCTCGGGATCGGCCAGCACGACCCGGGCCAGCGATACCAGCTGCCGCTGCCCGGCCGAGAGCCGCCCGCCGCGCTTGCGGACGTCCGTGTCGAGCCCCTCCGGCAGCGCGTGCACGAAGTCCGCCCCGACGGCGTCGACGGCCGCGGCGATCTCCGCGGGCGACGCTCCGGGCCGGCCCATGGCGACGTTGTCCGCCAACGAACCCGAGAACAGGAACGGCTCCTGCGTGACCATGACCAGCGCACGGCGCAGGTCCGCGTCGGCGAGCTCGCGCAGGTCCACGCCGTCGAGCAGCACCGAACCGGTGGCCGGGTCGTGGAACCGGGCGGCCAGCTTGGCGAGCGTGGTCTTGCCCGCCCCCGTCTCGCCGACCAGCGCGATCGTCTGCCCGGCCGGTACGGTCAGCGAGAACTCGGGCAGCACGAGCCGCTCGGGCGCCCGCGGGTAGGCGAAGGTGACCCGGTCGAAGGTCAGCTCGCCGCGCACCGACGCCGGCAGCGCACGCGGGTGCGCCGGCTCGGGCACCCCGATCGGCGTCTCCAGCACCGAGGCCAGCTTCTCCAGCGCCGCGGCGGCCGACTGGTAGGCGTTCATGAACTGGGCGAGCTGGTCGAGCGGGTCGTAGAAGCGCCGCAGGTAGAGCAGGAACGCGGTGAGCGCGCCCAGCTCGAGTGCCCCGGAGGTGACCCGCAGCGCGCCGAGCAGCAGCACCAGCGCGAGCGTCAGGTTGCCGACGGCCCGCACGCAGGCCACGAACCAGGACAGCGTGAGCAGGGCGTCGGCGTTGGCGTCGCGGTACCGGTCGTTGAGCTGCTCCATGATCGACTCGTTGCGCGCCTCGCGGCGGTAGGCCTGCACCGCGCGGATGCCGTTCATGGACTCGACGAACTGGACGATCACCCGCGCCACCCAGGTGCGGGTGAGCCGGTAGCTCGCCCGGGAGCGCCGCTGGAACCAGCGGGTGAGCAGGGCCAGCGGCACGAACCCGGCCAGCACGACGCCGGCGAGCACCGGATCGATCAGCAGGAGCAGGACGGTGATCCCGGCCAGCGAGAGCAGGGCGCCCAGCAGGCCGTCGAGCCCCTGCTGCAGGAGGTCGTCGATCGACTCCAGGTCGCTCGTCAGGCGGCTGATCAGCCGGCCCGAGGTGTACGACTCGTGCCACTCCAGGGCGAGCCGCTGGGCGTGCCGGAACACCCGCCGCCGCAGCTCCAGCAGCACGTCCTGGCCGAGCCGGCCGGACAACAGCAGGAACGCCGCCCGCAGGCCCGCCGACGCCAGCCCGCACGCCGCGTACCCGGCGACGGCCCACGCCAGCGGCGCCGGACGTCCGTCGAGCGCCGCGGGGACGCCGGTGTCCACGGCCAGCGCGACGAGCAGCGGCCCGGTCAGCATCACGGCGTTCTCGACGACCAGGATCAGCAGCGCGAGCGCGACGGCCCCGCGGCGGGGTCGCAGGAGGTCGGCGACGAGCAGGCGGGCGCTGCGGGCCAGCCGCAGCCCGGCCGCCCGGGTGACCTCCTCGCTGTCGTCCCCGACCCCGCGCCAGCCGAGATCGGTGGTGCCGGCGCTCATGCCGCCCCCACCCGGTCGGCGTCGGGGCTGCTGAGCAGGTCCCGGTAGGCCGCGTTCGTGGCCAGCAGCGCGCGGTGCGTGCCGACGGCGGCGACCCCGCCGCCCTGAAGCAGCGCGACCCGGTCGGCCAGCTGCACCGTCGACGGCCGGTGGGCCACCACCAGCGCCGTCACCCCGCCGAGCACGCTGCGCAGGGCCGCCTCCACCTCGGCCTCGGTGTGGACGTCGAGGGCCGAGAGGGGGTCGTCGAGCACGAGGACGGGCGGGCGGCCGAGCACGGCGCGGGCCAGCGCGAGCCGCTGCCGCTGCCCGCCGGACAGGGACAGGCCCTGCTCGCCGATCCGCGTGGCCAGGCCCCACGGCAGCGCCTCGACGAACCCGGCCGCACCGGCGACCCGCAGGGCCTCCCACACCTCCGCGTCGGTCGCGTCGGGCAGGCCGAGGGCCACGTTCTCCCGCACGCTCGCGGAGATCAGCACCGGGTCCTCGAAGGCCGTGGCGACGGCGGTGCGCAGGTCGGCGAGCCGCAGCCGCCGGACGTCGACGCCGTCGAGCAGCACCGCGCCGCCCGTGACGTCGGCGAGCCGGCCGACCAGCGAGGTCAGCACGGTCTTGCCCGAGCCGGTGGCGCCGACCAGGGCCATCGTCTCGCCCGGCTCGACGACGAGATCCACCCCGCGCAGCACGTCGGCGTCGGCGCCGTCGTGGCGGAACCGGACCCCGCGGAACTCGACGCGGCCGCGCACGGCGCCGAGGGCGACGGGGTCCGGCGGGTCGACGATCGCCGGCGCGACGTCGCGGACCTCCCAGTACCGTCGGGTCGCGGCGGCGGCGTTCCCGGCCTCGGTGAGCAGCCACCCGAGCGAGGCGATCGGCCAGTACAGGTAGGTCATGATCGTCACGGCCGCGACCAGGGTGCCGACGGTGAGCGCGCCCGTCGCCACGCCCCACGCACTGATCGCGAGGATGACCGTGATCGCGGCCTCGGGCAGCAGCACGAGCACGCACCACAGCGCCGCCTGCAGCCGCACCTTGCGCAGCTCGGTGCGGCGCAGGCCGCGCGCGCCGGTGACGAACCGGTCGGTGATCTGCCGGCCACGGCCCAGCGCGCGCAGCACCCGGACGCCGAGTGCGGACTCCTCGACGACGGTCGCGAGGTCGCCGTCCTGGTCCTGGGCCAGGCGCGCGACCACCGAGTAGCGGCGCTCGAGCCGCAGTGTCAGCACGACCAGCGGCACCGCGACGACGACCACCGCGACCCCGAGCAGCCAGGACAGGGCGCCGAGGATCGCGACGCCGACCAGCGCGGTGATCGTGTTGACGACGAGGAACACGCCGGCGAAGGCGAGGAAGCGGCGGATCGTGGAGAGGTCCTGCACCGCGCGGGACAGCAGCTGGCCGGAGGGCAAGCGGTCGTGGAAGGAGATCGGCAGCCGCTGCAGGTGCGCGTAGAGGTCCGCACGCATGTCGGCCTCGATGCGGGTGGTCGGGCGCGCGACGATCCGGCGGCGCACCAGCAGCAGGAGGGCCTCGACGAGGCCGAGCGCCAGGACGCCGCCGATCAGCCACGGAAGCGGGGAGAGGTCGCCGCGGGCGATCGGCCCGTCGACGATCCGGCGGGTGACCAGGGGGATCACCAGGGCGGCGAGGGTGGCGGCGAGCGCCGCGGCGCCGGAGCCGAGCAGCGCGCCGCGGTGCGGACGGACGTAGGGGGCGAGGCGGCGCAGCGCGGCCAGGGTCGCCGCGGGCCGGATCACGGCCCCGGACGGCTCGGTCGTGGGAGGGTCCTGCGCCTGCACGGTGTCGGGAGAGGCAGGCATGGTTTCGACCACGCTACGAAGTCGCCGGCGCCGGCGCATCCGAGTTGCGGCGGGTTCGCCGTGGGCTGAGCCGCGCGTGCCTGTGTCGATCACCACCCGACGGTGCGACCTGAACCGCGGTGGAGGTCAAGGGCGGGCCGGGCGGCGCGGGTGTCGACGGCGGTCCGGTGTAGTAGACCTGTGCGCAGGAGGGGTTTCCCCAGCGGAAGGACCAGCGTGGACCTGAAGATCGGTTACAAGGCCTCGGCGGAGCAGTTCGGGCCCCGTGACCTGGTGGAGTACGCGGTGCGGGCCGAGGCGGTGGGCCTGGACAGCGTGTGGGTGTCGGACCACTTCCTGCCGTGGCGGCACGAGGGCGGGCACGCGCCGTCGGCCCTGACGTGGATGGCGGCGGTGGGGGAGCGCACCCGCCGGGTGCAGATCGGCACGAGCGTGACCACGCCGACGTTCCGCTACAACCCCGCGGTGATGGCGCAGACCTTCGCCACCATGGCGCTGCTCTACGACAACCGGATCATCCTCGGCGCGGGCACCGGCGAGGCGCTCAACGAGATCGCGGTGTCGGGCATGGAGTGGCCGGAGTTCAAGGAGCGCTTCGCCCGGCTGCGCGAGGCGGTGCGGCTGATGCGCGCGCTGTGGACCGACACGAACGTCGACTTCGAGGGCGACTACTACACGCTCGTCAACGCGTCGATCTACGACCGGCCGGAGAAGCCGGTGCCGGTCTACATCGCCGCCGGCGGGCCGGTGGTGGCGCGCTACGCGGGCCGCTCCGGCGAGGGCTTCATCTGCACCTCGGGCAAGGGCATGGACCTCTACACCGAGAAGCTGATCCCGGCGGTCAAGGAGGGCGCGGAGAAGGAGTCGCGGTCCTTCGAGGACATCGACCGGACGATCGAGATCAAGCTCTCCTACGACCGGGACGCCGACGCGGCGCTCGAGAACACCCGCTTCTGGGCGCCGCTGTCGCTGACCGCCGAGCAGAAGCACACGGTGGACTCGGCGGAGGAGATGGAGCGGCTGGCCGACGAGCTGCCGATCGAGCAGGTCGCCAAGCGCTGGATCGTGGCGAGCGACCCGGACGAGGCCGTCGCGCAGATCAAGCCGTACCTCGACGCCGGGCTCAACCACCTCGTCGTCCACGGCCCCGGCCACGACCAGGAGCGGTTCCTCACCCAGTTCGCCGAGGACGTCGTGCCGAAGCTGCGTGCCCTGGCCTGACCGGCCGCGGTGTCGGGTGCCTCACCCGAGGCGATCGTTCCGTCCGGTCAGCGCTGACCGTTAGTCTGCCGGGGTCGACGGGGACGCGCCCCGGGTGAGGAGCGGTGGGATGAGCGGTGCGAGCGGGAGCCCGGTGGTGGCGCAGGACGGGCGCGTGCTGCGCTGCCGGGTGACGGCGGGCAAGGCCGGCGCGCTCGACGGCCCGGCGATGGCCGAGGTCGCCGAGGCGCTGCGCGGGCTCGGCACCCTCGAGGAGGCGGCCGAGCGGGGGATCGGCGCGGTCCGGCTCGCGCACGACGGCGGCAACTTCTGCGCGGGCGGGGACGTCCGCTCCTTCGCGGCCGCGGAGGACCGCGGCGCGTTCGTGCGCGAGGTCGCCGACCTGTTCCACGAGATGCTCGAGGCCTACGTCCGGTGCGCCGTCCCGACGGTGGCCGGCGTGCAGGGCTGGGCCGCG
The DNA here is from genome assembly GCF_027922425.1 of Pseudonocardia halophobica. GTDB lineage: Bacteria > Actinomycetota > Actinomycetes > Mycobacteriales > Pseudonocardiaceae > Pseudonocardia > Pseudonocardia halophobica. The sequence goes on along the minus strand of NZ_BSFQ01000007.1, from coordinate 145,781 downwards.
GGCGCGGGGATGAGCCTGGTGCTGGCCACGGACGTGGTCGTCGTCGGGACCTCCACGCGGATCCGGCCCGCCTACCCCGCGATCGGCTTCTCGCCCGACGGCGGGATGAGCTGGACGCTGCCGCGGATCGTCGGCCTCGGACGGGCCCGGCACATCCTGCTGTCCGACCAGGTGCTCACCGCCGAGGACATGCTGTCGCTGGGCATCGCGTCGGTGCTGGCCGACGACACCGAGCTGGCCGCCGAGGCCGAGGCGACGGCGTACCGGCTGGCCCAGGGCCCCACGGCGGCGCTCGGCCGGATCAAGCGGCTCCTCGCCGGGACGTTCGACCACGACCTGCGGACCCACCTCGACGCCGAGGCGGCGTCGATCTCCGCCAGCGCCGCCGGGCCGGAGGGGGCCGAGGGGCTCACCGCGTTCGGCGAGAAGCGGGCGCCCCGCTTCCACGGCTGACCGGCGCGGGTCACGCACCGAGCCTGTTTGCCGCGCGCGCGCCCGGGGGATACCAGGCGAGGCGACCGAATCCGGTGCGCCACCGTCGATCCCCGGGGGCACTCCGCTCGTGAACGTGCACGGCCCGCAGCGCGGCGTCCCGGCCGCACCGACCGCTGCACCGACCGCGCAGGGCGCGGCCGACCGGCGGCCGGTGCGAGCGGTTCCGGAGGAGCTGCGCATCGTCCGCACGGCCGTCGCCGACGAGCTCTCCGGCATCCGGACCGCCGTGTCCCGGTGGGGCCGGCGCGCGGGCCTGTCCGCCGACGTGCTCGTCGACCTGCTCCTCGCGGTGGGGGAGGCCGCGGCCAACGCCGTCGACCACGCCTACCGCGGCGGCCCGCCCGGTCCGGTGGAGGTCGACGTGCAGCTGCGCCGGCGCCGCTCCGGGAGCGTCGTCGCCGCGCGGATCTCCGACCAGGGGCGCTGGCGGCCGGCCACGGCGGGCGCGGTCCGCGACCGCGGCCGCGGACTGCCGATGATCCGGGCGCTGGCGGCGCACCTCGACGTCGTCGCGACGGGCCGGGGCACCGAGGTCTGCCTCGAGCTGGCCCTCCCGGACTGACCGGGCCCGGAAACGCCGGAACCCCGGCCGCGGGGCGACCGGGGTTCCGGGAGAAGCGGGACGAGCGGGCTCAGCGGCCGGGCACCGACCCGCCGGAGACCAGGCGACGCGGAGCACCGGGCGTGGCCGGGCGCGCGGCGCGCAGGCCCGGCAGGACCACGGCGGAGCGCTGCACCGGGCGACGGAACCCGCCCATCGAGGGCCGCATCGGCCACGCGCCGGCGAACGGGAACAGGCCCTCCAGGCCCGCGCTCTCCGGTCCGACGCTGGTGCGCAGCAGCTCCTGGAACGCGTCGTACTGGGCGACCGCCTCGACGACGTCGCCCTTCGCCAGCAGGGCCTCGATCAGGGCCCGGCGCGCGCTCTCCCGGCTGGGGGCGGCGGCCACGGCGATCTCCGCGATCTCCGCGGCGTCGGCGAAGAGGCCGGCCGCGGTCAGCTTGAGGGAGACCTCCTCCAGCGCGGCGAGCCGGAGCTGGCGGAAGCGTTCGCGCTCGACGGCGATCCACGGGGAGGTCCACGCGGGCAGGATGTCCTCGGACAGCAGGTCGACCGCGGGACGCTCGGTGAGGCGGCCGCCGCCGTTGAAGGCGCGGACCAGGAGCATCGCGTCGGACAGGTCGACCTCGACCTCGTCCGCCAGGGCGACCGGGTCGGCCTCGACGGCCGGGTCGCCCACGAGCAGGCCCGGTACGTCGATGCCGGTCAGCGCCTCCGCGAGCAGGCGGTGGGCGGCCTCGGCCGGCACGCCCGGCCAGAGGTCGGCGGCGAGGCCGGCGCGCGGCTGCGGCCGGCGGTGCACGGCCAGGTACGCGACGACGCGGCGGGAGTCCACACTCAACGGCACGGTGGTGCCGTCCGAGGTGAGACCGAACGATCCGAGCACCGTGATGCGGTGGCCCGGACACTCAGTGAGGGATCGGCGGTGACCGTCAGACATGGTTATCCCGACTTGTGGTGGTACTCGACTGATGACCCGTGGGCACGCCTCGTGGGTGGGCTCCGTGCCGCCGAACAGTGTTCTCCCGACGACCCGGATTGCCAAGAGGCTGTTTCGTCACAGTTACGATCTGCACGTACCTAATTGACAAACCGCAGGTACAGCCGTAGTGGTGACGTCCGGGGCGATCTTAACGCAGCCCTCGGGACACGGCCGGGGGACCCCCGGCGGGCCGATCACGGGGTCGCGTGCAGCCGGACGTGTGTTCCCCTGCGGTCCTGCCACACGTGCAACAGGTCGCACAGCTGCCGCGCGATCCACACCCCGCGCCCGCGCGGCTCCGCGGGGTGCGGCGCGGTCAGGCCGGGCAGCGGTTCGTCGAGGTCGCCGGTGTCGTGCACCTCGCAGACCAGGCCGCCCGCCGTGGCCCACAACTGGATCTCCGCCTGCGGTGCCCCGTGCTCGACGGCGTTGGTGGCGATCTCGTTCACGGCCAGCACCAGGTCCTCGGACCGGACCGGGTCGAAGCCGAGGGCGGGGGCGAGCCGCGCGACCATGCGGCGGACCTCGTGCAGCTGCCAGGAGTTGTACCGGTAGGTGAGGTCCGGCGGGCCCAGGACCAGCGGCGCGGCGCGCTCCCGCCCGCGCAGCACCTCCAACGGACAGCGGTGCTCGGGGTTGTGCCGCAGCCCGCCGTCGTCGAGCACGTACGGGTGGTTGGCCCGGGCGCCCTCGAGCACCTCGAGGTGCAGCGGCCAGGCCGGGTAGAGGCAGACGAGGTCCACCGGCAGGTCGGCCAGCGAGACGTTGAGCGCGGCGTCGAGCTCGGTCCAGTACCCGCCGTCGACGCCGTCGTGCGCCGGGTCGTGCCCGCACAGCACGGTGACGCCGGGGTCGCTCTGCACGAGCGAGCGCAGCTCCCGCGCCCAGGTCGCGGCCGTGGTCTGCCCCGAGCCGCCGGACGCGCCGAAGGGCGCCGTCAACGCGACGACGCCGGCGTGCCCGACCGCGTCGAACACCGCCTTCTCGACGGTGGGCGGTACGGCCACGGCGAGCTGCTCGCCGCGACGGACGGTGGCCCGGGCGAACGCGACGGCCCGCGTGAGCTGGTCCTCCGGTCCGTCGTGGAACTCCACGGCGTGCCGCAGCCGGGTGTGCGCGGGGACGCGGGACTCGACCTTCATCCCGCCGCCCCCTCGGTGGCGCGCTCGCGCCGGGGGTCCTCGTCGACGGCGTCGGACGCGTCGGTCTCGTCGGTGTCGTCGGGCGCGTCCTGCTCCGGCCGTGACCCGTTCCCCGCCCCCTCGAGCGGCGCCCCGGCGAGCCGCCGCTCGCGCGGACCGTGCGGCCCGTCCGCCGGCTCGGGCAGCCGGGCCGGGGGCCGGCGGGCCTCGCGGACCAGCAGCTGGGTGGCGAACGGCGCCCCGCACCGGTCGAGCACCCGCTGGACGCCGGGGCGGACGTCGCCGAGCACCAGCCGGTGGCTGCTCGGGAACTCCTCGGCCGCGTGCACCAGGGCGACCGCGCCGGCGACGTCGATGAACCGCAACGAGGCCAGGTTGAGCTCGATGTCCGTGGGCGCGTCGGCCGAGCGCAGCGCCCGGTCCAGCGTGTCGGTGATCAGCTTGTGGATCACCGGGCGGTTGCTGTGGTCGGCCTCGCCGGCGAGCCGCACGGCGGTGACGCCGGTCTGGGTGATCCGCAGCAGGCCGTCGTCGTAGGCGGCGGGGGCGGTGAGCTCCTCGCGGTGCGCCACGCGCATCCGCTCGATCTGTTCCTGCGTGTAGTGCCCGTGGTCGTAGAGGCACAGCGCGGCGAGCCGCCGCTCGCGGACGACGTCGTCCAGCGCCGCGTCGTAGGCCGTCATCGGGATGCCCGCGGGGGCGTCGGCGCCGTAGCTCATCTGCCCGGTCATGCGGAAGCCGGACCAGCCCTGGGCGACGGAGCCGTCGACATAGGAGTGCAGCAGGGCGCGCACGTCGGCGACGGGGGAGCGGAAGGCGCCGCGGGTGACGTCGGCGGGCACGACCTGCAGCTGGCCGCTCCGGAGCGTGGCGGCGACCGGCATCCGGTCCTCGGTCAGCCGGTCGAGGACCCGCTCGGAGGTGCCGTCGTCGAAGTAGACGACCTTCTCGTTGCGGCGGAGGCCGCCGGACAGGAAACGGGCCGTGAGCTCCCAGAGCTGCTCGTCGCTGACCGGAACGGCGCAGGCGTGGTCGCCGGACGCCAGATCCTCTGCCGCTCGCACGCTCATGTCTCTCGCTCGCTGCTCGTGACCAGATCACCACCCTACGGGCGCCACAGGGGGTCACCCGTCACACGGCCGGGGGTACCCGCGCCGAAGCGACACGACACCGCGACGAGCGGTGGGTCCGACGGTCGTGATCAGGGGACCAGCGGCGGGACCTGCGCGGCGACCAGGTGGGGGCCGGGTTCGGCCGCTGCCCGGCGGAGCGCGTCGGCCAGCTCCTCGGCCGTCGTCGCCCGCACCGCGGGCACCCCCATCCCGGTGGCGAGGGCGACGAAGTCCAGCCGGGGCGAGCCGAGGTCGAGCAGCGAGCGCGCGGGGGAGTCCGCGGGCAGGGACGCGCCGACCCCGAGCAGCTCGCCGCGCAGGATCGCGTAGGCGCCGTTGTCGTAGACGACGGTGGTGACGTCGAGGTTCTCCCGCGCGTGGGTCCAGAGTGCCGAGATCGTGTACATCGCGCTCCCGTCGGCCTGCAGGCACCAGACGGGCCGGTCGGGGCAGGCGACCGCCGCGCCCGTGGCCGCGGGGAGGCCGAACCCGATCGCCCCGCCGGTGAGGGTGAGCCAGTCGTGCCGGGCCGACCCGGCGGTGGCCTGCGGCAGGCTCGCGCCGGAGGTGACCGACTCGTCGACCACGATCGCGCCCTCGGGCAGCAGGGCACCGACGACCTCGGCCGCGGTCTGCACCGTCAGCGGGCCGGTCGGCAGCGCGGGCGGGGCGAACCCGGCACGCGCCACGTCGGTGACGCCGGCGGCGACCAGGTCGGCCAGCGCCTCGAGGGCGACGGAGCCGGCGGCCCCGATCTCGGTGACGCGGTGCACGGTGGCGCCCTCCGGCACCAGATCGCCCTGCTTGCCCGGGTAGCCGAAGAAGGTGACGGGGGAGGCGGCGCCGGCGAGCACGAGGTGCGTCGTGCCCTCGAGCTGCTTCCGCGCGACGTCGCCGGGGTAGGCGAGCCGGGAGATCGGCGGGACGCCCGCGCCGCGCTCCAGCCGCGTCGGGAAGCACTCGGCGAGCACCCGGGCCCCGGTCGCGACCGCGATCCGGTGCGCCGCCACGAGCCCGCGCTCCCGCAGGCCCGTGCCGCCGACGAGCAGGGTGCAGGGCTCGCCGGACCAGAGCGCCTTGGCGGCGGACTCCAGGCCGTCGGCGTCGAGGGCCCCGCGGCCCGGGGCGGCCGGCGGCGCGAGGGTTCCGGGCTCGAGCCCCGCGGCCGAGGTCCAGGCCACGTCGGCGGGGACGAGGAGGGTGGAGATGGCGGGCGGCGGCCCGCAGGCCGCGGCCACGGCGTCGGCCGTGTCCCGGCCCAGGTCCGCGGTCGACAGGCTGCGGTGCACCCGCGCCGAGACCGTGCCGGCCAGCGCGTCGACGTCCGACTCGAGCGGGGCGTCGAGCGGCTTGTGGTCCAGCGCGTGGTCGCCGACGACGTTGACCACCGGCGTGCCGGCCCGCCGCGCGTTGTGCAGGTTGGCGGTGCCGTTGGCCAGGCCGGGCCCGAGGTGCAGCAGGGTGGCCGCCGGCTTGTCCGCCATCCGGGCGTAGCCGTCCGCGGCGCCGGTCGCCACGCCCTCGAACAGGGTCAGGACCGCGCGCATGCGGGGCTCGGCATCGAGCGCCGCGACCAGGTGCATCTCGGACGTGCCGGGGTTGGCGAAGCAGACGTCGACGCCGGCGTCGACCAGGGTGCGCAGCAGCACCTGCGCGCCGGTGGTCTCGGCTGCGGGCTCGGGTCCTGTCTCGGGTCCTGCCATGCCGCGACGCTACCCGGCGGTGGTCACCGCCACCTCGGTGTGCGGGTTCCCCTTGATCGTCTGCAGCACCACGCAGTACCGCTCGGTGAGCTTGACCAGGCTCGCGACCTGCTCCTCGTCGGCCGTGGTGTCCAGCGCGAAGGACAGCCGGACGTCCCGGAACCCGACCGGGGCCTCCTTGTCCACGCCGAGCGTGCCGCGGAAGTCCAGGTCGCCCTCCGCGCGCACGGTGCCGGACACCTCCAGGCCCATCGACGTCGCCACGGCCCGCAGGGTCACCCCGGCGCAGGCGACCAGGGCCTCGAGGAGCATGTCGCCGGAGCAGAGCTGGGTGCCGTCGCCGCCGGTCGCGGGGTGCAGGCCGGCCTCGGCCAGCGCGGTCGCGGTGCGCACGCGGCAGGCCACGCCCGTGCCGTCGAGCTCCCCGTCCGCGTGCAACGTGACCACGGCGGACCCCGGGTCCTCCCGGTACTGCTTCTTCAGCGGGCCCTGCACGTCCCGCAGCTGGGTGGCGTCCATGGGAGCCATCGTCGCCCGGGGACGGGCCGATCTCCACCGGTACCCTCCCCGTCGTGACAGGGGTGATCCGGCAGGAGCGGGTGCTCACCGTCCCCAACCTGCTCAGCGTGCTGCGGCTGGCCGGGGTCCCGCTGTTCCTGTGGCTGCTGCTCGGCCCGCGGGCGGACGGCTGGGCGATCCTCGTGCTCGCCGTCGGCGGGATCACCGACTGGGCCGACGGGAAGCTCGCCCGGCTGCTGGACCAGTACTCGCGGCTCGGCGAGCTCCTCGACCCCGCCGTGGATCGGCTCTACATCCTCTCGGCGTTGGTCGCGCTGGGTGTCCGGGACATCGTGCCGTGGTGGGTCGTCGCCGTGCTCGTGGCCCGCGACCTCGTCCTGGGGCTGTGCGTGTCCGTGCTGCGGCGCAACGGCTACGGCCCGTTCCCGGTGATCTACCTGGGCAAGGCGGCGACGTTCCTGCTGCTCTATGCCTTCCCGATCCTGCTGCTGGGCACCCGGGCGGGGTTCTGGGGCGAGCTCGCGCGGCCGTTCGGGTACGCCTTCGCGGCCTGGGGCGTGGCGCTCTACCTGTGGTCCGGCCTGCTGTACTTCGCCCAGTTCGTCCTGGCGATGCGCGCGGGACCGGTCCGCTCAGAGGACCCGCGGCCCGAGGTCTAGGCTGCGCAGCGTGACTGCCGAGCAGACCGCCACGCCGGACGACCTGCGGTACACCGAGGCCCACGAGTGGGTCCGGGTCCTCGACGGGAACCGGGTGCGGGTCGGGGTCACCGACCACGCGCAGGAGCAGCTCGGCGACGTCGTGTTCGTGCAGCTCCCCGCGGTGGGGGACAGCTTCGCCCAGGGCGACGCGCTCGGCGAGGTCGAGTCGACCAAGTCCGTCTCGGACATCTACGCCCCGCTCGCGGGCGAGGTCGTCGCCGTCAACCAGGCCCTGGAGGACAGCCCGGAGCTGATCAACTCCGCGGCCTACGGGGACGGCTGGATCGTCGAGCTGGAGCTCGGCGAGGGCGCCGCTGACGCCGTCGCGGAGCTGCTCGACGCGGCCGCCTACCGGCAGCTCGTCGAGGGCGCCTAGCGCCGTCCCCCGGCCCCCGCGCACGGCCCCGGCACGATAGGTTCGGCGGGTCGTGCCGAGGCGGCCCGCACGACAGCAAGCCCCTGCGGCGCCCTCAGCGGCGCGGCCGGGACCGCACCACGCAGGAGGAGACCCCGAGGTGACCACGAACGACGGGCCCGGCGTTCCGCCGGAGCGTTCCCCGGAGACCACGTCGGTCTTCCGGGCGGACTTCCTGGCCGACGTCGAGCCGCCCGCCCAGGAGCAGCCGGTCTCGGGCGTCGACGCGCTGCCCCCCGGCTCCGCCCTGCTGGTGGTGCGCCGCGGCCCGAACGCCGGGTCGCGCTTCCTGCTGGACCGGCCGACCACGAGCGCGGGCCGGCACCCGGACAGCGACATCTTCCTCGACGACGTCACGGTCTCCCGGCGGCACGCGGAGTTCCGGCGCGACTCGGGCGAGTTCGTCGTCGTCGACGTCGGCAGCCTCAACGGGACCTACGTCAACCGGGAGCCGGTCGACACGGCCGTCCTCGCCAACGGCGACGAGGTCCAGATCGGCAAGTTCCGGCTCGTCTTCCTCACCGGGCCGGAGCCCGGGGCGGAGGGCTGACCGGGCGCGGGGGCGTTGCGGGGCGGAAAAGTCCGCGCCGACGCCCGTCCGGAGGCGCGCGAAGCACGGGTCGCGCGTGTAGCGTCGAGGATGTCGGACCCCAGGGTGAGGAGGCGGGCGCATGAGCGAGATGCGCGTCGTGGGAGTCAGGGTCGAACTGCCCGCCAACCAGCCCATCCTCCTGTTGCGGGAGACGCAGGGCGACCGCTACCTGCCGATCTGGATCGGCTCGGTGGAGGCCACCGCGATCGCGCTGGAGCAGCAGGGGGTCAAGCCCGCCCGTCCGCTGACCCACGACCTGCTCAAGGACGTGATCGGCGCGCTCGGGCGGCGGCTGGAACAGGTGCGGATCACCGATCTCCAGGAGGGCACGTTCTACGCCGAGCTGATCTTCGACGGCGGGATCACCGTGTCCGCGCGGCCGAGTGACTCGGTGGCGCTCGCGCTCCGCATCGGGGTGCCGATCCACGCCGACGAGAGCGTGCTCTCCGAGGCCGGGCTGGTCATCCCGGACGAGCAGGAGGACGAGGTCGAGAAGTTCCGCGAGTTCCTCGACTCCGTCTCCCCGGAGGACTTCCGGGGCGCCCAGCCGGGCTGATCCCGAAACCGTGCGAAGGTCGATCGGGAGGCCGGCGTGATCGTCGCTCCCGGTCGTCGGAAGGGCCCCGGTGGGGCGTCCACCCCGTCCGGGGATGCGGCCGATCGCCGACACGCCCGGGTGAGCAGGGCGTGCGGCGGCGTGGCGCGTTGACCGTCGGCGTCCGCGCGCTTACCGTCGGCTCCGTCAACAGGTGAGTGGTCGTCGGGACAGGAGGTCCCGACCGGCGGAGGGAGTGCCGTGGACGGGTCGTCGTCGTCCGACGGGCCCGAGCAGGGCGAGCTCTTCCCGGACCCGCTGGTCGGAGAAGGCCTCGACGGCCTGCCGGACCAGCTCGTCGGGTTCCGTGGCCCCACCGCCTGCCAGGTCGTGGGCATCACCTACCGGCAGCTGGACTACTGGGCCCGCACCGGGCTCGTCGTCCCGTCGATCCGCGGGGCCGCCGGCTCCGGGTCGCAGCGCCTCTACTCGTTCAAGGACGTCCTGGTCCTCAAGGTCGTCAAGCGGCTGCTCGACGCCGGGGTGTCCCTCCAGAACATCCGGGTCGCCGTCGAGCACCTGCGCCGGCGGGGGATAAGAGATCTGGCGCAGATCACCCTCTTCTCGGACGGCACCACGGTGTACGAGTGCACCTCGCCCGAGGAGGTCGTCGATCTGCTGCAGGGCGGCCAGGGCGTGTTCGGGATCGCGGTCTCCGGCGCGATGCGCGAGATCAGCGGCTCGATCAAGGACTTCCCGGTCGAGCGTGCGGACGGCGGTTCGGTCGACGAGGCCCCGGAGGACGAGCTCTCCCGACGCCGCGCCCGCCGCGCCATCAGCTGAGGCCTCGGGCGCGGCTCCCTGAGCCACCCCACCCGCCCTTCTCCTCCGCCGAGATGAACATCAGGTTGTTCTGAGGTCGTGAACCGCCCTGAGGTTCATCTCGACCGGCGGGAGCTGCACCCTCAGGCGGCGGGGCGGAAGGGGTCGTGTTCGGCGAGGAGCTTCTCCAGCCGCGCCTGGTCCACCCGGTTGACGACGGTGAGGCGCTCCTGCTTGTCCCGCACCGTCTTGGCGAGGGTGAAGGCCGAGGTCGTCACGTAGAGGACGGACACGGCGAGGAAGGCGCGCACCCAGGGGTCGGCGGGCAGGTAGAGCACGCCGACCGTCACGGCGGCGAGCGAGACGACGAACGACGCCACCGCCTGCAGGTGGAACGCCGCGGTGGTCGAGGGGACGGGGTCGGGGCTGCGGTCCGAGCTGCTCATGCGGCGAGTCTGGCGGTGATCCCGGCCCGGTTCCTCGGTGGAACTACGGCATCCGGCGCTAGGCTGGTCGGGCAGTCGCCGATCCCGCGCGGGAGAGACCCGGTCGCACGTGGACCGGGCGCCGAAGGAGCAACTCCTCCCCGGAACCTCTCAGGCACCCGAGACCGCGAGGGTGAGACGCCTCTGGAAAGCGACGCCGGTGCGGGGACCACCGGGCCGGCGTCCGCCGACGGGGAAAGCCCGGCTCCGGCCGGGTGAATCTCTCAGGCACCCGGGTACCCGGGTGGGGACAGAGGGGGAGGGCAGCACGTCCCGCATGCCGTCCTGCCCACCGCCCGAAAGGTCGTCCTCGTGACCGACGCGCCGCCTGCTCCGTCGAGCACCACGTCCGCCCCGCCGCAGCTCTCGCTCGCCGAGCTCGAGGCGGGGGTCCCGTTCGCCGACCGGCACGTCGGGCCCCGGCCGGCCGAGCTCGAGCGCATGCTCGCCGCGATCGGCGTCGGCTCGCTGGAGGAGCTGGCCGACCGGGCGCTGCCGCCGAGCATCCGCGACACCGGCGAGGTGCCGACGAGCATCCCGGCGCCCGCGTCGGAGACCGAGATGTTGGCCGAGCTGCGTGGGCTCGCCGACCGCAACACCGTGACCGTCCCGATGATCGGGCTGGGTTACGCGGGCACGGTCACCCCGCCGGTGATCCGCCGGCACGTGCTGGAGAACCCGGCCTGGTACACGGCCTATACGCCGTACCAGCCGGAGATCAGCCAGGGCCGGCTCGAGGCGCTGCTCGCCTTCCAGACCATGGTCGCCGACCTGACCGGGCTGCCGGTGGCCGGCGCGTCGCTGCTCGACGAGGCCACCGCGGCCGCCGAGGCGATGACGCTGCTCCGGCGGGCGGGCAAGGCGAAGAGCCCGCGGTTCGTGGTCGACGCCGACACCCTCCCGCAGACGGTCGACGTGCTGCGGACCCGCGCCGAGCCGCTCGGCATCGAGCTGGTGGTCGCGGACCTGGCCGACGGCCTGCCCGAGGGCGACCTGTTCGGCCTGCTCCTCTCGTACCCCGGCGCGTCCGGCCGCGTCGCCGACCCCCGGAGGCTGATCGAGGAGGCCCACGCCCGCGGGGGCCTGGTGGCGGTGGCCGCGGACCTGCTCGGGCTCACCCTGCTCACCCCGCCCGGCGAGCTCGGGGCCGACGCCGCGGTGGGCACGACCCAGCGCTTCGGCGTCCCGCTCGGGTTCGGCGGCCCCCACGCCGGCTACCTGTCGGTGCGCCAGCAGTTCGCCCGTCAGCTGCCGGGCCGCCTGGTCGGCGTGTCCCGGGACGCCGACGGCAACCCCGCCCTGCGGCTCGCCCTGCAGACCCGTGAGCAGCACATCCGGCGGGAGAAGGCGACGTCGAACATCTGCACGGCGCAGGTGCTGCTCGCCGTCGTCGCGGCCTGCTACGCGATCTACCACGGGCCCGAGGGGCTCACCCGGATCGCCCGGCGCACCCACCGGATGGCCGCCGTCCTGGCGGCCGGGCTCCGGGCGGGCGGCCTCGAGGTTGCCCACGAGAACTTCTTCGACACCGTGGTCGCACGGGTGCCGGGCCGGGCGGACGCGATCGCCGACGCCCTCCACACGGCCGGGATCTCCGTGCGCCGCATCTCCGCCGACGAGCTGGGCCTGGCCTGCTCGGAGCTGACCACCGTCGCACACCTCCGCGCGTTGTGGGGGGCCTTCGGCGTGGAGGCGGACGTCGCCGACCTGGACGCCGCCACCCCCGACGCGCTGCCCGCGGACCTGCGGCGGGAGTCGGAGTTCCTCACCCACCCGACCTTCCACGAGCACCGCTCGGAGACCGCGCTCATGCGCTGGCTGCGCCGGCTCGCCGACGCCGACCTGGCCCTCGACCGCACGATGATCCCGCTGGGCTCCTGCACCATGAAGCTCAACGCGACCGCGGAGATGGAGCCGATCACCTGGCCGGAGTTCGCGGAGCTGCACCCGTTCGCCCCCGCGGCGGACACCGAGGGAACGCGGGAGATGATCACGCAGCTCGAGCGCTGGCTCGCCGAGCTGACGGGGTACGCCGCCGTCTCCGTGCAGCCCAACGCGGGCAGCCAGGGTGAGCTCGCCGGGCTGCTGGCCATCGCCGCCTACCACCGCTCGCGCGGCGAGGCCGAGCGGAACGTCTGCCTGATCCCGTCGAGCGCCCACGGCACCAACGCGGCGTCGGCCGTCATGGCCGGGATGCGGGTCGTCGTGGTGGCCACCGATTCGGCGGGCAACGTCGATCTCGCCGACCTGCGCGCCAAGATCGGCGAGCACGGGTCGGCGCTCGCCGCGCTGATGATCACCTACCCGTCGACCCACGGCGTGTACGAGGCCGAGGTGCGCGAGGTCTGCGCCGCGGTGCACGAGGCGGGCGGCCAGGTCTACGTCGACGGGGCCAACCTGAACGCGCTGCTCGGGCTCGCCCGGCCCGGCGCGTTCGGCGGCGACGTCAGCCACCTCAACCTGCACAAGACCTTCTGCATCCCGCACGGCGGGGGCGGCCCGGGCGTCGGGCCGGTGGCCGTGGCCGAGCACCTCGCGCCGTTCCTGCCCGGCCGCGGCTCCGGTGACCACGCCGTCGGGGCGGTCTCGGCGGCGCCGTACGGCAGCCCGGGCGTGCTGCCGATCTCCTGGGCCTACATCCGGATGATGGGCGTCGAGGGGCTACGGCGGGCGACGCTCACCGCGGTCGCGGCGGCCAACTACGTCGCCGCCCGGCTCGACGAGCACTACCCGGTGCTCTACGCGGGCCGCGACGGTGCGGTTGCGCACGAGTGCATCCTCGACCTGCGCGGGATCACCAAGGAGTCCGGCGTGACGGTCGACGACGTCGCGAAGCGGCTCGCCGACTACGGCCTGCACGCCCCGACCATGTCCTTCCCGGTCGCCGGCACGCTGATGGTCGAGCCGACCGAGAGCGAGGACCTCGCCGAGATCGACCGGTTCGTCGCGGCCATGATCGGGATCCGGGACGAGATCCGCCGGGTGCAGGCGGGGGAGTGGCCGGTCGACGACAACCCGCTGCGCGGCGCGCCGCACACCGCGGCCTGCCTGGTGGACAAGTGGGACCACCCGTACCCCCGCGACCTCGCCGCCTACCCGACGGGCGCCGTGCCCGGGGTGCACGACCGCAAGGTCTGGCCGCCGGTCCGCCGCATCGACCAGGCGCACGGCGACCGCAACCTGGTCTGCTCCTGCCCGCCCATCGAGGCCTACAGCTCCTGACCACCCTGTGAGTGGCGATAGTCGCCATAGCGACTATCGCCACTCACAGGGGCTGAGCTGCGGGTTCGATGAGGGCGGTGCAGAGGGCCAGGAGGCGGGTGCGGAGCGGGGCGGCCCGCTCGGCGAAGCCCTGCTGTGCCCGGGCGTACTCGGCGCGGCCCTCGGGCGTCTCGATCCGGACCGGCGCGTACCCGCGGTCGGCGAGGTCGTAGGGGCTGGCCCGCATGTCGAGCTCGCGGACCTCGGCGGCCAGCGCGAAGCAGTCCCCGAGCAGCTCGGCAGGGGTGGCCGGGAGCAGCTTGTACGCCCACTTGTAGAGGTCCATCGTCGCGTGCAGGCATCCCGGCTGCTCCAGCGCGACCTGGTCCGCGCGCGTCGGCTGGAGCCGGTTCAGCGGGCGCGCGGCCGCCGTGAAGAAGCGGAACGCGTCGTGGTGTGTGCAGGTCACCGGCATCGACTCGACGACGGCGTCGGTGCCGGCCGTGCCGAGCCGCAGCGGGACGGCCCCGTGGCGCGGCCGGTCGGCGCGGTAGACCATCGCCCACTCGTGCAGCCCGAAGCAGCCGTAGCGGGCGGGGCGGACGGCCGTCGCGGAGACCAGCCCGTGCACGAAGCCCGCGGTGCGGTGCAGCCGTTCGGGCAGGAGCGCCGGATCGAGGACGACGCCGGCGCCGTCCGGCCGGTAGCCCGGGCGATCGGCGAACTCGCCGACCGCGCCGAGCAGCCGGACACCCGGGCCGGGCTGCCACTGCTCGAGCTGCGCGGGCCGCAGCGAGTAGTACGTGAACAGGAAATCCTGCACCGGGTGCGGCTCGCGGCGGCGCCGGCGCTCCCGGTGCGGCCCGGTCCAGCGCTCCATCCGGGTGCGGTGGGCGGCCGCCCGGGCCCGCCACGCGGGCTCGTCGAGTTCCTCGGTCACCACGTCCCGCAACGCTACGCGGCGGGGTCTGCGCAGGTCACCGGGGGTCGTGAGTGCCGAGTGCCGCTAGAGGGGCAGTCGGCACTCACGGGTCAGGACTCGCTGGTGTGGGTGGCGTCGCGGACCGTGCCGACGTAGTGCTCGATCAGGTCCTCCATGGCCACCATGCCGACGGTGGCGCCGAACCGGTCGACGGCGCGGGCGAGGTGCGCGCGGGTGGTGCGCAGGGCGGCGACGGCCTCGTCGAGCCGGGCGTCGGCGGGCACCTCGGGCAGGCCGCGGACCCGGGTGAGCGGGATGACGGCGTCGGGATCGTCGATCACGTCGAGCACGTCCTTGACGTGCAGGTACCCGGTGAAGCGGCCGTCCGGGGCGCGCAGCGGGAAGCGGGAGAACCCGGTCTGCTCCACCGCGCGCTGGACGTCCCCGACCCGCGGCCGCACGGGCAGCGAGACGAGCTCCCCGGCCGGCACGAGCACGTCGCCGACGGTCGCCTCGGCGGACCGCAGGGTGCGGGAGATCCGGGTGGACTCCTCGTCGTCGAGCAGGCCCTCGCGGCGGGAGTCCGCGATCATCTCCGACAGCTCGCCCGAGGTGAACGCCGTCTCCAGCTCGTCCTTCGGCTCGATCCGCAGCAGCCGCAGGGTGAGGTTCGCGAGGTGGTTGAACAGGTCGATGAAGGGCCGCATCACCGTCGTGAAGAGCAGGAACGGCGGCACCAGCAGGATCGCCGCACGCTCCGGGCCCGCGATCGAGATGTTCTTCGGCACCATCTCGCCGAGGAGGATGTGCGCCACCGACACCAGCGCGAGCGACAGCGCGAAGGCGATCGGGTGCAGCGCGGCCTCGGGCAGCCCCGCCCACTCCAGCGGCGCCTCGATGAAGTGCGCGACGGCGGGCTCGCCGAGCCGGCCCAGCAGCAGCGAGGCGATCGTGATGCCGAGCTGCGACGCCGCGAGCATCCGGGCCAGGTCGGCGCTCGCACGCAGCACGGTCCGGGCCCCGGCGACGCCGTTGTCGGCCATCGCCTCCAGCCGGTCCTTGCGCGCGCTGATCAGGGCGAACTCCGCCATCACGAAGAACGCGTTGGCGCCCAGCAGCAGGATCGCCGCCAGGACGGCGAGGACGTCGCTACCCACGGGCCACCGCCTCGGGCGCCAGCCGCGCGAGCCGCAGCTCGGCGACGCGGTTGCGGTCGCGGCGCATCACGGTGACCCGCCAGCCGTCGACCGCGACGTCGTCGCCCACGTCCGGGATCCGGCCCAGCCTCTCCAGCACCATCCCCGCCAGGGTCTCGTAGTCGCCCTCGGGCATCCGGAAGCCGGTGGCCTCGTCGACCTCGTCGGCGCGCATCAGCCCGGAGACGAGCCAGCTGTCCCGGCCGAGCGGGCGCACCCGGGCCTGTTCGGCGCGGTCGTGCTCGTCCCGGACGTCGCCGACGATCTCCTCGATCAGGTCCTCGAGGGTCACCAGCCCCGCCGTGCCGCCGTACTCGTCGACGACGACGGCGGTCTGCAGGCCGGACTCGCGCAGCCGGGAGAGCAGTTCGTCGCCGTCGAGGGACGCGGGCACGATCTCGGCGGGCTGCACGAGGTCGCGGACCGGGGTGCCCGCCCGCGCGCTCGGCTCGACGCCGAAGGCCTGCTTGACGTGCACCAGCCCGAGGACGGCGTCGGGGTCGCCGTCGTGCACCGGGAAGCGGGAGTGGCCGCTGCGCCGGGCGAGGGCGACGAGGTCGGCGACCGAGTCCGCGGCGTCGAGGGTGTCGACGCGCACCCGCGGGGTCATGAGGTCCTCGGCGACCCGGTCGGTGAACCGCAGCGACCGGTCGAGCAGCGCGGCGGTGCCCTCGTCGATCGTGCCGTGCTCGGCGCTGGACCGGACGAGCGAGCTGAGCTCGTGCGGCGACCGGGCCGAACGCAGCTCCTCGGCGGGCTCCACGCCCAGCCGGCGAACGATCGCGTTGGCCGAGCTGTTGAGCAGGTCGATCAGCCAGCGGAAGGCGTGGGCGAACGCGCTCTGCAGCCAGACGACCGCGCGTGCGGTCTCCAGCGGCTTGGCGATCGCGATGTTCTTGGGCACCAGCTCGCCGAACACCATGGACAGGGTCGTGGCGATCACCAGGGAGGCGATCGTGGCCGCGCCGGCCGACACCCCCTCGGACAGGCCGAGGGCCGTCAGCCCCGGCCGGATCAGCTCGGCGATGGCGGGCTCGGCGATGTAACCGGTGGCCAGGGTGGTGACCGTGATGCCCAGCTGGCTGCCGGACAGTTGGAAGGACAGCGTGCGGTGCGCCCGCTGCACGGCCCGCGCCCGCCGGTCGCCGACGGCGGCGACGTGCGAGTCGACCTGGCTGCGCTCCAGCGCGGTCAGCGAGAACTCCGAGGCCACCGAGATCGCGGTGCCCAGGGTGAGGGCGACCACGGCCAGCAGGCCGAGGAGGGAGAGGAGCACGGTCACCGGGGCCGCCGGAGGGGCCGGGCCGGGTGACGCTCCCGGGATCGGTGCGGCCGGGCCGAGCCCGGCGCGCTACTGCCTGACGGTCCTGCGGACGCGGACGGCAACGGGACTCCTGTCGGACTCGGGGTGCACGCGCCCCGGCCAGCGGTACCGGGGGCGCTCGGCCGAGTCTAGGGCGCCCGGTGCCGTCCCGCGCCCGACGGTCGCCGCACCGGCGGCGGGTTCCTCCGGACGGACGCGGCCGGCCGCCTCAGCCCGTCCGGACGACGACCTCCCGCGTGCCCCGGACCTGGCGTACCCGCTCCGCCTCCGCCTCGGCAGCCCGGGTCTCGGCCGCGCTGAGGGGGCGGAACTCGTCGACGGTGATGTCCAGCACCCGCCCCCGCGCCCGGGTGCGCCACACCCCGGCGACCTCGCCGTCGACGGCCACCACACCGGGTGCTCCGACCGCCCGCCAGATCACCGACCGGTGCTCCTTGGCCGGGACCAGCAGCTCCCGGTCCCGCCCCTGGAGGTACGGGTCGGAGGGCGGCAGCAGCCGGACGACGCCGGCCGGGTCCGGGGCGGGTCCGGTCAGCTCGTCGAGCAGCGCGGGCGGGCAGAGCACCGACCGGCCGTCGACGGTCACGGGCACGAGGCCGTCGGGCAGGGCCGGCCGGGCGGCTGTCGTGGACGTGCCGAGGAACCCGGCGACGTCCGAGGGCGAGGCGGGTGCGAAGAGGTCGAGGTAGGCGGCGACGACGGGGCCGGCGCCGGCGGCGTCGTCGGCGGGCGGCCCCGGCCAGTCCGGGACCGCCTCCAGGACAACGGGTTTCGTGCCCGGCCGCAGCCGCGCCCCGGCCGGCAGCCCCGCCAGCCGGAGCAGCTGCTCGGCCACGTGGTGCACCCCGCACGGGCCGCACCACGGCGAGAGCGCCGCCGGGACGATCCGGGTGACCTCGGTGCTGAGCTCGCCCTTGACCAGCGGCCCGCCGGACAGCACGGTCGCCACCGCCTCCGCCACGGCCCGGATCGCGCCGCGGGCGGCCGCACCCTCCGCCGCGAGCCGGGCCCGCTGCCAGCCGAGCCGGGCGGCCGCGTCGGCGGCGGAGACCGGCCAGCAGGCCGCCGCCAACGCGACGAGGTCCGCGTCCGGGTGCAGGTGCGGGGCGCCGCGGTGCGACCACACCACGCTCGCGCCCGGCGGGGTGTCCGCGGGGACCTCCCGCAGGCGCGCGGCCAGGGCCAGCGGCAACGACCCCGGCGGGGTGTCCTGCACGCCGAGGCGGAGCACCCGCAGCTCCGCCGGGTCGGCGGCGGTGCGCGCCGCGAGCCCGTGCGCCGCGAACCGGTGGGCGAGGACGCGGCGGCGGTCCAGCGCGGGGGTCGTCCCGGACATACCGTGCATCCTCCCGGGTATCCCGTGGGGGCGTCCGGTCGATCACGATCGGCGGAGGAGTGGTTCACCCCACGTCGCGGGGTCGGCCGGCCGATCGACGTCTAGGTTGGACCTCCATCGCACCCGAAGAACCCGACAGGACCGAGGTCCCGATGCCCGCGACGGTGCAGGCCACAGAGCAGACAGACCGCCGTGCCCCACGGCACGTGCTCCCGCCCGGCGTCCCGGGCGCCTCCCTCGGCCATCGCGACGGGGGCTCCTCGCCCTTCGTCGACTTCGACCGCGCCTCGTGGGCCCGGCTGGGGGAGACGAGCCCGCTGCCGCTCACCGCGGCGGAGCTGGAGCGGGTGCGCTCCCTGGGCGACGCGGTCGACCTCGCCGAGGTGCGCGAGGTCTACCTGCCGCTGTCCCGCCTGCTGAACCTGCACGTGCAGGAGGGCGGGCGGCTGTACCGGGCCTACCGGACCTTCCTGGGCGGCACGGCCGCGCGGACGCCCTTCGTGATCGGGGTCGCGGGTTCGGTCTCGGCGGGCAAGTCCACGACCGCGCGCCTGCTGCGGCTGCTGCTCGCCCGCTGGCCCCAGCACCCCCGGGTGGAGCTGGTCACCACGGACGGCTTCCTGTACCCGAACGCCGAGCTGGAGCGGCGCGGGCTCATGCAGCGCAAGGGGTTCCCGGAGTCCTACGACCGGCGGGCGCTGCTGCGGTTCGTCACCGAGGTCAAGGCGGGCCGCGCCGAGGTGACCGCGCCGGTCTACTCCCACCTGGTCTACGACATCGTCCCCGACGAGCGGCTGGTCGTCCGGCGCCCGGACATCCTGCTGATCGAGGGGCTCAACGTCCTGCAGCCGGCCTCGGGCAACACGGCCCTGACGGTCAGCGACTTCATCGACTTCTCGGTGTACGTCGACGCCGCCACGCAGGACCTGCGCCGCTGGTACGTCGACCGCTTCCTCAAGCTGCGCGAGACCGCCTTCCGCGACCCGGCCTCGTACTTCCGCCGCTACGCCGAGCTGGACCACGACGAGGCCGTGGCGCACGCCGAGAACATCTGGGCCACGATCAACGGGCCGAACCTGGAGGAGAACATCCTCCCGACCCGCGGCCGCGCCAGCCTCGTCCTCACCAAGGGCCCGCGGCACGACGTCACGCGGATCCGGCTCCGGAAGGTCTGACGGCGCAGGCCAGGGGGACCGGGCACTGTCCGAACTGTCCGGCTGGCAGGATGGGTGGATGACCGCGGAGCACGTCCCGCCGCCCGATCACCCGGTCGAGACCCCCGTCGCACCCGACGTGGAGGACCCGGAGCTCACCGAGGAGGCCACCCGGCTGCGGCTCGCCGTCGGCCGGCTGCATCGGCGGATCCGGATCGACGGCGGGGACTCGCTGCCCCCGCTGCAGCTCTCCGCGCTCGTGACGATCGCGATGCACGGCCCGCTGCGGCTCTCCGAGCTCGCGAAACGCGAGGCCGTCACGGCCCCGACCATGTCCCGGGTGCTCGGCGCGCTCGACGACCAGGGCCTGGTCGTACGCACGCCGGACCCGCAGGACGCCCGCGGCGTGCTGATCACGCTGTCGGACACCGGCCGGGTCCGGCTGGACGAGATCCGCACCCACCGGACCGCGCTCGTCGCCCGCCGGCTGCAGCGCCTCGACGCCGAGCAGCGCGCCGTCATCCGGGCGGCGCTGCCCGCCATCGAGGCCCTGCTCGAGGACGAGTAGCCCCGGGAAGGCTCAGGCCGGCTCGCTGTCGACCAGCACCTCGACGCCGTCGCCCCAGAAGCTGAGCAGGCCCGCGACCCGGCTCGACTCCGGCAGCGGGGTCTCGTACTCCCAGGCCGCGTCGGCGATCTCGGTGCCGTCGGGCAGCACCGCGGTCCAGTAGCGCGCCTCGCCCTTGTAGGGGCAGCGGGTGCGGGTGTCCGACGGGCGCAGCTCCACCCGGACCGCGTCCCTCGGCAGGTACCAGCGGTTCGGCAGCCCGGTCTCGGAGAGCACGGCCGGCGCGTCGGACTCCGCGAGGACCGTGTCGCCGTGCCGGACCTGGACGTGCCGGCGGGTCGGCCGGACGTCGACGCGGGTGTACGGGTCGGTGAGGTGGGCGAAGACCTGCTCCTCCTCGTCGTACCAGGCGTCGAGGGCGTTCCAGTAGAAGGCGGCGTAGCCCTTCAGCCACGGGGCCTCGGGCTTCGGTTCGGGGTAGGACCAGACGGCGTTCTCCGCGGTCCGGTCGTCCACGACCAGCGAGTGGTAGCTCGCGTCGCCCTTGAACGGGCAGTGCGTCGAGTGGTCGGTGGGGACGAGCGCGTCCGCGTCGACGTCGTCGAACGGCACGTAGAGCACCGGGAGCAGGGCGGTCTCGTGGACCAGCACGCCCCGGGTGGTGTCGACGACCGTCCGGCCGGCGAACTCCGCGCGGATGCGGCGCGGGAAGGGCTGGGCGAACAGCTTGTGGGCCGGGCCGTCGATCGCGTAGTTGACGGTGGTGGGTGAGTCGGGGGCCAGGGGTCCCTCGCGTCGGGTGAGTCCCATGTCACGGCCAACCCGCCGTCCCGGTGCGGCATTCCGCTCTGCGCGGTGAGTGGTCGAGCGTGATCGGATTGCGCGACGAAACATTGCGGGCCGCAATACGGGTACGATCGATTCATGCCCGAACGACCGATTTCCGCGGAGGGGTGACCCCGTGACGTCGACCACTGGTGCGGTCGCGCCCGAGAATCCGGCCCAGGACTCGCTGCACCGCCTCGAACACGAGATCACCGTGCTGATCCGGCGCACGTTGGAGCCCGTCTGGTCCGGCGGCTACGGCGCGCACGAGGCCGTGGACCGTTACACCTATCCCGTGCTCGCCGCGCTCGACGAGAACGGGGCGCAGTCGCTCACGCTGCTCACCGCGCGGCTGGGCGTGAGCAAGCCGACGGCGAGCCGGCAGGTCTCCCGGCTCTCCCGCGCCGGGCTCGTCGACGTCCGGCCGGACGAGCGCGACTCGCGGTCCGTCGTCGTGTCGCTGACCGCCGAGGGCCTGGCCCAGCGGGAGCTCGTCCGCGAGGCCCGGCTCCGCCCGCTGCAGGCCGTGCTGGAGTCCTGGCCGCAGGAGGACCGGGAGTCGCTCGGCATGCTGCTCGAGCGGTTCAACGAGGACCTGGACACGTACCGGGAGCAGGGCGGACGCTGAGCGGCACGGGCCGCACGGCGGGCGGCCCGACCGGTACCCCCGGACGGCCGCGGGGCGGGGCGACGAACGGGCGACACGCTGTGCCCGGCACGGCCCGGCACGGGGGACCCCGGTGATGCCATAGTGGGGGTGCCGGCCACGTCCCGGTCGCGTCACGTATCGCGCCCGGCGTCCGGGCGCTCCGACAGGGGGAGGGGGAGCCGGTGGACACGCTCGTCGCGCTGGTCGGGCAGCTGCTGTCCGTGCTGCGCGAGACCGTGGCCCCGCAGGCCTGCCCGGGTGTCTGGGCCTGGGCGACGTCGGCGCTCGGCCTCGGCGTCGGGCTCCTGCCCGCCGCGGGCGCCCTGGTCGTAGCGCTGCTGCGGCGGCGCTTCGGTGCCGCCTACGGCGGCGGGCGCGGGGTGCTCCTGGCCGGGATCGGCCTGCTGACCGCCGGACTGCTCCCGCTGCTCGTGTTCGTGGCCGCGGGGCGGGTGTTCGCCGCCTCCGCCGTCCGCGGTGCCGACGTACCCGGCCTGACCGGTGCCGCGGCGCGCTCGCTGCGCTCCACCGAGTGCTTCGTCGGGGCGCAGAGCACCTACTTGGGGTCCGGCACCGTCGGCGACGCGTTCGACCCGTCCGACCCGGTCCGGCTCGGCGTCGCCGTCCTGCTGCTCGGCATCGTGCCCCTGATCACCGCGGTGTTCGTCGGGATCCAGGCCCGGCTGGCGCTGCGCCGCGGACCCGCCTGGCCCGCCCGGTTCTTCTGGGGCCCCACCCTGGCGCTGGCCGTGCTCACCGCCGGCGTGCCCGCGGGCGCGTCCGAGCACCTCTGGGTCGGGGCCTGCCTGGGCGCCTTCGCCGGCATGCTGCTGGTCAGCGCCGTGCCGCCGCCGTCACGCGAGACGGTCCGGCGCTCGCTGCAGCCCGCGGGCCCGGCCCGCGAGAAGCGGCCGGCCGAGACCGGCGAGCAGCGGCTCGCCCGCCTCAAGGAGCGGATGCAGCCGATCGTGCAGCTCCCCTCCGCGGAGGAGCGCCGGGCCGACCGCTCCGCGCAGGAACCCCGCCCGCCGTACGCTGACTTCGACAGCAGCCGGCGGCCCGCCGCCCCGTCGCCGACCGCCGTTCCGCAGCCCCGCGCCGGCGGTCCCGCGCCGCTCGCGGCCGCGCCGGGCGCGCTGCCGCCGATCCCCGGCCGCGGGCCCGGCGGCTTCGGTCCGCCTCCCGGGCGCCCCACCGGCCCGGGCGGCACCCTCGCGGCCCCCGGACCGTTCCCCGGCCCGCCCGCCCCGATGGGTGCCGTCCCGGTGGGCGCCGCCCCGCTGAACGGCAGGGCGCCGCGCTTCCGGGTGCTGCAGCGCATCGGCGCCGGCGGGTTCGGCCGGGTCTGGCTGGCCCACGACGCCAAGCTCGGGCGCACCGTCGCGCTCAAGTCGGCCCACGCACCCGACGGCGAGACCGAGGAGCGGATCCGTCGCGAGGCGGCCGCGCTGGCCGCCGTCCGGCACCCGCAGTGCGTCCAGATCCACGACCTGGTGCACGCCAAGTCCGATCCCGGCCTGTCCCAGCTCGAGGGCCTGGTCATCGTGATGGAGTACGTCGAGGGCGTGCCGCTCTCGCGGCTGGTGCAGGAGCGCGGGCCGGTCGACGACGTGTCCGCCGCCCGGATCTGGAGCGGCGTCGCCGGCGCCCTCGACGCGGCCCACCGCCGCGGCGTGCTGCACCGGGACCTCAAGCCGGGCAACGTGATCGTCGACGCCGCCGGGCACCCGCACCTGATCGACTTCGGCATCGCCCGCCGGACCGGGGACTCCACGCTGACCATGACGGGCTTCGTGCTGGGCACCCCGGACTACCTCGCGCCCGAGGTCGCGGCGGGGCAGAAGGCGACCACGCGCTCGGACATCTGGCAGCTGGCGGCCACGGTGTCGTTCGCGCTGACCGGTTATCCGCCGCGCGGCGGGCACGCCGACGCGATCTCCGGGCTGCGCGCCGCCGCCGTCGGGGCCAAGCTCACCCACCTGCCCCGGCGCACCGCGCACCTCTCGCTGCTCAAGCAGGCCCTGCGCACCGACCCGGACCGCCGGCCGGACCTCGTCACCACCCAGCGGTCGCTCGACGAGTGGCTGCGCCGGGCGGGCGTGCCGGTCGCCGGCCCGGTGGGGGCGGGCACCGCCCGGCCGTGACGGCCGCCGTGCCCGCCGGGCCGGGCACCCGCCCGGTCCGGGACCGGATCGCGGGCGTCGACGCGGCGCGCGGGATCGCGCTGCTCGGCATGATGGTCACGCACGTCCTGCCGCTGCACACCGCGACCGGGGAGACGATCACCGGTGCGGTCGCCGCCGGCCGGGCCTCGGCGCTGTTCGCGCTGCTCCTCGGGGTGGGGATCGCGCTCGGAACGGGCGGCCACCTCGGTCTGCGGCCGCCGGATCCCCCGGGACCGTCGCTCGGCCGGCTGCATCTCGCCGCGGCGGCGGGCCTGGTCGTGCGGGCGGTGCTGGTGGCGCTGCTCGGGCTCGTGCTCGTGGAGCTCCGGCCACCGGTCGCGGTCATCCTCGCCTACTACGGCCTGCTCATCGTCCTGGCGATCCCGCTGCTGCGGCTGCGGGCCGGGGTGCTCGCGGCCGGCGCGGTCGTCGCGTGCGGCATCACGCCCGTCCTGAGCGCGTTGCTGCGCGAGGGGCTGTCGCCCGGCCCCGGGGCTCAGGTCGGGCTGTCGTCGCTGGGCGAGCCCGGCAGCGCGCTCGGCATTCTGCTGGTCACCGGCTACTACCCGGTGCTGACCTGGTCGACGTACCTGCTCGCCGGGCTGGCCGTGGGGCGGCTCGACCTGCGCCGCGCCCGGACGGCGTGGTGGCTGCTGGGCGGGGGTGCCGCGCTCGCGGTCGCGGCGACGGTCGTGTCGACGGTCCTGCTGGCGGCCGGCGGGGCCGAGGCGATCACCACTGCCTCGGGCGCCGACGCCCTGCGGGTGCAGCGCTACGGCACCGTCCCCGTCGACACCTGGTGGTGGCTCGCCGCCGGGGTGCCGCACTCCGGCACCCCGCTGGACCTCGCCCGGACCACCGGCAGCGCGCTGGCCGTGCTGGGCGCGATGTTGCTGGTCGCGGGGCGGGTCTCGACGCTCGTCGTGCCGCTCGCGGCGATCGGGGCGGTGCCGCTCACGCTGTACGCCCTGCACGTCGCCTCGCTCGCGATCCTCGGGAACACCGGGCTCGCGACGCTGCTCTGGCACGTCGGCTGGTGCCTGGCGATCGGGCTGGTCGCCCGCGCGCTGCGGATCCGTGGCCCGGCCGAGGCGGTGGTGTCCGCGGCCTCCCGTGCCGCCCGCCGGGCCGTGCTCCGGTCCGCGGGCTGATCGGCCACCCGGGCGAGTCCGGAAGGGCCCTTCGGCGCAGAAAGATCGTTCCGCGACGCAACCTCTCGGCCGTCCCGCCCGTCCCCCTGACAGGAGTCGACCCCTCCCGGTCGGCTCCCGCCGGACCGGGGGCCCGGCGTCGGGGAAGGGGAGCACATGTCGATCACGATCACCCGTCGGCTCGCCGCGGCCGGTGTGGCCGCCGCCGCGCTCCTGCTGGCCGGCTGTTCCGGCGGGACGGACGAGGTCAACGGCGGCACACCGGCCGGGAGCGGTGCACCGACGACCGCGCCGGCCACACCGCCCGCGAGCACCACCGCTGCGGCGCCCACGAGCGGCGGCGACCCGCTCAGCCCGCCCAACTGCCCCACCGCCTCGCTGCGGATCACCCTGGGGGACGGCGACGCCGGCGCGGGCTCCAGCTACCGCCCGCTGATCTTCACCAACACCGGCGGGAGCACCTGTCAGCTGCGCGGGTTCCCGGGTGTCTCGTACGTGTCCGGCGACGACGGGCACCAGGTCGGACCCGCCGCGGCCATGTCCGGGGAGCGGGGCGGCGAGGTGCGGCTGGCTCCCGGCGGCTCCGCGGCGGCCCAGCTGCAGCTCGTCGACGTGCAGAACTTCGATGCCGCCACCTGCCGGCCGACGCCGGTGCGCGGTCTGCGGGTCTACCCGCCGGGGAACACGCAGTCCGCCTTCGTGCCGTTCGAGACGACGGGGTGTGCGGCGGAGCAGCTGCCGGGGAACCAGCTGAGCGTGCAGACGATGACGGCTCGATAGATCGGCGCAGGAGGACGCGCGGCGGCCGTGCTGGGATCATCGGCGTGAGCGAACTCCTGCTGCTGTCGAACTCCACCAACCACGGCGCGCCGACTCTCGCGCACGCCCCGCTCGCGGAGTTCTACGAGGGCCGCGAGGTGCGCTTCGTGCCGTACGCCCTCGCCGACCAGGCGGGCTACGCCGAGGCGATCGGCGCCGCCTTCGCCCGGGCCGGGCTGCGGCTGCGCAGCGTGCACACCGAGCCGGACCCGGCCTCGGCGCTGCACACCGCCGAGGCGGTGTGGGTGGGCGGCGGGAACACGTTCCGGCTGCTCCGGGCCCTGCAGCGGCTCGACGGTCTCGCCGCGATCCGCGAGGCGGTCGCCGGCGGAGCCCGGTACGGCGGCGCGAGCGCCGGTAGCAATCTCGCCTGCCCGACGATCCGCACCACCAACGACATGCCGATCGTCGAGCCCGCCGGGTTCGCCGCGCTCGGTCTCGTCGGCTTCCAGGTGAACCCGCACTACCTCGACCCGGTACCCGGGTCGGCCCACATGGGCGAGACCCGGGAGGAGCGGATCCGGGAGTTCCTCGAGGAGAACGCCGTGCCCGTCGTCGGGCTCCGCGAGGGCGGGTGGCTGCGGGTGTCCGGCCGGGCGGTGACGCTGCACGGGTCGGCGCGGGTGTTCCGCCGCGGCGCGGAGCCGCAGGAGTGCCGGACGGGGCCGCTCAGCCCCTGACCCGGGACGGGGCCCGGCCGACCGCGAGCCGCAGCCCGATCTCCACCAGGGCCCAGCCGACCCGTCGACGCAGGGGGGACGGTTCGACCGGGAGCCGGCGCGCGAGGCGGCGCAGCCGCGCGACCTCGGCGGCGCGGAGCAGGTCCGCGTGCCGTTCCCGGACGAGTCCCTCGGCGACGATCGGGTGCAGGACGGGGCCGGTCATACCGGGAGTTGGTACCCGCCGGGCGGCGGCGGGGCGATCGGTTTTCGCCAGGGGCGAGCGCCGTTCGCCCAGGGCGTGCGGACGCACGACGCCCGGTCCGCGGCGGGGCGGACCGGGCGTCGGGGCCGGGGGAGCGGCGGGTTCTCAGGCCCAGCGGACGACGTCGGAGTGCTCGAGGCGCGGCAGGCGCGGGAACCAGGCGTCGGGGCCGGGGTGGCCCAGGTTGACGACCAGCAGGACCTTCTCGCGGCCGCCCGGGTAGAACTCGGCGGTCACGGCATCGTGGTCGAAGCCGGCCATCGGGCCGGTGGCCAGCCCGTG
This sequence comes from Pseudonocardia halophobica, assembly GCF_027922425.1. Lineage (GTDB taxonomy): Bacteria > Actinomycetota > Actinomycetes > Mycobacteriales > Pseudonocardiaceae > Pseudonocardia > Pseudonocardia halophobica. The sequence goes on along the minus strand of NZ_BSFQ01000007.1, from coordinate 119,200 downwards.
GGCGCGGGCGGCGAGCAGGAAGTAGCCGATCTGCAGGGTCGAGTTGAAGCGGGCCATGTCCTCGCGGCCCTCGCGGCCGGAGGCCTCGAAGGCGTCCTTCATCTCGGCGCGCGCGGGGAAGGTCTGCGGCACGAACTCGTGGAAGTCCAGGTCCGCGGCCAGGATGGCCACGACCGGGGCCTTCTCGGACTTCGCCCGGTTGCCCTCGGCGAGCAGCGGGAGCAGCCGCTGCTTGCCCTCCTCGCCGCGTACGAAGGTCACGCGCAGGGGCTGGGTGTTGGCGGCGGTCGGCGGCCACTTGGCCAGCTCCCACACCGCACGGAGGGTCTCGTCGGAGACGGGCTCCGGGGAGAACGTGTTGGCCGTCCGGGCCTCGGTGAAGAGCGCTGCGCGGCCCGCGTCGTCGAGGACGGGGAGGGTCACGGGGCTGTCAGTCACTGTCGTCACGAGATAGTCAAACGCTCAACACTCCGGGGTGTTCCGATGTTGCCGGTGGTCTCGGTCACGCATGATCACGAGGAGCCGGGACGGGAGCGGCCCGGGGCCTCGTGCTCCGGTAGTCTCCTCGGCGTGCACGTGACCCGGGAGCCCGCGCCGCCTGCGGCCGTGCGCTGCCGCGACGCGGTCGACGAGGCGCTCGGCTCCGTCCGCGCCGAGGGCCTGGAGCCCAGCAGCACGGGGCTGTCGCTGTGCGAGGCCATCGCCCGCGGGGAGCTCGACCCCGAGCAGGCCGTCGCGCGGCTGACCGCGCACTACCGCCCGCACCGCCCGGCTTGAGCTGGGATCCCTACCTCGATCTCCGCACGGGCGTCCTCCGCAACCGGCTCGGCCTGACCGATCCCGTCGCGCTCGCCGCCGCAGAGGCCGACTTCAGCGCGGCCCGGCTCGCCGGCCTCGAGCTGCGGCCGGTGCCCGGCGGCTACGACCTGGCCCACCTGCAGGCCTTCCACTGGCACGTCTTCGGCGACGTCTACCCGTGGGCCGGGCAGCTGCGCACCGTCGCGCTCGGCAAGGGCCGGTTGTTCTGCCCGCCCGCGGAGCTCGAGGACCGCGCGGCCGTCCTCTTCGCCGACCTCGCCCGCGACTCGCACCTGCGCGGCCGCGCCCGAGCGGACTTCGTCGCCGGGCTGGCCGGGCTCCTCGCCGGGATCAACGAGCTGCACCCCTTCCGGGAGGGCAACGGGCGCGCTCAGCGCGCCTTCCTCGCCCAGCTCGCCCGCGACGCCGGCCACCGGATCCGGTGGGCCGCCCTCGACCGCGGGGAGAACGTCCAGGCGTCGGTCGCCGCGCACGCCGGGGACCTGGAGCCGCTGCGCCGGATGCTCGACCGGCTGGTGGTGGGCCGGGACTGACCCGTTGGCGGACGGCCCGTGTCAGGCTAGCCTGACACCGTGGACCCGTGGCGCGAGGCCCGGGAGGCGCTCGGACGCCTCGCCGGCAGGCGGACCCGTGAGGGGGCGCTCGACGCCCTCACCGACATCGGCTCCCTGCGCCGCCTGCTCGACCGGGCGGAGCTGGAGGCGGTGCGGGACGCCCGGGCCGGGCGGCGGTCGTGGGCCGAGATCGCGACGCGGCTCGGCATCACCCGGCAGTCCGCCTGGGAGCGCTGGCGGGAGCTCGACGAGGAGGACCCCGACCCGCTGCGGCGCGCCGCCGAGGAGGCCGCCCGGGACCTCGCCGCCCGCCCCGTGACCGTGCCCGACGTCGTCGGGATGACCTGGGCCGCCGCCCGGCTGCGGCTGCAGGAGGAGCGGCTGGACATCGTGAGCGCCGATCCCGACCTGCCGCCCTTCCTCGGCCCCGAGGCCGCGGACTTCCGGGTCGTGGACCAGAAGCCGGCGGCCGGCGAGCGGGTGGCGGCACACACGGCCGTGACGGTGTGGCTGCGCCGCGGACCCGGCTCGGCCGGGGTGACCGCGCCGCTGCGGCCGCCCCCGGACCCGCGGGCCCGCCGCGGCGCCGTCGACGAGGCGACGGGCGAGAGCGTGCCCTGACCGCAGGCGCTCCGGCGGTATCCGGAGGACACTGGTCCACGATGTCGTCCCCACACCCGCAGCCCGGCCGCGCCGAACGGCTGCGCGCCGCCGCGGCCCGGGACGGCGCCGCGTGCGTGTGGTGCGGGCGGCCGTGCGTCGGCCTCGTCGCGCCGACGACCGACCACCTGGTGCCCAAGGTCAAGGGCGGCCCGAGCTGGGTGGAGAACGAGGTCGTGGCGTGCCGGCGCTGCAACGCCGCGCGTGGACACCGCAGCCCGGCCGAGTGGTTCGCCGAGTGCGAGCGGCGTGGCTGGGAGCCGAACCTCACGGCGGTGCTGGGCGCGCTGCGCGCCCTGGACGCCGCGATCGCGGCCCGTGGCGGGCAGCGGCGGGCCCGGCCGTATCTCGCCGCGCAGTTGCGTCGGTTGGCCCGCGCCGAACAGGAGCGCCGGGCGTCCTAGTCGCCGGCGAACCCCGCGCCGAAGGTCCCGGGCGGCCGGTCGGGCAGCGCGAGGTCGGCCACGAGGCCGAGATGGTCGCTCGGCGGGGTGCCACCGGGCCCGCCGGTGAAGGCGAGCTCGCAGGCGGCCACGCGGAGGGTGGGGCCGTGGCTCGTGCCGCGCACCAGGACGTAGTCGATGCGTCGCGGCCGGACCAGCGGCATGTCCCCGGCCGCGACCAGCGGGTTCGCCGGCGTGAAGGTGTGCCCGGGCTCGCCGGGGTGCGCGGTCTCCCAGGCGTCGTGGTAGCTCACGCTCACGCCCTCCAGGGACTGGCGCCCGGTGAGGAACCGGATGCTCGCCGCGTCGGGCGTCGCGTCGAGGTCCCCGAGCAGCACGACGTGGGCCGGCCGTTCCGCCACCACCCGCTCGACGAGCTCCGCGGTCGCCACCGCCTGCAGCTCGCGCTCCCGTTCGAGGTCCAGCTGGTAGCAGGGTTTGTGATGGGCGACGACGAGCGGCCCGAGCCCGGGCGCGTCGAGCTCGGCGACCACCGCGCCGCCCCACGGGAACTCCCGGGCGCGCCGGGTGACGTCGAGATCCAACCGGTGCACCCGCGCGAAGGGCCACCGGCTCGCGAGCACGGCGGTGCTGCCGTCGTCGGCGACCGCGGGGTGCGGGGCGAGGCGGTGGCCGGGAACGAGATCCGGCACTTCGTCGCACACGACCTCCTGCAGCGCCACCACATCCGGGTCGAGCCGCCGCAGCTCCGCACGGATCGCCTCGCGGCGCCGCGGCCCGTCGGCGTACTGCGGGGACAGGGCGTTGAGGGTGACGACCCGGATCCGGGCCGCGGGACGGGTCGGGCTCACCGGCCCCATGCTGCCCGGTCGCCCTGCCGGACCCAGCCCGGCCCGGTTCAGCCCGGCCCGGTTCAGCCCGGCCCGGTTCAGCCGGGCCCCGTTCGGCCCAGCCCGAACGCCCCGCCCTCGACCAGGACGAGCACACCGATCGCGATCAGCACCACCGGCAGCAGGACGTGTCCCCACCGCGAGATCGCGCGGGCGACGAAGGGACGGGTCGCGAGGAAGCGGCCCGCGGCGCACCACACGCCCACGAGCAGCAGGAACACCACGGCGTAGATCACCAGGCCGACGCTGTCCGTGCTCGCGAACACCGGGACGTAGACGCCGATGTTGTCGCCGCCGTTGGCCAGCGTCACCGCGGCGACCGCGAGCAGGCCCGTCCCGCCGCCGGGCTCGTCGCCCTCGTCGTCCTCGTCGTCGTCCTCGTCGCCGCCCTCGCCGTCCCGCCGGGCCCGCCACGCCCCCCGCGCCGCGCGCAGCCCGAGCAGGATCGGCAGCAGTCCGAGGTAGGGGACGACGCCCGAGGGCAGGAACCCGGCCCCGACCGCGCCGAGCAGCGACGCGGCCAGGATCGCGCCGAAGCCGAGGTACTGCCCGGCAACGACCTTTCCCGCGGCGCGGCGGTCCGGGGCCCGCCCGAACCAGAGTGCGAGCAGCAGGAGGTCGTCGACGTTCGTCACCGCGAAAATCCCGGCCGCCTGGCCGACCACCCCGAGCTGCACGCCCCCAGCCTGCCGCGGGGCCCGCGTGCGTTCAGGAGGGGGTGCGCGAGAGCCCGGCCCGCCGGCGGCGCTTCTGCTCGTACATGGCGTCGTCGGCCGCCTTCCAGGCGCCCGGGAAGCCCGTCACGATGCTGTACGGGGCGTGCCCGAAGGAGCCCGAGACCCCCGCCCCGGCCAGCGCCTTCTCCGCGCGCCCGACGAGCTCGGCCGCCTCCTCCGGGGCGGCACCCACGGCGATGATCCCGAATTCGTCGCCGCCCAGCCGGGCCAGCACGTCGTCCCGCCGGACGGTCGCCGCGAGCGCGGTGGCCGCGCGTCGGATGTACTCGTCCCCGGCGTCGTGCCCCTGCACGTCGTTGACGGTCTTGAGGTTGTCCAGGTCGAGTACGACCACGCCGGCCGTGTCGCCGAACCGGCGGAACCGGTCCTCCTCCTGCTCGACGAACCGGTCCCAGCCCCGGCGGTTGAGCAGGCCGGTCAGGGCGTCCGTCTCGGCCTCCCGGCGGGCCCGCTCGAGTTCGCGGGAGGCGGCCGTGGCGGACAGGTCCGCGTCGAGGACGGCCGACAGCAGCCCCGAGAGCAGGTCGAGCAACGGCAGCTGGTCGCGCAGGGCCGCGGGCTGCGGCGACGGGTCGTAGCCGCAGACCGTGCCGAACAGCCGGCCGTCCCCGCTCACGATCGGGGTGCCGACGTAGGCGCTGATGTCGATGGGCGCCGCGGCCGCCATCTCGGCGTACTGGGGGACCTCGCGGACATCGGGCGCGATGCGCGGCGTGGTGCCCTCGATCATCGTGTGGCACATCGACTCGGTGAACGGGAGGCTCGTGCCGGGCGGGAGGTCGTAGCCGGTGCCCACGGCGGTCAACAGGATCTGCCGGTCGTCGACCACCCGGGTCACGGCCCAGCCACCCAGGGGCACGGTCTGCTGCAGGTACTCGAGCACGCGCCGGCATGCGACGTCGAAGCTGCGGGTCGGCAGCAGGGCGTCGGCCACCGCCGGGGCCACCCGGGGTCCCGGAACGGTGAGGGCTCTGACGACGCCATCCGTTGGAGCGGACATCGGCGGCAGGGTAGCCCACACGGGGCGGGCCACACCTGCCGATGGCACCAACGGGCTACCCGGGGACCGCGGTACACCCGACCGTGTACCGCCGACCCCGTGACCGCGGCCCGGCTCAGCCGGCCGGCACCTCGACGACGGCGATGTTGTTGCCGTCCGGGTCGCGCATCATGAACAGCTTCGGCGCCCCGGGAGTGCTGTCGTCCGGCGCGGCGTCGAGGTCGACCCCGCCGATGGCGCTCAGCCGGGCGTGCTCCGCCGCCACGTCGGCCGTCTCGACGCCGATCGAGCCGCCCCCGGGCTGGTCGAACATCGGCGGGTTGAGGGCGAGCCGGGCCGCCGAGCCGGGCGGGGCGACCTCGAGCCAGCGGTACTCGTCGTTCGGGCCGAAGCGGCTGTCGCTGCGGACCTCGAAGCCGAGGACGGTCGTGTACCACTCCTTCGCGGCGTCCTGGTCGGCGACGGTGAACATGACCACCCCGATGTTGGAGATGCCGCTGCGTGCCTTGGTGTCGTTGCTCATGCCCCTACGACCGCGGGCCGCCGCGGAACTCATCGGCCGCCGGCGGATTCCTTCCGCCCGATCGCGTCGAGCTCGGCCAGGGCGTCGGCCGGCAGCTCGAGCCCGGGGGCCGCGACGTTCTCCCGCAGGTGCGCGACTGCCGACGTCCCGGGGATGAGCAGCATGTTCGGCGATCGCTGCAGCAGCCACGCGAGCGCGACGGCCAGCGGGGTGGCACCGAGCCGGTCGGCCACGGCGTCCAGGGCACCGGACTGCAGCGGGGAGAAGCCGCCGAGGGGGAAGTACGGCACGAACGCGATGCCCTGCTCCGCGGTGAGGTCGACGAGGGCGTCGTCCGCGCGGCGGGCCACGTTGTAGAGGTTCTGCACGCAGACGACGGGCGCGATCGCCTGTGCCTCGGCCAGCTGCGCGGCCGTCACCGTGCTGAGCCCGAGGTGCCGGATCAGCCCCTGCTGCTGCAGCTCGGCCAGCGCCTCGAACTGCTCGGCGATCGACCCGGGCTCCGGTGCCTCGACCCCGCCCATCCGCAGGTTGACGACGTCGAGCCGGTCGAGGCCGAGCCGGCGCAGGTTGTCGTGGACCTGGTCGCGCAGCTCGGCGGGGGTGCGGGCGTGCGGCCAGCCGCCCTGCTCGTCGCGCCGGGCGCCGACCTTGGTGACGATGTGCAGGTCCGCCGGGTACGGCGCCAGCGCCTCGCGGATCAGCTCGTTGGTGACGTGCGGGCCGTAGTAGTCGGCCGTGTCGATGTGGGTGATGCCGAGGTCGACGGCGGCGCGCAGCACCGCGATCGCCTCGTCCCGGTCCTTCGGCGGCCCGAAGACCCCGGGGCCCGCGAGCTGCATGGCCCCGTAGCCGACGCGGGTCAGATCCAGGTCGCCGGTGCGGTAGGTCCCGCCGGGCAGCGTGGGCAGTGGCATGACGTCCTTCCCGCCCGCCGGCCTGTTGCGGCGGGCGATCTCCACCGTGCCGCAGCCCGCCCACGCGCGGAACGCCCTGCTGTTCCTGGGAGTGGCGGGACCAGGCTCGGGTCCCTGACCCGGGCGTACGGTGATCGCGTGGCCCGACCGACCCCGCTGGGGGAGTACCTGCGGGCACGCCGCGAGCTCACCGACCCCGCCGACGCGGGGCTGCAGGTCGCCGGCGTGCGCCGGACCCCGGGCATGCGCCGCGAGGAGGTCGCGACGCTCGCCGGGATCAGCGCCGACTACTACCTGCGGCTCGAACAGGGGCGCGACCGCAACCCGTCGCCGCAGGTGCTCGAGGCGCTCGCCCGCGTGTTCGGGCTCGACGCGGCCGCCACGCGCTACCTGCTGGGCCTCGCCGGCCCGCAGCCGGTCCGGCGGTCCCGGCCGCGCCGCGAGGTCGTGCCGACCGGGATCCGGCAGCTGCTCGACGCGCTGAACCTGCCGGCCTTCGTCGAGAGCCGGATGTTCGACGTCCTCGCCGCCAACCGGCTCGCGACCGCGTTGTCCCCGAACATCCGCGCGGGTGAGAACCGGTTGCGGTCGGTCTTCCTCGACGAGGCGGAGCGGGACCTGCTGCCGGACTGGGAGCAGGCGATCGGCGGCATGGTCGCGGCCTTCCGCGCGTCGATCGGGACGGACGTCGACGATCCGCGGATCGTCCGGCTCGTCGGGGAGCTCTCCCTGGCGAGCGAGCCGTTCCGCCGGCTGTGGGCGCGCCACGACGTCACGGCGCTGGCCGGGGGCCCGGTGCGGATGCTCCACCCGCAGGTCGGGATGCTGGAGCTGCGCCGCGAGAAGCTGCCGATCGGTGACTCGGGCGGGCAGCTGCTCGTGATCCACCACGCCGAGCCGGGGTCGGAGACCGCCCGCTCGCTCGCACTCCTCGGGTCGCTGGCCGCGACGCCCGGCGCGGCCGCTCCCATCGAGGAGCAGGGCTGACGTTCCCGGGCCCGGCTCAGCCGGCCGGCGTGGCGAGGCGACCCGCCGCGCGCCCGAGCGCGAGGAACAGTTCGGTCGCCGCGTGCACCAGCTGGTCCCGGTCGACGGGGATCTCGCCGTCAATCCAGCGCGTGAGCAGCTCGCTGAACCCACCGACCAGGAACGCGGCGACGATCCGGTGCTCGGAGCGCGGCTCCTTCCCGGCCGCCTCCAGGGCGACCAGCCCGGCGATGTCCGACGACGACTCCCGCCGCCGGCGCTGCAGCCGCTCGTGGCCGCGGCCCTCGACGTACAGCACGCGGGCCCGGCGCCGGTCGGAGTCGACGAACTCGGCGGTGCTCGCCACCGTGGCCCGCACCCGGGCGACCGGATCGTCGCCGCCCGCCGCCACGGCCGCGTCGACCGTCGTGTGCAGCTCGGCGACGACCCGGTCGAACACGGCGACGACCAGGGCGCCGATGTCGTCGAAGCTCTCGTAGAAGTACCGCGCGTTCAGGCGCGCCCCCGCGCACACGCCGCGGACCGTGGTGGCTGCGAGCCCCTGGGTGCCCAGCAGTTCCAGCCCGGCGTCGAGCAGCAGGGAGCGCCGTTCGGCCACGCGATCGGCCGCCGGCACGCCCGCCCACCGCGGGGGTCTGGTCGTCTCGTCAAGTCTTGGCAACGCGCGTGACCATACCTTACGGTTCTGGTCACAACCGTTACCAGGAGGTGGCAGCGTGGCCACGGAACGCTCCGTCGACGTCGGCGGCGTCGCTCTGCACGTCGTGGAGGACGGCCCGCCGGACGGCCCCGTCGTCGTCCTGTCCCACGGGTTCCCCGAGCTCGCGTACTCCTGGCGGCACCAGATCCCGGCGCTCGCCGAGGCCGGGTACCGGGTGCTCGCCCCCGACCAGCGTGGCTACGGCCGCAGCTCCCGCCCCGGGGCGATCGCCGACTACGACATCGCGCACCTGACCGGCGACCTGATCGCCCTGCTGGACGACGCCGGCGTGGAGAAGGCGACGTTCGTGGGCCACGACTGGGGTTCGATGGTCGTCTGGCAGACGGCGCTGCTGCACCCCGAGCGGGTCGACGGCGTCTGCGGGATGAGCGTGCCCTTCGCGCCCCGCCCACCCGCGCCGCCGACGGCGTTGTGGCGCAAGGCCTTCGAGGGCCACTTCTTCTACATCCTCTACTTCCAGGAGCCCGGCCCGGCGGACGCGGAGCTCTCCGCGGACGCGACCACGACGATGCGCAGGCTGCTGTGCGGGGTCCGCAGCGAGGGCGGCGGGATGACCTCCGCGGACGACGGCCGCGGGTTCGTCGAGCGGTTCCCGGAGCCCGAGCGCCTCCCGGACTGGCTCAGCCAGGAGGAGCTCGACTTCTACGCTGCCGAGTTCACCCGCACCGGGTTCACCGGCGGCCTGAACTGGTACCGCAACTTCGACCGCAACTGGGAGCTCACGCCGCAGCTCGAGGGCTCGAAGGTCGAGGTCCCGAGCTACTTCGTCGGCGGGGCGCTCGACCCCGTGCTCACCATGAGCCCGCCCGACCGGCAGGACGCGTGGCTCTCCGACCACCGCGGCACCGTGATCGTGCCCGACGCCGGGCACTGGGTGCAGCAGGAGAAGCCGGCCGAGGTCAACGCCGCAGTGCTCGACTTCCTGGGGGGAATCCGTTGAAGCCCGTGAAGCCTCTGAACTTCGGGGTGTTCTACGCCCCGTTCCACCCGTTCGGCCAGGACCCGACGCTGGCCCTGGAGTACGACCTCGAGCGGATCGAGGCGCTCGACCGCTTCGGCTTCGACGAGGCCTGGGTCGGCGAGCACCACTCCGGCGGCTACGAGCTGATCGGCAGCCCGGAGATCTTCATCGCCGCCGCCGCGCAGCGCACCCGGAACATCAAGCTGGGCACCGGCGTCGTCTCGATGCCGTACCACCACCCGTGGCTGCTGGCGGACCGGATCGCGCTGCTGGACCACCTCACCCGCGGCCGGCTGATCTTCGGTACCGGGCCCGGCGCCCTGCCGACGGACGCCTACGTCATGGGCATCGACCCCGTCGACCAGCGGCGCCGCCACGAGGAGGCGCTCGAGGCCGTGCTCGCGCTGTTCCGCAGCGAGGACCCGGTGACCCGCGAGTCGGACTGGTTCACCATGCGCGAGGCGCGGCTCCAGGTGCGGCCCTACCAGTACCCGCACCCGGAGGTCGCGGTGGCGGCGATGGTGTCGCCGTCCGGGCCGCGGCTGGCCGGGCGCTACGGCGCCTCCCTGCTGTCGCTGTCGATGTCCGCCGCGGCCGAGGGCTTCGCCGCGATCGGCAACGCGTGGAGCGTCGTCGAGGAGCAGGCCGCGGCGGCAGGGCAGCCGGTGCCGGACCGCTCGACCTGGCGCGTGCTCGGCCAGCTGCACCTCGCCCCGACCCGCGAGCAGGCGATCGAGGACTGCACCTACGGGCTGCGGGACTTCGCCAACTACTTCGGCGGCGGCGGCGCGGGCTTCGTCCCGCTGTCCGACGGCGGCGACCCGGCCTCGATCACGGACCGGGACTTCGTGGAGCAGTACGCGGCGAGCGGGCGCGCCATGATCGGCACCCCGGACGACGCGATCGCCTACATCGAGAAGCTGCTCGACCAGTCCGGCGGCTTCGGCACCTTCCTCCAGCTCGGCCACGACTGGGCTTCGCCCACCGCGACGATCGAGTCCTACCGGCTGTTCGCGCGGCACGTGATCCCGCACTTCAAGGGCCGGCTGTCCGCGCCCAAGGCCTCCCACGACTGGGCCGTGGCCAAGAAGGAGGAGATCTTCGGCCGGGCGGGCGAGGCCGTGGTCAACGCGATCAAGACCCACGCCGCCGAGACCGGCGCGACCAAGCGGGGGGCCTGATGCGCGCCGGGGTGCTGAACGCCGGGAAGATCCACGTCCGCGACGACGTCCCGGACCCGGTCCCCGGTCCCGGCGAGGTCCTCGTCGAGGTCGCGGCCTGCGGGATCTGCGGGTCGGACCTGCACTTCGCCCAGCACGGCGCGGAGATGCTGGCGCTGGGCACGCAGATCGAGGGGATGGCCCGCCCGAGCCGCCGCGAGCTCGACCTGGACCGGGACGTCTACATGGGCCACGAGTTCGCAGGCCGAGTCCTGGAAGCCGGGCCGGACACGACGGCCCGGCCCGCGGGCACGCTCGTCACGGCGTTCCCAATCCTCCCGCGCGCCAACGGGGACATCGACACGATCGTCTACTCCAACACGATCCACGGCGGGTACGGCGAGAAGCTGCTGCTCGCCGCGCCGCTGCTGCTGGAGGTGCCCAACGGGCTGCCCGCCCACCACGCCGCGCTCACCGAGCCGATGGCCGTTGGGCTGCACGCGGTGGTCCGGTCCGGCATCGAGGCCGGTCAGCGGGCCGTCGTGGTCGGTTGCGGGCCCGTCGGGCTGGCGGTGATCGCCGCCCTGCGCGTCCGGGGCGTCGAGTCGATCGTGGCCGCCGACTTCTCGACGGCCCGGCGGACGCTCGCCGCGACGATGGGCGCCACCGAGGTCGTCGACCCGCGGCAGGAGACGGTGTGGGACCGGGCGGGCGCGGCCACGCCGCTGGTCGTCTTCGAGGCGGTCGGTGTCCCGGGCGTGCTCGACGACATCATGCGCTGCGCCCCGGCCCGCTCCCGAGTCGTCGTGGTCGGGGTGTGCATGGGCGCCGACACCGTCCACCCGTACTTCGGCATCTCCAAGGAGCTGTCGGTCGACTTCGTCCTCGGCTACACGCCGGAGGAGTTCGCCGCGTCCCTGCGGTCGATCGCCGAGGGCGAGATCGACGTGGCCCCGCTCGTCACCGCCCGGGTGGGGCTCGACCGCCTGTCCTGGGCGTTCGACGCGCTGGGCGACCCCGAGGAGCACTGCAAGATCGTCGTGGAGCCGTGAGATGACCGACTGGACCGCCGTCGCCGCGCAGCTGGCCGAGGAGTTCGCGCCGCGGGCCGCCGAGATCGACCGGGAGGGCCGCTTCCCGGTGGAGAACGTCGAGCGCATGAAGGAGGTCGGCTACCTCTCCTCGGTGGTGCCGACCGAGCTCGGCGGGGGAGGGGCGGACCTGGCGACGTTCGCCGCCTGCCAGAAGATCATCGCCGGGGCCTGCGCCTCCACCGCGCTCGCCACGAACATGCACCTGTTCGGCGTCGGCGCCGCGGCCGAGGGCTGGCACGGCGGCGAACGCGGTGCCGAGCCGATCTTCGGCATGGTCACGGCGGGCACGGTCGTCGGCGGCAGCCTCACCGACGCCGCCACCGGGCTCAATGTGCGCACCTCGTCGACTCCGGCCCGCCCGGTCCCGGGCGGCTACCGGGTGACCGGCCGCAAGTCGTTCTGCTCGCTGGCCCCGGTGCTCAACTTCTTCTGGGGCACCGCGGCCGACACCGAGACCGGGCGCCTGCTGCTGTTCGGGCTCCCGCGGGACACGCCCGGGCTGTCGTTCGTCGATACGTGGGACACGATGGCCATGCGCGGCACCGGCTCCTGGGACGTCGTGTTCGACGACGTGTTCGTGCCCGACACCGCGGTGCAGCGCGGGACCGACCCCGCGAGCCCGGCGGTGTGGGACGCCGCGCAGGAGCGGATCTTCGCCTGGTTCGCCGTCTCGGTCGCCTCGGTCTACCTCGGGATCGCCCGCGCCGCGGCCCGGTTCGCCTACGACTACGTCGGCGGCCGGACCGTCACCGGCGCCTCGCTGCCGATGGCACGCCAGCCCGCGCAGGTGACCAGCGCGGCCGAGATCGAGCTGGCGCTGCGGCCGGCGGAGGCGATGGTCAACGACGTGCTGACCCGCCGCGCCGACGGCGAGCTGCTGGCGCCCGCGGACATCCAGGCCCTCAAGCACACCTCGGTCACCGCCGCGGCCGCCGCCGTGGACCGCTGCGTGCGCATGGTCGGCGGCCACGGGATCTTCCGCAGGCTGCCGCTCGAGCGGTACTACCGGGACGTGCGGGCCGGGCAGTTCCACCCGCCGTCCACCGACGTCGCCCTCGAGACCATCGGCAAGGCGGCCCTGGGAATCGACCTGGCGGCGGAGCCGCGCTGGCCGTCCGACTGAACCGGCGCGAGTCTGCGTTTTCGGGGACCCCGTGACAGGGCCCGTTACGGACGAACTGTCATAACGTCGATTATCGGCTCAGATCGATGACCAAGTGCGGACTGCAGTCGGGCACGTGCGGCGTGGCGTGACATGACCGTTCAGGCGAAGAGTTCATTGCACGGGGCGAGCGAGTACACAGTCGAGTGAACGACAGTGGATCGGCTCACACTTAAGCTCATCTCCAGGTCGGGTGCTCGAAGAACGGCCGGCACCGGGTCATGAGGCATGGCAACTTCCGACTCTGGGAGAAGGCATCGTGAGCACTGCAGCCGACCGCGCCGCCCAACTGGATCTCGTGGCGAGGTTGAGGTCTTCCTATCCGGAGCTTCCCGATGCGCCGCCGCCGGATCTGCTCGACCACGACCGCTTCACTGCGTACATGAAGCCGGTGCACGACGTCGGCGGCGAGCCTGACGTGCCGATGAAATACGAGAACAAGGAATACGAGTATTGGGAGCACATGACGTACGTCATGTGCGAGGTACTGGCCTGGCGCGGGATCTGGTTGTCCGAGGAGCGGCGGCGTATCGGCAACGTCGACGTCGGCCGCGCGGTCTATCTCGGCTTTCCCTACTACGGCCGCTGGCTGCTGGCTGTGGCCCGCGTGCTGCTCGAGAAGCACCACATCGGTCTGACAGAGCTCGCCGAGCGGATGGCGGAGGTCCAGCGGCGTTTCGCCGGCGGGCTGAGCGGAAGAACCTTGACGGCGAAGCCCGCCTTCGAGGGCGACGGAACGCAGGTGAAGCGCAACAGCCACGTCGTGCATGCGCTGGGTAAGGGTGACCCTCAGGTGTACGCGGGCAGGGCCGGGGAGCCGAAATTCGCGGTCGGCGATCCGGTGCGGGTCCGGGAACTGCCGGTACTGTTCTACACGCGCACCCCGGAGTATGCGCGCGGCGCCACGGGCCGGATCGCCGCTCTTGCCTATGAGAGCCCCGCGCCGGAGGACGAGACCTGGGACCGACCGGGTGCCGAGCCCGAGTGGTTCTACGTCGTCAGCTTCACGATGGCCGAGTTGTGGCACGGCTACAACGGCACCGCGACCGACACGCTGCGCACCGAGATCCCTGAGCGCTGGCTCGAGCCCGTCGACTGACGACTCCGCCGGAGCGTCCCTCGCCACGAAACGGAAGACAATGGCCGACCACGACCACGACCACGACCACGACCGAACCGTCAAGCCGATGGTCGACGAGGTCACGGATTTCGAGGTGCTGGAGATCGCGTTGCGCGAACTGTGCATCGAGAAGGGCATCTTCACTGCGGAGGAGCATCGTCGCTTCACGGAGTTCGCCGAGCAGATCGGGCCCACGCCGGCTGCGCGCCTGGTGGCTCGGTCCTGGCTCGATCCGGAGTTCAGGGCTCTGGCGATCGCCGAACCGATGACGGCCAGCAAGGAGGTCGGCGTCGACTGGCTCGAGCCCACCGGCTTCGGCACGCCCAGCGACTTCACCGCCTTCGAGATCCTGGTCGACACCCCCACGGTGCACCACGTCATCGTCTGCGCCCTGTGTTCGTGTTATCCGCGGCCCATCCTCGGCAACTCGCCCGAGTGGTACCGCACGCCCAACTACCGCCGCCGCCTGGTCAGGTATCCGCGCCAGGTGCTGTCCGAGTTCGGCCTGTACCTGGGCGAGGACATCGAGATCCGGGTCCAGGATTCCAACCAGAAGCACCGCTTCATGGTGATGCCGATGCGCCCGGAGAACACGGATGGCTGGACCGAGGACCAGCTGACCGAGATCGTCACACGGGACTGCCTGATCGGCGTTGCGCTCCCCCGGGCCGGCGTCACGACCAATGTCGTCGTCGCCACCCGGCCGGCCGTGCATCCGGTCGGTGAGTGATGGCCGTCGAGGGCGGGGGCTCGCCGATGCCCGACACCGACGTCGCAGTGCTACGGGAGATCGTCGCACAGAACCAGGTGTGGCCGAGAATGGCGGCGAAGTACGGTGTGGACAACCCGATTCCGCCGTGGAAGACCAGCTTGGACGGGCTCTGCGACGCACTCGATCACTGTGCCTCCGACGCGGATGTCCCCGATTTCCGGGCTCGCCGAGAGGAAGAGGACGCGCTGTCGGCGACAATCTATTCCAGCTTGCCTCATCCGGAGAGCCAGTTGGTGTCGTTGGCGCACTCGTTGATCTCTCGCGGTGTCATCACGGAGTCCGAGTTGATCCAGCGGCTGTCGACGATCCGGGCACGCCTCGAGGGCTGACGGTCCTCCAACTACGAGCTGTTGCACGTGCTGGCCTGGCCTACCGTTACCACCGCGACTACCACCCGAGATGGCCGACGAGCTGTGAGGCGACCGCCCGCGATCCCGCTCCCCCGGGCCGTCGCCCGAGCTGATCACCCACAGAGCGGCGCATCCGCCCCGTCGGGCGTCCGTCAGGTGCTTGTCGCGGCCGCGAGCCAGCGGTCGGCCAGGACCGACACCCACCCGGCGGCGTCCTGCGGATTCGCGGGCGGGCCCTCGACGACCACGAGCTCGTCGACTCCGAGATCGGCGAGCCTCACGGCATCGTCGACCTCCGGACTGCGCAGCGCGACGGCGAGCCGCAGCTCGGCGATGTCGCGTCCCGCGTCCCGGCACGTCGCCCGCAGGAACTCGACGCGTTCGGCGACGTGTCCGACGTCGTCCAGGTAGAAGCCGTACCAGCCGTCGCCGACGGCGGCCACGCGGCGGAGCGCGGCGTCGCTGTTGCCGCCGAACACGATCGGGATCGTCCTGTCCCGGACCGGCTTGGGGTTGACCCGCACGGAGTCGAAGCGGACGAACTCGCCCGTGAACGAGGCCACGTCGTCGCGCCACACGGTGCGCATCGCGGCGACGTACTCGTCCGTGCGCGCGCCCCGCCGGGCGAACGGCACCCCGAGCGCGTCGAACTCCTCGCGCGACCAGCCGACGCCGACGCCGAGCGTCAGCCGGCCGCCGGAGAGCGAGTCGAGCGTCGCCGCCTGCTTGGCCACGAGCACCGGGTTGTGTTCCGGCAGGAGCAGCACGCCCGTCGCGACGCGGATCGTCGAGGTGGCCGCGGCCGCGAAGCTGAGGCCGATCAGGGGGTCGATCCAGTCGGCCGCGGCCGGCACGGCGATCCGCCCGTCGGCCGAGTACGGATAGCGCGACGCCCCGCGGTCGACCATGACGACGTGCTCCCCCGACCACAGCGTGGCGAAGCCGCAGGTCTCCGCGGCGACCGCGACCGCGTCGATGACGGACCGCTGGGCGCCGGTCCCGATCCCGAGGGCGTGCAGGCCGATCTGCATCGCGTCAGGCCCGGACGCCCCGCTGCCCGACCGCGCCACGGAGGCCGACGCAGCCGATGCACCCGACGCAGTCCACGCAGTCGACACACGCGATGCAGCCCACGCACCGGGTGCAGTTCACGCAGGCCAGCGTGGCCACGCACTTCCGGAGGCCGACGCCGACGACGGTGAGCAGGCTGGCCACGATGCCGAGGCTCCCGGCGGTGGCGGCGCTGCCGGCGACCGCGACGCTGCCGGCCGTGGCGGCGCTCCCTGCCACCGCGACACTCCCGGCCGTGGCCACGCTCCCGGCGACCGCGACACTGCCGGCCGTGGCCGCACTCTGGACCACGCCCACGCTGCCGACCGTCCCCACGCTGCCGGCCACCGCGACGCTGTGGGCGGTGTCCACGCTGCCCGCGACCGCGACGCTCTCGGAGGTCGCGGCGCTGCCGACCGAGGCGATCGCGCCGTCCGTGGACGGCGCGGTCGCGGAGTCCTGCTCCTCGTCGGTCATGACGGGGATGGTGCCCGATCTCGTCCCCGCGGTCCAGGGATCTCCCGCTCCGTCCTCTTCTGACGGTCCCGGCGGGCTCTGCCCTGGTCAGGCGCCCACGTACGCCGCGAGGTGCTCGCCGGTCAGCGTCGACCGGGCGGCGACGAGATCGGCGGGCGTGCCCTCGAAGACGACCCGGCCGCCGTCGTGGCCGGCCCCCGGGCCCAGGTCGATGATCCAGTCCGCGTGCGCCATGACCGCCTGGTGGTGCTCGATGACGATCACGGACTTCCCGGAGTCGACCAGGTGGTCGAGCAGCCCGAGCAGCTGCTCGACGTCCGCGAGGTGGAGACCGGTGGTCGGCTCGTCGAGCACGTAGACGCCGCCCTTGTCGCCCATGTGCGTCGCCAGCTTGAGCCGCTGGCGCTCGCCGCCGGACAGCGTGGTGAGCGGCTGCCCGATGGTGAGGTACCCGAGCCCGACGGCGGAGAGCCGCTCGAGGATCTTGTGCGCGGCCGCGACCTTGGCCGCCCCCGCACCGAAGAACTCGACCGCCTCGGCGACCGGCATCGCGAGCACCTCGCTGATGTCCTTGCCGCCCAGGTGGTACTCGAGCACCGACGCGTCGAAGCGCTTGCCCTCGCACAGCTCGCACGTGGTGGCGACCCCGGCCATGATCGCGAGGTCGGTGTAGATCACGCCGGCGCCGTTGCAGTTCGGGCAGGCACCCTCGGAGTTCGCGCTGAACAACGCCGGCTTCACGCCGTTGGCCTTGGCGAACGCCTTGCGGATGGGCTCGAGCAGGCCGGTGTAGGTGGCCGGGTTGCTGCGCCGAGAGCCCCGGATGGCGCCCTGGTCGACGGCCACCACTCCGTCCCGGCCGGCCACCGAACCGTGGATCAGCGAGCTCTTGCCCGAGCCCGCCACCCCGGTGACCACGCAGAGCACGCCGAGCGGGATGTCGACGTCCACGCCCTGCAGGTTGTGCGTGTCCGCGCCCCGGACCTCCAGCGCCCCGGAGGCCTGCCGCACGGACGGCTTGACCGACGCCCGGTCGTCCAGGTGCCGCCCGGTCAGCGTGCCGCTGGCCCGGAGCCCCTCGACGGTGCCCTCGAACACCACCTCACCGCCCGCGGCGCCGGCGTGCGGGCCGAGGTCGACGACGTGGTCGGCGATCGCGATCGCCTCCGGCTTGTGCTCCACGACGAGCACGGTGTTGCCCTTGTCCCGCAGCTGCCGGAGCAGGTCGTTCATCCGCTGGATGTCGTGCGGGTGCAGGCCGATCGTCGGCTCGTCGAAGACGTAGGTGACGTCGGTGAGCGAGGAGCCGAGGTGGCGGATCATCTTGGTGCGCTGCGCCTCCCCGCCCGAGAGAGTGCCGGAGGGGCGCTCGAGCGACAGGTAGCCCAGCCCGATCTCGACGAACGAGTCGAGCGTCTCCCCCAGCGACGTCAGCAGCGGCCGCATCGACGGCTCGTCGAGCTCGCGGACCCAGGTGGCGAGGTCGCTGATCTGCATCGCGCAGCAGTCGGCGATGCTGATGCCCTTGATCTTCGACGACCGGGCCGCCTCGGTCAGCCGCGTGCCCTCGCACTCCGGGCAGGTCGTGAAGGTGACCGCCCGCTCCACGAAGGCGCGGATGTGCGGCTGCAGCGCGTCGACGTCCTTGGACAGGTAGGACTTCTGGATCTGCGGGATCAGCCCGGAGTAGGTGAGGTTGATGCCCTCGACCTTGATCTTCGTGGGCTCGCGGTACAGGAGGTCGTGCAGCTCCTTCTGGGTGTACTTCGCGATCGGCTTGTCCGGGTCGAAGTACCCGCACCCGCGGAAGATGCGGCCGTACCAGCCCTCCATGGAGTAGCCCGGGATGGTGAGGGCGCCCTCGTTGAGCGACTTGCTGTCGTCGTACAGCCGGGTCAGGTCGATGTCGTTGACCGCGCCCCGGCCCTCGCAGCGCGGGCACATCCCGCCGGTGATGCTGAACTCCCGGCGCTCCTTCACCTTCTGCCCGGCCTTCTCGATGGTGACCGCGCCCGCGCCGCTGATCGAGGCCACGTTGAAGGAGAACGCCTGGGCCGAGCCGATGTGCGGCCGGCCCAGCCGGCTGAACAGGATCCGCAGCATCGCGTTGGCGTCCGTGACCGTGCCGACGGTGGACCGCGGGTTGGCGCCCATCCGCTCCTGGTCGACGATGATCGCGGTGGTCAGGCCGTCGAGGACGTCGACGTCCGGGCGCCCCAGCGTGGGCATGAAGCCCTGCACGAAGGTGCTGTAGGTCTCGTTGATCAGCCGCTGGGACTCCGCGGCGATCGTGCCGAACACCAGCGAGCTCTTGCCCGAGCCGGAGACCCCGGTGAACACCGTCAGCCGCCGCTTCGGCAGCTCGACGCTGATGTCCTTGAGGTTGTTCTCGCGCGCGCCGTGCACACGGATCAGGTCGTGGCTGTCGGCGGCGTGCAGTGACGGGGACTCCGTCTCCGTGGCCGTGCTCATCCCGTGTCTCCCCCTGTGGCGCGACGCGCCGTGTCGATGTCCCTGTCGATGTCCCTGTCGAGGTCCGCCACCCGGGGCTCAGCCGAGCTGCTTGATCCTGATCATGTTGCCCGCCGGGTCGCGGAAGGCACAGTCCCGCACGCCGTAGGGCTG
Source organism: Pseudonocardia halophobica (assembly GCF_027922425.1). Classification (GTDB taxonomy): domain Bacteria; phylum Actinomycetota; class Actinomycetes; order Mycobacteriales; family Pseudonocardiaceae; genus Pseudonocardia; species Pseudonocardia halophobica. The sequence goes on along the minus strand of NZ_BSFQ01000007.1, from coordinate 100,217 downwards.
GTCCATCGGTTCCTGGACGACCTCGGCGTCCGCGGCCTGGATCCGGTCGAAGGTCGCGTCCAGGTCCTTGGTGGCCAGATTGATCGCGGCGTAGGTGCCCTTGGCCATCATCTCGGAGATGACCCTGCGCTCCTCGTCGGTGATCCCCGGGTCCACCGCCGGGGGGTGCAGGACGATCGCGATCTCCGGCTGCCCGGGAGGGGCGACGGTGATCCAGTACATGTCGTTGTAGCCGACCTCGTTCTGCACCTCGAAGCCGAGGACGTCCCGGTAGAAGGCGATCGCCTCGTCCTTGCCGGTGTGCGGGAGGTAGCTCTGGCTGATGACGATGTCCGAACTCATGAGGGGGACGCTAGCGGCGCTCGGCCGGCCGGGGCTTCTCGATTCCTGACCGGTCTCGTCACCTGCTTGACCACGCACGACGGCATGTCCACCGTCGCCTCCTCGGCCGCCCGGCGGTAGGCGCCCGGCGGCATGCCGACGAGCTCGGCGAAGCGCGTGCTGAACGTCCCCAGCGAGGAGCAGCCCACCGCGAAGCAGACCTCGGTGACGCTCAGGTCCCCCCGTCGCAGCAGCGCCATCGCCCGCTCGATGCGGCGGGTCATCAGGTAGGAGTACGGCGACTCGCCGTAGGCCCGCCGGAACTCCCGGCTGAGGTGCCCCGCCGACATGTGCACACCGCGGGCCAACGCCTCGACGTCGAGCGGCTGGGCGTACTCCCGGTCGATCCGGTCCTTGACGCGGCGCAGCCGGGCCAGGTCGCTCAGGTTCGCGGCGGGTCTGCTGCTCACCCCGGTGATCGTGCCACGTCGCGCGTCCGAAATGCACCGTGCCCGGCCAGGACTGAGAGCGACCTCAGGGCGGCGCGGCTACGGTCGGTCCCGTGCGCGCTCCCCTGTTCACCAGCAAGGCGGTCCGGTGCGTCAACGCGGGCGTGGAGGCCCTCGCCCGTGCCCCGCGCGTGGGCCGTGTCGTGGGCCGCAGCATCGCGATGATCAGCTACGTCGGCCGCCGCTCCGGGCGGACCTTCCGGACCCCGGTGGCCTACCGGCGCTCCGGCGACGAGCTCGTGATCGGCGTGCAGTTCCCCGACGCGAAGAACTGGTGGCGCAACTTCCTCGGCGAGGGCGGCCCGATCACGGTCGAGCTCGACGGCGCCGACCGGACCGGGCACGCCGTCGCCACGCGGGACGGGCGCGGCCGGGTCGCGGTCCGGGTCCGGCTCGACCCGCTGCCGGGCAAGCCGGACTGACCGGCACCCGCCCCCGTCACTGCCCGCGGCCCGCAGCCGCCTGCAGCTCGTCGATGCGCTTCGACGCCTCCGCCTTGGTGAGGGCGCCGAGGTCCTCGGGCAGCTCCTGACCCGCCTGCTGCGCGAGCGTCTCGAGGTACGAGCGCTGCGGGCCGGTGATCGGCTCGTCGCCGGTGGTCCAGTCCTCCGGGTCCTTCGCGGCCGGCGTGCTCGTCTGGTCCTGGGTGTCGCGATCGGTCATGGTTCGAACATATCTTCGACCGCGCTCCCCCGCGACCCGAGCCGCGCCGACGCGCCCGTCATGACAGGTTCGCCGAGGGCCGACGGCCCGCGGCACCCTTGGCGATCGCCCGGATCCGGAACGCCCAGCCGATCAGGATCACGCCGCCGATCAGCGCGAACAGGCCGACGAGCCAGATGAGCGCGAGGATCCCGGTGGCCGGCCACACGAGCAGGGCGAGGCCGAACAGGACGTTCACGATGCCCGCGACGAGGGTCCAGCCCCAGGCGTGCGCCCCGGCCCGCCGCGCCGTGAACGCCTCGGCGATCTCCGCGACGCCCATGACGATCGCCCAGAACGCCACGACGAAGAGCAGCGCCAGCGCCGTGACCCCGGGCCAGGCCAGCGCGACGATGCCGGCGATCACCGACAGCACGCCCTGCACGACCGGCCATACCCAGTGCGCGGCGGTCTTCCGGGCGCGGACACCCATGACGACGGCGACGACGCCGTCGAGGATCGCGTAGAAGCCGAACAGGAACACCAGGGTCAGCAGCGCGATCCCCGGACTCACCAGCGCGATGATCCCGAACAGGGCGATCAGGACGCCGCGCAGCAGCACCATCCACCAGACGGCCCCGGCGAACTCGCGGACCGCGTCGACCGGGCGCTGCCCGGAGTCGCCAGCCCGGCCACCGGCACTCACGTTCTCGGTCATGACGTCCCCCTCGGTGTCCCGGGTGGACACCCCGCGATCTGTGTACTCCTCGCGCGGGGAACGCGGAATCAGCCGGGCGTGGGAGGCTGGTCGACCAGCTGGGCCAGGTAGAGCTGCTCGCCCAGGCGGTCCATCAGCTCGAGGTTCGTCTCGATGTAGTCGATGTGGTGCTCCTCGTCGGCGAGGATCTCCTCGAACAGGTTCGCCGTGGTGATGTCGCCCTTGGAACGGCACATCGCGATGCCGGGCCGCAGCCGCTGCACGACCTCGAGCTCGATGGCGAGGTCGGACTGCAGCATCTCGCGGACGTTGGTCCCGATGCGCAGCTGGAACAGGCGCTGGTAGTTCGGCAGGCCCTCCAGGAACAGGATGCGGTCGGTGATCTTCTCCGCGTGCCGCATCTCGTCGATCGACTCGCTGCGGGTGTAGGCGGCGAGCTTCGTCAGGCCCCAGTTCTGCTGCATCTTCGCGTGCAGGAAGTACTGGTTGATCGCGGTGAGCTCGCTGGTGAGCTGCTCGTTGAGCAGGGAGATGATCTCCGGGTCCCCACGCATGGCGTCGTCCTTCGTTCGCTGTGACGGGCGACACGAACGGTAGTGGGTCCGGTTCGCCCGGATCCACGAAGGACGGACTGTGCGACGGCTAGGCTTACCTGGGCGAATGCGGTGCCGGCGGGGCCCGTGGACGATCAGGCGGTGAGCGGCAGGTCCGATATCACGGACGGGGCGAGCTCCGCGGCGAGCAGGACGTCGACCGTGTCGAGGCAGGTTCCGCAGCCCGTGCCGGCACCGCACGCGTCGCCGACCTCCTCGACCGTGCGGGCGCCCCCGCCGATGCAGTCGCGGAGCTCGACGTCCGTCACGGCGAAACAGATGCAGGCGTACATGCAGCCCAGCCTCTCGTCAGGTAAGCCTATGCTTGCAGACGATCACGCCCGGTGACAAGCCCTGCACGGCGCTAGCCTGGCCACGTGCCGCTCGACGAGTACCGCCGCAAGCGCGACCGGGGGCGCACTCCGGAGCCCGTGCCGGACACCGACCCCGGGGCGGAGGGGCCGGGCGACCGGTTCGTGATCCAGGAGCACCACGCCCGCGCGCTGCACTGGGACCTGCGGCTGGAACGCGACGGCGTGCTCGCCTCCTGGGCGGTGCCGAAGGGCCTGCCGGTCGACACCGAGACGCTGCGGCTGGCCGTGCGGACCGAGGACCATCCCCTGGAGTACCTGGAGTTCTCCGGCGAGATCCCGCGCGGCGAGTACGGCGGCGGGACCATGACGATCTGGGACCACGGCCGCTACGAGACCGAGAAGTGGTCGGACCGCGAGGTGGCGTTCACCCTGCACGGGGAGCGCGCGCGAGGAAAGTACGTGCTGGTCAGGAGCAACCGGGAGCGCCGGGACGGCTGGCTGCTCAAGCGGTCGGACCGCACCGACCGCACTCCCCTCCCCCACGACACCGCCCCCATGCGCGGGGTGCCGGGCGAGCTGCCGGAGGACCCCGAGGGCTGGCTGCTGCAGGTCCGTTTCGGCGGCCGCAGGGTGATCGTCGAGCTCGACGGCGGGCGGACGCGGGTGACGGCCGACGGCGAGGAGGTCACCGCGAAGACCCTCGCCGAGCTGGGTCCCTCGGTCGGGGCCACCGCGCTGCTGCTCGACGCCGAGCTGACCCGGGGCGGCGAGCTCTGGATCTCCGACCTGCTGTTCCTCGACGGCCGGGACACGTGCGGGCTGGGCTTCGCCGACCGCCACGACCTGCTCACCGAGCTCCCGCTGTCCGGCCCGCACTGGCGGCTCGCCCCGGTCTACCCGGCGGACACGGGCGCCGCGGTGCTCGACGCCGTCCGCGGGCAGGGCCTGCCGGGCCTGGTCGCCAAGCGGGCGGACTCGCCGTACCGGCCCGGGACACGCTCCGACACCTGGCGGGAGGTGGGCGAGATCGTCGAGCCCGAGAAGCCGCGTGCGCGACGCACCGGTGCGAAGGCGGGGGTGGGCCGGGCGAAGCTGACGAACCCCGACAAGGTCCTCTACCCGCTCACCGGCACCACGAAGGCGGACGTGCTGGCGCACTACCGCGCCGTCGCGCCGGCGATGCTGCCGCACCTCGAGGGCCGGCCGGTCACGCTCGTCCGCTGGCCGGACGGCGTCGAGAAGCCCTCGTTCTTCGAGAAGGACGTGTCGCGGCACGCGCCGGACTGGATCCGCACCGAGCGGGTCGGGACGCCGGGCGGGCGCTCGGAGACCGCCGACTTCCCGCTGCTCGAGAGCGAGGAGGGGCTGGCCTGGGCGGCGAACCTGGCCGCGCTCGAACTGCACGTGCCGCAGTGGCGGGTCGGGCCGCGCGGCGGCCGGCACGAGCCGGACCTGGTCGTCTTCGACCTCGACCCCGGCGAGGGAACGACGGTCGTCGAGTGCTGCCGGGTCGCGCAGCGGATCGCCGAGGTGCTCGCCGAGGACGACCTCGTGGCGTACCCCCGGACATCGGGCGGCAAGGGGTTGCAGCTCTACCTGCCGGTCACGGTGAGCCGCGCCGAGCAGACGATCGAGTTCGCGAAGGCGCTGGCCGAGCGGCTGGCCGACGAGTCCCCGCACACCGTCACGTCGGTGATGGCCAAGGCGCGCCGGCGCGGGAAGGTCTTCGTCGACTGGAGCCAGAACAACACCGCCAAGACGACGATCGGCAGCTACTCGTTGCGCGGGCGCGCCCGACCGACCGTCGCCACCCCGGTGACCTGGGAGGAGGTCCGGGCCTGCCGCCGTCCGGACGACCTCGTCTTCACCCTCGACGACCTGCCCGCCCGCCTCGACGAGCACGGTGACCTGCTCGAACCCCTGCTGTTCACCGAGCGGCAACGCCTTCCGCGTCGCGCCTGATCGGGTCCGGATGAGAGGGTGCCGGGCGTGACGGACCGGCACCCGTACCTCGAGGGGCCCCATCCGCGCCGGTACGCGCACCGCGGCTGGCACATCGGCGAGCTCGCGGGCTGCGAGAACACCCTCGCCGGCTTCGAGCTCGCGGTGGCGAACGGCTTCTCCTACATCGAGATGGACGTGCACGCGTCGGCCGACGGCGTGCCGATGGTCCACCACGACCTGGCCCTCGACCGCACGACGGACGGCAGCGGCCTGCTCGCCCGCCTGCCCGCCGCGGTGATCGAGGACGCCCGGGTGGGCGGGCGGGAGCCGGTGCCGCGGCTGGAGTCCGTGCTGTCGGCGCTGCCCGAGACCCGGTTCACGATCGAGCTCAAGTCCGACGCCGTCGTCCTGCCGACCCTCGCCGTGCTCGAGCGGCTCGACGCCTGGGACCGGGTCTGCCTGGGCGCCTACCACGAGAGCCGGCTCCGGCGGGCCCGCGCGGCCGGTCCGCGGCTCTTCACGTCGATGGGCTTCGAGGCGGTCCTCGGCCTGCGGGCGCGGGCCTGGCTCGACGCGTCGCCGTCGGCCCTCCCCTACGTGGAGCCGGTCCTGCCCCGGGTCCGCGGCAGCCTCGCCCAGATCCCGCGGCGGTTCGGCCCCCTCACCGTGGTCGACGACCGGCTGCTCGCCCGGGCCCACGGCGCCGGCCTCGAGGTCCACGTCTGGACCGTCGACGAGCCGGCCGAGATGCGCGAGCTGCTCGCGATGGGGGTCGACGGGCTGCTCTCCGACCGACCGGACCTCCTCATCGCCCTGTGACGATCGTGCTGTGACCGTCGCGCCTCCTCCCTCCCGGCGCGCCCCGCGCTCTAGGCTGCCGCGGTGAGCAGCGAGGCCGCCCCCGCGGACCGGACCGGAGACGCTCGGGTTGCACGGCGGCAGGTACTCGCGTGGGCCTTCTGGGACTGGGGCTCCTCGGCCTACAACACGATCACGCTCACGTTCGTCTTCTCCGTCTACCTCACCGACACCGTCGGGCGGGACCTGCCGGGCTCGGTCGACGCCAACAGCTGGCTCGGCTACGCCATCGGCGCCGCCGGGCTCGTGATCGCGCTGCTGGCGCCGGTGGTCGGGCAGAGCGCCGACCGGGCCGGGCGGCGGTTGCGGTCCACCGCGATCTGGACCGCCGCGACGGTCGCGTCCATGGCGCTGCTGTTCCTCGTCCGGGACGACTGGCACTACCTCTGGCTCGGCCTGCTGCTGCTCGCCCTGGGCTCGATCTTCTTCGAGCTCGCCGAGGTCTCCTACAACGCCGTCCTGCGGCAGATCTCCACGCCCGCCACGATCGGCCGCGTCTCCGGCTTCGGCTGGTCCATGGGGTACTTCGGCGGGATCGTGCTGCTCCTGGGCGTGTACGTGCTGTTCATCGCCGGCGAGGGCGGCGCGCTCGGGGTGAGCACCGAGGGCGGGCTCAACGTCCGGGCGGTCGCGCTCGTCGCCGCCGTGTGGTTCGCGGTGGCCGCGGTCCCGCTGTTCCTCGTCGTGCCGGAGGCGCCCCCGGCCCTCGACCGGGCGCCGCGGCTGGGCGTGCGGGCGAGCTACCGGAAGCTGGTCGTCGACCTGCGGGACCTGCACCGCACGAGCCCGCACACCGTCTACTTCCTGGGGGCCAGCGCGCTGTTCCGGGACGGGCTGGCGGCGGTGTTCACGTTCGGCGCCGTGATCGCCGTCAGCGTGTACGGGCTGAGCCCGGGCGACGTGCTGGTCTTCGGCGTGGCCGCCAACGTCGTGTCCGCGCTCGGCGCACTCACCGGCGGCTGGCTCGACGACCGGATCGGCCCGAAGGCGGTCATCGTCGGCTCCCTCGTCGGGCTGCTCGTGTGCGGCGTGGTGCTCCTGTTCCTGTCCGGCCCGACGGCCTTCTGGGTGTTCGGGCTCGGGTTGTGCCTGTTCGTGGGGCCGGCGCAGTCGTCCTCGCGCACCTACCTGGCCCGGCTCACCCCGCCCGGCCAGGAGGGCCAGATGTTCGGGCTGTACGCCACCACGGGCCGGGCGGTGTCCTTCCTCGCCCCGACGCTCGTGGGCTTCTTCACGTACGCGTTCGGCTCGGACCGCGCCGGCACGGTCGGGATCCTCGTGGTGCTCGCGGCCGGGCTGCTCGCGCTGTGGCCCGTCCGCCGGCCGGAGGCACCGGCGGGGTGACTCCGGCCGGATGGTCTGTGCGGCCGGATCGTCGGACGCCCGACGGTTCGCGCTGCAAGCACTCCCACCTGCGCATATCCTGATGCATGACGATCGCGGGTAACGGGAAGCCACCCTCGTGTAAACACTCCGCGCCCGGCCGGTGAGGTAAGTCACAGAAGGCTGACACGTCACATTCGCGTGTGGCAAAGCGCCTGATGGGCCACACTCTGACGTCGGGACAAGAGCGGGTGACCGACGGTCGCGATGACCTCGGCATGCCCGCGCAATGCCTCCCCCGGGAATGCGCGGCTGCGCTGCAGACGTTACACCGGGTGGCGACGACGTGACCGTCGAGGGGTGCCCCCCTCGGCAGAAGACGGGAGGATGACGCATGGCCGACCGCGTGCTCCGTGGCAGCCGGCTCGGGGCTGTCAGCTACGAGACCGACCGGAATCACGACCTGGCGCCGCGGCAGCTGGTCCGCTACGTCTCCCCCTCGGGCCATGAGTTCGAGGTGCCCTTCGCGAACGACGCCGAGGCGCCCGCGACCTGGGAGTCGCCCCAGGGCGGCGTCGGGCGTCGGGTGGACGGCGTCGAGGCGGAGCAGAAGAAGACCAAGCCGCCGCGCACCCACTGGGACATGCTGCTGGAGCGCCGCTCGATCCCGGAGCTGGAGGAGCTGCTCAACGAGCGCCTCGACCTGCTCCGCGAGCGTCGCCAGGAGATCGCCTCGTGATCGCCTGACCCTCCCGAACGGGTCGGCGTCGCGACGGCGACGCCACGGCGGACGCGCCGCAGCACATCACGAAGCCGGGCCACCTCCCGTGGGGCCCGGCTTCGTCGCGTCCGAAGGCGGGCGGGCGATGATGACCGCATGTCCGCACGCACGATCAGGGACCTGGCCGACGCCCACGTCGCCGCGCACGCCGAGCTCGACCCGCTGCTCGCGACCTCGCTGGGCCTGCCCACCGGCCAGGACCGGCTCCCCGACCTCTCCCCCGCCGGCGAGGAGGCGCTCGACGTCCTCGACCGGGACACGCTCGCCCGCCTCGAGGCCGTCGGCGAGCCGGAGAACGACACCGAGCGCCGCTGCGCCCGGCTGCTCCGCGAGCGGCTCGCCGCCGCGCAGGCGACCCGCACCCTCGGCGAGCACCTGCGCAACGTCCAGATCCTGTTCGGGCCGGTCCAGAACCTGCGCACCACGCTCACGCTGATGCCCGCCGGCACCGCCGAGGAGCGCGCGAACCTCGCGGCCCGGCTCGCCGCCGTCCCCGCCGCGTTCGCGGGCTACGCCGAGAGCCTCAGCGCGGGCGCCGACCGCGGGCTGCTCGCCGCGCCCCGCCAGGTCGACGCCGTCGTCGCGCAGTTCGGCTCGTGGCTCGCCGCCGACTGGTTCGCCTCCTTCGCCGCCGACGCCGGCCTCCCCGCGGGCAGCGCCGACGCCGCCACCGCGGCCCTCGGCACGCTGCGGGAGTTCCTGGCCCGCGAGTACCGCCCGCGCACCGCGGGCGTCACGGACGCCGTCGGCGAGGAGCGCTACCGGGTGGCCGTCCGCCGCTGGACGGGCGCCGACCTCGACCCCCGTGAGGCCTACGACTGGGCCTGGTCGGAGTTCCACCGCATCCTCGCGGAGCAGCGCGCCGAGACCGCGCGGATCCTGCCCGGGGCCGCGCCGCGCGAGGCGATGGCGCACCTTGAGACGCACGGCGAGGTCGTCGTCGGGCTCGACGCGATCCGCGCCCGGCTGCAGGGGATCATGGACGACACGATCGCGGCCCTGCAGGGCACGCACGTCGACCTCGCACCCGAGCTGCTCCGCGTCGAGGCGATGATCGCCCCCGAGGGCAGCGCCGCCGCCCCGTACTACACGCAGCCCTCCCTGGACTTCTCCCGCCCCGGCCGGACCTGGCTGCCGACCCTCGGCCGCGACCGCTTCCCGATGTGGGACCTGGTGAGCACCTGGTACCACGAGGGCGTCCCGGGCCATCACCTGCAGCTCGGCCAGTGGGCGCTGTCCGCCGGCGAGCTCTCCACCTTCCAGGCCTCGGCCGGGATGATCAGCGGCAACCTCGAGGGCTGGGCGCTCTACGCCGAGCGGCTCATGGACGAGCTCGGCTTCCTCACCGACCCCGGCGAGCGGCTCGGCTACCTCGACGCCCAGATGATGCGGGCGATCCGGGTGATCATCGACATCGGGATGCACCTCGAGCTGACGGTCCCGGCCGACTCGCCGCTGCACGCCGGCCTGACCTGGACCCCCGAACTGGCCCGGGACTTCTTCGGCGCCCACTGCGGGCGGGACGCGGCCTTCCTCGACAGCGAGCTGCTGCGCTACCTGGGTGGGCCCGGGCAGGCCATCAGCTACAAGCTCGGCGAGCGCGCGTGGCTGGCGGGCCGGGACGCCGCGCGGCGGGCGCGGGGCGCGGACTTCGACCTCAAGGCCTGGCACATGGCCGCGCTGTCGCAGGGCTCGCTGGGCCTCGACGACCTGGAGCCGGAGCTGGCCGCACTCTGAGGTTCCGGAGCCCGGCTGCTCACGGCGCGGGCTCCCGGCGCGAGGACGACGGGCGCCGTCGTCGAGCACGGGCAGTCCTGCGCAGATCTCACGGCGGCGGGCGGTCTCCGTCCCGGGCCCGGCGCAGCAGGCCCCCCGCGGCGAGGACGTTGCGCTCCTCGTGGCTGAGCAGCAGTCGTAGTGGGATCGGCTCGCCGCGCTCCACCTCGGCGGTCAGCTCCTCGACACCGGAGCGGACCGCGTCGGCCAGGCCCTCGATGCGCCACCGGTCGCCGACCGACGCCCGCTCGCGGTCGCCGTCGCGGGCGAGGACCAGCGGCACGATGCCCTGCACGATGAGGTTGCGCCGATGGATGCGCGCGAAGCTTGCGGCGGCCACGACCCTGATACCCAGGTGCAACGGGGCCAGCGCGGCCTGCTCGCGCGAGGAGCCCTGGCCGTAGTTGTGCCCGCCGACGATGATCCCGGGGATCCCGCGCGCGGCCCACTCCCGCGCCCGGTCGGGGAACCGGGGGTCGAGGCGGCGGAACATGTAGCCGGCGCACGCCTCGACGTCCGACCACACGGACATGCCGATGGCGCCGTCCGGGGCCATGTCGCCGGTGGAGACGTCGTCACCGACGACGATCACCACCCGCCCGTCGAGCTCCGCCGGCGGCGGTTCCGGCACCGGAGGTGGGACGAGGCTCGGTCCACGGACGATCTCCACCCGCCGCGCCTCCTCGGCCGGCAGCGGCTCGGCGATCAGCCCCTCGACCACCGTCGGGTCGGTGTCCGGGGCGGCGGGCAGCGTGGGGAACGCGCCGAGGTCGCGAGGGTCCGTGATCCGTCCCGTCAGCGCGGTGGCCGCCGCCGTCGAGGGGGAGCAGAGGTAGACGCGGTCCTCGGCCGTGCCGCTGCGGCCCGGGAAGTTGCGGTTGAACGTCCGGACGGAGGCCTGCCCACGCGTCGGCGCCTGCCCGATCCCGATGCAGGGACCGCAGACCGGCTCCAGCATCCGGGCCCCGGCCGTGGCGAGGCCGCGGTACACCTCACCTCGGACGATCGTGTCGAGGATCTGCCGCGAGCCCGGTGTGACCGTGAGCGCGACGTCCGGGTGGACGGTACGGCCCGCCAGCACCGCGGCGACCGTCGCGAGGTCCTCGTAGGAGGAGTTGACCGAGGAGCCGACGCACACCTGCACGACCGGCGTGCCGGAGACCTCCCGCACCGGTACGACGTCGCCCGGGGACTGCGGCACGGCGATCAACGGCTCGAGCCGGGCGAGATCGATGTGCTCCTCGGCGTCGTAGGTCGCGCCGCACTCGGCCGTCAGTGCCGTCCAGTCCTGCTCGCGACGCTGGGCGCCCAGCCACTCCCGCACCCGCTCGTCGCCGGGGAACACGGCCCCGGTGGCACCGGTCTCCGTGATCATGTTGCAGATCGTGGCGCGCTGGGTGACCGACAGGCCGGCGACGCCCTCGCCGGTGAACTCGAACACCGCCCCCGCGCCGCCCCGTACCCCGTGGCGGCGCAGGAGTTCCAGGATCACGTCCTTCGCCTCGACCCACTCCGCGAGGGCGCCGGTGAGCTCGACCCGCACGACCCGTGGGCAGGCGAGGTCGAACTCGCGGCCGGCCATCGCCACGGCCACCTCGAGACCGCCCGCGCCCACGGCGAGCATCCCGACGGCGCCGGCCGTCGTCGAATGGGAGTCCGCGCCCACCAGCAGGCCACCCGGCCGGGCGAAACGCTCCAGGTGCACGTAGTGGGAGATCCCGTTGCCGGCGGGCGAGTACCGCACCCCGTAACGGCGGCAGAACGAGCGCAGGTAGTGGTGCTCGGCCATGTTGCGCTCGTCGATCTGCAGCACGTTGTGGTCGACGTAGAGCACCGTCGGGTCCACCATCACGCGCTCCGCGTCGAGCGCCTCGAACTGCATGCACGTCATCGACCCGGTGGCGTCCTCGATGAGCACCTGGTCGACCGCGAGCGTGACGTCCTCGCCGGGCTCGAGCGCCCCCTCGCGGCGGTGCCGGGCGAGGAGTGTGCGGGTGAGGTTCTCGGCCACCACGCCATCGTGCTCACCTTTGCCGCCGAGTGCAGGGAGGAGGGTGTAAGGCCCCGACGGGGCGGGTAGACCCGGTCCCTTCGCCGCCAGCACGAGGGGGTGCCATGGCCGAGGTGGAGACGCGGCGGACCCCGTGGTACGCGGGGCTGAACCGCAACCACCGTCGGGTCCTCTACGCGACGTTCGCGGGATGGGCCTTCGACGGCTACGAGACCCAGGCGCTCGTCGTGGTGGTGGCGCCCGCGCTGGCCCAGCTGCTGCCGGCGGACCAGCGGGGCAGCATCGGGTTCTACTCCGGGCTCGCGATCGGGTTGACCCTGCTCGGCTGGGGCATCGGGGGGCTCGTCGGAGGCGTGCTCGCCGACTACGTCGGCCGCAGGCGGGTCATGCTGTTCGCGATCGTCGGCTACGCGTTGTTCACCGGTCTTACGGCGCTGAGCACGTCGTTCGAGATGCTGATCGCCTTCCGGATCCTCACGGGCATCGCGATGGGCAGCGAGTGGGCCACCGGGACGGTCCTGCTGCAGGAGACCTGGCCGGACCGGGCGCGGGCCAAGGGCGCCGGGTTCATGCAGTCCGGGTTCGGTTTCGGCACGCTGCTGGCCGCCCTGATCTGGTTCCTCATCCAGGGATCGAGTCCGGGGGCGTGGCGCTGGATGTTCGTCATCGGGATCGCGCCCGCCTTCCTCGTCCTCTACATCCGGCGACGCCTGGAGGAGTCGCGACGCTGGCAGGACGCGGTCGCGGCGGAGAAGCAGGCGCACGAGAAGCGCACGTTCACCCTGCACAGGCTCTTCGCCGACCCGGTCAGCCGTCGGCGCGTCCTGGTGCTGCTCGTGCTGTCCCTCGGCACGATCATCGGCTGGTACGCGGTGTCGGCGTTCCTCCCGCAGTTCGCCGTCCCGCTGGCCCGCGCGAGCGGAGTCGCCCACCCGGAGAGCTGGGGTGCGCTGGCGGTCGTGTTCTACAACGTCGGGGCCATCCTGGGCTACATCGCGAGCGGGTTCGTCGCCGACGCCCTCGGCAGGCGGTGGCTCGTCGCGATCATCTTCGGCGGCTCCCTGGTGATGACGCCGATCACCTATCTCTGGTGGGGCGGCCCCGTGGCGTTCCAGGTGGTCGCGTTGGTGAACGGTGCCTTCACCCTCGGTGGCTTCGCCTGGTTCGCGATCTACCTGCCGGAGCTGTTCGGCTCGACGGTCCGCTCCACCGCGACCGGATTCGTCTTCAACGCCACCCGGCTCATCGCGTGGATCGGCCCGATCGTGTCCGGCTCGCTCATCGCGACCTTCGGCGGGGTCTCCCGCGCCGCGCTCTACATGGGGACGGCGTACCTGCTCGGGCTCGTCATGCTGCCCTTCCTGCACGAGACCAAGGACGAGCCGCTGCCGCCCTGAGGCCCCTTTAGGGAGCCTCAGGCGTCGAGCACCTCGGCCTGGACGACCGGGGGCAGCGTCGACCAGGGGAAGTTGATCCAGAGCGGGGTGTGCCGCCAGACGTACTCGCAGCGCACCTCGCTCTGCGGCTTCTCGTACACGACGGCGCACCGGACGTCCGCCACGTGCTCGCCGCAGAAGTCCCGCACCAGCTTCAGCGTGGCGCCGGTGTCGGCAACATCGTCCGCCACGAGGACCGTCGCCCCCGACAGGTCGACGACGTTGGGGACGGGCGGCAGCATGACCGGCAGCGGCAGCCGCTCCCCCACGCCGGTATAGAACTCGACGTTCATGACGTGCAGGTTCTTCACGCTGAGCGCGTAGCCGAGGGCGCCGGCCACGAACAGCCCGCCGCGCGCGACCGACAGGATGATGTCCGGCCGGTAGCCGCTGTCGGCGATCTGCTCGGCCAGCTCGCGGGAGGCCGTGCCGAACAGGTCCCAGGTCAGCGTCTCGCGCTCCGCACCGCTCATGGCCGGAGCCTAACGATCAGGCGCGGACGGAGCCTTCGCCAGCTGCGGTGTCCCGGGTGCCGCGGGCGGGGCGGAACCGGCGGAACCGGTGCTCGAAGCCCCACCGCGCGACGTTCACGAACGCCTCGAGCATCACGGCGCCGTCCATCTTCGACGAGCCGATCTGCCGCTCCGTGAAGGTGATCGGCACCTCGACCACGCGGAAGCCGGCCTGCAGCGCGCGCCACGCGAGGTCGATCTGGAAGCAGTAGCCCTGCGAGATCACCGAGTCGAGGTCGAGCTGCTCGAGCACCTGCCGCCGGTAGACGCGGTAGCCGGCGGTGATGTCGCGGACGTCCGCGCCCAGGGCCAGCCGCGCGTACAGGTTCGCGCCGCGGGAGAGCCACTCGCGGTGGGCGGGCCAGTTGACGACCTCGCCGCCGGGCACGTACCGGGAGCCGAGCACGAGGTCGGCGCCCGCGCCCTCCTCCAGCGCGGCCAGCAGGGCCGGCAGGTCCTCGGGGGCGTGCGAGCCGTCCGCGTCCATCTCGACGACGACCTGGTGCTCGCCGCTCAGGGCGTGCCGGAAACCGGCGAGGTAGGCGGCGCCGAGGCCGTTCTTGCCCTCGCGGTGCAGCACGCGCACCCGCGGGTCCTTCGCCGCCATCTCCTCGGCGAGCTCGCCCGTGCCGTCCGGGCTGGCGTCGTCGACGACCAGGATGTCCGCGTCGGGCACGGCCGCGTTGAGCCGCGCGACGACCCGGCCGAGGTTCTCCCGCTCCTCGTAGGTCGGGATGACCACCAGGACCGGTCCCGGGGGCTCAGCCATCGACGTCCTCTCCTGCCCGGGGGGCCTCCGTGGGCCCCCTGCGGGGCCCCGCCCCCTCCTGCGCGGCGGCCGCACCCCGGCGTGCCCGCCTTCCGGCCAGCAGCGCGGCGCCGATCGCCATGACTCCCACTGCGGTCAGCACCCACTCGGGCACGGATCGCAGCCGAGTGGCCAGCGTAGTCGTGTCCTCCAGCGACTCGACAGCGACCAGGGTTCCGGGCACGAACTGCCCGGTACTGCCGGTCACGGCGCCCTCCGGGGTGATCGTCGCGCTCACCCCCGAGGTGGTCGCGACCACGACGGGCCGGTCGTGCTCGACCGCCCGCACGCGGGACATAGCCAGCTGCTGGTACGTCATCTCCGACAGGCCGAACGTGGCGTTGTTGCTGGGGACGGCGAGCATCGTGGCACCCGCCGAGACGCTGTCCGCCACCAGGTCGTCGAACGCGATCTCCCAGCAGATCGCGATGCCGATCTCCGCGCCCCCGGCCTGCAGCACGCCGGGACCGGGACCGGGGACGAAGTTGCCGGCACGGTCGACGTAGCTGGAGAAGAGCCGGAAGAACGACCGCCACGGCATGTACTCGCCGAAGGGCTGGATCCGCCGCTTGTCGTTGCGCGCGACCGGGCCCAGCACCGGGTCCCACACCAGGATCGCGTTGCTGGCCGTCCGGTCGGAGTTGACCAGGACCGACCCGACCAGGATCGGCGCCCTGATCGCGGCGGCGGCCCGGGAGATCACGGCGGCGGCGTCGGCGTTGCGGAACGGGTCGATGTCGGAGGAGTTCTCCGGCCAGATCACGACGTCGGGCTGCGGCCGGCGGCCCGCCGCCACGTCGGTCGCGAGCTGCTCGGTGACTTCGACGTGGTTGTCCAGCACGGCGCGGCGCTGGGCGTTGAAGTCCAGACCCAGCCGCGGCACGTTGCCCTGGATCGCGGCGACGGTGATCGATTTCGACGGGCCGTTCACGGTCGCCGGGACGAGCCCGGCCACCGGGCCCGCCACCAGCGCGATCACCAGCAGGACGGCCGGTACCACCGCGGCGCGGACCTCCCGGCGCACCAGGCGCCGGACGAGCTCGCCGAGCGCGAGCCCGGCGAGCACGGTGACGAACGACAGCAGCGGCACCCCGCCGACCGACGCCGCGGGCAGGAAGAGGCCCTCGGGCTGGCCGAACCCCACCCTCCCCCAGGGCAGGCCGCCGAACGGGACCCGGCTGCGCAGCGCCTCGGCGGCGACCCACACGGCGGCGCCCCAGAGCGGCGCGGCGGGCAGCCGGGACGTCGCCGCCATCCCCGCACCGGCGAGGCCGAACGCGAGCGCCTCGAAGAGGCACAGGGCCAGCCACGGCAGCGCCCCGACGAAGCTCCCGGTCCAGCTCAGCAGCGGGACCAGGAAGCCGAGGCCGAACAGGAGACCGAGCAGGAACCCGCGCCGGGCGCGCACCCCGCGCAGCAGCACGCCGAGCACCGCGAACACCGGCGGCGCCAGCCACCACAGCCCGCGCGGCGGGAAGCTCAGGTAGAGCACCACTCCGGCGGCGATCGCCGGGAGCGCCCGGGCCAGCAGCTGCAGCGACCGGGTGGACCGCGGGACCCGGGGGGCGGACCCGGCCTGCGCGGGGTCGACGGTCGGAGCGGCCACGGGGAGAGCCTACGGCGCGCTCGTGCCGGAGCTGTCAGAGGAGGTCCAGGACGCCCGGGCGCGTCGCGGGACCGGTGCGGCGGAACCACTCGCGACCGTAGGCGGCGGCGAAGTCGTGCTCCGGGAGCGCGGCCGGGTCGACCTGGCTGGCGTGCGCGAGGATCGCGGCCCGCTTGACCGCGAGGTGGCGGGCGTCGCCGGCGACGGTCAGCGCGATCTCGGCGCCCTCGCGGCCGAAGGGCACCGACGCGGCGCGGGCGGCGCCGTGCACGAGGTGCCCGTCCGGGCCGAGGCCGTTGCGGTCGACCGTCGCGAGGTAGGAGTCGGCGCCGGTCAGCTCGGCGGCGATGGTGCCGACCACGCCGGCCATCCGGTGGTCGGGGTGGCCGTAGACGCCCAGCTCGTCGTCCGCGAGCAGGGTGCCGGCGCCCTCGTCGTCGACGATCTCGGCGAGCCGGCTGGCCAGGGCGAGCGGCTCCGCGCCGGCGAGCGCGCGGGCGTGGGTGCTGTCCGGGCCGCCGGGCAGGCCGGAGTCGCGGCGGCCGAGGAGCACGAGGCGGGCCACGCCGAGCAGCTCGGCGGCGTGCTCGAGCTCGGCGAGCCGGCGCTGCCGCACGGTCTCGCCGGGGCGCAGCGGGAGGCGGGAGCCGCCCAGCTCACCGCCGGTGGCCATGACGAGCACGACCCGGGCGCCGGCGTCGGCCAGGCGGCGCAGGGTGATGCCGGTGAAGATCGCCTCGTCGTCCGGGTGCGGGTGGAGGGCGACGACGGTGTGCCCGCGCAGGTCCGGCTCGGCGAGCGCCGGGGCGGCGGAGACGGCGGAGTTCAGGACAGGGGCCGCGGGAGCGGTCATGGAGGTGATCGCGATCTGTGCGGGCCGCGGAGGTGCGGCGGGCGGACGGTTCCGGGGGTGTCAGCGGCAACAGCGACAACACCCCGGACAGCAGCGACCCACGAGGGGGCGGCGGCCGGTCCGGTCGATCACGCGCAACAGGATGCCAGACCGATGCCCTCCGCCGGAAGCGGGGGCGCCCGACGTCACTCCTCGGGTCCGCCCCCGGTGCGGTGCAGGACCCGGCCCTCCCGCACCGTGCGCAGGCACTCCGTGCCGTCCCAGAGCGCGAAGGAGGCCGGGCCGCCGGTCACCGGAACGGGTGTGCCGGAGCCGCCCGCGGCGTGCCGGCCGCCGGCGGTGTGCGCGGCCAGGGCGGTGGCCTCGTCGACCGACGACGACGGGGTGCGGTGGGCGGTTGCGGCGCGGACCGCGGCCCAGGGGTCCGGCGGGGTGACCGGGGAGTCCGAGCCGAAGGCGAGCACGACGCCGGCCTCGTCCAGCGCGCGGAAGGGGTTCATGCCGCGGGCCCGCTCGGCCCCGAGCCGGGCGGTGTACATGCCGTCGGGGCCGCCCCAGAGGGCGTCGAAGAGCGGTTGGACGCTGGCCACGGCCCCGAGCGCCGCCAGCCGGGCCGCCTGGCCGGCGTCGACCATCTCCAGGTGCTCGAGGCGGTGCCGGACGGCGCGGACCGCGGCGGGCGAGGTCCGGCGGGCGGCCTCCTCCAGCGCGGCGACGGCGTCCTCGACCGCGGCCTCGCCGATCACGTGGAAGCCCGCCTGGATCCCCGCGCGGGTGCAGGCCGTGAGGTGCGCGGCCAGGGTCTCCGGCTCGACGTAGCGGTTGCCGGTGCAGCCGGGGGCGTCCCGGTACGGGGTGTGCAACGCCGCCGTGCGGGAGCCGAGCGAGCCGTCGACGAAGAGGTCGCCCGCCAGGCCGTGCGCGCCGGTCCCTGCACGGAGCGCGGCGGCGGCCTCCGGGCTGTCGACGGCCTCGCCCCAGTAGCCGACGACGTGCACGCCGTGCCCGCTCCCGAGCAGGTCTGCCAGGTCCGCGCGGCCGGAGATCTCCGGGCCGGCACACTCGTGCACCTCCGCCACCCCGTGGGCGGCGGCGTGGTCGAGGAAGGCGCGCTGGGCCGAGCGGCGCTGCGCGGGGTCGAGGGCGGCGAGCGCGGCGCGGCGGACGTGGTGGTGGGCGTCGGCGCTCAACGGGCCGGTCGGGCTCCACCCCGCGGCCCGGACGGCACCCGGGGCCCGGTCGACCAGGGCGGTGGACACCAGGGCCGAGTGGACGTCGATCCGGCTGAGGTAGACGGCCCGGCCCGCGGCGGCGCGATCCAGCTCCGCCCGGGTGGGCGGGGCGCCGGACCAGCGGTCCTCCTCCCAGCCGTGCCCCCACACGACGGCCGACGCCGGGGCGGCACCCGCGGCCGCGGCCACCGCGGCCAGGACCTCCTCCGCGGTCGCGCAGGGGGTGAGGTCCAGGCCGTCGAGCAGGAGGCCGGAGGCCGTCGCGTGGACGTGCGCGTCGACGAAGGGCGAGGTCAGCAGCACCCCGTCCAGGTCCTCGACGCGCGCACCGCTCCGGTCCCGGGCCTGCTCGGGTTCACCGGTCCAGGTGACGCGACCGGCCTCGGTCTCGATCGCGACGGGACCGGGCCGGTCGGGCAGCCGGAGGCCGGTGAGCAGGGTGCGGGACACGGTCCGGGTGTCTACCGCACCCCTGCCCGGTCGACCGCCACCGGGGCGATCACTGTCGGGTCGATCAGTAGGGGGCCTTCGGCATGATGATCCACAGCACGATGTAGATCACGAACTGCGGGCCCGGGAGCAGGCAGGACAGCAGGAAGATCAGCCGCACCACGAACGGGCTCAGGCCGAAGCGCTGCGCGAGGCCGGCGCAGACACCGGCGATCACGGCGCCGTTGCGCGGGCGGGTGAGGGTGGTTGCCATGGTTTCGTCGAGCTCCTCGTTCCGGTCGGCGGCGGTTCTCGCCGCCCTGCACCTCACGATGCCGTCTCGGCGGGGTGGGTGCCTCCGGACAACGCCCGGAGAAGGTCCGGGGTTCCCCCGAGGGGGCGACGGAGCACGCCCCACCGACAGTTCCGGCCGGCCGCACGCGGTTGTCCACAGCAGGACCCTCGGCCGGGCCCGTGGCCGCGGTTCCGCGTGCCCGGGACCGGGGTTGTCCACAGCGGAGCGACGACGACCCCACCGGCGGCGTCGGCGCTCCTAACGTCCGCCGCGTGCCGACCCACCTGCTCCCCGTGCCGCCCCGCCGTCGTTCGCTCCCGGTGGTCGTCCTGTTCACCGCGCTGGTCACGGTCGGGGCGGCCCCTCCGGCCTCGGCCGCCGGCGTGCCACCCGATCCACGGCCGACGGCGGTCGTCGCGCTGGGCGACAGCGCGGCCTCCGGCGAGGGCGCCGGCGACTACGAGGCGGGCACCCGCGGCGAGGGCGGGAACTGGTGCCACCGCTCCCCCGCGGCCTACGTGCACCGCAGCGCGCTGGCGGAGGTCGCCGTGAACCTCGCCTGCTCCGGCGCGGGTGCCGAGCACGTCGCCTTCGGCGCGGCGGTGCACCACACCGAGGGATCGCAGGCGCAGCGGCTGGTGGAGGTCGCGCGGCGGCACCAGGTGCGGGCGGTGACCCTGCAGGTGGGCGCGAACGACGAGCCGGACCTGTCCGGCGTCGCGGTCGCCTGCATCCGGGCCTTCCTCGATCTGCGGGAGCCGGGGTGCCGCACGACCGTCGGCCCGGGCTGGGCCGACCGGCTCGGGGCGGTGGCGCCACGGATCGAGGCGGCCGCCCGGGACGTCCGCGCGGCGATGTCCGAGGCGGGCTACCCGCCGGACGGCTACGCGTTCGTGCTGCTGTCCTACGCCGCGCCGGGCAGCGAGGCGATGCCGGCCTGGCACGCCGTCCAGGGCTGCCCGTACTCCCGGCCCGACGCCGGCTGGGCGCGCACCGACGCCTTCCCGCAGCTCGCCGCCACCATCGGTGCGGTGGCCGAGCGGGTGGGCGCGCGGTTCCTCGACCTCACGCGGCTCGCCGAGGGGCGCGAGGCGTGCACGGGCCCGCTGCGCGACGAGTGGCAGCGCCGGCTCACCGTCGATCCGCGGACGCTCGTCCAGGGCGCGCTCGACACGGCGGGCCGGCACCTGTTCCAGGAGTCGTTCCACCCGACCGCGGCGGCGCACACCGCGATCGCCGGGTGCCTCCGCGAGTTCGTCGGCGGCACCGCGGCGCGCACGGCGTGCGTACCCGGCCGGGACGGGACCGCGCACCCGGAGGTGGCGGCGTGATCAGGACCGCGCCCGCGGCCCCGGTCGACGGCGGTGAAGGGAATCGGCGGACTGCCCCCTCGTTCGAAGGGGCCTCGGCTTCGGGAGCCGATGGGTTCTCAGAGGACGACCAGGTTCCGCGGCCCGTTGTTCAGGCGCTCGGCGCCGGTCTCGGTCACGACCACGATGTCCTCGATCCGGGCGCCCCACTCGCCGTCGAGGTAGATGCCCGGCTCCACGCTGAAGGCCATGCCGGGCTCGAGGGTCAGCGCGTTGCCGCCCACGATGTAGGGCTCCTCGTGCACGTCGAGCCCGATGCCGTGGCCGGTGCGGTGCACGAACCGCGGGCCGAAGCCGGCCTCGGTGATCGGGGCGCGGGCGGCCTCGTCGACCGACTCGGCCGTCACGCCCGGGCGCACCGCCTGCACCGAGCGCTCCTGCGCCTCCTGCAGCACGGCGTAGGTCTCGCGGATCTGCGCCGACGGCTCCGCCCCGACCGCGTAGGTGCGGGTGCAGTCCGAGTTGTAGCCGCTGGCGAGCGGGCCGCCGATGTCGATGACCACGACGTCGCCGGGCTCGATGACCCGGTCGGACACGTCGTGGTGCGGGCTGGCGCCGTTGGGCCCGGAGCCGACGATCACGAACGCGGCCTCGGTGTGGCCCTCCGCCACGATCGCGGCCGCGATGTCCGCGCCGACCTGCGCCTCGGTCCGGCCGGGCTTGAGGATCTCGCCCATCCGCGCGTGCACGCGGTCGATGGCGGCGCCCGCCTCGCGGAGCTGGGCCACCTCCGCGGCGTCCTTGCGCATCCGCAGCTCGCGCAGGACCGGCCCGGCGAGCGCCTGGCGGACGTCCGGGAAGGCGTCCCGCAGGCCGAACACGTGCCGCGCCGGCATCCCGTCGGCCACCGCCATCCGGGTGGGGCCGCCCGCGAGGTCGGAGACGAGCAGGTAGGGGTCCTCGCCGTCCGTCCAGGTGAGGACCTCGACGCCGAGCGCCTCGAGGGTGGCGACGTCGAACCCGGGGGCCTCCAGCCGCGGCACGACCAGGGCCGGCGGGGCCCGGTGGCCCGCGGCCGGGAGCACGAGGCAGGTCAGCCGCTCGTGGGACTCGCCGGCGTGGTCGACCAGGTAGCGCAGGTCCGTGCCGGGGGTGATGAGGAGGACGTCGGCGCCCTGCTCGGCGGCGACCTCGCCGGCCCGGCGCAACCGGTCGGCGAGCAGCTCGGTGGGGACGGCGTGGCTCATGGGCCGAGCTTAGGGCGCTCACGCTGCGCGTCGTCCCCACCTGGCATGCTGGCTCACCGTGACGGCCCCCCGGAACCCGGCCCCGCAGGCCCCCGCCGGCTCGCTGATGCTGCTCGACGCCGCGAGCATGTACTTCCGCGCCTACTACGGCGTGCCCGAGTCGATCACGGCGCCCGACGGGACCCCGGTCAACGCGGTCCGCGGGTTCACCGACATGATCGCCCGGCTCGTCGCCGAGCACCGCCCCGCGCGCCTCGTCGCATGCCTGGACCTCGACTGGCGCCCGGCGTTCCGGGTGGAGGCGCTGCCCTCCTACAAGGCGCACCGGATCGAGGGCTCCACTCCCGGGAGCGGGCCGGACACCGCACCCGCGGGGATCCCCGAGGAGGTGCCGGACACCCTCGAGCCGCAGGTGCCGATCATCCTCGACGTCCTGGCCGCGGCGGGAATCGCCACGGGCGGCGCGGAGGGGCACGAGGCGGACGACGTGATCGGCACCCTGG
Organism: Pseudonocardia halophobica; assembly: GCF_027922425.1. Lineage (GTDB taxonomy): Bacteria > Actinomycetota > Actinomycetes > Mycobacteriales > Pseudonocardiaceae > Pseudonocardia > Pseudonocardia halophobica. The sequence goes on along the minus strand of NZ_BSFQ01000007.1, from coordinate 78,196 downwards.
CCCACCGCGAGGCCAGCGATCCGGTGCTCGGCGTGAGCGGCGACCGGGACCTCATGCAGATCGTGCGGGAGGAGCCCACGCCCGTGCGGCTGCTCTACGTCGGCCGCGGGCTGGCCAAGGCCGAGCTGCTCGGGCCGGCGGAGGTCGCCGAGAAGTACGGCGTGCCGCGGGACCGGGCCGGCGAGGCCTACGCCGAGATGGCGATGCTGCGCGGCGACCCCTCGGACGGGCTGCCCGGCGTCCCGGGGGTCGGGGCGAAGACGGCGGCCACGCTGGTCGGAAAGTTCGGCTCGTGGTCCGAGCTGGTCGCGGCCGTCGGCGACACCGCCGACACGCGGCTCGCCGCGAGCGTGCGGAGCAAGCTCGGCAAGGCGGCGGACTACCTGGCCGTCGTCGAGCCGGTCGTGCGCGTGGTGCAGGACGCGCCGGTGGAGCTGTCGCGGTCCGACGCGCTCCCCGACTCCCCCGCGGACGCCGGAGCGCTCGCGGCCCTGGCGGAGCGCTGGGGCCTGGGCGGGTCCGTGGACCGCCTGGTGGCGGCGCTCAAGGGCTGACCCCCCGGTCGCCCTCACCGGCGGTCCCCTGCCGAGTCAGAAGAACGTCCCGCACCACGGCACGCCGCTCATCGCCGGGGCCGCGAACAGCTGGTCCGCTCGGGGAACGGCGGCGCGGTCGTGCGCGGTCCACCAGCCGCTCGCGACCAGCTCGGAGGGCCGCCGGTCGCCGAGGTAGGCCATCGCGAGGCCCGTGACGTCGCACTCGAGGTCGGCCGGGCCGTCCTCGGCCGGCGCGGGGTCCGTGGGATACGCGCCGTTCGTGGCGGTCGGGTGGGCGCCGATCACGTGTACGCCGTCGTTGCCGGCGAAGAGGGCGTCGTGCACGCGGATCCGGAGCGGCTCACCCCCCGCCTCGCCCCACGTCCGGGCGGCGAGGGCGGCCGGTACGTCGAGCAGACGCAGCCAGGTCTCGTCGCCGATACCGGTGGTGCGGCAGGCCCGCGGGTCCTCGAGGTGGAGGTCCACGGGTTCGTCGAGCGGCCGCAGGTGCGCCGAGACGGCGCGGAGGAGGTCGATGCCCAGCAGGAAGCGCCACAGGCCGGCCGTGGCCTGCGGGGTGGCGGCGTGCAGGTCGCCGAGCTCGAGGACGTTCTCGCCGAAGTCCGTGCCCTCCTGGCGGACGGTCCAGGTGGCGAAGCCGTCGTCGCCGTCCGGGCCGGTGTGCACCGCGATACCCCGGGCGCCGTCGGCACTGCGCCGGGGGCGCAGGACGTGCGCCCACCAGCCCTCGTCGCGCACGATCGGGCCCGGGCGCGTCGTGGCGCCGAGGATGCGCGCGTAGAGCGACGGCAGGAGCGGAGCGGCCTCCTCGGGATGGAGCAGCCGGACCTCCCCGCCCGACGGGGTGTGGGGGCGGAAGCGCGCCCCCGCGGCCACGCGCAGGTTCCGCCCGCGGCTGGCGACGCCGTAGCCGAAGCGGCCGTAGATGCGCGCCTCGCTGGCCCGCAGGGTCGCGGCGACCTCGCCGCGGTCGGCGGCGTCGGTCAGCTGCTCGCGCATGAGCGCGGTGAGCAGGCCGCGGCGCGTCCGGTCGGCCCGGACGCCGACGCGGGTGACGGCTGCCATCGGGACCCGCGCCCCGCCGGGCACGGTGAGCGCGGATCCGAAGCTCATGGCGGTCCCGGCGAGGGTGCCCGCGGGCAGGTCCACGCCGAACGTGCGGCCCGGGGCGTAGGAGAGCCGGGTGAGGGCCCAGTGGTCGTCGTCGACGGGGCCGCCGGCGTGGAGGGCGGCGCCGAAGAGGGCGTGCGCCGCCCGGAACTCGCCGGGCTCCAGCAGCCGCACCTCGGCGGCGGGACGCGCCGCGCCGTCCGGCGACGGCGGCGTGTGCGGGGCGTCGGTCTCGGGCTCGCGGGATTCGGTACCGGTCGTGCTCACGAGAGCCGATCCTCCGGCCCCGGGCCGTCCGCTGTCACCCGAAATCCGGGCGCGCGGATCCCGGCGGCGCCGCGCGCTGCCGTCAGACGCGGCCGACCTGGTAGGTGCCCTGGTCGTCGAGGACCGTGACCGGGACCTCGACCGCCTCGCCGTCGACGTTCGCGGAGCAGGTGAAGGTCGCGCCGGCCTCGACCTTCTGCCCCTCGGGGCAGCTCACGCCGGTGGCCCCGAGGCCGTAGTCCTGGGTGAGGATCCGGGTCACCCCGGCCTGCAGCGCCTGCTGGTCGAACTCCTCGGTCACGAGGAAGCCCGGCTTCCAGAACGCGGTCACGGCCAGGACCGCCAGCACGACCACCAGCACCGCGGCGCCGGCGATCAGCTTCTTCCCGCCACCGCCGGACCGTCCGCGGCGGCGCGAGGCGCGGCTCTGCCCGCCGGGCAGAGCCGAGGTCGCGGACGCGGCACCGCCGATCCCGGCGCCCGCCGGGTCCCAGCCGCCGGGCGCGGGGTGCGCCGCCGTGCGGTCGTCGCTCTGGGGGTCCCACGACCCGCCGGACGGACCCCGGGGGCCCTCCGGGTCCCAGGCGGCCGTCCCGGCCGGATCCCAGCCCGGGCCCTCGCCCTGGGCGCCCGAGCTCCAGCCGGAGCCGCCGGCGGCGCTCCACTCGGACCCGCCGGTGTCGCCGCTCTCCGGCGCCCGGTCGTGGGACGGCGTGGCGTCGTGTCCGGCACCCGGCGTGCCGGTCGTGCCGGTGGTGTCGGTCGTGTCGCCGTGCTCGACGGCCGGCGAGCCGTAGGCCGGGGTGGGCGGGTCGGCCTCGGCGCTGCGGTTGAAGTCCCAACCGGAACGCCCGGTGTGCGGCACGGTCCTCGACGCGGAGTCGTCCGCCGCGTCGCCGCTCTCGTTCCCGGGTGTCCCGGTGCCGTAGGGGGCGCCGTAGGTGTCGCGGTCCGTCCCGGCGGACGGATCGGGTCCGGTCGCGTCGCCCTGGCCGCCGGCGGCCCGGTGGCCCCGGTCCGTCTCGCCGTACGGGTCCCGTGGGGTGCTCATCGCCGACCTTCCGTCCGTCCTGCGTTCCGTGCCTCTCGTGCGTCCGGCGCCCGTCGCGCCTCCGCACCGCGCTGCGCTGTCCGCGCACCGGGCAACGATCCAAGCACACCTCGGCGCGCTGCCGCGGCCGGTCGCCGCCCGCTCCACCCACTTCCACCCTGGGTGCGCGCGCTGCTACCAGCGGTGTGCATCCCGCTCGCCCATCCGGCCCCGCTGCTCCCCGTCCGACCGGCCGCATGATCGCCAGACGGGTCGCTCCCCGGCCACCTACGTCCGCCGTCGGTCCGGACCGACGATCACGGCCAGAGCCGGGTCACGCTGCCGAGGGCTCGGTGACCGTCCCCGGGACCAGCACGATCTTGGGCGCCCGCATTCACACCGCCACGAACCCCATCGTGATCGCGGACCGCCGATCACGCCGTCCTGCGCAGCGAACGCGGCCGCCGGAGCACAGACGACGAGGAAGCGCTCACCCCACCCCGGCCGCGACGACGCCGCGGCGGACCTCGCGGGCCGCCTTGTGGGCGTTGCGCCCCACGCCGGTGGTCCTCCCGGCCACGGAAGCGATCTGTTCGAGCAGGTCGAGGACCTGGCGGGCCCAGCGGACGAAGTCGCCCGCCGACAGCTCCTGCCCGTTGCGCTCGGCCGCCTCGAGGACCTGGGCCAGCGACTCGCCGCGGGCCCAGCGGTGCATCGGCCACGCGAAACCGAGGTCCGGCTCGCGCGTGCGGTCGATCTTGTGCCGGCGCTCGTCCTGTTCGAGCTCTGCCCAGATCCGCACGGTCTCGGCGAGGGCCTCGGTGACGGCGCCCTGCGGGACCCGCGGGACCGGGGCGTTGTCCCGGCGCGACTCGTAGACCAGGGCGGACACCACCGCGGCCAGCTCGGCCGGCTCGAGGTCCGCCCACAGGTCGTGGCGCAGGCACTCGGCGGCGAGCAGGTCCGACTCCCCCCAGAGCCGGGCGAGCCGGTACCCGTGGTCGGTGACGGTCTCGCCGTCGAGGTACCCGCGCTCGGTGAGCAGCGCGCGGATCCGGTCGAAGCCGCGGGCGAGCGAGTGCGTGGTCGCCCGCACCTTCTGGCGCAGCTGCTCGGTCTCCCGCTCCAGCCGCGCGTGCCGCTCGCCCCAGCGGGCGTGGGCCTCGCGGTCGTCGCAGCCGTGGCAGGGGTGGGACCGCAGCGCCCGACGCAGCGCCGCGAGCTCGGGATCGTCCGCGGCGCCGCCACCGCGCTTCCGCCGGTGCGGGGTGGGCGGCACGATGCCGGTGTTGCGCAGCGACGAGGCGAGGTCCCGCCGCACCCGCGGCGAGCGGTGGTCGACGCGCTTCGGCAGCCGCATCCGGCCGAGCGTGCTGACCGCGACGGGGAAGTCGGCGGTGGAGAGCCGGCCCGCCCAACGGTCCTCGGTGAGCACCAGCGGCCGCGGGTCCTCGTGGTCGCCCGGCGGGTCGAGGACGACCGCGAGCCCGGCCCGGCGGCCGCCCGGCACCGCGATGACGTCCCCCGGCCGCAGCGTGCGCAGCGACTCCGCGACCTCGTTGCGGCGCTCGGCCGAGCCCTGGCGGCGCAGCGACTTCTCCCGGTCGGACACCTGGCGGCGCAGCCGCGCGTACTCGGTGAAGTCCCCGAGGTGGCACTGCATGGACTCGGCGTAGCCGCGCAGCGCCTCGGTGTTGCGCTCGATCCGCCGCGCCAGCCCGACCACCGACCGGTCCGCCTGGAACTGCCCGAAGGACTGCTCCAGCAGCTCGCGGCCCTGCTCGATGCCGAGCCGCTCGACGAGGTTGATCGTCATGTTGTAGTCGGCGCGGAAGGAGCTGCGCAGCGGGTAGGTGCGGGTGGAGGCGAGACCGGCGACGTGCTCCGGGTCCACCCCGGGCTGCCAGATGACGACGGCGTGCCCCTCCACGTCGATCCCCCGCCGCCCGGCGCGCCCGGTGAGCTGCGTGTACTCGCCCGGGGTGAGGTCGACGTGGGCCTCGCCGTTGTACTTGACCAGCCGCTCGAGGACGACGGTCCGGGCCGGCATGTTGATGCCCAGCGCCAGGGTCTCGGTGGCGAAGACGCACCGCACGAGCCCCTCGACGAACAGCTCCTCGACCGTCTCCTTGAAGGCCGGCAGCATGCCCGCGTGGTGTGCCGCGATGCCGCGCTCGAGCGCCTCGCGCCACTCCCAGTAGCCCAGCACGCCCAGGTCGGCCTGCGGCAGGTCGCCGGTGTGCTTCTCGATGATCCGCCGGATCTCGGTGACCTCGGCCTCGGTGGTGAGCCGCAGCCCCGCCCGGACGCACTGGCCCACCGCGGCGTCGCAGCCCGCGCGACTGAAGACGAAGGTGATGGCCGGCAGCAGGGCCGCCCGGTCGAGCCGGTCGATCACCGTGACCCGCGAGGCCGGCCGGATGCCGCCGCGGGAGCGCGGCGGCCCGCCCCGCCCGGGGCCCGACGAGCGGCCGCGGCGGCCCTCGGTCACCCAGGTCGCCATGTTGTCCTGGCGGGACAGCTCGCGGGTCTGCCGCAGCAGCTCGGGATCGACGGACAGCTCGCCGCCCGTCTCGGCGAACAGGTCGTAGAGCCGGTTGCCGACCATCATGTGCTGCCACAGCGGCACCGGCCGCACCTCGTCGACGACGACGGCGGTGTCGCCGCGCACGGCGACCAGCCAGTCCCCGAACTCCTCGGCGTTGCTCACCGTGGCCGACAGGCTGACGAGCGCGACGTGCTCGGGCAGCTGGAGGATGACCTCCTCCCAGACCGCGCCGCGGAACCGGTCGGCGAGGTAGTGCACCTCGTCCATCACCACGTAGCCGAGCTGGTCGAGCGACCGCGAGCCCGCGTAGATCATGTTCCGCAGGACCTCGGTGGTCATCACGACCACCTGCGCGTCGCCGTTCACGCTGGTGTCGCCGGTGAGCAGCCCGACGGCCGCGGCCCCGTGCCGGTCGACCAGGTCCGCGTACTTCTGGTTCGACAGCGCCTTGATCGGCGTGGTGTAGAAGCACTTGAGGCCCTGCGCCAGGGCCAGGTGCACGGCGAACTCGCCGACGACGGTCTTCCCCGCGCCGGTCGGCGCGCAGACGAGCACGCCGTGCCCGTCCTCGAGCGCCTCGCACGCCTCCCGCTGGAAGGCGTCGAGACCGAAGGGGAGGGACCCGGCGAACTCGCTCAGCCGCGGATGCGCGGCGCGGGCCCGGGCCGCGGCGTACGCCTCGGCGGGGGCCGGTGTGCTGCTGGCCACCCGACCAGGCTGTCACACCAGACCGGCACTCCGCCGTCGGACGGGCCCGTTACCCCGCTCACGGACGGGCCGGGCTCAGGTGACGTCGTCGACGTTGCGGGCGCTCGGCTCCGCGCTGCTCACCGGCGCGGGCGGCGGCACGGCGCCCGGCTCCTCGATCCGGCTGGGCCCGTCCACCCGGCTGGGCGTGGTGTCGATCGGCGACGGGGCGTCGGGATCCCAGTCGTCCCAGCCCTCGGCCTTGCGCTGCTTGGCCTTGCGCCGGTCGTGCACCCGCGCGATCTGGATGGCGAGCTCGAACAGCAGCGTGAGCGCCGCCGCGAGCGCGGTCATCGAGATCGGGTCCTGCCCCGGCGTGGCGACCGCGGCGAACACGAACAGGCCGAAGATGATCCCGCGCCGCGACTTGCGCAGCCGCTCGTAACTCAGGATCCCGACCTGGTTGAGCATCACGACGAGCAGCGGGATCTCGAAGCTCACGCCGAAGATCAGCAGCAGCGCGATGACGAACCCGAAGTAGCTCTCGCCGGTCAGCGCGGTGGTCTGCACCTCGCTGCCGATCGTCAGCAGGAAGGCCAGGCCCTGCGAGACGACGAAGTACGCGAGCACCGCACCCGCGACGAACAGCACGGCCGCGGTGCTGACGAAGATCAGCGCGAACTTGCGCTCCTTCGGGTACAGCCCGGGAACGATGAAGGCCCAGATCTGGTACAGCCACACCGGGCAGGCCAGGACGATGCCCGCGACCGCGCCGACCTTCAGACGCAGCATGAACTGGTCGAACGGCCCGGTGCCGAGCAGGGTGCAGGACCCGTCGGCGGTGAACACCGCCCGCGACGAGGCGGGCAGCGAGCAGTACGGCTCCTTGAGCAGCGCGCCCAGGCTCGGCGCGCCGAAGAACCCGACCTCGAACCAGATGTAGCCGACGACCGTGGTGACCGCGATCGCCAGCAGCGAGATCCCGAGGCGGTTGCGCAGCTCGTAGAGGTGCTCGACGAGCGTCATCGTGCCGTCGGGGTTCTTCGGGGTCCGACGGAGGCTGAGCTTCACCACGTCGAGCGCGGCCCTACTGCTGGTGCTCGCGCTGCTCCGCCGGCTGCTCCGCGGGCCGCGCCGCCGGGGCCGACGAATCGGTGGCGGAGGTGCCCGTGCTGCCGGTGGTGCCCGTGGTGGTGCCCTGCGCCGGCGGGAGCGGGGCCGGACGCTCCTGCTTCGCGGGCTCCTCGGTCTTCCCGTCGTTCTTCATGCCCTTCATCTCGCCCTTGAAGATGCGGGCGGACTGCCCGACGGAGCGGGCCATGTCGGGCAGCTTCTTGGCTCCGAACAGCAGGAGCACCACCACCACGAGGATGACGATCTCCCACCCGCCGAGACTCGGCATGAGCAGTCCTTTCGACGGAACCGGTTCGCCCCGATACTACGCACCGGTACCCCGGGCAACGTCAGCGGCGGGCGCGCAGTTCCGCGGCCGCCGACCGCAGCGGGAGGACGGCCTGCTCGGTGCGCCGGCGCTCGTGCTGCGCGGCGTGCACGAACCGCCGCACGTGGGCCAGGCAGACCACCGCCACGGCCAGCAGCAGCACGATCCCCGCCGCCCCCAGCAGGACCGGCACCCAGTACAGCCCCATCAACGCTCCCCCGCTCCCGTGCCGTGCCCGCCGGGCACGTCGTCCGTGGTGGTCGCCGCGGCGAGCGCCTCGCGCGCCCGCTCGGCGACTGCGACCGCCAGCTCGGGCGGCTCCAACACCCGCGCCCCGCCGCCGAGGCCCAGCACCAGCCGGACCAGCCAGGCCGGGTCGGCGTACCGGAGCAGCACGCGCGCCGAGCCCGACCCGTCGAGGTGCTCCACGACCTCGTCGACCGGGTAGTACTCGGCGATCCAGCGGGCCTCGCGGGCCACCTCGAGGACCGCGGTGCGATGCTCCTCGCTGGGCGTGAACAGCCCGCGCGAGACGTCGTGCGGCTCCGCGTCGGACGGCGGCGCGCTCGGCTCGGCGAGCTCGGCGACCTCCTCGACCCGGTCCAGCCGGAACAGCCGCACGCCCTCCGCGCGCCGGCACCACGCCTCCAGGTACCCGCGGCCCTCGACGAGCAGCAGCCGCATCGGGTCGACGGTCCGGCGGGACACCGCGTCCCGCCCGGCGGTGTAGTAGACGATCTGCAGGGCCCGCCCGCGGTCCAGGGCGCCGCGCACGGTGGCCGCGGTGGCCTCCTCCTCGCGGGTGAGGTCCACGGCGACGGTGGCCACCCCGGCGTCGCCGACGGCCCGTTCGATCTTGGCGGTGGCCCTGCGCACGGCCGCGGTGTCGACGACCCCGGGTGCCTCGCCGAGGGTCCGCAGGGCCACCAGCAGCGCGGTCGCCTCCGCGGTGGTCAGCCGCAGCGGGCGGCGCATCCCGGCGTCCTCGGTCACGGTCACCGTGTCGCCGGAGAACGAGAGGTCGACGAGGTCCCCCGGCCCGTACCCGGGCAGCCCGCACATCCACAGCAGCTCGAGGTCGCGGCGCAGCTGCCGGGGGGTGATGTCGAAGTCCGCAGCGGCCTCGGCGATCGGGATGCCCGGCCGGGCCAGCAGGTACGGCACCAGCGACAGCAGCCGCGGCAGCCGGTCGGCGACCCCGCTCACCGGACGCGCTCCCCCGCGTGGGCGGCGAGCGCGCCCTCCCACAGCCGCCGCACGTGCGCGGCGAGCCCCGGCGGGTCGAGCACGACGACGTCCGGTCCCGCCCCGGCCAGCCAGCGTGCGACGGTCCGCTCGCTGCGCAGCTCGATCTCCAGCACGTCCCCCTGACGGCCGCCGAGTTCACGCGGCCCGACGACCGTGCCGAGCCGGCGCAGGCCGTGCGCGTGGCCCTCCGCGACCCACACGGTGGCGACCCCGACGACCGGCCCCTGGTCGACGGACCGGTGGATCGACGCCATCAGGTCGGTGCCCGGCGGCACGGTCACCTCACCGGGCTCGCCCACCGTCTTGACCGGCTCGAGGATGCGGGACAGCCGGAAGGACCGGACGTCCTCCCGGTCCCGGTCGTGGCCCACGAGGTACCAGCGGCCCCGCCACGACACCACGCCCCACGGCTCCACGGTGCGCCGGGCGATCTCGCCGGTCGGCCCGCCGCGACGGTGGTCGAAGGTGACGGCCTGACCGGCCTGCACGGCGGCGAGCAGCGGCGCGAACGCCGGCTCGGCGGCCCGGACCCGCGGCTGCACCGAACCCCGCGTCTCGTCGACCTCCACACCGGCGGCCCGCAGCTTGCGCAGGGCCCCGTGCGCGGCGCCGGACAGCTCGGGCGAGTCCCACAGCGAGCCGGCCAGCGCGACGGCGGCGGCCTCCTCGGCGTCGAGGTCGATCTCGCCGAGCTCGTAGTCGCCCCGGGCGATGCGGTAGCCCTCCACGGTGTCGAACGCCGAGGTGCGGCCGGTCTCCAGCGGCACGCCCAGCTCGCGCAGCTCGGTCTTGTCCCGCTCGAACATGCGGAAGAAGGCCTCGTCGCTGGTCGCGTCGGCATACCCGGGCACGGTCGCGCGGATCCGCTCCGCGGTCAGGAACTGCCGCGTCGACAGCAGGCAGAGCACCAGGTTGACCAGGCGCTCGGCACGGGCGGAGGACACGGGGGCAGCATACGACCAACCGTTCGAACGCCGCGGGCACCCGGAGAAACTCGGCACGTCGGACCGCGGTCGGGTGAACGCGCGCCCCTGCCGGGTCGGTGTCTCAGGAAGCGACACCGCGCGGCCTTGACCCGGCGATCACCGCGGCAGAGGCTTCCGGTGACGCACGGCACAGTACGAGGAGGCCCACCGCGATGACGCACGACGCCGGCCAGCCGGAGACCTTCAACCCGTGGAGCGTCGTGAACCTGGTGTTCCACCATCTCGCCGACCAGGGGCTGCACCCCGTGCTCGGCGAGACCGGCGACCCCAAGCAGGCCGCCGAGGCGCTCCTGCACGCGCTGGGCATCCAGCCCGCGCCCGACCACGCCGGGCCCGCCGCCAAGCCGATCCAGGACGACCTGCTCGCCCTGCGGAAGAAGATGATGCCCGGCATCGAGTAGCCCGGCACGGACGACGACGGCCCCGCCGCCCGGGAGGGCGACGGGGCCGTTCGCGTTCGGGGCCTACAGGGACTGGATCAGCCGGTCCACCCGCTCGTCGACCGAGCGGAACGGGTCCTTGCACAGCACGGTGCGCTGGGCCTGGTCGTTGAGCTTGAGGTGCACCCAGTCGACCGTGAAGTCCCGGCCTGCGGCCTGGGCGGCGGCGATGAAGTCGCCGCGCAGCTTGGCCCGGGTGCTCTGCGGCGGGGTGTCCTTGGCGACCTCGATCTCGCCGTCGTCCGTGACCCGCTCGACCAGGCCCTTGCGCTGCAGCATGTCGAACAGGCCGCGGCCGCGCCGGATGTCGTGGTAGGCGAGGTCGAGCTGCGCGATCCGCGCGCTGGACAGGTCCAGGTCGTGCTTGGCGCGGTACCGCTCGACCAGCCGGTACTTGATCGCCCAGTCGATCTCCCGGTCGATCAGGGAGAAGTTCTGGCTCTCGACGGCGTCGAGCGTGCGGCCCCAGAGCTCGACGACCCGCTCGAGCGTGCGGTCCTCGCTGCCGCGCTGGCGCAGGTGCTCGACGGCGCGGGCGTGGTACTCGCGCTGGATGTCCAGCGCGCTGGCCTCGCGCCCGCCCGCCAGCCGCACGGTGCGCCGGCCGGTGAGGTCGTGGCTGATCTCGCGGATCGCGCGGATCGGGTTGTCCAGGGTGAAGTCCCGGAACTGGACGCCGGCCTCGATCATCTCCAGCACCAGGTGCGTGGTGCCGACCTTGAGCAGCGTGGTGGTCTCGGCCATGTTGGAGTCGCCGACGATCACGTGCAGCCGGCGGTAGCGCTCGGCGTCGGCGTGCGGCTCGTCCCGGGTGTTGATGATCGGCCGGGAGCGGGTGGTGGCGCTGGAGACGCCCTCCCAGATGTGCTCGGCCCGCTGGGACAGGCAGTAGACCGCGCCGCGCGGGGTCTGCAGCACCTTGCCCGCGCCGCAGATCAGCTGGCGGGTGACGAGGAACGGCAGCAGCACGTCGGCGATCCGGGCGAACTCGCCCTGCCGCGCCACCAGATAGTTCTCGTGGCAGCCGTAGGAGTTGCCCGCGGAGTCGGTGTTGTTCTTGAACAGGTAGATGTCGCCGCCGATGCCCTCGTCGACGAGCCGGCGCTCGGCGTCGACCAGCAGGTCCTCGAGGATCCGCTCGCCCGCCTTGTCGTGGGCGACGAGCCCGGTCAGCGTGTCGCACTCGGCGGTGGCGTACTCGGGGTGCGAACCCACGTCGAGGTAGAGGCGGGCCCCGTTGCGCAGGAAGACGTTGGACGACCTGCCCCAGGACACGACGCGCCGGAACAGGTACCGCGCGACCTCGTCCGGCGACAGCCGGCGCTGGCCGTGGAAGGTGCACGTGACCCCGAACTCGGTCTCGACCCCGAAGATCCGACGCTGCATGTCTCACAGCGTAAGCGCAGGAACCCCCATAAGGTCACGCCTGTGACCGACTGGTTCCGGCGAGTCGCCCTGAAATCCCGCCGCCTCGATCGTGGGCTGGCGGCCGTCAACGACCTCGACCGGGCCGTGACGGCCGCCGTCTCGGCGCGCCCCCACACCCGGTTCGACCACGTCATGCGCCGGCTGTCTGCCGCGGCGAACCACAGCGCGCTCTGGGTGCTCGTCGCGGGGGTGCTCGCGGTGCGCCGCGGGGCCGGTCGGAAGGCGGCGGCGCGCGGCATGCTCGCGATCGCGCTGTCGTCCGCGACGGCCAACGGGATCCTCAAGCCGTTGCTGCCGCGCCGGCGCCCCGCGGCGGCCGAGCTGCCCGCGTACCGGACGCTCGCCAAGCCGCCGACCTCGTCGTCGTTCCCCTCGGGGCACGCGGCCTCGGCGGCCGCGTTCGCCACCGCGGTCACCCTGGACAACCCGAAGGTGGCGCCCGCGGTCGTGCCGCTGGCCGCGGCCGTGGCGTACTCGCGGGTGCACGTGGGTGTGCACTGGGCGTCCGACGTCGTGGTGGGGGCCGCCGTCGGGTCCGGCATCGCGCTCGGCACCCAGCGGTGGTGGCCGCCCCGGCGCACCGACGAGGCCCGCGCCCGGCCGGTGGACTCCGTGCCGGAGCTGCCACAGGGCGAGGGCCTGGTGATCGTGGTCAACCCCCACTCCGGCCCGCCGGACCAGGACCTCACCGAGGACGTCCGGCAGGCGCTGCCCGCCGCGCACCTGCTGCGCGTCGGCAAGGGCAAGGACGTCGGCGAGCAGTTCGACGAGGCCGTCGCCGAGCGGGGCGAGTGGGTGCAGGCCCTCGGCGTGGCGGGCGGCGACGGCACCGTGGCCGCGGCCGCCGCGGCGGCGGACCGCCACCACCTGCCCCTGGTCGTGGTCCCGGCGGGCACGCTCAACCACTTCGCCCGCGATGTCGGCGTCTACGACCTGCAGGAGGCGGTCGACGCCACGCAGGCCGGCGAGGCGGTGGCCGTCGACCTGGCGATGGTCGAGGCGCACCCCGGCGCGGGCGACGAGCCCGTGCACCCCGAGGTCATCCGCACCCGCTACTTCCTCAACACCGCGAGCGTGGGCTCCTACCCCGAGCTGGTCCGGCTGCGCGAGAAGTGGCAGCCGCGGTGGGGCAAGTGGCCGGCCTTCGCGGCCGCCCTGGTCACGGTGCTGCGCCGGTCGGAGAAGGTGCGGGTCAAGGTCGGCGACCGCTGGCACCTCGTGTGGTTCATCTTCGTCGGCAACGGGCCCTACCACCCGCGCGGCATGGTCCCGGCCTGGCGGCCGACCCTCGACTCGGGGCTGCTCGACGTCCGGTGGCTGCGCGCCGACGTCGCGTTCTCCCGGCTGCGGGTGGTCGGCGCCCTGATCTTCGGCGCGCTCGGGCACAGCCGCGTCTACACCCAGCTCGAGACCCCGGAGCTCGACGTCGAGCTGGCCGTGCCGAGCAGCCTCGCCACGGACGGCGAGGTGGTCGAGGAGGCCGGCCGGTACACCTTCCGGGTCGCCAAGAACCCGGTCCCGGTCTACCGGCGCGACGAGGAGCGCTGGACCGGCCGGGACCGGCCGTTCCAGGGCTGACGGCCCGTAATGCCCGGCCGATCCGGTCCGACCCACCCGGACACGCCCCGGGAGGACCGATGACGCTCGCGTTCGACGAGGAAGGCGCCCGCGAGATCGAGCGGGTCTACTCGACCCCCGACATCGTCCAGCAGCGGGCCGAGGTGCTGGGCCTGCTCGCGCCGCGGCCCGGGGAACTGATCCTCGACGTCGGCTCCGGCCCCGGCTTCCTGCTCGAGTCCCTCGCCGCCGCCGTCGGGCCGGAGGGGACCGTCCACGGCATCGACCCCAGCCCGGCGATGAACGCCCTGGCCACGCGCCGGGTGGGGGCCTTGCCGGGCGTGACCATCGCCCAGGGCTCCGCGGAGACCCTCCCCTACCCCGACGACTTCCTCGACGCCGTCGTCTCCACCCAGGTCTACGAGTACGTCGCCGACATCCCGCAGGCCTTCGCCGAGCTGCGCCGGGTCGTCCGCCCGGGCGGCCGGGTGCTGCTGCTCGACACCGACTGGGACTCGGTGGTCTGGCACGTCGCAGACCGGGCCCGGCACGCCCGCGTCATGACGGCCTGGGAGGAGCACCTGGTGCACCCGCACCTGCCCGCGACCTGGGCCCGCCACCTGCGGAACGCCGGGTTCCGGGTCACCGTGCAGGCGGCGATCCCGATCCTCAACCCGCGCCTCGACGAGGACACCTACAGCGCGCTGATCGCTCACACGATTGCGGGCTACGTCGCGGACCGGCAGGGCCTGACCGGCGAGGACGCCCGGGCGTGGCTCGCCGACGTCCGCGGCGGCGACTACTTCTTCAGCATGAACCGCTTCTGCGTGGCCGCCGTCCCGGAGTGAGGGCCCGGTCTCCGAGGTCCCGGTCCCACACGTTCAGGCCAGGCGGCGGACCCCCGGGCTCCGTAGGCTGGGACCCATGGGAAGGCTCACCGCACGGCGGCCGGTGCTGCGGCTCGCGGCGGACGGATCGCAGCGCCGCCGGCCGGACACGCTGGCCGTCGAGGAGCCGCTCGAGCTGCGCGTCGACGGGGCGCCGCTGACGGTGACCATGCGCACCCCGGGGCACGACGTCGAGCTCGCCCACGGCTTCCTGCTCACCGAGGGGGTCATCGGCGCGGCCACGGACCTCCTCACCGCCCGCTACTGCGACTCGGTCGACGCGGAGGGCCGCAACACCTACAACGTCCTCGACGTGGCCCTCGCGCCGGGCGTCGAGCCGCCGGACACCTCGGTGGAGCGGAACTTCTACACGACCTCCTCCTGCGGGGTCTGCGGGAAGGCCTCGCTCGACGCCGTGAAGCTCAAGTCCCGCTTCTCCCCCGCCCACGACCAGGTGCGGGTGCCGTGGGAGGTCGTCGGGACGCTGCCGGACCGGCTGCGCGAGGCCCAGAAGGTCTTCGACTCGACCGGCGGGCTGCACGCCGCGGGGCTGTTCGAACCGGACGGGTCGCTGTTGGTCACGCGCGAGGACGTCGGCCGGCACAACGCCGTCGACAAGGTCCTCGGGCACGCCCTGCTCGAGGGCCGGGTCCCGGCCGCCGGGACGGTGCTGCAGGTCTCCGGGCGGGCCTCGTTCGAGCTGGTCCAGAAGGCCGTGATGGCCGGGGTGCCGGTGCTGGCCGCGGTGTCCGCGCCGTCCTCCCTGGCGGTGGAGCTGGCCGACGAGGCCGGGCTCACCCTCGTCGGGTTCCTGCGCGGCGGCTCGGGCAACGTCTACACGCACCCGGAACGCATCGCCCTCTAGGCGGTCGTCGCCCTACGCTCGCGGCATGCGCGTCGACGGGCTGGACCACATCGTGCTGGTGACGGACGACCCGGAGCGGCTGATCGCCTGGTACCGGGAGACCCTGGGCCTGGCGACGGAGCGGCTCGACGAGTGGCGGCGCGGCGAGGTGCCGTTCGCCTCCCTACGGGTGTCCGAGGGGACGATCATCGACGTCCAGCGCGGCGAGCGGACCGGGACCAACGTGGGCCACTTCGCCCTGGTCCTGAGCGGGACGGACCTCGACGCCCTCGCCGCGGAGCACGGCGTGGCCGGCCCGAAGGACCTCTTCGGGGCGCGCGGCCAGGGCCGGGGCATCTACCTGACCGACCCGGACGGCAACGGCGTCGAGCTGCGCACGTACTCCTGAGAACGACCCCCGAGAACGACGCAGCCGGCCCACCGAGGTGGACCGGCGCGCCGGGGTCGGGGTCAGTTCGACGAGGGCAGGGCACCGCCCGCGGCCGGGGCGTCGTCGCCGCCGCGGACGTCCGGCTCCTCGGCGGCCTCGCCGCGGTTCGCGGCCGGCAGCAGGCTGCGCAGCACCGGGCCGCTGATCCGGCGGAAGGCCCGGCCGGGACGGGTGCGGTCCAGCACGGCCACCTCGAGTGCCTTCTCGCCGAGCACGCGCGCCTCGGTGCCGTTGCCGGGGCCGGACCCGGGGACCTGCAGGCCCTCCAGCGCGGTCGCCAGCGCCTCGCCGAGGTCGTGCCCGCCGTCGTAGACGTCCTTGAGCTTCGTCGAGATCGGCTCGGTGGTGCCGCCCATGACCACGTACTGCGGCTCGTCGGTGATCGAGCCGTCGTAGGTGATGCGGTACAGCTGGTCCCCGTCCGGCGTCTCGCCGACCTCGGCCAGGCAGATCTCCGCCTCGTACGGCTTCTGCTGCTCCACGAACGCGGCCCCGATGAACTGGGCGTAGGTGTTGGCCAGCCAGCGGCTGGTCACGTCCCGCCGGTCGTAGGAGAAGCCGCGGGAGTCGGCGAGCCGGATGCCGGCGGTGCGCAGGCCCTCGAACTCGTTGTACCGGCCGACGGCCGCGAAGCCGATCCGGTCGTAGATCTCGGAGACCTTGTTCAGGGCGCTGGAGTGGTTCTCGGCGACGAACAGGACACCGCCGGAGAAGGTCATGACCACGACGCTGCGGCCGCGGGAGATGCCCTTGCGGGCGAGCTCCGACCGGTCGCGGAGCAGCTGGTCGACGGAGGAGTAGAAGGGCATCGTCATCGGGGGACGCTCCTGGATCTCATCGTGCTGGCCGGGTGGGGCGGGCGCGCCCGGCGGACCGGGCGCGGCACGCTCAGCCGCCCGGGTTCTCCGCGCGGTCCGCCACGATCCGCTCGACGATCCCGGCGATCTCCTCCTCCGAGCGCCGCACGGCGCCCTCGGGACCGGTGATGCTGACGACGACCGGATAGATCTTCCGGACCAGGTCCGGCCCGCCGGTGGCGGTGTCGTCGTCCGCGGCGTCGTACAGCGCCTCGAGCGCGTTGCGCAGCGTGGTCTGCAGGTCCGCCGACGTGCGGTGCAGCTTCTTCATCGAGGACTTGGCGAACACCGAGCCGGAGCCGACGGCGTGGTAGCCGAGCCACTCGTCGTAGCGCCCGCCGGTGGGGTCGTAGGTGACGATGCGGCCGGCCTTCGCCGGGTCCGGCTCCTCGGTGTCGTAGCCCGCGAACAGCGGCACGACGACGAAGCCCTGCAGGGCCGCGCCGAGGTTGCCGCGGATCATCCCCGCGAGCCGGTTGGCCTTGCCGTCGAGGGACATGGCCACGCCCTCGATCTTCTCGTAGTGCTCCAGCTCGACCGAGTAGAGCCGGATCATCTCGATCGCGATGCCCGCCGAACCGGCGATGCCGACCGCGGAGTGCGAGTCCGTGATGAAGATCTTCTCGATGTCCCGCTGGGCGATGACGTTGCCCGCGGTGGCGCGCCGGTCACCGGCGATGACGACGCCCCCGGAGAACTGCAGCGCGACGATCGTGGTGCCGTGCGGCACGCCCAGCGCGTCGGGCGTCATGGGCCGGCCCTCCGGACCGCGGGGCGCGTCGAACATCCGGCCGGGGAGCAGGTGCGGCTGGGTGGCCGCGACGTAGTTGGCGAACGACGTCTCGCCCAGTGCCGCGAAGGCGGCGTGGTGGCCGAGCCCGGGCTGCCCGTCCCGGCGGCCGGCCGCGGGCTCGGGGGAACCGGGGAAGGGGCGGCCGATCGCAGCGGGCCCGGGGATGCCCTCGCGGAACTCCATGGTGTGGGGTGTGCCTCTCTCGCAAGTCGCTGTCGGGGTGTCGCTCACGGATGGGGCCGGGTACCAGGTACTAGCAGAGACGGGCCGGACCCCTTCCGGGGCCCGACCCGCCACCGGCTGTCAGGTGCGGCTACTGGCCGCCCTTCTGCACGTACGCGCGGACGAAGTCCTCGGCGTTCTCCTCGAGGACGTCGTCGATCTCGTCGAGGATCGTGTCGACGTCCTCGCCCAGCTTCTCCCGGCGCTCCTGGCCGGCGGCCGAGGCGTCGCCGCTCTCGTCGTCGTCGCCGCCGCCACCGCCCTGGCGCTTCGTCTGCTCCTGCGACATGACGTCTCCTCCTCGCGTCCGATCCCGGGCGACCCGCCACCGTCGTGGCAGGCAGACCCCGGGGTCCGATGCGTCCAGCCTACTTGCCGGGACCCGCCGTCGCCCACGGTTCGCGGGTTGCGAACTGATGTCCCGGCGGGGCGGCTCACCCGTTGGTGAGGGCCTTCACCAGCTCCTCGGCGGTCCGCGAGCCCTCGATCAGCTCCCCGACGTGCCGGCGCGTGCCGCGCAGCGGCTCCAGCGTGGGGATCCGGACCAGCGACTCGCGGCCCAGGTCGAAGATGACCGAGTCCCACGACGCCGCCGCGACCTCGGCCGGGTAGCGCTCGAGGCAGCGGCCGCGGAAGAAGGCGCGGGTGTCCTCCGGGGGGTTGCGGATCGCGCGCTCGACCTGCTCCTCGGTGACCAGCCGCTTCATCGACCCGCGGGTGACCAGCCGGTTGTAGAGGCCCTTGGCCATCCGGACGTCCGTGTACTGCAGGTCGACCAGACCGAGGCGGCCCGAGTTCCACTGCAGGTTGTCCCGCTCCCGGTAGCCGTTGAGCAGCCGCAGCTTGGCCGTCCAGTCGAGCCGGTCCGCCGTGCGCATCGGGTCCTCGGCGAGGTCCTCGAGGATCTCGCCCCAGAGCTGCAGCACCTCGGCCGTGTCCGGGTCGATGTCCGCGCCCTGCGAGTTCTCGACGTGCTTGACGGCCTTCTCGTGATAGGCCCACTGCAGCTCGACGGCGGTGAGCGAGCGCCCGTCGGTGAGCTCCACCTTCTGCTGCAGCGACGGGTCGTGGCTGATCTGGTGGACGGCGCGCACCGGCTCGGCCAGGCGCAGCTCGTCGAACCGGACGCCGTTCTCGATCATGTCGAGGACCAGCGCGGTGGTACCGACCTTGAGCAGCGTGGCGTACTCGCTCATGTTGGCGTCGCCGATGATGACGTGCAGCCGGCGGTACTTGTCGGCGTCGGCGTGCGGCTCGTCCCGGGTGTTGATGATGCCGCGCTTGAGCGTGGTCTCGAGGCCGACCTCGACCTCGATGTAGTCCGCACGCTGGGAGATCTGGTAGCCCTCCGCGTCCCCCTGGGCGCCGATGCCGACCCGGCCCGCGCCCGTGACGACCTGGCGGGAGACGAAGAACGGCGTGAGGCCGCCGACGATCGCCGGGAACGTGGTCTGGCGGGCCATCAGGTAGTTCTCGTGCGAGCCGTAGCTCGCGCCCTTGCCGTCGACGTTGTTCTTGTAGAGCTGGATCCGCGGCGCGCCGGGCACGGTGGCGGCCCGCACCGCGGCCTCCTCCATGATCCGCTCCCCCGCCTTGTCCCAGATCACGACGTCCCGCGGGGTCAGCACCTCGGGTGTGGAGAACTCCGGGTGCGCGTGGTCGACGTAGAGCCGGGCGCCGTTGGTGAGGATGACGTTCGCCGCGCCGAGGTCGTCGAGCTCCGAGTCGTTGTTCGAGCTGGAGAGCGTGGGCGCGGACAGGTCGAACCCGCGCGCGTCGCGCAGCGGCGACTCGACCTCGTAGTCCCAGCGGGCGCGGCGGTTGCGCGGGATGTCCTGCGCGGCCGCGTACGCCAGCACGATCTGCGTCGAGGTGATGACGGGGTTGGCGGTCGGGTCGCCGGGCACGGAGATGCCGTACTCGACCTCGGTGCCCATGATGCGGCGGGCGGTCACGAACGGACCTCGCGGGAGTGCATCCCCAGAGCCTAACCCGCCCGGCGGCCGGAACGGCGGTCGCCGGGCGGGTCGGACACCGTGGTGCGGAGCCTGCGGATCAGGCCGCCGGGATCATGCCGTGCGGGTCGATCACGTACTTGCGGGCCGCGCCCCGGTCGAACTCCTGGTACCCGCGCGGGGCGTCCTCGAGCGGGATGACCGTGGCGTTGACCGCGTCGGCGATGTGCGCCTTGTCGTTCAGGATCGACATCATCAGCTTGCGGTTGTAGCGCAGCACCGGGCACTGCCCCGTCACGAAGCTGTGGCTCTTGGCCCAGCCCAGGCCCAGACGGACCTTGAGCGTGCCCTCCTTGGCGTCCGGGTCCGCCGCACCCGGGTCACCGGTCACGTACAGACCCGGGATGCCGAGGCTCCCGCCGGCCCGGGTGATGCTCATGATGTCGTTGAGCACCTGGGCGGGCTTCTCCTCGCCGCCGCCGTGTCCGGTGGCCTCGAACCCCACGGCGTCGACGGCGCAGTCGACCTCGTTGGTCTTGAGGATCTGGTCGATCTGCTCCTCGAGGGTGGCCGTCTGCCCGACGTCCACGGTCTCGCACCCGAAGGACCGCGCCTGCTCGAGGCGCTCCTTGTTCAGGTCGCCGACGATCACCACGGCGGCGCCCAGCAGGTGCGCGGAGTAGGCGGCGGCCAGCCCCACCGGCCCTGCCCCGGCCACGTACACGGTCATGCCCGTCGTCACCCCGGCGGAGACGGCGCCGTGATAGCCCGTCGGGAAGATGTCCGAGAGCATCGTCAGGTCCCGGATCTTCGCCAGCGCCTGGTCCCGGTCCGGGAACTTCATCAGGTTGAAGTCGGCGAACGGCACCATGACGAAGTCCGCCTGGCCGCCCTCCCAGCCGCCCATGTCGACGTAGCCGTAGGCCGAGCCGGCGCGCGCGGGGTTGACGTTCAGGCAGACGCCCGTGGCGCCTTCGCGGCAGTTGCGACAACGCCCGCAGGCGATGTTGAACGGCACCGTGACGATGTCCCCGACGTCCAGGAACTGGACGTCGTTGCCCTTCTCGACGATCTCGCCGGTGATCTCGTGGCCCAGTGTCTGGCCGGCCGGCGCCGTGGTGCGGCCGCGGACCATGTGCTGGTCCGACCCGCAGATGTTGGTCGAGACGTTCTTGAGGATCACCGCGTGCGGCGCCTCGCGGCTCATGCCCTTGGCCTGCGCGACGTCGGCGGGGACCTCCAGCTTCGGCATGTCGTGGTCCTCGACCTCGACACGGCCGGGCTCCTTGTAGACGACGATCCTGTTTCCACCCATGAACCCTCCCTACTCCGACGTGTCCAAGGTCACAACGGGACCATGGCCCCATGACGAGCGGGAACGAGGTGATCGCCGTGTACGACGCGGCCGGGACGGTCGTCGGGGCCGCACCGCGCGCGGAGGTCTACGCCCGCTCGCTCTGGCACGGCAGCGCGGGCGTGATCCTGCGCAGCACGGACGGCAGGCGCGTGTACGTCCACCGCCGGGCGGACGACAAGCTCGTGATGCCCGGCCTGTGGGACTGCGTGGCCGGCGGGGTGGTCGATCCCGGCGAGACCCCGCTCGGGACGGCGACCCGCGAGCTGGCCGAGGAGCTCGACGTGCGCGGGGTGGTGTTGCGGCCGTTGCTGGCGGTGGCGTGGGAGTCGGGGCCGGGCGCCGGCCTCGGCGGGCCGGAGGGGTTGCGCTGCCACCTGTTCGGCTACGAGGCGTTCTCCGACGGCCCGGTGCACCACCAGGCGTCGGAGGTCGCGGAGGGCGGGTGGCGGACGAACGCCGAGCTGGCGGAGCTGCTGGCCGACCCGGCCCGCGGGTTCGCCCCCGACTCCCGCATCCTCGCCGAGCACTTCCTCCGCACCCTGTGAGTGGCGATAGTCGCTCTGGCGACTATCGCCACTCACGAGACTCGAACTGCGGAAACCGGTCAGAAGTTGATCATGTGGCCGGCAAGGCCGTGGATCGCCTCCTGCAGGGCCTCCGACAGCGTCGGGTGGGCGTGCACGTTGCGGGCGAGCTCGGTGGCGGTGAGGTCCCACTTCTGCGCCAGGGTGAGCTCGGGCAGCAGCTCGGTGACCTCCGGGCCGATGAGGTGGCCGCCGAGGAGCTCGCCGTAGGTCTCGTCCGCGATGAGCTTGACGAACCCGCCCGCGTCGGCGAGGCCCTGCGCCTTGCCGTTCGCGGTGAACGGGAACTGCGCGACCTTGACCTTCCAGCCCTTCTCCTCGGCGAGGTCCCGGGCCTGCTTCTCGGTGTAGCCGAAGCTCGCGACCTGCGGCTGGCAGAAGGTCGCCCGCGGCATCATCGTGTAGTCGAGCTCCTGGGTCTCGGCACCCGCGATCGTCTCCGCGGCCACCACGCCCTGCGCCTCGCCGACGTGGGCGAGCATCAGCTTGGCCGTGACGTCGCCGATCGCGTAGATGTGCGGCACCGAGGTGCGCATGAAGTCGTCGATCTGGATGGCGCCGCGCTCGGTCAGCTCGACGCCGGTCTTGTCGAGGCCGTAGCCCTCGACCCGCGGCTGGAAGCCGATCGCCTGGACGACCTTGTCGGCCTGCAGGTCCCGGGTGCCCTTGGCGTCGGAGACGGTGACGGTGACCTGGTCGCCCGAGTCGTCGATCTTCTCGACCTTCGTGCTGGTCAGGACCTCGACGCCGAGCTTCTTGTAGCGCTTGCCGAGCTCCTTCGACACGTCCGCGTCCTCGAGCGGGAGCAGCCGGTCGAGGAACTCGACGATCGTGACCTTGACGCCGTAGTTCGCCAGGACGTAGGCGAACTCGACACCGATCGCGCCGGCGCCGGCGATGATCACGCTGCCCGGCAGCTCACGGGTGGTGATCTGCTCCTCGTAGGTGACCACGCGGTCGGACAGCGAGGTGCCCGGCAGCAGCTTGGTGACGGCGCCGGTGGCGATGATGCAGTGGTCGAACTGCACGGTCTCCGAGCCGCCGTCGGACAGCGCGACCTCGATGGTGTTCGGGTCGGTGAAGGTGCCCCGGCCGTCGAACTCCGTGATCTTGTTCTTCTTCATCAGGAAGTGGACGCCCTTGACGCGGCCGTCCGCGACCTGCCGGCTGCGGTCGAACGCCGCGCCGTAGTCGAACGTGACGTCCCCGCTGATGCCGAAGGTCTTCTGCTCCTTCGTCACGATGTGCGCGAGCTCGGCGTTGCGCAGCAGCGCCTTCGACGGGATGCAGCCGACGTTCAGGCAGACGCCGCCCCAGTACTTCTCCTCGATGACGGCCACGCTCTTGCCGAGCTGCGCAGCGCGGATCGCTGCCACGTAACCACCGGGACCGGCACCGAGTACGACGACGTCGAAGCGAGACATGCCACCAGCCTAGGACGCCGCGGCCGTGCAGGCCGGGCCCGGTCCCGCCCGGCCCGACCGGTGCGATCCGGGGCACACCGGACAGCCGTCACCCGGCCTCCGGGCAGGCCTCCTCGCCGGCCCGCTCCGGGGTCGGGCACCCCGCGTCGTCGCCCGCGGGCCAGACGGGCCGGTCGGTCAGGTGGGCGACGAGCGTCTCGCTGACCTCGCGCAGCGCGGCGGCCTGCTCCGGGGTCAGGGCGTCGAACAGCAGCGACCGGACGGTCTCGACGTGCCCCGGGGCGGCGGCCTGCAGGGCGGCCAGCCCGGCGTCGGTCAGCCGGGCCCAGGCGCCCCGGCGGTCGGTCTCGCAGGCGGTGCGCTCGACCCAGCCCGCCTCCTCCAGGCGCGCGACCGCGTGGGAGAGCCGGCTCCGCGAGGACAGCGAGGTGTCGGCGAGCCTGCTCATGCGCAGCGTGCGGTCGGGCGCCTCGGACAGCCGGACCAGGATCTCGTAGTAGCCGTGCGGCATTCGTGCCTCGTTCTGCAGCTGGCGCTCGACGCGCTCGAACAGCAGGCGCTGGGCGGTGAGGAAGGCCCGCCAGGTGCGCTGCTCCTCGTCGTCGAGCCAGCGGGTGTGCGCCACGTCACTTCTCCTATGGTTGAACACTCAACTCAACAGCACTATGGTCGCTCTCAACACCTGAGAGTTCAACCAAATCTTCCTGGAGGGTCACCATGACCGCAGCCACCACCCAGATCCCCGGTTACGTCGTGGGCACGTGGGACATCGACCAGGTCCACTCGGACGTCTCCTTCTCCGTGCGCCACATGATGGTCAGCAAGGTCAAGGGTCGCATCGCCCGGTTCGGCGGCACCATCGAGACCGCCGAGCGGTTCGAGGACTCCACGGTCTCCGCGACGCTCGACGCCACGTCGATCGACACCAACAACGAGCAGCGCGACGGGCACATCAAGTCCGCCGACTTCTTCGAGACCGAGAAGTACCCGGAGTGGACCTTCGTCTCCACGGGTATCGAGGCCGACGGCGCCGACTACAAGCTCAACGGTGACCTCACCATCAAGGGCGTGACCAAGCCCGTCTCGCTTTACCTGGAGCTCGGCGGCTTCGGCCCGGACGCCTACGGCGGAACCCGCGCCGGCTTCACCGCCACCACCACCGTCAACCGCAACGACTTCGGCGTCGACATCTCGATGCCGATGGACGGCGGCGGCGTGGTCGTCGGCGAGAAGGTCCAGCTGACCCTCGAGATCGAGGCCGTGCTCCGCACCGCCTGATCCACGCGCTCCCCTGCGGAAGGCCCGCCCACCGACGAGGTGGACGGGCCTCCGGCGTTCTCGGGCCTTACGGGCGGATTCCGTCGGTGCGCGGCGGTAGCGTCGCCGCCGTGAGCTACCGGGAGCTGGCCCCGCCCGCGCCGCTGCGCGGGCTGGTCGAGTGCCTGTGGCGCACGGGGCCCACGGCACGCACGGGGCCCACCCGCGTGCTGCCCGACGGCTGCATGGACCTGCTGGTCGACGAGGCCGGCGGGCTCACGGTCGCCGGGCCGGACACCGCGGCGTTCGTCACGCGCGGCCGGCAGGGCGGGTGGACGGGCGGACTCCGCTTCCACCCCGGCGTGCTGCCCCGCCTGCTCGGCGTCCCGGCCGTGGAGCTGCGCGACACGCGCGTCGCACTGGCCGACGTCTCCCCCGCCGCCGCCCGCCTCGCCGGTCCCGCGGTCCCGTCCGACCCGGGCTCGCTGTTCCGGCTGGTCGCCGAGCTGGCCACGGCCGAGCCGGCGCGGGAGACCGCGCCCTGGAGCCTGCCCGCCCTGCGCCGGATCACCACGCGCCTCGGCGGCGGCGCGGCCGCCGGCGCGGTGGCCGCGGAGCTGGGCTGGTCCACCCGCTCGCTGACCCGGCACTGCACCGCGGTCTACGGCTATGGCCCCGCCGTCCTGCGCCGGGTGCTCCGCTTCCGCGCGGCGGCCACCCTGCTGCACGCGGGCGTCGCTCCCGCGGAGGTCGCGGCCCGCACGGGCTACGCCGACCAGCCCCACCTCTCCCGCGAGGTCCGTGCCCTCGCCGGCGTCCCCGCCACCGCCCTCCGCCCGACCTGATCGCGGCACGCACTCCGCCGATCACGGTTCCCGTGCAGCGACGGCGGCCACGAGCGTCTCCGGGCGATCGCTCCAGCGTAGGCCGGCAAGGTGCCCCGACACATCGCCGTTCATGTGCGCACAGGGCGGCACTCGGAAGCACGAGTGCACGCACTCGGCGATCATGGCGACCCTGGTGCCGGCAAGTGCCCCGACAGATCACCCCTCCCGTGCGCTCAGGGCTGCCCGAGCGACTTTGAGTGCACGCACTCGGTGATCACGACGATCCCAGCTTGATCATCAGGAGCTGAGGGCTCGATCTGCGCGCAGAAAGAACTCTCAGCTGCTGGTGATCACGTGCGCGGGCCGGGTCAGGTCTGCGGGAGGGCGGCGAAGAGGTCGACGTGGGTGCCGTCGGGGTCGCGGACGGTGGCGTAGCGCTGGCCCCAGAAGGCGTCGAAGGGCTCGCGCTCGGAGGGGGCGCCGGCGGAGGTGAGGGCGGCGTGGGCGGCGTCGACGTCGGCCGGCGTGTCGTAGCCGAAGGCGAGCGCGAGCCGGCCCTCCCCCGTCGGCGGGGTGTAGTCGGCGGTGAAGCTCGCGATCGTGGCCTCGGTGTCGAACGCGAGGCGGTTCCCGCCCGGTAGCGGCAGCTCGACGTGCGGCTGGTCGTCCGCCCCGTCGGGCACCTCCAGGCCGAGGGCCCGGTAGAAGGCCAGCGCCTTCGCCAGGTCGGCGGTCACGATCTCGATGACGGTGGAGCTCGGTCGCGGTCCCATGCCGCCACGCTACGAACCCCGCCCACCCGCCGTCGTGAACGAATCGGCCAGGCTCCGGGCCGGAGAACGGCGGAGGCCCCGCCCGGTGGACCGGGCGGGGCCTCCTCCGTGCTGCGCGTCTACAGGTACTGGCCGGTGTTCGACGCGGTGTCGATCGCGCGGCCGGTGGCCTCGTTCTTGCCGGTGACCAGCGTGCGGATGTAGACGATCCGCTCGCCCTTCTTGCCCGAGATGCGGGCCCAGTCGTCCGGGTTGGTGGTGTTGGGCAGGTCCTCGTTCTCGGCGAACTCGTCGACGATCGCGGACAGCAGGTGCGCGACCCGCACGCCGCGCTGCCCGGTCTCGAGAACCGACTTGATCGCGGACTTCTTCGCCCGGTCGACGATGTTCTGGATCATCGCGCCCGAGTTGAAGTCCTTGAAGTACAGGGTCTCCTTGTCACCGTTGGCGTAGGTGACCTCGAGGAACCGGTTCTCCTCGGACTCGTCGTACATCCGCTCGACGACGCGCTGGATCATCGCGTCGACGCAGGCCTTGCGGTTGCCGGCGAACTCCGCGAGGTCCTCCTCGTGAACCGGCAGCGTGTTGGTGATGTACTTCGAGAAGATGTCCTGCGCCGCCTCGGCGTCGGGCCGCTCGATCTTGATCTTCACGTCCAGGCGGCCGGGCCGCAGGATCGCGGGGTCGATCATGTCCTCGCGGTTCGACGCGCCGATGACGATGACGTTCTCGAGGCCCTCGACACCGTCGATCTCGGCCAGCAGCTGCGGCACGATCGTCGTCTCGACGTCCGACGACACGCCCGAGCCACGCGTGCGGAAGATCGAGTCCATCTCGTCGAAGAACACGATCACCGGGGTGCCGGCCGAGGCCTTCTCCCGCGCCCGCTGGAAGATCAGCCGGATGTGCCGCTCGGTCTCGCCGACGAACTTGTTGAGCAGCTCCGGGCCCTTGATGTTGAGGAAGAACGCCCGGCCCTCGTTCGGGTCGTCGCCGCGCTGGGCCGCGATCTTCTTGGCCAGCGAGTTGGCCACGGCCTTCGCGATCAGCGTCTTGCCGCAGCCGGGAGGGCCGTAGAGCAGCACGCCCTTGGGCGGGCGCAGCTCGTACTCGGTGAACAGCTCGGCGTGCAGGAACGGGAGCTCGACCGCGTCCCGGATCTGCTCGATCTGCCGGAACAGACCGCCGATGTCCTCGTAGCCGACGTCCGGGACCTCCTCCAGCACGAGGTCCTCGACCTCGGCCTTCGGGACCCGCTCGTAGGCGTAGCCCGCCTTGGTGTCGACCAGCAGCGAGTCGCCCGGCTTGAGCGCCACGAAGTCGGGGGAGGACTCGTCGAACAGCGGGGCGGCGAGCCACACGACCCGCTCCTCGTCCGCGTGCCCGACCACCAGGGCACGGCCGGCG
The DNA here is from genome assembly GCF_027922425.1 of Pseudonocardia halophobica. Classification (GTDB taxonomy): domain Bacteria; phylum Actinomycetota; class Actinomycetes; order Mycobacteriales; family Pseudonocardiaceae; genus Pseudonocardia; species Pseudonocardia halophobica. The sequence continues at coordinate 51,259 of NZ_BSFQ01000007.1, read as the reverse complement.
AGGCCGTCCGTCGGCTCGGCGAGGACCTCGCGCAGGCCGCAGACCTCGCCGATCTTCTCCCAGTCGCCGGCCTCGACGACCGTGAGCGCCTCGTTCAGCCGCACGGACTGACCGCTGCGCAGGGTGTCGAGCTCCACCGCCGGGGAGACCGCGACGCGCATGCGCCGCCCGGAGGTGAAGACGTCGACGGTGTTGTCGTCGTAGGCGGTGAGGTACACGCCGTAGCCACTCGGGGGCTGGGCCAGGCGGTCGACCTCCTCGCGGAGGGCGACGAGCTGGCTGCGCGCCTCCTTGAGGGTCTCGGTGAGCTTCTCGTTGCGCGCGCTGAGCTGGGAGAGCCTGCTGGCGGACTCGGCGAGCCGCTGCTCGAGCAGTCGCGCGTGCCGGGGGGATTCGGTCAGCTTGCGCCGCAGCATCGCGACTTCTTCTTCGAGGTAGCGGATCTGGGCCGCCGCCTCCGCCGGGGACAGGGCCCCGCCGTCGCCTGGCTGGTGAGTGCCGGGACCGTCGTCGTAGGGGTTCACGGCATCCTCCCTCCGTGTTCCGTTTCCATACGGTACCCGTAGACGTCGCCCACGGCGGTGAGGCGATCTGGTGATCCGTCACTCACGCGGACGGCACCTTGACGCCACCGGGGTGTCTGGTTCCCGTAATCGAGCGGTTCTAACGGCTCGACCGAACGCCCTCAGCGACTGGTCGGTCTGCGCTGGGGGCGGGGCGGGACCACGCCCTCGGCCAGGCGGCGAGTCGTCACCAGGAACGCAGTGTGACCGATCATGCGGTGCTCGGGACGGACGGCGAGCCCGACCACGTGCCACGGCCTGATCAGCGATTCCCACGCCTGCGGCTCGGTCCAGCACTGCATTTCGCGGAGTTTCTCGACGAGCGTCGACAGCTGCGTGGTGGTCGCGACGTAGCCCACGAGGACACCGCCCGGGATCAGGGCGTCACGCACGGTCTCCAGGCACTCCCAGGGCGCGAGCATGTCCAGGATCGCGCGATCGACGGGTTCGGCGCGCCCGTCGTGGGTGGAGAGATCACCGAGGCGCAAGGTCCAGTTGGGTGGCGTGTCGCCGAAGAACCGTCGCACATTGCGTTCGGCGTGTTCGGCGTGGTCCGGGCGGATCTCGTAGGAGACCACCGAACCGGTGGGGCCGACGGCCTGGACGAGCGAACAGGTCAGCGCGCCCGATCCGGCGCCCGCCTCCAGCACGCGGGCGCCCGGGAAGATGTCGCCCCACACGAGGATCTGCGCCGCGTCCTTCGGATAGATGACGGCGGCGCCGCGCGGCATCGACAGCACGTAGTCGGCGAGCAGCGGCCGGAGCGCGAGGTACGGCGTGTTGGCCGCGGAGTGGACGACGGAGCCCTCGGGCTTCCCGATCAGGTCGTCGTGGGCGAGGGCGCCGCGGTGGGTGTGGTAGCTGCCGCCCGCCTCCAGCACGACGGTGTACTTCCGGCCCTTGGGGTCGGTGAGCTGCACCCGGTCCCCCTCGCGGAAGGGGCCGCCGCGGGCGCGGAACCCGGCCGGCTCCCCGGCGCCCAGCGCGATCCCGGCGTCGACGGGCTCCTCGCGGGCCGCCCCGTCGGCGTCGCCGGCGGGGTCCTGCGCGTCGAGGTCGCCGGCGGGGTCCTGCGCGTCGAGGTCGGCTGTGGGGCCGGTCCCGTCGGCGGCCCCGGGGTCGGCCCGGTCGTCGGCCCTGGGGTCGGCCCCGTCGGCGGCCACGGGGTCGGTGCGGAGATCGGAGTCGGGCACGGGGCGCAACGCTACTTCCCCGGCTCCGGGGCCCTCCGCGCGGCGCCGCGTTCCCGGCGGTCCGCCCGTCCGCGCCGACCGGGACTGTCGGTGGGCTCGCCTAGCCTGACGGGCGTGAGCGAGCAGGCGGGGATCCCCGCGACCGTCCCGGGCGCGGCACCGGCCGAGGAGGCGGCCGAGGAGCGCCGCCGCCCGGCGCTGTCCCCGTCGCGCGCCGCGGACTTCAAGCAGTGCCCGCTGCTCTACCGCTTCCGTGCCGTCGACCGGCTGCCCGAGGCGCCGAGCGCGGCGGCCCTGCGCGGCACCCTCGTCCACGCGGTGCTGGAGCGGCTGTTCGACCTGCCGGCCGCCGAGCGGGTGCCGGCGCGGGCGAAGGCGCTGGTCGGTGTGGTGTGGGCGGAGATCGCCGAGGAGGCGCCGGAGCTGGTGGCCGCCGTGCTCGCGGAGCTGCGGGAGCGCCGGGCGGCCGCCGACACCGACGGGTCCGACCAGGTGGAGCAGCCCGAGCAGCCCGAGCATCGTGCGGAGGCCGAGCAGCCCGGTGAGGCCGTCGCGGCCGAGCAGATCGCGGAGGCCGAGCAGCCCGTGCCGCCCCCGGAGCCCGCCGACCTCCTCCCGGGCTGGCTCGCCTCGGCGGAGTCCCTGCTCGACACCTACTTCGCCCTGGAGGACCCGCGCTCCTTCGAGCCGCAGTCCCGCGAGCTGCTCGTGGAGACGGAGCTGAGCTCGGGCGTACCGCTGCGCGGCTACCTCGACCGGCTCGACGTCGACACCGAGGGCGGCCTGCGGATCGTCGACTACAAGACGGGCGCGGCGCCGCGGGAGGCGTCGGAGGCGCGGGCGCTGTTCCAGATGAAGTTCTACGCGCTCGCCCTGCTCGAGCTGCGCGGGACAGTGCCCGAGCAGCTGCGGCTCGTCTACCTCGGCGAGGGCGGCGAGGAGCTGACCTACCGTCCGGAGGCCGGGGAGCTGCGGCGCTTCCAGCGGATCCTGGAGGCGATCTGGGCCGCGATCCGGGAGGCGGACCGCACCGGGGACTTCCGCCCGCGGCGCGGCCCGGGCTGCGACTGGTGCGCCCACCGCGCGCTGTGCCCCGCCTGGGACGGCACGCCGCCGCCCTACCCGGGCTGGCCCGAGCTGCGCGCCACGAACACCACCTCGGCCACCACCTCGGCCACCACCTCGTCCGGCACCGCACCCGACACCGCACCCGACACCGTGTCCGGCCCCGCACACGGGGGCGCACACGGCGGCGGGGCATCATCGGCCGCGTGAGCGAGGAGCCCTTCTACCGAATCGTCGACGAGAGCGCGGGCCGCTACCACGCGACGATGTCGACCGCCGGCCCGTGGTTCGCCGGTGCCCAGCACCTCGGGCCGCCGTCGGCGCTGCTGGTCCGCGCCTTCGAGCGCTGCGCCCCCAGCAGGCCCGACGCTCCCCCGCTGCAGCTCTCCCGCTACACCATCGAGATCCTCGGCGTGGTGCCCGTCGGCGATCTCGAGGTGCGCACGTGGGTCGAGCGACCGGGGCGGACGATCGAGATGCTGGCGGCGGAGATGACCGCGGGCGGCCGGGCCGTGCTGCGGGCCCGCGCCTGGCGGCTGGCGATCACGGACACCGCCGACGCCGCGGTCGGTGCGGCCGCGCCGCTGCCCGCTCCCGAGGTGGCGGCGCCGCAGGGCGAACGGCCGCACGGCTGGCTGCCCGGCTACCTCGACGCCGTCGAGTGGCGCTGGCTCGACGGGCAGTGGGACGACCTGGGCCCGGGCCGCGCCTGGGGCCGGCTGCGGGTGCCCGTGGTGGAGGGCGAGGAGCCCACGCCGCTGCAGTCCCTCGCGGCGATCGCCGACTCCGCGAACGGCGTGGCCGCGTCGCTGCCCATGAAGGACTGGCTCTTCGTGAACACCGAGCTGAGCGTGCACCTGCACCGCCCGCCGACGGGCGCGTGGACGGGGATCGACGCCACCACCGCGATCGGCCCGACGGGCACCGGGACCGTCACGGCCACGCTGTTCGACCTCGACGGGCACGCCGCGCACATCGCGCAGGAGCTGACCGTCCGGCACCGCTGACCAGGCCCGGGAATGCGACGGTCCCGGCGGCAGGAGCCGCCGGGACCGTCGTCCGGGACCTCTCGGTCAGTGCGGTCAGTACTGCCCGCCGTCGACCGCGCGGCAGGACCGGATCTCCGAGGTCAGGATGGCCTTCGCCCCGAGGGCGGCGAGCTCGTCCATGACCCGGTTCGACGCCTGCTTGCGCACCATCGACCGCACGGCCACCCAGTCCGGGTCCGCCAGCGGGGCGATGGTCGGCGCCTGCAGGCCGGGGGTGATCTCCTTGGCCGCGTCGAGCTTCGTCTTGGGGCAGTCGTAGTCGAGCATCAGGTACTGCCGGGCGTAGACGACGCCGCGGATCCGCTCGGTGAACACCCGCTTGAAGGCCTTGATCTCGTCGGGCTCGACGCGGTCCATCCGCGGCTCGCGCTCGATGAGCATGGCCTCGGACTCGGCGATCGGGTCGCCGATGACCTTGAGGCCGTGCTGGCGCAGCGTGCGGCCGGAGGACACCACGTCGGCGATCGCGTCGGCCAGCCCGAGCTGCACGGAGATCTCCACCGCGCCGTCGAGCTTGATGATGGTGGCGCCGATCCGCTTGCCGGACAGGTGCGAGCGGACGAGCCGCGGGTACGAGGTCGCGATCGTGCGGCCGTCGAGGTCCTCGAGCTTCCAGTCCTTGTCCTCGGGCGCGGCGAAGCGGAACTTCGAGGCGCCGAAGCCCAGTTTCAGGACCTGCTGGACCTGGCTGCCGGACTCCTCCATGAGGTCGTGCCCGGTGATGCCGAGGTGCAGGTCGCCGGAGCCGACGTAGGTCGCGATGTCCTTCGGCCGCAGGTAGAAGAACTCGATGCCGTTCTCCTCGTCGACCATCGACAGGTCGCGCGAGTCGCTGCGCTGCCGGTAGCCGGCCTCGCGCATCATCGTCGCGGCGGGCTCGGCGAGCGTGCCCTTGTTCGGGAGAGCGACGCGGAGCATGGGTGTGGCTTCCTTCGGGTGGGTGCGGCGGGTTCCGGACGGGGCGGGGGCGGTCGTCACGGTCGGCTCCTACAGGTACTTGTAGACGTCCTGCAGGCTCAGCCCGCGCCCGAGCATGATCACCTGGGCGCGGTAGAGCAGCTGCGAGATCTCCTCGGCCAGCGCAGCGTCGTCCTCGTGCTCGGCGGCGATCCAGACCTCGCCGGCCTCCTCGAGGAGCTTCTTGCCCTGGGCATGGACGCCGGCGTCGAGCGCCTCGACGGTGGCCGACCCGGCGGGCCGGGTGGCGGCCTTCTCGCGGAGCTCCTCGAAGAGCTCGTCGAATGTCTTCACGTCCCTGCCGATCCCTCTCCAGCCGACTCCTGCGCACCCAGTGTCGGGGGCGCTCCGCGCGGTCACGAACCGGATCGACCGCGGTGAGGCCGCCGGACCACGGGCTGCGCCGGGCGGCGACGCCGCCGGGCCGATCACCCGGACGGAGGCGCCGCTCGTCGTGCGTCCGACACGCCCGACGGTACCCCCCGGGACCAGGGCACCGGGCCGGCCGGGCGGATCAGGCGGCCTGGCGCTCCCGCACCTCGCGGTGGGCCGCGGTCAGGTCCGCTGCCGTGATCCCCTCCAGCGTGGGCCACACGACCCGGCCCGGCCCGGGCGGGATCGGCACCTCGCACGGCACGGCGAGCACCGCGGCCCCGGAGGCCTCGGCCGCCGCGATCCCGGTCGGCGAGTCCTCCACGGCCACGCAGTCCTCCGCCGCGAGCCCCAGCAGCGAGGCCGCGCGCAGGTACGGGTCCGGGGCGGGCTTGCCGCGGGGCACCTCGTCCCCGCAGACCGTGACGTCGAAGTGCTCCGCCCCGATCCCGAACAGGGCCTTGTCGGTGAGGTAGCGGCCGGTGTTGGTGACCAACGCCGTGGCGAAGCCGGCCTCGCGCACCGTCCGCAGCGCGGTGAGGGCCCCGGGCCGCCACGGCAACCCGCCCTCGAACAGCTCCGCGGTCCGGTCGACGAGCCTGCCCGCGGCCTGCTCGCTCAGCTCCGGCGTCTGCACCACGCCGGCCTCGCGGAACACGATCGCGAGGCTGCTGCGGAGGTTGCCGCCGAGGGTCTCCCGGCGCGCCTCCGGCGAGAGGTCGGTGCCGCCCAGCCACCGCAGCACCTCCACGAGCGAGCGGTCCCACACCTTCTCGGAGTCGATCAGCGTGCCGTCCATGTCGAACAGGACGGCACGGGGACCAGGCTCAGCCGGCATTGAAGTACTTCGCCTCCGGGTGGTGCGCGATCAACGCGTCGGTGGACTGCTCGGGGTGCAGCTGCAGCTCCTCGGACAGTTCGACGCCGATCCGGCCCGGCTCCAGCAGGCCGACGATCTTCGCACGGTCCTCGAGGTTCGGGCAGGCGCCGTAGCCCAGCGAGTACCGGGCGCCGCGGTAGCCCAGCGAGAAGAACTCAGTGACGTCCTCCGGGTCCTCCTCCGCGACGGAGCGGCCGGTGGACCAGGTGAGCTCCTCGCGGATCCGCTTGTGCCAGTACTCGGCGAGCGCCTCCGTGAGCTGCACGCCGAGCCCGTGGACCTCCAGGTAGTCCCGGTAGGCGTCCTTGGCGAACAGCGCGTTGGCGTAGTCCGCGATGGGCCGGCCCATCGTGACCAGGTGCAGCGGCAGGACGTCGATCTCGCCGCGGGCCAGCGCGACCTCGCGCGGCCGCCAGAAGTCCGCCAGGCACAGGTGCCGGTCGCGGCGCTGGCGCGGGAAGACGAACCGGTACCGCTCCGGGCTGTCCGCCTGCGGCTCGGTGAGCACCAGCAGGGAGTCCTTCTCGGCGACGGCCGGGAAGTAGCCGTAGACCAGCGAGGCGTGGGCGAGCACGCCCTCGGCGGTGAGCCGCTCCAGCCAGTACCGCAGCCGCGGCCGGCCCTCGGTCTCGACGAGCTCCTCGTACGAGGGGCCCGAGCCGCCCTTGGCGCCGCGCAGGCCCCACTGGCCCAGGAACAGCGCACGCTCGTCGATCATCCCGCTGTACTCGGCCAGCGCGACGCCCTTGACCACCCGGGTGCCCCAGAACGGCGGCGTGGGCACCGGGTTGTCCAGCGCCACGTCGGACCGCTCGGGCAGCGGGCCCGCGGACTCGGCCTCGGCGGCGCGGCGCTTCGCGGCGATCCGCTTCGACCGCTCGTGCCGCTCCTTGCGCTCGGCGGCCTTGCGCTCCTCCTCCGGGTCGACGGCGGGCGCCAGACCGCGCTTGCGGGCCATCGTGGCGTCCATCAGCCGCAGGCCCTCGAAGGCGTCTCGCGCGTAGGAGACGCGGCCGTCGTACACCTCGGACAGGTCGTTCTCGACGTAGGAGCGGGTCAGCGCGGCGCCGCCGAGCAGCACGGGCAGGCGGTCGGACACCCCGCGGGAGTTCATCTCCTGCAGGTTCTCCTTCATCACCACCGTGGACTTGACCAGCAGCCCGGACATCCCGACGGCGTCGGCGCGGTTCTCCTCGGCGGCCTGCAGGATGGTGGCGATGGGCTGCTTGATGCCCAGGTTGACGACCGTGTAGCCGTTGTTGCTCAGGATGATGTCGACGAGGTTCTTGCCGATGTCGTGGACGTCGCCCTTGACCGTGGCCAGGACGATCGTGCCCTTGCCCTCGTCGTCCGTCTTCTCCATGTGCGGCTCGAGGTGGGCCACCGCGGTCTTCATGACCTCGGCGGAGGCGAGCACGAACGGCAGCTGCATCTGGCCGGAGCCGAACAGCTCGCCGACGGTCTTCATGCCGGCCAGCAACGTGTCGTTGACGATCTCCAGCGGCGGCCGGGACCGCATGGCCTCGTCGAGGTCGTCCTCGAGCCCGTTGCGCTCGCCGTCGACGATGCGCCGCTCGAGCCGCTCGAACAGCGGGAGCGCCGCCAGCTCCTCGGCCCGCCCGGCCCTGGCCGACGAGGCGGTCACGCCCTCGAACAGCTCCATGAAGCGGTTGAGCGGGTCGTAGCCCTCGCGGCGGCGGTCGTAGACCAGGTCGAGGGCGACGGAGCGCTGCTCGTCCGGGATCTTCGACATCGGCAGGATCTTCGCGGCGGACACGATCGCGGTGTCCAGCCCGGCGTTGACGGCCTCGTTGAGGAAGACCGAGTTGAGCACCTGGCGGGCCGCGGCGTTGAGCCCGAAGGACACGTTCGACACGCCGAGGGTGGTCTGCACGTCCGGGAAGCGGCGCTTGATCTCCCGGATCGCCTCGATCGTCTCGAGGGCGTCCCGGCGGACCTCCTCCTGCCCCGTGGTGATCGGGAAGGTGAGTGTGTCGACGACGATGTCGGAGACCCGCATGCCGTGGTTCGTGGTGAGGTCGGTGATGAGCCGGTCGGCCACGCGGACCTTCCAGTCCCGCGTGCGGGCCTGTCCCTCCTCGTCGATGCACAGCGCGACCACCGCGCAGCCGTGCTCGCGGACCAGCTCCATGGTCCGCTGGAACCGCGAGCCGGGGCCGTCGCCGTCCTCGTAGTTGACCGAGTTGACGATCGACCGGCCGCCGAGCAGCTCCAGCCCGGCGCGCAGCACCTCGGGCTCGGTCGAGTCGAGCATCACCGGCAGGGTCGACGCCGTGGCCAGCCGGGAGGCCAGCTCGGTCATGTCCGCGGCGCCGTCCCGCCCGACGTAGTCGATGCAGAGGTCGATCATGTGGGCGCCCTCGCGGGTCTGCTCGCGGGCGATCGCGACGCAGTCCTCCCAGCGCTCCTCGAGCATGGCCTCGCGGAACTTCTTGGACCCGTTGGCGTTGGTCCGCTCCCCCACCATCAGCACGGAGGTGTCCTGGCGGAACGGCACCGGGGCGTAGAGCGACGACACGCCCGGCTCGGGGCGCGGCTTCCGGGCGGCCGGGGTGACCTGTGCGACGGCGTCGGCGACGGCCCGCACGTGCGCGGGCGTGGTGCCGCAGCAGCCGCCGACGAGCCGCAGGCCGTAGTCGCGGACGAAGGTGGAGAGCGCCTCGGCCAGCTCCTCGGCGGAGAGCGGGTACTCGGCGCCGTTCGGGCCGAGGACCGGCAGGCCGGCGTTGGGCATCACGGAGAGCGGGACGCGGGCCTGCTTGGAGAGCGTGCGCAGGTGCTCGCTCATCTCGGCGGGGCCGGTGGCGCAGTTCAGGCCGATGAGGTCGATGCCCAGCGGCTCGAGCGCGGTGAGCGCGGCGCCGATCTCGGAGCCCAGCAGCATGGTGCCGGTGGTCTCGACGGTGACGCTGGTGATGATCGGGATGCGCCGGCCGTCGGCCGCCATCGCGCGCTGCACGCCGTGCACCGCCGCCTTGACCTGCAGCAGGTCCTGGCAGGTCTCGATCAGGAACGCGTCCGCCCCGCCCGCCAGCAGGCCGCGGCCGGTCTCGGTGTAGGCGTCCCGCAGCTTGGCGAAGGTCTCGTGGCCCAGCGTCGGCAGCTTGGTGCCCGGGCCGATGGAGCCCAGCACGTAGCGCTCGCCGCCCACCTCGTCCGCGGCCTCCCGGGCCAGCCGGGCACCCCGCTCCGACAGCTCGCGGATCCGGTCCGCGATGCCGTAGTCCGCGAGGTTCGGCAGGTTGGCGCCGAAGGTGTTCGTCTCGACGGCGTCGGCCCCGGCCTCGAAGTAGGCGCGGTGGATGCCCCGCACGACGTCCGGCCGGGTCGCGTTGAGGATCTCGTTGCAGCCCTCGAGCCCCGCGAAGTCGTCGAGGGTGAGGTCCACACCTTGGAGCATGGTGCCCATGGCACCGTCGGCGATCACCACGCGCTGGTCCAGCGTCCCCAGGAGCGTGGTGTCGTAGCTGTGATCTGACGCGGCTGCGTTCACGGCTGACACCCCCTCAGGCTACCGGCGTCGCCCACCGGGCCCGTCGTGTTACCCGCGCGCGCCGTAGGGTGGACGGATGAGCGAGCGAGAGCAGCGGGCGGGGGTGCCCTCGGATCTCCCGGATCTGGTCGACCCGGTCATGATCACGGCGTTCGAGGGTTGGAACGACGCCGGTGAGGCCGCCAGCTCCGCGCTGGAGCATCTCGAGCTGAGCTGGGACGCCGAGCCGCTCGGCTCGATCGACCCCGAGGAGTACTACGACTTCCAGGTCACGCGGCCGCTGGTCCGGCTCGCGGGCGGCGTCACGCGGCGCATCGAGTGGCAGACCACCCGGCTCTCCACGGCCAAGCTCCCGGGCAGCGGCCGGCACGTCGTCCTCGTCAACGGCATCGAGCCGAACCTGCGCTGGCGCTCGTTCTGCGCCGAGCTGCTCGAGTACGTCGACCGGCTCGGGGTGACGAAGGTCATCAACCTCGGCGCCATGCTCACCGACGTCCCGCACACCCGGCCCACGCCGGTCCGCGGGACCGGCTACGACACCGCGTCGGCGAAGAAGATGGGCGTCGAGCCGTCGACCTACCAGGGTCCGACCGGCATCGTCGGGGTGTTCCACAGCCTCTGCATCGAGGCCGGCGTGCCCGCGCTGTCGTACTGGGCCGAGGTGCCGCACTACGTCTCGCAGGCCCGGGTGCCCAAGGCCGCCATCGCGCTGCTGCTGCGCGTCGAGGAGGCGCTCGACGTCGAGGTCCCGCTGGGCGGGCTGCCCGAGCAGGCCGAGGAGTGGGAGCGCACGGTCAACGAGATGGCCGACGCGGACGACGAGGTGCGCGAGTACGTGCGCCAGCTCGAGCAGCAGGCCACCGAGGACGACGAGGAGAAGCCGGTCGACCTGGCCGAGGCCAGCGGCGACGAGATCGCGGCCGACTTCGAGCGCTACCTGCGCCGGCGCGGCGGCCCCGGCGGCGGGAGCTGACCGAGGAGGCGTTTCGCGGCGTGTCGCTCCGGCGGGCCGGGCTCTACCTCGGCGGCTTCCTCGGGCCGTTCGGGGGCGGGGTCACCACGGCCATGCTGCCCGAGCTGGGGACGAGCTACGGCGTGTCCCCCGGGACGGCGTCGGCCTCGCTCACGGCGTTCCTGCTGCCCTTCGCCGCGGCGATGCTGGTCTCCGGCACGTTCGGCGAGCGCTGGGGGCGCAGCCGGACCGTCCGCGCCGCGTACGTCCTCTACACGCTCTCCTCCCTGGCGTGCGTGCTCGCGCCGACCTGGACGCTGTTCCTCGGGGCGCGGGCGCTGCAGGGCGTGGCCAACGCCTTCACCACCCCGCTGCTGATGGCCGCGCTGGCCGCGTCGGTCGCGCCGGAGGCCCTCGGCCGGGCGCTCGGCTGGTACGGCTCGCTGCAGGCCGCGGGCCAGACGTCGGCACCGCTGGTGGGCGGGCTCGCGGCGGAGGTGGACTGGCACTACGCCTTCTACGGCGTCGCCGCGGTGGCGCTCGCGCTCGCCGTGGTCGGCATCCCCGCCGACGAGCGCGGAGTGGCCCGGGCGCGGGTGCCGCTGCGCAGCGCGTGGACCCCTGGCGTGCTGCGGCTCGGGCTGATCGCCGCGCTGGGCTGGGGCTGCCTGGCGAGCCTCGGCTTCCTGGTCGCACTCCGCCTGGTCGACGTCTTCACCCTCGACGCCGGCCCGCGCGGGCTCGCCCTCACCGGGCTCGGCGCGATGGGGATCGTCACGGCCCGGCTGGTGGGTGCGGGCGTCGACCGGCTCGGGGCGCGGCGGTGCGTGCTGGCCGGCGCGATCTCCGGAGGGGTGCTGCTCGCCGGCGTCGGGCTCGCCCCGGTGCTGTGGCTGCTCGTGGCGTGCTGGGCGCTCGCCGGGATCTCCAGCCAGCTCATCCTCGTCGGGGTGAACGCGCTGGTCCTGACCCGGGAGGGCGGCAACCGGGGCGGGGCGGTGTCGGTGGTGCAGTCGATCCGCTTCTTCGGCGCGGCCGCCTCCCCCGCGGCGTTGCCGCCGGTCTACCACGCCGACCCGCTGGCGGGGTTCCTCGTCCCGGCGGGTGTGCTCGCCCTCGTCACCCCGCTGGCCCTCCCACGCCCCGGCGTCGACGACCGCACGCCCTGACCGGACCGCGCAGGCCCTCGACCGGGAGCACGAGGTCGTTCGGCCCCCTCGCGGGACACCCCGGCCCGTGAGACCGGCCGGGCGGACCCTGGAGGGGCTATGGACCCGATCGTGAAGACGCGGCACGGAGAGCTGCGGGGCGCATCGAGGACGGCGTGGCGGTGTTCCGGGGCATCCCGTTCGCCACGCCGCCCTTCGGCCTCTGGTCGCCCGAGGCGGGAGCGCGCTGATCGGCCCCGCACCTCGCTGACCAGCGCACTCGCCGTCGGGCCCCGTTTCGCCGACGACGGGACCGGGTACGGCCGGGACGTGGAACGAGAGGTCCGCGTGCGCGAGGTCGAGGAGGTGTCCGGCCGGTCGGGGACCACGCGCTACGTGCTGCGGGACGACGAGGGCAACGAGTACACGACCTTCCGCCCGCGTGTCGGGGAGGAGGCGCGGCGCTACGAGGGCCGCCGCGCCCTGGTCACCTTCCACGAGGAGGACCGGCGCGGCTTCCACAACGTCTACCTCGACGGGATCGCCGCTCCCGCCACGCCCGACGACGGGACCGACGGCGGGCGCGAGGAGCAGCGGCACGCGGACGAGTCGGCCTGGAACACGGCGCTGGAGGCGGCGCCGTGGATCGTCGGGACGCCGGAGCCTCAGGAGGCGGTGGAGCCGGAGGAGCTCTACGAGCGGCTGCACCCGTTCAAGGAGCTCGTCGCCGAGGACATCCGCCGGTCGTCCGACCCGCCCGGGGAGGACCGGGGTCGCTGACCCCGGCGGCCCGTCCCGCCCGGTGAAGGACGATCATCGACGCTCTGGCGTCAGAGGTCGATCCCGAGCAGGGCGTCGATCGCGGTGCGGGCCAGCGCCGGCGCGCCGGTGTCCGTGCCCCGCCGCTCCAGCGCCTCGCTCGCCCAGGCGTCGACGGCGGCGAGGGCGCGCGGGGTGTCCAGGTCGTCCGCGAGGTGCTCGCGCAGGCTCGCGACCAGCCCGGTCGCGTCGGGCGCCGCGTCGAGCGAGACGGCCTCGCGCCACCGCGCGAGCCGGGCCTCGGCCTCGGCCAGCAGCTCGTCCGTCCAGGGCCGGTCCTCGCGGTAGTGCCCGGAGATCAGCGCGGCGCGGACAGCATTGGGGTCGACGCCCTTCGACCGCAGCTTCGACACGAACACCAGGTTGCCGCGGGACTTCGACATCTTCTCGCCGTCGAGCCCGATCATGCCGCTGTGCACGTAGTGCCGGGCGAAGGGGTGGTCCCCGGTCAGTGCCTCGGCGTGCGCCGCCCCGCACTCGTGGTGCGGGAAGATCAGGTCCGAGCCGCCGCCGTTGAGGTCGATCTGTGTGCCGAGCCGGTTGAGCGCGATCGCCGCGCACTCCACGTGCCAGCCCGGACGGCCGCGGCCCAGGTCGGAGTCCCACGCCGGCTCGCCGGGGCGCTCCATCCGCCACAGCAGGGCGTCGACCGGGTTGCGCTTGCCGGGCCGGTCCGGGTCGCCGCCGCGCTCGCGGGACAGCCGGACCATCGTCTCCTCGTCGTAGGTCGACTCGTAGCCGAAGTGCCCCGTGGCGGCGGAGTCGAAGTAGACGTCCGGGTACTCGGGGTCGTCGATGCGGTACGCCGCGCCGTTGACCAGCAGTTTCTCCACCAGCTCGGCGATCTCCGGGATGGCCTCGACGGCGCCGATGTAGTCCCGCGGCGGGAGCACCCGCAGGGCCTCCATGTCCTCGCGGAACAGCGCCGTCTCGCGCATGCCGAGGACCACCCAGTCGTCCTGGTCCCGCTCGGCGCGCTCGAGCAGCGGCTCGTCGATGTCGGTCACGTTCTGGACGTAGTGCACCTCGTGCCCGAGGTCCCGCCACAGCCGGTTGACCAGGTCGAACGCCAGGTAGGTGGCCGCGTGGCCGAGATGGGTGGCGTCGTACGGGGTGATCCCGCAGACGTACATGGTCGCGGTGGCGCCGGGCGCGGTCGGCCGGACCCGCGCGGTCGAGGTGTCGTACAGGCGGAGCGGCGGTCCGCTCCCCTCGAGCACGGGGAGGTCGACGGGAGCCCAGGTCTGCATGACGTCCACACTAAATGCTCACGAGGGGTGTTCCGGGCCGTCGCCCGTCACGGTCACACCGTCCGGGCGTGCGCGACGAACGTGAACCGGTCCCCGCGGTACACCGACCGCGTCCACTCGACGGGCCGGTCGTCGGCCGTGTGGCTCAGCCGCCGGACGAGCAGCACCGGGTGCCCCGTGTCGACCGCGAGCAGCTCGGCCTCGCGCGGATCGGCCAGCCGGCTCTGCACGGCGTCCTGGACCCGGTCGACCCCGCGGCCGTAGGCCTCGCGCAAGGTGGCGTAGAGCGAGCCGCGCGCCTCCAGCTCGGCCGCGAGCCCGGGCAGGTCGCCGGCGAGCCGGGCGGTCTCCAGGGCGAGCGGCACGCCGTCGACGAGCCGGACCCGCTCCACGACCTGCACCGGGTGCCCGGCCGCGAGGCCCAGCCTGCCGGCGGTCTCGGCGTCGGCGGGCTCGGTGCGGACGTCGAGGATCCGGTTGGCCACGCGCTCGGGCCCCAGGTCGTCGGTGAACGACGTGAGCTGCTGGACCTCGACGAGCAGCGGCTCGGCGATGTAGGTGCCGCTCCCCTGCGTGCGGTCCAGCCGCCCCTCGGTGACCAGCTCCGCGATGGCCTGCCGGACGGTGGTCCGGGACGTGGCGAACCGCTCCGCGAGCTCCCGCTCGGTCGGCAGCGCGGTGCCCGGCGTGCCGGCGTCGACGAGGCCCAGCAGCGCCTGCTTGACCGTCCAGTACCGCGGCACCCGCACACCGACCCCCTTGACGCCCGAATTGGTCTATGCCAACCTACCAGCCATCGCTTTGGTATAGACCAATCAGAGGGGCTATACGACCGTGGGATTCATCGGGGAACTGCGCGGCTCGTCGAGGCTGGGACTCCTCGTCGCCGCGTCCGCCGCGACCGTCGGCGTCATCTACGGCTACGACCAGTCGAACATCGCCGGCGCGCTGCTGTTCATGACCGACGAGTTCGGGCTGAGCACGCGCCAGCAGGAGCTGGTGACCACGGCCGTCGTCGTGGGCCAGATCGTCGGCGCGCTGGGCGGCGGCGCGCTGGCCAACCGCGTCGGCCGCAAGCCCGCCATGATCGGCGTCGCGGCGACCTTCGGTTTGTTCTCGCTGCTCTCGGCGCTGTCGGTGAGCGTGCCGATGCTGCTCGTGTCGCGGGTGCTGCTGGGCCTCACCATCGGCGTGTCGATCGTGGTCGCGCCGGTGTTCGTGGCCGAGTCCTCCCCCGCCCGGGTCCGCGGCGGGCTGCTCGTGCTCTACCAGGTCGCCACGGTCGTCGGGATCATCGCCGGCTACCTGGTGGCCTGGGCGCTGGCCGGCACCGGGAGCTGGCGCTGGATGCTCGGCCTCGCGGCCGTGCCCGCCGCGCTGGTCACGCTGATGATCGTGCGGCTGCCGGACACCGCCCGCTGGTACGCGATGCGCGGCCGGCTCGCCGAGGCCCGCGCGGTCCTGGAACGGCTCGACCCGGGTGCGGACGCGGACGCGGCGCTCGCGGACATCACCGCCGAGTCCGGCGGGACGCGGCGCAAGGGCGTCTGGCGCGAGATGCTGCGCAAGCCCTACCTGCGGGCCACGCTGTTCGTCGTCGGGCTGGGCTTCTTCATCCAGATCACCGGCATCAACGCGATCGTCTACTACTCCCCACGGATCTTCGAGGCGATGGGCTTCAGCGGCGACGCGGCGCTGCTCGGGCTGCCCGCGCTCGTGCAGGTGGCCGGCCTGGTCGCCGTCGTCGGGTCGCTGGTGACGGTGGACCGGATGGGCCGCCGGCCCGTGCTGCTCGGCGGGATCGGGATCATGGTCCTGGCGAACGTGCTGCTCATCGCGGTGTTCGCGACCGGAGGCGGCACGGTGCTCGGGTTCGTCGGGCTGGTGCTGTTCACCGTGGGCTTCACGTTCGGGTTCGGCTCGCTGGTGTGGGTCTACGCCGGGGAGGCCTTCCCGGCCCGGCTGCGCTCGCTCGGCGCCAGCACCATGCTGACCGCCGACCTCGTGGCCAACGCCGTGGTCGCGGCCGTGTTCCTCACCCTGCTCAACGGGCTCGGCGGCGTCGGGACGTTCGTGGTGTTCGGGGTACTCGCCCTGCTGGCCATGGTGTTCGTGCACCGGTACGCGCCGGAGACCCGCGGCCGGGAGCTGGAGGAGATCCGCCTGTACTGGGAGAACGACGGCCGCTGGCCGGCGGCCCCGAACCACACGGAGCGGGAGACCGCGCGATGAGCGACCTCCTCGCGCTGGACATCGGCGGCTCGACGACGCGGACGTTGCGCTGCACGGACGGGCGCCGCCGCTCCTCGGAGACCGGCTCGGCCAACCTCGCCTCCGTCGGCGACGCCGAGGCCGGGCGCCGGCTCGACGCGGCGTTCGCCGGGCTCGGCGACCTCACCGGCGTCGAGGCGGTGTGCGCCGGGGCGGCGGGCGCGGACTCCCCCGCCACCGTCGCCCGCCTGACCGCGCTGCTGGCCGAGCGTGTCCCGCACGCCCGGGTCCTCGTCGTGCACGACACCCAGCTCATGCTGGCGGCCGCCGGGCTCGACGCGGGCGTCGTCCTGATCTCCGGCACCGGCTCGGTCGCGTGGGGCCGCCGGCCCGACGGCGGGCACTTCCGCGCCGGCGGCTGGGGCTACCTGCTCGGCGACGAGGGCAGTGGGTGGTGGGTGGCCCGCGAGGCCGTGCGGCACGCGCTCGCCCGACACGACCGCGGCCTGCCGCACGACGCCGTGACCGCCGCCCTGCTCACCGGCTGCGGGCTCGAGGGCTGCGACCAGCTGCTCGACCACGTCTACGGGCGGCCCGACCGCCGCTACTGGGCCGCGCGGGCCGACGCCGTCGCCGGGCTCGCACCGGGGGACCCGGCGGCCTCCGCGATCCTCGGTCGCGCCGCCGACGCCCTCGCCGACCTGGCCCGCTGCGTGCTCGACCGGCTCGACCTGCCCGGTCCGGTCGTGCTGGGCGGCGGGTTCGCCGTGCACCGCCCGCTGCTGCAGCGCCTGCTCCGCGACCGCCTGCCCGGCGTCGACCTGCAGGTCCTGCGCACCGATCCCGTCCTCGGCGCGCTGCACCTGGCGCGCGCCCTGGTGAGCGCCCCGGAGACCCCGGCCGGCGCCGTCCCCGTCCTGGAGGAGACCCCGTGACCACGACCCTTGGCGGCCCCGGTGCGCTGATGGCCTCGGAGACCGCCGAACAGCCCGCGGTGTGGCGACGGCTGCTGGCCGATTCCGGCCCGTCGGGCGCCTCCGGGGTCGACGCCGCGGCCGCGCTGGTGCGGCGCCGGTCCCCGCGGTTCGTGCTGCTGGTCGCCCGCGGCACCAGCGACCACGCCGCGCTCCACGCGAAGTACCTGGTCGAGATCACGCTCGGACTGCCCGCCGGCCTGGTCTCGCCGTCGACCTTCACCGCCTACGGCGCCCGGCCGGACCTGCGTGACGTGCTGATGATCGCGGTCAGCCAGTCCGGCGGCTCGCCCGACCTGCTGCGCACACTGGAGGTCGCGAAGGCCGGCGGCGCGCTCACGGTCTCGGTGACCAACAACGCCGGGTCCGCGCTGGCCACGACCGCCGATGCACACGTCGACGTCCTCGCCGGTCCGGAGCGGGCCGTGGCCGCCACCAAGTCCTACACGGCGCAGCTGCTGGCGCTGTACCTGCTGCTCGGCGGTGCGCCCTCCGCGGCCGCGCCGCTGCCGGACCTGGGGGCGGGCGTGCTGGACCGGGACGCGGAGATCGCCGCACTGGCGACCCGGTACCGCTTCGCCGAGCGGATGATCACGACCGGGCGCGGCTACTCGTACCCGACCGCCCGCGAGGCGGCGCTGAAGCTGATGGAGACCGCCTACGTCTCGGCGCAGGCCTTCTCCGGCGCCGACCTGCTGCACGGCCCGCTCGCGCTGGTGGAGCCGCGGGTCCCGGTGCTGGCCGTGGTTTCCGCCGGGCCGGGTGGCGAGGCCTTCCGCCCGGTGCTCGACGCCCTCGCCGAGCGCCACGCCGACGTGCTGACGGTGGGGAGCGCCGCTGTGTCGACGGCCGGCGGCGCCGGCGCGGAGATCCGGCTCCCGGAGACCCCCGACGCCCTCGCCCCCCTCCTGGAGATCCTGCCCTTCCAGCTGCTGGCCCGGCACGTCGCCGTCGACCGCGGCGGCGACCCCGACGCACCCCGGGGCCTGCGGAAGGTGACGGAGACCCTGTGACCCCCGACCCCGTGAGCGGCGACTGCCCCTCTAGCGGCACTCGCCACTCACGACCCCTGGTGAGCAGCGACGTCGCCGTCCTGGCCGCCGACACCGTCGTCCTGCCCGGGTCGTGCGGGCCGGGGTGGATCGGCATCGCGGGCGAGCGGATCGTGGCGACCGGCATTGGTCGCCCGCCGCGGCACGCGGACCGGGAGCTGGGCGCGACCGTCGTCGTGCCCGGGTTCGTGGACCTGCACGTCCACGGCGGCGGCGGGGCCGCCTACATGACCGGGGACCCGGAGGAGGCCGCCCGCGCGGTGGCCTTCCACCGCGCCCACGGCACCACGACCACGCTCGCCTCGCTGGTCACGGCCACGCCGAGGACGCTGCGCCGGGCGGTCGCGGCCCTCGCCGGGCTGGTGCAGGACGGCGAGATCGCGGGCGTGCACCTCGAGGGGCCGTGGCTCGCCGAGGGCCGCTGCGGTGCCCACGACCCGGCCCTGCTGCGCGACCCCGATCCCGCCGAGCTCGACGCCCTGCTGGGCACCGGCGTGATCCGGATGGTCACCCTCGCACCGGAGCGGGAGGGCGGGCTCGACGCCGTCCGGCGGGTCGCGGGCTCGGGCGCCCTCGCCGCCGTCGGCCACACCGACGCGGGATACGCGCTGGTCCGGGCCGCGATCGAAGCCGGGGCGCGGGTCGGCACGCACCTGTTCAACGCGATGGCCCCGCTGCACCACCGCGAGCCCGGCCCCGCCGCCGCCCTGCTCGGCGACCCGCGGGTGACGGTCGAGCTGGTCACCGACGGGCTGCACGTGCACCCCGCGCTGTGGGAGCTGGTGCTGGCCTCGGCCGGCCCGTCGCGGGTCGCGGCGGTGAGCGACGCGATGGTCGCCGCGGGCATGCCCGACGGCCGCTACCGGCTCGGCGAGCTCGACGTCCGGGTCGACGGCGGGGTCGCCCGGCTGACCGGGCGCGGCTCGATCGCGGGCAGCACGGCCACCGGCGACGCCCTGTTCCGCCGCATCGTCGAGAACGCACCCGACCGGACGTCTGGCCTGGTCAGGGCGGTGGCGATGACGGCGTCGACGCCCGCGGCGACCCTCGGGCTCCCGGTCGGCGTGCTGGAACCGGGCCGCCGGGCGGACGTCGTCGTGCTGTCGCCCGAGCTGGAGGTGCGGGAGGTCTACCGGCGCGGGGCGCGTCTGGCGCCGCCCGCGTAGGGCGATGCCGGCCGGACCGGACGGGCGGACCGTGCGGCCCCATGACCGCACTGGTGCGCCGGCACCGCCTCGTCGCGTTCTTCCTGCTCACCTTCGTACTGTCGTGGTGGTCGTGGCCGCTCCAGGCGGTCGGCCTCGCCCCGGTGGCCCACTGGAGCTGCGGTCCGCTGCTCGCGGCGCTGATCGTGGCCGGGGTCGCCGACGGCCGGGCGGGGTACCGGGACCTGGGCGCGCGGCTCGTCCGGTGGCGGGTCGGCGTCGGGCCCTGGGCCTTCGCGATTCTCGTCCCGCTGCTCGTGCTCGCGGTGGCCGTGGCGCTGAACGCGGCCGTCTGGGGTGCACCCGCGCCCGACCTCGCCCGGATCGCCTGGGGCGACCTGGCCCTCGTCGCCGCCGTCCGGCTCGTCAACCCGCTCGACGGGCCGATGGGCGAGGAGCCGGGCTTCCGCGGCTACGCCCTGCCGTGGCTGCAGGTCAGGCGGACGCCGCTCACGGCGGCGCTGGTCCTCGGGCCGATCGTGGCACTGTGGCACCTGCCGCTGGTCGTCACCGGGCAGCTGGCCCCGGTCGGGCTGCCGGTGACCGTGGTGATCACGGTCGTCTACGTGTGGCTGTTCGACCGGGCGCGCGGCAGCGTGCTGCTCACCCTGGTCTTCCACGTCCTGCAGGGGACCGTCGGCTACGCCGTGCTCGGCCTCACCGGCGCCGACGCCGCACGGATGGACCTGCTCACCGGTGCGCTCTGGACCGTGCTCGCCGTGGGCCTCGCACTCGACCCGCGGATGCGCCGAGCGGCCCCGGAGGAGGCGACGGTGACCCGGCTCGCGGCGCGCACCGCCTGACGGCCGTCACCACCACTCCCGCGGCAGCCGCGCCTCGATGTCCCGGACATGTTCTCGGGCGCAGGCCGGGCAGAGCGCGCTCTCCCGCCCGTCGGGTTCCCGCTCGACGCTCCAGGCCAGGCGCGCGGGATCGCCGGGCTCGACCGCCGCCCCGCAGCGCTCGCAGGTCCACATGCCGCTCCCCTCCCCCGCGAGCCGGCACTCTCGCGTCACGAACCACGCATTCCCGTTCCCCGGGATTCGACTCGCAGGATCAGGCGGGGACGG
This sequence comes from Pseudonocardia halophobica, assembly GCF_027922425.1. Taxonomy (GTDB): domain Bacteria; phylum Actinomycetota; class Actinomycetes; order Mycobacteriales; family Pseudonocardiaceae; genus Pseudonocardia; species Pseudonocardia halophobica. Next base: position 30,985 of record NZ_BSFQ01000007.1, on the reverse strand, counting down.
GCGCGGCGGCCGGCTCGTCTGCGTGCCGGGCCAGCCGGCCGGCGATCGCGGCGCAGGCCATCAGCTGGATCTGGTGGAACAGCATCAGCGGCAGCACGAGCAGCCCGACCTGCGGGCCCGCGAACAGCACGCCCGCCATCGGCAGCCCGCTGGCCAGGCTCTTCTTCGAGCCGCAGAACAGGATCGTGATCCGGTCGGCGCGCGGGAACCGACGCGGGACGAACCAGGTGATCGCCAGGACGACGCCGAGCAGCACCACGCACGTCGCGAAGAGGGCACCCAGCGCCGCCGGGGAGAGCCGCCCCCAGATCCCCTCGACCATGCCCTCGCTGAACGCCGCGTAGACGACCAGCAGGATCGAGCCGCGGTCGACGACCTGCAGGTACTTCTTGTTCCGCGTGACCCAGCCACCGATCCAGCGGCGCAGCAGCTGGCCGAGCACGAACGGCGCGAGCAGCTGCAGGGCGACGTCGACGATGGCGCCCCCGGAGATCCCGCCTTGCGAGGAGAGCAGCAGGCCGGTGAGCAGCGGGGTGATCACGATGCCGAGCAGGTTGGACAGCGAGGCCGCGCAGATCGCCGCCGGCACGTTGCCGCGGGCCACGGACGTGAACGCGATCGACGACTGCACCGTCGACGGCAGGCAGCACAGGAACAGCACGCCCAGCTTCAGCTCGGTGGGCAGCACCGCGGACGGGACGAGCTGGATCGCCAGCCCGAGCAGCGGGAACAGCACGAAGGTCGCCAGCACGACCGTGCCGTGCAGCCGCCAGTGCTTGAGCCCCTCGATCGCTTCGCGGGTGGACAGGCGCGCGCCGTAGAGGAAGAACAGCAGGCCGATGGCCACGGTCGTCGCGTGCCCGACGCCGGTCGCGACGGCCCCGCGCGCGGGCAGCAGCGCCGCGATCCCCACCGTGAGGAGGATCAGCGCCAGGAACGTGTCGATCCGGACCCGGTCCCGGAGACGCTTCAACCGCTGCAGCACGGATTCTATCGTCCGCCACCGACGCTCATTCGGAAACACGGACACCGCTCTGTCTGTCATCACGTCCTACGATGAGCGAATGCTGGACCCGGTGCTCCTGCGCTCGTTCGTGGCGGTCGCGCGCACGTTGAGCTTCACCCGCGCCGCGGACCGCCTCGCCGTCCGACAGTCGACGGTGAGCCAGCACGTCCGCAAGCTCGAGGCCGAGGTGGGCCGCACCCTGCTCGCCCGCGACACCCACACCGTCGCCCTCACCCCGGACGGCGAGGCGATGCTGGAGTTCGCCACCACGATCCTCGACACCGGCGAGCGGGCCCTGGCGCACTTCCGCGGCGCGCGGGTGCGGGGGCGGCTGCGGTTCGGCGTCTCCGAGGACCTCGTGCTCACCCGGCTGCCGACGATCCTGGCCGGGTTCCGCCGCCGCCATCCCGAGGTGGACCTGGAGCTGACCGTCGGGCTCAGCGAGACGCTGGAGGCCGAGCTCGACCGCGGCGAGCTCGACCTGCTCTTCGCCAAGCGCTCCCCCGGCCGGACGGGCGGCACGCCGGTCTGGCACGACCGGTTCGTCTGGGTGGCCGCCCCCGGTTACCGGCCCGACGACGGCGCGATCCCCCTGGTCAGCTACCCGCCGCCCAGCCTGTCCCGGGCCGCGGCGATCGCGGCGCTGGAGGCCGCGGGCCGGCCGTGGCGCATGGCCTGCACCAGCGGCTCGCTCTCCGGGCTGCGGGCGGCCGCGCTGGCCGGGCTCGGGGTCGTCGCGCACGCGGAGACGCTGCTCCCCAGCGGGCTCGCTCCGGTCCCCGGGCTGCCGCGGCTCGGCGAGTTCGACTTCACGCTGCAGACCGGCCGCCGCGCCCTGACCGCCCCGGCCGAGGCCCTGGCCGGGGCGATCCTGGACAGCGCGGGAAGCCTCCGCGTCCTGTGAGTGGCAATAGTCGCCATAGCGACTATTGCCACTCACGGGGGTCAGGAGCGGCGCTTCAGGTAGTCCGCCACCACCTCGGCGCCGAGGCCGTCGAGGGTCGGGTTGACCACGCGTCCGCCGACCCGCTTCGCGACGTCGTCCATGAACACCGCCAGGCGCGGGTCGTCGCCCAGCACGAAGAACGTGAACGCCGCCTTGAGCGAGGCCAGCTTGTCGAGCTCCCCGATCGTCGCCCGCAGGGTGTACGGGCTGGGTGGGTAGTCGAAGTAGGCCTCGCCGTCGGGCTCCAGGTGGGCCGTCGGCTCGCCGTCCGTGACCACGAGGACCACCGGGGTCGCGTCGGAGTTCTTGCGGAGATGCTGCCCTGCCAGCAGGAGGGCGTGGTGCAGGTTGGTGCCCTGCGCGTACGCCCCCTCCAGGCCCACCAGCTCCCCCAGCTCGACGGACTGCGCGTGCCGCCCGAAGGTCACGAGCTGCAGCGCGTCCCCGCGGAACCGGGTGGAGATCAGCTGGTGCAGGGCCAGCGCGGTGCGCTTCATCGGCACCCACCGGCCCTCGGCGACCATCGACCAGCTCGTGTCGACCAGCAGGGCGACCGCCGCGCGGGTGCGCTGCTCGGTCTCGACGATCTCCACGTCGCTGACGTCGAGCGCCCGCGGGTCGCCGGCGGCCCGCCGCAGCTGGGCGTTGAGCAACGTCCGCGGCACCGACCAGGCCTCGGTGTCGCCGAAGGCCCACGGCCGGGTCGCCCCGGTCGCGTCCCCCGCCGCACCGGCCCGGTGGGTGTCCCGCTGCCCGCTCCTCCCGCTGAGCTGCTCGGCGACGTCCCGAAGGATCGACTGCCCCAGCCGGCGCAACGCCTTGGGGGACAGCAGGAGCGACCCGTCGGCGGCCCGCTCGAACAGGCCCTGCCGCTGCAGCTCGCGCTCCAGCTGGGACAGCGTCCGGGCGTCGACGCCGGCCTGCTCGCCGAGCATCTCGGTGAGCGCGTCGAGGTCGATGTCGTCGAGCCGGGCGCCCGGGTAGCTCTGCGAGAGCTGCTCGGCCAGCGAGTCGAGCTGCCCCAGCTCCTCGAGCGCGCGGGTGGCCTTGCCCATGCCCATCGGGTTCTCCCCGCGGAACCGGCCGGAGCCCTCCCAGTCCTCGCCGGGCCGCATGGCCTGCAGCATCGAGTCGAGCCGGGCCATCTGCTGGGCCAGCCGCGGGTCGCCGAAGGCCTGCTGGGCCAGCTCCATCAGCTCCGCGCGCTGCTCGGCGGACATCGAGTTGAGCATCCGCTGCGCCGCCGCGGCCCGCTGCGCCAGCAGGTCCGCCAGCTCGTCCGTGTTCTGCGGGTTCTCGGGGAAGAAGTCCCCGTGCTTCTGCATGAACTCACGGAACTCGTCCGTGGTGTCCTGGCCGGCCGCGTGGTGCTCGAGCAGGTCGTTGAGATCCGACATCATCTCGTGGATCCGCTCGACGTCCTCGGGCGTCGCGTTCTCCATCGCCTGCTTCATGCCCTGGAAGCGCTGGTCGAGCATCTCCCGGCCGAGCAGGTCGCGGATGTCCTCGTACGCCTGCCGGGCCTCCGCGGACCGCCAGTCGTACTCGTTGAGCTCGCGGACCGCGCCGCCGGTGTCGTTCGGCAGCGCGTCGAGCTGCATCTCGCGGAACCGGGCGTCGTCGGAGTTCTCGTTGCCCAGCGACTGCCGCTCGGCGTCGAGGGCGCGCTGCAGCAGCTCGCGGACCTCCTGCAACGTGCCGTCGAGCCGGTTATCCCGCTGCAGGGTGCGGCGGCGCTCCCAGACCTGGCGGGTCAGGTCGTCGAGCCCGCGGCGGCCGTCGAGCCCCCTCCGGAGCAGCTCCTGCAGCGCCTGGCGCGGCGAGGAGCCCTCCATGACGTCCCGGCCGATCTGGTCCATCGCCGACCGGATGTCGAACGGCGGGGCGAGCGGGTCCGGCCCGCCGGCGTACGGGCCGTAGGCGTAGCGGAGTCTCCTGCGGCGCGGATCAGCCATATTCCACCGTGTCGCCGTCGTCGGTCTCGTCCTTGGCGAGCTTGCGGGTGAGGAACAGGTACTCCAGCGCCAGCTCCGCGGCGCTCGCCATCGGGCCCGGGTCCTCGGTGCCCTCGGCGCCGAGCCGCGTCGCGACCTGGGTCAGCGAGTCGACGGTCGGCAGCTTGGCGACGACCTCGGCCGCCGGCACCCGCTCGCCGGTGCGGACCGGGCGGGTGGCCACCTCGTCGGCCAGCTCGGAGAGGTCGACCCCGCGCAGCGCGAACCGGGCGGTGTCGGCGATGGCCCGGCGCAGCAGGTGCTCGAGGATCTCCTCCTCGCGGCCCTCCTCGCCGGACTCGAACTCGATCTTGCCGCGGAGCACGGCGGGCACGGCCTCGAGGTCGACGGGCCGGGCGTAGGCGCGTGCCTCCCCCGTCAACGCCGCGCGGCGCAGGGCGGCGGCGGCGACCGTCTCGGCGGCCGCCACGGCGAACCGGGCGGACACGCCGGAGCCCTGGTCGACCGCGCTCGACTCGCGCAGGTGCCGGGTGAACCGGGCGACGACCTCGATCAGGTGCCGCGGCACCTCCGCGGCCAGGTGGGCCTCCTGGACCACGAGGTCGACCTCGTCGGACACCTCGAGCGGGTAATGCGTGCGCACCTCCGCGCCGAAGCGGTCCTTGAGCGGCGTGATGATCCGGCCGCGGTTGGTGTAGTCCTCGGGGTTCGCGCTCGCCACGAGGAGCACGTCGAGCGGCAGGCGCAGCGTGTAGCCGCGGACCTGGATGTCCCGCTCCTCCATGACGTTGAGCAGCGCGACCTGGATGCGCTCGGCGAGGTCGGGCAGCTCGTTGATCGCCACGACACCGCGGTGCGCCCGCGGGACGAGGCCGAAGTGGATCGTCTCGGGGTCGCCCAGCGAGCGGCCCTCGGCGACCTTCACGGGATCGACGTCGCCGATCAGGTCGGCGACGGCGGTGTCCGGGGTGGCGAGCTTCTCGGTGTACCGCTCGGAACGGTGCACCCAGCCGACGGGCAGGTCGTCGCCCAGCTCGGCCGCGCGCCGCACGGTCTCGGGCGCGATGGGCTCGTACGGGTGCTCGCCGAGCTCGGAGCCCTCGACCACGGGGGTCCACTCGTCGAGCAGGTTGGCGAGGGAACGGAGCAGGCGGGTCTTGCCCTGGCCGCGCTCGCCGAGCAGCACGACGTCGTGGCCGGCGATCAGGGCGCGCTCCAGCTGCGGGAGCACGGTGGACTCGAAGCCGACGATGCCCGGCCAGGGGTCGCGGCCCTCGCGGAGGGCGGCGAGGAGGTTGTCGCGGATCTCGGTCTTGACGCCCTTGAGCTCGTGCCCGGAGGCACGGAGGGCGCCGAGGGTGCGGGGAAGATCGGAAGGTGCGGTGAACGGCACGTCCTCCACGCTACGCCCGCGTCATGATTACCGCGCAACGTTTCCGTGTTCGTGCAGGTCAACGGGCTATTGGCCGCTCGCGGATCCGGCCGGGGTCAGATCGGCATCGCGCTCGGGAAGCGGGTGCGGAAGTCGAGGATGCGCACCTGCTCGGGTGTGACCGCGATGCGCCACATCTCGACCTCGGGCGGGAACCGGCTCACCCACGCCGTACCTTGCTCCGGGCCGAAATAGCGTTCGGCTGCCTTCGCGTACTCGACGCAGACACCGGTGACCTTCGAGAGGTGCGCCCGCCCCCTGACCGAGAGGACCTTGTAGGGCCACTCCTCGGAGTCGATGGTGATGGCGACCGGTACGCCCTCGTCGAGTGCCTTCAGCTTGGGCGCACCCGGCGGCGTCGCCATCACGATCTCTGCGCCGTCCCAGTGGAACCAGATCGGCACCACCCGCGGGCTCCCGTCCCGCCAGGAGTAGGCCAGCCGGGCCGGGATCCTGGACGACAACAACTCACGGGCCACCGGATCGTCGAGGTCCGCGCGAGCCCTCCTGCTGTGGACGGCAGGGTCCGACGACATGTTCATGCACCTACCCGACTACCACCGCGGCAGCTGACTCTCGACCACGGCAGAGGGCAAGGCTCGCCGCGCTCGAACGCCGACGCAATACGGAGGAGTACGTACGGGGTCGTGAGTGCCGAGTGCCCCTCTAGGGGCAGCCAGCACTCACAGGAGGAGCAGCACCGTCGGGACCGCCACCAGTGCGAGTGCGCCGAGGCGGACGGCCACGCGGGAGTACCAGGGCAGCGGGCAGGGGTGGGCGGTGATGCGCTCGATGCGGGCGTCGAGGGCGTCGGTGAAGGAGCTGAGCGCCGCGGCGGGGGCGGAGCCGCCGACCGTCTTGAGCGCCCCGACGAGCTCGTGCGGCTCGGAGCGGCAGGCCGCCACGTCGTCCGCCCGCATCTCGATGAGCTCGGCCACCGCCACCTGGGCGCACACCATCCCGCGCACGAACGGGGCCGTGGCGCCCCAGGCGACGAAGGGCAGGACCACCAGGTCGTGCCGCTCCCGCAGGTGCGACTTCTCGTGGGCGAGGACCGCCCACACCTCCTCCGGCGACAGGGCCTCCAGGACCCCGGCCGAGACCACGAGCCGGGAGCTGCGGCCGGGCAGGCAGTAGGCGACGGGCTGGGGATGGTCGAGCACGCGGGTACCGGGCGAGTCCGGCCAGGGCGTGGCCAGCACGTCGAGCAGGTCCCGGTGCCGCCGGCGGGCGCGGACGGTGCGCAGGTACATCGTGCCCAGCACCCACACCAGACGCGCGCCCACGCCGAGCGCCGCGAGCATCGCGATCAGGTGGACGGCGTCGAACCGGTCCGGCCAGTGCCCCTCATTCCACTCCGTGAACAGCGTGCCGATGGCCGACGGGAGGGAGTCGCCGAGCGGGGACAGCCCGTAGACGACCCCCGAGCCGACCAGCGAGAGCCCGCCGGCCAGGCCGATCGCCTGCCACACGAGCAGCCCGCCCACGGGGTCGCGCCGCGTCCAGCGCGCCCGGGCGAAGGCACGGCTGACCGGCTCGGCGAGGAGCACACCGAGCAGGAGGAGGCCGAGCGCCGCGAGCGCCATCGGCCCATTGTCCGGGAGGCCGGGCGGGACTAGTCGAGCAGGTCCCGCAACTTGCGCCGCTCCTCGTCCGGGATGGAGCCGAGGAAGCGGGCGAGGGCGGCCCCGCGGTCCGGTGCGCCGTCGAGCGCGTCGTTCATCAGCTCGGCGACGTGGTCCTCGCGGCTCGCCGTGGCGCGGTAGTGGTGCGCCCGCCCGTCGCGCGTGCGGACGACGAGCTGTTTGCGCTCGAGGCGGCCCAGCACCGTGAGCACGGTCGTGGTGGCGAGCTCGCGGTCGGCGAGCGCCTCCTGCACGTCGCGGGCGGTCAGCGCGCCCCGTCCTTCGTGGGCTGCGGCCCAGAGGACCTCCATGACCGCACGTTCCAACTCACCCAGGCTCGGCACGGGATCGATTCTACTCGACGTAGAAGCCGACCGGCGCCAGAACTTAGGGTGTCCTTCACGTGACCTGTACCTCGTCGCCGACCTGGAGGTGGGTGAAGAAGGCCTTCGCGTCGGCCTCGAGGAGCTTCACGCAGCCGGCCGACGGCGTGTCCTGCCGGCCCTGGTGGAAGGCGATGCCGCCGGGGGCGAAGAAGACCGAGTACGGCATCTGCACCAGGTACTCGCGGCTCGTGTACTGCTCGGCCTTCCACTGCACGGAGAAGGTGCCGAGCGGGGTCGGGTCCTCCTGGTCACCGGTCTGCACCTGCACCGGTCCGCGGACGACCGTGCCGCCGTCCATCAGCCACGCCTTGCGGCCGGCCACGTCGACGCAGGCCCGGGCCGTCGCGGTGCACGGGGTGCCGGCGACTCCGTTCGGGTAGGTCGCGGGGGCCTCGCCGCGGGCGGCGGACGAGCCCGACGACGCGGCCGGGGCCGCCGCACCGAGCCGGGTCGGCGCACCGGTGCCGGTGCCCTCGGCCTCGTCGGTGTCGTCGGTGCTCGGCGCGGGGTCCGGCTCCGTGGTCGCGTCCTCGTGCGTGCCCTCGGCCGGCTCGCTCTCCTCGGCGTCCGACGCGGGCGACGGGTCGAGCAGGCCGCCCAGCGAGGGCACCACCGGGCGGGCGTCCGGCTGGGCCGCCGCGGGACCGAAGCCGACGAGTCCGACGACGAGGGCGACCACCCCCGCCACCACGGCTCCGCTGACCGCCGCGGGTCGTGCCCGCCCGGCCGCCCGCCGTCCGTCCTGCCGGACCATCCTCACCTCACCTGCCGCACGTCCTTCCCGGCTCAACGACCGGCCGCCGGGGCGGGTGACGGCCGCGGCCGCGCCGAGGTGACGATCCGTCGACATCGAGACCTTCGGGTGAGACGGAGGTTTCACCCTCACGACCACCTGGCTGATTCAGCTACCCGGAGTGGTCGAGCAGGACCGAACGGAGCAGTGCTGGTGTCGGACGGGCCGCCGTCAGCGGCCCTCGTAGGCCGGCACGCGCTTCTCGGAGCGCGCCGTCCGGCCCTCCTCGAGATCCGCGCTGCGCCAGCAGCCCTCGAAGGCGTCGGCGAGGACGGGGTCCTCCTCCCCCAGCTCGACACGGTCGAGCACCAGCTTGTTGTAGGCCAGGGTGAGCGGCGCGAGGCCGGCGAGCTCCGCGGCGAGGGCGCGCGCGTCCTCGAGCGTGCCGAGGCGGTCGACGAGGCCGCGGTTCAGGGCCAGCTCGGCGCCGACGGTGTCGCAGGCGAGCAGCAGCGCGCGGGCCGTGGCGCCGCCCGCGACCTGCGCGAGCCGGCGGATCGTCCACGGGTTCACGGCCAGCCCGAGCCGGGCCGTGGGCAGCGCGAAGACCGCGCCCTCCGCGGCGACACGCAGGTCGCAGGCGATGGCGAGCTGTGTGCCGGCCCCGATCGCCGGGCCGTTGACGGCGGCGACCACGGGCACCGGCAGGGAGTGCACGGCCCCGAGGGCGGCGTGCAGGGCGTCCCGGAACCCCTCGCCGTAGACCTCGCCGAAGTCGGCGCCGGAGCAGAAGCTGGTGCCGGTCCCGGTGACCACGACCGCCCGGACCGCGGCCGCCCGCAGCTCCTCGGCGGCGGCCACGATCCGCCCGCAGGTCTCGACGTTGAGCGCGTTGCGCCGCTCCGGCCGGTCCAGCTCGATCACGCCGACCCGGTCCACCCCGACCGTCACGTTGACCGCCACGTCCACACTCCCCCTCGCCCGCCGACCGACCGGCCGAGATTACGAGGTGCGGGTGCCGGTCCCGGGCTAGGGTCCGGCGCATGGCGGAGCAGGGGCTGCGGATGGGGACTCCGGCCGGGCGCTGGGTGTTGCTGACGACCGTGCTCGGCTCCAGCCTCGCGTTGCTGGACGGCACGGTGGTCAACGTGGCCCTCGCGCACATCGGCGAGGACCTCGACGCGGGCTTCACCGGGCTGCAGTGGACCGTCAACGCCTACACCCTCAGCCTGGCCTCGCTGATCCTGCTCGGCGGGTCGCTCGGGGACCGCTACGGGCGGCGGCGGATCTTCGTGATCGGTGTCATCTGGTTCGCGCTGGCCTCGCTGGCCTGCGGGCTCGCCCCGAACATCGAGACCCTGGTGGCGGCCCGGGCGTTGCAGGGAGTCGGCGGGGCGCTGCTCACCCCGGGCAGCCTCGCGATCATCTCCGCGTCGTTCCACGGCAGGGACCGGGCGGCCGCGGTGGGGGCGTGGTCCGGGCTCGGCGGCATCGCGGGCGCCGTCGGGCCGTTCCTCGGCGGCTGGCTCGTGGAGTGGACCTGGCGCGCGGTGTTCCTGCTCAACCTGCCGCTGGCGGTCGTCGTCGTGGCGGTCGCGCTGCGGCACGTGCCGGAGAGCCGGGACGTGGCGGCGGCCCGCGGGCTGGACCTGTCCGGCACGGCCCTGGCGGTGGCCGGGCTCGCGGGCCTGACCTGGTCGCTCACCGAACTGGGTGCCGGCGTGCGCTCGGGCGCGGTGTGGGCCGCGCTAGCCGTCGGGATCGGGGCGCTGCTGGTGTTCGTGGTGGTCGAGCGGCGCTCCCGGCACCCACTCGTGCCGCCGGTGCTGTTCAAGGACCGGGTCTTCACCGCCGCCAACGTCGTGACCCTGCTCGTGTACGCCGCCCTCGGGGCCCTCTTCCTGCTGCTGGTGCTGCAGCTACAGATCGTGGCGGGGTTCCCCCCGGTCCTGGCGGGCGCCGGACTGCTGCCCGTCACCGTCGTCATGCTGCTGTTCTCCTCGCGGTCCGGGGCGCTCGCCGAGCGGATCGGGCCGCGGATCCCGATGACCGTCGGGCCCATCCTCGCCGCCTGCGGGCTGCTGCTCATGATGCGCATCGGGCCGGCGGCGTCGTGGCTGTTCGACGTGCTGCCCGCGGTCCTGGTCTTCGCCGCGGGCCTCACCCTCACCGTCGCCCCGCTCACCGCGACCGTGCTCGACGCCGCGCCCGACCGCTATGCCGGGGCCGCCTCCGGCGTGAACAACGCGGTGGCCCGCGCCGCCGGGCTGCTCGCCGTCGCCGTGATCCCCGGGGTGGCCGGGATCGGCAACGCCGACTACTCCGACCCCGTGGCCTTCAACGCCGGGTTCCGTACGGCACTGCTGATCGGGGCCGCCCTGCTGGTGCTGGGTGGGCTGGTGTCCGCGCTGACGATCCGCAGCCGGCTGCGCGCGGAACCCGAGCCGCAGGCCGAGCCCGTCGGGCCGCCCTTGGAGCGGATCCCGCTCGAGCGCTGTGCGCACTGCGGGATCTCGGGCCCGCAGGTCTACCCGCGCGACTCCGCGGGTTCCTGAGCCCGCGCCCGCCCGCCCGCCAGGTCCCCCGCGAACCCGACGACGACCTGGTCGATCCGCCGCAAGGGCCGGACCGCCGCGAGCAGGTCCCGGCGCAGCCCGGGGTCGTCGCAGCGCGAGGCCCACGCCTCGGCGGCGTCGACGAGGTCCTCGGCCGACACGATCCCGTCCCTCGCGGCCGGCCCGCCGGGCCGCAGCAGGTCGCCGAGGCCGGCGATGTTGGCCCGGATCCGTTCGACGGCGGGGTCGAGTGTCGGCGCCCACCCCGGGACGACGATCCGGTCCGACAGCCGCGCGAGCGCGCGGGTGTAGTGGTCCACGGCCGTCAGCACCCGGAGGGCGCGCTGGTAGCTGCCCCGCCCGTGACGCCGAGGCAGCGGGTTGTCCAGTGGCTTCGCCCGCTGCCGCAGCGTGCCGAGCTTCTCGTCGGCGGCGCGGGCGAGCTCGACCGGCAGGCCGGTGGGTGGGCGCCCGGTCAGCCGGTCGACCGTGGCCTCCAGGGCCTCGTCGAGGGCGAGCACGGTGTCGTCGAGCGCCTCGCGGAAGGCGGCCCGGGTGTGCTTGGGCAGGATGACGAGCGCGGCCAGGGCGCCGAGCGCGCCGCCGGCTGCCGTCTCGATCACGCGCAGCACGAGCGTCTCGACCGAGAACTGCCCGATCAGGCCGTAGAGCAGGGCGAGCACCGCGGTGATCCAGAAGGCGAGCAGCCCGACGGAGATCCGGAACAGGTAGAGCGCGAGGAACACGCACGCCGCCAGCAGGATCAGCGTCGGGACCGCCCGGCCGCCGACGGCGAAGGCCAGCAGCATCCCCGCCACGACCCCGCCGACGGTCCCGATCAGCCGCTGCCACCCGCGGGCGAGGACGTCGCCGCGGCTCGCCGTGCCCGCGAAGACCACGAACGCCGCGATCACCGCCCAGTACCAGCGGGACGGGGAGATCAGCTCGCCGGCCACGATCGCGAGGCTGGTCGCGACCCCGACCTGCACGGCCTGGCGCGTGGACAGCGCGATCCGGTCGACCGGCCGGCCCGGGACCTCCTCCTCGTCCTCGGGGTCCTCGCTCTGCTGGGCCAGCGTGATCGGGGCCGGGACGGCGCTCTCGCCGCCCTCGAGCGCGTCGGCCAGCCGGATGACCGCGAACGCCACCCGCTGCTCGCGGGGCCGCGCACCGCTGTGTTCCTCGGCGAGCTCCTCGACGCTGCGCCGCGCCCCGGCGAGGACCGCCCCGCGCATGGCCTCCGGCGCGCCGGTCGCGGTGGCCGAGGCGAGCCCGCGCACGCCGTCGAGCAGCGCCTCCCGCACCTCGGGCTCGAGCGCGCCCGGCCGCTCGGGGTCGTCGGCCAGCCGCCGGGTCGAGACCGCGAGCCGCTCGGCCGCCAGCTCCAGGTCGGCGACGGCGAGGGACAGCGCGCGCCGCGGGTCGTCCTCGCCGGCCTCCTCGTCCGGGTTCTCCCGCTCGTCGCGCAGCTGCTCGATCCGGTCGACGACCAGCAGCATCGTGTCGTTCAGCCGGGTGCGGCGGCGGTGCAGGTCCCGCAGTGCGGCGTCGACGTCCTTCTCGTCGTCCGCCGGCGCCTCGAGGACGTCGATGACGGCCAGCGCGAGGGCGTGCACGTGCGCCCGGACCGCACGGAGCAGGTCGTCGAGCACCTTCTCCGGCTTCTCGGCGAACACGAAGCCGCGCAGCAGCAGCGTCGACCCGAAGCCGACGGCCACGGCCGCCAGCAGGGTGGGCAGCTGTCCCGGCTTCGCCTGCAGGAACTGGGTGAAGAAGTAGGGCATGAACATCGCCATGCCCAGCGCCATCCCGCGCGGCCCGTACCGGCGGATCCACACCGCCGCGATCATGACCAGCACGAACACGACGTCCGAGACGAGCCGGTGCTCGGCCAGCAGGGTGCCGAGGACCGTCGCCGCGGCGGCGGGCAGCACCATCAGCGCGGTGGTGACGCGGCTCCGGTGGAGGTCCGGCTCGTTCACCGACAGGTTGCTGACCATCGCCAGCACCGCCGCGAACACCACGACGGTGACGGGCTGCCCGGTGACCGCGCGGACGACGGACATGAGGGCGACGGCGAGCACCATGGCCGCCGTCGCCACCCCGGCGAGCCGCAGCCGGCCCAGTCCGGGGTCCACGCCCGTCACCCAGGTGCGCAGCTCCCCGATCCACGCCCGCCCGCGCACGGCTCGGAGTCTCCCACCGCGGTGATCGGCCCGCTCACGTCAGGCTCGGCTCAGGCCCAGCTCCGTGGCGAGCGCGCGCAGGGCCGCGCGGTACTCGTCGTCGGGCGTGCCGGACGCGGTGAGGATCTGGGCGCAGATGTGGTCGGCGCCCGCCTCGAGGTGGGCGTTCAGCCCGGCGGCGACGGCGGCCGCGTCGCCGTGCAGGACCAGCGCGTCGATCGTGCGGTCGCTCGCGGTGTCGAGGTCCTCCTCGGTGAACCCGGTGCGCAGCAGGTTGCGTCGGTAGTTCGACAGCCGCAGGTACGGGTCGCGGACCTTCGGCCGGCCGACCGTGCGGGCGTACTCCGGGTCGGTGGAGAGGACGACCTTGTGCTCCGGGGCGAGCAGCGGGCCGTCGCCGAGGATCTCGCGGGCCTCGGCGGTGTGCCGCGGGGTGGTCAGGTACGGGGCGGCCCCGGCGGTCCGCTCACCGGACAGGCGCAGCACCTTTGGGCCCAGCGCGGCCAGGGCGCGGGCCTCGACCGGGACCCCGGCGGCGTCGAGCTCGTCGAGGTAGCCGACGATCGTCTCGTACGGCGAGCGGTACTCCCGGACGGCCTCGGGGTGCCCGATCCCGACACCGAGCAGGAAGCGGCCGGGGTGGGCCTTCTCGATGCGGTGGTAGGACTCCGCGACCTCGGGTGCCGGCGCCTGCCAGATGTTGACGATGCCGGTCGCGATCGCGATCCGGTTGGTCGCCGCCAGCAGCTCCTCGGGCAGCGCCAGGTCGGCGGGCGGGGAGCCGCCGATCCAGATCGCGCCGTAGCCGAGCGCCTCGATCTCCGTCGCGAGCCCGGGGGTGAGCTGGTCGCGGCGCAGCCAGATCCCGTAGCGGTCCAGGTCCACCGACATGCGTTCCTCCTCGCGTGCGTCGTTGCGGGGGTGTTCCCCTTCCCCGGCAACCGGCCCTCACACGCCGCGCATTCCTGTCGGTGCCCGTCCGTAGGCTCCCGGGTGTGAATCATCGGGGCGTGAGTCGCACCCTCCCGTGGCGTCGCCGGCCTCAGGTCCTCGTCCCCGCCCGGCCGGACCGGCCCCGCCGGGTGCGGCCCGGCACGCGCGCGGTCGTGGTCGGCGGCGGGATCGCGGGCGTGAGCGCGGCGGTGGTGCTCGCCGAGCGCGGGGTGGCGGTCACGCTGCTGGAGGCCGCGCCCACCCTGGGCGGGCGGCTCGGCGCCTGGCCGCACACCCTGCCGGACGGGTCGGAGCAGGTCGTCGAGCACGGGTTCCACGCCTTCTTCCGGCACTACGACACCTGGCGCTCGATCCTGCGGCGGATCGACCCGGGGCTCGGGTTCCTGCGCCCGGTCGAGGGCTACCCGGTGATCTCCCGTCGCTGGCCGGCCGAGGACCTGGGGAACCTGCCGGCCGCGCCGCCGTTCAACCTGCTCGCGTTGTTCGCCCGCTCCCCCAGCCTGCGGCTGCGGGAGATCGCGGGGGCCGACGCGGCGCTCGGGTTCGCCCTGCTGGCACACGACCCGTCCGCGACCGCCGCGCGGTTCGACGAGCTGAGCGCGGGCGAGTTCCTCGCGCGGCTCGGGGTGTCGGAGCGGGCCCGGCAGATGCTGTTCGAGGCGTTCGCGCGGTCCTTCTTCTGCGACCAGGACGGGCTGTCCGCCGCCGAGCTGGTGGCGATGTTCCACTACTACTTCCTGGGCAACCCGGCGGGCATCGGCTTCGACGCGCCCGCCGAGGACCACCTCACGGCGATCTGGGTGCCGCTGGCCGCCCACCTGCGCGGTCTCGGGGCCGAGATCCGGACCGGGGCGCGCGTCACCTCGCTCGAGCACGCGGGGCGGGCGTGGCGGGTACACGGCGTGGCGGGGCCGGTGGAGGCCGAGCACGTGGTGCTGGCCCTCGACCCCGGGGCGTTGCGGACGCTGCTGGCCGAGTCCCCGATCGCCCCGGACCTCGCACAGCGGGCGGCGGCGCTGACGGTCGCCCCGCCCTTCGCCGTCACGCGGCTGTGGCTGGACCGGGACGTGCGGCCGGAGCGGGCGGTGTTCAGCGCGGTCTCGGGCGAGGCCACGCTCGACTCCGTCACCGTGTACTCGCGGCTGGAGGGTGAGTCGGCGCGCTGGGCCGCGCGCACCGGCGGGTCCGTCGTGGAGCTGCACTCCTACGCCTGCCGGGCTCCGGACGTCACGAGCGCCACCGCGCGAATGCGCGCGGAGCTGGCGGCGCTGTGGCCGGAGACCGCTGCCGCCGGGGTCGTCCATCTGCAGGAACGGCTCGAGGCCACCGCACCCGCGTTCCCGCCCGGCACCGCGGGCACCCGCCCGGGCGTCGTCACGGACGCGCCGGGGGTGCGGGTCGCCGGCGACTTCGTGGAGTGCCCCTACCCCTCGGGGCTGATGGAGCGGGCCGCGATGACCGGGGTGCTCGCCGCCAACGACGTCCTCGCCGCCGTCGGGGCCGGGCCCGAGGAGATCCGCGGGATCGCCGCGCGTGGGCTGCTGGCGGGGATGCCCGTGCACCGGCTCGGCAGGTTCGGGCGGGGCGGTCCGGTGGTGCCGCTCCCGGACCCGGCGCTGCGGTGAGCGTCTCGGGTCGCGTGGCCGCCGCTCGCCCACCCGGCGATGCGGTGAGCACGTCGGGTCGCCTGGGCGCTGCGTCCGTCGAGGTGGCCGCGCGGGCCGCCCGGCTCGCGGTGCACGTCGACGCCGAGCGCGGCGTGGCGTTGGTGCACCCGCTCGACGCGGCGGGCGAACCCGTCGCCGCCGTCCGTCCCGTGCCGCTGCCGGAGCTGGACCTCGGCGGTCAGCGGGCGGTGTGGCGCAACGCCCGCACGTACCGGACCCTGCTGGCCGCGGGCGTGCGGGCGGAGCGGGCGCACGACGTCGAGTTGGTCGAGGGCCTGCTCGTCGGCGCCGACGGGGCCTTCGGCGCGCCACACGGCCTGGCCGCCGCGGCGGCCCGACTGGCCGGTGAGCCCGTCCCGCCGGACGAGGGGCCCGAGGAGTCGGCCGACGAGCCGCCGGCCCTCTTCCGCCGCTCCGAGCCGGACCCGGTCGGGACCCTGGCCGCGGTCGTCGCGGTGCACGGCGCCCAGCAGCGGCGGCTCGCCGCCGATCCCCGGCTCCGGACGCTCGCCGCGGCGGAGTCGGCCGCCGGGATCGTCGCCGAGGAGATGCGCGCCGAGGGCCTGCCGTGGCGCGCCGACGTGCACGACGCCCTGCTCACCGAGGCGCTCGGACCCCGCCCGGCCGGGCACGGCCGGGCCCCGCGGCTCGCGGCGCTCGCGGCCGAGGTCGAGGAGGCGTTCGGGCGGCCGGTGAACCCCGACTCCCCCGCCGAGCTGCTGCGGGCCTTCGCCCGGGCCGGCATCGAGCTGCCCAGCACCCGGTCGTGGGTGATCAAGCGGGTCGACCATCCGGCCGTCGCGCCGCTGCTGGCGTACAAGGACCTCGCGCGGCTGCACGCCGCGCACGGTTGGAACTGGCTGCGGACCTGGGTGCACGAGGGGCGGTTCCGGCCCGAGTACGTCGTCGGCGGGGTGGTGTCGGGGCGCTGGGCCACCCGCGGCGGCGGGGCGCTGCAGATCCCGAAGGCCGTGCGGGCGGCGGTGCGCGCCGACGCGGGGTGCCGGCTCGTGGTGGCCGACGCCGCGCAGCTGGAACCGCGGATCCTCGCCGCGATCGCCGGCGACGCCGCACTGGCCCGCGCCGGCGGCACCGAGCGGGACTCAGATCTCTACGCCGGTCTCGCCGCCGAGCTGTTCGGGGCGGGTGTGCCGGACGGGCGGGCGAGGGCCAAGCTGGCGGTGCTGTCGGCGATCTACGGGCAGACGTCGGGCGACGCCGGCGCTCACCTCGCGCTGCTCCGCCGCCGCTTCCCGGCCGCGGTCGCGGTGGTCGAGGAGGCGGCGCGGGCCGGCGAGGAGGGGCGGCTGGTCCGGTCGTGGCTGGGCCGCACGTGCCCGCCGGCGCGGCCGGGCGACGAGGTGCCGTCCCGGGCGCGTGCGCGCGGGCGGTTCACCCGCAACTTCGTCGTGCAGGCCACTGCGGCGGAGTGGGCGCTGGTGCTGCTCGCGGAGCTGCGGACGATGCTGCACCGGGCCGGGAACCCGTCCCGCCTGGTGTTCTTCCAGCACGACGAGGTGCTGCTGCACGGCCCCGCCGCGGCCGCGCCGGAGGCCGCCGAGCTGGTCCAGGCCGCCGCGGACTCCGCCACCCGCACGCTCTTCGGCGCCACACCTGTCCGCGTCCCGATGCCCGCCCGCGTGGTGGAGTCCTACGCCGAGAAATAGCAGCGCATTATGGTTCCACAACGCGCGATTTCTGCTCGCCAAACCGCATTATGGTTCCATCACGCGTCATAGTTCGCCCCTCAATCGCGTTGTGCTTCCGTACTGCGAGTTTGGGCCGGGCCGCCGCGGCCGTCGCCGGCGATCTTGCGGGAGTCGTGGGTCTGGGGGTACGAGACCGGCTCCACCCGGATCAGCACCCGGCGGGGGCTGTCGAGGAGCCGCAGCATCCGGTCGGGGTCGCGGGGCTGGAGGCGCCGGGCGAGGAGCGGGAGCACGGCGTCGAGCGTCGCCCGGTCCCGGTGTACCGTCGCCCGCCCGCGGATCCGCACCATCCGCCGGCCCGGCAGGTCCGTACCGAGGTTGCTGATCACCAGCCCGACGCGCGGGTCCCGCTCGGCCGCGGCCGCGTGCGCGCGCCCGGTGACCGCCGTCAGCCAGAACACGCCGTCGTGGAACAGGTGGCTCATCGTGACCCCAGCGGGCCAGCCCTCCTCGTCGGTGAAGAGGAACGTGCACTCCCGGGCCGCTTCGACCAGCTCGGCCCGGTCGGCCGCGGCCAGCCGGGCCTGGTCCATGCCTTCGAGGTCCCGGTCGCCGACGCGCGTCACGAGCCGAGCGTAGGCCGTCGGACGGCCGTTTGGTAGGGCTCCTACGCGGCCGCCGGTATGGGCGCGCCGAGCGCCGCGAGGACCGCGGCCCCCATGGCCTCCATGCCCTGTGCGTTGGGGTGCACCGGTGCCGCCGGCGAGGTCGGCAACAGGCCCTCGATCCACTTCACGCCTGGCAGCCGGCACATGTCGTGCCCGATCGTCGGCGTGTAGGTGTCGACGTACGTCGCCCCGCTCGCGCTCGCCTGGGCACCGAGCATCGCGTTGAGGTCCTTCTCGATCCCGCGCAGCCACGCGACGTCACCCGGGCTGAACGGCACCACCGGGAAGCAGCCCGGCCCCTCGTCGGGCAGCAGCGCCGGGTACCCGACGACGGCGACGCGCGCCCCCGGCGAACGGGTGCCGATCGCCCCGAGCGCGGCAACGATCTTCGGCGCCGTCTCCGCGATCCGCTGGTTCAGCTGGTCGCCGTAGAAGTCCCGGCAGGCGGCGCCGAGCGGCTGCTGCGGCGACCGGAGCGCACACTCCTGGATGATCTCGCCGAACCCGATGTCGTTGCCGCCGATGGTGAAGGTGACGAGGTCCTCGGTCCCGGTCAGCGCGTCGAACTGGGCCGGGTTCTCGCCGAAGGTGACCTTCTGCGGTGCCGTGAAGTCCGCGGTGGTGGCGCCGCTGCAGCTCACGTCGACGAAGTCCGTGGCGCCCGTCCCCTCGGCCACCACGGACGGGAAGTTGGAACCCGACCGCAGGCACCCCGCGGGTTGCCCGGTCTGCGGCGGGACAAGCGGGCCCGCGCTGTAGGAGTCGCCGAGGGCGACGTACCGGCCGGCCTGCTCGGTGTCGTCGGCCAGGGCCGTCCCCGCGGTGCCGACGGTGCCGACCAGCGCGAGCACCACGCCGACGAGCACGGCCAGGGACCGACGAGTGGCCGGAAATCGACACGGGACACGGCGCACGGGCGGCCTCCGGGGAGCGGGCGGGGCGGGGAGCGCCCGCCGGGGAGGCGGGCGGACGGCACCGGGCCCGGCACCACCGGGACACTAACGAGATGATCGCGCGGCGGGATCGATCTCCATCCCAGTGAGTGAACGCCGCAGGCGCAGCGGGGGGACGAGTGCGGCCCGCAGCGAGGCGGCGTCGAGCGTGTGGGGCGCGTAGCCCAGCCCGTCGAGACAGGCGGCGACCAGCTCGGCGGGGTCCTCGGGGGGCGCGTCGGGCAGCCCGCAGACGAACGCCCACTCGTGCTCGGGGCTGCCGACGTAGACGCGGTGCGGGAACACCGCACCGAACCGCTCCCACGCCGCGCGGAGGGTGGCGTCACGCCACTGCGCCGGGCTCCCGGCCTGGCTCACGACGACGCCTCCCGGCCGCAGCCGCGCCGCGCAGCGGGTCAGGAAGTCGCCGGTGTAGAGCCGGTTGAGCTGGGCGCCGGGCTCGTCGGGGCGCTCGTCGGGCAGGTCGACGACGATCACGTCCCAGGTGCCGTCGGTCGTGTCGACGAAGGCGAGCCCGTCGTCGTAGTGCATCCGGACCGGCCCCTCGTGCGCCTCGGCCGCGGCGAGCGCGGCGGGCGTGTAGCCGTACGGCAGGTGCTCGGCGCAGAGCCGCACGCAGTCCCGGTCCAGGTCCACGTGGTCGACGCGCACCGCGCCGCACGCCACCGCGAGCTCGCTCACCACGCCCTCGCTCGACCCGATCACCAGCACGCGTTCGCGGCGCTCGGCGAGCAGCGCGGCCGGCACGAACAGCGCCTCGTGGTAGGTCAGCTGGGTGTGCTCGGCGCTCTGCCGCTCACCGTCGCAGAACAGCGTGACGCCGTGCGCGGTGTCCGCGATCAGCACCTCCTGCAGCGCGGTGCGGGTGCGCACCCGGACCGCGTCGAGCTGCCAGTGCCTGGTCAGCCCCGGCGAGATCGGCTCGTCGACACGTCCCGCGCCGCCGCGGTCCACGACCTCGATGGCGGCGTCGTCGGCGCCGAGGGTGAGCGCCAGCCGTCGCACGGCGTACACGGGGTCGGCGCCGTCGCCGCAGGTGAAGGCGTCGACGAACGCCGACCCGAGCTCGGGCCAGGTGTGGATCGACGCGTGCGACTCGGCCAGCAGCGCGACGACCGTGACCCCCTGCGGCTCGAACGGCTCCGCGACGACCTGCCGCACGTCCGCGCCCGCGGCCAGCAGCGACGTGCGCAGCGCGTGCCGGAGGCCGTCGGCGTCGTCGAGCAGGGCCGGATCGATGCCGCGCAGCTCGCCGAGGACGTGCCGGCCGACGGGATGGGACGTCTGCACAGTGCAGAACCCTAGGTTGCGTTCAGGACGTGCACGGGCAGCGGGCCGAACCCGTTGAACCCGACCGAGGCGTAGCTCGCGGTGTACGCGCCGGCGTGCAGGAGGTCGACGGCGTCGCCGGCGGCGAGGTCGAGGGGCAGAGCGTAGGGCTTGCGGCGGTAGAGGACGTCGTCGCCGTCGCAGGTGGGGCCGGCCAGGACGACCGGGCCGGGCGGGCCGCTGCGGCCGGGCGCTCGCACCGGGTAGTCGATCGCCTCCCCCTCCGCCTCGGCGAGCCCCTGGTAGCGGCCCGCGTCGAGGTAGACCCAGCGGCGGTGGTCGATGCCGGGCCGCCGGGAGACCCGCAGGGCGGTCGTCCGCAGCACCCCCGCCTCGGCGACGAGGACGCGGCCGGGTTCGAGGATCAGCCGGACGCCGTCGACGTCACCGGCCGTGACCGCGGCGGCGACGGCTCCGTGGATCGCCTCGGCGTACGCGTCGAGCGGCGGGACCTCGGCGCGGTACCGGACGGGCAGCCCACCGCCGACGTCGAGCACCGGCCGCGCGATGCCCGCCGCGTGCGCCACCCGCAGCGCGACCCGGACCCCCTCGGCGAACGCCGCGGACCTGAGCTGCTGCGATCCCGCGTGGAACGCGACCCCGGCGGTCCCGCGGGCGAGCCGGGCGGCCTCGGCCGGGGTCGCCCCGAACTTGCCGAGGAACGGGGTCGCGGCGCCGTCGTCGGCGACGAGGACGCGCACGAGCACCTCGGCGCCGGCCGGCAGGCCCGCGAGATCCTCCGCACTGTCCGTGACGAACCGGCGGACGCCCTGCGCAGCGACGGCCGCCGCGGCGCCCGGGCCCCGGACGGGGTTGCCGTGGCACAGTCGGGCCGGGTCGGCCCCCGCGTCGAGGCACAGGGCGATCTCCTCGGCGCCGGCCACGTCGAAGCCGCTGCCGAGCGCGGCGAGCGTGCGCAGCACCTCGGGCTCGGGGCACGCCTTCACCGCGTAGAGGATCTCCGCACCGGGGAAGGCGGCCGCGAGCTCGGTGTACCGCTGTGCCACCAGCCCCGTGTCGAGCACCAGGAACGGCGTCGGTCGCGGCTCGGCGAGGAATGCCTCCAGGGCGCGGGTGGGCACGGATCGATCCTCCCCGACGACCCCGAACCCTCGTGAGCGGCAATCACTGCTATAGCGACTATTGCCACTCACAGGGGCAGCACGCGGCCCGCCGTCCCGTCGACGACCACCTGCTCGCCGGTCCTGATCCGCGCGACCGCGCCGGGCACCCCGACCACGGCCGGGATCCCGTACTCGCGCGCGACGACCGCCCCGTGCGAGTTCGCCCCGCCCATCTCCATGACCAGCCCGGCGGCGGTGAGGAACAGCGGCGTCCAGCCGGGGTCGGTCGAGGGGCAGACGAGGATCTCCCCCGGCTCGAGGCGGGCGTCGGCGGGATCGAGCACCACCCG
Organism: Pseudonocardia halophobica; assembly: GCF_027922425.1. GTDB lineage: Bacteria > Actinomycetota > Actinomycetes > Mycobacteriales > Pseudonocardiaceae > Pseudonocardia > Pseudonocardia halophobica. Next base: position 9,527 of record NZ_BSFQ01000007.1, on the reverse strand, counting down.
CGCGGGTCCCTCGGCCACACCGGCCGACGCGGGGGTGCCGCGCAGCTCCCCCGGCACCGCCGGCGGCGCGGCGGGATCCGGCAGCGCCTCGGGCTCGGTCCCGTCCGAGAGCAGGATGCGCGGGACGTGCCGGCGCCGCCGTTCGCGGTCGTGCACCGCACGCCGGGTGGCCACCAGCGCCCGCAGGTCGGCCCCGGCGAGGCCCGCCCGGCAGTCGTCCGCGGTGAGGTGGACGACGTCGCCGGCCGCGGCGATCCGGCCCTCCGCGGCGAGTGCCTCCCCGACGGCCAGGAGATCGGCGCGGGCCGCGTCGAGCACGGTGACCAGGGTGAACTTCGGCAGCTCGCGCAGCCCGGCGAGCGCCCGGGCCCGGCCCAGCAGCAACCGCACCACCCGGCCGCGCAGGCCGCCCACCCGGGCCGCGAGGGCCGCGGCCGTCTGCTCCGCCTCGGTCGCCGCGGCGGCGAAGACCCGGTCCGGTGAGCGCGCCGGGTCGACCCGCAGGTACCCCGCCAGGACCCCGAGCAGGTACGACGGGTCCTCGCGCCATCGCGGCACCCCGAGGTCGATCTCGGCGATTCCGCGGTGCCCGTAGCGCCCGAGGAACTCGCGCAGCCCGTCGGCCAGGACCGCGGGCGCCGTGCCGGCCGCGAGAGCTGCCCGCGCCGCCTCGACCGGGCCGCCGACCAGTGCACGCGAGGGCGGGTCAGCGGCGATTCGGCCGGCCAGTGCCCACAGCGCGAGGTCCATCTCGGTGGTGACGTTGTGCGGCAGCCCGCGCAGGACCGTCGACAGCTCGCCGGGCCGGGCCCGGCCGCGCAGCAACGCGGCGGCCAGCCCGAACGCCACGAACCCCGCCGCGGCCACCGGGAAGGCCCGCCCCGCCACGGCCGGCATCTCCTGCGCGAGCGTCGCCTCCAGCCGGTCGAGGCGCGCCCTCGGGGGCAGCGGGCCGCGGTCGTCGAGCCGGTCGCGCAGGTCGCCGACCGCCGCGACGACCGCCCGGCGGGCCCGGTCCGGCGCCAGCAGCGCCAGCACCAGCCGCGGCGGCACCCGGAACCGGCGGAACACCCGGGCCAGCGCGCGGGCGAAGCGGAACCGCCGCCCCGGCAGCACCGCGAACGCAGGGTCGGCGACGACCCGGCGCAGGACGGCGGCGGAGCGCGCCTCCATGACGTCGAACAGGCGCGGGATCACGATCCGACCGACCGGGTGCCGCAGCGCCCCGGTCACGTCGACCAGCAGCCGCTCCCCCGCCACCGTCAGCACCGGTGCGCCCGCGCGGACGTCGGGCACCGGAACCCCGAACAGCCGGGCGATCGAGCCGGTCAGGACCCGGAAGGCGCCCTGCCCGGCGGTGGTGAGCGGGCCGAGCACCCCCTGCGCGACGTTGACGTTGAGATAGATCCGCAGGCCTGGCGCCCGCGGCTCGGGGAGCGGGTAGAGCGTGGTGACCGGCCGCGCCTGCACCAGCCAGACCCGGTCCGTGCCGTCGACGGCCCACTCGAGGTCCTGCGGCCCGCCGTGCTGCTCCGCGACCCGCCGGCCGAGCGCGGCGAGCTCGCGGGCGCGGTCGTCGGACAGGCAGGGCCCCACGCCGCCGGCCCGCCGCTCGACGACCCGGCCGCCCGCGTCGAGCACGAGGTGCTCGGGATCGACCGTGCCCGAGACCACGGCCTCCCCCAGCCCCGGCGCCGCGTCGATCACCGTCTCGCCCCGCCGGCCGGTGACCGGGTTCGCGGTGAACAGCACGCCCGCGGCCGCGGCCGGCACCATCCGCTGCACGACGACGGCGAGGGCGACCGTGCGGTCGTCGATCCCGTTGGCCGCCCGGTAGGCGACGGCGCGGTCGGTCCAGAGCGAGGCCCAGCAGCGGCGGACCGCGTCGAGCAGGGCGTCGGGGCCCTCGACGTCGAGGAACGTGTCCTGCTGGCCGGCGAAGCTGCCGTCGGGCAGGTCCTCGGCCGTGGCCGACGACCGCACCGCGACCGGGCCGTCGGCGAGCGCCCGGATCGCCGCGGCCAGCACCGCGGGTACCGGGGCGGACCGGACGGCCGCGCGCAGGTCGGCGGGCGCGGCGCCGGCGTCGAGCAGGGGCCGCGCGACCGGGTCGGCCACGGCCCGGTAGGCCACGGTGGTGACGCAGCTGCCGGGCGGGACCGGGAATCCCGCGCGGATCAGCCGGCCGAGGGAGGCGGCCTTCCCGCCGACCAGCGCCGGATCCGCGGCCGCGGCCAGGTCGAGGGTCCGTGGGCCGTCCGTGAGCGGCAGCGTGTGCGTCATGGCGCACCTCCTCGTGCGTGGCAGGAGCGTAGCCCCGGTTCGCCCTTTTTTCAACGACCGTTGAATGAGGTGGTTCGCGAGCGGGGAACGCCGCGCTCCCGTGGGCCCGGCGCGGCTCCTACCGTCCGGGGACCATGCGACGCAGCACGGAGCGGATCCTCACCACCCACGTCGGCAGCCTGGCCCGACCCCACGACCTGCTCGAGGTCATGCGGGAGAAGGAGCACGGCCGGCCCTACGACGCCGACGCGTACGCCAAGCAGATCGCCGCCGCCGTCGCCGACCGCGTCCGCGAGCAGGCCGCCGACGGCATCGACGTGGTGACCGACGGCGAGATGAGCAAGGTCAGCTTCCTGACCTACGTCAAGGACCGGCTCACCGGGTTCTCCGGAAGCACCGGCGAGAAGCTCATGCCGCCCTCGTGGCAGGCGGAGATCGACGCGTTCCCGGAGTACTACGCCGGCTACCTCGGCAAGTACAAGGACACCGTCTCCCCCATGACCACCATGGTCTGCACCGGGCCGGTCGGCTACGCCGGGCACGACCAGCTGCGCGCGGACGTCGAGAACCTCCGCGCGGCGCTCGACGGGCAGGACGCCGCCGAGGCCTTCCTGCCGAGCACCAGCCCGAGCGGCTTCGGCCGCAACGAGTACTACTCCTCCTACGCCGACTACCTCGGCGCGGTCGCCGAGGCCCTGCGCGAGGAGTACCTGGCGATCGTCGACGCCGGGTTCCTCCTGCAGGTCGACGACCCGTGGCTGATCGAGTACCTCAGCCACGACGACCGTGCCGAGGGCCGCCGCCTCGCGGAGCAGCACGTCGAGATCCTCAACCACGCGCTGCGCGGAATCCCGGAGGAGAGGATCCGGCTGCACACCTGCTACGGGCTCAACCACGGCCCGCGGATCCACGACCTGCCCTTCGCCGACATCGCGCCCGTGATGCTGCGGATCCACGCCGGAGCCTATTCCTTCGAGGTCGCCAACCCCCGCCACCAGCACGAGTGGCGGGTCTGGGAGGACCTCGCCCTGCCCGAGGGGAAGGTGCTGATCCCCGGCCTGCTCGGGCACGCCAGCAACTACGTGGAGCACCCGCAGCTGATCGCCGACCAGCTCGTGACCTACGCGGGCCTGGTCGGCCGGGAGAACCTGCTCGCGGGCGCGGACTGCGGCTTCTCCTCCCGCGCGACCTTCCATCCCGAGGTGCACCCGACCGTCGTCCGGGAGAAGTTCCGGGCGCTCGCCGAGGGTGCCCGGCTGGCCACCGCGCGTCTCTACCGATCGGTAATGTCCGGGCCATGACCGCACCCAAGACCCAGCGCCGGGGCCGGGCCATCGCCATGACCGACGACGAGCGGGACGCCTTCCTCGCCGAGGAGCGGACCGTCCGCGTGGCCACCAACGGCACGCACGGCCCGCACGCCACCCCGCTCTGGTTCCACTGGGACGGGTCCGCGATGTGGCTGACCTCGCTCGTCCGCGCGCAGCGCTGGGCCGACCTGGAGAAGGACCCGCGGATCGGGGCGGTGGTCGACGCCGGGCACGACTACGACCAGCTCCGAGGCGTCGAGATCCGCGGGCGGGTGGAGCCGGTGGGCGAGATCCCCCGTACCGGCGAGCCGAACCCCGAGCTGGAGCGGGTCGAGCAGGCCTTCGCGGACAAGTACACCGGCGGGCACGTCGTGATCGACGGCCGGCACGCGTGGCTCCGGCTCACCCCGGAGAAGATCAGCAGCTGGGACTTCCGCAAGCTGCCGGGCGCGCGGCAGCAGCCCGGGACCTGACCCGCCGCTCCCTGCCGGCCGGCATCCCCGCGCGGGGATGCCGGCCGCACCCCTCAGGGCGTGCCGGTGAGCAACGGCCAGAGACCGTCGGCGCCGGCCTCGAGCGCGCGGGCGCCGACCCGGTCGTTCCAGTAGGCCTCCGAGCCGTCCTCGTCCCGCCAGGCCCACAGCCGGGTGGTGACCAGCCGCAGGTCGTGCTCGCGGGTGAACCCGATGGCGCCGTGCACCTGGTGGGTGATCCGGGCGACCTGTCCGGCCGCCTCCCCCGCGCGCGCCTTGGCCGCGGCGATCGCGAACGACGCTTCGGCGAACCCGTGCTTGTCGACCTCCCGTGCCGCGGCCTCGGTCGCCGCCGCCGCGGCGGCCACCTCCGCACCGGCCAGCGCGAGGGACTGCTGGATGGCCTGCAGCTTCGCGATCGGGCGGCCGAACTGCACCCGCTCGGTGGCGTACCGCACCGCCATCGCCACCGCCCCGCGGGCAGCACCGGCCAGCAGGAGCGCCCGGCCCAGCGCCGCACGCAGCGGGAACTCGACCAGTGCGACCGACGGCACGTCGGCCACGTGCCGCACGGTCAGCTCGTTGAGCACCAGGTCGTCCCGGGGCTCCTCGGCGAGGTTGGCCCCCTCCTCGACCCCGGCACCGGTGGTGTCGATCAGCAGGACCTGCTCGCCCGCCAGCACCGCGACCGCGCCGACCGCACGGCCCCACGGCACCCGGCGCAGCGTGCCGGACACGTCCGCGCCGGCCCCGCCGGCCGCCGGCTGGATCGACAGGTTCCCCGCGACCGTCGCCGACAACGGGCCGGACGGCACCTCCAGCCCGGCCGCGTGCAGCAGCCAGGCCGCCAGCAGGTCGGTCTCCACCAGCGGCACCCGCGCCGCGAACTGCCCGGCCGCGGTCAGCACCGCCGCCGCGTCGGACACCGTGCCGCCGCTGCCCCCGGCCTCCTCGGGCAGGGTCAGCCGGGCCAGCCCGGTCTGCTCGACGGTCTTCCACAGCTCGGCGTCGAACGCGTCCGTGGAGTTGTCCCAGGCGTCGCCGAAGACCGACTCCGCCATCTCCCGCAGTTCGGCACTCATCAGCGCAGCCCCAATCCGCGGGCGACGATCCCGCGCAGGATCTCGTTCGTCCCGCCCCGCAGCGTGAAGCCCGGGGCGTGCAGCACCGCGTCGGCCAGCAGCCGCGCGTACCCGCCCTCGGCGGCGCCCCGGTCCGGCGGGATCGACACCAGCAGCCGGGCCGCGTCGATCACCTCGTTCTCGAACCGGGTACCCAGGTCCTTCACCACGGCCGCGGCCAGCTCGGGCGCCTTGCCCGCCTCCAGTGCACCGGCGATGGCCAGCGACATCCGCCGCAGCGTCCAGTACCGCGAGACCAGCCCGCCGAGGTCCCGGCGCCGCCCGGCGTCCAGGTCGCTGCCGGCGATCTCCCCCAGCAGCGCCACCACCAGCGGGAAGGTCGACAGGTACCGCTCCGGGCCGGAGCGCTCGAAGGCCAGCTCCGAAGTGACCTGGTGCCAGCCCTGCCCGATCTCGCCGAGCACCATCGAGTCCGGGATGAAGACCCTGTCGAACACCACCTCGTTGAAGTGGTGCGCCCCGGTCAGCAGCGGGATCGGCCGGATCGTCACCCCCGGCGCCTTCAGGTCCACGATCAGCTGCGACAGTCCGGCGTGCCGGTTGGTGTCGTCCTTCGGCGAGGTCCGGACCAGCGCGAAGAAGGCGTGCGCGTGGTGCGCCCCGGATGTCCAGACCTTCGTGCCGGTCAGCTCCCAGCCGCCGTCGACGCGGTCCGCCTTCGACCGCACCGACGCCAGGTCCGAGCCCGAGTCCGGCTCCGACATCCCGATCCCGAAGTACACCTCCCCCGCGGCGATCCCGGGCAAGAACTTCTGCCGCTGCTCCTCGGTGCCGAAGCGCATGAGCGACGGGCCGATCTGCCGGTCCGCCACCCAGTGCGCGGCGACCGGCGCGCCGGCCGCCAACAGCTCCTCGGTCACCACGTACCGGTCCAGCGCGCCGCGCCCGTGCCCGCCGTACTCGGTCGGGATCGTCATCCCCAGCCAGCCGCGCCGGGCCAGCTCCTTGGTGAACCGCTCGTCCCACCCCGAGAGCCAGGTGTCCGCGCGCGGACGCCAGGCCCCGGCGGCGCGTTCCTCCGCGAGGAACGCACGCACCTCGGACCGCAGCGCCGCGACGCGCTCCGGCAGCTCCACCGGCGGGGGCACGAGATCCGGCAGTGTCGCCATCGTGTCCGTCACCCGTCCTTCCTAGCCCACGGATCGGGCCCGTGCATCAAGGTGTGGCGGGATGGGAACATCCGGGACATGACGAACCCCGATCTCGAAAGGAAGGTCCTCGAGGCCGTCCCCACCGGGCTGCTCATCGGCGGCGAGTGGCGGCAGGCGGCGTCGGGGGCGACGACGAAGGTCGAGGACCCGTCGACCGGCGAGGTCCTCGCCGAGGTCGCCGACGCGGGCCGGGAGGACGGGCTCGCGGCGCTCACCGCCGCACACGAGGCGCAGGCCGGCTTCGCGGCCATGGCCCCGCGCGAGCGCGGGGAGATCCTGCGCCGCGCGTACGAGACGATGATCGCGCGGGTCGAGGACCTCGCCCTCCTGATGACCCTGGAGATGGGCAAGCCGCTGGCCGAGTCGCGCGGCGAGGTCACCTACGCCGCCGAGTTCTTCCGCTGGTTCAGCGAGGAGGCCGTGCGGATCGACGGCGGCTACGCGACCGCGCCCGCGGGCGGCAGCCGGTTCCTCGTGATGAAGCAGCCGGTCGGGCCGTGCGTGTTCATCACGCCGTGGAACTTCCCGCTGGCCATGGGTACCCGCAAGATCGGCCCGGCGATCGCGGCGGGCTGCACCGTCGTGATCAAGCCCGCCCACCAGACCCCGCTGTCCATGCTGGCCCTGGGCCAGATCCTGCTCGACGCCGGGCTGCCGGCCGGCGTGCTCAACGTCATCACGGCCACGGACGCGGGCGGCGTGATGGAGCCGATCATCAAGGACGGCCGGGCGCGCAAGCTCTCGTTCACGGGTTCGACCGGCGTCGGCAAGATCCTGCTGGAGCAGTGCGCCGCCAAGGTGCTGCGGACGTCGATGGAGCTGGGCGGCAACGCGTCCTTCCTCGTGTTCGACGACGCCGACCTCGACAAGGCCGTCGACGGCGCGATGCTGGCGAAGATGCGGAACATGGGCGAGGCGTGCACCGCGGCCAACCGCTTCTACGTCCAGCGCGGCGTCGCGGAGGAGTTCGCGGCCAAGCTCGCCGAGCGGATGGGCGCGCTCAAGGTGGGCCGCGGCACCGAGGACGGCGTGCAGGTCGGCCCGCTGGTCGACGCCAAGGGCCGGGACAAGGTCGTCGACCTGGTCGGCGACGCGATCGCCAACGGCGCCCAGGTCAAGGTCGGCGGCGAGGCCGCGGAGGGCCCCGGCTACTTCTACCCGCCGACGGTGCTCACGGACGTGCCGCAGGACTCGCGGCTCAACCACGAGGAGATCTTCGGCCCGGTCGCGCCGATCTCGGTGTTCGACACCGAGGACGAGGCCATGGCCGCGGCCAACGCCACCGAGTTCGGCCTGGTCAACTACGTGTTCACGGAGAACCTGAACCGGGCGCTGCGGGTGTCGGAGAAGCTCGAGAGCGGGATGGTCGGGCTCAACACCGGGCTGGTGTCCAACCCGGCGGCCCCGTTCGGCGGGACCAAGGAGTCCGGGCTGGGCCGCGAGGGCGGCACGGTCGGGATCGAGGAGTTCCTCGAGCTCAAGTACGTCGCCATCGGCGGACTGGGCTGAGCCGCATTATGGAACCATAACGCTCGCTTTCCACCCGGATTCGGGCGTTATGGAACCATAACGCTCGTTTTTCGCCCGAATGAGAGCGTTATGGTTCCATAACCCATCAGTTGGTCGCGACGTTGCGGCGGCGCAGCCGCGGCCACACGATCACCGCGACCGCACACACCAGCTGCGAGATCGCGTAGCCCACCGCCACCGGCATCAGCTGCTCGACGGGGTGCGCGCCCGAGGCGTCGGCCGGCCCGATCGGGATGAACAGCACCACGACGATCACGAAGGCCGTGCTGATCAGCTGCAGCCGGGCGAAGCCGACGCCGTCGTGCCGCGCCTGCCGCACGCCGAGCTCGTGCGAGATCACCAGCCGGGCGATCATGCCGATCAGCAGCACGCGGAGCACGTCGTCCGCCTGGGCGTAGCCCGGCCCGAAGAACTCCAGCCCGAACCGGGCCAGCAGCACGCCGACCACGATCATCGGCAGGAAGATCAGGTAGAGCCGCTTGCGGGAGGCCCGGATGTGCGCCGCGGAGTTCTCCGGGTCCCGGGCCAGTTGCGCCGACAACGACTGCATGAACCGCTGCGCCGCGATGTCGATCACCATGACCGCCTGCCACGCGATGAAGAACGCGGCACCGGTCGTCGCGCCGAAGCGCTGGGTCACGATCACCGTGACCTGGTTGAACAGCAGCACCGTGCCCCAGTGGGCCAGGGTCGTGGGGCCGAGGAAGGACACGGCCTCGCGGCGCGTCGGCAGCCACTCCTTGTCCGAGAGCTGCGCGAACTTGCGGGTGTAGATGCCGCCGATCACCGCGCTGCCGAGCGTCCACAGCGCGATCGGCACCACCCAGGACAGCACGACGCCGAACGGCCCGAGGCTCGCGCCCACGGCGACCAGCATGCCGATCCGGGCGAGGGCGAAGGCGATGTTGCGCCACGACGCCCACCAGGTCTTGCCGACCGCGATGAGGCTGAAGTCGTGCACGCCCCACAGGCCCCAGCCGATGGCGGCGGCGAGGAACAGCAGGCCGCCCGCCCAGACCGGCAGGACGTCGCCGGCGCCCGTCGTGGCCATGAGCGGCTCGAGCACGACGTAGGCCAGCCCGACCAGCGCGCACGACGGGATGATCACCAGGTGGCTGCGCCAGAACAGGGTCGACGCCTTGCGGCCCGACCGCGGCATCCACAGCATCATCGCGGAGTCGAGGTTCAGCTGCGCCACGCCGGCGACCAGCAGGAACGCCGACACGAACGCCGAGGCGTAGCCGACCGCCTCCTGCGGCATGATCCGCGCCGCGATCAGCCAGCTGACGAACCCGGCCAGCGAGCCGACGGCGCCGCTGATCGAGAGGGACAGGCCGTCGGAGAGGGCCCGCTTGCCGGAGCCGCCCGACGACGACCCGAGGTCCTTCCCGGCCTCGGCCGGCGGTTCGTCCTCGGCCGACGCGTCGCTGCGCACGGCCACCGCACCGGGCGCGAGCTCGACGGTCGGGGGGTCGTGGGGCCGGGGCGGGCTGTCGAACCAACCGGCCGGTCTCGCCGCCGGGGATCCCGCGGACTGGCCCGGGCGGCCCGCCGCGGATCCCCCGGGGCGGCCCGCCGCGGATCCCCCGGGGCGGCCCGCCGCGGATCCCCCGGGGCGGCCCGCCGCGGATCCCCCGG